>CALVFT010000001.1 GCA_944326915.1 Candidatus Gastranaerophilales bacterium
TCTGCGTCGGCATCGGCATCTGCGTCGGCATCGGCATCTGCGTCGGCATCGGCATCTGCGTCGGCATCAGCATCAGCATCAGCGTCAGCATCGGCGTCTGCGTCGGCGTCGCTATCGCTATCACTATCTGCTGGATATTCATTTTCATCGTAATAATTACGTTCATTTTCATCTCTGCCAATTGCAGTAACATCATCTGGTCTTACAGACTTAGCTACCCAATCAACAGGTTCTCCATCTTCTTTTCTTAATGGATTTGTTGTATCGTCAGGTTTTACATAAAAACCGTCTTTTCCTAATGAAATATATTTACCATCTACGTATACATTGTCTGCAACTAATGTCAAATCTTTTTCATCTGGATTTGAATTACCTTTTAGACGACCATTAACAATAGTCAATTTAGAATCTGCCCAGTGATGAACCCCATCAATCCACTCAGAATCTTTTCTTGTATATGGATTGATATCCAAAACCTTTATTGTTGCTGATTCTGGAGCAATATCTCCATTTGGGCCATAGTAATCTACTGGAGTATTTGGAACAGAGCCTAGATTTTCTATTTTTAACTCTGCACCTCTATTTACAATATTAATATTTTTATTAGCTGTTATCTCATCAATATGAGTATTTCCAGAAAATTCTGCATTGATATTTCCTTTTCTAGAAATCATTGTACCTACACTTGTATTATATTTGTCATCTTGGCCTTTGATATTTATATCATTGATTGCCAATACATTTAATTTACTGTTTTCACTATCTGTTTGATTGAATGTTAGCTTATTATCTGAAGATCCAATACTGTCACTTGCAATTAATGATATACCTTTACCTTCTACATTTGCTTTTGTTGAATCAGATGAAGCATTTAGTATAGAATAAGAGTTGCCATTTTTATCATAGTCAGCAATTAATATAACATTTCCATCAGCTTTAATATGATCAACTCTCATATCTGTGCCTTTACTTGCCATATTAATTACAAGATCAGAATTAGAATTTTTTGTATCTTTTGTTTGTGCATTGATTTTTCCATCAACTTTTACATTGATTGACTTATCAAATTCTCTGGCATCAGGGCCTACTCCTAATCCATCTTCTTTATTAGAAGTATTTTCGCCAATTGTACCGTTAGTTACATCTATATTTAAATTACCTTTATTAGTTGTCTTAATAAGAGTTTTGTCATAACCTGCATTTAAAAGACTACCATCTTCTATCTTGATATTTATGTCACCTGTTGATGCTATGTAGTTATCGTTTTTTGAATTATCTCCTATTGTTACATTAGAATTATAATTTTCGATGTTTATATCATTACCATTGATTAATCCTTCTATATTAATACCGTTACTTCCTGTATTATTTATAGTAAGCAAATCAGTTTTGTTAGTAATATTACCGGTACTTGTGATATTAATACCATCTTTTCCTGTATTCATAATATACATTTCACCGTTATTATTAGAAACATTTCCTGAGACAGTAATACCATCATCTCCTGTATTAGATATTATTAAAAAACCATCTTCATTATCCAAAGAAGCTCCAGATGCTATTTTTATACCTTTTCCGGCATTATCAATAGTCAAATCACCTTTTCTATTGGTTATACTTCCTGTGATATTTACATACCCGTCAGCATTTGCAACTACAGTGTTGCCATTCGGATTTGAAATATTTCCAGATATATTCACTCCTTTTGAACCGGTATTGATTATTTCGATATTACCAGCTCCGAAGTTTTTGATCTCTCCAGAAATATTAGTTCCGCCATTTTCACCATAGGATTTTATATAAATTCTTCCACTCTCATTTGCAAAAGAATTACCAGTATTTAAATTATCTGTATTTACAAGATTATTAAATAAATTTTCAGCCTGCTTCATTGATAAAAGAGCTGTTGAATCTTTTACTCCAGCCATGACTGAAGCATCTTTAGAAATATTTACGTCTGCAGCATTTATATCAACTAAATCTCTTGCTATTACCTTCCCATCAATAGTTACAGAACCATTTCCAGGAGTTAGAGCTTTCTCATAATTATGAATTAATTGAGGATTATGATCAATATCACCTTTGTATTTATCAAAAGAATCTTGGGTTGGAGTCAATACAGACAATGAGCCAACATTTAGAACTCCACTAGCACCTACAACCATTCCGTTTGGTGATATAAATACGGCATGACCATCATAAAAATTGCCATCACGCATTGAGTTTATGATACCGTCTATTTTGATAGTGTTATCTACCAAATTTACAAACTTTTCAACATTTTTCTCACCATATTTGAATATTAAGTTAGCGATATCACCTTCACTCAATTCAAAATTATGGTATTTTCTAAATCCTGTATCACCATTTACTGCTGTAGGATCTAGATCAAATATATTACCAGGGCCATCTGGATTAGGTCTTCCTTCTGCACCGGAAATATTACTTGCTAAAACTTGCAAACATAATGTCTGGTGCATCAAGAAACAAAAAGTCAATAACGAAGCTACTACCTTTCGTCTATTAGCCTTAATCTCAATCATGCCTATACTTCCTTTCACATTTCCCTTTTTATATTTATTTTCGTCTAATGTTTTGTCACTATATCTTAACAAGAGCGAAATTCGTTTTCTATGAAAAACTATAGTTTATTACAAATAATTAACAAATTTGTACACATATAGCTATTCTTAAAAAGATAAAAAGCGTGATAAAAATTTATTGCCAATTTATAAATATTTGTTACAATTAATTTTCTTTATTTAGCTTTAATAAACTTAATACAGCGTAAAAAACATAATATACAACTAACAAGCCAATCATCTCAATGATTGCAGGTAAATGTATTACATTATTAAAAATATAATATGTTATGCCAAATGGTACAAATGCAACCAACATTTTACCTAAAGTTTTTACAGGGAATTTTAAAGCTAAATTTGGAAGCACTATTATTACACTCAATAAAAAGTACAAGAAATTAGCAACCAAAGTTGCGACCCCAACACCTATCAAACCATATTTTGGAATTAATAGGATATTTAATACAATATTAGAAATCCCTGATATCAACTTAATAATAAAATCAATGTAAGTTTTATTAGCTAAGTGATACTGAAGAGTCGTATAATCTGTCAAAGCCATAAAAAATGTTCCAAATGCAAAATAAGGTATCAATTGAAATGCCACATCAAACTTATCATTTGACGAAAACATACTGACATAATCAACTGAATACATAGATATTACTAATATTACAGGCAAGGCAACCAATACAAAATATCCTGCAAAACGAGAAATAATAGGTCTTACATCAATACGTTCCTCATACATATTAATTATTCTTGGTATCGCAGCTACCGTTATTATTGAAAAAATTGTCATCAACAAAGGTAGAGTCAAGCCATAAGCGACCCCAACAATTCCAACTTGTGAAAACCCGTGAATACTATTCATAATAAATTTGTTACTTTGATTTATTATCCAAGCACTTAAAGAAGTTGCTGCTATTGGAATTCCATATTTAAAAATTGGAAACATAGAATGCCATTCAATTTTTTGAAATTTAAACCAACTCAAAATATTACTTTGATACACTAGTAATAAATCTATCAAAGAAATTGAAACACCCATGCCTAATAAAAGCCCCATAGCACCCAAATTAAAATATTTTACAAAAAATACTGACAATAATATTGATGTAAATTGATTTAAAATTGTAGTTATGGTGAAAGATAAAGATTTTAACTGAGCTCGTAACAACTGTGATAACAAAGCTCTTGCTGCTACAGGTATTATCAATATTAAAATTGCTGCGAAGTATTTTACCGGCACATGGAAAAATGAATAAAAATTATGTCTAAAAATAAATGCAACAAGAACCATCAATGCCAAATTTGACATTAGCATTAAAACAATGGTTGTTAGATATTTAGGCATATCTTGAGTTAGTTGATGTTGTCTGAAAAATCTTAGCCCTGATAATCCTACCCAATCTGAAAACAATATGCATAAAAAAGAAAGCATTGCTATAGAAATTGAATATAATCCATACTGTTCAGGCGATAGCAAACTTGTATACACTGGAACAATTATTGCATTACCTAACATTCCGCAAAGCTTTGATGGAGAATACTTTAACATATCCTTAAAAATAGCTTTTAACTGTTCCTTTTCTACTTCTTTATTTTCAACAAATTCCATTCTTAACACCTAACCAATACTTATTCTATAATATCACTAATTCTACTTGATGATTCCAAACAGATCATAATCATCTGCTTTTTCAATCAGTACATTTTCAATGTCACCAGGAACTACCGGATGTTCTGATTTTGCATAGACCACACCATCTATTTCAGGAGCATCATGCTCTGAGCGCATTATAACAACACCTTCATCAGTATAACCTTCTACTATACAAGAAATTGACTTTCCTACATAGCTTTCATTAACTTCTCTAGAAATTTTTTGTTGAAGCTCCATTAGCAACTTTCTACGCTGTTTTTTTATTTTTGCAGGAACTTGATTTGGCATTGAATAAGATATTGTATTTTTTTCTCTAGAATATTCAAATACTCCCATCTTATCAAAACGCATATCTTTTACAAATTCATACAATTCTTGAAACTGCTCTTCTGTCTCACCAGGATAACCCACAATAAAAGCAGTTCTAATAGCTACATTAGGAATTCTATCCCTTATTTTCTTTATCAACTTTCTATAATCAAAAGCTGGTCTTCTCATAGATTTAAGAACTTCAATATTATAATGTTGAAGCGGCAAATCTATATATTTTACAACTTTATCAAGTTTTGCAATTGCATCTATTAATTCGTCATTTAATTGTGAAGGATATGCATACATAATCCTTATCCAACCTAATCCGTCAATTTTATTTAACTCAAATAATAAGTCTGCAAGAGCATTTTTTCCATAAATGTCAATCCCATAACTTGTTGTATCTTGGGCTATTAAAACAATCTCTGTAACACCTTTTGACACCAATAATTTTGCTTCTTCTACAATATTTTCAATAGTTCTAGAATGACACTTCCCTCTTAACTGTGGAATGATACAATAACCACATTGATAATTACACCCATCTGCAATTTTTATATATGAACTTGAACCTACAGTTATTTGTTGTCTTTCTATATTCTCAGGATATATATAATCAGGATTTTCAGAAACTCCTGAAATATATTCTACATCACTACCTGAACTAGCAACTTTCTCTACAATATCAACTATCTTAGTAATATCTGAAGTCCCTATCATTCCCACTAATTCAGGAATAGCATCTTTTAACTCTTTCTTATATTTTTGAGGCAAACATCCTGTTGCAATAACTTTTTTGCCATCTTGGACAAGCTGTAAAATTGATTGAACAGACTCTTTTTCTGCATCATGTATAAAAGAACAAGTATTTACAATAACGACATCAGCTTCATTTTCATCAAGAGTTATTTGATAACCCTTTTCTGATAATGCTCCAAGCATTAACTCTGAATCTACCAAGTTCTTTGCACATCCGTGATTTAACAACGCTATTTTCATAGTCTACCTCTATTCTAAAATTATTGAAAAATAATAACACGAATAAAAGGATTTGTAATTGTTAGATAAACTTTTGATACGTATTTTTTATATTTTATGAGAATAAATTCATTATATAATGAATTTATTCAGTATATATTGAAATATAATTTAATTTATGTTAAACTTGCCTTATGGAAGAAATTAAAATTGACGTAAAAAATATAAGTACTCAACTTAAATACTTAACAAATATAGAAGGAATGAACATGACAATGCTAAAATACACAGTCAATGAACTTTTTGGCAAACATGATAGCATTAGAAACCTCTATAATAAAATGAAAAACAATAGATTAAGAGTATCCGAACTGGCAGAAATTGCAGAAGTATTAAATTACGAACTTATTTTAAGAAAAAAACCTTAGTGCCTAATTCTGTATCTAAGTCCGTAACGCATCATTTTATTTATTAAAGTTTGAGGTAATAATGCAAATATTTCTGATAATTTTGCATCTAAACCTATCGTATAAGAAGCCTTAGGATTACTCAATGCATCTACCTTCGTAATCAATTTTACAACCTTATCAACATCTAATCCTCTTGACTCATTTTTTAATGCATTTTCTGCAAGAAATTTCATTTCTTTATCAAAACCATTATTAGCCTTAATTTCATTTTTGTTAATTTCAACCGATTTACTCCACAAAGGGGTCGCAATAACTCCCGGCTTTATAGAAATTACTTTAATATTTTTATGAGTTTCTATCTGCAAAGCATTAAATAAAATATCTAAAGCTCTTTTAGAAGCACAATAAGGAGATATAAAAGGAAATATCCCAAAACTTGCCATAGAACTTATATTAATAATCTTACCATTATCCTTAATTAAGGGTAAAATATGTTGTGCAAAATCTAAATGGCCAAATGTATTAACTTCAAACTGGTATCTAATTCGATCAATATCAATATTTTCGATAGCTCCAGCTACTACACATCCTGCGACATTAATTAAAGTATCAATTGAATTTGTTTCTGACTTAATATACGCAGAGGCTTTTGCTATCGAAGCTTTATCTTCCATATTCATAAAAAATGGACGAACATTACCCGAGATAGCTTGTAAATCATCTAAGTAGTTCTCATTTCTATAACCAGCAAATACAATACAATCCTTAGCAAACTCTTCTACAAGAGCTCTACCAATTCCAGATGTTGCACCAGAAATTACAACTGTTCTCATTTTTCTATCCTCTAGTCTGCCATGTAAGAATTGAACAATGGTAAATACAAAGCTAATGCCAATACTAATACAATACTACCAATTACTATAAGCATTATCGGTTCAATCATTTTTGTCATAGTGTCAATAATTGCATCTAGCTTTTTATCAATAAATGAAGTCGCTTGCAATAACATATCACCTAAACGTCCTGATTGTTCACCTGTAGCTATCATAAATAAAATCATCTTAGGCATAACATTAGTAGAACGTAATGCTACAGACAAGTGCTGACCTTGTTGAACTTTTAAAGTTGCAGTTTCTACTTTTGTCTTCAAAGTGTGATTTGTCAATGTCATATTAGCAAGATACAAACATTCAATAATTGGTACACCTGCATCATAAGCAACCTGCATAACCGCTATAAAGTTAGCAAAGTTTGAAAACTGTATCAAATCAGTAAGCAGAGGTACTTTTAAAACAAATTCATCAATTTTTCTCTTACTAGGCTGCCAACGAAATAGGAAAGCTGTACCTCCAAACAATGATCCTAATATAATAGGTACAAAAAACCAATATGTCTTCAAGAATATACCAGCAGACATCAAAGTTGCAGTAATCCAAGGTAGTTCCTTACCCATACCATCAAACATTTCTTTAAATACAGGGAATACAAACATCAACATTACAAGAACGATGATTACAGCCAAAACGATAACGAACATCGGATACATCAACGTACCTATTACCTTACCTCTAATATTTGCTTCTTTGGTTTGTAATTCTAATAAACGTTCAAGTGTTTTTTCCAATTCACCGGAATCTTCACCGGCTTTACACAAACCGATATAAATCTGACCAAACTGTGCTGGGAATTTTGCGACGGTATCAGCAAACGTAGCACCAGCCATAATTTGTCGTCTTAATTCCTTGGCAACCAATCTAACTTTCATTTTTGCGGCATCATTTTCAATGAACATCAAAGATTCAATAATTGGAATACCTGATTGGGCAAGAATTTGCATTGTTGAAGTAAAATCCATTTTATCTTGCAGCCCAAGCTTAGGCATTTTAACAGGCCCTATATCCTTCTTAACCTGTTGCTCATCAGCCTTAGATTTTTCTTCATAAACTTTAGTTGGAACAAAACCAAGTTTTAAAATATTCGACCTTGCCTCTCTTAAGTCAGAAGCCTCAATTTTTCCTTTTACAATATCTTTATTATTTTTTAATGCTATATAATTATATATTGTCATTATTTCTCCTATTCATTAACCACACCAAGAACTCTCACGAATTCATCAATAGTAGTCATTCCATTTAGAATATGATTTAAACAAGATTGATTAAGAGTCGTCATACCATTTCTCACGGCTGCTTCTTCAATTTCCAAATCATGAGCACCAGTGGCAATCAATTTTTTGATTTCCTTAGTTATCGACATAATTTCATATACACCAAGTCTGCCTTTATATCCTGAAAAATCACACTTATTGCAACCTTTTGCACGATATATTGGTTTTTTCATAAATTCTTGAATTTTATCTTCATCTGCTAGGATCTGTCTAGCTTCATCATGGGTCGCAAAGTATTCTTCTTTACAATCATCACACAATCTTCTTACGAGACGTTGCGCAATAACACCTGATAATGTAGATGATACAAGATAATCTTTAGCACCCATTTCAATCATACGAGTTACAGTTGCTGCAGCAGAGTTTGTGTGAACGGTACTTAATACTAAGTGACCTGTTAAGGCAGCAGAAATCGCAATCTCTAAAGTTTCATAGTCACGGATTTCACCAACAAGTATAATATCAGGGTCTTGTCTTAATATCGCTCTCATACAAGACGCAAATGTAATACCAGCTTTAGCGTTTATTTGAGATTGGTTAATACCTTCAAGTTTAATTTCTATAGGGTCTTCGATTGTCGTAATATTTACATCTTCATCATTCAAACTCTTCAATACAGAATATAGAGTAGTTGTTTTACCTGAACCTGTAGGTCCTGAAGTCAAAATAATACCGTTTGGACAACTTACCATATTTTTTATTTTTGCAATATCAGCCTCTGTACCACCTACAAGCTTAATATTTTTATCTTCTGCATTCAAACTAACTGCTGGTGCAAGTACACGAATACAAACCTTCTCTTTCCCTGATACAGGTAAGGTGTTGATACGAAAATCGTATGAACCATTTTTATATTTAATTGAGAAAGTACCATCTTGCGGACGTCTATGTTCTGCAATATTCATTCTTGATAGAACTTTGAAACGAGCAATTACTGAAGTTTCTACTTTTGGTGGAATATCTAGCACCTTTTGAAGCATACCATCTTTTCTGTAACGAACGATGTAACCAGACAAACGAGGCTCTATGTGGATATCTGAAACTTTGTTATCAATAGCATTTGTAATAATTTGGTTTACAAATTTTGCAACAGATCCGGTTGAATCCTTAAGTTCATTATCTACTTGTTCCCATAATGTTTCTTCTTGCTCAAATTCAGTAGACTCTTCCTCAATTTGTTGAATAATTTTTTCAGTCTCTTTCTTTTGCGCACTAAAGAAAGTATTCAACGAATTTTCAAACTCATAATGAGTCATCAATAATTGCTTTGGATTCTGTCCGGTTAAATAGATAATCTCCTTAAGAACATCAGGTTTTACAGGGTTAACAACCCCCAAAAGCAAAGTCTTTCCATCTGAAGATATCGGCATTATTCTATTAGTTTTAATGAAATCCTCAGGTAGAATATTAATAAATTTTTCTTGTTTTGCTAGTTGAGCAGGTGTAACCAATTCATAACCGGTTTGAATATGAAGAATTTCCTTCAACTGCTCTAAAGATATAAAACCTAGTTTAAATAATGTAGATCCGATAGGAATCTTTTGACGCTTACTCTCTGCTAAAGCTTGTAAGAGCTGAACATCGGTAATATAACCTTTTTGAATTAATAATTCACCTAATTTCATCTGTTTATCACCTGATTTGCTAGTATCAGTTGTAGATTTTTGCAAATCAGCCTTTAAACTTGATATTAAGTCAAATAAATCTTGTTCAGGAACTTGTATAAATTTTACTTGTTGAGGGAAATATTCTTTTAATTTTAAGTTTATAACCGCTTTATCTGATGAAGAATTTATTGCAACAAACAAAAAATTATCTTTAACACTAATTGGAACAAATTTATATTGTTCCAATAGTGCACCATCTACCTTATTCAGTATCTCTATATTGACACTGTTTTTTAGTCTGTTTAATAATTCATTCATCTTGTGTTATATATTTATTTTATAGATTGTCAATATTTCCAACAGCATCTTCACTGTCTGTTATGATTTTAGGAGTAATCATAATAACCATTTCTTGTTTTTTTCTAGAATTAGTAGTACTTCTAAATACAGAACCTACTATAGGTAAATCTCCCAAGACAGGTATTTTAGAAACATTCTTTGTTTCTTCTTCTTGAATCATACCACCTATTACAAGAGTATCACCATCTTTGATTCTTACATTCTTTAGGTCAAGATTTCTTCTTTGAAGCAATGTAGCTGCAATATATGACCCAGCACTATCTGAAGCTGTAACTTGACTTGCAATAGTAGAGTACTCAGGCTTGATGTTTAAAGTAACATATCCATCAGGGCTTATAAATGGAGTAATACCTACTTTTATACCAGCATCTTCACCAACATTGTATGTTCTTGTTACAAAGTTTCCTAGACCTGATGCTGTCATTTCAGACTCAGTACTTTCGATATAATCAGAAGTTAAATCAATCGTTGATTCTTGACCATTTGTAATTATAATACGTGGATTTGCAACAACTCTACCTTTTTTATTTTCAATCAAGTAGTTGATTGCCCAAGCCAATGTGAAAGGTCCTTGACCTTTTTTAACTTCATACAGAACTTTAGGTTCATCTCCAGAATAATCAACCAATTGATAACCGTCACCAGCTAAGAACATAGGACTTACCGGGTTAGAAGACAAACCTTGTCCTCCATTAAATGAAGCACTAAAGAATGAACTGAACATTGTCCATTGGTTATCAAAAGTTTTTTGTCCATCTTCATTTAATTCCAAAATAGATACTTCTAAATATGCTTGTGGTTGTTTTTTATCATTTTGAGCAATAAAATCCTTAATCATTTCTACTTGCTTTTCAGAACCACCTGTTACACTTACAGTACCTAATTGAGTTATATAAGAAATTGATAAATTTTGCAGTCCTAAAGATTCAACATTAGAACCTGATATTTGACTTCCAACAGAGCAAGCAATTTGGCTTTGGTTCAATGCTATTGAAGAACCTCCAGAAGCACTTGCTCCTCCACCGCCTTCTCCTCCTCCTTCAGAAGATCCACCACCATCTTCAGCAGCAAATCCTGTTACAATACCAGCGGCACCACCTGTAGCACCACCTGAAGCTCCAGTTGAAGCTGGAATTAACAAATTACAAACCATATTAGCCATTTCAGCAGGAGTAGTATGGTTTACTTTAAATGAAACAGTACTAGGTTTCTTGTCAAATTTTTCGACCACTTTTTTAGCTATTGCTACATCATTTTTATTTCCAAATATCAAAATTTCGTTTGTAGAAGGATTTGTAACAGCTACCTCAGTACCAGAAAAACCTGGCTTGTGAATACCATAAATGTTTTTGTTCAAAAATTTAGCTAAAGTACCTGCATCAATATACTTAACAGGAATTAGTGTCATTTCCTGCTTACCCATATTGAAATCTGTAGCCTTTGAACTTGCAACAACTATTGTGTTTCCATTAACTACATAGTTTAGGTCAGAAATTTCCATTACCATATCAAAAGCGGAAGTAAGAGGTACATCAACTAGATCTAAAGTAACCTTTCCATCTACAGAAGAATGAAAGATAATATTCATTCCTGCTTTATCTGCAAACATCCTTAGGACTTGTTTTACATCAGAATCACGCAAACTAAGAGTTATAGGAGTGTTCTTTTTTGTAAAACTCACATCTCCTCTAAGTTGTAAGCTTGAATTCTGGTTTTCATCACGTAACTGCGGCTTCTGTTCAAAACCATAACGAGTTACACTTGCATCCTCCATAGCTACAGACGCTGTTAATACAGTATTTGAAAAAGTAAATACTGTTAACAGAAATCCGGCCAATAATTTTCTTTTAAGATTATCTTTCATATTCGCTCCCGCTTATCTTTTCTTATTTACAACATTTCCCGCACCGCCAAATTTACGTTCCAAATTTGCAACTGAATTATAGTTCAAATCACTATTTACGAACAATTGACCTACACCTGCCTTATAAACATTTCGTCCAAGTTGCACAGTTACACTATCAGGATTTATTGCCAGTACTTTATAATTATTTATCAAATCACCTGACCTTACCAAATGATCTGAACCATTTATATTCAATATCGCTGACGGGTTATATTTATCATACATAATCCCTGAGACTTTTGTTTTAACAACATTTACAGCATCCATATCTTCCACAATCATTTCAGGAGGAGCCATCAAGTAACTTGGAGGTTTAGCTACAGCTTTTCGACTTGCTTGGGCTGCTTTTACTCTATCACTTTCAGGTAAAAAAGGATCAGCTCTTCCTGTATCTTCAACAGACATAGCTACCATTTTTGAAGAAGGATCTTGCTCCGCAACAATAGATACATCTTCAGCATTATCACCTGCTATTGCAGCATTAACACCATCATTACCAACTTTAACTTTATCCTGTGGTTCTTGTGGATCTTGGACCTCCGGTAAATTCATTACATCAGAAGCCTCTTCTGAATTATTCTGCGTACATCCTGTAGTATTTATCATCACTACAATTAGCAGTAATATAACAAGAACAGCTCCAATTTTTTTATTTAAACTCCAAAATTGGTCCTTACTTTCTTCATAAAACCTATCTATAAAATTCTTACTCACTCTCCACCTATTTCTAAATTACTTATAAGCATTATAATAAAATACCATATCTTCTGTATCAATTATTTAGTGTATTTAATTAATAAATATAGTACTATTTAAATACCTAATATATACAATTCAATTGTATCATATTCTAGAAAAAGTGGCAAAAAAGCAAAAAGTGTTAAGACTTCTTAAAATTTCTACTGGAAATTATTGGTAATCGTATAGATATATTCAAGAATTTGAGCGAAATAATGTAAATCAGAATTACCATTCAATACAAAATCTGCCTCTTTACGTCCTGGCATAACATATTTTTCACCAGCACTTTTTAAATATTCCCATTGTTTAAGAGCATTTTCAGGATTTTGATTTCTTTCTTCACAAGCTCTTTTCAAAAATCTTGCTTTTCTGATTTCATTATCTGATTCAATATAAATTCTTACATCAAAAACATCTTTAATATCTTCATACATTGTAGCGATACCTTCGACTACAATAATTTTCTCTGAATTAATTTCCAAAGCATTTGGAACAGACACCCCTGTACCATTTGGTAAATACATAGGAGCTTTTACATCCAGACCATCTGCTAAATCCATTAAATCACTTTTCAATGCAGTTAACTGAAAACTTTTCGGGGAATCAATATCATAACCATTAGCAATTAAATTATCAAAACTTCCATATTTATTAATCAAATCAGAAATATCATTAAAATAATTATCCGTACTTAATACTGCAACAGGCATATCAAATTGTTCAATGACATTTTTTATTTCTCGGCAAATCGTAGACTTGCCTGAAGCAGATTCACCCGTAATACCAATCAAAAATCTTTTGCTAGGCCTATTTATCAATCGCTTCGAAAAATTCGCAATAAAGTTGGGGTTAATATCAATAAATATTGGAGACGGACATCTTTTATCAAAAGCTAGTATTTGCTTAAATTTTGTTTGGAGGTAAAAAGCTAATAATTCGCGTCCTGTCTTACAGTTAAAATCCGGTTTCAGAATTTTATCTGATGAATTCAATTCTTTTTCTATTAAAGTTTGCATCATATCTTCCATAATTAACTTACTTCAATTCAATATGATAAAGTATGTATTACATAATACACAAGAAAAAAATTTTTTGCTACCCTATTATAAAAAAAATTAATATTATTTTGGTTAATTTGCTAAAAATTTTTCTTGATATATAATTAACTCATCGAAGGAGAGATTTATATGGAAACATTAACTAAAAACGAGGGATTTATTACAAAGATTATCGGACCTGTAATAGACGTTGAATTCCAACAAGGAGAACTTCCAGAAATTTATAACGCTCTAAGAATAGAAAAAGAAAACGGAGAAGTTGTCATTGCTGAAGTTCAACAAATGCTAGGTTCAAATAAAGTAAGAACAGTAGCTATGTCGTCTACAGACGGTCTAAAAAGAGGGATGAAAGTTATTAACACTAATGAACCGATTAAAATTCCTGTAGGTAAACCGGTACTTGGTCGTATATTAAATGTTGTTGGAGATCCTGTAGATGAAATGGGACCTATTGAGACAGATACTTATCTCCCAATACATAGAGAATCTCCAAAACTTGTTGATCAAAATACAAATATAGAAATTCTTGAAACAGGTATTAAAGCAATTGACCTACTTCAACCATATCAAAAAGGTGGTAAAATCGGGCTATTCGGTGGTGCAGGTGTAGGCAAAACAGTTCTTATTCAAGAATTGATTCACAATATTGCAATGGCACACAATGGTGTATCAGTATTTGGCGGTGTAGGAGAAAGAACTCGTGAAGGTAATGACTTATGGAATGAGTTCAAAGAAAGTGGTGTAATTGATAAAGTTGCACTGATTTATGGTCAAATGAACGAGCCACCTGGAGCAAGAATGAGAGTAGGTCTTTCTGCACTAACTGCTGCTGAATATTTTAGAGACTACTCAAAACAAGACGTTTTACTATTCGTAGATAATATTTTCAGATTTACTCAAGCAGGTTCTGAAGTATCAGCTCTACTTGGTCGTATGCCATCAGCTGTAGGTTACCAACCGACACTAGCGAATGAAATGGGTGAATTACAAGAAAGAATTACATCTACTAAAGATGGTTCTATCACATCTGTTCAAGCTATTTACGTACCTGCAGATGACTTGACTGACCCAGCACCAGCTACAACATTCTCACACTTAGATGCTTCTACCGTATTATCAAGACAAATAGCATCTTTAGGTATTTATCCTGCAGTAGATCCTCTAGAATCATCATCTAGAGTATTGGATCCTAATATTATCGGAGATGAACACTACAATACAACAAGAAAAGTTCTTGAAATACTACAAAAATATAAAGAATTACAAGATATCATTGCTATTTTGGGTATGGATGAGCTTTCTGAAGAAGATAAAGAAACAGTTAACAGAGCAAGAAAAATTCAAAAATTCTTGTCTCAACCGTTCTTTGTTGCAGAACAATTCTCTGGTATTCCTGGTAAATACGTAAAATTAGAAGATACTATTAGAGGATTCAAAGAAATTGTTGAAGGTAAACATGATGATTTACCTGAACAAGCTTTCTATATGGTAGGTACAATAGAAGAAGCTATAGAAAAAGCTAAGACTCTTAAAGCTTAGTAATTAGAAAGCAGGTGAAAAAAATATGCACTTAAAAATAATTACTCATGAAAGAGTCGTTTTCGATGAAAACGTAGATGCCATATATACCAAAAGTACAAATGGAGAACTAGGTATCTTGAAAGGTCATATTCCTGTTATGACTGCTTTGGATATTGGAGTTACTAAAGTTGTACAAAATGATGAAGAAAAATACTTCACTACAATGGGCGGAGTATTACAATTCAAAAACGATGAAGCTGTTATACTTACAACAACAGCTGAAAAAGGTGAAGAAATTGATGTTGCAAGAGCTAAAGAAGCACTAGAAAGAGCAAAAGCAAGACTTGAAGAAAGAAATGCCGAAATAGATGCTAAAAGAGCTGAAGCTGCAATAGCTAGGGCTATGGCAAGATTAAAAGCGACATTAAATAAATAACCAAATAGATAAGTATGGAAAAGACATTCTACAATATTTTCAAAACTTTTTTCAAAGTAGGAACTCTGCTTCTTGGCGGTGGCTACGTTATTTTACCGTTACTACAATCAGAGTTAGTTGAAAAAAGAGAATGGATTAATGAGGATGAGTTATGTGAATATTACGCCTTGGGCCAAAGTGTCCCGGGCGTAATTGCTGCAAATACAGCAGTATTTGTAGGTTATAAATTAAATAAAATAAAAGGAGCAATAGCAGCTCTTAGTGGGATGACTTTACCAGCTTTTGCATCAATACTCATAATGGCCAAAATAATGGATGAAATCGTACACTTACAATTTATTAAAAGTATCTTTTGGGGTGTTGGAATTGGTGTATTAGTTTTGATATACCTCGCAGTCAAAGAAATGTGGAAAAAAAGTATAGTAGATAGATTAAGCTGTTGGATATTTTTTATTGCATTTATTCTTTCTGCGGGATTTAAAGCTCCTCCTGCAGCAGTAATTATCCTGTCCATCTTTATGGGCATTTGGCTTCAGTACCAAAGGAATATTGAACAGAAAGGGTTGGATAAATGATTTATTTAAAATTATTTTTAGAATTCTTTCATATAGGATTATTTTCTTTTGGCGGCGGTTATGCAACATTACCATTTTTGTACCATATAGCAGATGTTCAGAAATGGTACACAACACAGCAGCTAACTGATATGATTGCAATATCTTCTATTACCCCAGGACCGGTTGGTGTAAATGTAGCGACATTTGCAGGATATGTTACTTCTGGACTTTTAGGTGCTGTTATAGCAACAACATCAGTAATATTACCATCTTTCATTCTTATAATAATTATTTCAAAGCTACTTGAACAGTTTAAACATAACAAGTATGTACAATCAATTATTTATGTACTTAAACCTACAGGCTGCGGGCTTTTAGCTGCAGTTGGAGTAGATATGTTTATAAATAGTATTAATCTTTTTGGAATGCTTTTATTAGCAAGTTTATTTTGGGCAAGTCTTACTCAAAAGAGGGATCCGTTATTTTACCTTGGAGTATCTGCGGTTGCAGGACTTATTGCAGGATTTTTCAAACTTACATAAACTAATCTTCTTTATTAAACATTCTATACTGTAGAGCTTGCATTAAATGAGATTGTTTTATATTCTCCGAACAATCTAAATCTGCAATGGTTCTAGCTATTTTTAATATACGATCATAACTTCTGCCTGAAAGTTGGTATTTAGCAATAGCAACTTTCATTAAGGACGCAGATTCATTATCAATCTGACAATATTTTTTAATCAATTTTGCAGTTAATTCAGAATTTGTTAAAATCCCCTCATCTTTATATCGTTCTGCTTGGATTTTTCTTGCACTCATAACTCTTTTACGAATTGATATAGAAGATTCTTCGTGAGATGAATTATCTATTAACTCTTTTGAAGTAAGTCTTGGGACATCTATATGCAAATCAATCCTATCTAAAAGCGGTCCTGACAATTTTGATAAATATCGATTAATCTGAAAATCTGAGCAAGTACATTGTTTTTCTTTATCGCCCAAATATCCGCAAGGACAAGGATTCATTGCTCCTAAAAGCATAAATTTTGCAGGGTATTTTACAGAAGTTTTTGCTCTCGAAATAACTATCTCGCCATCTTCTAGTGGTTGTCTCAGAACTTCAAGAACATCTCTTGGGAATTCTACCATTTCATCTAGAAATAATACACCTCTATGCGCTAGAGTAATTTCACCAGGTTTAGGAGTTGATCCTCCGCCAATAATACCTACCGCTGAAGCTTTATGATGAACTGGTCTAAATGGTCTTTGAGTCATTAATGGCTTATTTGAAGATAGCAAACCACATATACTATATATTTTGGTTAGTTCTAATATTTCTTGAAGTTGTAGTGGCGGTAAAATTGAAGGAAAACATTTAGCCATCAATGTTTTCCCTGACCCAGGAGAGCCTACCATTAAAAGATTATGTCCTCCTGCTGCTGCAATTTCCAATGCTTTTTTTGCTTTTTTCTGACCTTTTACATCTTTAAAATCATATATAAATTCTTCTTCTTTATCACTTTTCAAAAAGCTTCTTATATCAATATTCACACTCTTTAAAGGTATATCGATAAAATGATTCACTACATCTGCTAAATTTTCAGCTCCATATACATTTATCCCATCAACTAAACCTGCTTCTGTCGCATTCGACATAGGAACTATAACATTTTTTATTCCTTGCTCTCTTAGCCCTAGAACAAGAGGAAGAACTCCATTTATAGTTCTCAATGATCCATCGAGAGAAAGCTCTCCTAAAAAAGCATAATCAGACAATTGTTCAGAGGACAAAACTTCTTCTTCTGAAAGAATTCCAAGCGCTATCGGCAAATCAAAATTTGAGCCTTCTTTTTTCAAATCAGCAGGAGCTAAATTTATTACAACTTTTTTAGAAGGAAATGTAAATTCTGAATTTTTTATTGCAGATCTTACTCTATCCCTTGCCTCATTTATTGCAGCATCAGGAAGACCAACTATTGACACTCCAGGTAGAGAATTTAAGACATCTACCTCAACAGATACTATATGAGCATCAAGACCAATAATAGTTGCAGTCGTTATTTTATTAACCATATGGGTAGTATAACATAAAAGTTAATTTCGCAAAAAAATTTTACACATTATTTTTTTTTGTTAGAATATTCTTGTTATGAAAGATTTTGTTAATATACTAGCTATAAATTTTGGTGGCATCGGTGATGAAATATTTTTCTTGCCGACACTTATATCATTAAAAAAAGAATTCCCAAATTCAAAAATAACATTGGCTCTTGAACCTAGAAGTAAATCAGTTAAAGACTTAAATGATATCATTGATGATGTTTTTTTGATAGATGTAAAAGGAAAAAATAAATACTTTGAACTGTTAAAACTGGTTCATCTTGCAAGAAAAGGAAACTCCAGAGGTAAATTTGACATCGTTATATCTTCTGGTGGAAATAAATTAATAAGTATTCTTTTAACGTTAACAGGAATAAAAAAACGATATGGCTATAATACCGGTTTGCTAAGCAAATTTTTGTTAACAGAAGCAGTTCCTTTGAATAAAAATCAATATGCTTGTGCAATGTATCATGATTTGATTACACCGCTTACAGAAAACAAAACTCTTTTACCTGAGGTAAATATTTTTCCTCAAGAAAAAATTCAAAATTCTGTACTTATCCACCCAGGAGTTAGCTTGATGAGTATTAACAAAGGAATGATTAAAACTATTCCTGCTCAAACTTGGGCAGAGGTAATAGATTTACTCATTGAAAAAGGGAAAAGAGTTATTCTTGTCGGAGGTCCTGATGATAAAAATTGCATTGATATTATTAGACAGACTGTAAAAAATAAAAATTTTGAAGATTATTTTGGAAAAACAAAAAATTTAAAAGACTTAGGAATGTTAATTGCAAAAGCTGAAAAGTTTATTTGTTCAGACTCTGCGCCATTACATATTGCAGTAGCTTTAAAAACTAAAACTTATGTAATTTTTGGACCAACTGATGACAAGAAGTTAATTCCACAATCTGATGATGTAATAGCAATAAAAGCAAATGATAAATGTCCAATCAAGCCTTGTCTTTGGGGACATAGACAAACCACATGCCAGAATCTTGATTGTTTAAAAATAACTGCAGAAGATATTGTAAATACTGTAATTAAATAAGTTAGACTATATAAATGAGAATTAAAAGAAAGGATTTTTATGAAAATTACATTTTCCCCACAAAACAACACATTTGGTAATCTAAAAAGAGAACCAGGATCTATTGACGAAAAATTATTTAACGAAATATCAACAACTCCAGCAATGAACAATTTTTCTAAAAAATATGATGCAACTATATCTATTGACCATTACATGTCTAAAAAAAATGATAACAAAACATCTTTATTTGTAGTATTAGAGAATATTAAACCTAAAAGTATTATAGAAAAAATAAAAAATAAATTAACTGGGAATAAAATTAATTCATCTATAATTCTAAAAACTCATGCTACAAATCAGGCAGAACTAATCAACTCTCTAAAAAAAGTAGAATTTAACAAAGTTAAAGAGCTTCTATTCAAAAAATAGAAACTAAAAAATTATACGAAGATAATTTCTTCTTCATAGAATTTTTCAAAAAGCTCGCGCAAAAGATTTTCATTACGAATAATTTCACGTAATTTTTCAAGATTTGCGGAGTTTTTTGTATTCTCAAACCACAATTTCATATATCCATTTTCAGAGTACTTTTCTTGCATATGTTCAACTAAATGAATGTAATGCTCCTCTTTATCTGAATTTGGATTATTTTTTAGAGAATATTGAATAGTCCTTTTAATAATTTTTAAAGGTTGAATATCCCTATCAGCCTCTGCAACTATTCTACCGTATATGGTTCTTGGAGAATTTTTTGAAGAAGCCCTATGATCTTCTACAGCCTCTTTCATAACTTGAATTTCTGATTTATCAAACCATTTTAGTAAATTCACATCAGCGAACAAAATTTCACCAGAAATTATATGATGAAGTTTTCGATCTCTACATAACCCTAAATCATGATACGCAGCTATAGTATATACCATATTAAGATCTACATCTAAATTTTGAGAAAGAACTAAACTTTCCTCTATCACCGTATTCACATGATCAATATTATGACCTCTATCAAATGCTTGATATTTAGGAATTATATCATTTTCTATATATTTCTTAAGGTCTTTATTTATATTCATTCTTTTTATATCCCAACGCTTAGTCCCGCACAAAGATTTATAGATTGGCCGGTAATTCCTTTTGCATCTTCAGAAATTAAATACCTGCATAAAGCAGCTATTTCTTCAGGTTTTACAAATCTTTTTTGAGGAATACACTCTATAATCTCGTCTTTTGAAAATTCACTTTCTTCTATAGAACTATTACCAAGTTCGGTATCAACCCACCCAGGATTTATTGTATTCACAGTAATATTATATTCAGCCAATTCAAGAGCTAAAGCTTTTGTTAATCCAACTAATCCTGCTTTAGACGAAGAATATAGACTTGCGTAAGCCTCACCCATAACCCCCGAAATTGATCCAATATTTATTATTCTTCCCCATTTTTTATTCTTCATATAAGGAACAGCTTTGGAAATCAAATAACTTGGAGCAAGAAGATTTGTCTTAAAAATTCTTTCGATATCACCGCAAGTCATAGAATCTATTCCGCCATATATATATTCTCCTGCATTATTTACGATAACATCTATAGAATTTCTCTCAATAAAATCTCCTAATTCTAGAGGGAATTTTGATAAATCACATACACAATATGCATTTGCATCAAGACTTTTTAGATTTTTTTCATTTCTTCCTGTAACATAGATATTACCTATATTTTTCAAATTTTGAGCAATTACCCTTCCTATACCTTTTGATGCACCTGTTATTAATATATTCATATTGCTATCCTTTTATTAATTCTTTTGTTATATATGCCGCCATAAAAATTCCTGCCACACTTGCAACAAATGGAGTTGAAGCTGGTGTAATTTTATTAAACTCAATAGTTTCACCTGATGCAGTGGTAATTTTTTCATTATTTACAATTTTTTCTTCAACATGAGGAGTCTCTCTACTAGCTACAACTGCTATACCTGCAGTTATATTTCTTTTTTTTAATTGATATATAATATTTGAAATAAACGGAGCTTTCTTATTTTCAATTTCGGAAATATCAGAAATATAAAGTTTTGTAGGATCAATCCTATTACCTGCACCCATCGAACTTATTACAGGAATTTTATTTTCTACACAATATTCTAACAACGAAATCTTTGACTTCATTGTATCTATTGCATCAGCAACATAATCTAAATTTTCAACCGGCAGACCATCTGTATAAAAATCATCAACCACATGAATTTTCATTTTTGGATTAATATCTTTTAAACGAGTTTCAAATAATGATGTTTTCTTTTGGCCAACTGTTGAATGAAAAGCAATACATTGACGATTGATATTTGATAAAGATACCGTATCAAAATCGATTATAGTCAGTTCTCCAACACCTGCTCTTGCTAACGCTTCAGCACAAAATCCACCGACTCCTCCAAGTCCAAATACAGCAACATGTTTTGAGGCTAAAAGTTCCTGACTCTTTAGCCCCCAAAATAATTCATTTCTTGAAAAAATCTCATCCAAAACTACACCCTCATAAGGGATTATTTTATAATTCCAAATCCTAAAAGGAATGTACAGATAATAAACACTGCTGCAATTATACCTGTAACTTTATTTAAACCTTTTTCAGCACTTTTTTGAGAAGCAAACATTTGAGAAGCTCCACCAATAGCAGCAATACCATCACCTTTTGGTGAATGTAACAAAATCAATACTATTAATAATAATGCTGATATGATTTGGATAGTCCAAGTAACTGTAACTAACATACTTTATTTTTTCTCCTTTTTGTTAGAAATAAAATGAGCCCTTTTAGAGTTTAACTGAATTTTTTCAAATTTGTATAACCTAGCAGGTCTTTTTGAAGATGATTTTGTATATTCATCCAACTCAATTAAACCATCAGTAGACAATGCTTTCTTTCTAAAATTACGTTTATCTAATTTTTTACACATTATAAGCTCATAAGCTTTTTGCATTTCAGTTAGGGTAAATTTTTCATTTAACAATTGATAAGCCACAGGACATAGTTCTAGTCTTTCTCTTGTTCTTTTCAATGAGTATTCAATAATTTCTTTGTGGTCAAATGCTAACGGAGGCAAATCAGAAACTTTATGCCAAGACAATTCAGGAGTTGTTACAATTTTCAAATCTTCAGCTCTTACAAGAGCAAAATAAGCACAAGTAATAACTCTTGCATTTGGGTGACGTAGAGGATCGCCGAATGTATAAAGCTGTTCCAAATAGATATTATCAACATTTGTTCTTTCTTTTAATACCCTTAAAGCAGCTTGATCCAAATTTTCAGACAAACGAACATATCCTCCAGGAATTGCCCATTTATCCTTAAAAGGTTCGTTGTTACGTTTAACCAACAATACATGCAATGCATTGTTCTTTAAAGTAAGAATTACTACATCTACTGTAATTTCGTGTGTTTTTGTCTCGTTAAATACCATATTCATCTCTACCCTAAAAATATCATATAATAAACATAATAATTTACATTAGCATATCATTAACTTTTATTAATAAAATTTAACATGAATCATGAATTATATCAATTTTATTCAAAAATTTTACTTTTAATATATACGGGGAAATTATATAGGGATAAAAATGTTTAGTTTTGATTATGGAAATTTATTCATAAATTACAGTTACCCATTCTTTGGGTCTACTAACATTTTTGCACCTTATTCTAACTATTACTTTCCAAGCATATTTAATATGCCTAGTTTAGGTTCATATATTTATAGTTATCCATATTTTGGAATGTCTTTTGGAACAAATACAACATTCCAAGATATCTTTATGAATAGTTATTTTTCACCTTATTCATATACACAACCATACTTCCCATCTAATACTCCAAATATTTTTAACGCAAACTCTGCAATAAATGAGTCTTTCGAAATATACAATAAAGTATTTGGCAGTTATACAAGTTTTAATACAAGTGGTAACTCAGATTTAAGAAGTATCTCTAATACAAGTAGTTCAACAAACATAAATAATAATACTAAAGATTATGAAAAAAAATCACAAAACTTCAAATTAGACCAAAATTTCATAAATAAAGTAAAAGATATTTCAAACAAGTTAAACTGTAACTATAAAGATTTACTTGCCGTAATGAACAGTGAATCAGGAATCAATCCTCAAGCTTGGAACGGCAAAGTCGCTGTAGGTTTAATTCAATTCACAGATATCGCTCTTAAAGACATTAATAAAAATTATGGCACATCTTATACAAAACAAGATGTAGCAAAAATGTCAGGAATTGAACAACTTGACTTAGTTGAAAAATTCCTTACAATGGTCAAAAAAAGGAACTTCCCTGCAAATAAAAAACTTTCAGCTGGAGATTTATATGCAATGGTATTTGCACCATCTATAGCAGACCAAGAAGTCTTTTATAGAAAAGGAAGTAAGGCATATGCACAAAACCCACTTGACTTAGACAATGACGGTGCAATTACAAAAACAGACTTAGAAAGACACCTTGCAAAAAAACAAGTAAATCTTGTAGCTTAAAATTATTTGCATAAATTTATATTACAATTCTAAATAATTCGTTGATGTTCTAAAATGTTTTATGTATCTTCATGAAATATAAACCAGTTTTGCGGAAGGAATAAAATGGATAAGGGATACATTGAAAACGGTTTTATCGTAGACGTTTCGAACGCTCGAAAAACATCTGATATTATTTATGAATTGAGCACAGTACTTGACTTACCTGAAGCTCAAAATAAAAATGTTTGTATTAAATTAGGTAAAATTGATTTGACGCCATCACAGCTTAATAGCATAAAAGCACTTGTAGAATCAATGAACTCTGAAATAGAATTTGTATCTACAAGCTCTGACGTCACAATTAAATCAGCTGAAGAGTTAGGAATTTCTGTTTCTAAACTAGAAAACAAAGTTCCAATGCCAGAATTTAATCTTGAACAAAATAAACAAGAAAAAGTTAATCAAGAACTCGAAAAAGCTCTTGATAAAATTTTTGGAGATGAAAATACGGAAATAAAAACATTTGCTGACAGAAAAGAATTAAACAAACTAAAAAAAGATGCTGAAGCAAATACTTCACCTGTAGAAGAAATAAATATCCAAGAATATACAAACTCTCAGTCTATAAAAGACCAAGATAACACCGAATTAGAAGAACAACAAGTTACTTTCGATAATAAAGAAGAACAAACTGTTGAAGACAAACAGACACAGATAGAATCAAATATTTCCCAAGAAGCAGAAGTTATTGATTTTAAAGAATTAGAAGATTTTAATGCAAAACTAGAAAATGCAAATAATATAGAAAACACAGAAGAAATAGAAGCAGAAGAACTGGAATTAAGATACCAACTAAGAGAAACAGAAAAACTTCCGACTTTATACATCCAAAGAACACTTCGTTCCGGTCAAAGTATAACCTCAGAAGGTAATATCGTAATAATAGGAGATGCAAATCCAGGATCTGAAATTATTGCCAAAGGTGATATTTCAGTATGGGGTATCTTAGGAGGAATAGCTCATGCAGGTTCTGAAGGTAATAAATACGCAAGAATCAGAGCTCTAAAAATGAATGCGATACAATTAAGAATAGCAGACGTATTTGCAAGACGTCCGGATAATATAAATATCCCATACATACAAAAAACAGATACATTTGTACCTGAAGAAGCTTGCATTAAAAATAAACAAATATACATACATAAGTTACACGAAGTATAAAAAGACCCATGTTATCATATCCACAGAAAATATTAGACAGCTTAAATAAAATAAACTATACAACAAATATAAAAGGAGAAACCATGAGCGGTAGAGTTATCGTAATTACATCCGGTAAAGGCGGAGTTGGCAAAACTACTACAAATGCCAACATAGGTACAGCTCTAGCCAGAGCCGGTAAAAAAGTCGTAATGATAGATACAGACCTCGGTTTACGTAATCTTGACCTGTTATTAGGACTTGAAAACAGAATCGTCTACACAATCGTAGATGTAGTAGAGGAACGTTGCAAATTAAAACAAGCATTAGTAAAAGATAAAAAAAATCCAAACCTATGTCTTTTAGCTGCTGCACAGACAAGAGATAAATCAGCAGTAACAGAAGAGCAATTAAAAGATATTTGCGAAACACTAAAAAAAGATTTTGACTTTATACTAGTTGATTGTCCGGCAGGTATTGAACAAGGATTCCAAAACGCTGTTGCAGGCGCATCAGAAGCAATAGTTGTAACTACTCCTGAAATGTCAGCTGTACGTGACGCTGATAGAATTATTGGACTTCTTGAAGCTAAAGAAGAAATTAAATCATACAAACTACTTCTAAATAGAGTTCGTCCAAACCTTGTAAAAACAAATGACATGATGAGTGTAGATGACGTTGTGGAAATACTTTCAGCTGATTTAATAGGTATAATTCCTGAAGATACAGGTATTATCACATCTACAAATAAAGGAGAACCTATTGTAAATGATGATAAATCCCTAGCAGGAAAAGCATATAGAAATGTAGCTAGAAGAATTATCGGCGAAGATGTACCATTCCTAAACCTTGAAGAAGATACAAGTGTAATGGGTAAAGTAAAAAAATTCTTCTCAGGCCTAATGGGTAAGGAGAAGTAATATGAACGAAATATTTACTAATTTATACAATAAAGTAATCGGTTTCTTCCGCCAAACAGAAAAAGAAGAAACGTCAGCTAAAGATGTAGCTTGCAATAGACTTAGAGTTGTTTTAATGCAAGATAGAACAAACCTTACCCCAGAGCTTATGGAAAGAATGAGAAAAGAACTAGTTGAACTTCTTTCTAAATATGTAGAAATGGATAAAGAAGCACTTGAACTAAACCTAGAACAAGATGGAGATCAAGTTGCACTTATGCTATCTATCCCTGTAATCAGAGCTAAAGACGAAGAAGAAATCCAAAAAGCTCTACAAGAATCAGAAGAAGAAAAAGAAAAATCTGAAGAAGAAGATTCTTCTGAAGAGGAAACTTCTGAAAAAGATGCTTCAGAAGAAACTAATGCGAATGATGATTCTGAAAAAGAAGAAAATCCTCAAGAAAAAGAAACTCAAGAAGAAGAAAACACTTCTGAAGATAAAAAATAGTTAATTAGATAAATGAATAAATAACAAAAAAGAGCCAAAGGAAGGCTCTTTTTTGTTACAATTATTTACAAAACACGTATGTTACGAAATTTAAACAATATTCAAATAGTGCGGTTGACAGCCAGTTTTGTTTGTTTTACCATTGGTATGCTTGGATTAGAGTGTTGACTAATATCCGAAATATTTTTAGAATAGCAAACTTTTCTAAGCAAACAGGCAATAGCCTGACTGTGTTAATAGTTAAAAAAGAAAAAGGAATGCAAATGGCAAGCACAAAAAGACAAAGAATCAGAGTTTGTTTAAAAGCATACGATCACAAACTAATTGACGTATCTTCAGACAAAATCGTAGAAACAGCAAAAAGAACAGACGCTAAAGTAGCAGGCCCTATTCCTTTACCTACAAAAAGACGTATATATTGCGTTTTGAGATCTCCACACGTAGATAAAAAATCTCGTGAACACTTTGAAATGAGAACTCATAAACGTATTATCGATATATACGAACCAACTCAACAGACTACTGAAGAGTTAAGCAGATTAGATCTACCAGCAGGTGTAGATATTGAAGTTAAGTTATAATCTTATAACTTTATTGAAAACTAAATAAGCATTATGCATATAATGTGAACTGCGACTTCTCGCGATATGCGAGATGTGAGGTGAAAGTCCTCAAATTAGGTAAAGTAAAAGCAAGCAAACGTAGCGCTCGCAAGAGAAAATGCAAACCCGAAACAGGGGCAGAATAGTGTCTGCACCAAGTAGGGCGAGCAAGAAAGGTAGAATATGACACTAGGTGTAATAGGTAAAAAACTAGGAATGACTCAAATCTTTGATGAACAAGGATTAGCAATCCCTGTAACAGTAATCAAAGTAGATCCAATTGTAGTTACACAAGTAAAAACAGTTGAAACAGATGGTTACAACGCAATTCAAGTTGGAACAATCGCAGCTAAAGAAAAACATCTTACAAAAGCTGAATTAGGTCATTTCAAGAAAAATAACTTGGAAAACTTTAGACATCTTCAAGAGTTTAGAGTAGACAATCCGCAAGACTACAAAGTAGGTGACAAAATTGAATTATCAGTATTAGACAATGTAGAAAAAGTTGACGTAACTGGTAAATCAATAGGTAAAGGCTTCCAAGGTACAGTAAAAAGATGGAACTTTGGAAGAGGACCAATGGCTCACGGTTCTAAAAACCACAGAGAACCTGGTTCAATCGGAGCTGGTACAACTCCAAGCCGTGTTATCAAAGGAAAAAGAATGGCTGGTAACATGGGTAACGAAAGAGTTACAATTACTAAATTAAAATTAGTTAAAGTAGATGCAGCTAACAGTTTAGTATTAGTAAAAGGTTCAGTTCCAGGATGTGAAGGAAGATTAGTAACAATCGTTCCTACAAGAACAAAATGGAACTAATTCCATAGATTATACGAACACTCCCCGAGTTGCCATATAAAACGATTAAATCGAAAGGGGCAAACGGTAATAATAAAGGAAACAGAAAATGTCAAAAGAAATATTAAGTACAAATGGAGAAAAATTAGGTGAAATCACTTTAGAAAAGAGTGTTTTCGGAGTTGAACCTAATTTACACGTAATGCACTTAGCATTAAGAAGACAACTAAACAACGCACGTCAAGGATCAGCTTGTGCTAAAACAAGAGCTGAAGTAGCTGGTGGCGGAAGAAAACCTTGGAAACAAAAAGGTACAGGTAGAGCTAGAGCAGGTTCTCTACGTTCTCCATTATTCGCTGGTGGTGGTGTAGTATTTGGACCAAAACCAAGAAGCTATGCATTCAATATGCCACAAAAAGCTAGACAATTAGCTATTAAATCAGCATTGTCAGCAAGAAGCGAACAAATGGTTGTTGTAAAAGATTTTTCAACAATTACTGAACCTAAAACAAAATTAATGGCTAGTGCACTAAAATCACTAAACGTATCAGGTAAAGTATTAATCATCGCTGATGCAAAAGCTGAAGAAAATAAAAACTTAGAACTATCAGCTAGAAACATTCCAAGCGTAAAAATTATTTTACCTACAAACTTAAACGTAAAAGATTTACTTGAAGCTGATTTCGTAGTAATTACAGAATCTGCTGTAAATGATATAACTGAAAGGTTACAATAATGAGCAAAGAAAGAACAAATACTGAAAAGTTATTCGATATAATCAAAAAACCTTTGATTACTGAAAAATCAGTTGGAGCTACAACTTTAGGTCAATACACTTTCGAAGTAAGAAAAGATGCTACTAAAATTGAAATAGCTCAAGCTGTAGAATTAGCTTTTCCTGGAAGAAAAGTAAAAAAAGTAAGAACAGTTTATATGCCATCTCATGAAAAAAGAATGGGATATAAATTCGGAAGAACAGATTCTTCTAAAAAAGCAATCGTAACAATCGATGGTGATCCAATAGAAGAATTAATAGGAGCATAGCTTCTAAAATAGGGCGTAAGGCATATGTCCTAAAAAAGATACAAAGCCAAATAAAGGAGAAAAATTAAAATGGCAATAAGAAAAATTAATCCGACATCTCCGGGACAAAGAGGGATGACAAAAAGTGATTACCAAGAAATCACTACATCTACTCCTGAAAAATCATTGTTAAAATCATTGAAAAAAACAGCAGGTAGAAATAATACAGGTAGAATTACATGTCGTCACAAAGGTGGCGGTGTAAAAAGAGCATACCGTATCATCGATTTCAAACGTGAAAAATTTGGCGTACCAGCAACAGTAAAAACTATTGAATACGATCCAAACAGAAACGTAAGAATTTCATTGGTAAACTATGCAGATGGTGAAAAAAGATATATTTTAACACCAGAAGGATTAAACGTTGGCGATGTAATCGTTAGCGGACCGGAAGCTCCTGTACAAACAGGTAACGCACTTCCACTAGAACTAATTCCGTTAGGTACAATAGTTCATAACATTGAACTTACACCTGGTCGTGGCGGTATTATGGTAAGAGCAGCAGGTAATGCAGCTCAAGTAATGGCTAAAGAAGGCAACTATGTTACAATCAAACTTCCATCTTCAGAAATGAGAATGGTAAGAAAAGAATGTATGGCTACAATTGGTGCATTAGGTAACTCTGAATTCAAAAACTTGTCTTTAGGTAAAGCAGGTAGAAAACGTTACCTAGGTATCAGACCAACTGTACGTGGTGTAACAATGAACCCTTGCGATCACCCTCACGGTGGTGGTGAAGGTAAAACAGGTCCTGGTGGACACCCTAAAACACCTTGGGGTAAACCAGCTCTTGGCTATAAAACTCGTAAAAAAGGTAAAGCTTCTGACAAATTAATTGTAAGAAGAAGAAAAAAATAACAATAAACTAAAAGGAGAATAAATTAATGGCACGTTCATTAAAAAAAGGTCCATACGTAGAAGAAGCTCTACAAAAGAAAATAGATAAAATGAATGCAAACTCTGAAAAGAAAGTTATAAAAACTTGGTCAAGAGCATCTATGATTACACCAACAATGTTAAATCATACGATTGCCGTTCACAACGGAAAAACTCACGTACCAGTATACGTAACAGAACAAATGATTGGACATAAATTAGGTGAGTTTGCACCAACAAGAATGTATAAAGGACATGCAGGTTCAGACAAAACTGCTAAAAGAAAATAGAAGCAAAATATAAGGAAAATAAAAATGGAAGCTAAAGCAAGACAAACAGATATTAAAATGACAGCTAGAAAACTTCGCAGAGTAATCAACGAAGTTAGAGGAAAATCTGTCGTAGAAGCTCAAGATATGTTACGTTTTATGCCTTATTTTGCAGCAAGAGTAGTTGAAAAGAACTTGAAAGCTGCTGTTGCAAACGCACAAGAAAAATACGGCGTAGGAGCTGATTCTTTAAAGATTTCTGAAATCTTTGCAGATGAAAGCGTTACATATAAAAGAGCAAGAACAAGAGCGCAAGGTCGTATGTATAAAAGACTTAAACGCACTTCTCATTTAACATTAAAAGTTAGCGATATAGCTAAAAAGTAGTAGTAATAACAAAAGGTAGATAAAATGGGACAAAAAACACATCCAACAGGATTTAGAGTCGGTGTAATTCAACCTTGGTTGAGCACATGGTATGCTAAGGTTAAGGATTATGCAGAATTCGTAGCAGAAGATGCAAAAATCAGAAAATTTATTAAGAAAAAACTTTATACAGCCGGCGTTTCTAAAATTAAAATAGATAGAAAAGCTCAAAATACAACTATTACAGTAGTTACAGCAAAACCTGGTATCGTAGTTGGCCGTGGTGGTCAAGGTATTGAAGAACTAAAACAAGAAGTATCTAAATATCTTGGAAAAGCTGTTATTATCAACGTTGTAGAAGTTGCAAGAATTGATGCAGATGCTCAATTGGTAGCAGAATCTATCGCTCAACAATTAGAAAAACGTGTAGCTTTCAGACGTGCAATGAAACAAGCAATGCAACGTACAATGAGAGCAGGAGCACAAGGTATTAAAGTTATGGTATCAGGCCGTTTAGGCGGTGCAGAAATCGCTCGTTCAGAATGGGCAAAAGAAGGAAGAATTCCTCTTCAAACATTACGTGCAGACGTAGATTACGGTTTCACAGAAGCTGATACTATCATGGGTAAAATTGGTGTAAAAGTTTGGATTTTCAAAGGTAACTTAATGCCAGGTGAAAAAGCAGACCAAAACATCAAAGCAAAAAGCGGCAACAATGCTCAAAATGCAGGTCGTCGTGGTAAAAGAAGAGCTATTGAAACTGCTGAATAGTAGGATTAAAAAAGCTCAAGTACAACAGGTATAAATAAAAAAAGAGGAACAATATAATGTTACAGCCTAAAAAAACAAAATACCGCAAAATGATGAAAGGCAGAATGAAAGGTACTGAAACTAGAGGTACAAAACTTGAATTCGGTAGCTATGCATTACAAGCCGTAGAACCTGGTTGGATTACCAGCCGTCAAATAGAAGCTGCACGTCGTGCAATGACTCGTGAAATCAAACGTGGCGGTAACGTTTGGATTAAAATCTTCCCTGATAAACCAATTACAGCAAAACCTGCTGAAACTCGTATGGGTTCAGGTAAAGGTAATTTGGAATACTGGGTTGCAGTAGTAAAACCAAATAGAATTCTTTTCGAACTTGAATACTTTGATAGAAATACAGCAGTTCACGCATTAGAACTTGCAGCACAAAAGTTACCTATTAAAGTTAAAGTTGTTGAAAAAGCAAAATTAGAACAAAATAAATAAGGAAACTATAAAATGAAATTAGAAGAAATGCGCGAAAAATCAGTTGATGAGCTAAAAAGTGCAATTGTTGATTGGAAGAAGGATTTGTTTACATACAAAATGCAACTTTCAACTCACAAATTAGAAAACACAGCGTTGATTTCTAAAACAAAAAAATTGATAGCTCAAGCGAAAACAGTAATAAAAGAAAAAGAGGTACAAAATGCCTAAGAAAGAAAAACAAGGAATAGTAGTAAGCAACAAAATGGACAAAACAATTGTTGTAAAAGTAGCTGACTATGAACCACATCCAAAATATAAAAAGATTATTGAATCTAACAAACACTACAAAGCTCATGATGAAGGTAATGTTTGCAACGAAGGAGATATCGTTAGAATCGTAGAATCTAGACCTATTTCTGGCGACAAACGTTGGACTTTATTGGAAGTAGTTGAAAAAGCTAGATAGTAAATTGAAAGCAGCATTACCAATGGAGTAATGAGAGGCTAGAAAGTAAGAAATTCTTTAAAAAAAAGGAAAAAAACAATGATACAACAAGAAACAAGACTAGAAGTAGCAGATAATACAGGTGCAAAAGAACTTTTATGCATTAGAGTAATGGGAAGTTCAAATAAGAAATTTGCAGCAGTAGGCGACGAAATCGTTGCTACAGTAAAAGATGCAACTCCTAATATGGGTGTAAAAAAATCTGAAGTTGTTAAAGCTGTTGTAGTAAGAACTAAAGCTGATATCAAACGTAATGACGGTTCAGTTATTAGATTTGATGAAAACGCTGCAGTTATTATTAACAAAGATGGCAACCCAAGAGGAACACGTGTATTTGGACCAGTTGCCCGTGAATTAAGAGATAAAGGTTACATGAAAATCGTATCTCTAGCTCCGGAAGTAATTTAGTAATAAGAACACATGTAATAGACCGTATGGTCAGACCATGGAAAACGCTTTAAAAGCAATGGAGAAAAAAATGACAGATAAGAATAAAAAATTACACGTTAAAACCGGTGATAGAGTAATCGTAACTGCCGGTAAATCAAAAGGAACAATCGGTAACGTGAAAAAAGCAATTCCTTCAGAAGGTAAAGTTATCGTTGAAGGCGCAAACATGGTAACTAAAGCTCAAAAACCTCAGCCAATGGCTGGTATACAAGGTGGCTTAATCAAACTAGAAGCTCCTCTTGATGCTTCAAAAGTTATGATTGTATGCCCTGCTTGCGAAAAACCGACAAGGATCAAACACGAAATTGTTGACGGCAAAAAAGTACGTGTTTGTAAAAAATGTGGTGAACAATTAGATGTTTAATATTTACGTAGTACAATATTAATACATCGTAGAATTAAGGAAATACGAAAATGACAAAAACAAGAAGTTTAAAAGAAAGATATCTAGAAGAAGTAAAACCGGCTTTGAAAGAAAAATTCGGTTATACTAATGACAACCAAATTCCAAAACTACATAAAATTGTTTTGAATATGGGTGTTGGTGAAGCTTCTCACAACTCCAAAATAGCTGAAGTTATTGAAGGTCAATTGACAAAAATCGCAGGTCAAAAATGCGTGGTAACAAAAGCAAAAAAATCAATCGCTTCATATAAATTAAGAGAAGGTATGCCTGTTGGTGCAATGGTTACATTGCGTGGTGACAGAATGTACGATTTCTTACAAAAACTTAACTGCGTAGTACTTCCAAGAATCAGAGACTTCCGTGGTATTAGCCCAAAAAGTTTCGATGGTCGTGGAAACTATACATTAGGTTTAAAAGAACAAGCTTTGTTCCCTGAAATTACTTATGAAGAAGTTGATTTAGTTAAGGGTATGAACGTATCAGTTATTACAACAGCAAATACTGATGATGAAGCTAGAGAATTGCTTAAATTATTAGGAATGCCTTTCAAAGGTATGAACAAATAATAGCTTAAGTTCTCGGATCACGTAAGAGTGATTTGTATAATACTTGTAAAGATAAAATAAAACATAAAAGGAGAAATTCATGGCTAAGAAAGCGATGATAAACAAAGAACTAAAAAGAGCAAAACTTGCTGCAGCTGGTAAATATCCTACAGTAAGACTTCATAACAGATGCAGCATCTGCGGCCGTCCTCACGGATTTCACAGAGATTTTGGTCTTTGCAGAATTTGTTTAAGAAAAATGGCTCACGAAGGTTTGCTTCCTGGCGTTACAAAAGCAAGCTGGTAGACCGCCAATATACTACTTGTCTAAAAAGACAAAGATTAGATTTAAAAAGACCGAATTATTCATTCGGTCTTTTTATGTTAAAAATGAATTAACTTATTATATAAATTTATGCTAATTTTGAAAAATTTTGTCCAACTTTTTTCATACTTTCTTCAAAGTTTTTATCGTCAGCATTTGGGATATCCAGAACAATATTTAATGGAGCTTTAGGATTTTTATTATAATCATTTAAATAAAAATTTTTCAATTGTTCATGAATTTTATCACCATCTTTTGCTTTTGTAGTCCAAGCTCCTATTAGAGTATCACGTAATAGACAGGCATTTTGATTTGGCATTGTTTGATTTGCGTTAAGAGAATATTTTCCTGCAAAACTAGGAGCAGAATTAACATTTGAATTCATATAAAATCCTTTCTTTTACTAAATTACACAACACAGATAAGTATAGAAAATAATTATAATTGCCAGAAAAAAATTAAATATTTACAATCTTAATAAATATAAATAATAGATGACAAATACTTGTAATATAAAAAATTTTATAATATACTCAAAGTACAGTTCTGGACTGCCGAAATACGCTTTTAAATTAAGCAAAAATTGATTCGGTAAGCAGTGTAATAGTAAACGGGATACTGCCTATAACTGTGGGTAAGTCCTTGAAAGGGAAACAGATTATGTCAATGACAGATCCGATAGCAGATATGCTAACAAGAATCAGAAACGCTAACATGGTTTCACACCAATCAGTTGCAATGCCTTCATCTAAATTGAAAGTACAATTAGCAAAATTGTTAAAAGAAGAAGGATATATTACTGATTATTCTGAAAAAACAGAAGGTAAATTCAAAGTTTTAGAAATCACTTTGAAATATGATTCTAAAAACAAACCTGTTATCACAAAATTAGAAAGAATTTCAAAACCAGGTCTTAGAAACTACAGCAAAGCTAAAAACTTACCTAAAGTATTAGGTGGTATGGGTATAGCTATCGTTTCTACAAGCAAAGGTCTTTTAACAGACAGAAAAGCTCGTAAAGAAAACATCGGTGGCGAAGTTCTTTGCTACGTATACTAAGATACTTGGAGCTTATAGCTCCTGTGTTATGTTTAAGTGCAATTGGTAGAAAAGCTTAGACATTGTGTAGAAATATACCAAAAGGAGAAATTAAAATGTCACGTATCGGTAAATTACCTATCGAAATTCCGCAAGGAGTTGAAATTAAAATAGAAGGACAAACTGTTACAGCTAAAGGTCCTTTGGGCGAAGAAACAGTAGAAGTTCGTCCTGAAATCGCTGTAAAAATTGAAGACAACCACATTGTTTTATCAAAAGTTGGTACTTCAAGAGAAACTGATGCTTTGTATGGTCTTTTCAGAACATTAGTTGCTAACGCTGTACATGGTGTTAAAGAAGGTTTCGAAAAGAAACTTGAAATCCAAGGTGTTGGTTACCGTGCAAACATGGAAGGTAAGAATTTAAACTTATCTTTAGGTTATTCTCACCCAGTTGTTGTTGAACCTCCAGAAGGTATTACTTTATCAGTAGAAGCTAATACTAAAATTACTGTAAAAGGTTCTAATAAACAAACTGTTGGTGATGTAGCTGCACTTATCAGAGGAAAACGTCCACCTGAAGTATACAAAGGAAAAGGTGTTAGATACGAAGGTGAATATATCAGACGTAAAGCTGGTAAAGCTGGTAAGAAATAATTTTTAACTTGTAAGTGATAAGTTAGAAATAATAAATTGCATGCGGAGGGTGAACTGAGTAGCCCGCTAAAGCAAGTAATGAAAGGATAAAAAAATGATTAAACAAGAAATTAGAAAACCAAAAGTACAAAAAAGACATAGAACAATCAGAGTTAAAGTATCTGGAACAGCTGAATTTCCTAGATTAGCTGTTTACAGAAGTACTAAACACATTTATGCTCAACTTATTGACGATGTAAATCATGTAACACTTGCATCTGCATCTTCAAATGATAAAGATCTAAGAGAAAAATTACCTCACGGTGGTAATATTGAAGCTGCAAAATTAGTTGGCGAAGCTATTGCTAAAAAAGCTAAAAAAGCTGGTGTTGAATGTGTTGTATTCGATCGTGGAGGATTCTTATATCACGGTCGTATCGCTGCTTTAGCTGATGCTGCTAGAGAAGCTGGCTTGATGTTCTAAAAAGCTTTTCGTTCCTCATATCTAATTAATCTAGGTATAAAGGAACAGAATTGCTTTTAAAATAAATTAAAACGGCAGAGTTTAATAGACTCTGTCGTTTTTTAATACTTAAAAAATAATTAAATATTTCAAATTTTTACATTTTTTATATTATTATATTATTTAGGAGATGGTAAAATATGGAATATAAAGATTATTATGATATATTGGGTGTCAAACGAGATGCCAGTGAAGCTGAAATTAAGTCAGCTTATAGAAAATTGGCTAGAAAATACCACCCTGATGTTAATAAAACTAAAGAAGCTGAGAGCAAATTCAAAGATATAAATGAAGCTTATGAAGTTCTCGGTGATAAAGATAAAAGACAAAGATATGACAGTCTTGGGGCAAATTGGCAAGGTGGTCAAAGTTGGACACCTCCTCCAGGATTTGAACAATACGGTTTTGGCGGCGGGCAAGGTGGAGCTTATCAAAGTTTCAACTTTAACGGTCAAGATCTTGGCGGATTTTCAGATTTCTTTAGCTCTTTATTCGGTGATATGATGGGTGGTAGTGCTAGAGGTGCACAAGGAATGAATTTTGGAGGATTCGACTTCTCTAGCGGTACACAACAAACTCGTTCTACAAGACAAAGAAGACAATCTAATCAACCTCAAGAAGATCTTGATGTTACAAAAACTCTGAATATTACTGCTAAAGATTTATTTGAGAAAAAACCTATAACAGTGAAATTTAATAATGTAGAAAAATGTACTCAATGCCCTCCGGGAGGAGGTTTCTGTAGTGCATGTGGGGGTACTGGGATAAAAACAGAACAAAAATCAATAAAAGTTAAACTACCCCCTGATGTTACAGAAGGCAAAAAAGTGCGAATAAAAGGGGAAGGAAAGGTTGATTCTTACGGAAGAAAAGGCGACTTATTCCTTATTATCCACTTCAAAGACAGCGAATACGAAATAGATGGATTTGACCTGACTAAAGAAATTGAAATTACCCCTCCAGAAGCTGTTTTAGGTACAAAAAAAGATATTAGCACTTTGCATGGTAATATAGGAATAAAAATCCCGCCAAAAACATCTTCAGGTCAAATGCTTAGACTTAAAGGGCTTGGACTTCCTAAAAAAGATGGAACTTATGGAAACCTTAATGCAAAAATAAAAATTGTTATTCCTAAAAATCTTACGGAAAGACAAATTGAACTTTATAAAAAGATTAACGAATCATAAAAATTTCAAATAAACAGTTGACAATACCCCCTTTTAAATAGACAATAAATCTATGCTAAAGGGGGATTTTTATGACTAAAGAAACATATTTACATGATAAACATGTTAAACTTGGTGCTAAAATGGTTGATTTTGCGGGATGGCATATGCCTGTTCAATATACATCAATAATAGAAGAACATAAAACTGTAAGAGAAAATGTTGGACTATTTGATGTTTCGCATATGGGAGAAGTTTTTGTTAGTGGAAAAGATTCTCTAGATTATCTAAATAGCATAGTCCCTCAAGATATTACCAAACTTAATTTTGGTAAAGCTGTATATTGTCAGCTAACAAATAAAAATGGTGGCCTTATAGATGATTTAATTATATACAAACTAGGAATAAATGATTATCTTGTAATATGCAATGCTTCAAGAATTGATGAAGACTTAAACTGGATGGTTAGAAACAAAAGAGGTTTTGACGTAAAAATAGATAACCAGTCTCATAACTATTCACTACTTGCAGTGCAAGGGCCAAAAGCAGAATTAGTTCTAAAAGATATGGGATATGATACAAATCAAGAATCATTTTCTATAAAAGCAGGTACTGTATGTGAAATGAAAGTACTTGTTTCTCGTACTGGATATACTGGAGAAGATGGCTTTGAAATTCTTGTAGAAAATGAGCATTCAGAAGTTCTATGGGATAAAATTCTTGAATATGGTAAAAATTATAATATCAAGCCTATCGGACTTGGTGCTAGAGATACGCTTAGACTTGAAGCAGCTCTTCATTTATACGGAAACGATTTGGACGAACATACAACACCGGTTGAAGCCGGACTTTCTTGGTCAATCCCTAAGGAAAAACAAGCTGACTACAACGGCAAAGATGTCATTCTTAACCAAATTCAAAATGGTGTTGAAAAACGTCTTATAGGCTTAAAAATGCTTGATAAATCAATTGCAAGACACGAATATGATGTTTACTTTGAAGGAGAAAAAGTTGGTACCGTAACAAGTGGCGGACCATCTCCAATATTAGGATATAATATTGCTATGGCTTATGTAAAAAATATTAAAAATATTTGCATAGGCTCTACTGTTCAAGTTATGATAAGAGAAAAATTACACGATGCAGAAGTCGTCAAAAGACCTTTTGTACAAAAACGAAATAAAATTAAAATGTAATATAAATATAAGGAGAAAGTAATGAATTTTACAGAAAAAATTCTATGTTCAAAATCCCATGAATACTTGCTTGATAATGGTGACAACACTTATACTATCGGATTGACAGATTACGCGATTGAACAATTGGGAGATATAGTTTTTCTAGAACTTCCTGAAGTAGGCCAAGAATTTTCAAAAGGAGATACATTCGCAACTATCGAATCAGTAAAAGCTGCTTCTGAAATTTATTTGCCTATCAGCGGTAAAATCATTGAAATCAATGAAGAACTTACAGATGCTCCTGAAAAATTAAATGAAGATTGCTACGAGCAAGGATGGCTTGTAAAAATCGAAGCTACAGGTGATGAATCAGAACAAAATGATTTAATGGAATACGAAGATTATAAAGAAGAATTGGAATAACTATGAATAACTTTTTAGTACATAATGATGAAGTAAGACAAGATATGCTAAATAGCATAGGAGAAGCTTCTATTGAGGACTTATTTTCTCTGATTCCTGAAAAAGCTAGAATGAAAACTCTAGCTCTAGAAGCTCCTTTGAGTGAAATGGAAACTCAAAAAAAGATTAAGGCAATGGCTAAAAGGAACAATACTGATTATATTAGTTTCCTTGGAGCCGGAGTATATAACAAATTCATTCCGGCCTGTATAAGTCAAGTTGCACAACGTTTTGAGTTTTTGACATCGTATACACCATATCAACCTGAAATATCTCAGGGAACTCTTCAAGTTATGTATGAATTTCAGACTATGATTTGCAGACTTACAGGTATGGATATATCAAATGCAACAGTGTATGATGCTGCTACAGCTTGTGCAGAAGCAATTCTTATGGCAGTTAGAATTTCTAAAAAATCAAAAGCTCTTGTAATTGATTCAATAAATCCTGAGTACAAAAAAGTTATAAATACATACGCTCATTCAAATTCAATAGAAATAGATTGGACAGAAAATTTACCTGAAGATGCTAGTGATTACGCGTGCGTACTTGTACAAAATCCTAATTTCTATGGAGAAATCCAAGAAATTAAAAAACCTGAAAATTCTTTACTAATCATATGTACAGACGTATCTACATTATCAATCCTAAAACCTCCTAGTGAATATGGGGCTGATATAGTGGTAGGAGATGTACAAACTCTTGGGATTCCGATGGAATTTGGAGGACCTCATGCTGGCTTTATAGCTTGCAAAGAAAAATTTATGCGCCAAATCCCTGGCAGACTTGCAGGCAGAACTGTTGATGCAGATGGCAATCAAGCTTTCTGCTTAACTATTCAAACAAGAGAGCAGCACATAAAAAGAGAAAAAGCTACTAGTAACATATGTTCCAACCAAGCTTTAATCGGCCTATGCGCAACTCTTTACCTAAGTCTTGTTGGAGAAAAAGGGTTTAGAGAAGCAGGTTATCTATCTACTAAAAGAGCTCATCAACTATCAAAAAAACTAGCTCAAAAGGGAATTAAAACACTTAATAAAAACTTCTTCAATGAGTTTGTTATTGAAGTTGATAATACCGATACAATCTTACAAAAGCTCAAAGAACATAATATTATCGGTGGTTTAAAACTAGATAACAAAAGAATTCTAGTAGCAACAACTGAAATGATTTCAGAAGAAGATATTAATTCTTATTGCGAGGCTTTTTAAAAATCGGTAAAAAACCAAATAGCAAATAGATAAAAGAATCTTTTGTTTGTCTAACTTTTATTAGAACTAATTGATTATAAAATAAAACATATTTTTTGACGGTAAAGCTTTTTGCTTTATCGTCAAATTTTATTCCATGTTCATTTGCGAAATCAAGCATGTCATTTAAAGATTTTCCTTTATCTTCAATATTTTTAGGAGATAAAGTTTTGACAATTGATCCTTTACGTTTTCTATAAAAATAATCAACATCAGGGACAGTTACAAAACGCTCCAAATAATATAATGCGCGAATTGTAAATCGTACATCTTCAAAATTTATACCTTCCACAAATGATAAATTATATTTTTTTAAATCATCTAATTTGTAAATTTTGTTCCACACATAACAGTATTCTGGGATATTACAAATCTTTATTTTATCCTGAATATCAGAAAATAATTCTTCATCAGTATAATTTATATTAACTCTATGTTTATCACCTTTTACTCTAATGATTCCTCCTGCAGCTATAGATGCATCATGCCTTTCTGCTGCATAATATAACTTTTCAAAAAAATCTATACTTACCCAATCATCAGAATCAACAAACCCAACATATTTGCCTTGAGCAACTCTAATACCTGCATTTCTTGCAGAAGAAAGCCCTCCATTAGTCTTTGTAACAAGCTTTATCTTTGAATATTTTTCCGCGAAAGATTTTAAAATATCAGAACTTGAATCAGTAGAGCCATCATCAACACAAATAATTTCAATATCTTCTAAAGTCTGATTGACTAAGCTATTCAAACACTTTTCTAAGTATAATTCTACATTATATACTGGTACAATTACAGAAACTTTAATCATTTTAATACATTCCAAACTTAAATTATTTATAAACTATAAAATACTGTCGCTCAAAAAATTTTCTAGCACTATTATATAAAAAATTTTTGATTTATACAAACAAAAGCTAAATGGTGGACGATACTGGGCTCGAACCAGTGACACCTTGAATGTCGTTCAAGTACTCTACCAACTGAGCTAATCGTCCACGATTATAAAATTTTCAAAATAAGCAAGAAAAAAAGGCGACACCCAGATTCGAACTGGGGGATAAGAGCTTTGCAGGCTCCTGCCTTACCACTTGGCCATGTCGCCTCATCCAGTTACTTTATAATAAAAAAGAAATACTCCATTGTCAAGATGTTATAAATAAATATAGTATTAATGGTTAAAAATCAAACAATTCCTTAACTTCTACACCTAGGGCTTCGGAAATTTTTAACAATGACTTTAAACCGGGTTTATTAATGCTTACCTCAATTTTTCCAAGATAATCCAAGCTTATTCCGGCCTTTTCAGATAACTTTTCTTGGGTTAAATGAGCCGATTCTCTTAAAAATTTTATCCTTTTCCCTAAATTTAAATAGAATATTTTTTCATCCATTTGACAATCTTACTGGATATGATAACATATTTTTACTGGATTATTACCAGTAAGGAGGATATAGTGAATTTACTTAGAATAGCTTATGCACCAGATGAAAACTATGTTGGAATTACTGTTATATCAATGCTTAGTATCTTAGATAATAATAAAGATACGAATATTGAATTTATAATACTTCATTCTGGATTATCACAAAAATCAGTAAACAAATTGGAATGGGTAAAAAACATTAAAAAATGTATTATTAGATATGTTGATGTAAACAGAGAGGAATTCAAAAATTATCCATTAGTAAACTGGGTAACTATAGCAGCCTGGTTCAGAACTAAAATCGCTGATTTATGTCCTGATTGTGACAAAGTATTGTACCTTGATTCTGATACGATGGTTCTTTCATCATTAAATGAATTATTTAAAATAAATCTAGAAAAAAACTATATTGGAGCTATTGGGGAACAATACTTTAACTCTGGAGTTATATTATTCAATTGTGATATATGGAGAAAAGAGCATGTATTTGAAAAAATAGATAATTATGTAAAATTAAATAGAAAAAAAATAAAATGTGCAGATCAAGATGTTTTAAATGCAATATGTAAAAATCGGAAATTAGTACTTCCGCCTGAATACAATTATTGCGAATTATATAAAAATATTGAATATGAAATTATGAAAAGCCCTAAAATAGTTCACTTTGTAGGACCTAATCCAAATAGATTCGATTGTATGCACTCTCTTAAATATAAATGGGTAGAATATGCAATGACAACACCTTTCTTTGAAGAATTTATTAATCAGAATATATTTAACCTGATAAAAATGTTCCCAAAACTTATATTTGATAAATATAAATATTCTATCTTAGCAAAGATTCCTATAAAAAAAATAAATAAAAGATATAACATAAAAAACACAGTACACAAAAGACTTCTAGCATCTCTTAATTATTAAATTTCTATAAATCTACTTACTTAGGTGTTTTTCAATATAGATAGTATCACCATTTCTTAGATGTTTCTTTTTAGAGCAACCAAGATGCATCTTTCTAGCTAATGCCGTGAGAGGGAAATTTGATTCTCGCTTTGCAGCTGAACGGACTTCTGTAATGGAAGGGCCATCTATATGAGAGTGAGTTTTTGCATCTTCTTCAATTTTATTATTTTTAAGATTATATACTACTTCCTTTTTCAAAACTTCTTGTGGCATTAAATCTTTATCTAAATATTTTTTATTGGAAGAAAAAATCTTAAAATCAAATAGATGTCTATTTTTTGTTTCTTTTATAACTCTGACACCATTTGTATCAATATGATAAAAATAGTCTTCATTTAAATTTTTTTGCAATAACGATAAAGATTTCCCAAAATAATGATTTTGATAAATTGGACTACTCTTTAATTTTCTTAACTTTGATATTTCCCTATTTGCGTTTCGTCCAACTTGAGTAAACATATTTAAAAACATTACAGCTCTATTTACTTTTACAACCATTCTTAAAACCTCTATCTATCAACATTAAATATAAAAAGCAAATACAATATTTTTTGCTAAGAAAAAACGCCTCTTTCGAGACGTTTTTTTATTTAAGCTATTCAAGGCTTATTTTGTTTCGTAATAATCTCTTACTACGCCTTCAAAAGCATCTTGGTAAATAGCTTTGATGTCTTTCATCAATGGATATGCAGGGTTTGCACCAGTACATTGATCATCAAATGCTAATTCAACCATTTCATCTAATTTAGCGTTGAAGTCTGCTTCTGATACACCAAAGTCTTTAATTGAATTTGGTAAGTTAACTGATTTCATCAATTTATCAATTGCTTGAATTAACAATTCAACTTTTTCATCATCATTCTTTCCGCCCAATCCTAATTCATCAGCAATTTGACCATATTTTGCTTTTGCGTTAGGGAATTTATATTGAGGGAAGATACATTGTTTAGCAGGACAATCAACTGCGTTGTATTTAATTACTTGTCTGATTAACAATGCGTTAGCTACACCGTGAGGTACGTTGAACATAGCACCTAATTTGTGAGCCATTGAGTGACATAATCCTAAGAATGAGTTAGCAAATGCCATACCTGCAATTGTTGCAGCATAGTGCATTTTTTCTCTTGCGATAGGATCATTAGCCCCTTCTTTCCAAGATCTTTCTAAGTACCTAAATACTAACTTAGTAGCTTCCAATGCATTTGAATTTGTGAAGTTTGTAGCTAGAGCTGATACATAAGCTTCAACGGCGTGAACTAATGCATCGATACCTGATGCAGCTGTTAAGCCTTTAGGCATTCCATCTACAAAGTTTGGATCAATAATTGCCATATTTGGTGTCAATGCATAATCTGCAATCGCATATTTTACGTGAGTTTCATCATCTGTAATAATTGCGAATGGAGTTACTTCTGAACCAGTACCTGAAGTTGTAGGGATAGCAACCATTGTAGCTTTTTTACCCAATTCAGGAATACTGCAAATTCTTTTTCTGATATCCATAAATCTCATTGAGATATCTTCGAATACAGTATCTGGTTGTTCATACATTAACCACATAATTTTAGCAGCATCCATTGGAGATCCGCCACCTAATGAAATAATTACATCAGGTTCATATGGTCTGATAATATCCATTGCTTGGTTAATTGTTGATAATGTTGGATCTGGTTTTACATCAAAGAAGATTTGGTGATCAATACCGATTTCATCCAATACATTTACGATACTATCAACAGCACCAGAGTTAAATAAGAATCTATCTGTTACGATAAATGCACGTTTTTTACCTTGAAGTTCACGAAGAGCTAAATCAACAGCGCCTCTTTTGAAGTAAACTTTTGGCGGAACTTTGAACCAAAGCATATTTTCTCTCCTTTCAGCAACTGTTTTGTAGTTCAATAAGTTTTCAACACCGATATTACCTGATACAGCGTTTTTACCCCAAGAACCACAACCTAATGAAAGAGATGGTTCTAATTTGAAGTTATATAAGTCACCGATACCACCTTGAGCTGATGGAGAGTTGATTAGAACACGGCAAGCAGGCATTTTTTCTGCGAATTTGTCTACTCTTTCTTGACTACGAGTATCTGTATATAAATCTGCTGAGTGACCTGCACCACCTTTTGATACTAGTTCATATGCCATTTCTGTAGCTTCTTCGAAATCTTTTGCTCTATACATTGTCAAGATTGGTGATAATTTTTCTCTTGAGAATGGATCTTCCCAATCTACAGATGGTCTTTCAGCTAAAAGAATTTTTGATTTTGCAGGAATTTTGAATCCTGAAAGTTCAGCAATTCTGCATGCACTTTGACCTACGATGTCAGGGTGAGCAGTACCACGTTTTGGATCGATGAATGGAAGGTCGATCATTTTCTTTTCTTCAGAAGCATTCAATAAGTATGCACCTCTGTAGATGAATTCTTTTTTAACTTCTTCATAAATTTCATCAACGACAACAACTGATTGTTCTGAAGCACAAATCATACCGTTATCAAATGTTTTTGACATAAGAATTGATGATACAGCCATTTTGATATCAGCAGTTTCATCAATTACAGCAGCAGCGTTACCAGGACCTACACCTAATGCAGGGTTTCCAGATGAATAAGCTGCTTTAACCATTCCAGGACCACCTGTTGCTAAAATACAAGCAATGTTAGGGTGTTTCATTAATTGGCTTGATAATTCAATTGATGGAACATCAATCCAACCAATAATATCTTCTGGAGCACCAGCTTTTACTGCAGCTTCTAAAACGATTCTTGCAGCTTCAATTGTTGATTTTGTTGCTCTTGGGTGTGGTGAAAAGATGATAGCATTTCTTGTTTTAAGAGCAATTAAAGATTTAAAAATAGCTGTTGAAGTAGGGTTTGTTGTAGGTACGATACCTGCAATTACACCTAAAGGTTCTGCAACAACTTTGATTCCGTTTGCTTTGTCTTCTTTAATAATTCCACAAGTTTTAGCATTTTTATGCTTGTTGTAGATATATTCTGATGCAAAGTGGTTTTTAATAATTTTGTCTTCTAAAACTCCCATTCCAGTTTCTTCATGAGCCATTCTTGCTAGAGGAATACGAGCTTTGTCTGCTGCTGTTGCTGCAGCTTTGAAAATTGCATCAACTTGTTCTTGTGTGAATGTTGCATAAATCTTTTGAGCTTTTTTAGCTCTTTCGATAAGCAATTCCAATTGTTCAGCACTGTCAACCAAGTTAGACTTGTTTAAAGTCTTTTCTAGGTTTTCAACTGTCTTTTTGCTTTTTGTTGTCATGTTTATAATTCTCCTTCGCTTAAAGTGAAATTTTATTTAAACCAGCTATAATTGTGATTTATTTCACAATTACATTATAAATCAAAGATATGTTAAAAGCAAGTGTAACATTTACAATCTTTATCTTTTCTTAATCTAGTTTATTTAGATGAAAACTTATACAGAAAACTAGTGTAATATACATATATGAATATAATACAAAAACTAATATACGCAATACTTTCTATGAAAGAAAAGTCATTAACTGTAAGACTTGATAAACATTTAAAAAAAAGTGCTAGCAACTCGACCAGCAAAACTGTTATATCAAGCAATGTTACAATGACATTAAACTCACAAACAGAAAAAAATAAAGAACTTGTAAGAAAAAATGTTGAGGAAATTGTTAAAGCTGCAAACCTTGATCCTGAGAAACTTTTAGCTTACATAAAAAGTAAGGGAACAAAAATTTGCAAAATAGATAATGCTGATAAAATACTTGCATTAATCAAAGAAGAAGAAGGACTAGTTTGCGAATTAAAAGGAATCAATGCGTTGTACCTAAACATAATGACAAACTCAGGTCTTTCATTCAAAACAAAACCGATGTTTGTAATGAGACAAGGAGAAATTGAACCATTTTACATGGCACATCAGTTTTACAAATGGTACGCATTGCAACAGCAATTACCCGGTTTTGATTTCCACTCTCAACAACTCTTTAAAAAATACCTGTATTCAAATAATACTGAAGGTTTTGAAAACTTAAGATTAGATGAAATGCTTGGCTTACAAGAGGCAATTGCAAGAGATAAAGAAGCTACAGCATACGCACTAGAGTTAGCAAAACAAAAAGAAGGCAGTAAAAAAGTTCTGGATAAAATTAAGAATGATGGCGGAGCAAATATATAAATAAAAAAAAGAGCTGTTTATAGCTCTTTTTTTTATCATTATCGAACGACATTAAAATGAAAATCATTTACCCAAGCTTTATATCCACCTTCCATGAGCATAACCGGATAACCGTAATCAGCAAAAACAAGACAAGCAGCTTCGCCAAGATGACACTGTTGATTATAGCAATATACTATGGATAACTTATCTTTAGAGATTTTATCAAAATTATCCGTAATATTTTGCTTAGGCATAGATATTGCACCTGAAATGTGCCCTAGTAAGTAATCCTCTTCACGCCTTACGTCAATAATTTGAAGATCTTCTTTTTCCATAAAGACCTTTAATTCAGCAGGACCAAGAGTATAAGCCAATCTTTTTAAAAAATAATCTTTTGCACTTTTTGTATCATTACGTAATTCTTTAATTTTTTCATTCATAGTTAAAATATCCTTTCTGTTTTCTGACAGAAAGGATATCTCAACTTATAAAATTAACACTCAGCTACTTGGGGTAAAAAATAGTATAAAATTTGGTAAAATGTATATTTATATAGCCTTGTCTGGTTTTGGGGTATATTTTAATAAGTTTGATTATGCCATGTAAACGATATGTTTATCAACAGCATCACCGTAGCTGACGTTGTTAGATTTTCCTTTTAAAATATCTAATGCTTTTGAAGCTTTGTTAACTAACGCATTGAATATGTTTCCGTTTTGAACCATATCTGCTTTTTTAGTTCTGTTCAAATCATTTTCAAAGTTGATTTTAGCATTAGGATTTTGCAATGATAATATTGCAACGCTTGGGGTTATATTATTTAAGTTTCCTTCACCAAAGGTGATTGATTTTTTATTATTCAAGTTTACTGGATTTATTCTTATCATATTTTCCTCCTCTCTGAGGTTTATTAAGTGTTCAATCAACACTTCATTTAACACTTTTAATATAAACTATAAATATTTATTTGTCAACCCTTAGAATTAATAAAAGTTAACAACCTGAAAACCTTTATAAATAAAGAGTTTTACATAAAGTGCCTATTATACACTTATTCAGAAAATATAAAGATTTTTTATTTTTACCCATTCGACCTAACCAAATGACATGGTATTACATGCTTATCAATTAATACACCTAATGCCCAATTGGGTAATTGCTTAAACACTAATAATAAAGTTTAATATAATTAAATCTTTTTCATACTTCCAGCTATTCTTAATTCCAACGGAGCCTTTAGGCTCCTTTTCTTTGTGTAAAAAATACACTTAAAAAGGAGGCATTTAGCCTCCTTAAACTTATATTAAACTTTATATGCTTTATTAAACGTTTGGCAAATCACCTTTTACTTCAGCTATTTCATCACTTTCAAGCTCAAAAACTTTATGCAAAGCTTCTACAGCCTTATAAGCTTGATCTTTATCTACCAAACAACTTATTTTAATTTCACTTGTAGAAATCATTCTAATATTGATACCTAATTCAGCTAATGTTTCGAACATAGTTGAAGCAATACCTGGTCTGTCAATCATACCAGCTCCAACAATTGAAACTTTTGCAATATTTGAATCCACTTGAATTTCTCCAGATGCACCAATATCTTCTCTTAATTTTTTAAGAACTGCAACAGTCTTATCCAAATCATTAGCGTCAACAGTAAACGCGATATCATTTGTATTAGATACTTTTCTTGCATAAGACTGAATAATCATGTCAACAGAAATATGTTCTTTTGCCATGCTTCCAAATAATTTAGCTGCCACACCAGGTTTATCAGGAACATCACATACTACAATTCTAGCTTGTGATAAATCAGCTGCCACACCTGCGACCGGTTTATAAATTTCCATATTATCTACTCCTAATATTAGTGTACCCATATTATCCAGTTTAAAGCTGCTTCTTACTCTAAGAGGAACATTAAACTGTTTTGCAGTCTCAACACTTCGAGGATGAAGAACATTTGCACCTGCATGAGCTAGCTCAAGCATTTCTTCATAAGAAATCTCATCAAGCCTAGAAGCATTTGGAACTATTCTTGGATCTGTAGTATATACACCTTCTACATCAGTATAAATATCGCATCTTTCTGCATTTAACGCTGCTGCAAGAGCAACTGCAGAAGTATCAGATCCTCCACGTCCTAAAGTAGTAATTTCTCCATCTTCAGTAACACCTTGGAATCCTGCAACTACAATAATTTTACCTTCTTGAAGATTCTTTCTTAACTTGTCTGTCTTAATGTCAATAATTCTTGCTTTTGAATGAACATTTTCTGTAATGATACCAACTTGCATTGCATTGAAACTTACAGCATCATAACCTTGTGCTTGAATTGCCATTGCAAGCAATGCTATAGAAACCCCTTCTCCTGTAGAAAGAAGCATATCCATTTCTCTACCTGAAGGTACTGGGGATAAATCTTTAGCCATTTTTACCAAATAATCGGTTGTATGCCCCATAGCAGAAACCACTACAACTACATCATTTCCGTTCTCTTTTTCTTTGATTACTGTTCTGGCTACATTTTTAATTTTTTCTGTATCTGCGACAGATGTGCCGCCGAATTTTTGAACAATGACTTTTCTCAATTTTCTTCCTTTTCTGCCTGCTTATTCAACATTTCAGACAATTCAGCCTTCTTATCTGCATACTCAAATGATTCTGGATTAATATTTTCAATCTTTTGAGCGATAGCTATTGTTTCCTTTATATTATATTCACAAAGGTTTTCTTTTACAAGTGTGTAACTTACATTAAATAATAAATTTAATAATTCTAAATTTTCATCATCAAGCTTTAACGCTTTCCTTAATTTCCTTTGAGCCTCAGCGTAGTTTTTATTATTTATTAAGTATTTTGAATAATCGATAAATGCTCTTAAATATTTTGGGTTTTTAGCGACCGCAGCTTCATAATAATCCCTAACTTTAACATCGTTAGAAAGCTCCTCACTACATTTGGCTAAATAATATAAATTCAAAGAATCATCCTCATTATCATCTAGAGAAGCTTTTAATTTAGCTAATGCAGCATCATAATCCTTCAAATTATATTTAAATATCCCTAAGATAGTTTTTCCAATAAAACTATTTTGTTCCTCGTCAGTTAATTCAGAAAATCTTTCCTGAATATTTTCAACTTCTCCAAGACAGACATCACAAAATAAATTATGCACAACTGCATCACGATTTTCATTATCTAACTCAAGAAGTTTTTCAAGCTTTACTTTTGCTTGCTCAAAATCTTTAAACTTCTCAAGTACACTAGCCCATTCCAAATATAAAGCTGGAGCAATAAGATCTCTATTTTCTGCTATTTCCAAGTATTTTACTGCTGTTGTTTTATCAAAATCCAATGCATACAATTTAGATAGCATAACATAACTTGGAAGCATATTAGGATTAAAATCTAATGATTTTAGTGCATAACGGATAGCTCCTTCATAATCTTTTTTCAAAAATTTTAAATGTGCAAACTCATAAGTGTTAGACTCATTTGGACAAACATTAGCTAAAAAAGACAACTTCATTTCAGCCTTGTCATAATCAAGTAATTTTATATCCATAACAGCTTGTAAAAATACAGCACTAAAATTATATCTGTTGATTTTTACTGCAGCAGCGAATTTTTCTCTAGCCTCGTCATATCTTTTTTGCTTCATTAAAGCCATTCCCCAGCCAGTAAAAGTATCAGTATTCCCTGCAGCAATCCTATTAGCATTATCAAAAGCTTTTTCTGCAGAAACATAATTATTCACAGCTATTAATGCAAAACCAAGTTTTTGCCAAATATTTTTATCCTGAGGATTCCAGTCTGCAGAAATTTGATAAGCTGCAACCGCTTTGTCAAATTTCTTTTCTTTATCATAAATAATTCCCAAATACTTATATACAAGAGCATCTTTATTTGGAAATTCCATAGCCTTAATTAAAACTTGTTTTGCTTTTTCAAGCTCTCCTTTTTCGATAAGCTTTTTAGCTTTATTTACATGCGCAAAAGAAGGTAGCGATTGAATCACCGTGTCTGATTTGTACTGATCTATTGAAGTATTTAATGATTTTACTTTTGATAATATATTTTCAAGCCAGCTAAACAAAATTTACCCCTCTTTAATTCACATCCCATATACAAAAAGTAACTTATCTGCTATAATTATAACACGAAGAGATAGTTAAGTTAAAATAAGGTTACAAAAAGATACATGCTTTGGTATTTATTAAATTTCAGCATCATTATAGTATTCATAGTACTATTCTTAATTACAAGAAGAACTAACAAAAGATGGTCTAAAATTAACGACTACTTAGGTCAGGTTACAAATACGGTAAACTCTGTAAGATATGGGAACTTGTCTACCAAAATCGACGAAATTAATCACCCAACATACCAAAATGTTACAGAAAGTATTAACCGAATGGTAGAGACTCTTAACGATAGAGAAAAAATGATTATTGAATACCAAGGTGAATTAATGCGTCAAAACAAACTTTTGGAATCAGTAATTAACTCTCTTTCAGACGGGATATTAATTGTCAACGATAAATACAACATCCTCAGAGCTACTCCAAAGATTATTGACTGGTTCGGTACAAAAGGTAAAGATATCATAGGACAAAATATTTTCGAATTTATCCAACTTAGTGAAGATATTAGTATCGAAAGACTTAAAGGTCACGATGTATTTATAAAACACACTCCTACACACAACTTTGTTATTAGCTCTAAAAAACTATCTCTCGAAGAAAAGAAAAGATACGTTATACTAATCAAAGATGTTACAAATGAAAGAGAAATTGAAACCTTAAAAGAAGATTTTGTCGCGACACTCACTCATGACTTAAAAGTCCCTATAGTAGCAGAAGCTAATATAATAAATTTTCTTCTTGATGGAAAGTTTGGAGAAATTAACGACAAACAAGAATTTGCACTTAAAAGTATGAAAAATTCGAACAAAGAACTTGTCGACTTGGTACAAATTCTACTGGAAACTTATAAAATCAAAGAAACGGGTATAAAGCTTTTAAAAGAAAATATTTTATTAAATAGTTTCCTTACAGAAATAATAAATGAAACGCAACCAATTGCAACAAATTCCGGAATTACTATATACTTTTCACCAACAAGAGATATAAAAGTAACTGCAGATAGATTACAATTGCAAAGAGTTGTCAAAAATCTTATTTCAAATGCGATATCTCACAGTAATACTAAAGACAGAATTGACATAGAAACAGGAGAAGAACCTGGATATATCACAATATCAATTATCGACTATGGACAAGGCATCAAACCGGAAGAAATTAAACTTATATTTAATAAATATTATTCAGCTGCAAAAAAATTCCGTAAAATAGGTACCGGTCTAGGTCTATATCTTTCTCAACAAATAGTTAAATCCCACGGTGGAGAAATCCTTGTAGAAAGTGAAGAAAATGTTCGTACAGAATTTAAAATTAAATTACCGCTGTAACTTTATTATTGTATAATTAAACTATGTTACAAAAACTAATAAATCTTCTAGACTTTATATACAAGAAAAAATGCTATTTCTGTAGAAACTCTAAAGAATCCGTAAGAATGTGTTCTAAATGCTATGAGCAAATGGAACATTTACCGGTAAAAATTAATCGACTTATTGATGGTCAAAAAGTTTATTGTGCAGGCGTATATGATAAAAACTTACAAAAACTTATACGCGGAGTAAAATATCACAAGCAAAAAGAATTAGCATATTATCAAGCTAAATTTATGTATGAATATTGGCAAAATATTTGTGACGAAACAGATTTTGAAGTAGTTCCAGTTCCAATATACCCAACACGAGAAAAACAAAGAAAATATAATCATATGAAACTCGTAGCTGAAGAATTTTGTAAACTAAGCGGAAACAACCTAAACTATGAATTAATAAAACGAATAAAAAATACTAAACCCCAATATAAATTATCAAAAAAAGAAAGAGCAACCAACCTCGCAAATGCCTTTAAAGCTGACCGTTCAAAACAAGGTTCGGGTAAAATATTGATTATAGATGATATTTGCACAACAGGCTCGACTTTTGAAGAAATGATTAAAGAACTAAAAAACAATGGGATTTCTAATATAACCTGCTTTGCAACTACAACCCCTTTTGAGGAATAAAATGATACTAAAAGAATTTTCAAAATACCTACAAGAAAAAAACGATGAATTGATAAATAATAAAACAACCACTACAAAACTCCTTTGTGAGTGGATTAAACTGGTTATCAACAAAAATCCCAAAAATCACGTGGATAAAATAGTTCACAAAGAAATTATGCTAGCAGAAAATAAAGTAGGAGACTTTTTCATCGTAGGAAAATCCGAAAGCGGACGCACACTAGTAAAAGCTCTATACAATTTTGCATTAAGCTATGAACACTATATAATGAGTAAATGGCTAATTGATAAAAAACCACTAGATTTTGAACAACAAGATAAATAGCTATGGCTTTTTATTAGCTTCAGCACAAGAATAAGGCCCATCCAGACTCAACTTTTCAGGACATCGCAAATAATCCATATTTTCATATGTCATAGCCCAGTATGTACAAATTGTTCCAGGATTTTTAAAACATTCTGTTTTATACTGCAACTGTCCTGCTGGATACAGGTGAGGTTTATACGTCGTCGTCCAATTATCTTCTTCTCTTACCTCAAAAGAAAAGACATCTTTACCTAATACATTAGGCCCCTTTTTCCCATTTATATCCAAATCTATTTGAGCGTACTTCCCCCACCATTTTGAATTACTAGAATTTGCCCAAGATAAAGAAAATAAAACCCCATTGTTTAAAATTCCTGCATGATGAGTTACAGGAGTAACAGAAGTCTTTTGCCCAGAAAGATTCGTATATTTAGCTTGTTTACAAAAATAGTAACAAGAAAGATTCCCACAATCTTCAAGCAGCGACAAACCTGAAGTAATTCTTTCAAAATACAAATCTACCTGCTTTTGTTCATCACCAGTAGCTTCCCAGTTATTTATATCACCATATTTTACTTGTGCAAGTTCTACTGCCTGTGAAAATATTGAAAACGTTTGCTTTAACTTAATTATCATCTGTCTTTCTTGATATTTTGCAATGACAGATGGTAAAGTAAGAGCAGCTACTACACCAACAACTCCGAGTGTAATTAGCACTTCTGCTAGAGTAAATCCTTTTTTACTTATTTTATGATATTTCATATCACTATTATACAAAATTCTATGCTTTTGACAAGTTTGTACAGGAGTAGAATCTAAGCCTTGAAAAGTGCCCCCCCCCCGAAGTTTCGACAAAAAGACAACATTATACCTCCTTTATCTTCTTAATCCATCTTGATAGTATCATATGAAGATTAATTATGTCAAATATTGCTCAGTATAGCCTTAGTGGTCAATTCATATTTTATTTTTAATTAATAAAATAATTATGATAAAAATCTTATGGAGGGAAATAATAATGAGTAATCTATATCAATCAACAGTTTGCGAACTTAAGGAACTAAATAATTTATTTATTGAATTAACTGAAAAAAATTGTAATCAACGTTGCAAACACTGCTATATTGATTTCCCTTTAAACAAAAATGTTAAAGATTTCATCCAAATAGATTCTATAAAAGAAGCTCTCAATGACACAAAGCAGGAAAATATTAAATGTATTTACCTAACAGGTGCAGAGCCTATGACTCACCCTGAATTTAACAGTATATTAAGATTATGCCTAAAAAAATGCAGCGTATGTATATGTACAAATGCAACTTTCATAAACGAAAAAAAGGCAAGATTTTTAAAACGAATAGAAGATGAAAGCAATTATGAAATAATTTTTAAACTAAGTATCGACCATTATGATGAAATAAAAAATGATGACTTAAGAGGTAGAGGCTCGTACAGACAAGTTCTACACGCAATAAAAAGCTTAGTAAAATATGGATTCAACCCAATTCTAAATATAACAAATTATTATAATGAAGATAAGAAATTATTAATGGAAAAATTTAAAAATATCTGTGAGAAAATCGGATTCAATGCAACAGAAAGAAATTTTATGATTAATGACTATCATGACAAGAACAAACCAATAAATGAAATCCCAGAAAAAACATCTCCAGTAGACTGTGAATATGGCAGAATTTTAACTGCAAAAGGAATATATACATGTCCATTTCTAGCAAACGATCACAGAGGCAGATGCGGTTCTGACTTTAAAGATTATTCCACAAAAAACCTACTCGAAAGCAACTACTGCATGACTTGCCTTAATAATCACGATCTTATGTTTGGAATAAATTACAAATTATTTGAACAATAACTTATTCAGCTAATTCCGGAGATACTCCACCATTTTGTTCTTGTGGTGGCGCTTCTGGAGTAGAAGGATTTGCACCAGCAGCAGAATTTCCTGCCGGAGTTGCAGAAGATTGAGATTCAGAGCGTCTCTGTGAAGGATCCTTCTCTGCATACAATTTAATTTGCATATTTATTAACAATATTCTTTTATTCTTTTCATATGGAGAAATTTCAATTTTGGAAATTTCTAAGAAGTGCTCATGCTTGTACAAATCTCTTAAAAACTTTTCAAAATTTGTATAATTAGCAATCATTTCAAGATCTAACTTGCAAGCACTAAATCTATCTCCTGCATTTTTTATAAAATTGTCATCTTTTGGATCATACTCATATTTTGCAGAACGAGTCTTAATTTTATTATCCCTCAACAGAACTAAAATTTCTCCAAACTCATCAGACATAACAGCTTCAGTATCTAGGCTCATTTCAATAGGTTTAAAAAACATTTTCAAGACTTTTGAATTTTCTATCTTTTTTCTTTCTGCCTCTGCTTTTAAATCAGCTAATCTCTTTTCACTACTTTCAAGAGTAGAAGTTTGAGTTTTTGTCTCATTCTGAATGTTTACAATATTTTGAACAACCGGCACAATTTTAGATACTAACAATCCAAATACGCCAACTGACACACCCAATATGATAAATGCTAACTTAAACTTTTTTATATATACACTAGAATCTTCAGCCACCTGTATTCTCCACTTTTAAACTAAACTCAGCCAGATCTATTTATTTTCTTGCTGACCGTCTTTCTTTTCGTTATCTTTATTTTTATCTCCTGAATTTCCTTTATCATCCTTATCTTTTGATGGAGGCGGAGCCAATTCCCCTGGAGACATATTAGTTATTTCAAACTCATAATTTACCGGTTTTGTTAAATCTACCGTAACAACATCATCAACAGAAGTTGTTTTCATTTGTAATTTATGAAGTCTTAACTTAGTATCAATTAAAGAATCCTTCATACTCTTATAAAAAGCATAAACTTCTTCGACATTCTTAGATTCACCTTTGATATCAATCTTGCCATCTTCCTTAGCCACATAATATGTTATCCACAAATTTTTTGGTACCGATTGTCCCAAAGCTGAATATGACATCAGTTTAATTCTATTAGTTCCTAGAACTTTTTTAATCTCAGCATTAACATCAAAGTTATTTAATTTATTTTGTTCTTCTTCTATTTTTTTAATTTCAGACTCTACTGACTGAATTCGAGACTTAAGTTCGTCTAACTGAGATTGCTTTTGCGACTCAATCATCGGAATCCCAACAAATGCCCCTAATGTAGGTAACAAAATAATAGCGGCAAAAACTAATGCAAGATTTCTTGCTGCTATTGGAGTTAATTGGAATTCTTTATTCCCAATTCTTACAGGCAAAGGTTCATTACTTGTATCAACAGATGCTTCTGAACCTCCTGAAAGCAAGAAATTAAATTTTGAAGGTAAACTTACAGACGAACCAACTGCTATACCAATTGCCTCTAATGAAATATGAGAAGCAGTCTCTTCTAGGACCTCCAAACTTACAGGGATTACATCTTCCTTCTTAAACTGATTATTTTCAAGATATTGTATTATACCATCTACTTGCAGTCTACCTGCTAGAATTTCTGCACTAACAAGATCAGTTTCTGAAACGATATAGAGATAATTAGCAGGATAGCTCATCAACGTAATTTGAGCTGATGCATTAATTGCACTATAAATTTCGTCCCCTTCCAATGATTTTATTGGAACCGGTTCTTCATAGTAATCTACAATATTTTTACCAACCATTGAAAGAATAGAATAACCAGTTTGATTAACTAACATTAAATTCCAAGAAATGCCATCTTTTATCTGCTCATTAGCACGACCAGAAAAAACAAGAGCCTTTAATATAGAAGTTAAAGACATTTCAACCCCCACAAGAGTTGCTCCAATTTCTAGCAAGGCATTTTTTATATTCTCAATAGTCTCTTTTTGTATTGCAGAATAGAATAACTTTCTCATATCTCCGGATTGAGACATATTAGAGTCAACCCAACTCACTACAGGCTCGTATCTTTTAAACACATATGATTGTTCTACTTCAGAAGTTAATGCCTCAGTTATTGCGTCATCCCCCAATAAAAGTGGTAATTCCTTACTTCCAAACAATACCATTGGCAAGTTAATCACTACATTTGATTTAGGATTTACATGAAGTTCTGCAAAAAGTTCAGAAACAGCATCCTTAAATGCATCATAGTCTGTAATCTGACGCAAAGCATCATTATAATCTAATGGTCTATACGCATAATTTTTAACCGAACGAGTAGACATATCAATCTGAATTAACTCCAGACCTACTCCTGGAGTAACAGATAAATATACTGTGTCCTTACTTCCTAATCCTAATTGTGATAAAATCTCATTTATATCCATACTTAATATTTTTCTTTGTTATTTACTCTATCTCATTTTTATTATACAATATATTTCATAACAATTAAAAATTTAACATAAATTTACACTAAATGGAGGAAGAGCTATCCAATGAATTATATAAATGAAATAAATAGATTAAAAAAAGATAAAAATGCAGTAATACTAGCACACTGCTATCAGAATGTAGAAATTGATGAAGTTGCGGACTACATTGGAGACTCTTTATACCTTAGTCAAAAAGCAGCAGAAACAGATGCTGATATAATCATTTTTGCTGGTGTATACTTTATGGCTCAAACAGCTAAAATTCTAAACCCTAACAAAAAAGTTATACTACCTAACTTGAAGGCCGGCTGCGATATGGCTGATATGATTGACTTACAACAACTACGAGAATTTAAAAAGCATAATCCAAATATTCCTACAGTATGTTATATTAACTCTACTGCAGAAGTTAAATCAGAATGTGATATTTGCTGCACAAGTTCTAATGCAATAAAAATTGTAGAAAGTCTAAATTCTCCAAAAGTCCTTTTCTTACCTGATCAAAACTTAGGAAGATGGGTAGAAAAACAACTTGGGAATGTAGAAGTAATAACATATAACGGTTTCTGTCCAATTCATAATAATCTTGATACCGCTGAAATGAAAGAAACAAAAGCAAATCATCCGAATGCGATTGTACTTGCACACCCAGAATGCAGAGAAGAATTTCTTGAACTTGCAGATTATGTTGGGAGTACTACAGGAATTATCAACTATGTTAAAAACAGTAGCGAAAAAGAATTTATCATTGCAACTGAAAAAGGTGTTATTGACCGATTACAAAGAGATTATTCTGACAAAAAATTCTACAATATTTGTGACAAACCAGCAATCTGTCCAAGCATGAAACTTATCAAACTTGAAGATATCTACAATTCACTTGTAAGTGAAACACCAGAAATAGAAGTGGATAAAGAAATTTCTCAAAAAGCTCTAAAATGTATAAACAGAATGCTAGAGGTTTCTAAGTAAGGGAAGAAATATGGAAAATATAATCTACGGCAAAAACGCCATTACAGAAGCTTTGATCAGTGGAAAAAGAGAAATCAATAAGATTTTAATTTCTAAAAACATCCACTCAGATACAAAAATAAATAAAATTAAAGAATTAGCAAAAGAGAAAGGAATTATTTTTCAATTTGTAGCTAAAGAAAAGTTTCTACCATATGAAGAATTCAATCACCAAGGAATTATTGCACAAGTTTCTCCTATTCACTATATGGATTTGGATGACTTTCTTGATACAAAAGGAGATGGATATCGTTCTCTTGTAATACTTGATGGTGTAGAGGATTCACACAACTTAGGCGCAATAATCAGAACTTGTGTATGCGCAGGTGTAGATGGAATAATAATTCCGTCAAGAAGAAATGTACAAGTCAATGCAACTGTCGAAAAAACAAGCGCCGGAGCCATAAATCACATTCCTATAATAAAAGTAAATAGCCTTGTTAACGCTGTCCAAAAATTAAAAAATAGCGACTGGTGGGTAGTTGCCACGGATGCAAGTGCAAAAGATAATTATTATGATGTACGATATGATGATATGAATTTTGCAATCATTATGGGTGCTGAGCATGCAGGGGTTTCTAAATCACTACTTAAACTATCAGATTTTATCGTGAAAATACCTATGCTAAAAGACTTTAACTCACTAAATGTTTCTAATGCACTAAGTGCAATTATTTTTGAAACAGTAAGACAAAAACTTACTAATAAAAAATAAATATAGTCCAAATATCTGATTGCAAAAAAGATTATTATTTATACTATAAAAATAAGAAGAGAGTTTATAAAATGAAAAAAGAATTAGAAAAATACGGTCTTTTGACAGAAGAAATATCTGATGAAAATGTAGATTTTCATTCAATTGAACTGCCTGAAGAAGATGATGATGACGTACTTGAATCAGTAGAAGATCCAAAAGTTCAGGAAAATTTGTCTACAGTCAATTCTGATGATAGCGTAAGAATTTACCTGCAACAAATAGGTAAAATTCCACTACTTTCAGGGGAACAAGAACTTGAATTAGCAAAAAAAATCTATGAAGACCATGATGAATTTTCAAAAAATCTTCTTGTCAATGCAAACCTAAGACTTGTTGTAAGTATAGCAAAAAAATACATCGGTAGAGGACTTTCATTCCTAGATCTAATCCAAGAAGGCAACATGGGACTTATGAAAGCTGCAGGAAGATTTGACTATACAAAAGGTTATAAATTTTCAACCTATGCAACATGGTGGATACAGCAGTCTATAACACGTGCAATAGCAGACAAAGCGAGAATTATAAGACTTCCTATCCATATGATTGAATCATTAGGAAAAATTAGACGTGCAACTATTGATTTGACAACAGAACTCGGACATTCTCCAACCAAACAAGAAATTGCATACAGACTTGGTGTATCAGTAAATAAGCTTACTCAAATCATTAAGTCAGCTCAGTCTACAATTAGTATGGAAACACCTGCAAATTCTTCTGAAGATTCATCTAAAATTGCAGATTTTATCGTTGATGAATCAACTATTACTCCAGATAGCAGAGTATCTCAAGAAAATCTGTTTGAAGATATCAGAAGAATGCTTAACCAATTGAGTCCAAAAGAAAGAGATGTCCTAATCCTTCGATACGGACTTGATAACAACGGAGCTAAAAAGACTCTTGATGAAATAGGCTCTCAATACGGTGTCTCAAGAGAAAGAATAAGACAGATTGAAAACAGAGCAATAGCTAAACTAAAAAAACTCTGTAAGAATAAAAAACTCTCAGTAGGCCTAAAAAACTACTTCGGAGAATAGAGTTTATAAAACATACATTATATCTTCTCATCACTTTTTAGTATTGAGAAGATATAATTTTTTGTAATGCTTAACAAGTTAATTCACAATAAAAAAGCGACCTTGAAACCAAGATCGCTTTTTCTATTATTGATAGATTAATTATTCAGCATCTTTGTTAATATCTTTAATGCTTAAAGCAATTCTGTGTTCTTGAGGAGTGAATTTTTTGATAAGAACTTCAACGCTGTCACCTACTTTGAACTTATTGAATGGGTTAACATTTTCTTCAGCCATTTCAGATACAGGTAATAAAGCTTCTACTCCAGGGAAGATATTAATGAAAGCACCAAAACCAGTTACTTTATTAACAGTTCCTGTAATTACTTGACCTTCTTCGAATTGACCTTCGATTTGTTGCCATGGATCTTCACCCATTCTCTTTAAAGACAATGAAATTCTTTTTAATTCATTATCAATTTTGATAATTTTAACTTCGATAGTTTCACCTAAAGAAATTACATCTGAAGGGTGTTTAATTCTTGACCAAGAAATTTCTGAAATTGGAAGTAAACCATCAATACCGTTGATATCTACGAATGCACCAAAATCAGCAATTCTTACTACTTCACCTTTTACAATTTGATCTTCTTGTAATTCTGATAAAATATTATCTACAACTTGATCACGTTGTTCTGCTACTGCTAATCTTTGAGATAAGATTAATTTATTTTTCTTAGGATCTGCTTCAAGAACTTTAACTTCTACTTTTGTATCGATTAAACCTTCAAAAGGTGTTCCTGTTCTTAATTGAGATGAAGGGATGAAACCTTTCAAATCTGCAACATCAACTAATACGCCACCTTTAACAATTGAAACAACTTTAGCAAGGATTGTATCACCTTGAACTTTTGCATCATTAAGTTGAGCCCAAGCTTGAGCGAATGCAAGTCTTTTCAATGAAAGAACCATTCCATCTTCATCATTTTCTTCTTTTAATACGTAAAATTCTTTTACATCACCTACTTCAAGAGTTTCTGCATCTTCTGAAGAAGAAACTTCTTTGTTAGGTAAAAATGCTTCTGTTTTAGCACCTTTTACGCTTACTAAAAATCCTTCATTTTCTTTTCTGATAACTGTACCTTCTACGATATCAGCTACTGAGTGAGATTTTGAGAAAGATTCTTCTAATAATCTTTCAAACTCATCTAAGTTTGTTTTTTCTAATGTTGCTGTCATTTTTTATTGTTCCTTTCTTAATTTATTTAAAACATTTTCAATAATATCTTGAGGAGTAGAAGCTCCTGCTGTGACTGAAATCTTTTGTGAAGATTTAATCAAATCACTATAACTCTCCAATTCATCTTCATTTTCAATATGAATTGTGTTTGTTATATCCTTTAAAATTTCAGCTAAATGAGTTGTATTAGCGCTCTTTTTAGAGCCTACAACTATAACCAAATCACTATCTTGTGCTAATTCTTTTGCCTCTGTCTGACGCATAGCTGTGCTAGCACAAATTGTATTTGCAATATGTAATTCTTTTGAAATACTTGTAAGATACTCTACAATTGAATTTAGAGTAGTTATTCTTTGAGTAGTCTGAACTACAACTCCTACTTTCCTATGAGATTTAATTTCTGCTTTATATGGCTCTAACTGGTCTATTGATGCAGCTACAACAACCTTATCAGTATATAGCTGAGCATTCGCCTTGATTGCTATGACTTCAGGATGTTCTGATTTCCCTACAATCACAACAAAATAGCCATCTTTAGCTAGCTCTATTGCTTTTTGTTGAACTTTTTTTACATCGGGACAAGTCAAATCTATAGGCTCAAAACCGGCTTGTTTAATTTTTTCGAAAACTTCCGGGCTTTCACCATGACTTCTAATCACACAAATTCCATCTCCGTGTTCCGGAATTTCTGTCAAAGTTTTAATCCCTAACTTTTCAAGCTCATTAATTACATGAGTGTTATGAATAAGCTCACCCAATACAGAAATATTTTTATCAGGGTTCTCTGCTTTAATCTTTTTTACAGTCTCTACGGCTCTTTTTACTCCGTAACAAAATCCTGCGTATTTAGCTAATTTTACTTCTTTCGGCAATTAAAATTGTCTTCTTTCTATAAAAACTCGCAACAAAAGTCGCTGTACAACTATTAAAATATAAAAAAAATTAAAAATCAATAAAAAGTCTACCTCATAAAAGATAGACTTTTTTATTCCTACAAATTTTGTACCTTATGCCATAAAATGACCTTGTTTATCTTTTTTGAACATCTCTTTAGAATCAAAACCATAAGGATCTGTTGCATAATTTTTCAATCCATTTGTTTTATCTCTATCAAGATCAATTTCATACTTTTCAGCAACTGTTTTGAAGCCAATATCTGAAATTGCCAAAAATCTTACAACGCTAGCTATTTGCGAATTAACATCATTAGGCAATCCCATACCTAAAAGGCTATTTGCTCTGTCCTTATCTTTTACAATAGCATTAAATAAATTTGAATCTGTTCTTGCAATCATTGTATAAATTGACTTTTTCTGAGCACCATCAGGAATTGATGATAACAATTTAATTTTTTTATCAATTGGAAGTTGCCTAAAATAATTAACAAAATATTCTCGTTTTTGTTGAGGTGTTAAAGAAGCATATTCCTCAGTAGATAGAGCATATCCCTTTGAAATTTTTGCTTTCAAAGACATTTCACTAGAACCAGAAGTAGGAGCGAATTCTTCTGAGGAAAGTAAATTAGAATTATTGAGTAAAGCTTCTTGGACTGTAATAGAGTGTACAGAGTTTTTAACATCATCCTTAACACAAGCTGGAGAATATTTGATGCTTTCTACTGCAGCTTCTAAAGCTTTTTCATTCCCTGAATTATAAACACTTTGTAAAGCAGCATCTTGTACTGATGCATCCAATTTGCTTATATTACTTGCAGCATGTTCTTGAACTTCTGAATACTTTGATTGCATAGCACTATTATGCATATCAAGTTGATTGTCTTTATGACATTTTGGAATTTGATCTGTTAAGAAGTTTAACTGTTCTATTGCTTCTTTTTCAGGGAACAAATTTTCTATATGAGTTTTTAAAGAATTAAATGCAGGAGTTTGATTTTCTTTTGCAAATCTTGTAATTACTTCTGATTCGTTTGCAGCCTTTGCAACAACTTTGGATTGACCAATCAAATTGTTCATTGAATCTAATTCAATTGAATCATCTAATTTATCAGCATCTTTAACCAAATCAGCTCTGACATTTTCAGTAGAATTTTTAGCCGCATTATTAATAATTCTTGTTTGAGCATCAACATCTTTGGAAGAATAAGCTCTTTGACCAATTCTAAGTTGAACTTTTTCTGATTTTGCTGCTGAATAAGTATCTGATAACACAGCAGCTTGTCTTTCACTAGCAAGCTCAGCTGATGTCAATTGCAAAGCTTCAGCTCTTTCCGAATCAGTTTTTTCAAATTTCTTTTGAGCCTCAGCTAAAGTTGTCAAAACTTTTTCATCTTCTCCGAATGCAGCTGTATTCAAAGCATTCAATTCAGGGCTAAGTCCTGTTTCTTGCTTAGCAATTTCTGCCTTTAATCCATTATCAGCCTCTTCCAAAACTGTTTCTTGAGCATCTGCGATCAATTCTATATTATCGTCATTTGCCAATTCATCAAATAATTCAGATATTGCTTTTGCTTTTTCTTCTTTAGGCAAATTTGCTAATTCATTACGGATGTAGGCAGATACAACCATACGTCTTTCAACTCTATTTGACGCTTCATCAAAAGATTCTCCGTATTTAGATTTTTTTAAAGCATCTAATCTACCATAATTAACTTTTTCTTGCGGATTATTTTTTCGTTCTTTTATTTTTCCTAAAATTCGTTTACCAGCTTCTGAATCTACAAATTTCCCTAATTTCTCATAAACAATTTGCTCACTTTCATCAAGCTTTTGACCACTTTGAAGCTTTGATTGTAAATAATCTAATTGGAATTCAATACGTGTTTTATCTTTAAATTTTGAGTTGAATAGATCATCTATTTCTTTTTCATCTCTAAAATAAGCAACACCATCAGTAACATTTGGGTCACCTTCTTTTTTCAAAGCAGCATCAACAGCTCTAGACAAAACAGCTTGAGAACGAATATACTCTTTTTGAGCATCTGTCAAATTTTTATTCTTTGCCAAATCTCCTTCTAAATCAGAGCTACCAGGAGTTTGTGACAAGTCCACAAGATAATCATGTACCGCAACTTTTTGGGCACCTTTATTCATTTTATCATATTCTTCAATATCTATGCCCAAATAATTTGCGGCCTGCAAATCTAGCATTGAAGATTCAAAATAAACTTTTATATCTTTTTCATTAAATAATTCTTTTTTATCTGATTTTATCAGTTTTTTAAGTTCTGCATCAATCAATTTTTGCTGTTGTTCTGGAGGTAATGCATCCCAATCTTCAGCAGTTTTTGCATTATCTTTATCAGCAAATATAAACTTATTTTTTGCTAATTCTAGCGCGTATACATTAGCTTTTTCTTTGTTTGAAAGTTCAGAATAAGCTTTATGGTTAAAACCAGAGCTTTCAGTATCAGATGCACTTTCATCCTGAATTTCTTGGGAGTCATCAACGGTAGACTGAGATAACTCAGTATCTTCTGTCGCAACTGCTTCTTCAGTTAATGATTGAGTAGCAACACTATTATTATAATTTTGTACAACTGCTAATTGCTCTTCTTTAGGTAATTTATCAAAATTAGGATTAGCAGTAACTATTGCACGTAAAGTTTCTTCTGATATACCAAGTTCTTGTGCTAGTTTTGCATATAAAGATGTAAACTTACCAATATCAACATTACCTGCAGAACTAGCTTTTTGTGATGAGCTAGTTCCAGAATTTGCAGATACCGAAATATTATAATCAACCTTTTTTATATTTGTTAAATCCATAATATGACTCTTGATTTGGTACTATAAACATGTAAAAAATCGGTAAAATGGCTAATTTCAGAAAGCACAAAAATCTTTACATTTCTTTACACCTTAGTCAGATAATGACGGAACTAGATAACCACCAGGACCTGATACGTAATCATTCTGACCTTTTAAAATCGGATAAGCGTCTTTTAAATCAGGATAAGCTTCAATGACCTTTGTAAACACATCTACCATTTCTGGGTTATCTATATAATATGACTTATTATTTTTATCTTTCAGAACAACAATACCTGTTTTAATAAATTTATATTCTTCATCTGTTACAGATAAACACTGATCGAGAGAATAGACCATAAAAATCTCTAATTCATCATGATCTGGTTTTTGTAATGTAGCTACAAGTTTAGGTTTACCAGTACCTTCATCCATCTCTTTATAATAACGAAGAGTATACTGAACTTTACCATTATCACTTAAATCAGCTGAAAAGATAGTATCACCATTAAATGCTCGACCTTGAGCATTTTTCATAATATCTCCACGAGCATCATTATCTAATATTCCAAAATCTTTAGGACATACATCTCTATTACAATTAATTTCTTTAATAGCACCATTATTACGTTTATCATTTTTTAGTGCATCCAAATAATCTAATACTGCTTTAGAGTTATATGTAGCACCAGCAGCAGCATCCATAGTCACACGTCTAATAGGAGGATGAGTAATTTTAGTTCCATCATCAGAATTGACAATATAATTAATTTTCTCAATATATTTCATTTTCTCAGCAGTTAATGGTTCGCCTTTATATATAATTTGAAATTTTACACTTTCAAAATTGCTAGGATCACCATCTTCATCCACTAATTTTACTAGATAATTACTAAATTTACGAGAAGAGAATCTTTTAGACTCAATAACCCGTCCTTCATCATTTTGCTGGGTATTAAGAGTAAAATTAGCAGTTCTAGGATTTTCTAATAAATCAGGATCCTTATAGTTTTCGACAAGCTCAATATTGTGTCCTTGTGGTTCAAGATAAACATTTTTTGGATTTTCAGCTTTTATAACATTCAAAGGCATCATAGAAATTGCAGCAGCTAAAGGAACAGTATAATTAGCTGATGACTTATGATTTACGTTAATTTGATTTTTCCTTTTTTTAGCTGATCCAAAATTTACACTACCGGATACATTGAATGAACTCGACATTACTGGACTGATTGACATTTTTTTCTCCTACTTATTAATATATAATTCATTACCCATGCGATTTATTCATGACAAAGCAAAAGCAAAAATTTTTTTGCTAGCCATATTTCATTAACCTTAACTCCAATTACTTATTATACTGATATTTCAGGGATATTGTAAAAAAGTATATACTATATTAACAAATATTTACATTTAATTATTTAAAATTCTCAGACAATAAGTATTGCTTGTATTTCATGTTTTTTTGTAGTAGTTTAATCATGTGTAAAAATGTTTACAAAAGAAGGAGAACTCAAATGAGTGAAAGAAAATTAGTTGGAACAAACGAAATGTTCAAAAAAGCTCTTGCTGGCGGATACGCTATCGGTGCTTACAATGTTAACAACATGGAAATTCTTCAAGGTATTGCAGAAGCTGCTGAAGAAACACAATCACCTATCATTCTTCAAGTATCTGCAGGTGCTAGAAAATATGCTAACCAAACATATTTATTAAAATTAGTTGAAGCTGCTTTAGCTACAACAACTGTACCTATCGCTTTACACTTAGATCACGGTGCTGATTTTGAAATTTGTAAAGCTTGTATCGACGGTGGATTCTCATCTGTAATGATCGATGGTTCTAGATTCCCACTTGAAGAAAACATTGCTTTAACTAAAAAAGTTGTAGACTACGCTCATGAAAGAGGAGTTTCTGTAGAAGCAGAACTTGGTAAATTAGCTGGTGTTGAAGATGATGTAAAAGTTCACGCTGCTGATTCTACATACACAGATCCTCAAGAAGCTGCTAGATTCGTTAAAGAAACTGGTTGTGATTCTTTAGCTGTAGCTATCGGAACTTCACACGGTGCTTATAAATTCTCTGGAGAAGCTAAACTAGACTTCGAAAGACTTGCTGAAATCAAAAAAGCTGTTAACGAAGCTGTTGGATACGATTTCCCTCTAGTGCTTCACGGTTCATCTTCTGTTCCTGCTGAATTCGTTGCTAAATGTAATAAATTTGGTGGTAAATTACCTAACGCACAAGGTGTTCCTGAAGATATGTTAGCATATGCTTCTAAACATGGTGTTGCTAAAATCAATATCGATACAGATTTAAGATTAGCAATGACTTCAACTATCAGAGAATTCTTTGTTGAACACCCTGACAAATTTGACCCAAGAGAATATATGGGACCAGGTAGAACTGCTGTTAAAGAAATGGTTATGCACAAAATGCGTGACGTTCTTGGTACAGCTGGTCACGCTCAAGACTAATTATTCTCTTAGAGAAAACTTAAAGAGTCACTTTTTAAAAAGTGACTCTTTTTTATTGAATTAAGTTCTAGCATTCAATTTATTTTTTTTCATTTAATAATTTAACCAATCTTGTATTTTCAGAATTTTTATAAATACTATAGCCTCCAGTAGATAATGCTATTGCTGCCGCCGCTCCTGCTAGCTTACCTCCTTTACCTTTAAAGAATTTACCAATTTTAAGACCTTTTATCTTTGACTTAGGTTTAGCAGATGAAACTGTTTGAGATACTGATTGACCAATTGGATTTTCAGACAGCATACGTTCATATTCTGCCCCGTTTTTACTTGGAAAAACAGTTGAAGTAGCTCTTGGACTTACTGGATTTTCAGACAACATACGTCCATATTCCGCTCCGTTTTTACTTGGGAAAACAGTTGAAGTAGTTCTTGGACTTACTGGATTTTCAGACAACATACGTCCATAGTCTGCTCCATTCTTACTTGGGAAAACAGTTGAAGTAGTTCTTGGACTTACTGGATTTTCAGACAACATACGTCCATAGTCTGCTCCATTCTTACTTGGGAAAACAGTTGATACAGAATTCCGAGTTATCGGATTTTTATTCAGGGCTTCCCCATAAGCATTTGGATCAGCTGATGGGAATATACCAGATGTAGAACGGGTAATATTTGCCACGTCCACAAAGGCTTGTTTCTTTTGAAGGATTCCAGAATATTCTTTATTTAATTTATTCAACCTTTCTGCAATTTTGGCTAAAGTTTCATCAGCTAATTTCAGTTTATCAGATGATAATTGTCCCGATTTTTTAGCTTGCTCGAGCAAACCTTGTTTTTTTATCAAATCTTCTATTTGACTTTTTATTGTAGTTTCCCTTGCTTCTAATGCTGGAAGATAATTTTTATCACAATACCTAAAAGCGTCCTCTATTGATGAAAAGGATCGTGTTGGCTGATTAGGAAATTTTACATCGAAACTTTTACGTTCTCCAGAATTTGAAGATGATAAAACCTCCCCATATAAATCTTTTTTTGCACCACTTAAAATGCTTGAAATATCCATGCTATATCGACCTTCGATATATGGTGTTAATCCACTTGGCAAAAATGACCATTGTTGAGGCCCAAATAGATTTGGACTAATTGGTGAAGTCATACAATTTTCCCTTTCCTTTTTAGAATTTCATAACATGAAATTCAACATATCCCCTATGAATATATAAAAACATTTTGTTATAAAAAATTGCCTAAAAAAAAAGAAAAGATGAAAAATAATTTCATCTTTTCTTCTTTTCTATACTTCCAGTATTATCTTGGTCTATTACAATTATTACTTTTTCAAGAAATCAGGAATTTCAATATTTGTAAAATTTGAAGATACATCTGGCATTGAAGATCTTCTTACCTGATTATTTGCCTGAGTATTGTTAAATGTTCCTGCGAAGAAATCTGAAGCACTTAATTGTTTTACTTCTGTTTTTTCTTCAGGCATTTTAGCTTTCATTTCAAAGCCTGTTGCTATTACAGTAACTTGAATTTCACCTTGAATATTTTCATTTACTGCAGTACCAATAATAACAGTAGCATCATCTGTAACCGCATCATGGATAATATTTGCAGCATCTGAAATTTCATGTAAAGTCATATCAGGTCCACCTGTAATATTAACAATTACACCGGTAGCTCCATTGATAGAAGATTCAAGTAATTGTGAGTTAATTGCAATTTCTGCTGCTTTAACAGCTCTACCTTCACCTTGACCACGACCAATACCCATCAATGCAGATCCTGATGCTTGCATTACACATTTAACATCAGCAAAGTCTACGTTAATTAAGCCTGGAACTGTGATGATATCTGAAATACCTTGAACACCTCTTAGAAGTACTTCATCAACAATAATGAATGATTCTGTTAAAGATACTTGTCTATCTACAACTTGCAACAACTTGTCGTTAGGAACAACAATCACTGCATCTACAGCTTCTCTTAGTTTTTCTAAACCTTGATTAGCTTGATTTTGTCTTTTCTTTCCTTCCCAAGAGAAAGGTTTTGTTACGACAGCAATAGTTAAAATACCTAATTCTTTTGCAATTTTAGCAACAACAGGAGCAGCACCAGTACCTGTACCACCACCCATTCCGGCAGTAATAAATACCATATCTGCACCATCTAGTGCTTCTGTAATTTCTTGTTGAGCTTCTTCTGCAGCCTTTTCACCTACTGAAGGATCTCCACCAGCACCTAGACCAGCTGTTGATTTTGTTCCAAGTTGAATTCTATTTTTTGTTTGGCCATATTCTAAAACTTGTAAATCTGTATTCATTAACCAAAATTCAACACCTGATAAACCTGCTTTTATCATTCGATTAACAGCGTTTCCACCGCCACCGCCTACACCAATAACTTTAATATTTGTAGGATTTATAGGTGTTCTTTGAACTTGATTGTTGTTTGTTGATTCATCTTTTTTTGCAAAGATATCAGATACAAAATTTTCCACTATTTTTACCTCTTTTATATGTTTTTACTTCTTTTCGAGCCATCAATATTCATTTGTAAATGAATACAGTTAATAATATACTAACATACTATTTTAAATAGACAAAAAGTACAATAATTTATCATTAATTATGAACAAAAATTAAGATTAGTGTCGCATAAACAATCAAATATTAAATCTTAGCTGGAGAAATGCCCCAATGAAGCTTGTTACGAAGAATTGAATAGAACTCAGAATCCTTCAACAATGCAAGTTTTGCATAATATTCAGACTTTGTAACCACCACTTCTCCGGAAAATTCCCTGAACTCTTGACCATCACTTGATACCATATATTTTATTGAGCTATCCTTTGCTGAAACTGATATTTTTTCAGTATCTGGAACAACAAGAGGTCTTGCAGTAAGAGTATGAGGGCAAATCGGAACGATTACAAAAGCTCTCAAAGATGGTGTAAGAACTGGTCCTCCTGCAGACAGTCCATATGCAGTAGATCCTGTAGGTGTAGCAATGATTATACCATCTGCTAAATAATCACAAACGTATTTATCATTAATTTTTAAAGAAAATCTTGAGGTTCTGCCTGTGTAAGTTCCTTTTACTACAAAATCATTGAGCGCTAGAAAACCCTCACAATCCAGCATAATTCTATCTTCAATAATAAAATCTTCAGAAAATATCTTATCAACCGACTCTTTTAAATTTTCTTTAGAAGATTGAGATAAAAAGCCAAGACGACCCAAATTTATACCAAAAATCGGAGTTTTAAATTTTGCATAAAATCTTCCAGCCTTTAATATCGTACCATCACCACCAATTACAAATACAAAGTCAAAACCTTCATATAAGTAGTCAATATCTAATACAGCAGGCTGCACACCTTTTCCAAGGAGTATTTTTTCAAGACTATCTTTTACTTCTGCTGCATGCGGAATTGTATGATTGTAACATATTGCAAAATTTTTATACTTCATAACGCGTTAAATATATCATAATTAACAATTTTAAGCAAATAAAAAGAGGTAATTTCTTACCTCTTATATTAACTATTCTCTCTTCTCTTCCCTTATTTATCTAAACGGATAGACCTATTGTAAAGGACCTCTCCATAAAGAATCATTAAATTTATTTTGATTTACGTTCATATCAACAGACAAAGTAACATTTGATGGAGTAAATACAAATACTAAGTCTCCAACTTTTTGTGGTTTTCCATCCAATGCATGAGCTGCACCACAAACAAAATCAATTGTTCTTTGTGATTGTTCTTTATCTAAAAGATGTAAGTTCAAAACGATGGTCTTTCTGTTTCTTAAATGTTGAACAATTGTTGCAGCATCTTCAAATGAACGTGGTTCCATAACCATTACTTCATAACCTTTGAAATTAGGATGATTTACAACTTTTAATTCACTTGTTTTGTCGATTTTTGGTTGGTAATTATATTGAGGTTCAAGTGCTAAGTTGTCTTGAACTGGATAATCTTCTTCTATTTCTTGAGCCATTTCATCAAAAATTGTTTCTCTTGGTTCAAAACCTTTTACTAAAAAATCTACAACCGATCTGATTTTGTCTGCTACTACTGCCACCGTTTCTCCTCCGTTTATCTTACTTATTAAATAATTTTCTACCAATCCTTAACATCGTTGCACCCGATTGTGCTGCAATTTTATAATCTTGACTCATACCCATTGATATTTCAGTCAAATTACAATTAAACCTTTTTTCCAAAGCATCTCTTGTTAACACAACATCTTCAAAGAGTCTTTTAAGCTCATCACTACTTGCCCCCAAAGGTGCCATATTCATCAATCCAACAACCCTTATATTTGGAAGTTTGGATATTGGCTCAAAATTTTCAAACAATTCATCTTTTGAAAAGCCGAATTTTTGTTCTTCATTTGCGTTATTCAATTGAAGAAAAATATTCTGAGTCTTGCCTGACTTACTAACTTCTTCTGATATAGTTTGCGCAAGTTTTAGTGAATCTACCGAATGGATATAATCAAAATATTCTACAACCTTCTTCACTTTATTAGTCTGGAGATGACCTATAAAATGAAATTTCGAATTTTCTCTTATACTTTGAGGAAGCTCTTGAATCTTCCTTATTGCGTCCATAGCTCTTGATTCGCCAAAATTTCTTAATCCGGCATCATATGCCGCAATCATTGCGTCCGTATCAAAATACTTTGTAACTGCAATTATATGTGGTGTACAAGGTGCAATTTCTTCTTGTATTCGTAATAGATTTTCTTTAATTGTGTCTTGCATTAATCATCTTACCTCTACAAGAAAACTTACTCTTAAATTGAGTACATATTTAATTTTACTCTAACCTTCATGAGTAGACAACTATTTTATTTTTAGCCTGTTACCCCCTCCCTGATATCTCCTGAAAACCATGAGTGTGACATGATTTCAGACCTATTTAATATTTCTTAAATTTTGGTTACATTTGTTAATGTTGAGATTTTCAGGGCATGCCTTGATACTATTGTGAGCATGCTCATGAACTACATTTTCAGAATAAACGATTAAATTTTAAATTTTATCCACTATTTATATGAATTTTTTAATTATAATTAAAGTAAAAAGGAGAATTTTTATGAATATAGTTTTATTAGAATCTTTAGGTATTTCAGATGACCTGCTTGAAAAATATAAAAAAGACTTAATTAATAAAGGACATAATTTTAATACATTTGAAAAAACAACAGATACCGAAAAACTTATTGAGCAATCTAAAGATGCAGATATATTAATTATCGCCAATATGCCATTAAAGGGAGAAGTAATAAAAGAATGCAAAAACTTGAAATTTATTGATATAGCATTCACCGGCGTGGACCATGTAGATGTAAAAACAGCGAAATCTATGGGAATAGAATTAAGCAATGCTTCGGGATATTCAAATACATCTGTTGCAGAACTTACACTGTGTCTTATGCTTGCATTACTAAGAAATGTTCCTCAAGTCGACAACAGAGCAAGAGAAGGTAAGACAAAAGACGGTCTTGTTGGTTTTGAACTTAAAGGAAAGACTGTCGGAATTATTGGTACTGGAGCAATAGGTTCAGAGGTTGCAAGGTTATGTAATGCATTTGGTTGTAAAATTATCGCATACAATGGATTTTCAAACAAACAAGATACTGATTTAATCAAATATATGCCACTAAAAGAATTACTCACACAATCAGACATCGTTACATTACATTGTCCAGCAACAGAACAATCAAAAAATTTAATAAACAAAGAGACAATTAAATATATGAAAAAAAGTGCAATCTTAATTAATGCAGCAAGAGGAGCTGTTGTAAACTCAAATGATTTAGCAGAAGCTCTAAATGAGGAAAGAATTGCCGGAGCAGGCATTGATGTTTTTGAAACAGAGCCACCTTCAGATAAAAATCACCCACTATTAAATTCTAAAAATACAATAGTCACACCACATATAGCTTTTGCGTCAAAAGAATCAATGGAAAAGCGTGCTGAAATAGTTTTCCGAAATATTGACATGTGGCTAAACGGAGAACAAATAAACAAAGTATAAAAGATTACACTAATACCGGCGATAATTGAAATTTAATAATTTTTTGTAAATCAATCAAACTTACTTGAACCTGATAACCGATTTTTCCTGCACTGAAAATAATACTTTCAAAATTTTGTGCAGAGGAATCAATTACTGTTGGAAAGAATTTTTTCATTCCGATAGGAGAACAACCTCCATGAACATAACCTGTCAAAGGTAAAAGTTCCTTTAATTTAAGCATTTCAACAGACTTTTCTCCGACAGAATGAGCTGCTTTTTTCAAATCTAACTCAGCCTCAACAGGTATAACAAATACATAATGTTGCTTTGATTTACCAACAGTAACAAGAGTTTTAAAAACCTGTTTTGGATTTTGGTTTAGTACAGATGCTACTTCAATACCACTTATTGCACCAGTACCTTCATAACAATAATGAGCATATTGAACCTTAGCTTTATCCAAGATTCTCATTACATTTGTCTTGTGCTCACTCATATTTTTACACTTTCTGGAATACCATTACATATTCATGTTTAAAGATATAGAATCCACCTGCCAAAGCTCGGTATCTCCACAAGTTAGCAGTTTTACCTTTTGCTCTTTCATTTCCTTGAATATCTTTTACAATTATTCCTTTTAGCCTGAATCCAAGACTCATCATTCTAGCCATACATTCAAACCCTAGTGGTTGCACTTCAGAATTTTTGTAACTATCCCCTATGATTAAGGCTGCAAAACGACCTTTTTCAAGCATATCATAACCGTTCTTAGCTACTTTTGCGAAAAGATCGTAAAATTGTTCTGTAGATTCACAATTAGATAGATCTTCTTTTTTATCAGAAAATTTAATTATGTCATCATAAGGTGGGTGAAGCACCAAGAACTGAGCCTTTTCTTCGCCCATAATTTCTAATCTTGCTTGTATTTTATCTCTTACGATATCTGATGCTGAATCTGCACAAATTATATTAACATCCGTGACAAGTTGTTTTGGAGTAAATTTTTCAGAAACTTTTTCTGCTAAATCTTCTTTTAACTCAACTCCAATACAGCGTCTATCCATATTTATGGCTTCGATACCTGATGTTCCCGATCCAAAAAATAAATCAAGAATAACATCTCCTTTTTTGGTATATCTTTCATAGAGCTGTTGAGCAATTTGAGGAATATAATTTCCATGATATTCATTAGAATGTCCGTTTTCTCTTAAACGATGAGGGAATTCCCATAAAGTATCAGTCTTAATATGGTCATAATCCTTCCACGCATTCAAATTTATATCATTGTACTTTGTAGTTTTTACCGTACTTTTTTTAACTATTTGCAAATCCGCTTTTTTAGACGGTTTTAATTTTGTATTTGTCTTAGCTCTAACCAAAGTTATCTCTCCCCATAAATATATATTTTTATATTGTAAGTTTATAGAAATGTTTCAGATTTGTAATCAAACATTTAGATGAATTTGTTTTTGGTGTAGATTGATATTGAGTATGATGTTTTTCATACTGTTGGAATTGGAGGATTAATGTTCTCAGGACATATAACAATGAGTGATGTATACATGATTTTGGGCTTTTTGCTCTCAATGTATGCTTGCGTTTCAAATGATATTATTCAAACATTAGGAACTTTTTTGAGTGCAAACAAGAAAACTCCTTTTTATTACCTGTGGGGATTTTCTGTTGCAGTACTTGTAATCACAATAGTTACAGGCTGGATAGTAAATGATGGAGATATGTCATTTGGTCTTTTGACAAGAATACCTGTCACAGAACATTATACTTTTATTTATTTATTACCGCCTATAATTTTAATTTTACTAACAAGATGGGGAATTCCTGTCGCTACAACTTTTTTGGTATTGAGTGTATTTTCTGTAAGTGATACAAGCGTAATTTGGATGATGCTTACAAAATCAGTACTTGGATATGTAATAGCATTTGTTGTTGCCTTAATAATTTACAATATCATTGGACGTCCTTTGGAAAGGTACTTTTACTACACTCAAAAACGCTCAGGAGATACTAAAATTTCTAAATGGTGGATGGCTGCAAAATGGTGTTCTACAGCGTTCATTTGGTCACAATGGTTAGCACAGGATTCTGCGAAATTATTTATATATTTACCAAGAAAAGCATCTGTTGGAGAACTTTTATTTGTATTGATTTGTTTTACGGTATTTTTAGGATTTTTAACCTACCAACGAGGTGGTGACATACAAAATATAGTAAAAATGAAAACAAATGTACAAGATCCACGTTCTGCAACAATTATTGATATAATATATGCGTTTCTTTTATTGTATTTCATAAATCTAAATAACGTACCAATGTCTACAACTTGGGTATTTATAGGACTTTTGGCAGGTCGTGAAATCGCATTGTACCAACGTTTGAGATTTGAATCCCCTAAGAAAATGTATAAACACGTACTAAAAGATTTAACCAAAGTAACTATTGGATTATTTGTATCAATTATTGTAGTTGTAGTTCTGACTCAATACGAAACAGTTGTCAAATACTTTATGTCTCACTTTATGATGCACTAGAGGAAATAACATGGCAAGAATAAAACAGTTATCAAAGCATTTAATCAATCAAATTGCAGCAGGTGAAGTTATAGAAAGACCGGCATCTGTTGTGAAAGAGTTGGTTGAAAACTCAATAGATGCCGGGGCTTCAAAAGTAAGTATTGAGATTACAAACGAATGTAGAGACATTAGGGTTGCAGATAACGGATGCGGAATTCACCCTGATGATATTATGCTTGCATTTTCAAAACATGCAACCAGTAAAATTCAAACAGACGAAGACCTTTTTGCAATAAATACACTAGGATTTAGAGGGGAAGCTTTATCAAGTATCATTTCAATATCCAAAGTCACTTGTATCACAAGAACTAAAGATTTTGAGACAGGTACAAAAGTTAAATGTGAAAATAGCGAAGTAAAACAAGTTGAGACAGGATGTGCAGTAGGTACAATTATGGAAATAAAGGACTTGTTCTATAATATCCCTGCAAGACTCAAGTTTTTAAAAAGTCCAAACACTGAATTTTCATACATTCAAGAACTAATTCAAGCTCTTGCAATCGCACACCCTGAAGTTGCAATTGAACTAAAAAAGAACGGAAAAACTACCGTAAAAACATCCGGTCAAAATATTCTTTTACAAACAATAAAAGAAGTCTACTCTCAAGAAGTAATAGAAAACCTTAAAGAAGTTCTAAAAACTGACCAAATTGAAGGTTTCAAAATTAGCGGCTACGTGAGTACTCCTGACTACACACGTTCAAGCAAAAAAAGCTATCATATGTACATCAACTCACGTTCTGTAAAATGCCCGGTATTCCAAAAGGCAATAGATCTTGCATACAAAAATCTTATTGCAAATGGCAAATATCCTTTTATTGTACTTAACCTTGAAATTCCGCCTTCAGAAGTTGATGTCAATGTACATCCGACAAAAAAGGAAGTTCGATACAAAAACACAAATCAAATTTTTAACTTTATATACACATCAATTCAAGCAGGTCTTGCAAATTATGTAGAAAAGCAGCCTGAACTTGTTTTGAATGCACCAATTAAGGAACCTGAACCTGAAATTTCTGTATCGCAAAATGTACTGGAATTTCCAACACACCAGTCTAATCAATCTTTTATTAACCGAGAAACTGATACTATGTACATTTCAGATTCTGCAATGCAAGAAATTCAGAATGATACAACACTAAGTTTTTCAAAAGAAGAAAATACAGAACAAAAACAATTTTTCAAGCCAATCGAAAAAGAGCCTGAACCTGAGGAAAATATTATAGGCCAGTACAAAAACACATACATACTAATAGAAAAAGAAGACGGACTTGAAATAGTAGATCAGCACATCGCAGAAGAAAGATATATCTATGAAAAGTTAAAGTCAGAAAAAAATATCATTTCTCAACTGCTTTTTGTGTCAGATGTGCTTACGGTAACAGCATCAGAAGCAGAATTAATCAAGGAGAATATAGAAAAATTTGAAAAATTCGGCTACGGCATTGAATTTTTGAAAGAAAATGAACTTATTTTCAGAAAAGTTCCTCAAATGATAGCTAAAGCTGATCCTAAAGAAATACTTGCAGATATACTTGCAAATATTGAAGGAGATATCGATGGACTTGAAGAAAAAATACTTATTACAACATCTTGCAAAGCATCAGTAAAAGCAGGACAAAAACTATCAACTTGGCAAATGCAAGAAATCATCAAAAAATGGCGCACAACAAAAATGCCTTACACCTGCCCACATGGTCGTCCGATTACCAAAACAATACCGCACAAGCAAATTGCAAGCTTCTTCCAAAGAAATGCATAACTACCAAGGATAATCGTCCTTTATTTCCCATCCATCTGCCATAATTTTTGCACTGCAACAATTGTAATTTACATTTATATCGCCACCCTTTTTGCAATGCTCGTTTATGTAAGTATTAGTTTGAGCATAACAATATGGGCGTAATGTATTTTTATTATCCATTTGATATAGAAAAACATCACGTCCTAATACATTTGGAGATAAAGATCCATTTACATCTACATAAACTAACAGATAATTAAAATATGCATTATTACCAGTTGAACTAGGGGAATTATTTGGCATAAAAATAACTGTTCCATCATTCAAAGCAAATAAAATACGAGAATCACCAGAAAAAAGTCCCCAACCAAGTTGAACGTCTGATAAATTTTTCCAAGGGAATATTGATTTATACCCACAATCAGTAGCATTTTTACATATTTTTGTACCATTATAAAAAGGCTTGAAATACGTATTAAAATAATCATCAACAACTACATCTTTCCCTACAGGCCAAGTATCATAATTTCCATTAACCAGTTGAGCCTGAATCAAACCTTGACTTAATACAGTGTAAGATTTTTTCAAACGCGTTATTGTAACTTTTTTTTGATGATTTGTAATAAGAGTTGGTAAAGTAAGAGCTGCTACAACACCTATCACTCCAAGAGTGACTAAAACTTCTGCTAAAGTAAATCCGTTTTTATTTAATACTTTATGATATTGTATATCACTAGTACAACATTTTTTATTTTTTTTACAAGAAGGCAAAATACCACGAAATAAGCTTAGATAGTCGCCCCCCCCCCGAATTGTTCGTATAATTTTAACATAATCATTCCCCCCTTTTTTTTTTTCAACAAATTTATTATAATAATCTTTTTTATACTTAGCAAGAATTAAAACACTACTTAATTTACTGAAAAGTTATTATTTTTGCAGATATTCTGCAGAACAAGCAGGCCCACCATACTTGGCATTGCTATCACATTCGTAATCCTTGGTAGAATAAAAACCATTAGACCCTCCAGGAACTACTTGGTTTAAATTATTCATATTTAAAACGAATATGTCTTTACCTATTACATTCGGCTTCTTTTTACCATTTACATCTATAGAAATCCTCCCATAAGAAGATGTATTTGTATTAAGAGCAAACGTATAAGATGGAGTCTGCGCACAAACTGTTGGATAATATCCTAAAACCCAGTACCCAGCATCAGCTCCACTTAGATACTTATATCCAGTAGACTTTCCTAACCCACTAGAAGAAACATATCCATCCACCAAAATGTTTGTGCAAGCCCAACCGCTCATCTCGTTCCCTGCAAATTCACACTTTGTCCCATTACAGGCCATGTTTATATTTTTAAAATATTTACTAAATAAATTAATTACAGGTTGTGTGACGAGATCACCTGATGGAGTAAGATTATCTATCTCTTCTTGCTTTCTTATAGCTTCTTCAAAAGTATTAACATTGTAATCGTAAGAAATTTTTTGTGCGACTTGTGCAAATTCTGCATAAGCTTTTTTCCAAGTAGCGATATTTTTCTTTTCATTATAATCATTAATAACACTAGGTAATGTAAGTGCTGCAACGACTCCAATTACTCCTAAAGTAATCAGAACTTCTGCTAAAGTAAATCCGTTTTTTCTTAATACTTTGTGATACTGCATATCACTAGTATAACATTTTTTCTTGTTTTTACAAGAAGACAAAATACCGCTAAATAAGCTTAGATAGTCGCCCCCCCCCCCCGAGTTGTTCGTATAATTTTAACATAATCATGCCTCCTTTTTTATATTCCAACATATTTAGTATAATGGATTTTTAGCTATATCGCAATATTTATAAGACAATTTTCTATTTAACATTTGCTGACAAGCAATTTTTTTCATAGTGCAAATTTTCATTAAAGGCATTTATACGTTTCATAACATCTTTGAACATCGGAATAGGCAAACTTTGTTTACCGTCAGAAAGCGCATTCTCTGGATCATGATGAACTTCAATCATAATACCATCTGCACCAACTATCAAACCAGCCTTTGCCATAGGTTCAATCAAATATCTTTGACCTGTACCGTGGCTAGGATCTACAATTATCGGCAAGTGAGAGTATTTCTTTATAACAGGAATTGAAGCGATATCCATAACATTACGAGTAAATGTATTGTCAAAACTTCTTATACCTCTTTCACATAAAATAACATTAGGGTTTCCGTTATACATAATATGTTCTGCTGCAAGTAAAAACTCTCTTATTGTACTTGCAAGCCCTCTTTTAAGAATAACAGGCTTATTACATTTACCTACTGCTTTTAAAAGTTTGAAGTTTTGAACATTTCTTGCACCGATTTGTAATACATCGATATATTCACACATCATATCTAAATCTGCAGCATCCATTACTTCACTAACTGTCAACAAACCTGTCTTTTCTGATGCACGTTTCATATACTTAAGAGCTTTTTCGCCATATCCATCAAAATCATAAGGAGAAGTTCTAGGTTTGAATGCACCACCTCTTAAGAATTCGCACCCCATTTCTTTTGCAGCCAAAGCAACTTTCAAAAGTCCTTCGTAGTCTTCTTCAACAGAACAAGGACCTACCATAGCTACAGGTTTGTTATTGCCACCGATTTTTACACCGTTTGGAAACTCAATCACAGTATCTTCTTGTTTTCTATCTCTTGAAGCAAGCCTAAATGGTTCTCGTATTACTTTAATTTCTTTTACACCATCAAGTGCTGAAACCCTATCAGGAGTAACCGTTGTTTTATCACCAATAGCATCAATTACTGTATGTACTTGACCTTGATTTAATCTAATATCAAAACCGTTATCTTTTAACAAATCAATAACTTTTTGTATCTGAACTTTTGTTGCGCCTCGCTCCATTATGATAATCATATGATTAATTCCTCCGATGATATGTATTTTGCAGAACAAGTGTAGCACGAACAATTTTTCTCTACAAATTTATTTGCTATTTCGTTAATTTCTTTAATAAATCGACTGCAGGAAAATAATTTGGCAAAACCTGAAGACAATCATTTAATGAAGCTATTGCCATACAATTATCTTTTTTTTGCAAGTACATTTCTGCCAATAAAAAATGAAGCTCAGGATCATGATAAAAATAACTTTTTGCTCTATAAAAGAAAAATTCAGCCTGTTCTTTCAAATCAGTATTCCAAAATACGCGACCTACAAACTTATAGACTTCTGGATTTATTGTAAACATAAAATCGGAATATCTTATTATTTTTTCTACATAATCACCCTTGTAGTAATTTATTAAAATATTCAAATCTATTTCAAGGAAATTTCTTATTTCAAAATATGATGGGTAAAAATCATTTACAATACCTTTAATAAATGCAATTAAAACAAGTCCCCAATGAGCACGAATATCTTTATCTATAATTGATAAAAAAAGTTTTTCAGCTTTATCTACATTATCTAGCAACAACTCTGTATAAGCTAATTCAAGGATATTTCCATTTTTCTCAAAAAATTGTTGACAGCCATCTATATTAGCTGCCAACAAATTTTTTTTTGCCATTTTATAATTTAATATCATACACTAACTATTATCTGTTGTTACTGTCATTATAATTAAAATCAGGCATCATCGAGTTCATAATTACAGCCTGCATAACTCTCGGATCAATATTTTTGCCATTTTGAGACTGAGCCATCATAAATGGTATCATATTCATCATACTATTGTTATTGTTATTATTGCCACCCATCAGAAGACTCATCTCTGCCATTTGAGGATTTTGAGCAAACATTTGTGATGTAGCATCCATGCCTGTAGGTTGAACATTTACTGTTACACCAGCATCTTTAAGTGTTTTTATTGCATTTAAAATGTCTTCATCACTTACTGAAGCTGAAGCAATTTTGTCATTTGTTTCAATTTTTGATTTGTTTTTATCATCAAACTTTCTTATACGTTCAATATCACGTTTTTCTAGCTCTTCCTTGTTATTTATTGTTTGTTGAATATTTTCTAACTGCTTTTGTTTGATTTCTACATTCAACTCAGGAGATAAACCGTTACCGTATGGAGCATTGATAAACTTATCTAAGTCACTTTGCTCGTCTTTTTTACCTTGTTCTGGTGGAGCAGGAGGAGCACAAGCAGGACCACCTGTCAAACAGTCACGACCTTTTGTGGCATAATCAATTAAAAATTTATTTGATGCTAGTGCGATTACTCTATCATAAGAAGAAATCGCATCTGATGTTGATCCTAATTTTGTGTAAGCCATAGCCATGTAGTAGTATGCAAGAGCATTAGATGGATCTTTTTTAGTTAATGCATACAATTCTTGAATACAACCTGTATAATTGCGATTTTTGTATTTTGCAATACCACTTTTTATATTTGCATTTGGATAAAATTTTACATTTTGCTCCAAATTTACTTTTGAAGTAGCATTATTCTTACCAGCTTGTGAATCTTTTTGCTGTTCTAATTGATATTTTTGAGATTTTGAAAGCTCATTTGGATCAATCTCTTCTAAATTACCAGGAACTGCATATGCAACAGAAGATAATGCCATAATTCCTGCAAGTATTAATAAAAATTTCTTACTCATAACTATACTATTCCTTCTTATCATTTTTTAATGATAAAATATTATAAATCAACTTCTTCTACCATTATATAATATTTAGTTAAATAGTCATAGTGCAAATATACGATATTGTAAAGAATCTAAATCTTGATTATTTTCTCAAACTGAATTCACAACCACAATAATTCTGTCTATATAAATTTAATTCTCTTGAAATCTTATTTGTTTTCAAAAAACCATCTTTTTTCTTGAAATCAATATCTAAATATTTAAGACCATACTCTTTAGCAATTTCATTTCCTATGGAAGATAATCTTGAAAAATTTTTGTGAGGACTAATTACAATAGAAGTAGTGAACAGTTCTATATTATTTTCTTTTGCATATTCAGCAGTTTTTCTCAATCGTAATTCAAAACACTTATCACAACGAGTCCCCTTTTCCGGTTCCAACTCAAGGCCTTTTGAAACAGTATAAAAAGTTTCTGGATTATATTCTGCCTCAATTAACTCTACACCTAGGTGCTTGCATAATATTTGTTCAGCCATCAGGCGAATATTATATTCCTCAACAGGGTAAATATTTGGATTGTAAAAATACACAACAACTTGATATCCCATATCTTGTAATAAAGTTATGGGATATCCTGAACATATTGCACAACATGCATGTAATAATATTTTTTGTTGTCTAGTTTCTTTCTTCTGCACCTTTTTTAATCAACCATTCTTTGTATTCATTATATTTTTGAATTCCGATATTCACTTCACCATCTACAACAGATGTCGGAGTGCCATTAATTCCTTTTGAATTTGCTTCTTTTATATCTTCTTTTAATTCATTAGCAATTTCTACACTATCAGCATCTGCTTCAAGTTTATCAATATCTAAGCCTAAGTCTTCAGCAATTGCAATAACTTCAGCTTCTGTTTTTGGTTTTTTATCAAACAATTCAGAATTCATATCCCAGAATTTACCTTGTTTTTCTGCAGCTAAAGCATATCTTGCTTCCATACAAGAACCTTCATGGAATGGTTGAGTTAAATATACATTACATTCCATATCTAGAGGGAGATTTTTATGAACTATTTTAACTCCTTTTAAATCTTTTACAAGTTTGTGGATCATTATATTATGAGCTCTGCACATTGGACATTGATAGTCTGAATATACATACATAGTCACTTTTGCATCTTCATCACCTAAAATATTACCTGAAACTTTATATTTATTGTGTTTTGCTTTTACAAATTCACTAAACTCTGCAGCTCTTTTTACTTGAGGAGCAAATTTATAAGTAATACGTGTATATGCAAGCCCTGCAGATGCTAAAAGCATTACCACAATGAAAGAAATTAAATATTTTTTCTGTTTCACTGCATCAAAGAAATCTATAAAACTTTGTTTGAATGATTTTACAAAACCACCATTTTTAAAATCAGTTGCAACAATTCCTATAATCAGGTTCAATGTATAAGTTGCAGCGCACAAAATACACAATTTTTGAATATCAAATAGACTTATACATAATAACATCATAGAAATTGTAAATGAAATTACACCTAATGAAGCAATGTAGTCCAAAGGATTTTTAAACACTTCCAAAAACTTCAAAAATTTTATATTTTTTAACTTATCAACAAATAATAAAAGAAGGATAAAAGAGTATAAAAATAATCCCCAATATGCAAGAGGTATACCTAAAAACTGTGATTCTGTTGTTTTGGCAATACCATCACAATCTATAAATTCATTTATTGAACAAAAACTTGGTAAAGCATAAGGATTAAAATTTGCTTCATAATATATTATTGCAAGTTTAATAGTTGTTACTATTCCTATTAAAACTAAAAGCAAAATTGCAATCTTCTTTTTAAAATCAACAGTTTTTTCCATACTTTTCTCTCCCATTTTACACTTATTTTACAATTGTAATTCACATAAATCAATAGCTGAAAGTAGATTTTCAATTCACTAATAGCATTGATTTTAAATTTACGTATTGTCTTAATGGAGTAGATATGTTATCATGGAGAATATAGGATATTATTCTTGAGAGGTTGTTTTGAAAAAGAATTTATTTGATTTATTTTTAGAAAAAATACTTAATGTACCGTTATGGGTAAAACAAGCGATTTACATTAAGCTAATGAAAGAAATGCAGGAACTTCTTTGTGAAGATTTCATTCATAATAATCCAGAAAATATATTAGCAACATTTGTACCGACTCTTACTTTTAAGGGTAAAACTGAATTAATGGAGCATCAATATGGACTAGATGCCAATATATACAATTTTTTACAGGGATGCGCAAACAATTATAGTATGTTAGAAATCTCACTTAATACATTTTTATCAATGGAGGAAGTAGCTAAATACTACGAATTGTGTCTTGAACAAAGTTTTATTAAAGTCCCTGATTCTAAAGAAATTCATGCTATGGCAGGTTTTATCGCAGGAAAATTTAGAATCGGAGAATATTTCAAACAAAAAGAACAAATTACTGTAGATCAATTACAACAAGCAATATTGACACACAAAGGTCTTGTATCAACAGACAATCCTAAGAAATTCGGAGAAGTTATGCTAGATCTTGGAATGGTTACAGAAGCAGATCTAAAAGCAGTTCTTATATTAAAAGAAGAAGCTAAAAAACGATTCATACTGGATTCTGCAACTGTACCAAAAACAGAAACAACTTTTAGTGACGAAAAAGCTGCATTTGAAAAAGAAATATCCACTCTCAAAGAAGAAAATATCAAATTAAAGAAGAAAATGCTTCAACTACTCGAGTTAGTAAAAAGAAACAATCAATAGGTACTATATCGTATTAAAGATTCTGTCTCCAGCATCCCCCATGCCAGGAACGATATAACCTTTTTCATTCAAGCATTTATCTACAGCAGCAGTAATTATTTCAATATCCGGATAGCGTTTTTGAATATTTTCTATCCCTTCTGGTGCTGCAATTATACATATAACTTTTATGTTATCAAGTGGAATACCTTTATCTGCATACAATTTTATTGCTTCAAGCAAAGAATTTCCTGTAGCTAACATTGGATCTGTAATATATACATAGAACTTTTCAGGATTTGGTGCATCCATAGGAACTTTATTGTAGTACCATACTGGTTGCAAAGTTTTTTCATCACGATACATTCCAATATGTCTTATAGTTGCTTGAGGTAGAATATCAATTGCTTCATCTGTAAAAATTAACCCTGCTCGTAAAATTGGAGAAATAATCAGATTAATATCAGGGTCAACAGTTTTAGCTGTGAATGTTGTTAAGGGAGTCGTAACCTCTTTTTCTACTAAAGGCAAATTTTTAGCGGCTTCATACAATAGACATCTTGTAATTTTACGTGTTGCAATTCTCACACCTTGACTATCTGTATTTTTATCTCGCATTGTGCATAAATTTAAAAGAACTACCGGATTTGAAATAATTCTTACTTTTTCACTGTTCATTATCTACCCCTTTTTTATCTTTATGATTTATTTTATCAATAAATTTTCTTCTACGTATAATAGCATCATCAATCCAACCGTCAAACATTTCAACATTAGCTTCCACGTTGTGTGCATTTTCTAACGTAGACTCATCATGTAAAATTTCATCAGCTTCTTTCGCAAAAAATGACATTTTATTTGTTATAGAACCCAATTTATCAAACATGTCATTTAAAAGTCCTAAAGAATCATGCAATCTTTTAGGATCTTGAACTATTATAATTTTTTTGGAAGCAATACTCTCCTCTGTTGGCGGATATATTTCTAAAGACTTAGAACCACCCATCCCGCTAAATTCTACTGTAACAATAGAGCCCTTAGGCAATTTAACATCTTTGTCGGTAATAAATTTTACATACACATCATTTGCAACTATTTTTACCGTATCAACATATCCCACTTGCACTCCCATAAACTTCACAGGAGATCCAACAATCAAACCGTCAACATCAGGTAAAAATATTTGATATGAATTTGCTTCCTTATTTTTATGATATGTATAAAACTTTACTCCGGTAACTACAAAACACAAAATAAGAAACCATATTGCCATTTCTATCCAAACATATGTATGAATATCATTTATTTTTTTCATATCCTAATTATACTGCAAACACATGAGTTTATACCACTTGCGAAAAATTTATTTGTATTATATTATATTCTGTAATAATAGAAATGTGAGGACTAAAAATGGATCAAATAATAAGAGTTGCTTGGGATTTGAATGAAAACACTGACAACAGATATCAATTAGTTTATGAAATTGCAGAACTTGCTAAAAAATTAGTAGACGAAAACCAAGCTAAAAAAGCACGTGATGAATTCAATTTTGAAGAAAACTTTGATACAACTTATAAAAAAGAAAATCCTGTAGAACATGCTATTATGGTAAAAGCAGCTGAAGCTGATGATGACCGTTTGGTAGGATAAGAGTTTTTTATAAAAACAAAAAAGTGTTTAGAATAACAAAAAGTTAGAGTCATCTCTAACTTTTTTGGTGACAAAAGGGGTTAAAAAATGAATACAACAGTAGAATTTATTAAAAGTAAATTAAACAATTTCGTTCCGGAAATTGCTATAGTACTAGGCTCCGGACTTGGAGAATTAGCAGATGAGTATTGTGATTTAGCAATACCATATTCAGAAATCCCAAACTTTATAAAATCTACAGTTAAAGGACATAAAGGCAGATTAGTTTTTGCAAAAATAAATGGTAAAAATGTGGTAATGATGCAAGGTCGTAACCATTTTTACGAAGGTCACACAATGCAAGAAATTACTTATCCAATAAAAGTATTACATGCATTAGGTGTAAAAACTCTTATTTTAACAAACGCAGCAGGTGCAGTAAATGAATCATACAAACCTTCTGATCTTATGATTATTACTGATCATATAAATAACATGGGTGCAAATCCACTCATTGGACCAAATGATGAAAGTCTTGGCGAAAGATTTCCAGATATGAGTGAAGTATATAACAAAGAACTAGTTAAACTTGCAGAAGAATGTGCAAAAAAATTGGAAATAGATGTTCAAAAAGGTGTATATTGGGCAAATTCTGGACCAAATTATGAAACCCCTTCAGAAATAAAAATGATTCGACAACTTGGTGGCGATGCTGTTGGAATGTCTACAGTGCCTGAAGCAATAGTTGCTAATTATTGTAAAATGAATATTTTAGGAATCAGCTGTATTTCAAATGCAGCAAGTTCTGACAATGGTGAAAAATTATCCCACGAAGAAGTTATCGATACAACAAATAAAGCTAAAATTAAGTTTAAATCATTAGTACTACAAATTGTAGCAGATTTGTAAAGATACGTAAAATTTGCATATACATGGACTTGTCAAAAAATTTCCTTCGGAACAGAATATCTTTTGGGAAGGACGAAGTGAAATTATGCGAATATCAAATTTTAACCAGATGCAGACGATAAAACAGAGAAAAAAGGAATATGGAGACTTATCCTTTGAGAGTTTTAATTCTTCACCAACAAAATCCTTGTCCCCAAAATTTAATAGTTTAAATACCGAGAGACCTTTAAAAAATAATTCACAGAATTTATCTTTTAAAGGTCTTTCTTTTAGCAAAGAAAATCCTCAATCAAAAGAAAAGAAAAAACCTTCTGCATTAGCTCCAACTCTTGCAATGCTTGGAACTTTAGCAGGTACAGGTCTAGTACTAAGACTAGCTCCAAGTTACAAAAAAGTTGGCGAATACAGCATGTCTGAATTTACCCAATTTACAGACAAATACCTAGGGCCAATGGGTAAAGAATTATTAGAGGATTTGAAAAAATCACCGTTAGCTAAAAAAATGATTAAAACAGACGGTGATAAAATGATTTTATCTAAAAAGACTATTCCACAATTAATCTGGGATGGACTTAAATATCCGTTTACAATTCTACCAGCAGATATTTTAAACGGCACAGTACAATTACTAGGAAAAATCAAACCATTAAAAAATTGGTCACAAAATACTCTACAAAAACCTCTATTCAAAAATATAAGACAACGTTCAAAAATTGACGCTAAAATGAATGCTCTAAGAGGTTTGGTTGAAACAAAAAAAGACTTGATGGGTAAACTCTCTAAAGGAGAAATTACAGAAAATCAATTACGCGCAATAATTGATCAACGTTCAGTAAAAATGTTTGACCCTAAAACAGGAAATTATGATACAAAACATGAGCGTTCACTAAACAGATTAGTATCAGGTCTACCTCCTGCTATCTTCTTGGCTAACGATGCATATAACCTATCAAGAATGATGGATGATGATAAAAAATCCGCAACAAAAGAACAAAAAGTAAGATTTAAACAAGAAATGGCAAGAATAGGATTCAATGCTTATATCACATTGGTAACATTGGGTGCGCTACAAAAATACATTAACAACTCCAAAATGGGTATTATGTTAATGACTGCTCTTACCACTCTTACTACAGAAGCATTCTCCCGTGTAATAAACGGAAAACATATTACAAGATTAACCCCTGAAGAAGCAAGAAAAGAAAACGAAAAGAATAATGCTCCTGAAGCAAAAATTAAGCCAGAAGTGTCATTCAAATCTAATGAAAATGCAAGCAAAAATGATAAAGAAAAAGCGCAAAAGCCACTACTATCATTCAATACAGTAATGAAAGCAGTAGGTACAGTTATCCTAGGAGGTTTTGCAGTAAAAGGCTTAAGAAAAATAGATGGTGTGAATGAAGCTTGGGAAAAATTTGCCAAAATGGTTTCATCACAATATAAAGATTTAACTCAAATAAAAGATTATACAATATCTCAAGACAAATTGAATAAAATCACAAAAGTTCTTGAAGATAACGGGTTCAAAGAACTTGCTGAAAAATATCAAAAAATTGCAAAAGCAAACACAACTCCTGATGGAAACATCCATTTAGGAGCAAAAGATAAGAAAATCAAACCTCTTGTAGATTTCTTCATAGCTCCATTCCAATTTATATGGAAATATGGTACAATTCCTTATACAGTAGTTAACGATGCAATAGGGTCTTTTGGCAAAAAAGCGAGCAAGAAAGCTAAAGATGTTAAAGAGATTGAAACTCTTGCAAAAAGTATTGATAACATAGGACGTGAAGCCCTTAAAAAGAACTTAAATCCTAAAGAATTTCAATCCTATGTAAAAGACAATATCCTAAAAGCGTTCAACGTTGACTCAATGTCAAATGTTTCAAACAGTGAACTTTCAAACCTTGCAAAAAATGCAGCACTTGCGGCTACAATATGGTTCTTAATGACAGATAACTACAATATGGTTATGTTGAAATCAAACGGTAACGATGTTGAAGGTGCAAAAACTAAATTTAAAGAAAGATTTGTACAAGAAGGTTCAAGACTATTCTACCAAACACTACTAATAGATTTATTTAATCATACATTCAGCTCTCAATATAATAAATCATTATTCGGTATGAGCTGGATTACTTTGACTAACACAACATTAGGAGAATGGCTAACAAGAAAGTCAGTTGGTGTACCTGTAGGAACTCATTCAAGACAAGAATTAATTGATTTGGAAAATAAACAAAATAATGCTACCGGCTTGAAAAAATCATATTACAACTTTATGAAACGCCTAACAGGTAAACGTTCTATTCAATCTTATGAAGTAAAAAACAACAATAATAATCAACCACAACCTGTAAAAGCATAGCATTATGAAAATTATTCCAAATAAAATAAATAATTATATCAATACACCAACTAAGTGTTTTATTCCAAAATGCAAAGCACATTGTTGTATTGATGCACCACTACCAGAAGGATTCATTGAACGTTTCCAAAGTCGCATTCAACGTACAGTATATGGCGGGCTAAATATCGGAAAAAATGATCCTAAAGATACATACAATTCGATAGTATATAGTACAAGACCAATTCAAATTGTTGGTATAGATAGAAATACTGGAGAAAAGTTGTACGGAATATCAAAAGATATGATGAAGAAACTTGAGCTTAAAAGTATGGAAGATATAAAAAAACTTGTACAATACTATGATGATAACGATATAAAAAATTACTGTCCGTTCATAACTGATTATGCTAGATGTGGAGTGTATGAGCATAGACCTGATATTTGCAGAGAATTTGGTACTTCGATGGCAAAAGTAGACAGATGTCCGGAAAAGTCAAGTAGATTAGATATTTTGAAATTTTATATCAAGGATTTTTTCAATTCAGTAAAAAACTCATTTAAATATAACAAACAAAATAAAAGCTCCAAGTAACAACTTGAAGCTTCTATTTTCTAAAAAAATATGGATTTATCTTACCTTATTTTCTTCACCTTTAATTAGTCTTGCAATATTTGAACGGTGAAGATAAATTATGTATAAAGCACCTAAAGCGCAATATCCTACATAAGCAATAGGTTGATGGAATGCATACATCAATAATGGAGAAATTGCTAAAGCAATTATTGACCCCAAAGATACATATCTTGAAACAAAAGTGATAATTGCCCAAATAGTTGCAATAATTAAACCTACTTGCCAATTTAATGCAAGGATTGTACCAACCCCTGACGCAACTGATTTTCCTCCAGTAAATTTTAAGAATATTGATTTACTGTGTCCTAAAATTACTGCGACCGCTGCTAATACAGGAAGTAATCCAATACCTGTAAAAGTTGTTGCAAATACTTTTGCTAAAACAACCGGTAATGCTCCTTTAAATGCATCTAGTAATAATGTAATAAAAAACCACTTTTTACCCATTACTCTTTTAACATTAGTAGCACCTGTAGAACCTGACCCGATAGTTCTTATATCCTGTCCGGTAAAAGATTTTACGATAATATAACCGGTAGGGATTGAACCTATTAAATAAGCTGTAAGTACTACTACAAATAATTCTAAAAATTTTTCCATAATTTTCCCTTTTTAAAATGAACTATTCTTCAAAAAACTCGTTATTATTATATCAAAATTAAATTTCGCAGGCAAGATTGCAATAACAGGAAATAGTAAGTATAATAAAAAATAATAACTCGTTATGAAAAAGAATATATTTATCGTATTAATTTGCACAATATTAATACTATCTCCAGTTACAATTCTCGCAGCTGGAGCTACTGAATATGACTTTAGCGATGAAGCACAACGAAAATTTGAACAAAATAACGTTATCCCATATTCACAAAACTACAGTTTTACAAAGCAAAAAAACTCTCATCCGACAAAAGATGAAACAATTATCAGATCAAACTATGATCCCAATAATTCTAAACAACAAATTTTACAACAATCTCCACTTACAGGCTCAGTTGTAAAAATTCCTGAAGGGACAACTTTTTCAGTAACATTTAATTCTGGCATTAATTCAGGTAGTATGGATAAAAATGACAGACTAACTGCCACGCTCACAAACGACTGGTACTATAATGACACACTTATAGCGCCATCAGGAAGTCTTGTATATGGTACTGCAATTAATGCAAAATCAGCAGGACTTGCATATGGTAGTGGAGGAATTGAAATTGAATTTAATCAAATTCTTTTACCTAATGGGAATATGATAAATTTTAAATCACTCCCAATTAAGCTCCAGGCTAAAAGTGAACGAGTAAAAAATATGGGAAGAGATATACTTATAGGAACAGCTGCAAGTCTGCTTACCGGTGTCGCTCTAACAGCAATTGGAGGTGGCGATGATTGGGGCAGAAACATGCTTGTATTTGGTAGCATTGGAGCTATCGGTGGAGGTTTTAGAGGCACAATGCAGCGAGGAAAAGATGTTGATATTCCTGACGGAACAGATATACAAATTATACTTGAGCAGCCTTTAAGTATTTCACCATATAATTGATTTAGTACAAAAAATATGGTATATTCTAACTAGAAAAAAGGTAACTATGAAACTAAATAAAAGACTTATCACACTAGGATTAATAATATTAATATTCTCTGTAGTAGGGAAATTTTTGTGGATGGGACTAAGCAAAATTAAAATAGACGATTTCCATCCTGCTGCAGTAATTTTTATGATAGATTCTTCTGCATCAAACCAGAAAAATCTTGCTGAACAAAAGAGAACTCTAAGACAAATTTGTAACCTGCTTGATCCTGAAGATCAGGTTAAAATTTTGAGAGTATCTGAAGATGCATACTTAATATATGAAGGCGGTCCTATGAACGGTTCAGGAATTACGAAAGCAATGGATGCATTCACTAAATATGATAAAACTGACTATGGTACCGCTTATGGAATTGGGCTTAAAAAAGCCATGGGACATGCTCTTACAATGAAAAAGAATGGTTATATTCCTGCTGTAGTTGTAATTGGAGATCTGGAAAACGAAGGAGCCATTGAAAAACAAATTAACTGGAATACTTTGCCTAAAAATATATCAAATGTAAAACAGTATGCACCAGATTTAGCTATGATGTTTCTAGGTGCACATCCTGAAAAACTTGATCAGGTAAAAGAAACACTAACTCCGGTATTAGGTGAAAACAAACTTATTGTATCACCGGAACAAAACACAGACAAAGCAATAAGAAGATTTATCCATGCACTTGGAAGATAATTTTAATTAAGAGGACTAATTGATGACAATAATAATAGCTACTTCTAATCAAGAAAAAGTTTTTCAAAATAAAGATGTTATAAATATCGGTACAAATCCAAATTGTGATATCGTATTACAATTACCTTATGATGTTCTGCTTACTGTTCAGTATGACACATCTGAAAATAAATGTGTTGTTATGAACACTTTTCATAGCGACAAAGTATTGTTCAAAGGCAAACCGATAAAAAAAGTAGAAATCGGCAATGTATGCAAACTTATGCTAGCTAATTCAGAAGAATTCGTTAGTGTAAAAATTATTGCAGACAATACTCAACATCAGGTAAAAACAGTTTCTTCTATAGGTGCTGAAGATTTCACTGAGGATGACTTGAAAGGCCTATATGGCAAAGATGTGAATGCTGTAACTAAGGTTAAAATTGAAAAACAAAAAACTGATATAGAACAAGCTAGAGTAGCTATCATCAAACAAGTTGCTTTCACAATAAATGATTTAAAATCAAAACTTTCAACAAATAATAAAACAAGTATATTTTTACATATTGCAATGTTTTTAAGTTCTGCAATATGTGCTTTTGGAGTTTCAAATTATTTAATGGGACTATCAATACAAGAATCTTCTAATTACTTACACTTACCTACAAATATTAAGGTTTGGGTAATGTATTCTGTAATAATATATGGAATTTGTTTGTTACTAAAACAGGGCATATATTTATATTTACAAAGCGGAATTCAAAAAGAAATGAGTAAAAATTCAAAACTTGCACAAAGTTTTATGATTGTATTCTCGCTAGTTTTCGTACTTGGAATATACATAGTTAATTTAGTATATTACATGAATCTCAATGATTTTATGACCTTTGCCATTTTTATATCATTCTTTTTCTCCGGCATAATGTCAGTACTTGCAATAAGTTGCGGATACTTTAAGTGTAACGGTGCAGAATGGTCTGCCACATTGAATAAATATGAGTACAGAGAAGATTTTGAAAATGTTATAAAATCTTATAGACAGTGGATTGAACGATACATTAACAGTCTAAGTAATACAAAAATCCAGTATATCAAAGATAGGATGTTCAATTTACAACTTAAATCTGTTGGAGAAATAATCGTGGGTATTCTTACCGCTCCGTTTTTGGCATATGGAGTATCAAACACTCTTGCAATGTGCTTCCCTGAAGCTGCAGGTTGGGTGAGAATTTCAGGATTAAGAATCAGTCCGGTATTTCTTACTCTTGCAACATTTTTAATTATATTTGCATTTTTCTCTTTTGTTAATGCATTTTTATGTACTAAAAAAATCCAAGCTTCTCAAGTAATTAAACAAGACGGATTTAGTGATTACCAACACCATGGAGTTACAATATACGGACTTGAAGCTGTTAGAAAATTGAATTCTGAAAAAACTCGTTCTTTATCAATTGCTTGTGCAATTATATTTATCGAATTTGCAATGAACATATCATACTTTATGACAGAGATCGGTGGAGATTTACAAGGTATGTTCCTCAGTTTGGTAGCTGCACTTGTTCCTACAGCATTGCTTATCGCTGAGACAATGATGCTTAGCCAAACAAAATTTGATATCTATGCTTGTGATGAGCTACTGGCAAAAGTAGATAAAGACTAAAAATAAAGAGATAAAATGACAGCAATAAAGATTATAACAATAGTTTTATTTTTTATATTGACGATTATCACTGTACATATTCATCCTGATATGCACCAGCCAATATTAATCGAACCTGCAAATTTTAAACTTGTAAGAGAAAGTGATTATCTGATAAATAGAGAAACTATGCCTGTTGCAAAGACAACTGCGACGAAAAAAGATGTGAACATAGATATTTCATCTAACCAAACAGAAGAAAAGGAACTTCCTATCGATCCTAGCATATCAAAAGATGATTCCATAGAAAACATAATAAAAATTACAGACGAAAAACCTAAACCAAAAGAAAGACACGTAAAAACAAACACTGACAATCAGCTTGAAATGCTACAAAAATTTATTGAAGCACAAGAGCAAGAACCTGTAACTATAGAAGAAAAGCCAAAAACACATCACCCACAAATTGAGACAAAACCTAGTAATGAGAGAAATATTCAACAGCCAAAATCAAAAAACCCTTATATGACTGAAGAAGAAGAAATTATTGCGTGGAATAAGTGGAGAAGTGATATTCAAAACCAAATTATGATTGATTCAAGAATTGATTATGCACCACTTGGAACAATATTTTTGTTTTCTTGCGTAATAGACAAATACGGAAACGTATCTAATATCAAGACTTGGACTTCTAATCCTGATTATCAGTCAATTGCAAAAGAAAAAGTTAAACCGGCAATTGCAAATCTTCAAGGTAAACCTATATTAAAATTTCCACGCGGCACACAAAGAACTTCAACAGTGTTCAATGGGGCATTTCTTATCGGAATAGAAGACAGATTCTCAACTCCTAATGACTACGCAGATTTTGAAAAGGTAATGAGGTATGTTCAACAATAAAATCATTTCAATTTCACTAATTACAATAATTTTGGTAATAATTGCAACTTTTGCGGTTATTAGTCTTAAACCGCAAATGCATAAAAAATTTATACTCCAAAAAATTATTATAAAAAAAGAGGTTCAACAAAAATGAAAATATATTTTTATTGGGCCTTTTGGATAATACTACTGTTTATCCTTGAATTACCTTTATTTAAAAGGATAGTAAAATACTACAAAGAAATAGAATTATCAAGAACCGTTGCGACTGCAATACTAATTTTTATAGTATTTTTAATCATATATGGGATTGCGAATTCTATTTTATTATTAATTAAATTTGTGCTAAAATAAGGTTGTTATGTATAGATGTAGAGAATGTCAGGCTGAATACAGTATAAAAGTGGAATATTGCGAATGTGGGAACAACACATTTGAATATATTGAGGATGAAAAAAAAGAAGTTCCTCAACAACCAAAAAAACAAATTGATAGGGTTAAACAAAAGAGCGAATTAATCTCTAAAGGATTTTTTGCCATATGTTTAATTTTTTCAGTTCTTATAATTCTTTTTGCAGGAAATTCTACTCAGCCTAAAAAAACTAAAAAATCAACGGCTAAAAAACATCAAGTAATTGAAAGAAAAATCCCGAATATAAATCAAATTTGGGATGATACACCTATTTACAATCCACAAAGACAATATAGCGAGCAACAGACTGAAGTTATAAATCAAAATACAACGATTCCATTAACGTCAAGGCCTGTTGAATACCCCAGGCGTGAGCAGGTAGTAACTTCCCCAACAATCCAAAAGCCTAAAAAGATTGAACAAAAGATACCTCCAAAAGTCACATCAGCTAAACCTGATATTCGACAAGAACCGCCAAAAGAAGAAAAAAAAGTTATAGTAAAATACGACCCCAATAATCCGGAACTATTGGAATATAAAAGCAAATTAAGAAATGCTCTATTTTCACGACTTGCAATAGGAGCTATTCAAGGTAGTGGAACTTGTATTATAGAATTCTCCGTAAATAAAGAAACAGGAAAACTTGAAAATAGACGCTTCGTAGAACAATCAAACAACAAAGCATTAAATGATTCTATATATTACATGTTAATGAGCGTTCCAAGATTTGAACTTCCACCACAAAGCTATCAAGGTGAAAAGTTCCGCTTGAAATTTTATCTAAATAATGGATATTATGAAATCAGCTACATATAAAATGCTATTTAACTGCAAAATTAAAATTCAAAATGATTACAAGTTCTTCATTAAAGAAATTCGAAGGAAAAGCTGGAAAAGGTGCTGATGCTTTTATAGCACTACCAACGTTATCATCTAATTCTTTAATTTTTGAAGACTCGACAATTCTGCATCTTTTCACTGAGCCATCCTTGTTCAGTGTTAATGCAACTTGTACAGGAACTGAATTTTTATCCTTTAACAATGCTGCAACACGTTTTTTATCAGGAGCTTTCCAATTCTTTTGAACCTTTTCTCTTACTGATTTTACATAAGGTTCATAATTCACATATTTACCTTCACTGTCAAAAATAAATACCTCTGATTTTGACTCATATACCTGCACTGCAAGTAACTTGCCTGATGGGTAAGAATATAATATTCGACAGTTTGGCAAATTCTGTTTTCTAAATGAAATAAATTTCAACTCATTATTATCTTTGCTAAATATCAATTCAGCAGCGCCATTTTTTACATAATAATAGTTAGGATTTTGAGTATCATCAGCTTTTACACAAACAAAATCATGATAAAACTTTGGATATTTATCGGTTTTTATGCTTGGTTTTATTTTACTAAATATTATCGCAATAGATTTATTAACATCTTCAAATTTAGTTGTCTCTGCAGATGTCATAAATTGAGGCACAATTTTTACCGTAGATGCTGAATAAGCAGTATTAGACATCATTAATAAAACTGAAACCAACAAAATAAACTTTTTCATAAAAATTACTCCTAACAAATATATAACATTGTACCATAAACATTCTAAAAAGCAAATTTCACGGCTTTTTTAGGGTTTTCACACCCATTTGAATTGTTAAAAATTGGTTAATTCTAGAAGATTTTTATAAAAAAAGAGTAATAATAAAAATGTTGGATGTAATAGAAAAAGAAATGAAAATGAAAGGAGAGTTATTATGAAATTCTTAATCAAAAAAACACCCGATCATTTTATTAAATCAGTAAATGATGAAATTAGTTCAATACTAAATAGGAATTTCGATAGTCTTTTCCCTGAATACATTTTCTCTGACGAAATGGACAAATACGTTATGCCTGTAGAACTCAAAGAAAAAGAGAAAGAATATCAAGTTAAAGCAGAATTACCGGGCGTAAAAAAAGAAGACTTGGATATCGATATCGATAAAAATCATATTACAATCAATGCTATAAAACACGAAGAAACTGATGAAGATACAAAATCTTTCAGAAAGTCTGAATTTAGATATGGTGAATTTTCTAGAAGTATCTATTTCCCTGAAGAAATCGATGTTGAAAAAACAAAAGCTAAACTTGAACACGGTCTACTTGTAATACAAGCACCAAAAATGAAAGAAGAAAAAGCTGATAAAAAGAAATTAAAAATAGACTAATAATTTTTCAAAAAAGTCCACACATACCAAAAAGGCATTATTTTATATTTTAAAATAATGCCTTTTTATTAAAATAACTTACCTTGTAAATCTACAAAACTGAATTGCTCTGCATTTTTTACAACATCAAAGCCTTTCTGATAATTTCCTATCAAAAATGGTGATGTAGGATCATGTTTTTTCAAATTATTTTTTACAGCAACGCTATCATAATTTGCATAGCAATATAGACAACCATGCCTGCAGGTATTATACACACCAATATCATTTCCTAATATACAATTACATTCCTGTCTTGCTTGAGAAAGTTTTGGAATATTTAATCTTTTTGCAATAGCACGTTCTATAACTTTTTTAGTTATACATCCATCTATATCAATACCATATTTGGCAAACTCTACCCCTTCAGCACAAGTCTTTAATTTCATGTTATTTCTAAACGCAATATCTGAGAAATTTTGAGCAAGAAATTCTTTTTCAAAAAGTTTAACAGCTCTAACTCCTTTAAAATTCTTTTTTGTCTTCTCATAAAGATCAATAAAACTAATTATACACTCCTGAGTGTACCCGTTTAATTTTTGAGCCATATTTGAAAACTCCTCTATATGTCTTTCTATTGAGTAGTCTTCATTCACAAATATTGGATCATAACGCCAAATAATTTTTTCAGCTCCAACTGCATCAGATAACTTCTTAAAACTATCTAATACATCATTTACATCAGTCACATAAGGTTCAATATCTTTTCCATAAGGAGTAATAGTCACGAACCAAAGCTGTCCAAATTTACTTATTTTATCCAACTTATCCAACATTGGCTGAGGATTTTTTGTACAAAATACAAGGCAATCAACAACTTTAGGATCAAGTATATATTTAGTTACTTGCTCTTGATAGTAAGGATTTCTCACACAGACGAATCCTTCATCTACACGATTATAAAACCACTCACTAAAAAATGCCGGGATATCGGTTCTTGATCCTAGATTTATTATCATATTATAAATTTAGCATAAAATTAGCCAATATACTTTTTACCAGCTTCTGAAAGAGACATTAGCTTAGGTTTTTTATCCATATATTTTTCTATGTTATTCTTTAGAGTAGGCAAATAAACTTTTTGGGTTAACTTTAAAAACTTTCTAAAATCTTTACCGCTTAAAAGATATAATACAGGTTTTGAATTCTTTTTCTCAACCTTTAAAGTCAAAAACTTATCACCATTTTCAATCAATGCTGTTCTAAATTTATCTATTTTATGTGATGGCGCTTTAATTTTAATAAACTTACCAAAATTTTGATTCTGAACATTATTAGATCTATCTACTTTCATAAATTTCTCCTATGTACACATATTAAAAACAAACATAAAAATTTTTGCTAAAAATACTCTTGACTGATAGCAACTATCAAGTTGTAAAATTTTATATGGAAGTATTTAAAGGAGATTTTATGATTTTAGACAAAGTAGAAAATACAAATGATCTTAAAAAACTAACTATTTCGGAAATGACTGAACTTGCAGAAGAAATGAGAGAATTAATTATAAAAAAAGTCAACACAACAGGTGGGCATATGGGGCCAAATCTTGGCATAGTAGAAGCTACAATTGCCATGCATTATGTATTTAATTCTCCAAAAGATAAAATAGTTTTTGATGTTTCTCATCAATGCTATCCTCATAAAATTTTAACAGGAAGAAAAGAAGGGTTTACAAAGCCTGAATTTTATAACAAATACACCGGTTATACTGCTCCTGAAGAAAGTGAACATGACTTATTTAAAGTAGGCCACACATCAACATCAGTAAGCCTTGCAACGGGTGTTGCAAAAGCTAGAGATTTAAAAGGTGAAAAACATAACGTAATTGCACTAATCGGAGATGGTTCACTCACTGGTGGCGAAGCTCTAGAAGGATTAAACAACGCAGCTGTACTGAATAGTAATATCATAATCATAGTAAATGACAATGATATGTCTATTGCAGAAAACCACGGTGGTATTTACGCAAACCTTAAACTGCTAAGAGATACAAAAGGGCAAGCAGAAACAAACTTCTTCAAGACTCTTGGTTTTGATTACAAATATATCGATGAAGGCCATAATATAGAAAAGTTAATAGAATTATTCCAACAAGTAAAAGATGTTGACCATCCTGTAATAATTCATATGCATACAATCAAAGGTAAAGGACTAAAAATTGCAGAACAAGAAAAAGAAGCATTTCACTGGATTCTACCTGGAACTCTTGATGCAAAAGATAATTCCACAACCTGCGAAACAGAAGACTACAATACAATCACAACAAAATACCTTTATGAAAAAGCCCAAAACGATAATAAAGTAATTGTAGTGAATCCTGCAACCCCAGGTGTGCATGGCTTTAGCCCTGAATATAGAAAAAAACTTGGCAAACAATACCTTGATGTCGGTATTGCAGAAGAACATGCAGTCGCTACAGTCTCAGCAATGGCTAAAGCTGGAGCAAAACCAATACTTGCAATAATGAGCTCTTTTATCCAAAGAACTTATGACCAACTTTCACAAGATTTGTGCCTAAACAATTCTCCTGCTACAATTCTTGTCTACTGGGGTGCTATTTCAAACGGAGATGCAACTCATTTAGGCTCTTACGATATACCTATGATTAGCAACATCCCAAATCTTGTATATCTTGCTCCAACATCAAAAGAAGAATACCTGCACATGCTTGACTGGTCAATAGAACAAACCTCTCACCCAGTTGCAATAAGAGTACCTTCTGAGCCAATGATTTCCACAGGAATTGAGGATGAAAGTAATTATTCAATTCTGAATAAATATAAAGTGGAGACCCAAGGTGATACTGTTGCAATAATAGGTTTAGGTAATTTCTTCTGGCTTGGACAAAAAGTATGTGAACAACTAAAAAAACAACTTGGAGTTAATGCAACATTAATTAATCCTAAATTCGTTACAGGAATTGATCAAGAATTACTTGAAGATTTAAAGAAAAATCACAAGCTTGTAATAACTCTTGAAGATGGCCAATTAGATGGCGGATTTGGAGAAAAAATCACACGTTTTTATGGTACTTCAGATATCAAAGTTAAAAACTATGGTGCCGATAAGGAATTTACAGATAGAATTCCGCTTGAAGAACTATACAAGCGCTACCATCTAACTCCAGAATTAATAGTTGAAGATATAAAGACTATCCTTGGATAAATAACAAAATAAAAGGTCCCATCTAAAATAATAGGTGGGACATTTTATTATATTATATTAGCCAATTTCTTCAAATACAAATTTTTCATCTTTTTTATCGTAAGAAATTGAATATTTTTTATTCGGCTCGACATCAACTTCTATTTTTTGAGGATCATATGTTGTTCTCACCCATTTATGTAGAATCCCTGGTCTTTGAGTCTCATATTGTAACTCCAAAATATTTTTACCTGGAGTCAAATAATGTCCTCTTTTTGCATATCCTGTCATTATCTGTTCTCTAGGTTCTCCATTAACAGAAAGACAAGTTAACGTGTTTGTAAATCCTAAAGGATGGAATTGGCAATCCTTAATTTCCATAATAGATGCATCAGGATTTTGTTCTTCAAACTTCTTTTTTGAAGCATTATGCATAACCATAGCAACAACTTGCACAACCACACCTAAAGCAATCATACCTCCAACTAATAAAACATACTGTGTCATCTTTCACATCTCCTTATTTCTTAACTGTATCAACCTTTATAGGAACATCATTTTCTTTTTTGGCACCAAGTTCTGTCAATAACTCATCATAATCTGCACTGTTAAAATTTGAACAGTCTATATATTCTTCATTACCAGATTCCTTGTCCACATAATATATATCTTGGTCTTCAACATTCTTAGTATTAGAATACTTTGAATACTCTGACCAATAATACTTATCTATATCTATAACCTTAGCAACATTCCCTAAACGCTTTATCAATAACCTTCTATCATCAGTTAATATTATAGAAAAATTATCACTCACAAATATTTTATATAAAATACATACTACCACCACTAACGCAACAACACCTGCTACTAAAATATTTCCAACGAACTTTGAAACCAAGCCCATTACAAACCAACCGGCACAAAAAGCGCAAAACATTCCAAATAATTTAATATACCACTTTCCCTTATACTCTTTCATATAAACTCCAGACCTTTAATTTATTACGTATTTGGATATTTTACACATAAAACAAAAAAATTACAACTCTATTTATTTTTCGCCCATACCAAAACAGATGTATAAGAAGAATCCTTTAAAGCAGGAGTAAAACCTCTTTTTTCAAGTTCAGAATACAAAGTTTCTCCTGCTGTAAGCATATGATCACTAGGGTGTGAACCTATAACAAAAAGGCCTTCAGGAGACAAAGCTTTATCAACTTGTTCTACTACTTTTTTTACAGCAGGAATAATTTCGTCATCAGGCAACGGTAATTTAAATCCCATAGGTCCTTCGTAAGTAGTCAAATGATAAAGAGCATTCCTAAATAAAATAACATCTGCACTATTTGAATCAACTATGTTATCCAGCTTTAAAATATCACCCTGAACAAATCTGCAAGTATCTGCTTTTTCAGGCTTTACTTGATATCCTTTTACTTGTGATATTGGTAACATCTTCTTAAACAAAAATCTTTGAAATCTTTCAGCTAAAGAAAGTTTTTCTTTGTAATTTGGTATTTCATCAAAGAAATCATTAAACATTTTTTTATACTCAAGTTGCTTTATATTTAAAGTTTCTTGCGGTACAAAAGCTAAATAATCATCATTAAAAGCAGCTACTGATTTTTTCATTATATCTTCATATTTATGTGGATATTTAAGAGATTTTATTTCAAATTTCCCCTTTTAGCAGCCTCTATAGTTTGTTCACCAATATCAAATCCGGTTATATTAACTTTTTGGGCTAATTTATCAAACAACATAGCAAGAGAAAATGTTTCGTAACCACAAGAACAAGCGCCATCTATAATATTTATTTCAGGCTTATTTTTAAATACCTTCATCACATAATCTTTAATGAATTCAAGAGTTTCAGGCTCTCTAAAAAAAGCTGTCTCCTGAATTAAGAAATTTCTAGCACCAACATACGTATCTTTACCCAATTTTTCAACAATTGCTTTCCCTCCAAAATTAATATTACTACTTTTAGGGGCATAACTTTTTGAGGGATAAACTTGTTGATATTGAATTGAAGGTATCATTTTATTCACCGTTAAATTTTAAATACACATTGCACTAATAGATAAAAGCGTAAAATAAAATTTTTGCCAAATTGTAACAAAACATAAAAAAGACCTGTCGAAACAGGTCTTTTAAAATCTGGGGCGGAAGGATTCGAACCTCCGAATGCCTGGACCAAAACCAGGTGCCTTACCACTTGGCGACGCCCCAATATCGGGTACATTTCTTATTTTAATCGCTAAAATTTTATTGTCAACATTTTATTTATAAAAAAGGACTTTTCTCTTTTGCAAAAATTAATTCAACCTGTTTTTCTAAAAGCTTTTTTAACCTATTTAATACTAGAATTTCACTTTCAAAATGACCTATATCAAATACTACAATTTCACTATCTAGCGCAGTATGAAACTTTAAATCACCTGTCACATAAGCATCAGCACCATTGCTAGTAGCATCAGGAATAAATTCTGATCCACTACCGGCGCAAAAAGCTATTTTTTTTATTCTACTTACATTTTTATTATTTACGTATCGCAAGTTAGGAGAAACAAGCCTCAAGAGTTTTATAAAATCCTCTACAGCAACAGACTTTGGCAATGTAACATATCGAACAAATTCGTCTGCTTCGTTTTTAGATTCTGCTGGTATCTGAAGCTGGTATTGAGAAAGTCCTAATTTTTCTATTAAAGAATCTGTAGTCCCACCAATAGCTTTATCTAAATTTGTATGTGCACATAATATATTTACATCACGGAATTTTATAGGAACAAAAAATAATGGATGATGTGACAGTATTAAATCACAATTTTCTTTTTTTGCTTGCTCATACACATCATCAGTTACTGTAAGACAAAACATTATTTTACTCACTGTAGTAGACTGATTATCTACAATCCACCCTGAGCAATCCCATTTTTCTGCAGTAGAATAAGGGGCAAAACTATCTACAAGTTTGTAAACATCCCGTCTTAGCATAAACTTCCTCCACAATTTTAGAAGCTATTTTTGACTTTTCCTGACGATCTATTTTCACAGTATCCAAGTTTTTATTTATCAAATAGACCTCATTATAATCACTTGAAAAACCTATATCTTTTCTTGAAATATCATTTGCAACAAGAAAATCGCACCCCTTACGTTTAATCTTATCCTTTGCATATTCTAAAAGATTTTCACTTTCTGCACAAAAACCGACTATTATCTGATGAGTTTTTCTTGAAGAAATATCTTTTAAAATATCAGGATTTTTCACCAAAGTAAGAGTAATTTCATCATCATTAGTTTTTTTAATTTTCTGTCCCGCTGTATTTTTAACTCTAAAATCAGCAACCGCAGCAGCCATAAAGATATAATCAGCAGACTCAAATTCATCATTAACGGCATTTAACATATCTAATGCTGATTTTACTTTTACAACCTTATACGTTGCATCAATATCTTTTGTTGTAATTAAAACAACATCAGCTCCCTGAGCATTACAATAATCAGCCAAAGCTAGTCCCATTTTACCTGAGGAATAGTTAGAAATATATCTCACAGGATCAATGTCCTCTACAGTTCCTCCAGCTGTCACCACAATCTTTTTACCTTGTAAAAACCCATTTTTCTTCGGTATAGAATTTAACACTTCAACAGTTGTTTGATAAATTTTATCTAATGAAGCTAACCTTCCCTTACCTTCTGTACCGCAAGCGAGATAACCTGAATCAGGTTCTACAATAGAATACATAGGATTTTTTAAAAGTTTTTGAATATTTTCTTGTACAAAAACATTATTCCACATATTTGTATTCATCGCGGGTGCAAATACAATAGGTTTTGCAAATGCAGAAATTACAGAAGTCAAAAGATTATCACAAATTCCATTAACGACCTTCCCAATAGTATTTGCTGTCGCAGGACAAATTACCATAATATCTGCTTCATCTGCATATGAAATATGTTCAGGTTTAAAATCCTTTACATCAAACTCTTCAATTCCAATTTCATTTTGACTCAAATTCTGCAAAGTTAATTTTGTGACAAAATTAAGAGCATTTGGAGTACAAATCACTCTAACATTTGCATTTTGTCTTTTAAACATTCTTATAAGCTCACAAGACTTATAAGCAGCAATACCTGCAGTAATCCCGATAAGAATATTTTTACCAGAAAGCATTATGCTAACTCCTTTTTGATAATATATTCAAGAGACTCAATAGCATTTTCAATATCATCATTTATTATTTGATAATCAAAACTTTCAGCACGCTCAAGCTCTTTTTTTACCGCATCCAAACGTCTTTGAATAGTAGCCTCATCTTCTGTATGACGACCTCTTAATCGTTTTTCTAGTGCTTCAAATGAAGGAGGGGCAATAAATATCAAAACAGACTCAGGCATTTTCTTTTTTACCTGCATTGCTCCTTGTGTATCAATCTCAAGAATCAAATTTTTTCCATCTTCAAGACACTGCATAATATATTTTTGTTTTGTTCCATAAAAATTCCCTGCGAACTCTGCCCATTCAAGGAATTTATCACCATCTATGCATTCTTTAAATTCTTCTTTAGATAAGAAAAAATAATTAACCCCGTCAACTTCTCCCGGACGCATTTGCCTAGTCGTGCATGAAATTGACAGCGTAAAATGAGGATTTCTTTTTAAAAATCCACCAATCACGGTACCTTTACCTACGCCAGATGACCCTGATATTACGAATAATTTTTTGTTCATATTATAATTATACAATGAATAAATCTGATAACCATAAACAGGTATATAAATTTGTAAAAAAATTAAACACTTTAAAAACCTACAAAGACCTAAGCAAAGAAGTTGTTGAAAACCTGCTTGATTTGACCGGAGCATTGGTATGCTGGATTTGTCTGGTCAACCCTGCAACAAGCAGAATTGAGCTCAAAAAGTTTCAATACGCTCACACCTACGAAAAAAACTTAAGTCTTAAAGAAGAAGTAGAAAATATCCACATAATAAGTTCAGAACTACTAACAAGCAATTTTGAACCTGAAGATGCTCTTGATTTTTTCTATTCAACATCAAAAAACGAAAAAATTCTTGAACCTATAATATATAGAGAAAATTTACTAGGATACGTAGGGCTTATCGGTAACAATCAATATTTTCATGATACTTACAATGACAGTGTTGGAATTATACTTGAAAATATCAATTCCAGACTCGAAATCATTTCACTTTATGAAGAAAAAGCGAGATCAATGAAAGAAAGAGTAGAATTTCTTGCAAGTATCTCTCATGAATTTAAAACCCCACTTAACTCAATAATAGGTTTTTCAGATATTCTAAAAAACAAAATTACAAACCCTGAAAATCACAAATACATTGATAATATATCTAAAAGTTCACGGTTTCTTCTAAGTTTAATCAAAGACACACTAGATCTATCTCGTGCGGAATCAGCACCAATGGAGTTAAGATATGAAAAATTCAGACCTAAAGAAGTAATTTCTGACATCATATGGAGTTTCGATGAAATAAAACATGAAAAAGGTTTGGATTTTAGCTACACACTTTCTGATGTTGAAATTTCTGCGGATCTAAAACGCTTTCAACAACTTATATACAACCTTATATCAAACGCAATAAAATTCAGCAAACAAGGTGGAATAATTACAATTGTAACTTATATAAACGAAAACAACGAATTTGTTTTTGAAATTAAAGATACTGGAGATGGCATAAGCAAAAAAGACGGAGAAAAAATATTCAACTTTTTTTCTCAAGTAAACAGAAACCAACTTAAACGTCAACAAGGATCCGGGGTCGGACTTGCGATATGTAAAACCATTGCAAAAGCCCATGGCGGAGATATTTTCTTCAAATCGAGACTACACCATGGAAGCACTTTTTGGTTTACAATTCCACAAGAAAACATATAAAAAAGGCCTCTTGAATAAGAGGCCTTTTTTTTATTAATTTTAGCGACCTTAATCACTTATTTTTGCTGTTTAGCTTTTCTTTCATCAAGCATTATCACTGTACAAATTGCAATACAAATTACAGCTGAGAATACCCAAAATACAATAGCACCATTCCAGCCGAACTTATCTACCATAAAACCTGTACCGGTAGAAGAAAGAACTGCGCCAATGTATCCAAATGTTCCAGTGAAGCCTGTAGCAGCAGAAGCAACTTTTTTAGAGCTTGATTCTACAGCACACAAACCTCCAATCATCATCTGAGGTCCATATGTAAATGCACCCAATAATCCGATTAAGATAAAATCGATATTGCTAATTGTATTGAATTTCAACAATAATAAACAAACAACAACACCTGCAAGATAAATTAAATTAACAGGAGCTCTTTGTCCTTTGAAAATCTTATCAGAAATTAGACCTGCGCAAATTGTACCTGCAATACCAACAAGAGGTAATGAGCTCAACTTCATTGCAGCTAATTCCAATGAATTTTGTTTAGCTTCACTTAAGTATTTTATCATCCAGTCTTCTGCACCGAATCTGATTATATAAACAAAAATATAAGCAATAGCTAATAACCAAATAGTTTTATTGTACAAAATATTTTGCTTAAATATCTCAACATAAGATCTATTATCTTCTTCACAATCAGCTTTCTTTGCAGAAGGTTCTTCATTATATGTCTCAATATCAGGCAAGCCTAAAGACTGAGGTCTATCTCTTAGTCTGTTATATAACCATATAGCTACAATAATAGCTAGTGAACCAGGTACGAAAAATGCCATCTTCCAACCAAAATGAGCTACCAAAAATCCTGATACAATTACACTTAAGAATGTACCTACTTGGTGAGAACAAGACCATAAAGACCATTTTGTTCCTCTTTCAGAGTTTGAATACCAGTAAGTTAAACTCTTGGCAACAGCCGGAAATCCTGCTGATTGGAACCAACCACTTGCACCCCAGAAAAATACAAATAGCCATAACAAAATAGTATTTGTAGGTAGTCCAAAAAATGAAACATGACCCGGTGTTATAAATAATGCAGACAAACCAAAACAAAGGTTTGCAATAGCTGTCATAATTAAAGCTGTAGGTAAGAATTTTCTAACATCTGAACCATCAGCTAAAACACCATTTACAAATTTACCTATACCGTAAGTTAAGTACAAAGAACTTCCTAAAAGTCCCAATTCTGTATTGGAATATCCGTATTCCGCACTTAACCCAGGTAAAGCTACAGCGATATTCTTTTTACACAAGTAGAATACCGTATAACCGATAAAACATGCATAAAATATTCTCAATCTCCAATGAGAATACATGCTCTTCACCTGTTGAGGATCTTGAATTGTCTCTTTTACAGGCGGTTCTTTAAAAAATTGAGCTAATTTTTCTAACATAATTTCTACTTTCCTGCCTTTATTACTTGAATATTTCGTGTCTCTGTAATTTCTTGACGAGCATCTTTTATAAGTTCACGTTTTTCCTCATCCAATCTGCTACCGCCAACAAGTCTGTCTACAAATCCTGTATTTAATTTTACAGCCTTCTCCAATGCTCCGACTTCTTCCAATACATCTTTTATCTGATGTAAATCATAGCCAAATGATTGTTTTGAATTATAAACAAGAGTCTCACCTGTTTGCGCAATAATAGGTTCCCCTCCTTGTTCAAAATATAGTTTAAATACTGACTTTAAATCCTGTAATTCTGATTGCAAAGTTGTAATTGTATTTTGAATTCTCAAAAATCTTTCGAATAAATACTCAACATTATCAAGCTGCTTAACTTCCCAATCATATTTTTGAAGATATAACTTCTTTAGTTTTGGATAACTTAAAGCCAATCCCATAGTATCAGCCATAGCTCTATGGTGATTTGTCAATTCTACCTTAAAACGTTGTGTCAAAGCATCAAGTCCATGAGATGGCAAATCAGGATATACCTCTTTAAACATCTGCTGAGAATCAATTCTTGGATTGTTCAATTCTTTTCCACAAGTTCTTAAAGATGCTTCATTCAAAAAAGAATAATCAAAAATACAGTTATGAGCAACAATAGGATAATCTCCAATAAACTCAAGAATTTTAGGCATAGCTTCTGCTTCTGTCGGAGCATCTGCAACCATTTCAGGAGTAATGCCATGAATTGCCATACTTGACTTTCTTATATGCTGCTCAGGGTTGATAAGTGTTTGAAATTCATCTTTTATTTTGCCGTTTTCTAGTCTAACAGCAGCAAACTCAACCATCTTTTCTTTTGTAAAATCCAATCCCGTAGTTTCTGTATCCAGAACAATTTCTATTACTTTTTTCCTAGCCATTATCTTATCCTATAGAGTACTAATAAGATAATAGCACAAAAAATTTTTCTGTGCTAAAATGAGAGCGTTAAAATAAAGTTAAGGAGATGTTATGTCTAACGCAATCGATATTAATGATGCAAATTTTGAGACAGAAGTACTAAACTCTGAACAGCCTGTAGTGGTTGACTTTTGGGCTCCTTGGTGCGGACCTTGCAGAAAGCTTGGCCCAATCTTGGACGAAGTTGCATCTGAATTTGAAGGAAAAGTAAAATTCGTTAAAGTTAATACTGATGAAAACCTAAAGACAGCTCAAAATTATTCAATCAGCGGTCTTCCAAGTTTGTTAGTGTTCAAAAACGGAAAAGCTTTGGAAAGATTAGTAGGACTTATGCCTAAGTCTACAATCATTTCAAATATCGAAAAACATTTATAATTTTATATTGTTAAGAATTATTAACCCGTACAGAAGTCTCAATCTGTTTCTCTGTACGGGTTTTAATATTTATTATATTTTTAAATTTATTTTAATTAAAGTTTTCACATCCTAATTCCGATATTAACATTAGGGACAAGTATGTCTTAGTAAGTTACAAGGAATTTCACATTTTATGGAAATGAAAAGTATTTCAGAACTTAAAAAACAATTTTCTGTTAGTACAGAATACATAAACCCAAACAATCCTAATGGCTTAAGTACAGATAAACTTAAAGCCATGATTAGCTATCAAAAAGCTCGTATAGCAGAAAATGAAGGTAAAGCTAAAAAAAATGGTGAAATTCAAGATCCTAAATGGGCTCAATATAGCTACGAAGAAATCATCCAAATGGAAGAAAACGGTGTATCTATACCAAAAGAAGTTTTGGAAATAGCTCATGCTATGATGGATAGCGACCCTATAACATATGAAATTGCTATAAATGAAGCAGAACAAGAACAAAATGTTGAAGACCAAAGTTCAACAGAAAAAACAGATGATACTTCTACAAAAAAAGCTTCTTTTTATAAATTAATAGCAAAAACCAGTGCAAAAATTGATCTTAGTGAACAAAAACAAGAACAAATAAAAAATGCAATCAATGAATTAACACCAGTTGCCAATGAAGCAAGTTCATTAAAAGACAGATTCATTGACAGACAAAAGAATGCGCTTGAAAAACTAAAAAAAATTGTTAAAGAGTGGAATGAAATCAAGAAAAAAGCTGATAAAGGTGAAAAATTAACAAATTATGAACAAAAACGATACGAAGAATTAAGTAAATTATTCGAAGATGAATCAAAAGGTTCACAAGAAGAGTTTCCTACAAACAAAATTAAAGAAATTACGAAATCACTTCAAGAGATTGATCTGTTATCCCAAAAAGGGATAGCTATAGGTGCTGAAACAGCTGAATTAGGTGACGAAATAATCGACTTTACAAATCCATATTCTAATACAAAAGGTGCAACTAAAAATACTGCCTTAAACATTGGAAACATTGGATCAATCATGGCAATGATTGTAGGTAAAAAACTTGCACAAGAAGCAATATCTGTTGGTACAGACACAAAAGAGTTTTCAAATGAATCTCAAATAACTGCAAACGAAATTGCTACAATACTTGATATACAAAAACCTTTATCAGTAAATCAAGATACTCAAAAAACAGAAAACAATGAATTCCAAAACGAAACAAACACACTTCAAAATACAAATAACATAAATAATAGTGAAGATACAACAAATATACAAAAACAAAATGATATACAAAATAAAAACGAAAATACTGCAACACAAGTTGTAGAAAATACCTCTGACAGCATAAAAATTCAACCAGCTGATTCCTCTGCTGGCGGAGGAGAAAGTGCTACTGGTAAAAATACTAACGCAAATGCTAATAATATACCTACATCAACACAAAGTACACTTTCTCAAGTTGATTCATCACAACAAAATTCTAAAACTACTACAAAACAAAAAGATGAAACACAAAATGTTAATGCTTCGAATGGTAAAGAAGCTGCTAAACAACTAAAAAGCGAAACTCCAAAAACAAAAAGTTCAGGACAAGAGACTGAAAAACAATCAAAAGAAATGGAGAAATGCGATAAAGAAACTAAAAAAACAGACAAAAAACTAAAAAAAGATGACAAAGCTCTACAAAAACAAATTAAAAAAGATGAAAAACTCCTAAAAGAAAATGAAAAAAAAGTAGAGGAAACCGTAAGAAAAATAGAAGAAGAACAACTCGAAGTTGAAAGTATGCAACTTCAAATGATGGCTCTGGACGAAATAATAAACTCCGGAGGTCAATCTGATGATGCAACAAATCCAACAACATCATTTAGCATTAACAATAACGAAGGGAACGGTACAAATAGTGCAACTAACAACTCTGGTAATAACAGTGGAACAGACAAAGTTGCAAATGCAATTGCGCAATCAGAAGCTCTAAAAGGATTAGTTCAATATAAAGCTGCATCAATTGAAGTTAATGGTCAAAAGTTATACACACTCCAAAATTCTTCAAGTAAAACAGTTACTAGAATGAAAAAGACTCAAGTTCAGTATAACAAAGCCGTTAAAGCAACTCAAAAAGAATTACTAAAAGACCAACAAGAAGAATCTAAAGTTCTTAAATTCGCAAATAAAGTAGAAAGTATCTGCTCTCCTATTGCAACAGCAGGTATGATTGTAAAAACTGTTGGTCAAATTTTAACAAAAGTTGTACTTCCTCCTTGGATACCAGTTGTCGGAGCAGTTATGGTTCCTGTAGGTGCTACTGCAGAAGCAGTGGGTAACTATGGTGTAGCTGCAGCAAATGTAACAAAAACAGTTTGTTATGCCCTAGAAGGCAACTTGCTTGGAGCTTTAACAAGCGCAGCTACAGGTATTATGTCAGGAGCATCTGCAATAAGTGCAACAAAACAAGCAACAGCAGGATTCCAAAACCTAAGCAAAAACATTGCAGGAGCCCAAGCGAGAGCTGCAGCGGCTCAAAGCGCAAAAGAAGCAGCTAAACAAGGTGCTAGTCAAGCGACTGTAGATGGTATGAAAAATGGAGCTTCCCAAGAACTTGCATCTTCATCAACAGAGCAACTGACAAATCAGGCTAAACAAGGAGCTAAACTAGGTGCAAGCGAAGCTACAAAACAACAAGGTTTACAAGCTTCACAAGAAATAATGCAAAGAACTGCTTATGAAAGTACTACAAGTGGTATTAAAGAATTAGGAAAAACCTCATTTACAGAACTTGCAATGAATGCATCCTCTGGTCTTGGCACACTCGGTCAAGCTCTAGGAAACAACCAAAATAATGAAATGGCTAAAGCTCAAGCATCAGGCAGTAAATTTATATACACTCCTAGTGAGTCAGTCAAGAAAATTCAAAAAAGTGTTCAAACGCAAAAAGTCGGTTTTGCAAATTACTATTCACAAAGCAACTCAGGCGGAGGACTTAATAAAAGAAGATAAAAAAAGATGGGATAAATCCCATCTTTTTTATTTTATTTCCATATCATTAACAATTAAAACTTGAATTTCACCAGGTAATATCTTTTCTGTTATTTTACCCTTTCCAATTATCGGAATACTTCTTATTTTTACAGGTATTACCATGTTGCTTTCTTTCAATTTAGGAACTTTTACTTCTGCATTAACATAATCTCTAAAATTTAAGTTACCTATTACGAGAACACTTTTGCCATCATAAGAAAGAGCGTAAGCAAATATACTTTGAGAATTTGTCTTTAAAGGAACAAAATTTCCTCTTGTAATGTTAGGATAAAAACGTTTTTTAAAACCATTAGCCATAATAAAATTGTCTAAAAGATTTCTATCCTTGCCCTGCAATGCTCTTGAGAAATTAAAGATATCAATTTTACCCCTATGAACAAAATAATAATCATCATCTGTAAAAGTTTTTAGAGCCTTTTTATTAGCCCAGTTATAAATGTAGTTGTCCCCGGTATCAAAGCCGTCTACAAAATAAGAATTGATAGGCAAAGTTGCGTTTAACCATATAATCATTTCACTAAATGCTGAGCCATTAATCAAAATAGGACTCAATTCATCATGCGTAGTAAAACTTGCAATCACAGATTTTGGCGAAGAGTATTTAGTCTGCAAATCTTTCACAGCATAAATTCTATCATATAGTTCTTTAGAATTTTTCCAATTTTTTAACTCAAAGAAACTACCATAATACCCATCAAATCCTGCTTCTAACAATTTATTGTACGGAGTAAAGATAGCTCCCTGCGCAACAGGTTCAGTCCAAGATTCTGAAGCCTCTGCAAGCCACAAAAACTGAGGATCTTTTTTTCTTGAATAAGATATTAATTCCTTCCAAAAATTTGCAGGTTTTAGAGTTGCCACATCAGCTCTTATACCGTCTGCACCAAGTCCTATAACCATATCTACAAATTCTTTATAAACATTATACACATCTCTATTTATGCTTAATTCAGTACCAGCATCAAACAATCTTACATCTGTCCAATCAACAGGAACAATAGGTTGCCCTGCTTTATCTTTCATAAACAATTCCGGTCTTTGCAAATACCAATCATATGAACCACAAGAAGGTAAGTCTATCATTACTCTTATACCTCTTTTATGAGCTTCGTTAATGAATTTACGTGCTTGATCATCGATTGACATTGCACTTTTTTCACTTTTTAGTTGAGGATTCAATGAATTAAGAGAAGACGCAGCATACAAAGATCCAGCTGTTCCAAGAGCTTTAGTTTTTCCTACAGGAGTAATCGGCATAACATGTATCATATTTACACCTTTTAGACGGAGTTCCTCCAATTTCCCTATAGCATTTAAAAAAGTACCACTTTCTTCTCCTTCATCAAAATCAATTATGCCATTTTTATTTGTATCTTGTGCATTAAAAGTTCTTAAGTTAATTTCGTATATAATAGCTGCATTATTCTCAAACATTTTTTTTGAATCATTTAACCAAACATCTTGAGCAAATGATGCTTGAGAAAACAATAAAGAACAACAAGCTACTATAAATAGACTTTTTAAATTTTTCATAACACTCTCCCCTTCTTAGAACATGCTAACAGATTTTTATCCTTTTTGCAAATATCCTAACCATATGGAAAAAAATCATTTTTTATATATAATTGTAATATATGAAAAAATATTCTATTGGAATTGATTTAGGTGGCACAAAAATTTTAATTGCACTTGTGGATAGAACCACAGGACAAGTTGTTTCATACATAAAGAAAAAGACAAAAAAAGAAAAAGGCCCTAAAAATATCATAAAAAAAATGATAGATGGCATTGATGAGTTGATGGAACAATGCAATGAAACATTAGATAATATAAGTTCTATCGGAGTCGGCTCTGCAGGACAAAATGACAGAGAAAATGGTATTGTTATTGCAGCTCCAAACTTGGATTGTTACGATTTAAATATAAAACAAATCCTACAAGACAAATATAACATTCCTGTGTTTTTGGGTAACGATGTTGAAGTCGCAACGATAGGCGAAATGAAATTTGGAGCAGCTAAAAATTGTAAAGATTTTGTATGCATTTTTGTTGGTACAGGAGTTGGATCTTGTATCGTAAAAGATGGAAAAATTATTATTGGAGCTACAGGTACTGCTGGTGAAATCGGTCATATGATAGTGGATTTAAATGGCAGACAATGTGCTTGTGGAGCTCATGGCTGTCTTGAAGCTTATGCATCACGTTCTGCAATAGAGAGAAGAATTGAAGGTGCACTAAAAAAAGGTAGACCGTCATGTATACTCGAGTTTTTAGAACCTGGCAAATCAATTACTTCAAGCATGATACAAAAATCAATTGAAAAAGAAGATGAGCTTGTAATGCAATGTGTCGCAGAAGCCTCAGAATATTTGTCAGGTGGGATTGCTAGTATAATAAATTTTATAAATCCTGAACTTGTAGTTCTTGGAGGCGGATTAATTGAAGCAGTAGACTTTTTCTACCAAAAGACAATAAAAAAAGCAAAAGCAAAATCATTACCGGTACCAGCTGCTAAAATTCAATTTAAAAAAGCAGCACTCGGTGATTTTTCAGGTGTAATAGGTGCCGCATTTTTAGAAGACAGAGGATGGTAAACTAAATGACAAGCAAACCTAAAAAAGTTCTTATAGTAAGACTTTCATCTCTTGGAGACGTAATTTTTACAGTCCCTTTAGCGAATCAACTAAAGAAAAACGGATACGAAGTCGGTTGGATTGTTTCTGAAAAAGGAATAGATATAGTAAAAAACAACCCTAGTGTTGATCATACATATCTATGTCCGCTACAAAAATGGAAGAAAAAAGGGTTTTCACTAGAAAACTTTAAAGAATTTTTATCCATCCTAAAAGAAGTCAGAAAAGAAAAATATGACATTGCAATCGATTCACAACAAATGTTCAAAAGTCTATATTGGATGCTGACTTGCGGTGCAAAAAGAAGAATTACGGTTAAAGGAGCAAGAGAATTTGCAGATTTTGGAGGAAACGAACATATTCAAAACCCATACAAAGAAGACTTTTCTGTTCATGCTGTAGAAATGAATTATGCATTTGCAAGACATATTGGTGTCGAGCCTGACGGGGTAAAATTTACTCTACCTCCATCAAGTGAAGAAACTATTAAAAAAGTTGATAATCTTCTATCAAATTTGGATACTACAAAGCCGATTGTTGTAATTTGCCCTGCCACTACTTGGAGATTAAAACACTGGGATAAAGATAATTGGAAAGAAGTTGTAAAATACTTAGAAAATAAGTGTTCACTTATCTTCAGTGGAACAGAAAAAGATAAAGAGCTTATTTCATACATTGGTGGAGATAATCATATTAATCTCGCAGGAAAAACTAACGTAAAAGATCTTATTGAAATATTTAAAAGAGCAGATCTTGTTATGGCACCTGATTCAGGTAGTGCTCACGTCGCTTGGGCAACAGGCAAACCTGCTGTAATTTCTATTTTTACCTGCACACCACCATCTTTATATGGGGCATATGGCAATAAAGATAAATATTTTGCAGTAAATGGAAACCTAGAGTGTCAGCCTTGTTTTACAAAATCCTGCCCAAAATTAAAAGATAAAGATAAATGCCTTAAACACCCGACACCACAAGAAATTATAAATATTGTAAATAAGGTCTTTAATTTTGCTGAAAATGTTGTATAATATGAACAGATTGAGTCTATAAGCTCTATAAACAGGAGTCAATGTGAATTTCTTCGATAGAATAAAAGAATTAAAGATGATGATTTCAGAAGTAGAAAGCACTATCTACGGAGAAAAACAAGACTATCTTGAAGTCTATGAAAGAAACATTCAGCTTGAAAAAGAAATTCAACAACGTACAATGGAGTTAAACATCGCAAACAAAAGAATGCTGACACTTCAACATATTCTAGACATGATGAATTCTGCAAAACCTCTCCAAAGTGTCCTTGAAACAATAGTCAATAGTATTCAAGGAGAACTTGGGTATATGCATTGCAATATTTTGCAAAAATTTGAAGATGAAGACGGCGAATACTTAATGGTAATTGCACAATCTAATGATGCTTCTATTCAAAGAGTCAGCAGAATGATTAAAATTCCAATACAGACAAGGAAATTAAGATACGACCAAAACAGTATTTATGCTGAGACTCTTAAAGAAAAGAAAATTTTACAGACAACTGATCTTGGAGGAACTTTAAAATCAGTTGCGCCAGATGTGCCAGAAGACGTTATTAACGAAATTATGGAAGGAAGTACAAGTAAATCAATAATTACGGTTCCACTGTATTCCAGAAATAAACATTTCGGTTGGTTTAATGTATTTTCAGAAAGAAAAGAACTCACTGATGGAGAGGTAACTTTTCTTACTATGTTTGCTCAACAAATTGAAATGGCAATTACTATTGCAGACCTGTTTGAGGCTGTAAAAGAACAAGCAATAACTGACGGACTTACAGGACTTTATAACAGAAGATATTTTGAAGAATACTTGAAAAAAGAAGTTAAGCGTTCACTTCGTCAACAACAACCTATAAGTATTATCGGGATTGATTTAGATTTCTTAAAACAAATTAATGACAAATTTGGTCACGCATATGGTGACTTAGCTATAAAAACAGTAGCTGATATTCTAAAGAAAAACGCTCGTTCAATTGATACTGCGGCAAGAATGGGTGGTGAAGAATTCAACGTAATTCTTCCAGGCATTGAATCAGACGGTGCAATGGTAGCTGCAGAAAGAATTCGAAAAGCCATAGAAGAAACTGAACTCGATACAATTGGAAATATCACAGCCAGCATAGGTGTAGCAACATTCCTTGAACATTCTGATAATATCGAAGAAATTTTAGAACTTACAGACCAAGCAATGTACCAGTCAAAACGAGACGGAAGAAACCGAGTAACACTTGCAAAACCAATTACGGAAACAAGCTGGCAAGAAATAGCTATTAATACATTCGTAGATATTTTATCTAAGCATAATATGCCTATTTCAAAAGACTTATCAGATGAGTTGTGTAATAAACTCAAAAATGCTGAACAGAACAGTCAAATGCCTAAAGAAGCCCTTTTTTCTGTTGCGGACATTCTTACCCAAACATACAACCCACTACATTCTAAAGGTGTTATAAAATCAAAAGTTCAGATTGCGGTAAGTCTTGCAAAAAGATTTGATCTTCCAAAATCTGATATCGATAATTTAAGGGTTGCTATGCTTTTATACGATATTGGGAATTTAATGCTTCCTCAAGAATTACTACAGAAAGTCACTCCTTTAACAGAAGAAGAAAAAAATCACATAAAAGAACACCCAATAATCGCTGCTAGAGAAATACTTAAACCTATTTCATATATCCAAGATATTATACCTATAGTTGAACATCACCATGAAAACTGGGATGGCAGCGGATATCCAGGAAAAATTTCAAAAGAAGAAATCCCTATGACTTCTCAAATTATATTGATTGTAGATGCTTATTTTGCGTTGACTGAACAAAGAACTTATCGTTCAGAGCTTAGCCCTAGAGATGCTTTAGAAATTATAAAACAAGATTCAGGCAAAAAATGGAATGCCGCATTAGTTCAGGAATTTGTAACCCTTATTGAAAATGATTTAGCATAAATTAGTGAAATAAAATGAAAGAAAAAGAACTTATACAAATCATCACAAAAACACTAGATTCAAAGTATATCGGGGATGATTGTGCATATTTAAAGGATCTTGGAATTACTATCTCACAAGACAGTCTTGTCGAAGATGTTCATTTTAAACTTTCGTATATGACACCATTCCAACTTGGATACAAGGCAGTTATGGTAAACATCAGCGATATTTGTGCGAGTGGAGCAGAGCCGAAATACCTAACGATATCACTATCTTTGCCAAAAGATACACAAAATAGTTTTGTAAAAGATTTTTATGAGGGTGCAAAATTCGCAGCAAACGGAGTAGAAATAGTAGGAGGAGATATCACCGGAGGTGATAAGGTATTTATATCAATTACTGCAATCGGATCAAGTAAAAATAGAAAAATATCATCGAGGAAAAATGCACAAGCAGGACAAAAAATTATCGTATCAGGCCCACATGGTTCATCTGCAGCCGGATTAAAATTGTTATTAGACAATCAACATACTCCACAAACTCTTATAAATGCTCATCTTATGCCCAAAGCACAAGTTGAATTTTCAAAAAAAATAGCGACAGCTGCAACTTCTGATTACGCGATGATGGATAGTTCTGACGGACTTATGGATGCATTGTCACAAATCGCACAAGCAAGCAACGTCAAAATGTCAATCGATTTTAGTAAAATTCCATTTGATAAAGAAATTAAAATATTCAATAACTGGCAAGATTTAGTATTTTATGGTGGAGAAGATTATCAAATTATTGCAACAATAGAAGAAGGGTTATTGAAAAAACTACACGGTTATACAATAATTGGAGAGGTGGAAAAAGCCGAAAAAGATTTTGGAGTAGAAGTAAACTATGAAAACCACAAAGAATTTTATACTCCAAAACAAATTGATGAAAAATTGTACAATCATTTTTAAGGAGTAGCAAAAAATGAGTTTTACTTGGAGAGTAAATGCAATAATTCCTGCAGGAGGAACATCTTCTCGTTTTGGAAATAAAAACAAACTCTTAGAAAAAATTAATGACAAAGAGGTTATAAAATATACAGTAGAAGCTTTTGAGAATTCGAATGTAGATGAAATTATAATCTGTGCAAACATAAGTATTATTGAAGAACTTGAAAATATATTCAAAGATTTCAAAAAAGTAAAAATCATTCAAGGCGGAGAAACAAGACAGGCATCAGTATATAATGGTCTAAAAGAATCAGCTTGTGATTACGTACTTATTCATGACGGTGCGAGACCTATGATTTCTACAGATCTCATTAACCAGACTATAGAAATGGTCAAAGATAAAAAAGCCCTCACTGTCGCAACCAAAACTATTGATACAATAAAAGAAGTTGTACATGGAAAAATAATAAGAACAATTGACAGAGCTAAATTGTATAATACCCAAACTCCACAAGCATTTGAATATCAACTTATAAAGTCTGCTCATGAACAATTAAAGAATAAAAATTTCACTGATGATGCAGGAATGCTTGAGGCTCTGGGAGAAGATGTCTACATACTCGATGGCAGCTATAAAAATATAAAAATTACAACCCAAAATGATATCGATATTGCTAAAATTTATCTGACTGAAAATTAATGAAAAATAGTATTAATAAAATATAAAAAGAAAGTCTCTTGGATTTACCAGAGACTTTTTCTTCACATTCACCTAACCTACTAATTTTAAGCTCCCTATTTACCTTTTACTTTAAATATGAGGAATCATCTATTTTTTTAATTTATGCAACTTGTTCTTGTTTCTTCGGTAAAGGAAGAGTTAGACCTGCTTCTTCCAAAGCACCAACTAGTGCTAAGTAATCTTTACCAAAGTAATCTTTTCCTTTAATTCTGATTTTGAAACCTTTGAAGTTTCCATTTTCATCTTTTACGATTTCAACACCTTCAGGTAATTCTTTTATGTCATCTCTACCTGTGCAATCTTGAATATCTTTGATAAAAGTTGCTTTTTCTCTAGCTATTACTTCTGCTTGTTTTTTAGCAGTTTGAGCTTTTTTTGCGTCTTCATTTCTTTTTGCTTGAGCTTTTTTATTTGCGTCTTCTTTTTCTGCCTTAGCTTCTTTGTTTTTTACTTGAGAAGCATTTTGAGCTTCTTTCGCTACAATTTTATTATAAATAGCTTCGATATTTTCTTGAACTTTATCATTATTAGTAACTATAGCTGATAATTCTGCTCTAACATTAGCTTCTTCTCTAGTTACATCAAGTCCGTTTAATTCAGCTCTTTTTACAAGCATATCAAGAATATGTTTACCAAGAACTTCTTTTTGAGAAGCATCAGCATCCCACAAGAATGATTCTATAAAACTTGAATCTTGAGAAAATCTATTACCTGAGCCTGCAAAGGATTCTTTCCAACGAGTCATAACTTCAACAACGTTACTTTCGTCTATACTTGTAACTGCTGCTTCAAATTTTTCATCATCAGTACCATACCAAGCAGATATACCATCAGCAAAAGCTAAACAAATATCTTGAACTTCTCTTGAAGTAGGTTTTGCTAAAGAAGAAGGTCTTCCATCTGCATCATACTCAGACTCTACATCTGTACCTGTAGAATCTCCAGCCCCAGACGCTCCGCCATTTGATGAACCGGAATTATCATCAGTTCCATCTGTAGCATCATCATTTGAAGATGCAGAACCAGCTTCATCTTGAAGTTCTTTTGCAATAGCATCAGCTAAATCACTAGCTTCTTTTTGTAAATCAAGAATTTGTTGTTGAATTTTTTCAACATTTGATTTTACTTCATCAATATTTGATGCATTAAGTTTACTCATTACTGATTGTAAATCTTGTTGAACTTTCTTTATTTTTTCTATAAGAGCATTTACTCTTGATTTTTGAGATTCATTTAATTTATCAGATTGTAATACAGCACTTAATTGAGAAATCATTGAATTCAATGCGTTGTTAGCACTTGCTGCAGCCATTGATGTCATATCAATTTTTGCTTGAGTAGCACCCATTTGCATTGCATTTTGTATACCTAATCTTGCTAAAGGATCCATCATAGGATTTGTACTGTTAGGATTGATGATACCATACAACATTGGATTAAATCTTCCTAAAGTATTCATGTTACATGCCAAGAATGGTTCTAAACCACTATAATATGATGTAATTGGCAAATTAAACATTTCCTTGATCCCCTTAATTTTATTCCCCGTACTTATATAAAGATTTTTTGAAATAAAAAATTGACAAAAAGGATACAAATTAGATATACAAATTTAGTAATCCCTTTAATATCAAGGATTTTTAATATTAATATTTCTTAACAATATACTCTATACACAAGATAAAACACCCAATATATCATCTTTTGTCAAAGTCGGATTAATTTCTTTTATTGAAATAATAGATGATGTATCAATATTTTCTTTAAAAATTTTAGCAAGTAAATCCTTATCATAATCGAACAAAATTGATCCGTGTTGGAGGATATAGCCTTCTTTTCTAAACTGTGCAGAACCTATTAACTTACGATTTTTAAAACACAAATCTGCACCGGTAGAAACTAACATACAATAATCAGCATGTCCTGCATATTTTTTGACTCCACCAAAATCAAGCTCTATATCTAACTTTTGAAATGTATTTATTAGAATTTGAGAAATCTCTTTATAAGATTGGACAACATTTTCACCATTATTTAGATATTCAACCGGAAATATACAACTGTAAGTAATTTCATCAGCATGTAATAAAGCGCGACCACCTGTAAGTCTTCTCACCCAATCAATATTATTCGCTTTCAAAAAATCCTTATCTAAAAAATCATCCTTTTGATTTCTACCTAAAGATACACAAAAAGGTTTCCAAGCATATAGACGAAATATCGGCTCTTTGGAATTATAACGAATTGCATCATCAAGCATTTGAGAATCAATTCGCATATTTTCAGCCCCTGAATTTATTTCAAAAGGAATTAATTTCATTTATTATCCTTTTCTCTTTTTATAAGATCGGCTTCAAATTGTCTGAATACATCATTTCCCACAAACTGTTCCAGTGCTGCTCGTTTTGAATAAAAATCAGAACGAGCTTTCATTTGCATATCAAGAGCAGTTCTATAGTACGCATCAGTAATCAATATCACTTCTCTAGAAGAATCTTGAGAAAGATCATAATTTTTCTTACGAGCTTGTACTACTTCATCGACCATTTCAAGACGTTTTCGAGCAGTCATGTAGTTGTAATATAAATCAACTGCTTTTTGTTGCAAGTCTTCTATTTTTCGAACAAGAATAATCATATCGGCATCAGTAACTTTTGTATATTTATAATTTAATGCCTTTGTATCCTGAGACATAATCCCAAGAACGTTACCACCGATTATAGAACTAGTCGCAAGAATTGGATTTCCCATGCCTGCACCAACTAGAGTAGACATACTTGCAATTGTTGAAAGCACTTTTTTTACAGATTTTTCATCAGGCTTATCTTCTTCTGGGTTCGCGAGCTTATATAACGCAAAATTTATTGTATCACTTTGAGTCGCAGCTCCTTGCCATAATAGTGATAAATCACCTATCATAGTTTCCTGATCTAAGTCGAGCTCTCTTGCAACTTCTTTTGAAATTTGTTTTATACTCAAATCAGCATAAGTCAAATCAGACAAATCCATTTGATTTTCGTCAATCTTTACGTACTCTTTAACAACCTTTTCAATTGGAGATTCTTGCTTGGCTTCTACATACTCTTTTTCTGGAGAATCTGAAATTCCCAAACGATAAGCAGGTTGTCTTACAGTTGTTACATCTTCCAAATTAGTCGCCCAAACAGTTTGAGCAAGTAGCAAAGCTAAAGACAGCAATAATGTTTTTTTCATCACTTACCGTCCTTTCCGTTCACAAGAGTTGAATTATAGTTGTATTGATACAAATTCAATTTATCAACAACTTTTTTACCAGCCAAACGCTGCAATTCAAGATGGTACTTTTTTGCTGTTTCCATATAATAAAATTCTTCAATACGCATATTATCATACAAGGCTGAAGATATTGTAATCTCTAAAATATCATCAGAATCCAATGCATTCGTATAATTTTTGTTATACAAAAGTAAGCGCTGACGAGTCTCTTTTAATTGAGAAAGAGAACTTTTGTAATTATAATATGCATTAATTATCTTGTCCTGCAAATTCTCTACCAAACCGGCAAGTTCTATAAGTTCAGTATCAGTAAGAGGAATTTCTTGCGGCATATTTTTACGATTAATTAAGTTTTGAGCCAACCTTCCTGTCGCAAAAGCAGAAGATTGTACCATATAGTCAGCTCCCATTAAAGATGGAGCTAAAGATGCCCCAGCAACAATAGCAGAAAGAGTCTTTGCCATAAGTGAAGAATGAATTCTTCGTTGGCTTTCAGGAGTAGCTAATTTTTTTAAAGCAAACCCTATTACCTGATTATTCTCAACAGTACCTTTCCACAAATTCTCTATATCTTCAATATCTTTATCTTTTTGCATCTTTGCAAGTTCTTGCAATACTTGCTCATCAGTTACGACCAAAGATTCTTTTGATTTTACATTCGTCTTAGGCAGTTCAATTTTCTTCTGCTCAACTCCTTCAAGCTGAACACTATCATCCAATGCCCAAACAGGAATCCCTAAAGATATTATTAAAATCCCAACCAATAACTTTTTCATAACAAATTTATAGCACAAGAAAAATAATAAATCCAACGGTTGATAAAGTTATACATCCAAGGATTGTTCTACACACCGTAAAAAAAACTTAAAATGTTAGTGTAGGAAGAAAAGAGGCCAAAATTGGTTAGCGAAAATACTAAAATTCAAAATTGTACTGCCGAAAATAAGCAAACAATCAAACTTAATTCATTTTTTCTTAAAGCGAATGCTTTGAGAATGAAAAATGAATACAAAGAAGCTGCTTCAAATTATCTTAATGCAATACTTATTGATCGTAACGACGCTGACTCATATTATGGGCTTGGAATTTGTTATAAAAATCTTGAAAATTATGCAAAGGCTATCAAATACCTTGATAAAGCAACCGAGCTAAAAGAAGATTTTTACGAAGCATTTTATGAACTTGGGATATGTCATCTTTTGGAGGGAATACCTTGCGGAGCTATAAAAAATTTCGTAAGAGCTATCCAAATTAATCCTGATAATCCAAATGCAATACTTCAACTTGGAATTTCTCATGAACTATGCGAAGAATACGAATTGGCTCTAATGATTTATCAAAAATTAATTGAAAATTCTCCAAAATTTATCAAAGCATACGAACAAAAATCAACACTATTAATGAAACTTGACAAATACAAAGAAGCATGCCAACTACTCGGAGAAATAATAAAAATTAATCCAAACTACTACCACGCATATATGGGAATAGGAGTTTGCTTTGATAAACTTGGAAAAAGAATTGACGCCCAAAGATATTACCGTAAATTTTTAGCAATGAAACCGTTTTCGCATCACGCAGAATTTGTAAAAAACAGACTGATTAAACTTAAACAACTTAACAAAAAATCAAATACAAATCTTTCCATATTATAAAATACTGCCCATATGCCTTAATGCAATACAGTATTCAAAATGATATAATGTGACTCAGTAAAAAAATTTGAGGCACTAATTGTGGATTTTAATACGTATTTGGATAAACTTGAAGAAAATGTAAATACAGTTTCCTGTGAAATTGATAAATCAAAAACTCTTTGCAGTTTTTTGAAAGAAATTCTTTTAGACAATACAACATTTAAAATTCAAGACGCTCAAAATATATCCTCAATTCTTTCGGATCAAATCAGTAAAATATCTATGCAACTTTCTGATATTGAAAACTCTATACAAAATAAAAGATTATCTTTGAAATAATATTTTTTTCATGCTAGCATAATCCTTGAAAAGTACTACAATAAAAAAAAGAGGAAGATATATGCAAGCGCGTAGAGCAGCAAGAGAATTAGCATTTATACTATTTTCACAATTTGATAAAAAAATAACCAATTATTCAAAAGATGATCTTGAAGATATTATCTTAAAATCAGTAAGAATTTTAACAAGCAATGCAAGTGATGAACTAAAAATTACTGTTGGAGCGCTAGTTGAAATGAGAGCTCAAATCGAAGATTATGAAGCTGACCACGAAACTAATATTGCAAGACCTATTGGTGTAGCAAATATTCCTGTTCCACTTCCTATGACATCTGATATGACAGGAAGAATTAATGAAATGATAGACATCGCTGAAAAAGCCCTTTTAGCTTTGGAGATTGCAGAATTCACAACACTTGATTCGCAAAACGAAGTTAAAAACTACGCAATCACAATCGCAGAATATTTCCAAAAACACCATAAAGAAGTTGATGAAATCATTCAAAAATATGCAAAAAACTGGGATCTTGAACGCTTGGTAAAAATGGACAAAGATATTCTACGTATAGCTTTGGTAGAACTTTTGTACATCAAAGATGCACCTATGAAAGTTGTAGTTGATGAAGCTATGGAACTAGCTAAAAAATACTCTACAGATGACAGTACATCATTTATCAACGGTATTTTAGCTAAAGTGATTGTAGATTACGGTATCAACTAAACATAAAAAATTAAACACACAAAATAACCTTTTCATTAACATGAAAAGGTTATTTTTTTATTTATCTTTCTTTTCTTGAATTACCAACTCATAACCAATACAATCAAGAATCTCTTGCACTGTCTCAAAACGAACACGCTTTTTATTTATAGAATCAGACAAACCACTAGCTTTTGGGACATTCAATCCTTTATCACGCAATATTCGAGCAATCTTTCTCATAGAAAGCCCTTTGCGCAAAAGACAAACTGCCAATTCTTCTTTTAAATTTATCATAACAATAGTCTAATAATTCAAAGATTAATTGACAAATTTATAAATTTTTGATAGATTATATCTATCATGATAGATATATTTAATCAATTATTAAAAATACAGATCAATAATGGCAATATTGAAACCGAAGATATTATACTGCCAGACACATATTTTGGAGAATTTATCTACATATTTTTATGCCTTAAAGATATAATTACAGAACCTAAATACCGAAAACAAAAATTTTCAAACCTAATAAGACAAATCAGAATACACCAAAAGTGGATGAAAATTAAATAATTTCATGGTATCATCTGCGTATGTTCGGATTTTTTAAAGATAAATTTAACAATTTAAAACAAACTGTATCCAACACTGCACAGGTGCTAGTAGGAAATGTTGTAAGTTCTGTAGAAAACGAGGAAGAATTCTCAGAGTTTGTTCTTGAAGATATGGAAGACCTTCTTATTAGTGCAGATTTAGGCGTAAATTATGCAGCAGAGCTCGTTGACAACTTAAGAGATCAAACAAAAATCAAACCGGCACAAGTAAAAGAATACTTAAAAGATGAGTTCAAAAAGACTCTTAATCAAGCAGGTTCAAACAGTATAAATTACAAAGAAAATGAACTAAATATATATTTCATCTGTGGAGTAAACGGAGTCGGAAAAACTACTCTCATAGGCAAACTAGCCTATAAATTTAAACAAGAAAATAAAAAAGTTCTCATCGCTGCAGGTGATACATTCAGAGCTGCTGCAGAAGAACAACTAGATATTTGGTCAAAACGTGCAGGAGCAGATATTATCAGAAAAGAAAAAGCAGATCCGGCATCAGTAGTCTATGAGACTATACAAAAAGCTCAAAGTGAAAATTACGACGTAATTCTAGTTGACACAGCAGGTCGTTTGCAAAATAAATTTAACCTTATGGAAGAGCTTGCAAAAATCAAATCTGTTATTGATAAGAAAGCTCCAAATAACCTAAGAGAAACAATATTAGTCCTTGATGCAAATACAGGACAAAACGGACTTCAACAAGCAAAAGTTTTTACAGAAGCAGTAAATCTAACATCTGTTGCACTTACCAAACTTGATGGCTCAGCCAAAGGTGCAATAGTTCTAGTTGTTGCAAAAGAATTAAAACTTCCTGTAAAACTTGTCGGAGTTGGTGAAAAAATGGAAGATTTAAAAGAATTTAATTCAGAAGAATTTATAGAGGCTATATTTGAATAAACTAAAATCTACAAAAACTCAACTAGGAAATGAAATTTGCCTGCTTGGCAACAAAAATCACAATGATATTCTTGTCATTGGTGTTTTTCACGGAGATGAACCCCAAGGAGAGTATCTGATTAATGAATTTATAAAAAAATATCCAAATACACCATTATTGTTCATTCCTTGCCTTAATCCTGATGGCAAGCAACTTAATACGAGAACAAATTCTAACGGTGTTGACTTAAATAGAAATTTCCCGACAAAAAATTGGATACTAGGCGAAAAAGACCAATTTTTCGGTGGTTCAGCCCCTGCAAGCGAAATTGAGACTCAGTTTCTTATCGATACTATTGAAGAATTTATGCCAAAAATCATACTTACATTACACGCTCCATACAAAGTAGTAAATTATGATGGACCAGCTAAAGAACTTGCGAAAAAAATATCCGAAATTATAAATTACCCTGTAGAAGAAAGTATTGGATACCCAACCCCAGGAAGTTTTGGAACTTATGCAGGGATAGAAAAAAACATACAAACAATAACACTGGAACTTGATGAAATATGTCCAGTACAAGACCTAGTTGAACCTGTTCATAAAATATTTGTCTCTTTAAACTAAATTAACTAATTTTCGTAAAATTTTAACTCCATAAAATGTTATAGATCAATATTTTATGGGTATTTTCAATGTTAGTTATATTTCATTTTCTATAAAATCCCTTTACATTAATTAACATTCAGACAATTTTTAATATAAAAAATACTTATAAAATATATACACGAGAAAAGGAGATATTATGACAGATCCAGTAAAAACAGTTAGTCCTAACAATACAGGACGTTACACGATTACCACTCAAAAAACAAACAAAACTGCACAGACAACAACCATTAAATTTTATGCAAAAGATGGGACTCAAATAAAACCGGATTATTACAATAGTGCAGAAATAGCAGATGTAGTAAACAACGGTGATTATAGTAAATATTATTCTGCAAAACCAGCAAAATTAAATGATGGTACAATAGGAATAGCTGTTACAGTAAAAGAAAGTCAAAAAGTTGGCATTCTTGCATCAGATTTTCTAGGAGTAGTAGATGATGGTACTATTTCAAAATACAACCCAGAATACTTTGCTGGATATGATGCAGGATATACTCCAGATGGAAGAAAGCTAAGTAATTCAAACAAAAAAATGGAGGAAGGAGAAACATTATATTTACCTGCAGATAGAATTAAACTTGATTCTTCTCCAACAGGCTGGTTAGGACGACTTATTGTTCCGATGTACCAAGTATCTGAATAACATAAAATTTTGAATAAAATCTCTCTTTTTATGATAAAATACTCATAGAAAGAGGGATTTTATTATGAGATTACATAATTCATACACAAATAATATTGAAGAGTTTGTACCAATAGAACAAAACAAAGTAAAAATGTACGTTTGCGGACCTACAGTTTATGATTTTGCACACCTGGGACATGCGAGATGTTATATTACTTGGGATGTATTGTATAGGTATCTTAAATTTAAAGGGTATGATGTCACTTATTGTCGTAACGTAACCGACGTTGATGATAAAATCCTAAAAAAAGCAGAAAAAGAAAATAAAACACCTGAAGAAGTATCACAATATTGGTATAGAGCATTTGCAGAAAGTATGAAAGCTCTAAATACCTTAAAGCCTGATATAGAACCTTTTGCAACTAAAACGTTAGGTGAGATGATTTCAATTGTAAAAGATTTAATCAACAAAGGCTATGCATATGAAGTTAACGGAGATGTATATTTCAGAGTAAAAAAATTCCCTCAATATGGTGCACTTTCAAAACAACCTATAGACCAGCTTGAAAGCGGTGCAAGAATAGAAGTAGGTGATATAAAAGAAGACCCACTAGATTTTGCACTATGGAAACGTGATGAAAAATTCGGGTACAAATCGCCTTGGGGCATAGGCAGACCTGGATGGCACATTGAATGTTCTGCAATGAGTAGAAAATATCTTGGAAAAACTATTGATATTCACGCAGGAGGTGCAGACTTAATATTCCCTCATCACGAAAATGAAATAGCTCAATCAGAATGTGCAAATGGATGTAAATTCGTAAATTACTGGTTACATAACGGATTTGTCACAATTAATAAAGAAAAAATGTCTAAATCTTTAGGCAATTTCCTTACAATTGATGAGCTTTTGAAAAAATATGATGCAAATACAATAAGATTTTTTATACTTACAAATCACTACAGAATGCCTGTTGAATTCTCTGATGAAGCACTTTCTTCAGCTCAAGCAGGCGTAAAAAGATTATTGAATGCTAAACAAACAAAAGTTGATGACAGTTTTGATATCTCACAAACTGATGAATACAAACAATTTACAGAAGCAATGGATGATGATCTAAACACATCTAAAGCTCTTGCAGTACTTTTTGAGCTTGCAAACAAAGCTAATAAAAATGAAGATCACGCATTCACAATTTTATATAAATTAGCTTCTGTACTAGGTTTCAGTTTTGAAAAACCAACTTTATCAGAAGAAGAACTTGCAAATGCAGTAAAACATGTATCTGAAAAACTTGAAAAAGAATTCAATACAATGGAAGAAATCATTGCATACAGAAAAGAAGCAAGAGACGCAAAAAACTGGGATATTGCAGATAAAATCAGAATTGCACTCGATGAACTTGGAATTGTATTGAAAGATTCTAAAGAAGGAACAAAGTGGGAAATTAAATAAATATTTCTTCACAAGTAGGCAAAAATTTTTCTTCACGGAACTTCTAAACAATATGGCTAGTGTAAATATAACTACAAACGCAATGCTACCTATTACTCCAAAAGAAGTTGCAAAGACTTCTGATGGGTTGGTTATCTATGAAACAAAAAATCCTCAAACAGAAACTAATTCAAGGTTTAGTATTCCGGAAGAAAACAAAGATAAATTTGAAAAACTAGTTCAAGAAGTTCACACAAAATACGGGAAGTATAATATAAATCCTAAAGAAAAATTTGCAAAAGCTGCACATATTGCAACACTTATCGGTGCTGTAGCTGGTGGAAGTTTGACTGCAGCATTTATTAAGACTGAAACAAAACTTGGGAAACTTACCAAAACACTTGTCGGTGCATTATGTGGTGTACTAGCTTCTAACTTAGCATTGACCGGAGCAATACTATATCCATTTTTTAAATATGCAAAAGAAATGAATAAATTAGGCTATAAACCGATAGCATCAATTCCCCAAACAATAAAAACACAAAAAACAGAAAAAGAATAATTGTTACATTTTTAGGTTTGTCATATAATAGTCCTATGAAGAAGTTTTTATATACATTTTTGATTTTGAGCTTTATATCAACTCCAGTTCAAGCACAAATGATGCCAAACATACCTTTAGCTACAATGCAAGCAGCAAGAGAAGGTGGATTTGTTGAACAAATTGGGCCTCGTTCACAAGTTGTTCGTGTAGGAATTGGGACATCAAATTTTGGCACTTATCAATACAACGATATAACAATTTATGGAACAGGTGATACACAAATCTATGACAATAAAATGCTTATAGATAATGTCGCAGCTAACGCACCTGTTAGGATTAAGTTTGTTAATGGAGCTTTCAATATATACACACCTAATAACCCTACTCCGGAAATTGTTGATGGTCCGGTACAAATAACAAGCAATTATGGACTTTTAGGGGTAAAAGGGCTTAATAGAGCGGGAAAACCTGCATTATATCATGGCGCTTTTGAATTAATTAAAAGTAACGGGAAAACCTTCAATCTTGTAAATATGATTGAAGTTGAGGAATACTTAAAGGGTGTCGTTCCAAATGAAATGCCTGTTTCATTCGGGCTTGAAGCACTAAAAGCACAAAGTGTCGCAGCAAGAAATTACGTACTTTCCCCAAGAACAAAATCATCACCTAACTATGATGTAGTAGATTCTGTTGCAAGTCAGGTGTATTTTGGGGCAAATACAGAAAAGCCTCTATCTAATCAGGCTGTAGAAGAAACAGAAGGAGTTGTTGCTATTTACAACTGGGATTTAATCCTTGCACAATACTCTTCAACTGCCGGAGGATATACTGAAAGTTATTCAAATTCGTTCTCAGATCCCGTAACTAAAGAATTCCCATCAAAGGAAAAACCTTACCTTAAAGCTCGCGCGGACATAATCACACAAACTCCTTTAAATACGGAAGAGGCAGCTAGCGCTTATTATAAATCAACACCTGATGCATATGATATACGTTCTCCATATTACAGATGGACTAAAGAATGGAATGCAAAAGAATTACACGATATTTTACAAAATACACTTGTTGCTCAATCAACTACAGGTTTTGTAAAACCGGCATTCAATAAGGGTGACAAACTTGATGATTTGGTTGAAATTAGAGTCAAAAGGCGCGGTGATTCTGGAAAAATCATCGAGATGGAAATAGTTACAAAAACACAAACTTATAAAATATTTAAAGAACTTGTTGTAAGAAGACTAATGACCAAGGATGGAAAAGCTCTACCTAGTGCAAATGTTGTTTTTGAAAACAATTTTGATGAATATGGAAATCTATCAACTATAAAAGCATATGGTGGCGGATTCGGACATGGCGTAGGCCTAAGTCAATATGGTGCAGGATTTATGGGCAGTGAATTGCACAAGTCATATGATAAAATACTTCAACACTACTACTCAGGAATAACACTTGCAACAAAACCTGTTATTATATCTGATAACAGTGCTCAAAAAATGATTACTCAAAATTTTTATACAAAAGATAAATACGCAAACGTAATTATTGATAATAAATTTCAAGCTCCTAAAATTACTATTGATGTAAACGGAAAATTCTATACATACGAACTTCCTACAAACATTTTAGGTTCACGACTTACAAATATTGATATTTCAAAACACATAAAAAGTGGAAGAAACACCGTAAGATTTATTTATCCGGAAGAAAACGGCAACAATAAGGCAATAAGACTCTACATAGAGCTTGTAAAACGTAATAATGATGATTATATATGGTAATTAATTGGCAGGGATATGGAAAATCAAACAAAAGTAAATAATAGCGATGCAAAGACGAGTGTACTCAAAGCTGCTTGGATAATTGCAGTGGTAACAATTGTAAGTAAGTTAATCGGCTTTATAAGAGATATTGTAATAGCAAACTATTATGGAGCCTCAATGGTATCTGATGCATATTATTATGCTTATCAAATACCTTCACTTTCACTAATTCTCCTTGGGGGAGTTGGAGGCCCTTTCCATAGTGCGACAGTCGCTATTTTTTCCAAATTAATTCCTAATTTACAGGAAAAGCCTTCTGAGGAAGTAAATAAACTTTACTCAACATTTATGACAGCTACATCGATATTTTTCATAATATTATCTGTTATTATGTTTGTTTTTCCTCGCCAAATTATGGGACTAATTATTTCAAGCGGCTCTTCTGACATGGTAAATCTTGCAGCAATGCATCTTAAAATAATGACTCCGTTACTTATTATTGGCGGAATTGTTGGAATTTATTATGGCATTTTGATTATTTACAAACAATTTATGCTGCCAAATTTATCACCAATAATTATGAGTGCAGCAATTATTGGCGTGTGTATTGCAGTACCTGATGATCAAAAGGGTTATGCTCTTGCTTGGGCAACAACTATTGGTGCAATATTGCAACTTGTAATTCAATACCCGAATGTTAAAAAACTAGGATTTAAATGGCGTCCTAATTTTGAATTTACAAACAACAAGCATTTTCATGAAATATGTGAGTTGCTCTTCCCTGCAGTGTTAAGTTCTACTGTCGGACAAATACATATTTATGTTGATATGTTTTTCACATCATCTATTTCAGAAGGAGCTTGGACAGCTATAGGATATGCAAATAGGGTTTTCCAGTTCCCTGTTGGAATTCTTGTAACTGCTTTTTTGGTACCGCTATTCCCGATATTCGCAAGACTTGTTGCTGAAAAGGATATGGATGGTATAAGAAGATATTTTAATAAAGGTGTTGGAGTTCTATTTTTCGCAGCATTACCTATTATCATAGGGATTTTAACTGTTGGTATGGATGCTGTGAGATTAATTTTTGAGCGTGGTGCATTTGATTCTCAGGCAACATTTATGGTAACTGAAGCTTTATGGTTCCTTTCAGTATCAATATTGCCATATGTATTCAGGGATTCTATCACAAGAGTATATTACTCATTTAATGACTCTGCAACTCCATTTACCGTAGCATTTTCATCTATTGTACTAAAATACCTGTTAAACGTTATTTTCATAAGTAAAATGCATATGGGTATTGGAGGAATTACACTATCTACATCATTAGTAACTTTATTCAATGCATGTGTATTGGGAGTATTAATTTCGAAAAAGCTAAAAATGAACTATAAAGAATTATTTATAAATCTTGGTAAAATGATTATTGCTGGAATTATAACTTTTGGACTTTGTCTTGTAACAGGACTTGGATTCGACAATTACATACATCTTCCAAAAGTTTTGTTTGCAATAAGTAAAATCTCTATCGTTGGAATAATTTGTCTTGTTGTATATACAGCACTTAATTTACTATTCAAAATGGAGTATGCAACAGAACTAGCAGAAAGATTAGTTAACAAAATAAAAAAATAAGAATTGCTCTGAATATAATTATAGGAAATTCAGAATAAAATAAAAGAGTGAATAGCATTTTAGTCTATTCAATAAGAGGAAAATATATGATTATTAAGAATGCTGATAAAATTAAAGAAGTACTTGAAAATGATGGCGTAATTGCATATGTAACAGATACTGTATGGGGACTTGGATGTTTACCGACATCTGAGAAAGCTGTAAAAAAAATATATGAAATAAAAAAACGAGAAGCTCAAAAGCCTTTAATTTTGATGTCTAACGAAACATATAATCTTCTTGAATATGTTAAACCTATACCAAAAATCGGATGTCACTTAATAAAAAAATATTTTCCTGGGGCATTAACTCTTGTCGTAGAAAAAAGTGATAAAACTCCTTATTTTATGACATCTAATATGGATACAGTTGGAATAAGAGTTCCTAATAATGAAGTATTTAAAGAAATATGTGAAATAGCACCAGGTCATGTTCTAGCAACAACTAGTGCAAATTTATCTCATCAACCATCAGCTAAAACTTATGAACAAGCTTTAGAAAATATGCAAGACCTCGCAGATTTAATTATTCCTGACTACGGATATACCTGTAAAGGTCTTGAATCAACTGTATGTGGAGTGTTCAATGACGAAATAAAAATATTTCGTCAAGGAGCAATAAACATTGAACTTTTATAAATCTACTGAATGTATTACATTTCCATCACTACCGTAGAATGTTTTCTTACTAGGTTTATTTTTTGAAGGGTCATATTCTAATACCATATGTAATGATTTTCCATCATCTTGGTATTCAGACCACTTCAATAGATTACCTGTAGATGGATCATAGTCGATTACAAACTTTTGAGTTTTTCCATCTTGTTGAAAATGTGTCTTTCTTAACAAGTTACCTGTATCTGGGTCAACATCTGCAATATATTCTAATGTATTACCGTCTTTAGATGCTAAAGTCTTAACAACTCTACCTTTTGCATCTTTTAAATCTTTACATTTGAACCCATCTAATTCGTACACTTCTCCTTTTACTTTCGCAAAGTCAGAAAATATAGAACTATCTACTACAGTTTCAGTTGCCTTTGATGATTCTGTTACTGCTGTTTGTGCTGTGACAATAGAATCATTAGCTAAATCTTCTATCCTTTTTACACTACCATCAGAATTGTAATATATTTTTTTTAAAAGTCTATTCGTCAATGGATCACATTCTAATGAAGATTCTACAGTCTTACCATCATCCATCAAAAAAGTTTTTCTCAATAAATTTCCTGTGGCAGGATCATAGTCTATCTTAAAATCTGCAGACTTTCCATCTGTTCTATAATGTACCATTTTCACGGGATTAGATGTTGATGGATCATAATCTGTTATGAAGTCAACTGTTTTTCCATCTTGTTGAAAATATGTCTTTTTCAACAAGTTTCCTGTATCTGGTTCTATATCTGCGATATATTCTAAAGTATTACCATCTTTTGATGCTAAAGTTTTAACAACCCTTCCTTTTGCATCTTTTAAATCTTTTAATTTGAGTCTATTTGACTCATATACTTTCCCTTCTACTGTCGTTAAATCAGAAGATGTAACATTATCTTTTGCAGTTGTAGTTTTTGGAGTTTTAGCTGTTTTATTTTTTCTTGGTTTTGGTACTTTTGTAGATTTTTCAGATAAATTTTCTGTTAGCTGTTGTGCTTCATCCTCTATATTATCTATGGTTGTATTTGTTTTTCGTGATAACCCATCTTTTACATTTTGGGCAGCTGTTTTCCACCAGCCTCTGTTGTGTCCGATCACTCCAACTGCAACAGCTGCTGCAAGAGCTGTAGCTCCTATCATATATTTTGCTGCATTAGATTTTTCTTTACCTTCATTTATATCTATATATTCTTGTTTGTGTCTTTTTACTTGAGTAGTTTTTCTTTTTGAATTAACTCCCTCAAAAGATATTTTATTAATTGCCATTTAAATAGTCCCTTTCACCTCTACTGTATAATTAGATAAAACAAACAAAATTTTTTTTGCTATATATTCAATATTTGATTAATTTTTATGAAGTTAGACCAATTCCGCTGCTCGATACGAACTTCTTACCAAGGGACCTATTTGATAATGCAATATGCCAACTTTTTCAGCTAATTTCTCTAATTCACTAAACTCCTCTAAAGTATAATACTTAGATACTTCCAAATGATTTTTAGATGGCTGAATATACTGCCCAATAGTTAAAATATCACAACCAACATTTTTCAAATCAACAAGAGTCTGTTCTATATCTTCAAATGTCTCACCCAAACCAACCATTAATCCTGATTTTGTAATGATATCACTGCTTTCTTTAACATACTTCAAAACTTCCAACGAACAATCATAATTTCCCTGCGGACGAGCTGTTTTGAATATATTTCTTACTGTTTCAATGTTATGATTAAAAACATTTGGATGGGCTTTTATAATAATATCTAAAGCATCTTTATTCCCTTTAAAATCAGGAGTTAGAATTTCTATTTTTACGTCAGGAGAAAGCTTCCTTATCTCGTAAATACAATTTGCAAAATGCTCAGCACCACCATCAGGCAAATCATCTCTTGTAACTGATGTAATTACAGAATACTTTAGCCCTAAATCTTTAACAGCTTTTGCAATATGCATAGGTTCCTCTAAATCAAGCGGAACCGGTCTTTCACAAGAAATATTACAATATCTGCAATTTCTTGTACAAACATTACCCATAATCAGGAATGTTGCTGTGTTTTTGGTATAACACTCATTTTTATTAGGACAACGTGCATTTTCACAAACTGTACTAAGACAGTTTACCTTCAAAATCTTTCTTACATTCCTAGTTCTATCTGTATCTATTATAGGTCTTTTTAAATATTCAGGTAATCTTTTCTGCATAACACTATCATAATACCAAAATTTAATATGACAAATAGTAAATTAATAACACATATAATGTATAGACATTTTTAAAAACAAGATTAAAATGAAAAATATGATAGATGAAATGACTTACAAAACAATTTTAGAAAATTTTGGTAATCCTTCACTTAGTAGTTACGTGAATATTATTGAAATTTGTTCAAATAATATTGACAGAGATTACAATAATGCAGATGCACATTATATAAAATCAATGGCTATGTTTGGAATTGCAACATTAATAGAAGGCCGCGATGAAATTTATGCTTACATTAATTCAGAACCAGTAAAATACTCGAACTTTCGTTATGGAAGAGCTTTAGAAAAAATGGACAAAAATATAAAATTCGCAGACAATGCTGTTGATGAATTTAATATAGCGTACAATTTAGATAAAAATATTATAGAAAAGCACCCTTATATAAGAATAACAGTAGGCCATAAACTTACAGATGCTGTATATACATTTTCTCGACCTATTCCCGCAAAAGATGTTAATGAATTAATATTTCAAGATAAAAAATGGACTTTTGTAGGTATTTTGCTTGTTTTGACGACAGTGATAACTCTTATCGCATCAATCTTCTTACCTGAAAATACTTGTGTAATAATTTTTTTAATCGGTGCATCTATCGCAATCATGTCAATTTTTCTATACCCTAATGAAAACAAAATAATGCTGAATAAATATAAAAAATACATTACGAAATAATAATACTAACAAAAATATTGATTTTTGATACTTAAATAGCTATAATGGGAATAAGTACCTTAGAATAAAGGAGATATTTGATATGAAAAAATTGCTTTTAATTTTATGTTTGCTAACTTTTGCAAACTGTGTATATGCAGCTCAAGATAATGATATGAATTTTGAAGAAGAATCTAATTCAAACTACATTCAATATTCTCAAAGTGAGACTAATTATGTAGAAGAACAAGTACCTGTAAATTCTAAACAAAAGAAAGAAAGAAAAGTTAGAGTAGGAAACCCTTCTCGTTACAATTCACCTAACTCTTACTACAATTTCGGTACAACTAGCGGCTTTAAAGGTAAATTTTAGAGCCTAAATAAGCATTCAAAAATTCCTTCAGAATACGTAGGGTGAGCAAAACATACTTCCTTTAGTTTGTCTATGCTTACCCTATTTTGCATAGCAATTGCAACTTGTTGAATTAATGATGATGCTTCTTTAGATACAATATGTGCACCCACAATATAACCATCACAAGACAAAAGCTTTATAAATCCATCAGTCGAATTGTCACAATGAGATTTACCCAAAGCAGAAATAAGCATCATTGACTTTTTATAAGTACCTTCCTCCAAATCTTGTTCACGTTTCCCAATCCATGCAATTTCAGGATTTCCATACACTACTGATGGAACTAAATCTGTTTCAAACTTGACACCACAGACTTTATCTATTGCTTGTTTTATTGCATAATGTGCAAGTTGAATCTCTCCGCAAACATCTCCAAGATATGTTATTCCATCAATATTGTCTTTCTCATTTGGAACTCTTCCAATAGCCAGCAATACACATTCAGGATTAATAGCTTCACCGGAAGACAAGTAAAGCGTATTATTTTCAACTTTTTCAACGGAATTTGAAAGATACATTTTTATTTTTTTCGCCTTGAAAATTCTTTCTATTCTTTTTGAAACCTCAACATCTGCAATAGGCAAAAGATGTTCAGCTGCTTCAATAATAGTGACTTCTGCTCCGAAAGTTGAAAAAATTCTCGCCCACTCAATACCGATAGCACCAGAACCTATTATCGCAATACTTTTTGGAAGTTTAGAGAGTTTTAAAATATCATCAGAACTTAAAACAAACTCATGATCAAAACGTAAAGCCGGTAATTCTCTAGGAGAAGATCCTACGGCCATAATGACTTTGTCGCATTCATAAACTTCGCCATCTGCGATTACCCCCGAAACTTTCCCATCTGCAATATTAGGCTTAGCCTGAGCATAAACAACCTTTATTCCCGAATTTTTTATCGTTAATTCAAGAGCTTTTCTAACTTTTTCAACAACTTTATCTTTATATTCAATAACCTTTGAATAATCAACAGAAAAATCGGCACCAACAGAAATACCTAAGTTTTCTGCACATTTTAAATCTTCAAAAACCTCTGCAGAATGAAGTATTGCTTTTGTTGGAATACAACCTCGATTAAGACAAACCCCTCCTAGTTTATCTTTTTCAAATAATATGACACTCTGCCCTTGAGCTTTGGCATTCAATGCCGCAGTATATCCTGCAGGTCCACCACCTATAACTCCTAAATCATATCTTTCAGCCATTTTAACCCTCTACTTATCGTGTATATACTCTTGGCAAACGAACTTTTAATCTACAAGTCAATTCATAATTGATTGTTCCAACAATCTTAGCCCATTCATCAATTGTATTTTCTTCATCTAACAAAGTAATGACATCACCCAAAGAAGCATCAACATCAGTAATATCAAACATCATTTGATCCATTGTAATATTGCCTACTTGTGGAACTTTTTTACCGTTTAATATTCCAGATATTTTATTAGACAAAGCTCTTGGAACACCATCTGCGTAACCTAAAGGAACAGTAGCAATTTTTCGTGTTCCATTTGCTACAAATGTGTGACCATAACTAACACCTTCACCATCTTTTGCACTATGAATATTTACAATCCTTGCCTTCAAAGACAATAAAGGTTTTAAATCAGGCTTTCGAACCATATTATTTACAATACGGTTACTTTCATCGGAGTTCTCAAATTCTTTTTTAACTTCATTGTTATCTGGCAAATCCGGATACAATCCATATAATGCTATACCTGCACGACGCATATTAGAATTTGGCACATCATAGCACATAGCACCTGCAGTATTTAAAATATGCAGCAAAAGCCCTTCTGTATTAATTTTAGAAATAACAGAATTCCATCTATCTATTTGGATTTGTGTTTTTTCTATCACTTCTGCATTAGCGAGGTGAGTAAATATTCCTCGAAAATCCAAATAATCTGCTTCACGAACTTTTTTTATAAATTCTACGGCTTCATCACAAGAAACACCTATTCTATTCATGCCCGTATCAAGCTTTACATGGACCATTGGCTTTATTCCTGTTCTTTCAAAAGTCTGTCTACAAGCCTCAAGATGTTCTTCTAGAAAAACAGAAATAGCAATATTTTCTTTTGCAGCACTTTCTACAGCCCAAACAGGAACTGCTCCAAGCACTAGAATATCACTATTTATTTTTGCCTGCCTCAAATCAAGTCCTTCATCAATTGAAGCAACTCCTAACATATCAGCACCAGAAGCTAAAAGAGTTGGAGCAAGCATAACTGCACCATGTCCATACGCATCAGCTTTTACTACAGCGAGCACTTTAACCCCTTTTGGGGTATTTTTTTTGATATTTTTCATATTAAAAGCTAAGTTTTCTAAATTAATTTCAACCCAGCTATCCCTGTGAATATTTACATTCGATTGTCTTACATTTTTCATAGCAAATTAAGTATAATACTAAATTATTTGATGAGCAAGAACAATTAATTCTTTTTTATAAGATAATTTCTTAGGATTTCAATAAAATCCTTTGCGGCTTCAGGCAAATATCTTTCATTGCTATAGACAACACAGAATTGTCTGTCAGGTTCATAACCTTCAATCCTGTAGTAATTTACATATTTATCATCACCCTGAAATCTTACGAACATCTCAGGCACAAATGTAACACCATTTTTAGCCTTTACCATTGAATAAGCAGTTTCAATATTATGACACTCAAGAGCTACAATCGGCTTGAAACCGTCTTTAAAACACAAATCTCTTGCAAGCTTTCCTAATAATTGTTCCTCTGATAACAAAATAAAAGGATATTCCTTAAAATCAGACAATTTTACAAATTTATCATTGCCACAATTTTTTACGCTAACCTTCCAATCAGAAGGAACACCTAAAATTATGTCCTCTCTTACAAGCGGAATACTTGTATATGAAATTGTATCAGGATGAGGTGTATCTATTAAGATATCAATTTTATGTTCTTCTAATAGTTTGTGCAAAATAGTAGTTGGATATTCCTCTACCACAACATAACAATCAGGATATTTTAATTTTAGTTGAGCAATAACAGGTGGTAAAACATAAGTACTTCGATATGGAGTGATACCAATAACTAATTTAAAACTTTTTTGTTTTGAAATATCAAACATTTTCTGTCTTAATTGCTCTGATGAAAACAAAACATTTCTCGCCCACTCTACAAAAACTTCTCCTGCATAAGTTAAAGTAATAGGGGACTTAGAACGATCAAAGAGTTTTATAGAATATTCCTCCTCAATACTTCTTATACATTGACTCAATGATGGTTGAGAAATATACAGTTTTTGTGCTGCTCTTGAAATATTTTTCTCATCTGCAACCGCAACAATATACTTTAATTGGTTAAAATTCATATTTTTATTATAACAATTAACTATTATTTTTCAATATTATCATAAGTAAAACTTATAATTATTATAACAAATTTAATATTTTACTTCTACAATTGATGTTTTAGAATACATAATGGAGAAATGTTATGAATACCCCATTTCAAAAAAACTTCAAAAATCTTTGTATGAAACTCGGCAAAAATAATGATGCTGTATATGGAGCACTAACTATTGCAGCATCTAAAGGTATTTTACGTCCGACATTTACAATGATGGATAAAAAACAAGAAAAAAAATCAAGAACATATACAGCATTTAGAGAAGGTCTTACAGGAGTTGTTGCCTTTGGTTCATACTTAATTACAAATACTGGAGTAAATAAACTTGCACATCATATTGCCAAAAAGGCAAATAAATTGGATAAATTACCTCAGCTAAAATCAACTCTTTCACTAATTAGTGTAAGTTTAACTGCACTTTTTGTAATCCCTGGTATATGTAACTATGCAACAAAGCCTCTATTAGATGAGTTCCAAAAGAAAAATTCAAAAAGGCACGAATCACTACAAAAGCCAAAAACAAACCCAACTTTTACAAATCTGCAATACAATAGAATTTATAACAACTTTAATTCAGGATTGAGAATAGGAGGTGGACTATGATAGATAAAATAGCTACTATTCTTACCAATCATAAGTTTGCGAATTTTGCGATGAACACAAAATATACGGTAACAACTGAATCAATCTTCAAAGCAACAGGTCGTCCTGCAGTAATTATGATGGATAAAAATGTCGATAAAGATACAAGAAAATATGCTGCAACCAAAGAAGGACTATACCAAATTCTATGTTTAGGCATTTATCTGACAATGATTCCACTATTTTTCAAAAGATATGGATTTAAACTTGCTCAAAAAATCCTAAAAGGGGACAAAGATTTGCCAATGTTTAAAGATGCTAATGAATATCTTGCCTATGCTAAACTTGCAGGGTTACCCAAAAATGAGCGTAAAAACAATAAACTACTACAAAAAATATCAGATAATTTAAAGATTTCTCCAAATGATAAAGAAACTTTAAAACAAAAATTACTTAATGAAGAAAAACCTCCTGAATTTCCTGTTGCAAAAGGAGCTTTGGAATTAAGTAATCTTGTCGGTACAGTAATCGGTCTGGCTTGGATTGCTTCTGAACTAAGCAATCATATACTTCACCCGATAATGAAATGTTTAGGATTTGAAAAATCTCAAAATAAAAATAATAATAAAATTGATACAAAAGCATAAATAAATAGGAAGGTAAAAATGAGCGTATTTGAAGCAGGAATGATGGTTTGTTTCGGAATTAGCTGGCCTGTAGCAGCTTTAAAGACTTATAAATGTAAATGTGTACATGGAAAAAGTATTCATTTTTCGATGTTGATACTACTTGGCTACATATGCGGGATTGCACACAAAGTATTGGATAATATGGACTGGGTATTTTGGCTGTACATACTTAATACATTATTTTTACTCACAGATATGTACCTGTATTGGCTATACAAAGACAACAAAGCTCCTATATCAGATGAAAAAAATGAAATAGAAATTAACCAAGAAGTTGAAATCGATTAAATTTATTTGTAATATAATAAAATTATGGATAGAAAAGAATTTATTAATGCAAAACGTATCGTTTTCAAATTTGGAACAAATATTTTAAGAGGTGATGATGGTTATGTATCATTACCGAGAGTTTTTTCATTTATCGAAGACCTTTCTCATCTTGCAAGACAAGGTAAAGAAGTTATTGTAGTAACTTCAGGAGCAGTAGGACTTGGGAAAAAGCGTCTTGGCCTTGACAGTACTGAAGGTGTAGCTCTAAAACAAGCCTGCGCAGCTATTGGGCAAGGGAAATTAATGTCAATTTACGAAACAGGTTTTGACACATATGGACTTGTTGCATCACAAATTCTACTTACAGAAGATGATTTTTCTGTAAGACAACGATATTTGAGCTTGAGAACAACTCTAAATAAATTACTTGAACTTGGTGTCGTACCTATCATAAACCAAAACGATACCGTATCTACAGTTGAAGTACACCCTCAGTTTGAACATATGCAAGTATGTTTTTCTGATAATGATAAACTATCAGCTCTCGTAGCAAGTGAATTGGATGCTGATTTATTGGTAATCCTTTCTGATGTTGAGGGATTGTATGATGAGAATCCTAAATTAAATCCAAATGCTAAAATTATTAGAAAAGTTGACGAAGTAACAGATGAGATTATGGCACTTGGTACTGATGCATCCGATGGAGGCAGAGGCGGAATGAGAACCAAATTGAAAGCAGCCAGAATGGTGACAAGATTTGGTGGAAAAGTTTTAATTGCGAACGGAAAAATTCCGTATGTAATTAAGAAAATATTTGACGGTGAAGAAATAGGTACAATGTTCCTACCTCAAACCGAAGGACTTTCCGATAAAAAGCGTTGGATAGGATATGCGACAAACATCCTTGGGCAAATCGTTGTAAACAACGGTGCTAAAAAAGCACTTTTGGAACAAAAAAGTCTGCTACCTATAGGTGTTTTAGATGTAATTCATGACTTTAACAAGGGCGATGTAATATCGATACTTGATGAACAACATAATGAATTTGCAAGAGGAATCGTAAACTACAATTCAGAATCTTGCAAAAAAGTTGTAGGAAGTCATTCTGACAACATAATGCAGATTTTAGGTTTCAAAAATTACGATGCCATTATCACACGTGATAATATCACTATATTGTAGTTTGTTTTAAATTAGTTTTAAAGAGGAAGAGTATGGACTTTATAAAAATTGCACAAGCAGCCAAAGAAGCGGCACTAAAAGCTGTTGACATGTCAACGGAAACGAAGAATTCTGCACTCATAGCTGTTGCAGATGAATTAGAAAAAAACAAACAACAAATATTTGAAGCAAATGCTCTTGACCTAAAACAAGCAGAAGAACTGGTTAAATCAGGAGAAATTTCTAATGCAACATTTAACCGTCTAAAACTAAATGAAAATAAAATGCGTGATATGCTTCAAGGGATAAGAGATATTGCAAAACTCGAAGACCCAATTAACAAAAAACTTTTGGTAAGAGAACTAGATAAAGACTTAACTCTATATAAGATTTCTTGTCCGATAGGAGTTTTAGGAATAATATTTGAAGCTCGTCCTGATGTAATAGCACAAATTTCATCTTTGGCAATTAAATCTTCAAATGCAGTTATCTTAAAAGGTGGCAAAGAATCTAAACATACAAATGAAACAATTTTAGGGATAATAAATTCTGCTTTAGAAAAAATTGAAAACTTCCCTAAAAATCTTTTACAACAAGTATTCTCTCGTGATGATGTTGCACAAATGCTTACTTGTGATAAATACATAAATCTAATCATTCCAAGAGGCGGTAACAAACTGGTTAAGTATATAAAAGAAAATACCAAAATCCCAGTACTTGGACATGCTGACGGTATTTGTCATATTTTTATAGACGAAAGTGCGGATCTTGAAATGGCGCAAAAAATAATTGTAGATGCAAAAACTCAATATCCAAGTGCATGTAATTCTGTTGAGACTTTATTAATTCATGAAAACTTTAAGCAGAAAGATGAACTACTTGCATCATTACAACTTGAAGAAATTAAGCTCATTGACAAACCTGAAAGCTGGGCTTTTGAATACGGTGACAAAATTTTGGCGTTTAAAACAGTAAAAAATATCGATGAAGCAATAGAACACATAAATACATACGGTTCCGGACATACTGATTGCATAATTACAAAAAATATTGAAAACGCAGAAAAATTTATGAACAAAGTAGATTCTGCCGGAGTTTATTTTAACGCATCAACAAGATTTGCAGATGGATTCAGATACGGATTTGGAGCAGAAGTTGGAATTTCTACCAACAAAACCCACGCAAGAGGGCCTGTCGGTCTGGAAGGCCTAACAATCTACAAATACAAACTCATAGGTAACGGACAAATCGTAAAAGATTATGCTGAAGGCAAAAAAGAATTTCACCACAAAGATTTAATTTAAAAAACTTATTTAAATGTATTATAAAAAACAGTTTCAGTGATATCTAATCTTTGACTATGAAATGGGCTTGGAGCTGCATCTACTGCAGGATAACCTATAGGTAATATCGCTACTGGGATAAAATTGTCAGGAATATTAAATTCATCCTTTAAAGCATCAGGTTTAAAAGATCCTACCCAAGTTGTACCAAGTCCCAAATTTTCAATCTCAAGCATCATTTGAGTTGTAACAATACTTGCATCTACTTCACCCATATCATAACTATCACACCCACGTTTCCAGCTTACATTCTTGTCATAGCAAATCAACAAAGCTAAAGGAGCATTAAAATGATATGGTGTACAGTTTTTTAATTTATCAAGAGCTTCTTCAGATTCTATCACAAGAATTCGCTGTGGCTGATAGTTCACTGCAGTAGGTGCCACTCTTGCTGCTTCCAAAATTAAATCTAACTTTTCTTGTTCAATTTTTTTATCAGAAAACTTTCTCACTGAATATCTTTTCTTTAACAATTCTAACAAATCCATATCAACACTCCTTCATTTGGATTAATTATATTAAATTCAAAAAACTTAGTCAATTTTATATGCTATAATTAATTTATGAAAATAGGAATTATCGGACTAGGACTTATTGGCGGCTCATTATTTAAGTCGCTAAAAAAATCAAATTATGAAGTAGTTGCAATCTCACAATCTCAAAATGGAGAAGGAATATTCAAGACTTACGATGCAATAAAAGATTGTGAAATAGTTTTTGTATGTAGTGCAATGAACAAAACTCTACAAATTCTAGATGAATTAGAAAATATTTTACCATCTACAGCTATAGTAACAGATGTATGTAGCCTTAAAGAATTTGTATGCACAAAACAACGTCCATATAAATTTATCCCATCTCATCCAATGGCAGGTACTGAACATAAAGGATATGAAAACTCTTTTGAAGGCTTATTTAACGGAGCCAAATGGGTAATTACACCATTCTTTGGTTATGAAGGATTAGCGACACTTGAAGAAATTATTCTAAAACTCGGAGCAAAACCTGTAATTACAACTCCAAAAGAACACGATCAAGCAGCAGCACTAATATCTCATATGCCAATGCTAATATCACAAGCACTTATGCTCACAGCAAAAGATAACAAGCTTGCTATGGAAATAGCATCAAGTGGATTTCGTGATATGACAAGACTTGCAATGTCTAATGAAGAAATGGCAAATGATATGATTACTCTAAATCACACAAATATAGAACAATCCACCCTCAAACTATATAAATCAATAGGCGAGTTAACTCATGGTGATTACCAAAAGACAATTACAGAACTGAAGAATATCCGTTCAAAAATGTTTCAATAATCATTTTTTCTTACAACTTGTTTTGCTGTACCAATCTAAGTCATTACAATGAAAATAATCCATATTTTTGTTAATAATCGCCCAACCGGCACAAATTTCACCTCTAGATAGGTTTAAACAACTATCTTTAAAACGTTCATAGTTAGCTCCATCAGTAGGTAATCCAATAGGTCTTACTCCATCTTTAAAAATCTTGAACATAAACAAATCTTTACCCTTTTTGTTTGGGAGCTTCGGACCAGTTATATCGATATACATATACCCACAATTATTATAATACGCAGATGCTGAAAAATCTGTCACTGTAGTCTTACACCAATTATTTAAATAATTATCTCCTGGTTGAGCATTAAGAGTAAAAGCTATACCATCATTAACTAAAATTCCCTTATAATCGTCAAATCCCCACCAAGCATTATTATATTCTTTTGAAAAACATTTTCCATCATAGGTGTTACAAATTCTCACAACATTAAGATATTTTTGAACTATTTCACTCATTTTTTTAGAACATTCAGTCCTATTAATAGGTCTCTCACACCAATTATCAACTGTTCCATAATCTGCTATAGCTGCGGTGAATGCTTGTGTAATAGTAGAATATGCTTTTTGCAATTTTACAATATACTCTCGTTCTTTGTAATTAGATATTACAGAGGGTAATGTAAGTGCTGCAACGACCCCAATTACTCCTAAGGTAATTAGGACTTCTGCTAAAGTAAATCCGTTTTTTTCTAATACTTTGTGATATTGCATATCACTAGTATAACATTTTTTCTTATTTTTACAAGAAGGCAAAACACTACTAAATAAGCTTAGATAGTCGCCCCCCCCCGAGTTGTTCGTATAATTTTAACATAATAATGCCTCCTTTTTCATATTCCAACATATTTAGTATAATGGATTTTTTTATACTACACAATAGTTTTAGTTAAAATAGCTGAAGCTATTTTTTAAATGCTTCAGCTATTGATTTATTGTAATCAGGTCTTAAAATACCTTTTTCGGTAATAATACCTGTAATAAGCTCATGCGGAGTTACGTCAAATCCCGGATTAATAACTTTTACATCAGGTGCACAAATTATTTTACCGTTAATATGTGTAACTTCTTCGTGAGAACGTTCTTCTATAACAATTTCATCACCAGTTTTTATGCTTGTATCAATTGTAGATAGAGGTGCTGCAACATAGAATGGAACGTTATGGTATTTAGCAGCTATTGCTACTGTGTAAGTACCGATTTTATTTGCAGTATCTCCATTAGCAGCAATTCTGTCTGCACCGACAACAACCATATCAATCATTCCTTTTTTCATGAAATATGAACACATTCCATCAGTGATAAGTGTAGTAGGAATTCCATCCATAGTTAACTCAAGAGTAGTAATTCTTGCCCCTTGTTGACGAGGTCTTGTTTCATCGGCAAAAACTTGCACTGTAGGGTCGTTTGCAAACGCAGAACGTACAACCCCCAAAGCTGTTCCATACCCAACTGTAGCTAAAGCTCCAGCATTACAGTGGGTCAAAATAGTAGCACCTTTTGGAACAACCTCTGCTCCATAATCTCCAATTTTTTTGTTAATTTCGATATCTTCATTTTCCAACTTGATACCGTTTTGCTTTAATTCTTCAACGATACCTGAAATATCTGATTTTGAATTTTTAATAACTTCTTTTTGTTTTTCAACAGCCCACATCAAATTTACCGCAGTTGGACGTGATGTTGCCATATAATCTGCTTTTTCTAACAATTTAGAAATAAACTCATCTCTTGAAAGATTTTCTTTTGCAAGTTCTTGAGCATACAAAACAACACCATGCGCACCAGCTACACCAATTGCAGGAGCTCCTCTTACAATCATTGTTTTTATTGCATCAAACATCTCCTGACCTGTTTTTATATTAACGTATTCAAAATGCTCAGGTAATATAGTTTGATCTACCATTTTTGAGTATGTATCAACCCATTCTATTGTTTTAATTTTTGAATGAAATTCTGCCATTTCCTTTTTTCCTTATCTATAATCTAAATTCATCATCAATATTATTATCAAACATTTGGTTACTAAAATTCTGACTTGGAAGTTCATTTTTTTTCAAATTGTTATACAAATCAATTCCATAAAAAGTCAAAAAAGCTGAAAAAGCGTTAATTACAGAAGAAAGTATTGCAACAAAAACAGTCAACATAATTATGACGCCGAAACTTCCAACACTCATCATCAACGAAATTCCATATAAAGAATATAACTTAAAAACTTTTGCAAGTATTGCAACACAAGGCAAATAGATAATTGCAAATGCTATGAATGAAACAAATCCGATTAAAGCACCTAAAGATACACTTTCTTTTACAGAAAGCCTATCAAGCAATTCACAATGAACCATAATTAGTATTACTATCGCCGAAGAAAGACACATTAAAGCAAGAAAAGAAATATTTCCAATTATCGGAATTAAAGTAATTATACCAAACAAAGCTCCTAAAATGGAACTTAGAATTCCTACTTGTCTTAATAACGTTAAATTCATCACATCTCCGTTTTTTTTACTATCTTATCACAGCAGAACGTGTATGACAAATTGCAATAGCAATAGAGTCCACCGTATCATCAAGTTTTGGAAGTCGTTCTACTCCCAAAGAATACTTCACCATCTGCTCAACTTCTTTTTTATCAGCACGCCCATACCCTGTTAAGACCATCTTAACTTCCATAGGAGTGTATTCATAAATAGGTATCTTAAATTTTTCCAAAACAGTCAGAATAACACCCCTAGCATGCGCAACAGGCATAACCGTTGTTTGATTTCTGAAAAAGAACAATTTTTCAATAGATGCACAATCAGGCTTGTATTTTTCGACCAAAGTTGTCATATCATCGTAGATCTCCAAAAGTCTTGAAGATTCCCTATCATCTTTTGAAGTTCTTATCGCTCCTGAATGCAAAAGTTCTATGTTCTCTCCATCAAAATCAAGAACACTATAACCTACAATAGCCATGCCCGGATCAATGCCTAAAATTTTCATACCCCCATTATACCAGTAACAGAGCAAGTTTACAAACACTTGCTAAAAAAAAAATCTCATGATATATTGATGTCGAGGAAATATCTCTCTTCTCAAACAATTTAAAATTAGGGTATGGAAATATGAAAAGTTCAACTATTAGAAGATCAAATTTATCTAAGGAAAAAATGGCTGTATTAGAAGCACTTTCTAAATATAGACAAGACTCTTACGATAGCTCTCCAAGTGTATACGTAAGACCAAATAAAGAAAAAGAACTTGATGTTCTATGGCAAAATTTTAAAGTAAACCAAAAAGCTGAAAAATCTCCAAGCGTATATCTAGCAACAGGTTTTGTTGCGGGTGCGGTTGTAATGTTAATACTAACAACATTAATAAGTTTTTCTGCAAAAGGATTTGACAATATTCAGAATAATATTGCAAATTCTGCACCAAAAGTAAAAAAAGAAAAACTTAGTTTAAACTTTATACCATCTTCTACAGAACAAACAGCAGAAGAAACAACTGCAAATGAAGTATATACTGTTCAAAGCGGTGATACAATGGAAAATATTTTGGTAAGATTCTACGGTTCATATAGTAAAGAAAAAGAATCACTTGTACTAAAAACAAACAACTTAACAAACCCTAATAAATTAGCTATCGGACAAAAATTAACTATCCCGATGGAAACAAAAACTGAACAATAAAGTAAATAGAAGTATATAAGAGTAAAAAAAGAACGGTTGAGACCGTTCTTTTTTTATTTACACTTCTTTTTACCATTCCAATCCAAATCTTTACAATGCCAGTAATCCATATTATCGTTCATTATTACCCAACCAGCACACCAAGCTTTTGTAGTGCCATAATTATTTGCCCCAAGACATTGGTCTTTAAAACTTTCAGTCCAAACTGTATCTGCAGGAATTCCTCCAGGACGTAACCCATCCTGAAATATTTTGAAAACAAAAACATCTTTCCCTATTATGTTTGGTTTATTAGGACCAGTTATATCAACATATAAATAACCACAATTATAGTAAAAACCTCCAATTGTAAGGTCATTTACTGTTGTTTTACACCAATTATTATCATACCCATCTCCTGCTACAGCAATAATCTCATAACCAATACCATCAGTTGTTATTAATGAATGTGCAGAATCATTTGTTAAAATGGTTTTATCCCCTAGATCAGATTTATAATATAGTTGCATACATTTTTTATGCATAGTAACACCGCCACTACATTTTTCTCCAACTACAAGATATTTAGCAATAGTATCCCTCAAGTTTCTGGCACATTGATCGCGATTAAGTGGTCTCTCACACCAATTATCAACTGTTCCATAATCTGCTATAGCTGCAGTAAATGCCTGGCTAATTATTGAATATGATTTTTTTAATTTAGCAATATACTCTCGCTCTTTATAATTTGATACTACAGAAGGTAATGTGAGTGCTGCAACGACTCCAATTACTCCTAAAGTAATTAGAACTTCTGCTAAAGTAAATCCGTTTTTATTTAATATTTTGTGATATTGCATATCACTAGTATAACATTTTTTCTGTTTTTTACAAGAAGGCAAAATACCACGAAATAAGCTTAGATAGTCGCCCCCCCCCCCGAGTTGTTCGTATAATTTTAACATAATAATGCCTCCTTTTTATATTCCAACATATTTAGTTTAATTTATTTTATCATACTTTGCAATATTAAACATATCTTTTCCCGACTAATTCATTTGGTAAAAATTGCTGATATTCATCTGGTGCATCATGAGAATACTTATAGCCGACTCCAAAACCATATTTTTGCGCATCTTTATAATGAGCATCACGCAAATGCATTGGCGGTGGAAAATCCTTACCACTTTCAATATCTGCAATAGCTGCATCAATAGCACAGACAGTTTTGTTAGACTTTGGAGCTTTTGCAACATAAATTACAGCTTGAGCAAGAGGTATTCGACCTTCAGGAAGCCCTAATAATTCAACTGCTTTATAAGCATTTACTGCCAAATTAAATGCATTAGGATCAGCATTACCAACATCTTCTGCAGCGCAGGTAATCAGTCTCCTCGCAATAAATCTAGGATCTTCTCCTGCAACAATCATCTTAGCAAGATAGTATATCGCGGCATCAGGATCACTTCCTCGCAAACTTTTTTGGAACGCTGAAGCACAATCATAGTGTTCTTGTTGAGAGTATCTTGTATTACGTTTTTGACAAATTTCCTCTATTGTATTAACAGTCAAATTTCGTCTGTTATCCTTCAGTGGAGAAGCAAAGTAAGCATTTTCAACAACATTTAAAGCATATCTAGCATCTCCGCGAGCCAAATTTATAATAAAATCAATAGCTCCATTTTCGCAATCCATAGGCAAGTAGTGTTTTGCCAGATAAGAAAATCCTTTTTTAATAATCTCTCTCATACTTCTATCATCAATAGAATTTAGCCTTATAACTTGAACTCTTGATAACAGAGCAGGAACTACCTGAAAAGAAGGATTTTCAGTTGTTGAACCTATCAAAAATAATGTTCCATTTTCTAAATGTGGCAAAAGTGCATCCTGTTGAGTTTTGGAATATCTATGAATTTCGTCAATAAATAAAATCGTCTTTTGCCCGCTTCTTAGTGCATTTTTTGCAGCTTCCACCGCATCTTTAATATCTTTTACACCAGATGTAACAGCAGAAATTTCTATGAACTGAGCCTGAGTTTTTGTAGCAATTAGTCTTGCTAAAGTAGTCTTTCCACAACCGGGCGTTCCCCACAAAATAAGTGAAAACAATCTATTTGTCTTTAACAAATTTAATAAAGGACTGTTTCCTGAAATCACATTACTTTGACCTAAAAATTCTTCCAAAGTTTTGGGTCTAAGAGTTTCTGCAAGAGGAATTTGTTTATTTTGATTTTCGAGTTCCGTAAAAAGATTATTCATAGTATAATTGTAGCATAAATTTACGTACTGATTAGTTACGTAAACCTTTATAAAGTTAGTATAGGAGTGCAGGGTTTGATGAAAAAATTTCTTCTTATTACATTAATAATTCTATGTTGTATATTTAGTTTTTGGGATATTTCCAAAAAGAAGAATACTTCTGAAAACAATGAAGTAGTTTTTTGGACTCTTCAAATGAACGATTTCGCTCCTTACATAAATGGGGTAATAAAAGAATTTGAACAAGAAAACCCTGATATAAAAATAAAATGGATAGATGTGCCTTTTTCAGAAGGAGAAAAAAGAACTCTCGCTTCTGTACTAAGTGATACTCCTCCTGATTTAATTAACTTGAACCCTGATTTCTCAGCACTTCTAGCACAACGAGGAGCTTTATATGAAATCGATACTAAATACACAAACGATTTCAATCAGGAAATTCTTGAAACTTTAAAATACAATAACAAACTCTACTCATTACCTTGGTATGCAACATCTGCAGTAACCATTTACAATAAGGATTTAACTAAAAAAGCAAATATCGAAGTTCCAAAAACATATGATGAATTAGCAACAATAGCACCACAAATCCGTAAAACCGGTGCCTACGTAATGCTCCCTAACATTACAGAAAATGATACAATGCTTAGAATTTTAAATAAGTATGGTGTAACTTCTGAAAATATTAATTCAAACAAATCAATTTATGTATTTGATTACTTTAAAAATTTATACGCAAAAGACCTTATCCCAAAAGAATCGATTACACAAACTCATAGAGAAGCTCTTGAAAAATATATGGCAGAAAAAATTGTCTTTTTCCAAGCAGGAGCTAATTTTCTCACAATGATTAAAGAAAATGCCCCATCAACTTATCAAAAAACAGATGTAGCACCTCAAATAGTCGGAGAACTTGGACAAAATGACTTTTCATTAATGAACTTTGTAATTCCTCAACGAGCAAAACACAAAGAACAAGCTCTCAAATTTGCCCTGTTTTTAACTAATGAAAAAAATCAACTTGAGATGGCTAAGCTAACAAATATTATCGCGACAAATGAAAAAGCATTACAAAATGAATTCTATACACAGTATCCTAAAGATGATCTCATAGCTAAAGCTAGAGTAATTAGCGCTCAACAACTAAAACACGTACATCCTGCACCAAAATCAGAGCGAAATCAAAAAGAAATTAATACAATTATAAACACTGCTGTACAGCAAACACTTCTAAACAAAAACACCACCAAGAATATACTTGATGATGTTTATGCAAAACTAAAAAATATTTAACCATAAATCCTAACAATAGAAGCCGCCGCCACCGAAATAACTAAAACCTCCAAAGTAAGGCATTGGCATAACAGGACCTGTCAAAAACGGATTATGACTGCAACCGCAGCCCCCAAAAATTGATGGTCCGCTAAAGATTCCACCGCAACCGTACCCCCAAGGAGACATTGCAGAAGTAAACAAAGATGTTGCCATCAACCCGGCAGTACCTTTATAATTTGCCTCAGCAGTACCGTATCCTGCCATGTTATTTACCAAATAACCAAGGTTACTGCCTGTAGTCTGATAAATATCTCTAGCAACAGCATTTCTCATAGCTCCTGACAAAATATTCATCCCAAACTCAGTGGTCGCTGCTCCAACATCCTCACCATTTTGCAGTCGCTGTTGGTATGTCACGCCGCTTCCTAAAACAGCATTGACATTACTTAAAATATTCATTGCTCGATCTATACTCATAATATTCTCACTATATTATACAATTATATATATAAAGTATATATTTAAATAAAAATTGCTCTATATTTTAGTAATTATTAAGAATTATTACATTTATAGCAAAAACAATTAAAGATTTATTCTAAACCAACCGATATCAATAACATAGGGAATTAGAAAAAAGGGATATACTAATGGCACTTAATGTTTACAATCAAACATTTAATACAGGAATCGATAGAAGCGTTTTAAAAGAAGTTTCTCAAGAAATTCTTAAAAGAGCGGCAGCTAAAAACGGCCAATATAACACTTCTAACGGCTCATTCAATACTGTATTCAATGCACAAAACATTGGTATTGACCTATACAGCGGAAGAGTTGATGCTCAAACACAACGTCAAATCGCATTAAACAATTCAGGATTAAATGTTCAATTAAACCAAGAAGTTTTAAATTCAATAAAATATTTAAATACTCAAGCTGCACAAAACGTTCAAAAAAATGTTGAAGGTAAAATCACAGTAGCATTAAATGAATATCAAGGACAAGGACAAAGAGCTGAAACAGCTACTAAATTCAATAGCATCATAAGCTTGGGAACAAGCAAAGACAAACACGGCTCAAATCCTTCTTACAAAGGAGAATTATTGTTTGTAAAAAAAGACCAAGAATCTGAAGATAATACAAAAAATATTTTTAATACAGTATTTTAATAAGTAATTTTATTTATCTTCTTTAATCTCTCGTGTCAGATTATAAAACTCTTCTTCCAAATCAGCTTCAGCCTTTTCACGTCTATCTTGCGCATCATCGTGTTTTTGTTGTTGCTGATTTTGTTCGCGCTTATTTTGATTTTGTTGTTCAAGCGCTTTTTTCTTAGCATTTATAACATTAGCTACATTCATCATAGCTAAAGAATTTAAAGTAGCTCTTAATACAGCACTGCGATCTGTATATTTTGCGCTATCACTTTCATCATCTTCTTCCTGATGACGTCCCTGTGCAAAATATTCGCCGCCTTGCCCCATTTTATCATCTTGAGTTTTAGCTGCAGTTCCCGAAATATCGCCACTTTTAAAATTAAAAGAACCGCCAATTCCGAAAAAACCTGCTGATCTGTTATCGACCATATGTTTACTAACCTCAGTGTTATTATTTACTCAACCGCACGAAAGTACTTGTTATACTTCTCTTATACTTTCCTGTGTTCATGATAGACGATTGAATGATATTTTAACTCATCTAAATAAATTATTTTGCTATTTGTTTAACAAATATTTACATAGATATTTGAAATTTTTATCCGTATTGAAAAATAGGTAAATACATGTTATCATATAAGTATATACACAAGGAATAGCCCAATGATATAAATCAGAGGAAGGATATTTTATATGATAAAATTTAAAGGCTTTACCCTCACAGAACTAATGGTTGCTCTTGCAGTTATAGGAATAATTGTAGCTGTTGTAACCCCTGCAATTATGAGAACTAGACCTAACAAAAATAAAATGATGATAAAAAAAGCTTACTACACAACAGAAAATATTGTAAGCAACTTGATTAATGATACATCATTGTATGCAGATATGCGTGATGTATGTATTTCTGGAAACGAAGATGTGGCAAATGGCATATACTGCGCATATGGATTTGATTGGGATGAAGAAGTTACATACAACGGAGTAAAATTTAGTGGCAACAATAAATTTCAAAGACTTTTTGCAGAACAACTTAATGTATCTAAAGAAATAGAGAGTAATAGCGAGAAATTTATGACCACAGATGGTATTGTTTGGGATTTTAGTGACATTCAAGAAAATGGCTGGGCTGCAGGCACAGCACCTTCTGAGAATGTCAGAACTCTAAGCATAGATGTCAACGGAGTGGAAGAGGATGAAGGTCCTAACTGCTATCAAGCAGATTGTGCAAACCCTGAAGATTTTGATAGATTTAGAATCGATATCCAATCAAACGGAAAAATGAAAGTTAATGATGCAGATACTTTTGCAGCAGAATATGTAACGATAAATGCATCAGTAACTAAATAAATTTAATAATAAAGCAGCCGGATAATCGCGCTTAATAACTTAAGTGAGGAAAGTCCGTGCATCCAAGGACAGATTGCCGGAGAAACTCCGGACGACGTGAGTCGGTGGATAGGGCCACAGAAATGTAGACTGCCGATGGATTTTATATCACAGGCGATGGTGCAACGGTGAGTTAAGAGCTTCACCAGTGATATTGAAAAATATCAGCTAGGTAACCCCCAATCGGATGCAAGATTAAATTGAAGGTTATAAAGGTGTCCGCCAACTTCAGAAAAATCGCTAGAGATTACAAGTAATTGTAATACCAGACAGATGATTATCTAGAAACAGAACACGGCTTATGAACTGCTTTATTTTTTAACTCCCGTAAAATTACGGGAGTTTTTACATGTCAACAAAACTTCAAAATATTTGCTTAATAAGATTGTTTAATTTATTATTGTAGGTATGACAGTAGAAGTTATAGAAAAAGAAACAGGCAAACAATCCTCGGTAACATTGCTTGATAAATACATATTGAGACAAGTTATCGAAATGTTTATAATGGGTGTAGCAGTATTTACATCAATCATCTTTGCATCTGATACTTTTATCACATTGATTAAACAAATTTCTCTTTTTGGAATTCCATTTAATGTTGCATTAATGATGATTGTATTAAACCTTCCACAAGTTATTGTAATGACAATACCTATGGGAGTTTTGCTAGCTACTGTAATGACTCTTAACGGTTTGAGTTTAAAGTCTGAAATAACCGTAATGCGAGCTTGTGGAATCGGTTTAAATAGAATTGCCAAACCAATTTTTTTATTTGCATTAGTTATGTCAGTATTCAGCTTCATCATAAATGAAAGTGTTGTACCAGTAATGACAAAACAATCAAAAGATTTAGCATTATGGGCACTTGGACAAAAAAATATTCCAGAAGGCAAACAAAATTTTGTATTCAAAGAACCTTCAGAAGATGGCGGACTGAAAAGATTATTCTATGTAGGATACTGCGAAGATAAAATTCTACACAACATAACCGTGTTAGATGCTGCCAAAGAAGGTTCAATACAAGTTCTTCAAGCAACAGAGGGAAAGACTTCTCCTGAAGGATGGAACTTCCAAAAAGGTGCGGTATACACAATTGGTGATGAAGGTAAGATATTAAACACAACTCTTTTTGACGAGTCTGTTATTAAGTTTGGGCTTGATATGTCAAAAGAATTGAATAAAAATGTTGCGAAAGAAATGAATTTTACAAAATTAATTCATTATATCAAGCACAATCATATATCTGATGAGCAAAAAAATATAATACATATAGAACTTTGGGATAAACTTGCTCTGCCTCTTACGACTTTGGCTTTTGTACTTGTTGGTGTTCCACTTGCGATAACTCCACCAAGGGTGAGGTATAACAGAGGATTTTTATTCAGTATTCTCATTATTTTTGCATATTATCTTGTGCGAGCACTGTCAATTTCGTTTGGCGAAGCAGGAACACTGCATCCATTCTTAGCGGCTTGGATGCCAAATATAGTTTTGACACTGTTCGGTTCAATAATTTATTACAAAAAGGTTTACACAATAGAATAAAACTATGAAACTCAATGATTACGATTTGAATATACTTAATGACTCCTCCTTTAAAGAAATTGATGATGAATCAATGAAATTAAAATACTCAATCATAGAAAAAGAAGAAGAATTACAACAACTTCAAAACAAAATTAAAGGAATGGAAATTCTAGGCAAGTTACTTGATGTTATGGAGCTAAAAATCCAAGCAAAAAAACTTGAGAACGAACTTATAGAATTAAAAAATCAGTATGCAAAACGTAATTTATCTGAAAAATTAACAGATACAATTTCTGGCACAAACATTAAGCCAAAACCCAAAGCCCCACTTATTATTCGCTTACAAAAATTGTTTACAAGGAAAATATTACCTAAAATCTCAAAAAAATTCCAGTCAATTAAGGACATAAGCGAATCTCTTGAAACACTTTCAAGCATAAATCAAAACATTGATGAGCTTATCCAAATGAAAGTACCTTATGGAGAAACCGCTCAAAATTACGAAAAACTGACAGCATACTTATATAAAGCAAATAAAATTCACGCACAACTGAGCAAAACTGTAAATAAATAATAAAACTCCCATATATCTTTTAACTTGCTTATGGAGGTTTTTTATTTTAAAATTAATACAAAAGACTAGCTTAAGGAGATAATATGAACGAGCTTTTAAAAAAATCAGCAACAGAGCAAAGTCAAGCTCTTAAAAATAAAGAAATTTCAGCTGTTGAATTGACAAATGCTGCTTTTGAAAGAATTGATGAATTAGATGAAAAACTTGGTGCATTCAATTCTTTAACAAAAGAAATTGCATTAAATACAGCTAAAAAAGTTGATGAAAAAATTGCAAAAGGAGAAGAATTGCCACTACTAGCTGGTGTACCTCTTGCATTGAAAGATAATATGAATTTGAAAGGTTCAAAAACAACGGCTTCTTCAAAAATTTTGGAAAACTTTGTATCACCTTTCAACGCAACTGTTACAGATAAATTATTAGGTAACCTTGTTCCAATCGTAGGTAAAGCCAACCTTGATGAATTTGCAATGGGATCATCTAATGAAAACTCTGCATTTAAAAAAGTTCACAACCCTTGGGATTTGAAAAAAGTTCCTGGCGGTTCATCAGGCGGTTCTGCGGCATCAGTTGCAGCTTGTGAAGCTACTTTAGCACTAGGTTCAGATACAGGTGGTTCTATCAGATTACCTGCTTCATTCTGCGGGATCGTAGGTATGAAACCTACATATGGACGTGTTTCAAGATACGGTCTAATCGCATTTGCATCTTCTTTGGATCAAATAGGGCCTTTTGCTAGAACAGTTGAAGATGCTGCTAATTTGTTAGAAGTTATTTCTGGTCATGACCCTAAAGATTCAACATCACTTGACCTTCCTGTAGAACATTATGCTGCAAGCTTAAATAATGACATCAAAGGAATGAAAGTCGGTGTAATCAAAGAACTTATGACTGAAGGTCTGTCAGAAGATGTTCAAAAAGCTATGGAAAGAGCTATTGAAGACTACAAAAAGCTAGGTGCAGAAATCGTAGAAATTTCATTACCAAACCTAAAACATTCAATAGGTATCTACTACATCTTAGCTACAGCAGAGTGTTCTTCAAACTTAGCTCGTTTTGACGGCGTAAGATACGGATATAGAACTCCTGATGCACAAAACTTGATGGAAATGTATACAAAATCTCGCGCAGAAGGTTTCGGACCTGAAGTTAAACGTCGTATAATGCTTGGAACTTATGCATTATCATCAGGATATTATGATGCATATTACAAAAAAGCTCAACAAATGAGAGCTTTGGTAACTCAAGATTTTGTAGAAGCATTCAAGAAAGCTGATATTTTAATATCACCAACTTGTCCTAATACAGCATTCGAACTAGGAGCTAAAGCATCAGATCCATTAGCAATGTACTTGACTGATATTGCAACAATTTCTGCAAACTTGGCAGGTATTCCAGGAATGAGCGTTCCTGCAGGATTTGACAAAGATGGTATGCCAATCGGTTTACAAATCCTTGCTCCTCAATTGCAAGAAAGCAGATTGTTCAATGCTGCTCACAAGTTTGAAAGAGCTAATGATTACTACTTGAAATTGGCTAACATCTAGACTTTATTAAAATAATTTTCAATATAAAAAAAGCGGTTTTACTAACCGCTTTTTATTTGCAATTATGTTGCTTATTATGACCTATTTTATTCGGGCAATGCCGATAATCCGCATTATCATAAAGCATAATCCAAGCCGTACAAGTTCCCAACGCAGCCCTTGGCTCATTTCCAATACATCCTTTTTCAAAACTTTCCAATTGAACTGTATCCAAAGGAGATCCATATGGTCTTACACCATCTTTAAAAATCTTAAATCTAAACAAATCATCTCCATCTTTATTTGGACCTTTAGGACCATTTATATCAACATAAAATGACCCACATACACGCATATAAGCATCCCAACCACTCATAGCATCTTTCACTTGCCCTGTACACCAGTATTGAGTATAATCACCCGCATGTGGAATAATTACTAAAGTAATACCATCTTTCAAAACATATATATTTGTTTCAGCTGGAGGTATAGTTGCATCAGGAATACCACCAGTTGATTCAAACAATCGCTTTGAGTATTGTTTAGAAATACATTGCTCTCGCTTAATCCAATTACAAGTTTTTACAGGTTCTAAATACTTTGAAATATACTTATTAAAAGTTATGTGGGTTAAAGTTTTTTCATCTCCTGAATTAAAGCCCGAAGTCCATGTATCTACACTTCCATAATCATTTATTGCTCTTTGTAATGCTTCAGAAACTATGCTATAAGACTTTTTCACCTTGGCTTTTATTACAATATCTTGAAAATGACCAACTAAAAAAGGAATTGTAAGAGCTGCAACAATACCAATTATTCCCAATGTTATCAAAACTTCAGCTAAAGTAAATCCAAATTTTCTTAAGTTATTGTGATTTTTCATATCACTAGTATAACATTTTTTTATGTTTTTACAAGAAGGCAAAATACTGCAAAATAAGCTTAGATAGTCGCCCCCCCCCCGAGTTGTCTACATAATTTCAACATTTTCATTACCTCCTTATACAAAATATTCAACATATTTATTTTAGTTTATTTTTAATATATCCGCAATATTATTAAATTTATCTTAACTAAATTAAAACTTATTGAACAATTCACTCAAATTTTTACGATACATATTCCAAGCTTTGACGAAAGCAACTATTCTTTTTACCGGATTAATAGAGTGATGACCGGAATTTTGAACCATTTTGATATAGACATCTTTTGTCTTCGGAGTCATTTTATCGTAATGTCTAACCCCTGTATCTACTTGTTTTACTAACTTTCTTCCTTTATTGGCATAAGCAAATGCTTCAAGTCCGGAATTTAGACCATTCCTTATTTGTTGGAGTTTCATGTATATTCGCCTCTCTTTCCATATAAATTATATAATAAAGATATTCTTAAAGAAACAATAAAAAAAGGCTTTTTACAGCCCTTAATTATAATAATTATTTATATCTTGCAAAATCCTTTCATACTCATAAGCAAGAATTGATGCCATTTCTAAGTCTCCTTTAGCTCTTGCAAGTTCAAGCTGACAAAATTTCAAATTTGCATTTCTTTTCAGATCTACTAAATTTTGTGGTTGCTTAATTTCAGAAGCCAAATACTCTTGAGCATATAAATAATTATTACTTAGATAATTATTTCCTTGTTGCAATCTATCCATTAAATCTCCTTTTATGCAGTTTCTTTTTTGTTGATATCAAAAATACTTACATTCATCGGAATATGAGAAGGAATTGCAGAACTTTTATTCCTACTTTCAGAATCAGAACTTTCAGGTTTTATACCAGCCTGCTCATTTACTTGAGTCCTTTGATTTTCAGAAAGTAGTTTTGTATAATTCTCCTTTTCTCTACCTGCAACAAATACAGATAATTCTTTTGCGTTTGACCCATTATAATGAGCAATCCTTGTTAAAGATATAGGAGTTCTGCCATTATAATTTTCAGTACCTGCAAGTTTTGCCATATCTTCCGGCTTAAAATTTGGAAACTGCGTAAAAACATCCCCGACTGTAATACCCATATAATAACCATCCTTTCCCTTAGTCTTATATTTTTATAAAAACAAAAAACTAAAAAAAATTGCGTACTCAATGCCCTAACCTAACCTAACCTAACCTAACCTAACCTAACCTAACCTAACCTAACCTAACCTAACCTAACCTAACCTAACCTAACAGGCAGTATAATGGAGTTTCAGACCATTTTAAATTAATCTTTACATTTCGTTACATTTAAATAACAGACTATTATTATAGCCTGCTATTTGTTATCTTCTTCTTTATATTTTTTAAGCTTTATAGTATCACCTTCTATTGTAATACATAGCTCATCAGTATATTTATACTTTTATTCCTAAAACACATATCTTGACAAGGTTGAAAAAAACTAATATTATATTTGAGAATGTATAATATCCATAATGTACAGGAGTTTTAATGAGAAAACCTTCTTTCACGCTAGCAGAAGTACTAATCACGCTTGGAATAATTAGTGTTGTCGCAGCACTGACAATACCTAGCCTCATTGGTAAATATAAGGAAAGAGCAATTATTTCAAAATATAAAAAAATGTATTCAACAATTTCAAATGCATATAATCTTGCAATAGTTGAACATGGTGATCCTGCGAATTGGGGGATAGAAGATAGAGCTGAATTTTTAAATCGAATTACACCATATTTGAATATCCTTGAAAAATGCTACAATAAAAAAGGATGCACATCAAAAGGAAACTTTGTATCACTTTCAGGCGAATTAATGTGGCAAAATTTATATGATAATACCTCAATGCCAAAAGTACGATTGTATGACGGTTCTTCAATTATAATGAGTGGATTACCTCATCCTAATTGCATTTATAACTATACAAATCCAGATGGGAGTATCACACCATTCAAAAATTTATGTGCTTCAATTTACATAGTAATATCAGATACCAAATCTACAAATTATAAAAACTATTATGGCAAAGACTTTTTCAACTTACAATTTACAAGACAAGGGGTGTATCCCATAGGTTATGATAGAGAAGACAGTATCATTAAAGCCAGCTGCGATAAAGATAATCATGGTAGCGGCAACGGAGACACTTGCGGTACATGGATACAGAGATATGACAATATGGATTACTACTTTAAATAAAGTTTAAAGTTATATAAAAAAAGGCGAAGTTGAAATTCAACTTCGCCTTTTTGAGCAAATTGTGTATGAAATATTATTCTTTTGTAAATTCAGCATCAATTACGTCATCATCGTTGTTATCTTTTTTATCTTCTGATGAAGCGTTTTCACTTGATGCAGTTGATTGTTCTTCTTTTTGAACTGCTTCGTAAGCTTTTTGTGAAATACTAAACATAGTTTGTTGCAATTCTTCTGATAACTTTTTCAATTCGTCAACAGGTTTGTTTTCATCTAAAGCTTTTTGAAGTGCTGCTTTTTGTTCATCTAGTTTTGATTGGTCAGCTGAATCAATTTTACCTTCGAAATCTTTTACAATTCTGTCAGCAGAACCGATTAAGCTTGTTGCATTATTTTTAATTTCAGCTTCTTCTTTTTTCTTCTTATCTTCAGCTGCGTTAGCTTCAGCTTCTTTTACCATCTTGTCGATATCAGCTTCTGACAAGTTAGAAGAATTTGTAATTGTGATTTTTTGTTCTTTATTTGTAGCTTTATCTTTTGCTGAAACGTTTACAATACCGTTAGCATCAATATCAAATGTAACTTCGATTTGAGGCAATCCTCTCATTGCTGGTGGGATACCATCAAGTCTGAACATACCTAAAGATTTGTTATCTTTAGCCATTGGTCTTTCACCTTGAAGAACATGAATATCTACAGCTGTTTGGTTATTTTCTGCTGTTGAGAATACTTGTGATTTTGAAACAGGAATTGTAGTGTTTCTTGGAACAAGCGGAGTCATAACACCGCCTAATGTTTCAATACCCAAAGTCAACGGAGTAACATCAAGAAGTACGATATCTTTAACTTCACCAGCAAGAACACCGGCTTGAATAGCAGCACCAACAGCAACTACTTCATCAGGGTTAACTGATTGGTTAGGTTCTTTTCCTGTATATTCTTTTACCAACTGTTGAACTGCAGGAATACGAGTTGAACCACCTACTAGTACAACTTCATTGATATCAGATTTTGAAATACCGGCATCTTTCAATGCATTTTCTACCGGAGTTTTACATCTGTTTAATAAGTCACGGCTTAAGTCTTCGAATTTAGCTCTTGTTAAATTCAAGTCTAAGTGTTTAGGACCGTTTGCATCAGCTGTAATGAATGGTAAGTTAATGTTTGTTTCCATAACAGATGACAATTCGCATTTCGCTTTTTCTGCAGCTTCTTTAACACGTTGCATAGCTTGTTTGTCACCTTTAAGGTCGATACCTTCTTGTTTTTTGAATTCTTCACAAATCCAATCCATGATTTTTTGGTCGAAGTCGTCACCACCTAAGTGAGTATCACCTGATGTTGAAAGTACTTCGTGAACACCATCACCAATTTCTAGGATAGATACATCAAATGTACCACCACCTAAGTCGAATACTAATACTTTTTCAGCTTTTTCTTTTTCCAAACCGTAAGCCAAAGCTGCTGCTGTAGGTTCGTTTACGATACGTAAAACGTCTAAACCTGCAATTTTACCAGCATCTTTTGTTGCTTGTCTTTGAGCATCGTTAAAGTAAGCTGGAACTGTAATTACTGCAGATGTAACTTTTTCTCCAAGATATGCACTTGCATCATCAGCTAATTTTCTCAAAATCATAGCTGATATTTCTTGAGGTGTATAATCTTTTCCATCAATATTTACTTTATAGTCATCGCCCATGTGTCTTTTGATTGAAGCGATTGTTTTATCAGGGTTCAAAATAGCTTGACGTTTTGCTAATTGACCTACTAATTTTTCACCAGTTTTAGAAAAACCAACAATTGAAGGAGTTGTACGAGATCCTTCTGCGTTGGCAATAACCGTCGGCTTACCACCTTCCATGACTGCTACAACGGAGTTTGTTGTACCCAAGTCAATACCAATTGTTTTTGCCATAATTAATTATCTCCTTTACTAATAATTACTTACTTTTCTACTGTAATTATGTTATAACATTGATTTTTCTAATTCTTAAAAAAATAAACAAAAAATTAATAATTCAAACAGAAAAATAAAAAAACGGGAATTAACCCCGTTTTTTATCCTCTAATTATTCCTCTACCGCTGCACCTGCACCAGTAGATTGGCCTGGTAGACATACTCCAAATTGACAATTTGAATTATACTGACTTTGAGGGACATTTGTCTCTGATTGGGTATTTATCAATTCATCATAATATGGTTTTTTATATGTAGGCTGAAATGCATTTGGTCTTTGCATTTCCTGAAGGTTATTCGGAGCTAATCTTTCACTTAGAGGTGGAGATTCCCAATTAGATCTAACTGACACATTGCATGCCCCACCTGTTATACTACAAGCAGCATATACAGGCATAGACAACAATAATATAGCTAGTGCCAAAATAATATTTCTCATAACTTACCAACCTTTCAAATTAGTTTACTATTAAATCATAAACTACTATTTGCTAAGTTACATTCTCTTAAAGTGTAATAAAAAAACTTAATCGGAAGTTTTATACAATAAATATATATTTTATTTAAGTTTCTTCTTTGAAAGTTTTGCAAATACTTCACTAAAGGGAATAATAGGCTCCATTTTATAACCACAATCATCAGATAATGCTCCACCCATTGAAAATAACTCTTCCTGTGGATAACGTCTGCATATCCCCGGACGAGTTTTATGGATTTTACATTTATGCGTTTCCTTATCCAAGTTTTGACACTCGAAAATTAAACCAATATCATCTTTGCCAATAACCTTTAAATACGTATAAAAACGATGAAGATATTGGAGTTTTTCAAACTCTTTTTCATCCTGCACAACATGCTTGTAATGCTTTACATAAATTTGAGTACAACATTTACCACAAGCATTACATTTACCTGTTCTGTAATACTTACGACCTAAAATTCTTGACAATATAAACTTTCTTATTCCCTCAAACATAAAAACATAATATCATAAAGTTTTGTAAACTTTTAGTTTTTTATCAGCAAAAATCAATATTGACATGCATTAAGACCTATGTAAGAAAACCGAAAATTTATTAACTCATAATAATACTATAACATAACCAAAATAACCAACCTTGACCTCTGATAAAATAACCGAAGAGGTCTTTTTTTGCGTCTTTTGGGAATTTATTTATCATATTATAAAGGCTAAAATATGAAATAAATAAGTTAAAAAGGTTACATTTTATTAATTTTAAAGAAAAATGATAATAATTCCTACTTTACAAAATTAAAGTTATAGTGTAGAATAAATCATGTAGAAAATTAAAAAAATAATTTGAATGTAATTTAAGAAAGGTGGTTACAAAATGGCAAAATTTGTATGTACAGTATGCGGTTGGTCAACAGAAGCTGACAAAGCTCCTGAAAAATGCCCTTTATGTGGTGCTACAACTTTTAAAGAAGTTGGCGGTGCTGAAAAAGTTTATGCTTGTGAACACAACGTAAAAGATGGCGTTGTTGAAGATAAAGAAGTTACAGAAGGATTAAAAGCTCACTTTATGGGTGAATGTACAGAAGTAGGTATGTACCTAGCAATGTCAAAAGTAGCTGATAGAGAAGGATATCCTGAAGTTGCTGAAGCTTACAAAAGAATTGCTTATGAAGAAGCTGAACACGCTGCAAAATTTGCAGAATTGTTAGGTGAAGTAGTTACTCCATCTACAAAAGAAAACCTAACATTACGTGCTGAAGCTGAACATGGTGCTTGCGACGGTAAATTAGCTATCGCTAAACGCGCTAAAGAATTAGGCTACGATGCTATCCATGATACTGTTCATGAAATGGCTAAAGATGAAGCTCGTCATGGTAAAGTATTCGATGGTTTATTAAAAAGATATTTTTCATAATTAACATATCGAATAATAAAAATAGACGGTAATTGATATTACCGTCTATTTTTATTCGTAATCAAAATATTTTAAAACAACTCCATAAATCTGAACAAAGTAAAATTTAAATAATACAATCTTACTTGTCAATTATGATATTACGTTGGTACAACAAATCTTTGCGCTGATGAGAGTATTCATCATTTTTAGATTTTTCTATGCGTCTTAGCTCTGCATAGCATTCAGCTTTTCCTTGTTCAGTTTGTAGTGCATTACAAGTACCAAGATATTTTTCAAAACTTTCTCGTCTTGCAGCCCAATAATTTTTCTTAACTCGTTCTGCTTTTACAAAGCTAAAAAGGTCAAATACATCACTTTTATCAGTTCTTTTGACATTTTCATAGCCTATTTCACAAAATTCCTCCCATTTTGGAGTTGTAACAAGCGGGAGTTGAACTTCTTGAGTTTCTTCTTGATTTACAACATCTTCTCCATCTGCCATAACAGGAAGCAGTACTAAAAAAGATAATCCTATTAAAAAAATAATTTTACCAAATTTCATTATCACCTCTAAGATATCATGCCTTTACAAGTTCCCTCACTTCTTTTCTTTTAATTTTTCTTGTAGTAGTTTTTGGAAGTGGTTCTCTTGTTACAACTATATTAATAGGACGTTTGTATGGTGTCAACTGCTGCGACAATTTTTTTACTTCATCACGAACTAATTTTTCAACTGTATCCCAATCATATTTTTTAATTAAATCCTCTTGAGGCACTATGACAGCTGCAATATCTTCTGTCCCATCTTTGGAACCAAATGTTCTCGATACACCTATAATACATACTTCTGCGAAATAAGGACTTTTTTCTAATACAGATTCTACCTCTTCAGGAAATACTTTCTTACCCCCTGATAGAACTATCATATTTTTGATTCTTCCTGTTATATAAATATGTCCATGTTCAATTTTTGCAATATCACCGGTATGAAGCCAACCATTTGAATCAATTACTTCTGAAGTCAAACCAGGTTGATTATGGTAACCTTTCATAACAGAAGGCCCCTTTAACAAAAGTTCTCCTGTATTCTCATCAATTTTAGCCTCTAAACTTTTCAATGGTCTTCCTACTGAGGCAATATCACTACGCCTATCGGTATTCACTGATACAACAGGACTTGCCTCTGATAATCCATAACCCTGATATACTTTTATTCCTATCCTTTCAAAAAATGCTCCAACCGATACATCTAAAGGTGCACCTCCAGATATACAGCCTATAAAATAGCCACCAAATTTGTCATGAATCTTTTTGAACATTAATTTTTTTATACTGTAAAATGGAACAAATTTTGCAATATGAAACATTGATTTGAATAAAACTTGCGTTATTTTTGGAGAATTTTTAATTTCATTTTCAATCCCTGTCTTGAGCAACTTCAAAAAGGCAGGTACAACTATCATAAATTCAACTTGCTTTTCTCTCATAATACTAAGAATATCTTTAGGTTTAAGACTTTGAGTGTAGTATACTGAAAAACCAAAATTCAAAAATGTTGAAAACCCAACAGTCAATTCAAACAAATGATTCATCGGTAAAATTGATAAAATGGTAACGTTTTGGTAAGGTAATATTTTTTCTAAAGCATATTGCAAATCTTCAAGCTGGGTAAACATATTTACAAACGAAATTTCAACACCCTTTGGAGCACCTGTCGTACCAGACGTATAAATTATCAATGCAGTAGATTTTGAACTTCTATAACGCCATTTACAATCATAATTATTTGGCAAAGAATAAATACTCTGTAATTCTGAATTATATGATGGCTCATCAATTACCAAAATTGTCCTGATAGAAGATATCTTCTTCTGTAACTCTATAGCTCGTTGTACAAAGTTTTGAGACACAAGCATTACAGTTGGTTCACAATCAAGCAAAATAGATGTCAATTCATATTCTGTAAGTTTGATATCCAAGGGAACAGTAATCATCCCTGAAAGAATTGAGGCAAATACACAAGCACCATATTCAGGTTTCGACTCAGATAAAATAGCAAGCCTTTCTCCTTTTTTCACTTGAACACTATTAATCAAATAATGAGCTAGCTTCCTTGACATCAAACCAATTCCGCTATAGGTAAATTCCTTCCAACCCATTGGAGTTTTCATTCCTAATGCAACTCTATCTGCATAATCATTAGTTTTATTCTCCAAAAGAGATAAAATATTCCTTTGCCTTAATCCCATAAAAACACCTCATACCATCACTAAAATACAGAAAGTCTTAATTAAAGAATAGTATTTTAACCCCCAAAAGTCAAGTAATTAAAAGCTCTGTAACATTTTTGTGATAAAATTATCTTGCAAGCTATTTTATAAAAAGGAATAAAAAATGAAACACGTATATATCGATACAATGGGTTGTCAAATGAATAAATCAGATACAGAAAGAATGCTTGGAATGCTTTCTCACTTTGACTATGTAGAAGTCAAAAATCCTGAAGAAGCTGATTTACTTATGATTAATACTTGTTCTATCAGACAACTTTCAGAAGATAAAGCCTTTAGTGCAATTGGGACTTGGGGCAAGTGGAAAAAAGAAGGTAAAGATATAAAAATTGGCTTTTGTGGTTGCGTTGCTCAGCAAAAAGCAGAAGAAATTTTCAAAAGAGCTCCATACGTAGACTTTGTACTTGGAACTCACAAAATATATTCACTTCCTGAAATAATCAAAAAAATCAATGCAGGCGAAAGAGTTTGCGAATGTACTGAAACAAATGCAACAGAAGATAATCTTGCAAAAGAATACAACATTGAACGAGTAAAAGGCGTAAATGCTTGGATTCCTATTACAGAAGGATGCAACAATTTTTGCACATACTGTATAGTACCATATACCAGAGGTCGTGAACGTTCAAGAATGCCTGAAATTATCATAAAAGAAGCTCAAGATGCTCTCAATGCCGGCTTTAAAGAAATTACACTACTTGGGCAAAATGTAGACAGCTACGGCAAAGATTTTAAAGACAGAAACTACAGGCTAGCACAACTTTTAAGAGATTTAAACGCTCTAGAAGGCAAATTTAGAATTCGCTTTGTAACATCATATCCTACAGATATAACTGATGAACTTATCGAAACAGCAATAGAACTTGATAAAGTATGTGAATACTACCATATACCTATGCAATCAGGAAGCAGCGAAGTCTTAAAAGCAATGAACAGACGCTATGACAGAGAAACTTATGCTAAAATTGTTCAAAAAATCAGAAAAATGGTTCCAGATGTCACAATAACAAGTGACTTTATTGCCGGATTCCCTGGAGAAACAGAAGAACAATTTGAAGAAACTCTTACTGCTATCGATGAATTTGAATTGGATTACTCAAATGTTGCAGCATACTCTCCAAGAGAAAAAACTGTTGCCGCAAAATGGGTAGATAAATATATCCCTGAAGATATTAAAGACAAAAGATTTCAAAGACTTAATGACAAAGTCAAAGAAAATTGCTTGAAATCAAATAAGAAATACGTCGGAAGGGAAATGGAAATTCTCGTAGAAAGTTTCTACAACCACAAAGGTAAAAATATAATCACAGGTAAAACAAGAAATAATAAAACAGTCCATGTACCTTGTGATAAAGACCTTACCGGAGAATTTGTCAACGTAAAAATATCAGGAGCAAAAACCTGGTATCTTCAAGGAGAACTTATATAAGTATAATACTAAACCTCCAAAGTTAAAACTTTGGAGGTTAAAAAAATGAAAACGGCCGAATAACATTATACGCGGCCTTAATTTATTTGGTGAAATTTATATAAAACTTTTACGCTTGCTTGGAATCTCTGAATGCATTTACCAAAACCCCAGCAAGGAATCCTGCTATCGCTCCAGGAATTACAAATCCTGCTACAGATCTTTCTGATTTAACCATTCTTTTACAACCTTTTATAATGGTCTCAGCCCTTTTTCTTGCGCTAGTATTAACTTTTGCAATAATCTCTTGATATTCTTGACCTGCACCAGGAACTTTTGCTTCAAGCTCTTTTACTTTCTTAGCTATACTATTAGCCAAAAAACCTTCATTGCCTTTTTTATTTTCAATCATTTTCACAAACGCATCCTGAGCAAGAGTTAACTTTTTATTATTTTCTTTGGCTGATGTTTTAATAAGATCTACCATATCTTTATTAGCTGTCTTATTACAAGACATTCTAATAGCTTTCATACTGAAATCATTTTCTTTTGGAGTAACAGGTAAAGTACTTCTAATTACACGACCTGCTTCAATACCCAAAACTGTTCCTAACAAAACATTCGGGAATGCGGATTTATCACGATAATATACATCTACTGCTCTTACTGTCATAGCTAATAAACCTTTATTTAACTAACACTACACGTAAAACACATACTCTCGCATCCTTATCAGATTAGTAACAATCTGATCTAAGAATAGTTAATATATGGTAGATTTACACTTAAATATTCCAAACTTGCACTGCAAGCGTTACTATGGAACTGAGTAATTAAATCCTTTGGCAGTTTATCACAGATTTACTTTTTTGTCAATGCTTTTATAAAGTTTAGTAACAGCATTACGATTACAATAGCTAATATATAAATGAAGTAATGTTTTATTGTATCAGAGCCCATAAATAAAGAAGCTAAAGCTCCTGCAATAATTGCAACTGAAGTTAAAATCATAACAGTTTTCTTTTGTGAAAAACCTGCATGCAAAAGTTTATGGTGAATATGCTCTGCATCAGCAACAAAAGGAGATTTTCCTTTTGCAATTCTTCTTAAAGAAGAAAATGTAATATCCATAATAGGTACAGCCAGTACCAAAAACGGTAATAAAATTGCTAAAGTTGCAGCCTTCATAACACCTGTAATTGATATCGTTGCAAGCAAAAAACCTGAAAATAATGCACCAGAATCACCCATAAATATCTTTGCAGGGTTAAAGTTATAAGTTAAAAACGCAAGCATTGATCCTGCCAAAATAAAGCCAATCAACGCACTCATAGGGTTTGGAGGAGTCATAGCAACTGCAATAATCGCAAGAGTAATTGCGTTAATTGTTACGACAGAACCCGCTAGGCCATCGACACCATCTATGAAATTCAAAGCATTTGAAATCCCAACAATCCATAATAAGGTTATCGGATATGAAAAAATTCCAATATCACCTATGAAAGGTACATTATTAATTTGAACGCCTAAAAGATATACCAATGTTGCAATTGATATTTGAATGAATAATTTAAACTTAGCATCCAAATTATAAATATCATCCACAAGTCCTAACAAGAACATTAAAGATCCACCCAATAAAATCCCTGACAAAAGACTTCCATATGGATAGTAACTCAAGCACACCAAACATAAAAATGTCAACATTAAACTTGCCCATATAGCAACCCCACCAATTCTTGATATTGGTTTTGTATGAATTTTACGTTCATTTGGGACGTCCACTAAGCCTTCTTTTTTAGAAAAACTTATTACCAAAGGTACAAGACATACTCCTATTAAGTAAGCTATTACTGTCCCCATAACATGTGCGTGAGATAATTTTATTAACATATTTCTTTAATTCCCTATTGATATATCGGATATTTTTTACATAGTTTAAGAGAACGTTCTCTTAAATTCTTTAATCCTAATTCATTATCTGACGAAAATATTGCAGATGCAATAATTTTTGCAACTTCTTTCATATCTTCTTCTTTAAAACCTCTTGTTGTCACTGCCGGAGTTCCAAGTCTTATACCACTTGTTACAAAAGGGCTTTGAGGATCATTTGGTACTGTATTTTTATTAGCAGTAATACCAACCAACTCCAAGACATTTGCCATATCTTTACCTGTTTTTCCTGTTTTTCTCAAATCAAGAGTCATCAAGTGGTTTTCGGTCATGCCTCCTACAATATCCATACCTTCGTCCATCAATCCTTGAGCCAAAGCTTTAGCATTTTTGATAATTTGTGCGGCATATTCTTTAAACTCAGGCTTAGAAGCTTCTAAAAGAGCAACAGTTTTGCCAGCAATAATATGTTCCAACGGACCACCTTGCATACCAGGAAAAACTGCCTTATCAATTATTTGAGCAAACTCTTCATCACACATAGTGATTCCACCCCTTGGTCCACGCAAAGACTTGTGAGTTGTAGTTGTAACAAATTGTGCATAACCTGCAGGAGATGGATGAAGTCCGGCTGCTACAAGTCCTGCAATATGTGCAATATCAGCTAACAAATAAGCACCTACTTCATCTGCGATTTCTCTGAATTTTTTGAAGTCTATAATTTTTGAATAATTACTTGCACCGCAAATGATTAGCTTAGGTTTATGCTGATGAGCCATTTCTCGAACATTTTCATAATCAATATTACCTTCTGCATCGACTCCATAGCTCTTTACATCATAGAACAAGCCTGAAAAATTAACAGGAGAACCATGAGATAGGTGACCACCATTTGATAAGTCCATACCCAAAACTTTATCACCAGGTTTTAATACAGCCATAAACACAGCCATATTTGCTTGAGCACCACTATGAGGTTGAACATTAGCATGATCCATTCCAAACAATTTACAAGCTCTTTCTTGAGCAAGTGCTTCGATTACATCTACATGTTCACATCCGTTATAAAACCTTTTACTTGGCTTTCCTTCTGCGTATTTATTAGTCAACACACTTCCACAAGCTTCCATAACTGCTTTTGATGTAATATTTTCACTCGCAATCAACTCTATTGTATTTTGCTGTCTTTCAAATTCCAACTCAATTTGTTTTGCTACATCCGGATCAACTTTTTTTATATTATCTAAATTCATGTTCACCTCATAATTCAAAATACATACACAGTAATTATAATTAAAAATAATAAATCAAACAAATTCTTAAATTATCTTTAGGAACAATCAGGAATTAAGCATTGACTTAATATAGTTATAATATTCGTTATTTTTAAAATTATCGACTTTTGACAAAAGAAATTCTTTTGAAACGAACCCCATACGATATGCGACTTCTTCAAGACAAGCAATTTTTATCCCTTGATTTTCCTCAATTGTCTGTACATATTGACTTGCTTGTAATAGAGAATGATGAGTTCCTGTATCAAGCCAAGCAAAGCCTCGTCCAAGGATTTCAACGTTTAAATTATTCTTTGAAAGATAAATATTATTCAAATCAGTTATTTCAAGTTCTCCCCTTGCTGATGGCTTCAAATCTTGGGCAAATTTTACAACATCATTATCATAAAAATATAATCCGGTTACAGCATAATTAGATTTAGGAACTTTTGGTTTCTCTTCTAGTGATAAAACTTTTCCCGAATCATCAAATTCTACAACACCAAATCTTTGAGGATCTTTCACCTGATAGCCAAATACTGTAGCTCCACCATTATTTTTAATATTTTTAACAACTCTTTTTAAAGTACCTGAAAATCCTGGACCATAGAATATGTTATCACCTAATACAAGCGCGACATCATCATCTCCAATGAATTCTTTTCCAAGAATAAAAGCTTGCGCAAGACCATCAGGGCTAGGTTGTTCTACATAAGAAAAAGCAACTCCAAACTGTTCTCCATCACCTAACAATCTTTTGAAATTAGGTAAATCCTGCGGAGTTGATATAATGAGAATTTCTTTTATTCCTGCCAACATCAAAACAGATATCGGATGATAAATCATTGGTTTGTCATAAATAGGCAACAATTGCTTTGATACCGCAATTGTTGACGGATATAATCTTGTACCTGAACCTCCTGCTAGTACTATACCTTTCATTCTGCATCTCCTTCATCAAAATTTCTTAAAGCCAAGTAATCTTTCAATGCAATTCTCCAATCCCTGCATATTCCTTGGTTGTCCATAACACTATATTTAGGTCTTTTTACAGGACTTGGAAATTCATCAGATGTACAAGGTTGTAAATTTGTTTCTAGTTTCATTTGATTAAAAATTTCTTTTGCAAATCCATACCAACTTGTCATGCCTGAGCCACAAACATGATATGTGCCATATGGTTTTGAAAGCAGTTTTAATATTCCGTTTGCCAACTCTACTGTCCAAGTCGGACATCCTACTTGATCATCAACAACTTTTAAATCAGGTTTTGTAGCTAGTGAAATCATAGTTTCTACAAAATTCTTACCGTAATGACCATAAAGCCAGCTTGTCCTTGCTATATAATATTTTTTGCATAGACTTCTTACAGCTTCTTCTCCTTCATACTTTGTCATACCATAATTATTTAAAGGATTTACTCTGTCTTCTGGAGTATAGGGTTCTGTTTTTTCGCCATCAAAGACATAATCTGTTGAAATATAAACTAATGTTATGCCAAGTTTTCCACATATTTCTGCAATATTTTCAGTACCAGTAACATTTATTGCTTCTGCGCCAGCCAGATCCTCCTCTGCTTTATTTACGTTAGTATATGCAGCACAATGTATAACTAAATCAGGATGAGTTTCTGTTATAAATTCTTCAACAGCCGAATTATCTGTAATATCTAGATTATCTTTATCTGTTTCTATTACATAACAGCCACTATCTTCTAAAATCGGACACAAATCTTGTCCTAACATTCCTTTCGCACCGGTTACTAAAACTTTCAAAACAATACCTCTTTACTTTTTAATCTTGTATAAACAAACTTTCTTTTAACTTTTTTACATATTTCTGTATTCTATAATCATACTTCCAATCAGAGAAATTCAAATCATTATCGTTATACACTCTTTTTGCTTGTTTCGTTGCCCTACCTCTCATAATTTTATTAATATATTCAGATTTTGACTTACAGAAGTAATGATTAATAACTATTTTAGATGAAACATGTTTATTTGAAATAGGTCCTTTCACTTTTTCATAATTTTCATTTACAGGGTAGATCCTGTCTTTATAATAACAAAAATGAGGATTATTCATACTCACAACTCTTGTTGGGTCAAAAATTGTTTTTACATGCCTGTTAACTATGTAGTTAGTATCAGAATACGTTCTTAAATAGTTTGCTGTAACTAATCCACCATTTTCTTTTGGAGGATTATCAAAACCGTTTGAATCAAACATACACCAATTAACGCACAACCCTGGGTATTGTTCATAATCACTTAATAAATTTTGTAAATTGTCATTTTCAATAGGAACAATAAATTCATCCAAATCTATCACAGCCATCCACCTTGTTTGGTCTTTATATTTGTATATTGCGTCACAATATACTTTATTTTGGATAGCACTGCCACTAACTTTATGATAACAAACAATACCAGAATCAATGTAAGGTTGTAATACTTCCCTCATATTATCTGTAGAATCATTATCATACAAGTAAAATCTTTCAACACCTACTATTTTGTGATACTCGATCCATTCTTTTATATATGGAGCCTCATTTTTTAGTATAGCAACTATTGAAAGATAAACTTTTGGATTATCATATTTTTCTGGAATTATAGGCTGCAATTTTGGTAACATGTGACGTGAAAGAGATATCCCACAAAATTTATAAAAAGCAAGATAATATTCCCCACCTAAATAAGTTTCATGCCAAAATTTATTTAAAAAACTACCTACAAGTGACATTCTTAGCCTCTATATGCTTGATCCATTCCTGGTTATTCAAATACCAATCAATAGTTAATTTAATACCCTCTTCAAAAGTTAAAGAAGGTTCCCAACCCAATTCACTTTGAATTTTATCATTGCATATAGCATAGCGTTTGTCATGACCTAAACGATCTTCTACATATTTGATTGAAGACTCATCTTTTCCCATAGCTTCAAGGATTATGTGAGTAATTTCAAGATTTGTCTTCTCATTATGACCACCAATGTTGTATACTTCTCCAACTTTACCCTTGTGAAGTACTGTATCTATAGCTGCACAGTGGTCATATACATATAACCAGTCACGAACATTCATTCCATCTCCATATACAGGGACTTTTTCACCTTTTAAAAGTTGTGAGATAAAAAATGGAATAAGTTTTTCAGGATATTGATAAGGTCCGTAATTGTTAGAACAACGAGTATTCAATACTGGCATATTGTATGTTTCATGGTAAGCTCTTACAAGCATATCAGCAGATGCTTTTGATGCTGAATATGGACTGTTCGGAGCTAAAGGAGTAGTTTCATGAAAATACCCAGTTTTACCAAGTGTTCCATACACCTCATCTGTTGATACCTGCAAAAATCTTTCTGTTTTAAATTCTCTTGCAGCTTGTAATAGATTTAGAGTTCCCTTTACATTCGTTTCAATAAAAATTTCTGGACCTGTAATAGAACGATCAACATGTGACTCTGCTGCAAAATTTACAACCGCATCAACTTGTTCTACTAACTGAGGTACAAGTTTTTTATCACAAATATCACCATGCACAAATGTGTAATTTGGATTATCTTTAACATCATCAAGATTTTCTATATTTCCTGCATAAGTTAACGCATCTAAGTTGATAATTTTGTAATCAGGATGTCTTTGCAACATTTGTCTTACAAAACAACTTCCAATAAACCCAGCACCACCAGTTACAAGTATTTTCATATTATATTAACTCCCCTTTATTTATATCTTTTAATAATGGTTGAACTCTATCCTTATCAGACAAAACAGGCTCAAAATCTATTTCCCAATCGATATTTATATCCTTGTCACACCACAAAATACCTCTATCAGCTTGTGGGGCATATTCACCACTTGCTTTGTACAATAATTCTGCTTCATCTGATAGCACAACAAACCCATGCGCAAATCCTTCAGGAATAAATAGCATATGTTTATTTTCTTCTGATAATTCAACTTTTACATATTTACCAAACGTTTTTGAATTTGGTCTGATATCAACAGCCACATCATATATTCTACCTCGAGAACATCTTACAAGTTTTGCTTGTCCATATGGTTTTGCTTGATAATGCAAGCCCCTCAATACATGAGCAGATGATTTTGAATGATTATCTTGGCTAAATTCAACATCAATTCCATTTGCGTAAAAATCAGACTTTTTATAGCTTTCCATAAAAAATCCACGATTATCCCCAAAAACTTTAGGTTTTACTAATATAACACCATCTAGTCCTAATCTTTCAAATTCAAACGGCATAATCTCTCCTTAATCACTAATTCAATTATACACATAAATTTCAAAATTACCAACGAAGGGAATATATTTTTGCAAAAATTCAAATTAGGATACCAAAAAAGGAGCAATCATGAAAAATTTAAAAAATATTTTGGGACTTATACTTGCAATTATCACACTTGCATCAACAACTGCCTATGCACAAGAACAGAAAATAAAATTTAATAAAGACACATATACCCTCAAAGATTATACAGAAAGACCAAATGAATATGAATATTTTACAAATGGAGAAACTCCAGAAAATTGGCATTCTAAAATCACATTATCGAATCACCCTAATCTGACAAACGAAACAGAAGCAGCTGCTGAATATGCTCACAAAATTCAAGAACAGACTCCTGGAGCTTCAGTACTTGTACTGCCTGACGTTGCTATGGCTGAATATATAACATTCCCTACAACAAGAGACTACTATGAATATAACGCGTTGATATTTAAACCTTCTAAGACAAAAGGGCTAGATATGTTTAAATTTTCAAAACGATTTTATGCAGCAGAACTAAATAGCACTGAGGAAGCTCGAAAAAAAGCGATAAATTTTGCACAAGAAAATAGTGCTAAACATATGGAAATACTTGATAAAACAGCTCATAAGTATAGTATTGATTAATTAAGAATAAAATTTTAAAATTAAACATGTTTTTGTAAAGATTAATTTAAAATTCCCAAATTAAAAGTATTTGTGATACAATATTATCAAGTAATACAGTAAATTAAATGAGCTGGGGAGAGAAAATGAGTAATCAGCAAAACATGTTTAGTGATGGGAAGATTATTCCGGTAAACATAAGAGAAGAAATGAAGCGTTCATATATCGACTATGCGATGAGTGTAATTGTAGGTCGTGCATTACCTGATGTTCGTGACGGTCTAAAGCCTGTACACAGACGTATTTTATATGCAATGAACGAACTTGGGATGACTCCTGACAAACCATTCAAGAAATGTGCACGTATCGTCGGTGAAGTGCTTGGTAAATACCACCCTCACGGTGATACAGCAGTATATGAAGCATTAGTTCGTATGGCTCAAGATTTTTCTACAAGATATCTTACAGTAGACGGACACGGAAACTTCGGTTCAGTTGACGGTGACGGTGCAGCTGCGATGCGTTATACAGAAGCTAGAATGCATAAAATCACTCAATCAATGTTGGCTGACATCGATTGCGAAACAGTTGAATTTGAACCAAACTTCGACGGTTCATTACAAGAACCTTCAGTTTTGCCTGTAAGACTTCCAATGCTATTACTTAACGGGGTATCAGGTATCGCTGTAGGTATGGCTACAAATATCCCTCCTCATAACCTTTGCGAAATAGTTGACGGTACAATCGCATTAATTGACAATCCAAATATTACGGTTGCAGAATTAATGGAATACGTAAAAGGTCCGGACTTCCCGACTGCAGCAACTATTATAGGTTTAAATGATATTAAACAAGCATATGAAACAGGAAGAGGCTCAATCAAAATGCAGGCCGTTGCAAGTATTGAAGAAATTGCAGGCGGCGGCGGAAGACAAGCTCGTACAGCTATCGTTGTAACTGAAATTCCATACCAAGTTAACAAAGCTATGCTTATCGAAAAAATTGCAGAACTTGTAAAAGATCAAAGAATTACAGGAATTTCAGATATTCGAGATGAATCTGACAGAGAAGGTATGCGTATCGTAATTGAGCTTAAACGTGATGCAAAACCTGATGTTGTTAAAAACAACTTGTTTAAATATACTCAACTTGCAACTTCATTCGGTGTAAATATGCTTGCGCTATGCGGTAAGCAACCAAGATTGTTAAACTTGTATGAAGTTTTATCAGAATTCGTAGAACACAGGGTAGAAATTGTTACAAGAAGAACTATCTTCTTCCTTAAAAAAGCAAAAATCAGAGCTCATATCTTGGCAGGTTTAATCATTGCACTAGGTTCTATAGATGAAGTAATTGAATTGATTAAAAAATCTAAAACAACCGATGAAGCTAGAACAGGTTTGATGAGCAGATTTGGGCTTGACGTTGACCAGTCAAATGCAATTCTTGAAATGCAATTAAGAAGATTGACAGGATTGGAACAAGACAAAGTTAAAGCTGAATATGACGAACTGGTTAAGAAAATTGCTGAATATGAAGAAATTCTTGCAAGTCGTCAAAAAATTCTTGATATCATCAAAGGAGAACTTTTAGAAGATAAAGAAAAATACGGTGATGATAGAAAAACTCAAATTTTACCTGAACAAGGTGAAGTAACTATCGAAGATTTGACTCCAAATACTCCAATGGCTGTATTTATTACTCACCAAGGATATTTGAAACGTATTTCTTTAGATACTTTTGAAAGACAAAATCGTGCAACTAGGGGCAAATCAGGAATAAAAACTAAAGAAGATGATGATATTCAACATTTCTTTACTGCAATGATGCATGATAAAGTATTGTTCTTCTCTTCAAAAGGTACTGTATACAGCTTGAATGTATACGATTTCCCTGAAGGAGGCCGTCAAGCTAAAGGATTACCTATCGTAAATGTTCTTCCAATAGATCAAGATGAAAGAATTACAGCAGTAGTTCCTGTAAGTACATTCTCTAATGACTTGAACTTGATTATGCTTACAAGAAAAGGGTATATTAAACGTATCGAGCTGGATAACTTCTCAAATATCAGAAGAAACGGTATCATAGCTATCGGTTTGGAAGAAGATGATGAATTATGTTGGGTAAAACTAGCAACTGCAAGAGATGAAATTATCATCGGAACATCTTGCGGTATGGCAATAAGATTCCCAATCGAAGACTTGCGCCCTCTAGGTAGAAGTGCAAGAGGTGTTACATCAATGAAATTGCGTACCGGTGATACAATCGTAGGATGCGATATTGTACCACGTGATTATGATGCTGATTTGCTTGTTGTAACTTCTGACGGATTTGGAAAACGTACAAAACTTTCTGAATTCAGAAGCCAAAACAGAGGCGGTATCGGTCTAATTGCTACTAAATTCAAATCAAGCTCATCTAAACTTGTTGCATTAACTATCGTAAAAGAATCTGATGATATTATGATGGTTACAGCAAACGGTGTTGTTACAAGATTGAATGCAGGATCAATTTCTCGTCAGGGCAGACCAGCTACAGGTGTTAGAGCTCAAAACTTGACCGAAAACGATACAGTTGTATCTGTAAACAAGATTTTGAATCCTGATGAAGATGAGCAAGTAAAAAAAGATGTAGCTGAAATGGATGCTAAAGAAGCAGAACAAAATGTTTCTCAAACAAGCTTGCTTGATAACGATAATAATTAGGCTAATTACTGTAATTAATAAAGAAAAACACGGGATTTAGATTCCGTGTTTTTCTTATAAATAAAAAATTTATTCTTAAAATCTTAGTATGGATAATCTTTTGGAAACTCCCAACCATTTGTTATCACATCATAAGCACAAGTAAAACCTAAGTCACCTTTTTTACAATCCGATATCCCATTATAATACGGCTGTAGTTTATTATCCTTCAACATAAAATAATATATATCTCGACCTACCTGATTTGGCTTTTTATCACCATTAACATCTAAAATATAAATAATTTTAATCCCCTTATCTAACAATGTCCAAAAAACAGCTCCACTTACGTTATTTCCAAATAATATTGCAAAAGTTGTACCATCACTAAGCCTATACTGATATGTATAGTAATAAAGGCCGGAATTATGATACCAAGTATTACCTTGCCAATTATCACCATTCAACACTCTGTAATTTTGATCATAATTTAGGTTAATACATTTTTGTGGAGTATACAAACTAAATGTAGCTCGTCCACAATATTTACCACTTACATGTTTTGAATATTCTTGAGCAATTATATCACTTTTTGTATTATCTTTATCTGTGTGATAGTCAACAAAATTCCAAATATTCGGTTCTCCAAGCTCAGCCACAACTCCAGAATGTGCATTTTGAACAGTAGAAGATAATTTTTTTAGGCCTGCTAAATAAACTTGATTTTGGTATTTACTAATAACAGAAGGTAAAGTAAATGCTGCGACAACACCGATAACTCCTAAAGTAATTAAAACTTCTGCTAAAGTAAAGCCATTTTTCTTTTCAAAGTGATATTTCATATCACTAGTATAACATTTTTCTAAATTTTTACAAGAGAAAGGAAGATGTTCAATTAAGCTTTGAAAAGTGCCCCCCCCCCCCGAAATTCACAGTTCTTAACATTGTACTCCTTTCTTTTGCTATTCTTTTCCACGTTTATTATAAAAGATTTTTTTATTTTTAACAAGACTGATTACAATTTTAGCCACATGGCATCATATGGTTTAAGACGTACTGTAAGTTTTTTGTTAATTACTCTTGCTCTCACCATTTTATCAGTAAGCAAATCTTTTAGATAAATATCTTTTTCTTTTTTACCAAAATCGTCATTTACAAGGTTTACAGTCGCTTTGATTTTATTATCAGAAAGGTTATTTATTACGATAATCCTATCATTATCTAACGTACGCATATAAGAAAATACTTCATTAGAGTCCGCTTTTACCTCATCAAAACTTCCCCTTGTAATTACCGGATATTCTTTTCTTGTTTTGATTAGCTTTTTCACCCTAGCATAAACTTTTCCGTTAAATGTATTTGGATTATGCATTGCGTTATAAAAAGTTTTTTGAGCAATAGGACCTCTGTTAATATCTCTACTATCAAAATAACTTAGTAAAGATACTTTATTTTTGTTATTTTTTGATTTTTGTCTTAGCTCACGTAATTTTGCAGATTTTTTGGCATTTGCAAAATTGTTTTGAATACCTATCTCATCTCCATAATATATAATAGGGATACCTGGCAAAGACATCAAAATAGAAAAAGCCATACCAATTCTGTCTGGATTATTATCTAAGAAATTCGCCATTCTTCCTGAAACACCAAAACCTTTTCTGAATTCAGCACCTTTTGGGGACAAGTCATCATATAATAATTCACGAGTCTTTTGGTTTACCATTTCAAGGGTTAATTCATCATGAACTCTCAAAAATAATGCCCAGGCAGCTGAATCAGGAATTTTTGGAGTATTTTTATAAGCCTTCCAAAAATATTGACTATCAGCTTCTACCAAAGATGCCCAAATTGCAGGCATATATGGAAAATGATAAGCGATTTGCACTTCATCTGTTCTTACTAATTCTTTCGGTTTACCATTTATAACTTCTTCTACTTTTCTTTCAGTACCAAAATATGGCAAAATCTTTTTAGGATACTGACAAGCTTCCGCTTGGATTACCGAACGTGGAGAAATTGTTTGTAAATATGCACTAATAAGCTGAATTACTGCATGTGTTTTTGGCTGATTTTCAGCATTTGTACCGGCAGTTTTGTCCAAATATGGAATAGCATCCATTCTGAATATATCTATACCCATATTCGCCCAAAATGCAATGGTATCAAGCACATAATACAACACTTCAGGATTTTCCCAATTTATATCAAGTTGGAACGGATAGAATGTGTGATATACATAGTAATCTTTTCCATTGATTGTAACTTTTCTATAATGGCTATCGGTATTTTCAGGAAATATCAAACGTCTTTTAGATACAGTACCATCATTTTCAGTATATTCTACAACATAACCTAACTTTTCATCTTTATATTTTTTGAACTCAGGCATTTCTGTACGAGTAACAAAATAGTTTAGTTTACTCACATCACCTTTTAGAGCATCTTGAAACCATTCGTGTTGGTCTGAAAAATGATTCAAAACTAAATCAGCCTTTATCTTAAACCCTCTTTTTTTAGCCTCCGTCATAAATTGTTGAAACTCAAACATTCCACCAAGATCCGCTCTGACATTTCGTGGATTTCTTACATCAAAACCGGCATCAGACATAGGAGAATCTGCAAAAGGTAATATATAAATAGTTGTTACACCCAAGTCTTTTAAATAATCCAACATCGGAATTAGAGATTTAAAAGTATTTGGCTTACCACTATCTGCAACACCAAATTGATCTGCATACAACATATAAATAACTTCTTCTTTATACCAATCAGAAGATCTGTTTAAGTCATCACCATAAAGACTTGAGCCTCTTTGAGATTTTGCTTTTTTAATACTTTCATAAACTTTTGGATATATAACATCTACTTGGTTTTTGCCATAAATATGAGCAATAGCTGTTTTCATTTCATTTTCAAGTTTTTTAGGAACTAACATTTCCTCAGAAGCTACACTATCATTATTTTTTGGAATTACGACATCTTTAATTTTATCTGTAAGATGCAATTTAGAATCATTGTTAGTTGGATCTGATGTCGCTAACAAATCAGTATTTGCAAAACAAACAGATGTATTTGCAGCCATAGACATTATAAGAGTAAATGAAATAAATTTCTTAAATAACATAGTAAATCTCTTTTTTTACCTCAGGCAAATCATCGCACAAACCGAAATATATGTCAATTTAGCTATCTTACCTGAAATTCGGCAGCAGCAAATCTTTTAGTCGGATTATCTTTTGAATATACCTGCATTATATAAAAACCCTTTTGATTGATTACAACATAATCCGTAAAATAATTAATTTCTTCATCCTTCAACCGTACAGTCTTTGTCCAATACAAATTATAACCCAAGCGTCCATAATCATTATCTTTTTTGACAACTTGAATATCTAAATATCTTGAGCGAACTTTTTCTGGAATTAAGATAAGATAATATATCCTTTGACCTACAGAAAAATAATCTGAATAATTCATCACCGTTTTTTCGGTAATAGGATTATTATTAAATAAAATTCCTGCTCTGTCTTTACAACCTGTAGTAAAAATTGTTACGAATAAAAAACTAAGAACCAGAAATAACTTTTTCATAATTATTTTTCCAATGTTTGAATTCTTTCCTGAACAGCTTTTGCAGTAGCTGCATCTTTATTGTGAACTAGGAAAATTTTATAATTTTTTACTGCTTCAATCTTATTTCCACTCTGTTCATAAGCAAGTCCTAATGCATAATAAGCATAACCATAGTTTGGATCAAGAGTGATTACTCTATGAAATGCTTCCTTTGCCCCTGAAAGATTTTTCAAATTAGCATATACCAGACCCAAATTGAACCATCCGTCAGCATAATTTGGATTTATGAAAACCGCTTTTTTATAATAATCTTGAGCCTTTAAATTGTCATTTTTTATTTTATAAATATTACCCAATTTCAAAAGAGTTTCAGAATCTTTAGCATTAATTTTCAAAGCATCTTGGTAATTGTTTATTGCAACATCATAATTTTTCTTTTTATAATTTTCATCACCAATAGCAATCAAATTTTTATTATGTTCTAATTCTTGTTTTGTTATTGCATCTTCTGAATCCACAGACAATTTTACTTCTGAAATATTTTTACTGCCAGTCTCTGCATTCACATTAACGTCAGACTGATATGAGCTTGAAATAAACTCAGCAAATTCCTCACTATATTCTTTTCTTTCCGGAGCCATGGAAATTGCTTTTTCATAAAACTCAGAAGCCTTATCATTTACACCTGAACCTCTATATGCTTTAGCAAGTCCAAAGTATGCATTACTATCTTGAGTTTTTCTCTCAATTGCTCTTTCAAAACAACCTGTTGCAAGAGAATAATTCTTTTCGTCTAAAAAGACATAACCCTGTGCGATTAATGCAGATGTCAAATTGTTCTGTACAGCTGCATTATCCTTTGTTTTTAACAAATCAGTATACAAAGCAATACAATCATTATATTGCTTCATTGCATGCAAAACCAAAGCTTTGTTTAACTTTACATCATAATCATTTGGCTTCACTGCAAGGACTTGATTATAGAACTTTAATGCATTTGGAAAATCTTTTTGCAAATGATAACATTCTGCCATATCAAGCATCAAATCAACATCCTTTGAAGACTCAGCATTCAAAGCAATAGCTTTTTCAAAATTTATAATAGCATTTGGAATATCACTTTTTCTTTTATAGACAATACCTAAATTTCTGTATGCTCTGTAATCTTTAGGGTAATGCTCAATATACATCTTATAGCTTGCAAGGGCATCATCATTTCTGTCAATGTCGGCCAATAAGTTCGCGTAATCAAGCCTGATTGAGTAAAGATTTGGAGCTTGTTTGAATACGATATCATATTGAGCAAGTGCTAAATCATTTTTTTCCAGTTCTTGATAAGAAAGCGCCAAAGATACATGTGCGGAAGTATTATCAGGATTATCCAACACAGCTCTTTCAAGAATTTCTGCAGCTTTATCATATTTTTTTATTTCAAAAAGTGCTAGTCCATACTTTGCAAAATCCTTAAAACTACCCGGATTTTTTGCATACAAAGCATCATATTCTTCAACAGCTTTGTCAAACTGGCTATTTGCAAGATAAGCATTAGCTAAATTTTCTCTCGCTTCCCAGTGTTGTGTATAAGTTGATAAAAACTGATTATAACTATCAATTGAAGATTTATAATCCCTTAATTGATACTGAGCATTCGCAATATTTAAATAATTGTATTTATAATTAGGGAAAATACTCATTGCCTTGTTATAAGATTGCAATGCTTCCATATATTTTCCTTGGCTTTCATATATGCTACCAATACTGATATGGACAAAAGCATCGTCTGGACGAAGTTCTAAAACTTTATTATAAACTTCTAAAGCTTTATCATACTCATCCATCTCACTGTATATTCCGGCAAGTTTTGTCATTAACATCGGATCATTATGAGCAATACCTAATGCTTGAATTAGCTTATTTACAGCAGTGTTATAGTCCTGTTGATACTCTGCAGAACAAGCTTGTTGGTATAAAGAATTGGCCTCAGGTGTCATTGCACAACTTGCAGGCAAAGATGTCAGCGCCAATGATAAAATTGTTGATAATAATAAATACTTTTTAATTTTTATAATCCCCATATAATACAACCTTTTCACAACATTTTAACAAAAAACTAAACTTGTGTAAAGCTATTAGAATATATTTTTCTATTCAATAAAACCTCTGCACATTTTATAATCTCTTGCTCTTGAAAAGATTCTGAATTAAATTCTACATCATCAATATCAGAAAAATCTCTTACCATATCAGCTAATCTAAAGTATAATCTATCAACATCAGATTTTGGTTTTCCATTATCTAACATTCTCAACACTCTTATCAATTCTAAATCGCACGCATCAACAATTGCAGCATCAAGACCCGCACCATAAGCCATAACCGCATACACTCTGTTAATCAAAGGTCTTAATTCCTTTGGACAACCATTTGAAATATTTGACAATCCAACTATTGTCTTGACTGGAGGATCAAAACTTTCCTTAATCATCTTGATTGTATTTAAAGCTTCCAATGCCTGACCTTGCTCAACTCCTATAGGCAAAATTAAAGGATCAAAATACAATTTTTCACTATCAATCCCCAATTCCAAACATTTTTCATACAGTTCAAATGCTATTTCCAAACGCCCATCAGAAGTCTTTGGAATTCCAATATCTTTGCTCAATGTCAAACCGATTAAATTGCAATTGTTATTCAATGCAATATCTACCATTTTTGAAAAACGTTCTTCATCCAAAGATACACTATTTAAAAAAGCACTTTCTTTGTTTTGACAAACTGCGAAACCTTTTTTCATTTCTTGATAATTAGTCGTATCAAAACTTATACCAAGATTTGAATTGCATTGCACAAGTTCAGCTAACCATGGAAGTACACCTTCCATAGCTCCTTTTGCTGGTCCGACATTCAAATCAATACAGTCCATATCTTTTTGCATATTAACAAGATTGACCAAAAAAGACTCATCTCTACTTAACAGAGATGCCCTTATTTTCTTTGAAATAACATGAATATTTTCACCAATCAAAATCATAAAAGAATTTTAGCATAAATATTTCAATTTAGAATAATATATGATACTATAACTATAATGATTAAAGTTTTCGCATACAACAGCAATATTTGTTACGACGGTCAAAATTTGAAAAAAAATTCTGACACAATTAATTTGGCTCTTGAAGAAATCAAAAAAGTTAATTTTTCTGAAAATGATATAAATTACGTAAAAAAAATAGGGGCAAAACCTCCATTTAAAAATGGGAAAGAAGCGTATGACTTTATAAAAAAATCAAACATAAAAGTAAAATTTGCACCTATGCCATCAAATGACACACATGCACAATGGGATATTGATGAAAATACTATAAAAATTAATGAAATATATAAAAATAACAAAAATAAAGCAGTAATACTTGCAATATCAGAAGCTATTATACATGAAGCAGGACATGCAAAAGACAATGATGGAGAAAGTTCTATACAAGAAGAACTAAACTGTCTGTCTCTAAATGCGATGGCTCATAGAGATTACAACAGAAAATATCCTGATATTTATAACAGCAATACTCAAGAAAGCATAGTAAAAAACGGAGTTACATTATATTCAGAAGCCTACTTTGAAACAAACCCATATAAACTTATAAAAAAAGTCCAAAAATCATATTCTCATTTACCAACAGGTGATGTCCTTCATCCCGCAAGTTACCTTGCTTATACAATTAAATACAACCATTTTTAATTAAACAAACATTCTTCATAAAACTTTATTACCTGATGTTCAATAATATCAAGAAATCTTTGAGTACTAATTCTCAAGAATAATGAAAAATATAAAGCAATGAGTTATAATTTATACAAGAATTATATATGGGTCGATAATGCAACAATGGGAAACGGAATCAAAAGGAGAAGGTCTATGACAGTTTTAGCATCAAAAGCAGTAAAATCAAAAAGAATGAAATCAAAATTCAATGATGAGTTTGAAAATTATTTAAAAAATCAATGCCTTAAAACAACTTTTAACGGCTTAGAAGTAGAAACTTTTTCTTGGTATAAAAAGGTTCTAGGACTTATTTAGGAGAAACAGAAAAACTTTTTTAACACAAACCGACCATTTAGGCCGGTTATTGTGTTGTTATATTTATGAAATTCTTCTAATCATTTCCTGAGCTTCTTCACATTCAGGGAAAGCATCGGTAATCTTGTCACAAAGTTCAAGAGCTTTGTCATTATTACCTAGTTTTTCGTAGCATTTTGCACTACTCAACAACAAATTAACATTCATCGGATTGTCTTTTAACATACTTTCAAAAATGTTATTTGCTTGAGCATAGTCACCCAATTCAAAATAGCATAGACCTAAAAGATTTTCTGCATCATGAGTTTTTTGACCTTCATATGATTTTATTAAATAGTATTTTGCATCTTCATAATCTTTTTGTAAGAATTTAATTTTACCTGCAACATACTTTAAAAAACTGTTATGACGATCTTTTTTAATAGCCTTTTCAATTTGTTCAAAAGCTTGATCATATTGTTGCAAATGAATTTTATTCAACGCAGAAAAACCTAATGCATCAACATCTTCTGCGTTCAATTCAAGAGCTTTTTTATAAAACTTATCTGCTTCCTGAAAATCGGTTGTTGAATGCAAATAATTTGCGTATTCAAAATTTACATCAAAATTGTCAGGAGCTATAGCTAAAGCTTTATTAAATTCGTCTTTTGCATAATCAAAAAGTCTTTTGCCAAGATATATAACACCTAAATCCTTATGAGCAGGTGTAAAGTCAGGATTTAGTTCTATAACTTTTTTCAATATTTTTTCGGCTTTATCCATATCACCGGTTTTTGCGCATATATTAGCGAATTCATAATAAGTTTCAAAAGAAACAGTTCCACCTAATATAATTTTTTCATAAATTTCTTTTGCATTAAGCGGCTGATTAATTTTCAAATACAAACTTGCAAGTTTTTTTGCCATAGTAGTTGATTTAGGATTTAGCATAACCAAATGAGCAAGAATACCTATTGCATAAGTGTATTCCCCAATCATTTCGTAACAACAAGCTAAATTATATTGAAAATTAGGTTTTTCAGGATGATGAGATACTAAAAGCTTGTAGTGGCTAATTGCTTTATCAAACTTTTTAGATTTCACTTCAGAAAGAGCTAGTGCAACAATATAGCTATCTTGAGGTTCGATTGCATAAGCTTTTTCAAAATACCCACAAGCCTCTTCATGTTTGTTTTGTAATTGCAATATAGAAGCTATGTTATAGTAAGTGATTGAATTTTCAGGATCATACTCACTTGCTTTCATAAAGTTTTCATATGCTTTCTCTAAATTGCCAATAGTAACATATGATGTTCCAAGATTGTTATACAGCTGTGAATGTTGAGGATTAATTTCAAGAGCTTTTTCCAAATAAAAAACACTTTCCTCAAACTTTTTCATAGACATATAAGCAGTACCGATTATGTAATAAAGAGTATAATCATTTTGCTCAAAATCCAAAGCTTTTTTAGCAATCTCAACAGCTTTTTCAGGCTCTTTTGTTTTCACAAAAACAACAGCCAAATTTTTATACGCGTCAATATAGCTTTCTCGAAGTCTAATTACCTCTTGGTATGCAGGAATTGCATGGATAAAATCATCCAAATTATCATAACAACTTGCAAGATAAAACCAACTTGAAGCATCATCTTTATATTTTACGACTGTTTCAAAAGCACTTTTACCTTCCTGAAATTCATTCAAATTTACATGGCACAATCCAAGAAGTTTCAATGCTTCGATATCTTTTTCATCATTTTGAAGCATATTTTGAAGATATTCTTTTGCTTCAGAAAAATTTTTTTCCGCGATTAATTCATTAATTTCATCTAAATTTATATTACTCATACAACTATTATACTCTAAACAAAAAGAAACTTTACAGAAATTCAATAGATATGTTATAATAAGATATCCTTATCGCTTTAAATTCATTAAATTTTTGTTCTTGTTTGATTATAAAATCAGAAAGGACAAGTTATGGGAAAATCAAGTTATCCTAGCTATTCAGGAGGATCTGTATCTATAAATGGCAAACAAAAAGCTTCCTCATATAAAAAAGGAAACACTGTATACACAAATTACAATATGTCTAATGCAGAAAAACAGATCTTTGATTATGCACAAAACTCTTTATCAGATTCACTTCCAAATGTAAATGTTTTTGATGCGAATACAAAACAAAATATAAATGACCAAATTAAAGCATACACACAAAACGGAATGAACATAATCAATGATACATACACCCCTTTGATAAAAGATTTGCAAAATGATATAGCAAGACGATTTGGAAACTTTGATAACTCATCATTTATGGATGACTTAAATTCTTTAGAAAGCAAGCGCTCTGATGCAATTAGTGCATTAGCGAATGATGTTATGGCTCAAAGAGATACCCTTGTAAGTAACGAACTAGCACAAAGATACAATTATTTAAACTTGCTTAGCGGATTACAAAATAACATCTACTCAAACGCACTAAACTACATTGATGCAGCTGCTTCAAACAGTAGTGCAGGCAACAATTATAATGCACAAGCTTATGCTGCAAACAGTAGTTCAAGCAACTCATTAGGGAACTACGCAAATTTAGCATCATCTGCTCTTGCAATGATGGGCCCTTATGGAATGGCTGCAGCTGCAGCTATTCAAGCAGGAAAACAATTTTTATAATTGTAAAAATATTGGTAAACGGGTTTGTCATAAAAACCCGTTTATTTTTTTGATGTATAATAATCGTATGAATATAATACAAGAATTCGATACAATCGCAGCAATAGCAACACCAATAGGTACAGGCGGAGTAGGTGTTATAAGAATTTCCGGAGATAAAAGTTTTGAAATTTTGGATAAAATATATTCAAAACACAATCCCAAAGCAGGTATGATTTCTCACGGTTGGATTATGGATGGAGAAAAAGAAATTGATGAAGTCATCATTCTTCCATTTAAAAAACCAAACAGCTACACAGGCGAAGATGTAATCGAAGTCCACTGCCATGGCGGTATTAATGTTGTACGAAATATTCTTGAATTAATTATAAAAAATGGAGCTAGAACTGCTGAAAGAGGAGAGTTTACCAAACGAGCATTCTTAAACAAAAAAATGGACTTGTCTCAAGCAGAAGCTGTTGCAGATTTGATTCACGCAAAAACTCAGAATTTTGCAAAAAAATCTGCCAAAAATTTATCAGGAGTTCTCGGTAACAAAATTAAAGAAATTCGGAATGATATATTTAATGTTTTGTCAAAAATAATTGCAGGGATAGATTTTCCTGAAGATGTAGCAGAACCTGAATATGACTATCTTATCCAAGAATTTGAAAAAGCTATTGATAAAATTGATAGCATACTTGCTTCTGCAAAAGCTTCTAATATCCAAAGACAGGGAATAAAAATTGCAATTGTCGGCAAACCAAACGCAGGTAAATCATCTTTATTTAATACTCTTTTGAATGTCGAAAGAGCAATTGTCACAGATATTGCAGGTACGACCCGTGATGTAATAAAAGAAACTCTTGATTGGGATGTTGCAATTACCCTGATTGACACAGCAGGCATAAGAAATAATGAAGAAGTAGGCAAAGTCGAAGAAATAGGGATAGAATATTCCAAACAGTCAGCCGATGAAGCTGATTTAGTACTATTTCTTTATGACGCAGAAAAAGGTATTGATGAACAGGATAAAGAAATTCTTGACCTAATCAAAGACAAAAATCATATAATTATCGCAAATAAATGTGACTTAATCAAAGATAGAGATCCTAATACTTTCTACTTGTCAACAACAACAAAAGAAGGATTAGATGATTTAAAAGAAAAAATTAAACAAGCTGCATACAATTTTTCAGTTGAAGATACAGAATTTATTACTAATAATCGTCAACAGGATTGCTTGGTAAAATGCAGAGAAAGCTTATACCAAGCTCTTGAAGCGGCAAAAATTAACCAACTCCAAGATTTGATTTCGATTGACCTAAAATCAGCTCTGCTATTTTTGGACGAAATCACAGGAGAGGTAATCACTGATGAAATACTAAACAATATTTTTGACCATTTCTGTATCGGAAAATAAAATTTCCTAATATTGAAAAAATCTGTCAAAATCTACATCATCAAAGTTACACAAAAGCCTATATACATCGTCGTCTTCATCCATTCTTTGAAAATTGTATTCATCAAACTTCCAATATTTTGGATTGATGCCTTTTACCCTAACTATCTCAGCATCTTTTAGAATTTGTAACTTCTTTTTGACAATCTCAATAGGTAATTCAACTCGTTTTGCAAGCTCAACAGCAGTAATACCGTCAGCACTTGAGCATTTTTCAGGAGTCATAAACATCAGCTCAAGCCCAACCTTTTTTAAATCTGTGTCTTCTATTTCTGTTTCGTAAGCGTACATAACTTCATTTTACCTTAAACATTCTACACTTTTTATCATATTTATGTACTAGGTTACGGCATAAAAATAGAAAACTTTAAATATTTTTGAAAATTTTTACAGCTCTCGGCAAAATTCCTAAACAATAAGATATTGTCACTCCATAATTTGTAATAGGAATATTCTTCTTATTTGCTATTAGAATTCGTGATAAAACCTCTCGCCTGTTAGTCATACAAGCTCCACAATGGATAATTAGCTTATAATCATCAATCACAGGGAAATCGTGACCTGCATAATTTTCAATTACTAAATCCTTGCCGGTCTTTTTTTTCAACCAATTTGGGATTTTTACTCTACCAATATCATCTTCTATTGCATGGTGAGTACAGCTTTCAAGAATTAAGACCTTATCCCCGTCTTTCAAACTTTCTATGGCTTTTGCACCTTTTACAAATTCGTCCAAATCACCTTTTAATCTCGCAAACAAAATTGAAAAAGAAGTCAAAGGAATATCTTCAGGAACAATTTCATCCACCTGTTTAAAAGCCTGACTATCAGTAACAACCAATGTAGGAGGAACTTTCAAACTATCAATTGCAGCCTTCAACTCAGTTTCCTTCACCACATAGCATAGACAATCACTGTCCAACAAATCCCTTATTGTCTGAACTTGAGGAAGAATTATTCTACCTTTTGGAGCTTCTTTATCGATAGGTATAACAAGTATCACCGTACTGCCTTTTTCAACCAAGTCACCAACTATCTTTGGAGAATTTACAAAATCATCAGGCAACATCTTCACAAGTTGATCCTTAAAGTGATAGATAAAATTGTCATCATTTACTACAGAAGTCAAAATTATTCTTGAAGTAAAAGATTTTATCTTAGTCAAGGCTTCTTCACTGATATTTTTAACATCAGCTTTATTTACAATAACCATATACGGAATTTTCAATTCCTCAAACTGCCTTATCAAATTAATTTCATATTCATCAAAACCATTGAAATCGACAACTACAAGAGCAACATCTATCCTATTTAAAACTTTCATAGTCTTTTCAAGTCTTTTTTCACCTAATTCGGTACTATCATCAATACCTGCCGTATCCAAAAAAGTTACAGGGCCTACAGGTAACAATTCCATAGACTTTTCAACAACATCTGTAGTTGTGCCTGCAATATCAGATACAATGGAAATCTCCTGATTAGTAATTTTGTTCAATAACGAAGACTTTCCAACGTTAGTTTTACCAAAAACTCCGATATGTAATCTCATTGATTTTAATGCTTTCATCTATAACCCTCTCTATACCAAAAAAGGCCGTCAGAAAAGACAGCCTTTTTGAAAATTGAATTAATTTTGATTAACCTCTGATACCTAGTTTTTTGATTAATTCTCTGTATTCTTCTAGGTTTTGAGATTTCAAATAAGCAAGTAATCTTTTTCTTTTACCTACCATCATCAAAAGACCTCTTTTTGTAGCGAAATCTTTTTTATTTGATTTTAAGTGTTCAGTAAGTTCAGAAATTTTTTGGCTCATCATAGCAACTTGAACAGCTGTAGAACCAGTGTCTTTTTCGTTTTTACCGTAAGCTTTAATGATTTCTTGTTTGTTTTTTAAATTCATATTAATTTTCCTTTTCTTGTTGAGTGATTATTGGCGTAAGCACTCTACAAGTTGCATGATAATATGATAAAGAAAAAATTGCAAGCATGAAATTTCAAATATGTTAAGGTTTTTAAACTAATCTATGAGTTTGATAATTAGCAGTTTGCAACGCTGCAATAAATTTTGAATAAGCCTCATTTACAGAACTTGAAGTCTTGTTGTATAGACCTTGATCATACAAAGAGTTTTTATCAGCCATAGATGTTAGTAAATCACCCTTATTTGAAACCTGATATTTGGACATTAAACTGCTATTAAGAGAATGTTGTTGTTTTAACAAAGCCTCATATTCAGCTTCTAATTGTTTGTAATTAGCAATTAAAGCTTCAGATTGAGCTAAATGTTTATCATATGCTTCCATTCGCATATTGAAAAAATTCTCTGCGGGATTAGACATATAAGATGGCTGATTTTTTGCAAGAGTATGTATTGACTGCTGCTTTAATTGTTTCATTTGAGCAGTTAAATAGTTTTCATAAGAGCCATAAGTTGCCTTAAGTTCCTTATTTCCTTCAAATTGTTCTCTTGAAATATTACTAATCTTAGTCATAACAATCCCTTTTTTATACTCTCTATATATATATAAAGTATTTATTCCCTAAATAATTGCCTTTTATGTAAAGTTTTATTGCAATATAAATATTATCAATATCTCTTAAGCTTGCATAAATCTATTGGTACTTTCTTGTGCCGACAAGAAAGTACCACAAAGAAACTCTCGGCAGTCACTTCGTTCACTAATCAATCGTAATTGCTCAACTTAAGATGAGCAAACTCGCTATCGTTCAAACAATGCTCATCTGGTTATTGTTTCGCAAACATTGATTGTTCACTGCGCTAATTACCGAAAGCTTTAAAATTGCGGCGATAGCGGAATGAATAATAATTATAATCGAAGTAAATATCAAGGGCATGTATTGTTTGAGTGAAACGAGTTTACACGCCTTTAGGCTGAGATTAAATAATTATTAATGAATGGAGCGTGCCGCTGGTTTTGTGGAACTTTGTCCATACAAAGTTCACGCTGTCCGCGTAGGACATTATTATTTTAATAAAATATATTTGTAGATAATATTTATTATGTAATTTTATGCTAAAATGTAACTATGATTGAAAGATACTCTCGAGAAGAAATGAAAAAGATATGGGATTTAGAATCTAAATTCCAATATTATTTGAATGTAGAAATAGCTGTTGCAGAAGCCTATGCGGAGCTTGGAGAATTTCCTAAAGAAGATATTGCACAACTAAGGCAAAAGGCGAAGTTCAATATTGAAAGAATTGATGAAATCGAAAAAGAAGTACGTCATGATGTTATTGCCTTTTTAACTTGTGTAAACGAAAGTCTTGGAGAACTTGCCAAGTATATGCATGTTGGAATGACAAGTTCTGACGTAATTGATACAGCTTTTGCACTACAAATTCAAGACAGCGGGAAAATAATCATTAATGATTTAGACGAGACAATTCAATCTTTAAAGGATTTAGCAAACAAGCACAAAAGTACAATTTGCATCGGACGTTCTCACGGGATTCATGCAGAAGTTATGACATTTGGGGTAAAGATTTGCAGCTGGATTGATATTCTTCAACGTCAAAGAGCTAATTTCATACACGCACTGGAACAAATTAGGGTAGGACAAATATCAGGTCCTGTAGGAACTTACAGCAATATTTCTCCTGAAGTTGAAAAAGTTACTTGCAAACACCTTAATCTAAAACCTGCAAGAATATCAACTCAAATAATAGCAAGGGATTATCACGCATACTTTATGCAATCACTTGCTTTAATCGCTAGTGTAATAGAACAATTTGCAACTGAAATAAGACATCTGCAACGTACAGAAGTACTTGAAGTGGAAGAAGGATTTGGCAAAAATCAAAAAGGATCTTCTGCTATGCCGCACAAAAAAAATCCTGTATTATCAGAAAATTTATGTGGACTTGCAAGAGTAGTAAGAGCAAATTCTATAGTAGCGTTAGAAAATATTCCACTTTGGCATGAAAGAGACATCTCACACAGCTCGGCTGAGCGTATAATATTCCCTGACAGCCTTACTCTTGTAGATTTTATGCTAAATAGATTTAATGGAGTCATTAAAAATCTGGTTGTGCATGAAAAAAATATGTTAAAAAATACAGACAAATTCGGTGGCATTGTCTTTTCACAAAAAGTTCTTTTGACTCTTGTTGAAAAAGGCTTAACAAGAGAAGAAGCTTATCGAATTGTACAACGTAATGCACTTGATGCCTTTGAAAATGATGGCGATTTTAGGGTAAACTTACTCAACGACGAAGCTGTTACAAAGCTACTATCACCTGTAGAAATTGATGAAATCTTTAATAAACAAGAATTTTTAAAAAACATCAATGAAATATATTCAAGAATTTTGAATTAAATTATACTAAAAAAGAGGTCAATGACCTCTTTTTTAGCTTAGTATGGATAATCTTTTGGAAATTCCCAACCATTCGTTATAACATCATAGGCGCAGGTAAAACCTAAATCACCCTTTTTACAGTCCGATGTCCCGTCGTAATATGGCTGCAACTTATCATCTTTTAGCATAAAATAGTAGATATCTCGTCCTACCTGATTTGGTTTTTTAGCACCATTAACATCTATGATATAAAGTATCTTGATATTTTTGTGCCATAAATTCCAATATACTCCACCACCAGAATTTTCTGCAAATAACAATGCCAATGACGCACCAGAACTCAAATTATATTGATAAGTATAATGATATAATCCTAAATAACCACCATACCAGACATTACCCTGAGTACCCTGCCCATTTAACATTTTAAAACTGGTCGCTGGCTTCAAACTAATACAATCAGTAACACCGGCAACACCTGTATGTCCACAGTATCTTCCAACCATGTAACTAGCATATGAGTCAGCTATTTTAGTATTTTTACTATTGTCTTTACCTTGGTCAGTTATATAACTAAATAAAATCCAATCTTTTGGTTCTCCATTTTCTTCAACAACCCTCAAATGAGCATTTTGGACAGTTGCATAAGCCTTTTTTAATGCAGCTATATATGCCTGATTTTGAAACTTACTTATTACTGAAGGCAAAGTCAATGCTGCTACAACCCCAATAACTCCTAAAGTAATTAAAACTTCTGCTAAAGTAAATCCATTTTTCTTTTCGAAGTGATGTTTCATATCACTAGTATAACATTTTTCTAATTTTTTACAAGAGAAAGGAAGATATTCAATTAAGCTTTGAAAAGTGCCCCCCCCCCCGAAATTCGTGATTTGCATATTTATACTCCTTTCTTTTGCTATTCTTTTACGTACTTATTATAAAAGATTTTTTCAATTTTAGCAAATAAAATCACAATTATTTTAGTAAAATATTAAAAAAGTATTGAAATACATGCGAAAATAATATAAAATGGTTATTATAGAAAGAGGAAGATATGCCAAAGGTCAATATAACTGTATGTATGGGAAGCTCTTGTTTTGCACGTGGTAATGAACGTAATCTTGAATTTATTGAAGCATATATTCAAGCTCACGACTTACAAGCTAATGTAAATTTAGCTGGGTCTCGTTGTGAAAATAAATGCGCAAGAGGGCCTGTTGTCATTGTCAACGACGTTGAATACAACAACGTTGATGAAAGAAAGTTGGAAGAAATACTTTCAAAACTTATTTAATTATCGTTTTCATATATTTAGGAGTCATTAATGAATAATCAATATCCGGTCTACACTCTGACAAATGAATGTCACGACTGTTATAAATGCATAAGAAACTGTCCAGTAAAAGCTATTAAAATAGAAAACGGTCATGCATCAGTTATTCCGGAACGTTGCGTAGCTTGCGGTAATTGTGTAAAAAGTTGCCCTACAAACGCAAAACGAGTTCGTAATGATATCGCCAAAGCTAAAAACTTAATTTTAGCTAAAAAAGAGGTGTATGTTTCACTTGCACCTTCTTGGAGCGGAGTATTTGAACATTCTCCTAAAAAAATGATTACTATTTTGAAAAAGCTTGGCTTCAAAGAAGTTTCAGAAACAGCTCTTGGAGCTCAAGAAGTATCTATCAAAACTGCAGAGATACTAAATAGTGCCGAAAAAGGTTTGTTTATTTCAAGTGCCTGCCCTGTTGTTGTAGACTTTATCAAACATTACAGACCTGAGTTTATTAAATGTATTACACCAATAGGCTCACCTGCAATGACTCATGCGAAAATGCTTAGAGAAAAATACGGCAACGACATATCAATAGTATTTATTGGGCCTTGCATAGCTAAGAAAAATGAAACTTCATATACAGATTTAATCGATGTAGCTTTGACGTTTGAAGAATTAAAAATGTGGATTCACGATGAAAACATCGACATAGCAGAAATTCAAACAAACCCTGAAAACAAATTCGTTCCATATGATGCTTTTGAAGGTGCTTTGTATCCTATTGATGGCGGAATGAATGAAACTATAAAAAGAATTGGTGTTAAAGATGGCATTCAATTAATAGATGTATGTGGCTTTCAAGCATTTGAAAATGCATTGAATAATCTTAACCCTGATAAAGTTGAAAAAACAATATTTGTGGAAGCTCTTGCTTGTGATGGAGGTTGTATTGCAGGTCCTTGTATTTCAACAACAAAAGCAAGCATATCAGTTGTCTCAGACATTTTATCTAAAACAAAAAAACGAGATTATATCCCCAAAAAAGCATCAACAACTGTTGATTATGAACTGAAACCTCAAAAAGTTATCAACAAAGAATATCCTTTAGAAGAAATTCTAAAGACACTTAAAAAAATAGGTAAACATACAGTAGATGATGAACTTAACTGTGGCGGATGCGGATACGCAACTTGTCGAGATCTTGCAAAAGCACTATTAGATGGTGATGCAGAACCGTCAATGTGTGTTTCTTATATGAGAAAAATTGCAATGAGAAAAGCTGCTGCTATGATTCGATGCATGCCTGCTGCTGTTGTTATGGTGGATAACAATTTGAATATTCTGGAAGCAAACGACAGCTTTATGAAAATGTTTACCGGTGATATGTATGAAGTCTTTGCAGCACGCCCTGACGGACTTGCAGGAGCTGCAATAGACAGAATTGTAGATTTTGCAGACATTTTTAGGACAATTCTAAAAACCGGAAAAGATTTACACAAAGAGCACTATCATATTAAAAATCGTCTATATGATATTTCCGCATTTACAATCGAAGAAAATGAAATTGTAGGAGCTGTTATCACAGACGTAACTTCTTCAGAAACTAACAGAGAAAAAATCTCTCAAAAAGCTCAAGAAGTTATTTCAAAAAATATTTCAATAGTACAAGAAATTGCTTGCCTTTTAGGGGAACATATGGTTGAGACAGAAACACTTCTAAGCTCAATCGCAAATGATTATGATGACAATGACAACAACGAAACAGAAAATAATAAATAAAGGTAACTAATGTTCATAGACATCGACTGCAGTCAAATGAAAAAATATAATCAAAATGCATACGGAGATTATTTTGTATCAAAAAGATATCCGGATGAAGCAATGTTGATTGCGGTTCTATCAGATGGACTAGGAAGCGGAATAAAGGCAAATATTCTATCCTGTATGACTGCTACAATGCTTTTAAGATTTATTGAAGGTGGTCAAATTCCTATTAGAAAAGCTGCTGAAATTATAATGAATTCACTTCCGGTATGCCAAATAAGAAAAATAAGCTACTCAACATTTTCTGCTATCAAAGTTGATGATGACGGGCACGCTAAAATTGTAGAAGAAGGAAACCCTGAATTTATATGGATTAGAAATAACGAAGTTATACAACCTGACTACGATACAATTCAATCTAAGACTTTTAAAAATAGAAAACTTCGTCTATACAAAATTAATCTAAAACTCGGAGACAGAGTGATATTCTGCTCAGATGGTGTAACTCAATCAGGACTTGGAAGCGGAAAACTAAAACTTGGTCTGAGAAGAGAAGGTCTTATCACTTTGGTAAAAGATAAACTTGCAGAACATCCTGATATATCAAGTACAGAACTTTCACAATATATAGTTAATCAAGCAAGAAATATCGAAACAGACAGACTCGCAAAAGATGATATCTCAGCCTGTGTTCTATACTTCAGAGAACCAAGAGAAGCTCTGATATTTACAGGTCCTCCATTCCATCAAGAAAAAGATGCAGAATATGCACAGATATTTAATAAATTCAAAGGTAAAAAAGCTATTTGTGGAGGAACTACTGCAAATCTTTTATCAAGAGAATTAAACAAACCAATTACAATGGATACAACAATCAGTATAGGCAAATTACCTGCCTGCTCTTATATGGATGGCGTAGATTTGGTTACTGAAGGTGTCTTGACCCTTACCAAAGCATTAGAATACTTGGAAAGCGGACTCCCGGATATTGACAACGCCGCAGTAAAGTTGGTAAAATTCTTATTGGATAGTGATTGCATAACTTTCATGGTCGGGGCAAAACTTAATCAAGCACATTACGATCCCGCACTTCCAGTAGAAATAGAAATCAGAAAAAACATCATAAAAAAAATTACAACAGTCCTTCAGGACAAATATTTCAAAAAAGTTAATTTACAGTATATGTGAGGATTTCCCTCTCAGGATAGGAAGGTAAAAAATGGACAAAAAAATTAGTGTTAAAGTTTGTTTAGGAACAACATGTTTTGTAATGGGCTCTTCAAATTTGCAAGAGTTAATTGAAACAGTACCTGCAAAATACGGTGACAGAGTGGAAGTTTCAGGCGTTCCTTGTCTTGGACTTTGTTCTATTGATTGGGAATTTTCAAAAGCTCCTTATGTCAAAGTCGACGATGAAGTAATCAAAGAAGCTACCGTTGAAAAAGTTCTAAAAGCAATCGATGAAAAACTAAAATAAAATTTTAATAAAAAAAGAGGTCAATGACCTCTTTTTTGTTACTTATAAATCTCAGATAGCATTGTAGATGTCGATACTCCACCTTTCTCTGGATCCATACAACCACCACCTGAAAGGACTAGCGGGGATTTTATACTGGACTTTGTTTGAAATGAAAATAAATCATATCCCCATTTATTTGGACCTTTCATGCCATTGACATCTATTGCAAACAATGTTGGAAATGAAAGATATGGTATAAATATAATGCCGTTTTTTAATACATAGATAGTTAAATTATTACGAATTTGACTTTCATTAAACGAATAACAACCTAAAGCCAAAGAAGCAGCTTCTTCGTCACTCATGCTACCATCGCTATTTGATTGTTTAACAGTATCAAAACCCTTATAGGCTGGGATACATCCATCACGATATGCATTGCCTTTACAAGTCTTTATTATTTGTAAATTATTTTTTATACTCTCCATAAAAGCACTACAATCAGCCCTTGGGCCATTGATATCACTCGGAATAGGACTTCCATCTTCTAAAGTAGAATGCTTACAAACTCCATACTCATCTCTTTCTATACATACAGTTTTATAAGGATTGCTCAACCAGTAATAGCATTCAGGTTTTGAGCCAAAATCTACTTCTGCTTTACGCCATGCCTGCTGCATCAAAGAATATGCTACTTTAAACTGTTCTTTTAGAACTTGTTTTTGGTAATTTGCGATTAATGGAGGTAAAGTAAGTGCGGCAACGACACCGATAACGCCTAAAGTAATTAAAACTTCCGCTAAAGTAAATCCATTTTTCTTTTCGAAGTGATGTTTCATATCACTAGTATAACATTTTTCTAATTTTTTACAAGAGAAAGGAAGATATTCAATTAAGCTTTGAAAAGTGCCCCCCCCCCGAAATTCGAATTTGTCATAATTACAATCCTTTCTTTTGCTATTCTTTTACAAACTTATTATAAAAGATTTTCAAAGTTTTAGCAAGATTAGTTATATATAGTTAAACAAAAAAGAGGTCATTGACCTCTTTTTTATTAATCCTATATTATTATAAGACTAATAATCCATATTCCATCCATTACGCATTAAGTAAAATAAAGGCCATCCTCTAAAATCATCACCATATGAATCACAACCTCCATGTGGATTACCTCCAATAGTACGCCCGTTTGAACATAATGTAACGTAGAATAAGTCTCTACCAGCAGTATTAGGCTGTTTTTCGCCATTCACATCCATAAATACCATAATAGCATTATAACCAATAGAAAAATAATATATCATCCCATCCGCTGTATAAAAACCTGTTACTGGGCCAAAAGTATAAGATTCCTGAGAAATTATATTACGGCTAGAAGATGTCCTTAATTTACCATTTTCAATATATCCATGGGAATAATATTCTACACCACATTCATTAGCTTTACAGATTTTAACAACATTTAAATATTTAGGAATTATTTCTTCAAATTTTGATGGGTTACCGTAATTATCCTCACATCCATTTGCGACACCTCCATTCGCCCAGTCTGGTGTACAAATTAAACCTGAAAAAAAATATGACTCTGCAAAACCTCCCACCCCATCATCTGCTGCAATTTTACTCATCATATTTGTCAAAGTACTGTATGCTTTTTTAGCTCCAGTAACATAAGTCTGTTTTTGATAATTTCCTATAACAGATGGTAAAGTAAGTGCTGCTACAACACCGATAATTCCTAATGTAATTAAAACCTCTGCTAAGGTAAAACCTTTTTTATTCATATAACCCCTCTCTACATTATACTTATAAACATGACTATTATACACACTACTTAATTTTTTGCAAGGAAGCAAAATTATATTATAATTCAATTCTCGATTTTAATTATTGCACTCCTTTATTTTACTATTCTTTTATAAACTCATTATAAAAGATTTTCAAAGTTTTAGCAAGTTATCTAAAAATTTCTTTCATTTTATCTTCTAACAAATTGTATTTTTGTACAAACTTTGAAAAATTTTCATGTTCATGCCATAATATCTTTATGTGGAATAGCAAAGAGGTGTAGAAAATGGCAATTAATACTAATACCCCTAAACAGACATCACACTTGAAAAGAGAGATTTTAGTAAGATTGATTAAAGCCTTTTTAAGTGACAATTTTGAAGAAAATACAAGACTCATTCCTTATGATATGCGACCAAAAGGAAGTGATGTACCATACAGATGCTGTATTTATAAAGAAAGAGCAATTCTTAGAGACAGAACTATTGCAGGACTAGGATACGCTATTGAAGAAGCAGAAGATAGCACGCCTTTATCTGAAATAGCGAAAAATGCTTTAGATAGAACACAACCTGAAGAGCATCCTCTTACAGTGCTTACTACAGCTTGTAAGGGTTGCGTACCTTCAAGAGTTTATGTAACAGATTTGTGCCAAGGCTGTGTTGCAAGACCTTGTGAAAGCACTTGTAAATTTGGTGCAATTACAGTTAAAAACGGTAAGTCAGTAATCGACCCTGCAAAATGTAAAAATTGCGGAATGTGCGTTCAAGTATGCCCTTACCAAGCTATACAAAAAATAATCGTTCCTTGTGAAAATGCTTGCCCTGTGGGAGCAATTGCAAAAGACGAAGAAGGTCATGCAAAAATTGATTTTGACAAATGTATATCTTGCGGCAAATGTGCATCAGCTTGTCCGTTCGGTGCGGTACATGAAAAAAGTCAAATTATTGACGTACTAAAAGAAATTAAAGCAGGTAAAAAAGTTATAGCAATGATAGCTCCTGCTATGGTAGGTCAACTTCCTTGCACTCCAAAACAACTAAAGACTGCAATTCAAAAACTAGGTTTTGCAGATGTATATGAAGTAGCTCAAGGTGCTGATGTTACTACTAAGAATGAAGCAAAAGAATTTGTAGAAAGATTGGAAAACGGTGCAGAATTTATGACAACATCTTGTTGTGCAGGATACAATGAACTTGTTGACAAGCATATTCCTGAAATGAAACCGTTCCGTTCTGACACAAAAACTCCTATGTATTATACAGCTGAAATCGTTAAAAAAGAACATCCTGATGCTATCACTGTATTCTTTAGCCCTTGTGTTGCTAAAAAACGTGAAGCACTAAACGATTCTCACGTTGATTACGTACTTAACTACGAAGAAATAGGTGCCTGGATGGTAGCGTTAAACATTCAAGTTGCAGAATGTGATGAAAGTGAATTTGCAGCAGAAAGTTCTGCTGAAGGTAGAAATTTCTGTGTAACAGGTGGTGTTGCAAAAGCTGTACAAGCACTTTTACCGGAAGAAATTCCTGCTCATCCTGTAGTTATAGATGGACTTACAAAACAATCAGTAAGAGATTTGAAAAAATACGCTAAAAATGGCGTATGTGACTTAGGAAATCTTATTGAAATTATGGCTTGTACAGGAGGATGCTTGGGCGGTAATTCTACTGTTAACGCATTTAAACCTGCCTTAAAACAAGTTACAGGCTATGTAAACGAAAGCAAGTCAATTAAAGACCAAGTATAAGTACAATATACACAATAATTATAAACGAGCTCTAAAATCAGAGCTCGTTTATTTATTTAAACTTTTTTTATAAACACTATATTAAGAATAAATCTATAAATCACCCCAAGGGTAATCATCTTTAATTTCCCAACCGTTTTGCATAATCACATAAGCACAGCCCCAACCTATCCAATTAGTAAAGCCATTCGGATTACTCAAAGTTCTTGTACAAGGTTTCATTCCATACAAATCATCTTTTACAGGTATTAATCCTTCTTGTTTATTAATTCTGTATATAAAAGCATCCCTCCCAGCTCTATTTGGACCTTTTACTCCATTTACATCCAGTTGAATCTCTACTTGAGAATCGCTAGCATCAGCTCTTACAGATAATCCAACACCATTACTTAATATTACTGAGTATGCTATAGAATCCCCTGATGTAAATATCTTGCTACACGCACCTTTTCTTGGTTCAGTATGTTTTATACCGCAATAATATCCGACATTTAAAAATTCATCAAGATATGTAAAATAAAAATTTTTGGCATCATTCCCCCAATCATTAGGATTATCAGGACTGCTATACTCCCAAGAATTAGGATCCCCATTTTTTGCAATAGAATGATCAACCGCATTTGCGAGTATAGAATAAGCTTGCTTTAACTGAACAACAGTCTGTTTTTTTTGATAATTAGCTATCACAGAAGGTAAAGTCAGAGCTGCAACAACTCCAATCACGCCTAAAGTAATCAGCACTTCAGATAATGTGAATCCGCTTTTCTTTCCCAAGTGATATTTCATATCACTAGTATAACATTTTTCTAATTTTTTACAAGAGAAAGGAGGATGTTCTATTAAGCTTTGAAAAGTGCCCCCCCCCCGAAATTCACAGTTCTTAACATTGTACTCCTTTCTTTTGCTATTCTTTTCCACGTTTATTATAAAAGATTTTCTGAATTTTAGCAAGATTATATATTTGTCATATAATTAAAATATGGAAAGAAATAAGAAGAGAAAAATAAGTATAATCGGTTCCACAGGATCTATCGGAACCCAAGCTTTGGAAGTAATTGAAAAGTTACAAGATAAATTTGAAATAATAGCACTCGCAGGTGGCAAAAATTCAGAACTTTTAAAACAACAGGCAGAAAAATTTAAACCAAAATATATATCAAGTTCTTGTGAACCTGAAAAATTGTTAGGAAACCACAATGCCAAAATTCTCCAAGGAGAAGAAGGACTTGAGCAAATATGCTCAAACCGTGAAAATGATATTATTTTGATGGCATGTTCAGGGCGCATCGGGCTTAAACCAACGCTTACCGCTATAAAAAACGGTATAGATATTGCTCTTGCAAACAAAGAAACACTTGTTATGGCAGGTGATATTGTTATGCGTGAAGCAAAAAAACAAGATGTAAAGATTATCCCTGTAGATAGCGAACATTGTGCTATCCACCAATGCATAAAGGATATCAACCAAGTTGATAAGCTTATTATTACGGCATCAGGTGGACCTTTTCTACACAAAAGTATTGAAGATATGAAAAAAGCTACCGTAGAACAAGCTCTAGCTCATCCACGTTGGAATATGGGTAAAAAAATTACTGTAGATAGTGCTACATTGATGAACAAAGGGCTTGAAATTATAGAGGCTCACCATTTATTCAATATAGATTATGATAACATTGATGTTGTTGTACACCCTCAAAGTATTGTACACTCAGCTATTGAATACAAAGATGGTAGCGTAATTGCACAATTAGGATTGCCAAGTATGCATATTCCAATCCAGTATGCGATTACGTATCCTGAAAGATTTGAGGGAATAAAATCCAAAAGCTTCAGCTTTGCTGAAACTGCAAGACTAGACTTTATAGCTCCTGATTTTGAAAAATTCCCAACAGTAAAACTAGCATACCAAGCAGGTAGAACAGGTGGAACTTCAACAGTTTGTCTTAATGCAGCAAATGAAGAAGCTGTATTTGCATTTTTGGATGGAAAAATTAAACTTTATAACATCTACGAAATTACTAAAAAAATGATGGATGAACATACAGTTATTCAAAATCCTACAATTGATGAAATCTTTGAAGTCGACAAAAAGGTTCGAGAATTAACTAGAGCTTATATTCAAAAAATGTAATTATTAATCGACATTATAAAATATCCAAAGGATCAACATCTACTGCAAGACGTATGTCCTTAGGCATTATGATTTTATTCAAAAAGCTTGAAATAAACTGGTGACCTTTATCAGCCAGTTTATTTTTTATGATAATTTGAAATCTATACTGACTATTAATCCTTTCAATCACACAAGGAGTTGGCCCTAAGACTTCCAAACGTTCAGAAATTCCGTATTTTTCAATCATCATAGACATACGCATAGCAATTTCCTGTGCAGATTTTTCTGCACGAAAATTATTTACTGAACTTATTATCAACCTTATTATCTGGCTGAATGGAGGGTAATCAAACTCTTCACGAGCCACAATTTCTGTTTGGAAAAATTCTCCATAATTTTGAGACTTAGCACTTTCAAGTGCATAAAAATCAGGGTTATAAGTTTGAAAAAATACAGAACCTGCAAATTCTCCGCGGCCTGCACGACCTGCTACTTGAGTTAATAATTGAAAACCTCTCTCACTAGCACGAAAATCAGGCAAATTAAAACTTGCATCTGCAGAAATTACTCCAACCAGCGTCACATTAGGATTGTCCAAACCTTTTGCAATCATTTGAGTTCCGACAAGAATATCGATATCCCCTTTTTGAAAACGCTCAAGCAATCGAATATGTTCACCCTTTCTTACCAAAACGTCACTGTCAATTCGTTCAACATTTTTATCAGGAAAAAGATCTTTTACATACTGTTCGATTTTTTGAGTACCTGTACCACTATTTTTCAACGCATCAGAACCACATTCAGGGCAAAAATCGGGAAAATATGAAATGTGATTACAATAATGACATTTCAGATACTGATCTTTTGCATGCCAGATCATAGGGATTGCACAATTAGGACATTCAATTACATGCCCACATGCTTGACATTGAGTAAAAGTTGAAAAACCTCTACGATTGATTAGAAGTATAACTTGTTGACCTTTTTCAAGAGTCTTGGTAATTTCTGTCTGTAAGGGTTTTGAAATAACATTTTTATATGCAGCTCTTCCATGGTCTTGCATATTTATGACAGTTACAGGTGGAACTTTTGCATTATTATATCGATGTTTAAGTTCAAATAAACAATCAGAATTCACCGCCCTATAGTATGATGAAATATCAGGAGTCGCAGAGCCTAAAAGCAATGGACAATTATGAAATTCAGCCAGTTTTCTTGCAACTACTCTCGCATCATATCTTGGAGCAGGGCTGGTTTGTTTATAAGCACCTTCATGCTCCTCATCTATGATTATCAAACCGATATTTTGCAATGGTGCAAAAACCGCAGAGCGAGCTCCTGCAAGAATTTTTATTTCATTTCTATACAACTTTTGCCATACATCATATCTTTCACCATCAGAAATACTACTATGCCATATCGCCACATCTTCTGTACCAAATTTTCTTGCAAGACGCTTAGTTAACTGAGATGCAAGTGCAATTTCAGGTGCTAAAAACAAAACATTTTTGCCTGATTTAATCGTATCATCTATAAGCTTGAAATATACTTCTGTCTTACCTGATGCAGTAACCCCATGCAGTAAAATTTGTGGAGCATTATTTTCTTTTATTTTTTTAGAAATTCCTTCATAAACAGTTTTTTGCTCTCCTGAAAGTTCAAATAACGCCTCTTTTTCTGAAATTCGCAAAATATCCAAAGGATTTCGGTAAAGCTCTTCTTGAGTTAATTTTACACAACCGGCATCAGCTAATTTTTTAATAGTAGCACGGGTGGTTTTTGCCATCTTCTCAAATATGATTAATGGGGTCTTGCCCATTTCTTTTAACAACTCTAAAATCTCTAGCTGACGTTTAGTTGCATTATCAAAACTTACAAACTCTATTGAAAACTCTGTTTTAGATGCCTTTTCTATAAGTTTTAAAGGAATTGCAGCATTAAGCACTGTCACCAAATCACAACAATAATAATTAGCTACCCATTCAAGTAACTTCAAATAATCAATTGAAAAAAGAGGAGTTTCATCAAGAATTTTACTGATTTTCTTAACTTTAAAATCCCCAGGTAAATAATCAGAAAACCCAACACAAAAAGCATTAATAAGCCCTTGCCTTCCAAAAGGCACAAGAATAGCTTGTCCTATTTGGATTTTATCCTTCATTTCTTCAGGAATTAAATAACTAAATGTCTTAACTCCCAAACCTTTTATATTAACAAGAGCTGATGCGTATTTGCTCAAAAAAATTCTCCTTTAAAAAAAAACAAAATCATGCATAAACCAAAAGAGTAGGTTAAAAAACCTACTCCTCTGCCATAAACTCTTTACGAGCTTCTTGAATAGCTTCTTCTAGCAAATCTAATTGTTCAGGAGTGAAAGTTACACCCTTTTTAGTAGGAAGCCAAGTAGCTCCATCATCAGTTGTGTAAAATATTCTCATATTCAAATAACTTCTACCTTTGTATTCACTGATAGAAATTTGTAATTGCTCTGTATCACTTCTTTCAATAGAAGCTAAAATTTTAGCATCTGCCATATTTTCTCTCCTTCTTTATCTACATTTGATATTCTATCACAGAAAACTCATTTTTATGATAAAGTTATGTTAATTAAAATAAGGAGAAAAGTTATGATAAAAGTAGCAGTATGCGGAGCTTTAGGAAAAATGGGACAAGAAGTATGTCAAGCAGTTCTTGACTGTCCTGAAACAGAACTAGTTGCAAAAATTGATATTGCAAGCTCTGAAATGTATCACCATATTGAAGATGCAAGCAGAGTAGAAGATATAGATGTTTTGGTAGATTTTACTCAACCAAAATCAATTTTTGAAAATGCAAAATACTGCCTTAATAACGGAATAAAAATCGTTATCGGTACAACAGGATTGAAAGATGAAGAAATTGAATATTTAAAACAGCTTTCAAAAGAAAAAAACACAGGATGTCTTATTGCTCCAAATTTCTCAACAGGAGCAGTTTTGATGATGATGTTTGCCAAACAAGCAGCAAAATACTTTGATAATGCAGAGATTATAGAACTTCACCACAATCAAAAGAAAGATGCACCTTCAGGTACTGCGATTAAAACTGCAAATATGATGGCTGAAGTAAAATCTGATTTCGCAAAGGACAATTGTCCTGAAACAGAAACAATTGAAGGGGCAAGAGGTGGAAATTCATATTCTAATATTCATATCCATTCTGTCAGAATGCCTGGTTACATAGCTTCTCAAGAAGTAATCTTTGGTTCATCAGGTCAAATTATGACAATTCGTCATGACTCAATGGATAGAAAATGCTATATGCAAGGAGTATTACTTGCAGTAAAACATATCGCAGAAAAAAATGATTTCATCTACGGACTGGATCAAATAATGTAAAATAAATAATTAAATTTATACATATATTAATAGGACTTAACAAAGTCCTATTTTTTATTCGTTATGATATAATTTACACAAATCGCTGTTTTTAGTTGACATGCGAAAAGAAACACAAAATGAGAGGTCAAAAAAAGAATGAGAAAACCAAACATCGCAATTCTCGGAGCAACAGGTGTTGTAGGCAGAGAAATTACAAAAATCGTTGACGAATTAGGTATTGAATTCAATGAAATTAAGTTTTTATCAAGTGCAAAAAGTGCCGGAAAACAAATTGAATTTCAAGGTAAGACGTATACGGTAGAAGAAGCTACACCTGAATCTTTTGATGGAGTAAACATAGTTCTTGCTTCTGCAGGAGGCTCCACATCACAAAAATTTGCACCGGAAATCGTTAAACGCGGCGGTGTTTTAATCGACAATTCAAGCGCTTTCAGAATGGACAAAGATGTTCCGCTTGTAATTGCTTATGTAAATGATGAAGATTTAAGAAAGCACAAAGGAATTATCGCAAATCCAAATTGCTCTACTTCACAATTAATGCTTGTGCTAAAACCTTTGCATGAAAAAGCTAAGATTAAAAGATTAATCGTATCAACATACCAAGCTGTATCAGGTGCAGGACTAGCAGCAATAAATGAACTTACAGCAGATACAAAAGCAAATCTTGCAAAAGAAAATTTTGAAAATGTTTGTTTCAAAAAACCAATTTCATTTAACGTAATCCCACAAATAGACATGTTTACAGAAAACGGTTACACAAAAGAAGAAATGAAAGTTGTAAATGAAACAAAGAAGATTTTACATCTTCCTCAAGATTTGCCAATATCTTGTACCGCAGCAAGAGTTCCTGTATACAACGGACACTCAGAAGCTGTTGATATTGAATTTGAAGACGAAATTTCTCCTGATGAAGTAAGAGAAATTTTGAAAAATTCATTCGGTATAAAAGTTATCGACAACCCTGAAAACTTCGAATACCCTACAACTCGTGATGCTTCAGGTGTGGACCCTGTATTTGTAGGACGTATAAGAAAAAATCTAGCATTTAAAAACGGTATTTCATTATGGTGCGTGGCTGACAACTTAAGAATAGGAGCAGCTTTAAATACCGTAAGAATATGTCAGAAAGTTATTGAAATGGATTTATTTTAGATATACTATATACACAAGGAGATGAATATCATCTCTTTGTGTATTTTTAAGGAGAAATTTATGAATATATCTAAAATTACAGTTTTACCCCAAAGTATTGGAATTAAGAAAGTTGTTCTTGAACAACCAAATCAAGATATCATCAATTCAGTTTTAGAATCTTGCGTAAGCTCAAGACCTCAAAATTTGCCAAGCAAGATTGTAAAAAAGATTATGAAACAAGATAATATGCCTCAATACGTCAATAAGGACTGCTTTGTAGCTACTACAAATAAGTATGCAGAAGATGCAAGAGTTATTGGTGGTAGAACCTTTGACTTTTTGAGCTAAATAGAATATTTAGCCCCTTTTTAACATTTCTTAATTATTTAGTAATCATAAAAAGAATATTTTTTTATATATATAAGAAATATAAAAGAGGAATAAGTTATAATGAAAAAAAATAAAAAAAAGATTTCTTTGGAATCGAAAGAAAAAATTGCAAAGAAACTAAAAAAGTTGGTGTGTGAAAAAATTAATGTACCAAGATCAACTTCAGATTTTTTAAGTGGTACTTTACAAATAATATAAATAAAAAACTCTCTAAATAGAGAGTTTTTTATTACTTTTTGTTAATATATCAGGATTTTAAGGCATTTTTTTGATAAAATTTTACTGACGTAAAAATTAGTAGGTGAAATAATGCTAATAAAAAGAGAAGAAGTACGAGCTTTAATTGACAGACTTCATAGTGAAGGTAAAACTGTTGTAACTACAAATGGATGTTTTGATATTCTGCATGTAGGTCATGTCAGATACCTTGAAAAAACTAAAACTTTTGCTGACAAGCTAATCGTACTACTTAATTCAGACAAATCAGTTCGTTCTATAAAAGGTCCAACAAGACCAATCAACTGCGAAGAAGATAGAGCTGAAATATTAAGTGCTTTGAGATGTGTTGATTATGTGGTACTATTTGATGAAGATAGTCCGCGAAATCTGCTAGATGAAATGAAACCTGATGTTTATACAAAAGGAGCAGATTACAATATGGACACACTGCCTGAGGCAGACATTATGCGTAAAAACAATACAAGAGTAGAGTTTATTGAGTTTGTACCAGGAAAATCAACAACAAAAACAATTGAAAAAAGTCGTTCACTAAGTTAAAAAATTCGAGAATGACAATACATAAAAGACAATGTAACCAGTAAAATAGGGGAGTATAATATGAAAACTTTTACAGTAGAAGAAATTACACACATTGTAGGCGGTATGCTTACAAAAGTAGAAGATGCTAAAATTACTCAAATTGCACCTCCGCTTCTTTCTGATGAAAACACTCTTGCGCTTGCATTAGGAGAAGAAGAAATTGCAAATCTAGCAAAATCAAAAGCTAAAGCAGCACTAGTTCCACTAGGTGTAAATTTAGATGGGATAACTACTATCGAAGTAGAAAGACCTAGATTAGCTATGATGAAACTACTTCACTTATTCTATACTCCACCTGAAGTTAATCAAGGAATACATCCTACTGCAACTATTCACCAAACAGCTAAAATCGGAGAAAATGTTCAAATAGGGCCAAACGTAGTTGTATCTCACGATGCAGTAATTGGAGATAATACAAAAATTCTTGCTAATACATACATCGGAGGCGGCGCAAAAATTGGTAAAAATTGCTTCTTCCACCCTGGAGTAAATATTGGTGATAGAGTACAAGTTGGAGATGACGTAATCTTACACCATGGAGTATCATTGGGTGCAGATGGTTTTAGCTTTGTTACAGAAAATCCTGACAACATAGAACAAGCAAGAAAAGATGGAGAAATAAAAGAAGCAAATGCCAAACATGTAATCTTTAAAATTCCTTCAATCGGATCTGTTGTAATTGGAAACAATGTAGAAATCGGAGCTAATACTGCAATTGACCGTGGGACTATTGAAAATACAACAATCGGCGATAATACAAAAATTGATGACTTAGTAATGATTGGTCATAACTGCCGTATCGGACAAGGTTGTCTAATTGTATCTCAAGTAGGTATTGCAGGAAGCTGCGTAATTGGAGACAGAGTAGTTATCGCAGGTCAAGCAGGTCTAGCTGATCATATCGAAATCGGCTCTGATACAATCATCACCGCAAAGGCAGGTGTTACAAAATCATTCCCTGAAAAATCAATTGTTGTAGGTATCCCTGCAGTTCCAAGAAAAGAATTTATTAAACAATTAAAGACAATGAAAGATGCACAAGAAATTTTTGCAAAATTCAGAAAATATGAACCACTATTAAAAGAATTTGAGGATAATATAAACAATGACCACAATTCTTAAAGAAATAGAAATTACAGGAAACGGCTTGATGAAAAACAAGCCGTGTACTGTTAAGTTTTGCCCGTCTAAATCAGGAGAAATAAGATATTACGTAAAAGGTAACGAATATTTTACTGCTTCTGTTGATAACGTGATTGCTACAGACCATTGCGTTGTTTTGGGAAACAAAAAATCAAAAGCGATGCTTACAGAACACCTATCAGCTGCAATGGCTTTTTGTGGAATTGATTCGATAGATATACATATGTCTGAAGAAGAAGTTCCTGCACTGGACGGTAGTTCTAAGCAGTGGGTAGAACTATTTAAAAAGGCTGGCATTGAAAAACACTTATTTCAAAAAACAGATTATTACACAGTTTCAGAACCGGTTTATTATCTAAACGGAAAAACAAGCCTTGTAATTCTGCCTGACAAAGATTTGTATATTTCATATGCAGTAAACTATGACCACCCTGAACTTACAAGAAGATGGGTAGCATATAATCAAAAAAATCAAGATGAAATTATACAGGCAAGAACTTTCGGATTTTATAGAGATTTGAAAAAGTTCCAAATGCTTGGCTTTGCTCAAGGTGTTACATTGGAAAATACTCTGGGACTTAAAGATGATGGTACTTTTACCTCTGATTTAAGATCAGATTTAGAACCTGTTAAACACAAAATATTAGACTTGATTGGAGATTTGTATTTAACAGGAGTAAATCCGTTGAATTTGAAATGCCAAATACTTGTAAAAGAAGCTGGACATGCAGTGCATATAAAAACAGCAAAAATATTAAAAGATAAATTAATCAAAATTAAATAAGGAGTAAAGAGATGACAGAAGAAACTAAACAAGAAGTTTTGCAATTTGATACAATGCAAATTATGGAAATGATACCTCACAGATATCCATTTTTGCTTGTAGATAGAATTACAGAATGTGTTCCTGGCAAATACGCTAAAGGATACAAAAATCTAACTATGAACGAACAATTTTTCCAAGGTCACTTCCCAGGAAACCCAATTATGCCTGGAGTATTACAACTTGAAGCTATGGCTCAATGTTCTGCACCAATTTTAATGACAATGCCTGAATTTGAAGGTAAATTAACTTTATACGCAGGTGTAGATGGTGTAAGATTTAAAAATATCGTAAGACCTGGCGACAGATTCGATATGGAAGTTGAATTGACAAAGGTAAAAGGGCCTGTATGCAAAGCTCACGGAATCGGTAAAGTAGATGGAAAAGTTTGCGTAGAAGCTGATATGACTTTTGCCTTAAAATAAGGAATCAAATAAATATAAAAAAAGACCGAATATTTCGGTCTTTTTTTTAGCAAAAAAATTTTTTCAGGATTTTTATCAATTTTACAGGAGATTTTATTATGAAAATATACAGTATTACCCCAAACAAATTTGATAGAAATATTCAACAAAATAACAATATTACAAAAAACAGCATAAACACTAACAGAGAAGAAATTAAAAATAGCAACCTACCTTCAACACAGCAATATTTGGCATTCACAGGCGGGTATAGTCTTGACTTGGCTAAAACAATTGAAAGACTTGATATATTGGCAAAGAAAAAATCAAACCTATACCCTCCAAATGTTAGAGAATGGGCAGGTATGATTCTTGAAGAAGGAAATAAAGCAAAAGAAACTCTAATAGATATACATAAAAAATTCTATTCAAGTCTAAAAGATTGTTTTTCTATTGAAGAAGTAAAGCAAAAATTCCCGGAATTTAAAGATGTTCTTTCTGATGATGAAGTACAATTTAGCAAGGGCACCATTTTTGAAAGCTTTAAAAATGGAGAACTAGAGTATTTTGATAAAGATGAAGATTTTTCTCTACAGCTTATAAAATTGTATTGGGGAGAAGGTTTTTCACTAAATGATCTAAAAAAATATGCAAACGGACAAGACTTGTATTACACAATCAAAAAATTTAACATCCCAACTGTGGATAGAGACTACGGTCACATACTAAAACTATCAGATCCTGAATACAATGAACGTTTAACAAAAGAAATGACACAAAAACGTCTTGCAGCTCTTGATAGAAAGGCTCAAATTAATGATGGTGAACCTTTATATATTAAACGTGGACCAATGTCAGCAGAACAAAAACAAAAAATATCAGAAGGGCTTATAAGACATTACCAAGAGCATCCTGAGCAATTATTGACAATGTCTGAAAGACAAAAAGAATTTTATAGAGAAAATCCTGAAAGAGCTGAAATAATCTCAAGAGTTACCCACAAAGCTTGGAATATATTTGGAGCTGACAGGATTAAGGCTGCTATGAGCAAGTTTATGAAAGAAAAAGGTTTCAAAGATTTTGATATCTCAGAACTTGAGCAACCTTTTAATTTATCAAAACCAAAAACATCAACTCTAAAACAATTCTGGGCTACTAATGAGTGGGCAAAAAAATCCTTTTCTAAAAATATGGAATTTGCTTGGAAAAAAGTCAAAGAAGAAAATGAACAGTTTTACATAATTGATGTAACTCCAAACAAATTCAAAGAAAAGTTCTTCAAATGGGCAAAAGGCAAAGGTATTGACACGAATGATTTAAATTTCGAAATGAAACTATACCCACACAAACCTGAAGAAAACGACACTGAAAGAACTCTATTGAGCAAATACACCAGAGATTTTATTGATGATAACTGGGATGTAGATGAAAGCTCTAAAATGGCAAATACATATTTTCTTGCAATATGTAATGCAGCTATAGAATTAGCAAAAACTAATACAAATAAACTTTCACCTGATGCAAAAAATTTACGTGAAATTCTAAATATGTACTCAAGAGAGTTACTATTTGAAAGTAACGGACAATGTAAAGTGTTAGAAGCACCAGAAGCACAAGCGGCATACACAGACTTACTTAGAATATGTTCATTAGCACATAATCAAAAATTACTCGATTTATACAACAAACACCTAAACCTAGCATATGAAACTATTGATAAAACTTGGAAAAAAGGGCAATCAATACTTTTACCACCAGAAGTAAATAAATATTTGCTAGGAATAAAGTCTTATTAAAATAATATTAAAATATAGTAAATCCCTCAAATTTGTACTATAATTGACCTATAGTATTGAAAGAGAGGGAATTTATTTATGATAGATAAAACTGCAATAATTCACCCATCAGCACAAATAGCTGACGATGCAATTATCGGACCTTACGTAGTTATAGGCGAAAATGTTAAAATAGGTCATAGAACAAGAGTTATTTCAAATGCTCATATTGAATTTGCTGAAATTGGTGATGATTGCACAATTTCACCATTTGCAACAATAGGTTCAGAGCCTCAAGACTTAGGCTATAAAGGGGAGGCTACAAAAGTTGTAATTGGTGATGGAACAATTATAAAAGAAAACGTCACTGTACATAGAGGCGCAGCTTGCGGCGATTTTACAACAAGAATTGGAAAGAAATGTCTTCTTATGGTAGGTTCACATGTTGCTCACAACTGCGTGCTTGAAGACCAAGTAATCTTAGCTAATTTAGTAACCCTTGGCGGTCATGTGCATGTAGGCTTTGGAGCATTCGTAGGCGGAATGAGCGTATTCCACCAAAATATAAGAATTGGTGATATGGCTATTATCAGTGGTTTTTCAGCTTCTCGCCAAGACATTCTTCCATACTCAAAAGGTGAAGGCAGACCTCCTGTACCACGTGGACTTAACGTAATTGCGATGAAACGTCGTGGTGTATCTCAAGAAATCAGAACCGCTACAAATGAAGCATTCAAGCTACTTATTTCTGAAGAATACAATACAACTCAAGCTATCGAAAAAATTAAAGCAGAAATTCCAATGAACGAATACATTGAAAAAATGATTGAGTTTATCCAAACTTCAAAACGCGGTGTACTTCTCAAATCACACAAAAGCGGTCATGAATCTTTAGAAAGTGAAGAATAATAAAAATACAAAGACAAAATTATACTCCCTTTTCCCGATTGTGCGAAAAGGGAGTTTTATATTAATATGTAAAAACATTTTATAAAAAGAAGGGAGAAATTTATGAAAACTATTTGGGATAAATACGCAGAAGTTCTGGTAGATTATTCAACAGATGTGCAAAAAGGTGATTTAGTTCAGATTAGAGCTACAAGCATCTATGCAAAAGATCTTGTCAAAGCTGTGTACAAAAGAGTCTTAGAAAAAGGTGCACACCCTATTGTACGTAGTTCTTTTGAAGATATGTCAGATACTTTTATCAAATATGCAAATGATGAACAATTAGATTATGTTGATCCGATAACAAAGCTTGAGTATGAAACTGTAGACAAATTCATCTCAATCGGAGCTCCAATGAATACTAAAAATATGGCTCGCGCTGATTTGCAAAAACTAAGCAGAAGAGGCAAAGCAACACAAGAATTGTCTAAAAAACTTATGGAACGTTCAGCAAACGGTAGCGCAAAATGGGTTATAGCTGATGTTCCAACTCATGCACTTGCTCAAGAAGCTAAAATGTCAATTGATGAATATTCAGAATTCTTGTTCAAATCCTGCTATCTTGATATTGATGATCCTGTCGGCAAGCTACGTGAACTGGACGAAAAACAAACTAAATGGGCAAATTATCTTAATAACGTCCAAAAAATTCATATTACAGGCGAGAAAACTGATATAACATTCAATGTTGCCGGACGTAAATGGATTAGCTGTTCAGGCTTGAACAACTACCCTGACGGTGAAGTATTTACCTCTCCGGTAGAAGATGGAATTAATGGAGAAATTTACTTTGACTTTCCTCAAAACTACCGCGGGAACTCTGCAACAGGGGTTCACCTGTGGATTGAAAACGGACAAATTGTAAAATATGAAGCTGATACCGGAAAAGATTTCCTTGAAGCAATGTTAAATATGGACGAAGGTTCAAAAGGAATAGGAGAAATTGCAATCGGTACAAATGACAAAATCCAAGAAGTAACAGGTAATATTCTTTTTGACGAAAAAATCGGAGGCTCAATCCACATGGCTGTAGGTGCATCATACCCTGAAACAGGTGGAAAAAATGTCTCAGGACTTCACTGGGATATGATAAAAAATATGAAAAACGGTGGCAAAATATACGCTGATGATACTCTGATTTACGAAGACGGCAAATTTATTATCTAAAAAAAAGAGGCTTATAAAAGCCTCTTTTTTATTGAAAACATTTACAGAAATGGTTAATCTTGGACTCATCATTGATAAAATAGAAGAAAATACAGATACCTTCAAAGAAATTTATGAACTTTTATAAAAAAAGACTGTATTGATTTTCAACACAGCCTTTCTTTTTATAATCTAGAGATTAATTTTATACATTAGCCAATTCTTTAGCTCTTTCTAATTGCAATGTACAAGTAGTTACATCACAAACACTAGATGGTCCAAAGTATTGAATAGCTCCTGGGAATAAATATCTGTCATTCATAGCCCAATCTTCTCTATTTGCTTCTAACACTTTGAATACAGGTCCATCTAATCTAACTAATGCTTTTTGGATAACAGGTTTGAATTCACCATGACGTTTTTCCATATTCATCATCATTGTAAGAGGAACACCACCAGCAACCCATTCAGAAGCTGGAGCTGTAAGATTTCTTACTGATGATAAGTAACCTGTCATACCGAAGTTAATCAATGCAAATGCATTGAAACCTAGTGAATAGCAATAATCAGCATCAAAGTTTGATGGGAATGCACATCTTCCTTCATAACCGAAGAAGTGTGATTGTGCATTGAATTTACCAATGTATTCACCTTGAGATTTCAATTCATCTAATCTTGTAGAAATCATTTCGATTAACAATTTTTCTGTTTCAATTTTAGAAACTTGAACATTACCGTGAGGATCTCTATCTGCTAATAATTGACCCTTGATTAGAGCTGGTAATGAAGCATATACTTTTGCATTTGCAGGATCAAGTCTGTTTTCTACGATATCAAATTTTTCTCTGATAGTTGTAGCATTAACAAATGCTGAATCTGTTTCTAATGTAGCCATGATATCGTTTAAGTTTGCGATCATAGACTTCATTTCAGGAATAAATTCAATTAGACCTTCTGGAATAACTGCAATACCGAAGTTTTTACCAGCATTAGCACGTCTTACAATGATATCTGTCATATAGTTTACAACTTGTTCTAATGACATTTTCTTTTCTTCAACTTCTTCAGAAATCATTGTAATATTAGGTTGAGTTTGCAAAGCAGCTTCTAGAGCTACGTGAGATGCACTTCTACCCATAATTTTTACAAAGTGCCAATATTTTTTAGCTGAATTAGCGTCACGTTCAATATTACCGATAAGTTCAGCATAAGTTTTTGTAGCTGTATCAAAACCGAAAGAAATTTCGATTTGGTCATTCTTCAAGTCGCCGTCGATTGTTTTAGGGCATCCGATAACTTGAATTCCTGTATTATTTTTTACAAACCATTCAGCTAGAAGAGCTGCGTTAGTATTTGAATCGTCTCCACCGATAATTACTACAGCAGAAATATTTAATTTTTTACAAACTTCCAATGATTTTTGGAATTGTTCTTCTGTTTCAAGTTTAGTTCTTCCAGAACCAATAATATCGAAACCACCAGTGTTTCTGTATGCATTCATGAATTCATCAGTAAATTCAATGTATTTTCCATCAATAATACCTGATGGACCACCTAAGAATCCATAAAGTTTGTTTGCAGAATTAGCTTGTTTTAAAGCATCATACAAACCTGCAATAACATTGTGTCCGCCAGGAGCTTGACCACCTGAAAGGATTACACCAACATTTCTTGCAGAAGAAGTTTTTGATTCGTTTCCTGCACTAAAAGTAACAACTGGTTTTCCGTATGTATTTTTAAATAATTCTTTGATTTGTTCTTGATCTCTTACTGATTGAGTCGCAGAACCTTCAACCATTTCCAAACAATTAATTCCTTCAGAAAGGCTTTGTGGAAGTTTTGGTTGATACTTTAATCTTTCGATTTGTAACGGTGAAAGTTTTTCCATTTTCTCTTCCTTATGTTAAAATACTACATTTTACAATAATATTCTATCATAAAAAGAAGAGTTGAAAAGTTTATCTAGTTGAAAAGACAAATCTCTGGATTAAATTACAAAATACGTTTTAATTTAGCCAAAAAACCGTTTTCTTGAACAAATTTATGAATATCATTTGAAGAAATAAATTTCACAACCTGTTTATTAACAGATGCACTATCATCAGCTAACGAAAAACTTTTTTTAACTGAATAATTTACACCCAATTTATTTAATATGTAATCTACAATACCTTCTGTTGTTGATATTTTTAAATCAAGAGTATTAGCATCTTTATTAATTCTTACATTTGTATGATAAGAAGCTAAATTTTGTCCACCTTTAGTAAAAAAAGGATAACGATAAACAGGTGGAGTACCAGCTTTAAAGCGAACTCTACCAGAATCACCATAGTTTAATGTATTTAATTTTGCCGCTGTTATGTTATTCAATATATCTTTCATAGTTTTTGAAAAACTCATAAATAATTTTATTGACAAAAAAAGAGAGAATTATTTACAATTCTCTCTTTTTTGTTACATATTTATCAAATTATACTTCTTTAATCAAAATAGAAGCATTTTGTCCACCAAAACCAAATGAATTTGATAAAGCAACATGGACATCAGCTTTTCTTGCTTTATGAGGTACATAATCGAGATTTCCTACCTTTTCATCTTGATTATCAAGGTTTATTGTTGGTGGAACTATTTTTTCATTAATAGTTTTTACACAAGCTATACATTCTACTGCACCTGTTGCACCCAATAAGTGACCGTGCATTGATTTAGTAGATGTAACCATAAGATCTTTATTTTGATCTTTGTTACCAAACAAAGCTTCAATAGCTTTTGATTCAGCAATATCACCCAAACCGGTACTTGTACCATGAGCATTGATATACTGAACATCTTCAGGTTTCAAACCTGCATCTTCTAACGCAAACTTCATAGAATGAGTAGCTCCCTGACCTTCTGGATCAGGTGCAACAACATCATATGCATCTGCAGTTTGACCGTAGCCAACTATTTCTGCATATATTTTTGCTCCACGTTTTTTGGCATGTTCATATTCTTCCAATACCAAAACTCCAGCACCTTCTGACATTACGAAGCCATCTCTGTCTACATCCCAAGGACGAGAAGCTTTTGTTGGTTCGTCATTACGTTTTGACAAAGTTCTAGCACTAGAGAATGCTCCAATACCTACATCACAAATAGTTGCTTCAGCACCACCTGTTACCATAATATCAGCATCACCATATTGAATAGCACGGAATGCATCTCCAATTGAATGAGTACCTGTTGCACATGCTGATACTACAACTTTGTTTATACCTTTGAAGCCATATCTCATTGAAATTCTTCCTGATGCCATATTTACAATCATCATAGGAATTGTAAATGGAGAACATTTATTAGGACCTTTTTCCAAAATTCTAACATGGTTCTCTTCAAAAGTTCTAAAACCACCAGCTGCAGAACTAACAATTACACCGATTTTATAAGGATCTACATCTTTTACTTCTTCAAGTTTTGCATCCTTAATAGCTTCATCAGCAGCTATTACTGCAAACTGAATATATCTATCCATTTTTTTAGCTTCTTTTGGATCTAAATATTCATCAGGATTAAAGTTTTTGCATTCCCCTGAAATCTTAACAACATGCTTGTCAATATCTATAAGTTCTGATGTACTTATTCCACTTTTTCCTTCAACAAGACTATTCCAAAATTTATCAACACCAACACCAAATGGTGTAACCGCTCCAAGTCCTGTGATAACTACTCTTCTTTTTGTCATCTCTTTACCTTTTAAATTTGTTCTGATAAATATACGAGGGGAAAATTAATATTCAATTTTCGCCCTCGCAACATTTTAGCATTCTCACTACTACCGTCTATGATAGTTGAAACTACAAAAAGTAGAATTATTTGTGAGAGTCGATATAGTTAACTGCGTCTTGAACAGTTTGAATTTTTTCAGCTTCTTCATCAGGAATTTCGCAACCGAATTCTTCTTCGAAAGCCATAACTAGTTCAACTGTATCTAAAGAATCAGCACCCAAATCAGCTGTGAAGCTTGCTTCTGGAGTAACTAATGCTTCATCAACGCTTAATTGATCTACTACAACCTTTTTAACTTTTTCTAATGTACTCATGTTTTTTTCCTCATAATTAATTGTATTACTACACTATATTTCTATAATAACTATATAATTATACTTAGTTCAAGATTTTTTTGCAAGGTATTTACAATTTCTCAAACCTTTTGTTAAGAAGCTTAAAGCTGATTATAAAATTAGTCCACCATCAACTTCTAATACTTGACCTGTAATGTAATCAGCATCAACAGCTAGGAACTTAACTGTTTTTGCGATATCTTCAGGTTCCCCAAGTCTTTTCAAAGGAATGAAATCAGTAAACTTAGAAGTATCTAAATCCTTTGTCATATCTGTGTTAATAAAACCAGGAGCAACAGCATTTACTCTGATACCACGAGAACCCAATTCTTTTGCAAGAGTTTTTGTAAGTCCGATTAAACCTGCTTTAGCTGCTGAATAGTTTGCTTGACCTGCATTACCTGACACACCTACAACACTTGCCATATTAACAATAGCGCCACTTCTTTGTTTCATCATAACTTTCACTACAGGCTGTGAAACATAAAAAGCACTTGATAAATTTGTATTAATAACTGCATTCCAATTTTCAGCACTCATTCTCATAAATAAGCCATCTCTTGTAATACCAGCGTTATTCACTAAAATATCAATTCTGCCGAACTTTTCAAGAATTGCTTCGATACCTTTTGCAGATTCTTCTTGATTTGAAACATCAAATTTAAATGCTGCAGCATCAACGCCTAATGCTTTAATTTCTTCAACAGTTTTGTTTGCAGCTTCTTCGTTTCCTGCAAAGTTTACAGCTATATCATAACCTGCTTTTGCAAGTTCAATTGCGCATGCTTTACCAATTCCACGAGATGCACCTGTTACTAATGCTAATTTTTCAGACATAATATCTCCTTTAAACCTTCCAAAGTACTATCTAATGAAGCTTTATCAAAAATGTTAAAGACTTTAGCTTCCGGAGCAATTTTCTTATTCAATCCTGCAAGAACTTTTCCAGGACCTACTTCGATGAAAATTTCAACTCCATCTTCTGCCATTTTTTGAATAGTTTGTGTCCAATGAACAGAAGAATAAATTTGTTTTGGCATTTTTTCTCTAAAATCTGCAGCATCTACAGTAGCAGTAGCATCTACATTTGTAACAACAGGAACAGATGCATTGTTAATATCTAAATCAGCAACAAAGTTTGCGAATTCTTTTCCTGCATTTTCCATGAATTTAGAATGGAATGCTCCTGATACTGCTAGAGGTACAAATCTTCTTGCACCTTTAGCTAGAACTAATTCACCTGCTTTTGCAACAGCTGCTTCATCACCAGTTATTACCACTTGTGCTGGAGAATTATAGTTTGCAACATCTACATAACCAATTTTTGATGCTTCTTCTAAAGATTCTTTAAGTGCTTCTTCTGATGCATTTAATACAGCACCCATAGCACCGCCTTTAGTAGCACCCATTAAATCAGCTCTTTTTTGAATAGCTTTTAATGCGTTTTCTAAAGATAGCACACCAGCTGCATACATCGCACAATATTCACCCAAACTGTGACCTGCAACATAATCAGGTTGTATATCTAATTGAGATTTTAAAGCTTCTAAAGCTGCTATTGACATTGTAACAATACAAGGCTGAGTATTTACTGTCTGTTTCAATGCATCTTCTGGTCCTTCAAAACACAATGTTGTCACTGATTTTTCTAAAATTTTATCAGCTGAATCAAATATGTTTTTTGCGCTCTCATAATTTTCGTATAAATCTTTTCCCATACCTACAGATTGTGATCCTTGTCCAGGGAAAAGAAATGCAATTTTTTTTGTCATAAACACATCCCTCATCTTATAACTATAAGATGATTATATAACAAACATGCCGAAATGAAAAGATTTAACAGTTAAATATAAAAATTTATATTATTGTTAAAACCAGTTTAATAACAGATAATAGTATCCCAAATAAAAAACAATGATACTGTCTAAATATCATTGTTTTTTATTATATTCTATAATGTTATTTACATTATTTTTTTACATTTGCCTGTTTTTGAAAAACATCAGTTAACAAACCTATTTTTTCTTTACAGAATTCACAATCAACTTTCATAGTCGGGTTTACAGTTATCGTTTTTTTAGATTGAGCAACCATTCTAGATATTACTTCTTTATTACCAAAATCGATAACTTCAGAAAATCCTGTTAATCTATTTATATGGTTTTTAAAACCTGTAACGGCATTAATTTTCGACATTTTAACAAATTCCCTCTCTTAGTCTAACTATAGCACCGCCCCAAGTCATTCCGGCACCAAAACCACAAAGTACTGCTGTAGTACCAAGTTTTACATTACCTTTTTCAACACTTTCAGCCAAAGCTATTGGAATAGAAGCTGCTGATGTATTTCCATAGTACTTAATATTAGTAACTACTTTGTCATCAGAATATCCTAATCTTTCTTGTACAGCTTGAATAATTCTGATATTTGCTTGGTGAGGAATTAAATAATCAATATCCTCAGCCTTTAAGCCTGCATTTGTAATTAAATTTTCAACATAATGAGGAAGAATTTTAGCAACAAATGTATATACCCCACGTCCATTCATTCTAATACCCTTTGGTTTTTCTTCATATTGTTCAACCAACGGACAGTTCTTTCCATCAAATGAAAGCTCAATCAAATTACCATAATTACCATCAGCTTTAATATCGATAGCGATAATATCATCAATACCATCTTCAGCTTGAGTTACAACCATTGCACCAGCACCGTCTCCAAAAAGAATAGATGTAGCTCTATCTTCCCAGTTAACCAAACGAGAATTGTTATCTGTTGCAACAATCAATACATTTTTATACATTCCAGACGCAATGTATGCTTTTGCAATACTCATACCATAAATTAATCCTGAGCATGCAGCTGTTATATCAAATGCAGGAATTTGAGCTTTTATACCCAATCTTTGATGAATGTGGCATGCTATCGCAGGATATAAATCAGGAGGTGCTGAAGAAGCAGCAATGATTAAATCAATATCATCAGGACTCATTTTTGCCTTTTCCAAAGCTCTTTGAGCTGCTTCAAAACCTAAATCAATTGCATTTTGTTCACCAGAAACAACACGTCTTTCTTTTATACCAGTACGTGTATAAATCCACTCATCAGATGTTTCATACAACTGAGTTAGATCATCGTTAGTTATTACAGTTTCAGGTAAACTATATCCAACACCGGCAATTCTTACCGGAATAACATTATTTGTCATCAATTTATTCCTCATAAAACTTCGCAATTTTTTCGTTTACGCCTGATTCAACAGCGTCTTTTGCAACTCTTACGGCATTTTTAATAGCATATGCTTTACTTCTACCGTGAGAAATTACTGTGATACCTTTTACACCAAGCAACAAAGCACCACCAAATTCTTCATAGTTAATTTTTGTATAAATTCTTTTCATGAACGGTTTAGCAAGAAGTCCAATAATCTTACCTGCCAAATCACTCTTGAATTCTTGTTTTAACATTCTAAATAACATAGAAGAAGTACCTTCAGTAACTTTAAGAGCAACGTTACCAACAAAGCCGTCACATACAACAACATCACAAACGCTCAAGAAAATTTCTTTTCCTTCTATGTTACCAACAAAGTTAATTTTTTCTTGGTGTTCTTCCAATAACTTGTATGTAGCTTGTGCTAACTCATTACCTTTACCAGCTTCTTCTCCGATATTTAAAACCCCAACACGAGGATGTTCTATACCCAAAACATTTTTAGAGAATGTAGAACCCATAATTGCAAATTGATACAACATTTCAGGAGTACAATTACTATTTGCGCCACCGTCGATAACTACAATAGGTTTTTTAATTGTAGGCAATGTAACAGCAATCGCAGGTCTATCAATACCAGGAATTCTACCCAACCCGAATAAACTTGATGCCATTGCAGCACCTGTAGAACCTGCTGCAACTACTGCATCAGAACTTCCTTTTGCTACTGCATCAACAGCTAAAACAATTGATGACTTTTTCTTTTTACGTATAGCTTGGCCAGGAGCTTCGCCCATCTCAATAATTTCATTAGCATGGGTAATTTTTATATCTAACTTAGATGTATCTATTTTAATTCGATACTGTTGTTTTCCACCTTTACCGCAGTCAGAATAAAAACCTTCTTGATTAATTCTATCAAGTTCTTGCTCAATTCTATCTTGTTTCCCAACCAACTCAATTGCTACGCCGTATTCTTGTGCTGCCCATACTGCACCTGCTACTATTTCGTGCGGAGCGTGGTCGCCACCCATTGCATCAATTGCTATTCTTGTCATCTTTCCCTCTCAAAGTCTTATTATAAAAAAATCTGGTTTAAATCACCTCGACAATATGTCGAGATGATTTAAAAAGATATTTGTTATTCTTCAGTTTTTTCTTCTGTTTCTTCAGCTTTAGCTTCTTCTACAACTTCAGCTTTTACTTCTTCAGCTGGAGCTTCTGCTTTCTTAGCTGATTTTTTTGCAGCTTTCTTTTCTTCTACTGCTGCTGTTTCTTGTCTGTCTTTTAAACTTACAGGTTGTCCTTTATAAGTTCCACATTCTGTACATACTGTGTGAGTTAGTACAGTTGCACCGCAATTAGGGCATTTTGTAGTTTCTGGTTTTGTTGCTTTCCAGTTACTTCTTCTGTGTCCCTGAGCGGAATGTCCTGTTCTTTTCTTTGGTACTGCCATTTTCTCTTTTCCTTTATTTTTTTACTTAACTACTTATATTTCAATTTTTATCGTTTTCAATTTTGATATTTTTGAAAACTTCTAGCCGCGGATCAGATAAATTTTCTTCTTTTAAAAATTTATCCCCATTACAATTTATACCACAAACTTTTTTATTTGGTATATTTAATATTACAGATTGATACAATAAGTCATAAATGTCAATTTCATCTGCACCGTCTAAGTCGGTTACAAACTGCCCGTCTTTAAGCTCTATTTCTTGTCCGTATTCTGACATTAGAGAGTGTTTTGCATATAATTCTTCGATGTCAAAATCAAGATTATAATTAAACTCTTTCAAGCACAAATCACATTCCAGTTTTACAACGCCTTTTACGTTACCTTTGACTTCTATAAATTCTCCAAGAGAAGTGATTGTCAAATCAGCTTTGATTGGGCCTATTGAATTAACCTCTTTTATTTCTTGCTCAAAATCGCAATAAAGCGTTTTTTCAGCGGAATTTTCAAGTTCATCTATACTTATTTTATACATACTGTTCTTCTTGAATGGCTACTGCTGCTATTTGGTTTGAAACAAATGAAACTTTTTTCAACGGTCCTTGTGTTTCTTTTTCAAGAACTACTGCTGACGAACTTTTCATAGCTTGTTGAAGCTCTGCATATAATTCTTCAGGATTTTCAACATACATAACTAAAGGAGCAGTTGAACCCTTTAGAAATACAAGTACTGAATATCTTTTTTTTATGTTTTGAGCATTAAATTGTTGTGCCATGTCGCACTCCTTTTTTCTAATAACATCAAGTATTAAGAATTATAAAATAAAAGCATATATATTGTCAATTTAATAACATAATATATGTTATTTACTAAATAGAGCTTCATAAGATATAGAATTATAAATTCCCACGATAGTGAAATGAGCAATAATTGTTGGCGAAACAAATTTCAAAGAGGCTTTTGTTTGAGCGATAGCGAGTTAAGCCGATTGATGTTGAGCCATTACAAATTATTAGCGAATGCAACGTGTGGGTGGTTTTGCAGAAGTTTTTCCACAAAAAGTTCCATATTAAAAATATTGAATAAAATTTTCTAAATTTATGTATTAATTTATTATTAATAGTATTTTATAAGCTTATAACATATGTTATACAAAAACGGCAAGATTTCATATTAATCTTGCCGTTTAATTTTTTATTATTTCATTTAAAAACTATTTCATAAGTTTCATAGTTTTTTCAATAATTTCATTTAAGCTGTCAGCTTTCAATGAAGCACCACCGATTAAAGCACCGTCGATATCTGATTTAGACATTTGTTCTTCGATAGTTGAAGGTTTTACAGATCCACCGTAAAGAATTCTGATAGCATCAGCTGCTTGAGCTCCTGCAACTTCTTTAACAACGTTTCTAATCATAGCGATAACTCTGTTTGCTTCATCAGCATCACAAGTTTTACCAGTTCCGATAGCCCAAATTGGTTCATAAGCAATAACTGATTTTGCAACATCTTCAGCAGAAATTCCTTCTAATGCAGCTTTGATTTGAGATGCGATATGAGCATCTGTAACGCCAGCTTCTCTTTGTTCTAGAGTTTCACCACAGCAGATGATAGGAATCAATCCACCAGCTAAAATAGCTTTTGCTTTTTTGTTAATCATTTCATCTGTTTCAGAGAAATATTGTCTTCTTTCAGAGTGACCGATAATTACATAATCACAACCTGCATCTTTCAACATTTCAACAGAAATTTCACCAGTGAACGCACCTGATTTTTCCCAGTGGCAGTTTTGACCAGCAATAGAAATTTTGTTACCACCACAACCGCAATCACATCTTACAGATTCTACTGCTGCAATTGATGTAAATACAGGAGCGATTACTACTGTAGGTAATTCTTGAGCTGTATAATCTTTTACAAAATTTTTAATTCCTTCAAAAACTTCTTTAGCTTCTGAACGGCATAAATTCATTTTCCAGTTTCCTGCAATAATAGGTTTTCTTGTCATGATATCTCTCCTTTTTCTACCATTTTATAAATATTTGCAATTTTCTCTCTCTATACAGAGGCTTACACCTCATTTTATTAATTAGACATGTATATTATATGAAGAAAATATTTTATTGCAATTTTTCATGCTAAAATAAATATATGTTTACAGGGATTGTGGAAGAAATAGGATTTATAAAAAACTTTGATGGCAAACGACTCGTAATTGAGTGCTCAAAAGTACTTGAAGGAACTCAATTAGGTGATAGCATTGCAATTGATGGTTGTTGTCAGACCGTTGTAGAGCTTGGGAATAACTTCTTCAGTGCAGATGTAAGCAAAGAAACAGTTTCAATAACAACTTTTAAAAACTTCAAATCAGGTAAAAAAGTTAATCTTGAAAGGGCTCTAACTCCAACAAGCAGGATGGGAGGCCACATAGTTCAAGGACATGTTGACGGTATTGCAAAATACTTAGGAGATATGACTTTTGAAGTTCCTAAAGAACTTGATAAATACATCGTATACAAAGGTTCTATTACCGTAAACGGGGTAAGTCTTACTGTTGCAAAAAATGAAAATCAAACTTTCAGTGTTGCAATAATCCCGCATACGCTTGAAAATACAAACCTTAAGAATTTAAATTTTGGAGATTTCGTGAACATCGAAACCGATATTTTAGGACGATATGTTGAAAAATTTTTATTAACACAAAATAATGTAAGTAATATTAACGAAAACTTTTTGAAAGAGAATGGATTTATATAAAATGGAAAATTTTAAATTTGATAACATAGAAGAAGCAATAGAAGATTTTAAAAACGGAAAAATGATAATCGTTGCTGACGATGAAGACCGTGAAAATGAAGGAGATTTGATTTGTTCAGGTCAAATGGTTACTCCTGAAATTATTAAGTTTATGGCAGAAAATGCTAAAGGCCTTATATGCTTGGCAATTTCTGAAGAAATAGCTGAAAAAATGGAATTACCTCAAATGGTAGAACAAAATTCTGAAAGCATGAAAACTGCATTTACCATTAGTATTGATGCAGCAGAAAAATATGGTGTAACAACAGGGATTTCTGCATATGATCGTGCAAAAACTATTGAAGTTTGTATTGCACCTGATGCAAAACCATCTGATTTACGCAGACCAGGGCATTTATTCCCTTGCGTCGCTAGAAAAGGTGGAGTACTTACACGCACAGGACATACTGAAGCTGTAGTTGATTTGGCAAGATTATGCGGACATATACCTGCCGGTCCTATGTGCGAAATTATGGCAGAAGACGGGCATATGGCTAAGCGTGACCAACTTTATAAATTTGCTCAAAAACATGGGATAAAATTCATCTCTGTAGCCGATTTGATCGCATACAGATTAAAATCAGAAAAAATTGTTACTCGCGAAGCTGAAGCAAACTTACCGACTCAATTTGGCGAGTTTAAAATTTACGGGTATGTAAATAAAATAACAGGTCAAGAATCTGTAGCTCTTGTTAAAGATGACGGTTCTGATAAAATTCCACTGGTAAGAGTACACAGTGAATGCCTGACAGGAGATATTTTCCATAGTCTTAAATGTGACTGCAACTATCAATTGCATAGCGCTTTAGAAATGATTAACGAATATGGTAAAGGCGCACTTGTTTATATGAAAGGTCATGAGGGCAGAGGCATTGGTATAATAAACAAAATAAAAGCATATCACCTTCAAGAATGTGGACAAGATACAGTAGAAGCTAATTTATCACTAGGTTTTAAAGAAGATCTAAGAGATTACGGCATGGGTGCACAAATCATTAGGGATTTAGGATTTAATAACTTTAACTTGATTACTAATAACCCGAAAAAAATCATCGGTTTGAACGGTTACGGACTAACTGTTCATGATATCGTTAAAATAGAGCCGGAAATTAATAAGTACAATAAACGATATATGGATACCAAAAGAGAAAAAATGCACCATATGATATAATTTGTCAGCTCGTGCAAAAACAATAGGAATTAAGATTATGACAGAAAACAATTTTGAAGCTAGATTACTTACCTCAGATGATTACAAAGGATTTGCATCTGTATATGAAGACTTTCGTTCAAGAGCAGTATCTGAGTACAAGTTTGAACTTGATCCTCTTAGTTATGAAGACTTTGTAGAGTCTGTAGAAAAAAAGCTTATTGAATGTCTTGTCTTGTATGAAGACTCAATTCCTTCTGCTTTTTTGGTATATACAACAGCAATTTCTGAAGCAATAGAACTAAATATCATCCACTGCTTTGATATGGAAAATATTGTAGAAAGAAGTAGTTATTTAATAAAAAAATTTCTTGAACTTACAAAAACAGAACGAACTGAAAAAATAGTTTGCTATCCTATGTTAGGTTCTCAAAAATCCTTGATAGGTGAAATTGCACGATATGGTTTTAAATTTGTGGGCATAGCAGTTCTACGTTTTATGATGGAAGGAACTAATTCAAGAGAAATTCTTAACCTTACACATCTTGAGCCTCTTGAATCATGCTATACAATAGATTCTTGGTCAGAAAAATATTTTGACAGCGCGGTAGAAATAGTTCAAGAATCTTTTGACACAAGTGCAGATGCTTTATTTGACCCAAGATTTAAGTCACTAGAAGGGACAAATGATATAATTACAAAAATTGTAAAAGATATCTATGCAGAATTTTTACCGGAAGCTACATCAGTACTTCTTTGTAATAATATTCCTGTCGGCTTTTGTTTCATGAATTTAACAGGTGGTACAATTGCAAATATCCCAATTGTTGCAATAAAAAAAGAACACCAAGGCAAAGGCTTATCAAAACATATGTTGAAAAATTCCGTAGAAAAATTAATATCATATGTAGACAACGGAGAAAAACATATTACAGAAGTTAATACGACTACTGAAACAAATAATTTCCAAGCTTTGAAAATGTATCGCCATCTTGGATTTAAGGAAGATTACAATTATCCTCAATCATATCTTCCTATAAAAAAATAACGAAACTTTATGGATTTGGTATAGACTTATTTAGAAAAATCAGTATAATTACATGACATGGCTGATTTAAATTTGGGACATTTGATATCAAAATTCGTAAACTATCAAGCGTTGAATGCAAATAAAGTCCAAAATTCACCGCAATCACAGTCTGCGTTTAATACTCCACAGCCATCACCTGCACCAACTACCCCAAATTCACCAACGCCATCACCTAGCCCACAAATGGGAAATCTTGGCAACACAGGTCAGGCTGCTTACGTAAAAGATTTAATGAAAATGCCACAAAATATGAATGAATTCATTTTCATATACCAAAATAAAATGTCTTTTACGCAGTTTAATCAGCAATTTGCAATGCGTATGGATATGTACAGAAACAGCCTTTCACAAACTCAAGCACAAATTCTTGCGCAATTACAGGGACTTTCTATTACAGAAGCACAAAATTTACTCTTACAAGGTAACAAAACAATACTGAATCAACTTCAATATTCACTAAAAAATTTACCACTTTCATCCCAAGGCCTAATAAATCTAAGTGAAATAGCAGCGCTAATCCAAACAAACGGAAAAGATGCCATAGCAAAACTTATTGCAACAATGGCAAATTCTGCAAAACTTGGAATTACAGATCTTACACAACTTAAAGAAACTGCAAAATTAATAAACGCAAGTATCGCAGCAGCTTCTCAAAACGATTCTGCTCAAACAATGAAATTATTACTACTTTTATATCTTCCATGGCTACCGCTACAAGAAGGTACAGGGTTTGATCTAGAAATAGAAGCAAACGAAAAAGGTAATGAAAGTGATAGTATTCTGATAATTACAATAACAACAATAAACTACGGACAAGTAACTGCAACCCTAATTCTTGAAAGCTCTAATTCTGTACATGTAAATATTGAATGTACCAAAGAGTTTCCAAAAAATGAACTTATGCAACGAATAGAGGGCGATGAAAAACACTATTCAATGCAGTCAGTAATATCTTTTGAAACAACAAAATCATCTAATCCTCAGAAATCGCAAGAAAAACCTGAGGCAAAAATAAATATGTCAAACACCAATGAAATAAATCCGTATCTTCTGCTTATGGCTCATACAATTATAAGACATGTAATAGAACTTGATAAAACTACATAGATATTATCATACAGGTAATAAATTCTTATTCACAGCTACAAATACAGCATGTGTCTTGTTTCTAACACCCAATTTTTGATAAATACTCTTGCAATAGACTTTTACTGTATTTCGCTTAACTCCAAGTTTTTCAGCTATCTCTGGGTACACAAACCCTTCTGCAAGCAAAGATAAAACCTCGACTTCCCGATTAGTTAGTATCGAATTTATATTATTCTCAGTCATAATTCTCCTTTATTAATAGAATATTAAACTAACAGTTATAATTTTCTATTATAAGTTATTAGAAAATAATTTGTCAATACACTAGAATGTCCATATGGATAGAAATAGTACACAAAAAAAGTTTGGAGCAAAACTTGCATATATTAGAAAACTAAAAAACATAGCGCAAGAAGAACTTGCCGCAATGGTTGGAATAAGTTTTCAATATATTAGCCAAATAGAATGCGGAGTCGCAAACCCCACTCTTGAAAAAATTATAAAACTGGCTGAAGCTCTTGATGTGGAAGTTAAAGATTTATTTGATTTTTCATTCTAATAAAATTTTTACAAATAGGCAAAAAATATTTTATGTGTTAAACTATACTCCATAAAAGGAGGTATAAAATGAGATTTGCACATGCAATGATTAGGGTTAAAGATATCGATGCTTCAATGAAATTCTACACAGAACTTTTGGAAATGAACAGAACAGGAGAAGTAAGACTGGATGATTGCACTTTATATTATCTAAGTGACGAAGATGGCCAAACACAAATTGAACTTACATACAATGATGAAACTCCAAAAGAAGGTTATAAAAATGGTAATGCATTTGGACACTTTGCTTTTGAAACAAAATCAATGGCAGAATTTACTGCAAAAATGAATAAATTCGGATACAAATACTTTTACGAACCGTTTTTTATGCCTGAAGTAAATATGCATGTTGCATTTTTAAAAGATCCTGATGGCAACGAAATTGAAATTATGTCAAAGTCATAAAATTATAAGTTATAAAAAAAGAAGGTTTTTACACCTTCTTTTTTCATGCTAAAGTACTTAATTTATCATTAATCTCATTCATTAAATTTACATCATCGGTCTGTCTTGCATAATTTTGAGCTTTTTGCAAAAGGCTTTTAGCTTTAGCAGAATTTCCATATTCCACCATTATATCAGCTGCTTTGTTATAATTTTGAGCAACTTTCAAAGGAGCTTCTGCATCGGTATAATGTTTAACAGCCTTGGAATAAGATTTCAAAGCTTCTTGAGGCTCTCCAAATCTTTCATAAGCACCAGCAAGACTTGAAGAAACAAATCCTTTTACACGAGAATTATCTGTCTGCTCAGCCAAATCACTCGCTATAGAATAATAATCCATTGCTTCTTGCTCATACATATCTGTATAAATATTTCCCATTTTTGTCAAAGATGTTGATTGAGCAGCCAAATTGTCAGCAGCACCTGCAAATGCAACTGAACTAAAATAGTGATCTAATGCAGGCTTAATTTGATTAACATCATCATAAATTTGAGCCATAGAATAGTGAGCTTTTGTCTTTACATTGCTGTCAGTTGTATTCTTTACAGCTTGATTATAACTTTTCAAAGCTTGAGCATAATAATCATGGTCATCATAAATTCTGCCTACTTCGTAGAAAATCTTTGATTTTGTCTCAGTATCCCCGATTTCATTTGCACGGTTGAGAGCTTTTTCAAATGTAGAAATCGCTTTTTCAGGCTCATTTGCATAGGCAAGTTTTTTTGACTGAATAAACAAAGACTTAAGCTCTTTATCTTGAGGAACGATTGATGTAACTTTTGAATCTGTCTTAATTTCTTGTTCTACAGGTTCTTGTACAGTTTCATTAACAGTTGTCTTAGTTTCAGTTTTTTCTTGTTTTTCAGTTGACCCTTCAGGAAATTTAACCAAGAACTGAGGATTTATATCATTTTCATTATATTTAAAATCAATTTGTTGTAAGAAAAGAGCATCTACCCAATTTTCTACGACTTTTGAATCCTTGTTTAATGTCTTAGAAATAAATCCATCTAAAATAGAAGAAGCATTTTTTAAATTTGATTTAATCAGCTTAGTGTTAGGATTATCTTTTTTTACTTGAGTTTCAATAAGAGAAAGGTATCCGTTTACTTCCTCTTTTAAGTCTTCAGGGGTACCTATAGCAACTGCTGTATTTTTAAAATCTTTTAAAATTTGGGCGATATTAATAGTAGCACTTCTTTGTAAAGAAGCAGAACCTGCCACAGCAGATGTAGAACTGGTCTGTTGTGAATTTATTGTAGAAGCTGCAGGTTGGAAATTTGTTCTGTGAGATTGAGCCTGATTTTGAATTTGAGCACGCATTTGACGCCAGTCAACCTGCTCTGAGTTTTGTTGTTGAGCTCTTTGATAAGCAGGAGAGTACACAGGCTTGTTTTGTTCTGTATACTGAAGCCCTTTACTCTTGGAATTCTGATCTGTTTGTTGCTCACGATTGGCTGAGCCGGTCTTTTCTTCGTCCTGCTTTTTTTTAACAGAACCTCTACCGTCTTTAACTAAGTATGGTCGTTGAAATACTCCGTTTAACAATTCAGACTTACCTTCTTCTATCTACCCAAGTACTATCTAGTATTCTAACTATATACTAAATTGCACTTACTGTATTCATTCTTTTGGATGAAATCTACACAAATTATTTAAGGTTTTTCTCACGAAAGTCAAAAGATAATATATTTAGAATAAAATTTGTCACCAATATCTAGAATAATGTATAATATTGCTATGAAAGAGATTTTCTTAAATACGTGTGACAATATAAAAATTGCAATTAATCACCACAAAACAGGGCATAAAGAAGTAATAGTACTTGTGCATGGTTGGTTTATGACAAAAGACAGCAAAGCTTTTCGACTAATGGTAAAAGAGTTTAAAAATGATTTTGACGTAATTTCTATGGATTGCAGAGGTCATGGACGCAGCAGCGGTTTTTATACTTTTACAGCAAAAGAGGTTGAAGATTTAAGAACAGTTGTTAATTATGCTAAAGGGCAATATGAGAAAATTTATTTAATCGGGTTTTCTCTAGGTGGCGGGCTTGTACTCATACACCAAGCGCTTGAAAATAATGTCGACAAAATTATATCTGTTTCTTCCTACCACAGTTTTGAAAAAATTGAAAACCACATGTGGAAAAAAGAAGCTTGGATTCCGACACTGAAAAAAATAGAATTAAAACGTTGGTTTTCGATACGTCCATCATGTATTATCAGAGGAAAAATTAAACCTATTGATATCGTAGAAAAAATTAATATTCCGACACTATTCATTGCTGGCGAAAAAGATCCCACCGTTTACTATTGGCATACAAAAAGTTTATATGATAAAGCAGTATGTGAAAAAAAATTTGAACTGTTCAAAAATGGTAAACACGCTGAAGATTTATATCTTGAAGAGCCTGAAAGATTTATGGAACTCTGCAAAGATTTTCTCAAAGTTCCCGTACATTCTCACTAATTGTGGATAATCATCTCACAATTTTTACAATCAAATTCTAGCGGATATTTTTTACCTTTCTCATCTACCAAAAACAAATTTTCTTTTGAACCACACATATCAAATGCATATTTCAAGCAGTGTTTTGTCCTCATAAGCTCTAAAGATTTTGATTTACATTTTCCACTCTCAAGCGACATCTCACATACTTCACAACCACATTTTTCATAAAATTCTTTAGCTTTCTGGTTGTGAACATTTGCATGGTAATCCAGTTTTTCTTTAGGGAAAAGAGTATGCTCTAGAGGCTTCTGGTATTCACGCTTATAATTTGAAATACGTTCCTGCATAAGCTTATCTAAAAGCTCACGTCTAAGTTCATTTATTACAGATATAGGCAAAAACGGCAAATCTGATAGGACTCTAACTTTACGAGCATAAAAATCACTATCACCCATCTTTTCAATTTGTTTGATAAAAGTTTCTTTCATCTTTTCCGGATTTTTTGGGGCTTCTTGAGATGTTATCTCAACTTTTGCCATATTTTTGTTGTCGTCGATTGCAGTAATCACGCCATCACGATAGTTCACTTCAACACCGATACGACGTTTAATTTTTGAAGACGATAGCTGTTTTTCAAACTGCACATCATTGTTTCGATAAATTTCAGTACCTTGTCTAATCCCACTCATTCTATTTGGAAAAACACGATACATTGCCCCGACTTTGTCAACACGATTTATCAAACACCCTTCAAGATGGCCACCATTCATAAAACATAGTCCATCTTGGTTATTTAACTGCAATTTAGTTTTAATCTCAAAAAAATCTTTTCCAGTTTTATTAACAATCCCAAGTCTTTCACCAATAGCTTTTGGGGTATCAAAATTAAAGCATTTTTCGCGTTTTTTAAGAAAATATTCCGTAAAACCTCGATTAAAACTCTTATTTACATCTGGCTCAAAATCCATAAAAATCTGACCGGATGATGCTTTTCTACCCAAATTGTCAAGAATTTTTCTATAATACGCAACAACATTCCTTACATAGTTAGCATCTTTCAAACGACCTTCTATTTTGAAAGATTTAACACCCGCTTTGACAAGCCTTTCGATATGTTTTGATGCATTAAAATCTTTTAAGCTCAATAAATGTTTGTCTTTAGCAATAATTTTTCCTTCATCTGTTATAAGAGAATATTTTTTACGACAAGCTTGTGCACATTCACCTCTATTTGCGGAACGGCCGCCAATGTACTGACTCATATAACATTGACCACTGTATGAAACACACAATGCACCATGAATAAAAGTTTCAACCTCTATAGCATTCTCTTTATCTTCTTTTGAAGATACAATAGAACAAATTTCTTCTATATCATCAAGAGAAAGCTCTCTTGCAAGAATTATTCTCGACACTCCAAGATTTTGAAAAAACTCAGCTTTCTCAAGAGTTCTTGTATCACATTGAGTACTTGCATGAATTGGAATAGGCGGTAATTCATTTCGTACAGCAAGTTCAATAATCCCCATATCCTGTACAATAATTGCATCTACTCCAATATCATAAAGTTTGTTGATTAATTCCTTTGCCTGAATAAGTTCTTCATCATTCAAAATAGTATTTATTGCGACATGCACTTTTACATTAAATTTGTGAGCATAATCAACGACTTCTTTGATATCCTCAACAGAATTTCCAACAGCCTGACGAGCACCAAACTTTGAGGCTCCAATATATATAGCATCAGCGCCACTTTCTATCGCTACTATTGCGGTTTCTTTATCCCTTGCAGGTGCAAGTAATTCCAATTTTCGTTTCATTGCCATATGTAAAATTATAATACAAAACAGGCAATTTTTATTTTCTTTTACACTTAATATTAACAAGTGTGTAATGTAAAGGAATTTTAGTATGCCAATAACTCCAGTAAACTTTAGAGCATCTCAAGCAACTGTAAAAACTAATAATTCAAATAATGAAATAAAAAAGCCGAAAAATACATCCCAAGAAGCGTTCAAAAAACTTGGAATTTCTGAACCTCCCCCACTGGTCTTTGGACTTGGCTCAGCTGCAATATGGACAGGAGTAGGCATGCTCATGGACAAAGGAATGTCTAAATTGTTTAAATACAAATACGATCCAAAACTATCATTTAGAATGAATGCAATTGTTGGTCTAGTCGTTGGTACAATTGATTATTTTAGAGCAAGAAAAAATTAGTACCATATTTTTATTCTTGTAGTATAATTTCGGTGTAATAAAAATTAGAGAGTATAAGAAAAGAAGAAAATAAAATGATAACCCCAATTACACTGACATTTAAAGGATACGTTAATAAAGACAAATCATTTAGTAAAAAGAAAGACCAAAGCCCAATGGAAGGGAATATTAAAATAGCTCGTCCAATAGCAAAACCTTTGGTAAATCCATTAAAATCTAGTTTAAGTACAACTGCAAGCTGGTTTGGATTTGGAATTGTTCTTGATAGAATTACAGGGTTTGCAAGTAAATATATCAAAGCCAGCCCACTTAAAACTTCAATTATAACAAACGGAGTAATCGCTATAGGTGCAGGAGCATACCAGTATTTTAAAGATTCAAAAATTAATAATAAAAAAGCCTCTGAATAATCAAAGGCTTTTTTATTTTTGTTATCTTTTACCTAACTTATAGAGGTTTTAAAGAATCTCTATAGATAGCTTCTACAACATCACGACCATTGCCTGAAGGAGCAATAGCTAAAAGACCTGCTAAAGATGGTGTTGTGTAAACTAAATCAACAAGTTTTTCAACATCTTCTTCTTTAAATCCTTCATCTATAAGTTTTTCAGGAACACCTACTGATGCTAACCAGTTTTGAACTTCTTTAGCAGCTTTTTCAGCTTCTTGAGGTTCACCCTTTAGTCCAGGAGCAATAGGAGCCAAAATTTCAGCCAATACATGAGGTCTGTCTTTGTATATTGTCTTGATTACAGCTGGTAATAAAATTGCCAAGCCTAAGCCATGAGATAGATCAGGTTTTACAGCACTTAATGGGTGTTCTAGAGCATGTGTATAATGTAATAAGCCATTGTCAAAACTTACTCCACCCATCATAGCCGCATAAGCCAAGAAATATCTTGCCTCTAAATCATCAGGATTTTCCAAAGCTTTTGGTAAGTATTTACCAACCAATTCAATTACTTCTTTTGCAAGAGAAATTGAATATGGAGACGCAACAGCTGATGTTGCAGCTTCTACTACGTGATTTACTGCATCAATTGATACATATCTTGTTTGCTTTGGTGACAATTTTGTCATCAATTGAGGATCGTCAATTGCAAACATTGGATATATACAATCATATGCTATTGCAGGTTTGAAATTCTTTTCAAGATTTGTAACTACTGCAAATCTGTTAGTTTCAGTACCTGTACCGTGTGTAAGATTGATTGACACAATTGGAGCAGCTTTTTCAGGAGCAAACTTGAATTCATAAATATCATCTGCATTCTTGTCAGGATATTCAAGTAAAATAGCTACTGATTTACCTGCATCTGTAGGAGATCCACCTCCAATAGAAATTACAGCTTTTGCACCGAAATCTCTTGCCATTTTTGTAGCATCATCTACATGGTGAGTAGTTGGGTTTGGTGTAACTTGGTCAAAGTTTACATATCCAATTCCGTTATCCTTTAATGCTTTTTCTACATAATCCCAAGCACCTGTAGCTTTGTATGCATTTCTACCTGACATTACAATTACTTTATCAATACCTTTTGTTTTTAGAGTTTTTGCAATATCTTCAATTTTCTTGATTGCTCCAACACCAAAATAAACCGTTGTACGTGTGCGGATTTCTTTAATATCGTTAATGTTAATATCCTTTTCCCACATGATAAACTCTCCTTTCTTATATATGCATGGCTATTATAAAAAAGGAAAAATAGAATTGCAATACTGAAATTATATTAGACCATTCTCATCTACAAAATTTATCATCCATTTTTCAATTTTTAATGTAGGAGTAGTACCATTATCAGCACAAGCTTTTTTGAATAAATCCCACAACTCCTCATTTAACATAATACTTGTCTTTTTAGTTTTATTTCTTGTCAAATCAATTATCTTATCAGTTTTAGTTCCCATAAAATCCTCTTTTTAATAAATTCGCATATTTTTATGGGAGTTTCAACCGTAATTTGACAGATACTAAATACCATGATAAATTATGGTGTATATTTTGGTATATTCATGTTATTTCTATTAAAAAATAATGCATTACAAGAAAACAAGGAAGGAGAATTATATGAAAAAGGCTTTCACACTTGCAGAAGTTCTTATTACATTGGGCGTAATTGGTGTAGTAGCTGCAATGACATTACCATCATTAATCCAAAAACATAACGAAAAAGTTATAGTTAATCAACTAAAAAAAGTTTATTCAACATTTGCTCAGGCATACAAGATGGCTGAAGCTCAAAACGGTCCTCTAGAGGATTATCTAGCTCAAGCAACTAACACTGGAGAAGGTAGTCAAGCACTTATGAACTACTTTGCCCCTTATTTGAATATTGGAAAAAATTGTGGTCTTAGTGCCAGAAAGGGTTGTTTCCCTCCAGAAGTAAAATATTTAAGATTAAATGGTAGTACGTATGGAGTACTCGATAATAGTACAGATAGGAGTAAAGGTACATTATCAGATGGTGCATCTTTTGCATTTTTTGCAAACTCATATGGAGCTGATGCTTGCAAAAAATCTTTCGGAACAGGTCCTTTAGAGGGGAAAGCCTGCGGAAGCATATACGTTGATGTCAATGGACGTAAAAATCCAAATATTCAAGGTATAGATTATTTTAGTTTTAGTATTACCAGTGAAACAATACTACCTGATGGTGGACAATATTCGATTGGCACAGACTCTTTTGAAGGTGGTTGTAAAGATAAAAAAACACATCAAGGTTGGGGTTGCGCAGCTTGGGTTATAGTAAATGAAAATCTTGATTATCTTCACTGTGATGACCTCGATTGGAACACAAAAACTAAGTGTAAATAAAAAAAAGAGCCTATTCAGGCTCTTTTACTTTATTATTCAATTAATCTAAAACAAAATTATAGAACTGTTTTGAAATATTCTATTGTCTTGAGTAATCCGTCACGAACGTGAACAGTCGGCTCATAACCTAATTTTTCTTTTGCCAAAGTTAAATCAGGACGTCTTTTGCAAGGATCATCTGATGGTAGAGGTTTGAATACTATTTTAGACTTTGAGTCAGCAAGTTCAATAATCATCTTTGCCAATTCTAAAATTGTGTATTCACCATCATTACCGACATTTACAGGGCCCATGAAATTTTCCGTATTCATTAAAGAAATCATACCGCGAACCAAATCATCAACATAGCAGAAAGAACGTGTTTGAGAGCCATCACCATAAATTGTGATATCTTCATTTCTTAAAGCTTGAAGAATAAAGTTTGAAACAACTCTTCCATCGTTTTCTGCCATACGAGGCCCATATGTGTTGAAAATTCTTATAATTCTTATATCAACATTATGTTGTCTATGGTAATCCATCATCAAAGCTTCTGCTACACGTTTGCCCTCATCATAACAACTTCTAAGACCTATTGGATTAACATTTCCCCAATAATCTTCCCTTTGAGGATGAACTGTAGGATCTCCATATACCTCACTTGTTGAAGCTTGCAATATTCTCGCTTTAGTCTCATCAGCCAAGTCAAGCATATTGGTAACTCCTAATACATTCGTTTTTATTGTTTTGATTGCATTATATTGATAATGAATAGGACTTGCCGGACAAGCCAAATTGTATATCTGATCAACTTCTAAAATAATAGGTTCAATAATATCATGTCTTATCAGTTCAAATTCTTTATTATCCATTAGATGTTCAACATTTTTTCTTGAACCGGTAAAAAAGTTATCAAGACAAAGTACGTGATTTCCTTGTTCTAGCAATTTTTCTGACAAATGCGAACCTATAAATCCAGCACCACCTGTAATTAAAATATTTTTCATAAATCTATAATATCCCTATAATTTCTCTCTCTTGAGAATATACTAACACAAAAAAGCCCGTTTTGAATAAAACGAGCTTTTTTAGTTATTGAAATATATCTTGAATTAAGCTTCATCAAGAGCATCAACACCAGGCAGAACTTTTCCTTCGATAAATTCAAGAGAAGCACCGCCGCCTGTTGATACGTGTGTAAAGTCTGCTGCATCACAGAATTTCTTAGCTGCAGAAACTGAATCACCACCACCGATAACTGATACAGCACCGTTTTTAGTAGCTTCAACAATTGCTTTCAATACAGCTTTTGTACCTTCTGCGAATTTAGGATTTTCGAAAGCACCTACAGGGCCGTTCATCAAAATAGTTTTTGAATTTTTAATTACTTCAGCAAAAGCTTTTTGAGTTTCAGGACCAGCATCTACACCTTCAAATCCGTCAGGAATTGCGTTAACAGGAACAATTTTGTTTGTGCCGTTGCCTGAGAAATCATCTGTTGCTAATACGTCAGTTGCCATGATAATTTTAACACCTTTATCAGCAGCTTTCTTTTCGATAGCTTTTGCAACTTCCATTTGGTCATCTTCACAAATTGAGTTACCAATTTTACCACCGTTAGCTTTTACGAATGTATAAGCCATACCACCACCGATAATTAGGTTGTCTACTTTGTCAATTAAGTTTTCTAATACACCGATTTTTGAAGAAACTTTAGCACCACCAACAACTGCTGTGAATGGTCTTGTTGGGTTATCTAATGCTTGAGATAGGCATCTCAATTCTTTTTCCATTAATAGACCTGATACTGCAGGTTTTAGGATATGAGCTACTTTAGCTGTTGAAGTGTGTTTTCTGTGAGCTGCTCCGAATGCATCGTTTACATAGAAATCACCTAATTTTGCTAATTCTTCAGCAAATGTCATATCATCATCTTTTGCTTCTTCTGCTTTGTAGTAACGAATGTTTTCCAATAAAGCTACTTGACCATCTTTTAAGTCAGCCAATTCTTTATCTGCACCTTCACCAACAGGAGATTTTACAAATAATACATCTTCACCTAAAACTTTTGACATATGTTTTGCAACAGGTTCCAATGTAAATTCAGGATTCCATTCTCCTTTTGGTCTGCCTAAGTGAGCCATTAAAATAATTTTAGCTCCTTTTTCTTGCAAAGCTCTGATTGTTGGAACTATTGCTTGAATTCTTGTGTCATCAGTAACATTTTTGTCTGCATCAAGTGGAACGTTTACATCTACTCTTACTAGAGCTCTTTTTCCTTTGATGTCACCTAAATCTTTGATTGATTTTTTCATGTGTATATCTCCTTTTTTAAAGTAAAAATCTCTCTCACATGAAATATTACAAAAAACATGATTTTAAAGCAAAATATTTTTTATAAATTCCCACCAAGAGCTTTATACAAACTTATATAATCTATCAATTTTTCAGCTTTTTTGTCAAAAACTTCCTGTCTTACTTTGTAAAAATCATTCTCTTTTGAGAGAAAATCCATCTGTGAAACAGTACCATGCCTGTAATTCAGGTTAGTTAATTGAAGATTATCATATTCTTTTGAACTTTTTCTGCAAAAAATATTCAAAATTTTCTCATCATCTTCCAATTTCAGTAGAGTTGAACTAACCTCTTTTAATGCAGTCAAATTTGTTTGTTCATATGTCTGAAAAAGTTGCTCATATTTCATTTTCTTGATTTTTAAATTTGCAACTTTTCTACCTCCAACAAAAATATCCTGTGTAGCACCTGCAAGAATACTTGCTAAAATAGTATTCCAATTGAAGAAATTTCCCGGTGCAATTGTATTAAATACCCAGAAACCTGTTATTTTAAAACTTGGGAAAAATTCTTTTCTTGCAATTCTGATATCAATATTTGCTCTTTCCAAATCCTTTTCCGCCGCTAAAATATCAGGACGAGAAAAAATTTTCTCAGACGGAATACTAGCAGGGACTGACAAATTATTACCAAAATTTTCTATATTTGGAATTTGCAAATCGTTAATACATTCAGGATTTTTACCCAACAAAACAGCTAATTCAAAAAGAGCATCCCGTCTATTTAGAGATAATTGTTTGATGTTATTTTGAGTGGCATAAATTTTTTCATACATGTTATTCACATCAATTTTAGATGCAATTCCATATCTATATCTAAATTCTGTCTTTGACAAAAGCTGTTGTTGATTATGTAGAATTTTTTCTTCTAATTCAAGTTTTTTATTGTACCGCATGATATTTACATAAATTGCAGCAAGATTAGATACGAGAGTAATATAAGCAGTTTTTTCTTCTAACTGTTTTATTTCACAAGACTTTTTATCAAGTTTTGTTTTATCATGATTTTTTAACAGCAAATCTGCCTCATAATTCATAGAAAAAGGCAGCAAAAAACCACTGGCATCAAGTTCAAAGTTATCCAAATCAGGCACTTGTGCCGCAAGGTAAGACGGTGCTACTGAAAGCATTGGAAATTCAAAACTACGTGTATATCTTATTTTTTGTTTGAATTCTTCGACCTGATAACTCATTTTTTTTGCATCATGATTGTTTTTCAATGCTTCTTGAATATATCCGCAAAGAATACTATCTCCAAAATTTGACCAAAAATCCATATTTACATAAGCAGCTTTTTCTTCATAATTTATTGAAAAATCTTTTGCATAAACAGTAGGAGAAATTATAATTGAAATTAATATTGTAATTATTATTTTTCTAAACATTCCAAAAACATAAATTAATATCTCAAAATTGACAATTATCCTACTGTTTATATAAAAAATAATGCGTCAATAATGACGCATTATAAAATTAAACTAGTTATGAGAATATTTATCTCCCCATAGGTGATGATATTTTTCTTTATTTTTATTGTGATATTCCTCTGAAGTCCGTCTTTCTGTATCTTTTATATCTCGATTCATTTGTTTAGCTATCATAAGCATTTCAGAGCGTTTCATATCAAACTTTTTTCGATTTTCTTTATCTTTCATACGTTTATCTAAATCTTTCAACCCCTCTTTATAATGTTCAGATATCTCTTTTCTCCCAATAAAAGCAAGTATACCCGCAGTAACTACACCGGTTATTGCAATTATGTAGAGTAAATTTTGAAATTTTTTATCCATTATACAAACCCCTTTCATATTTACATACTCATAGCGGTATTTAATTATGTCCCCAGCCAGAATACTTTTTCATTATCAAAATTGATAATAATTTATTAATTGGTTAGATAATATTTATGTTTTATTTCTTGTTTTACATGATAAAATTTTGTCAGGAAATAAATGAAGGGAGATAAATATGATTAACGAAAAAATGGAAAAAGCCTTTAATGATCAAATCAACAAGGAACTTTATTCAGAATATTTATATCTTTCAATGCAAGCTTATTTTGAAAGATTAAACCTAAAAGGTTTCGTAAACTGGATGCAAGTACAAGTACAAGAAGAACATGCACATGCTTTAGGAATGTTTGATTACCTAAACCAAAGAGGCGGAACTGTTATTCTTGAAGCTATAGACAAACCTCAATCAGAATGGGAAAGCCCTCTTGCTGTATTTGAACATGTACTTGAACATGAAGAATACGTTACATCAAGAATTAATGCTCTTATGGATGTTGCAGAAGAAGTTAAAGACAGAGCTGCAATGTCTTTCTTGAACTGGTATTTGAAAGAACAAGTTGAAGAAGAAGATAATGTAGGCAATGTACTTGCTACTTTAAAACTTATCGGAGACGACAAAAAAGCTCTTCTTATGTTAGATAAAGAATTAGCTACAAGAACTTTCGTAGCTCCGGTTATTGGTTAAAAATAGATTGATAAAAGAGGCCGCAAAAAGCCTCTTTTATTTTTTATGGTAAGAATTTATATGACAGATTTTATTAAAGTAGATGAACAAAATTTAAATAATTTAGCTGCTCTTGCATCAGAAATTTGGCATGAATATTGGCCTGTAATACTTTCCTCTGAGCAAATAGATTATATGGTAGAAAAATTCCAATCACTTAATGCAATAAAAAATCAAATTGAATTTGAAAACTACAGCTATTATTTTATCAAACTTGATGAAGAATATGCAGGATACTTTGGAATATCAAAGAAGGAAAAATATTTATTCCTGTCAAAACTCTATATCAAAAAAGATTTTAGACACAAAGGAATAGGTAAACAAGCTTTTGAAAAAATCAAATTAATAGCTCAAGAAAACAATTTCAATTCTATTATACTCACTGTCAACAAGTACAATGCAAATACAATTAGTGCATACCAAAAGTGGGGATTTGAAACAATTGATTCAGTCGTCACAGATATTGGAAACGGCTATGTGATGGATGATTATATAATGGAATACAAATTTTTATAAAAAAAAGAAACCCTCGTGTAATGTACAGTATGCGAGGGATTTTAAATATAATATAAGAAGGTGTAGAAAATTCATATAAGTTAAGTTAAATTCAAATTGTTTCCGTTTCGGTATCCGACTCCTGCTCTATAACCTGATATGAAATACATAAAAGGTAAAGCAGGCTCAATCCATTTGAAACCAGATAAAATTCCCGCAGTAGCAATATCATCAGCATGCAGTGCTATATCTAACGGTTCCGGTTTCCTCTCACAATAAATACCTTTACCTGATTTTTTTTCTCCAAAAATCGGATTTATACACTTTTTACTAATATAATTTGCGATATAACTGCCCCCAACAATTCCTGTCGCAGTAATACCTGAAAGAATTACCAGCAATTTTTGAGTTGGTTTAAGAGGTTTTATTTTTCCATGCTTTTCTAACTGCTCTGAAAAAAATAAGGCTGCACCAGCACCGACGTTACATAGGAAGATATTAGCAAGATATTGGTACAGCCCCTCTTTGACCTTATTGGCCGTCCTTTTTTTATTATTTGTATGTGTAGAAAAGTCAGCAATCAAACCTCCAGTGACACCTCCAACTACCGGTACAAGTCCAAGTAGTGAAAGCCTGCCTATCTCAGAAAAAATTTCTTTTGAATTCAAATTTTTCTTCTCAGGAAGTATCACACTGAATAAATCCTTTTTGTGTTCATTATTTGGTAATTTATCAATTAAAATCTGTATTTGCTTTGGCAAAAGCTCTTTTTTCTCAGATCGTTTTAATATGTTTAAAATAGATTTATCTTCAATTTTAACATTCGTTAAATAGTTTTTCACAGCTCTTGTCTGTGATTTTTGTATTTGCTCTAATGGAGTGTTCTCCATCAACCCGTTAAATATTTTTTTGCTACCTAATTTTAATCCCCTAGTTCCGACTAAAGAAGCACCAATTGTAGAAGATATGACAATCATATTTTTCAAAAAATAATTTCTATCAGGACTGTTTTTATGATTTTTTGAATATTTAAAAGAATCAACAACCCCAAATGAACCACCTGCAACAATTAACAAAGCCGGCATATGCATATGCAATTTATTCAATATAATCGGTTGGTCTACGTATTTTGCAATAGTTCCTAGTTTCATAAAATTTATTAACCCATTTGTTAGTCTAGACTAACTTTATATGAAATAATTATTTTTGTCAAGTAGCAAAAGACAAAAAACTAATACAAATCTTTAGTGCTGATTTTGGAATTATTAATAAAATCAGTAAGTTTTAACATATTTTCAAAAAGTTTTTCAGATACAATATGTTCCATTTTACAAGCAATTTCAGCAGATTCAGTTTCATCCAATCCCATCACATCTGTAAAAAATTTAGCTATATTTTCATGTTTTTCCAAAACTTGTTTAGCAATTTCTTCTCCTTTTGCTGTTAAAGTAATAGGAGAATATGGAGTATAATTAACCAATTTTTTTTCTGATAATGTATTTAATGCCCCTGTAACTGAAGCCTTTCTAACATTTAATGACTTTGCTATCTCAGTTACTTTCGCATTCCCATTTTTTAAAACTTGAGAATAAATTTCTTCAATATAATCTTCAAGGCTGCAAGACAATTTTTCCATATCAAAGCTCCTCAACAAGTTTTATAATTGCGTCAGTACTGTTTACAATCATTTCACACCCCTCATTTTTGAGAACTGTTTCATCTCTAAATCCCCACAGAACTCCTATACAAGGCAATGATGCATTATAAGCAGTTTTGACATCAACTTCTGAATCCCCAATGTATACACAATTTTTTCTATCAACACCTAATTCTTGAATAGCTTTATAGACACCATTCGGAGCTGGTTTTTTAGGCACATCATCCATCTGCCCGATAGCTACATCAATCAAGTTTGTAAAATATTTATCGCACAACTCTTTTACAGCTGCATCAAACTTATTTGATACAACAGCAATTTTATAACCTTTTTCTCTCAAATTCACCAACAACTCCATAATCCCCTGATAAGGAGCTGTATGATTGTACATATTTTGAGAATAATTTTCTCTAAAAAGCTTCAAACAATCTTGGAAATCAGGATTTTCAACTCCATCAGGAATAGCTCTTTCAATAAGTTTTGCAACACCATTGCCGACAAAACACCTAACTTCTTCCAAAGACCTTTCTGGATAACCAAAATACCTAAGAGCATAATTAGTACTATCTTTCAAATCTTCTAAAGTGTTGAGCAAAGTCCCATCTAAATCAAAAATTAAAGCTTTAATCATGCAAACATATTAGCATAAAATCATTGAGCAATATAAATAAAAAGTTAAATTATTAACAAATTCTCAAATAATTTGTTATAATCAATGCTATGGATAATAATAGTTACGAAGATTTTATTTCTACAGTAAGCCATGAGCTTAGAACACCTTTGACATCTATCAGAGGATTCTCCCAAACTATGCTGAATTCTTGGGACAAACTTGATGATGAAAGTAAGAAAAAGTTCCTAAAAATTATTGAGGAACAATCAAACAGATTAATAAATCTTGTAGAAAATATGCTTTCAGTTACAAAATTACAAACAGCTAAAAATTCAGTTATCTTAAAAGAAATTAGTATAAGACCTGTCATTGATACAATTACTTCAATAGTAAAAAATCAATACAAAGACAGAAAATTTAATATCGAAATTAACCCGCAAACACCTGCAATCCTAGCTGACAAAGATAAATTTCAACAGGTTATGACCAACTTAATTGAAAACGCAGCAAAATATTCAGAAGAAAATTCGACTATATTTATTCAGGCACAACCTTCCAAATGTACAGAATTTGTATCAATAAGAGTTACAGATACAGGCATAGGAATAGATGAAGCTGATTATGAAAAAATATTTAACAAATTTTCAAGAATAGATAATCCACTGACAAGAAAAGTTCAAGGCAGTGGACTCGGATTATATATTACAAAAAATCTTGTAGAAAAAATGGACGGGAAAATATCAGTACATTCAGAAAATAACACTACAACTTTTGAAGTTCTTATTCCTTCAGCAGATATCGAACGTCAAGCGAGGATAAAATGCAAACAGTAACTCTCATTATTGATAAAAGAAAAGAACTTTCAACAAAGTATAAAAAAATTCTTGAAAGTGCTAATAATAAAGTAATAGTATCAAAAAATCTTCTCTCTGCTATAAAACTGATACAAGATTTAGAACCTGATTTGATAATAATATCAGATAGTATTGACAGCAATTTATCAGATTATTGCAAAAAAATCAGAGCTCTTACGTACAATATGCGTCCGATTATCATAGCTACTTCCAAATCTGCTGAGCTTGAAGATAAAATTGATGTGCTAGCAAATGGAGCTGATGACTTTATATCAGAGCCTGTTAATCCTGAAGAATTTATAATGCGTATAAAAGCACATTTGAGAAGGGAATTAGAATCAAATCTTGATACAAAAAAAATGCTGCCAAATAAAAATTACTCTCTTAGAGCACTCAAAAGAATTGTAAACAACAATTTTCCTTGGGCTTGTCTTTTGGTAAGCATAGAAAACTTTGAAAACTACAAAGAAAACTACACACAACTAGCTTCTGATAAGTTAGTTCAAACTTATTGCGCAATAATCAATTCTGCCATGGCTGAAAATGATTACCTTGGCTCAATTTCAGAAAATGAATTTTTAATAATAACAGATAGGTTTAAAGCTGAACAAATAGCAAATTACCTGACTTTTGCATTTGATTCTGTTGCATCAAAATTCTACTCTACACAAGACAACAGACGAGGATTCATGCTAATGCAAGGTGATGAATTCGCTGGAAGAAGATCAAATTTTGTACATACAACTATTGGGGTCGTTACTAATGAATTTATAAATTACCAGAATTCATCTATGCTTATGAATGCACTAATTCAAATTCATAACATGGCAGATATGCCAAACAAGTCCAATTATATGATTGAAAGACCAAGAATTACTGCTGAAAATGCAATAGAAAAATCCTCTTTTAACAATAAAATTGTTATTGTTGAAAATGATGAGTCAATGACACTGCTTTTAACAACAATTTTTAATTTGCAAGGTTATGATGTTGATGTAATAAATAACAGTAAAAGCATAAACCCTAAAAGTGCTCCTCCTGCAGTTATGATTATCGACGCAGGAAATGCTGAAACATTGACCGGATTAGAAATATGTAAAAAAATTAAAGAGAACCCAAAATATTCCAAAACCAAACTAATTGTTACATCAATCTATCATGATAAAGAAACAATATTAAGTTCAGGAGCAGACCTTTATATACCAAAACCTTATGAACTGTCAGTACTTATAAAATGGGTGGAAAAACTTATTACAGAAACAAACCACTAACCTAATAATTGCTCTAATTTTGCAGCATTATCAGAAGCCTTTTGAGTATCTTTAATTCCCGTACGTTTCATATAAGTTCTCAAAGCTTCACGTATAAGTTCACTTCTGGTTCTTTGTTCAAACGATGCGATGCCATCAATTTTATGTAAAAATTCGTCTGGCATTGTAACCAATATCTTAGCCATTTCACTAATCCTTATTATTCTTAACCCAAAAACTACACGTAGTATCATATCACATAAAAGTTGTTTTTTCAACCCACTTGTAAAATATTGCAAAATGGATTAGACTAACTAGGCTATGGACAATTGTTAATTATTTGAAATACTAAAAATGTTACTTACAAGAAAGGAGTTTTATTATGGAAGATAACAACAAAAATGAAGAACATGAAAATTGTATTTTCTGTAAAAATCCTGTTATGCGGTCTATATTCACGGGAATTTTAATATTTTTAGGTGCATTCGCTGCATTTTATGTTGTCTCTGATTGGCATTTTAAGAGAATGATGGATCCTGCTTATCAAATGAGAAGAATGGATCGTGTAATGATGAGAGATGCTGACAGAATTGAACATATGGCAAGAAAACAATTAATGCACCAATATAGAATGGATGAAAAAATTGCAAGTTTTGTCCGCATGGAAAAAACGAATGATGCATATAAAATTATTATCAACCTAAAGCCGTTTGATAATAATGAAAAAAATGTGAAAGTATCAGTTAACAATAACGTACTAAACATTTCTGCAGCAGGAGAAAGAGCTACCGGACATAATCAAGAAATTGTCAGATATAGTCAAAATTTCACTTTCAGGGATGATGTTGATTTAGATAAATTGACAAAAATGAAAGATGGCAACGATTACATAATTACAATTCCAATGGACTAGACACTAATAATCGCAAAAAGAAAAATACGGTTTTTAACAAAATAAAAAGCCGTATTTTTTATGCTAAAATCAAACTATGAAAAGAATATTAATAGTAGATGATTCCTCAAATTGGGTAGCATACCATACACAAATAATTAGAGAAATTTTTAAAGACAATGATATAGAAATTGATACAGCTAAATCAGCCCAACAAGGCTTGGAAAGAATTACTGCATCCATTGATGAGCCATATGACATAATACTTACAGATATGCAAATGGAACCTGATTTTATACCACTATATGCAGGTGAATGGTTGGTTAAACAAATTAAATTTTTTAATGAATACAAAAACTCACAAATTATAATAATTTCTGCGGCAAGTAACATTAAACAAATTGCAGAAAATCATGATGTGGATTATATCCCAAAATACAAGTGCAGAGATATTAATGCTTATATCGATGTAATAAAGTAAAAAACTAATTGTAACAAATACTTAATATTAGACACAGATTATTAAAGTTTTACTTCAGAACTACCGAATATATAAATGTGGTTAGTCAATACGGAGTGTATAATCTGATGAACAAATACGAATATATGATGTGGCCTGGTGCTTATAGTTTTAAAAATGAAATAAGTCTGTTTCTTGAATATATAAAAGAACAAATTGACGAAATTATGAAAAAGATTGAAGCATCGGAAGATGAAAAAGTGTAGGGCGTTGTATAACGCAACGCCCGTTGTGGATTTAAAAATCAACATAGCCTGTTGATTAAAGATATGTGTTTACATTATTTTCCTTCTACTACGTTTACTAATTATTACTACTACTACACACAAAAGGTCAGCAAAAGCTGACCGTTTTTATTATCTGGAAACAAGACTGAAGTTTATTTACTAAAAGTAAGTTTTTCTCCATCAAAATCCAACGTAATCTTATCACCTTTTACAAATTCTTGTTCAAGAATTTTAGTAGATAAAGGAATTTCTACAAGATTTCTAATTACTCTGCGTAAAGGTCTTGCACCATATAATGGTTCATACCCTTCATCAGCAAGATGTTTTCTAGCTTTATCAGTAATAATTAATTCTATACCCTGATCTGCAAGACGTTTTTTCAAAGACGATGTCTGAATTTCAACTATTTGAGTTAATTCTTCTAACGTTAATGGTTCAAAGCATATTATCTCATCAATTCTGTTTATAAATTCAGGCTTAAATTTTTCTCTTAGAGCTCGATTAAGAAGCTCTCTTCTTTCATCATCTGAAATTTCTTTATTTAAAATAACATCACTTCCAAGGTTACTTGTCATAATCAAGACAGTATTTTTAAAATCAATAAGTCTTCCTTGTCCGTCAGTTAACCTTCCATCATCAAACATTTGAAGCATAATATTAAATACGTCAGGATGTGCCTTTTCTACTTCATCAAAAAGTACAACAGAATATGGCTTACGTCTGACAGCTTCTGTTAGTTGACCACCTTCTTCATAACCTACAAAACCTGCTGTAGAACCAACTAAACGTGATATGTTATGCTTATCCATAAACTCACTCATATCAATTCTTATCAAAGCGTCTTCATCATTAAATAGAATTTCAGCGAGTGTTTTACCCAATTCAGTTTTACCAACACCTGTAGGGCCTAAAAATAAGAATGTTCCAATTGGTCGTTTAGGATCTTTTAGACCTGAACGAGACAATCTTATAGCGTTGGAAATTTTTTTCACAGCCTCATCTTGTCCAACAACCCTTTTGTGCATAACATCTTCCATTCCGATAAGTTTTTGTGACTCATCTTCGTTTAAACGATTTACAGGAATACCTGTCCATTTTGCAACAATTTCTGCAATATCATTACCATCAATTTCTTCTTTTAAGAGACGGTGTTTTGGAGAAATTTTTTGGAGTTCTTCCAATTTCTTTTCAAGGGTAACCAGTTGAGAATATTTTTTCTCTAATTCTGATGACTTTTCAGTATTTTTCTTGATTAATTCAATTTGAGCGCGTAATTTTTCAATATTATCACTAAGTTTGGCAATGCTTTCAATAAGTTTTTTCTCTTGAAGCCATTGAGTTTTTAGCTTTTCTATCTTTAAATCTAGAGTGGATATTTTCTTTTCAAGTTTAGCTATTTTGGCACTGCTATCAACATTTCCATCCTCTTCCAAAGCTTTTTTATCCATTTCCAGTTGAACTTTTTCTCTTATAAAAGAATCTATTTCATCCGGCATAGTATCAATTTCAATTCTTAAAGCAGATGCAGCTTCATCAATCAAATCTATCGCTTTATCAGGAAGACATCTGTCTGAAATATATCTGCGAGATAATTTTACAGCCTCAGTTATTGCACTATCCATAATTTTTATACTATGGTAGCCTTCATATTTATTTTTCAGACCTCTTAAGATACTTATTGTAGTATCTATGGAAGGTTCTTCTGCGACAACGGGCTGAAAACGTCTTTCTAGAGCTTTGTCTTTTTCTATATATTGACGATATTCATCAGTTGTAGTAGCACCAATTACTCTTACTGTCCCTCTTGCAAGCATTGGTTTTAGTAAGTTTCCGGCATCACCTGCACCATCAGATGAACCCATTCCAATAATTGTGTGAATCTCATCTATAAAAAGAATTAAATCATCTGTTTTGGCCTCAATTGCTTTTAATACAGCTTTTAGACGTTCTTCAAATTCACCTCTGTATGAAGCCCCGGCAAGTAATGAGCCTAAGTCAAGAGAAAGAATTTTATCATTTTTCAAACTTTCAGGAACATCTCCTGATACAATTCTTTGTGCTAATCCTTCGATAATAGCAGTTTTACCAACACCTGGTTCTCCTATAATTACAGGGTTATTTTTTGATCGTCTATTAAGAATTTGAATAACTCTTCTTATTTCTTCATCTCTACCAATTACAGGGTCCAATCGGTTTTGAGAAGCGATTTCTGTAAGGTCGGTTGTATATTTTCTTAAAGCTTCATCTTCAAAATTGTCTTTTTTCTCGATATTATCTTTCCCAGACTCATTTGATGTCCCATCAGGATTTACTTCAACAGTCGTAATATTTTTTACGACATCTACCATTTTTTCATAAAGTTCAAGCTTATTAATGCCGCTTTGTTCCCATAAAAAGTTCAAAACTTTATTATCGATTCTAAACAAAGCTAAAAATAAGTGTTCAATACTTATTTGTGTATCATTATACTTTTCAGCCTCACTTTGGGCAACTTTCATCATCTTAATTGTTTCTGAAGATAATCTTACTTCAGAAAACTTTCCACGAGCCATATATGCACGTTTGGATACATAACTGTTTAATCTTTCAACAATTTCAGGGTTTTCAAGACCTACCTTTTCCAACAAAATTTTAGGTAAATCATTTTGATCCAACATCAAAGCAAGCATAACCTGCTCCGGATTAAGTTCAGGATAATTCCTTGCAACCACAATTGACTTTGCACTTTTGATTATCGCCTGCACATGATCTGTTAAAAGCATAATAACTCCTATCTTTTAGCTCAATTGTAAAAAAATAGGACTGCTTTGTAATCATACATTCACATGACTTAAAAATTTATCAATTTCACGTGGATGAATATTATTTATTCCACCTATTAAATTCTTGTAACTATAACCCCATCTGTATTTTAGCTGTAAAGGTTCAAAATATTTTTCAACAATTTTTAAATAAGCACTACTATCAAACTTAAAATAATGCATCAAAAGTTCAATAGGCAAATTACCAGCTCCTCTACCTATTCCAAAAGTTGTGGCATCTATACTGTACGCTCCTAATTCTATAGCTTTTATACTATTAGCAAAAGCTAATTGTAAGTTATTATGCCCATGAAAACTTATATTTTTGTATCCGCAATTTTTTAACTTATTATATATTTTTTCAACATCAGAAGGTAAAAATGAACCAAAGCTATCTGCATAATAAATTGATGTCAAAATATCTTTCTTCTGCCAGTTTTTCAATAATACATAGTGCTCATCAGATAATTTATCAGCAGTCATCAAATGTAAAAACACTTCATACCCTATTTTGTGATAGTCCTCACAGGCTTTCATTCCTATCTCAATTTCATCTGGATAACAAGCTACTCTGATGCAATCTACCTTTTCATCTACAGATCGAAGTGCAGAAGCATTTATCATTAAAACTAATTTTACACTTGATTTTTTTACACAATCAGGCATTGTATAACCGACTTCAAAATAATCAATAGAAGATTTTTCAGCCGCATCAAGTGATGCTAAAATACACTCATCACTAAATTCCCAATTATTTACGTGTCCGCCATCTCTTATTGTGCAATCTAATATCTTTGTCATAGCCGTATTTTAGCACAAAAAAAAACAAAGGGTAGAAAAATCTACCCTTTGTTTTTAAATTATTAATCTTTTACCAATAAAATTAATTTGTCATATTATTGTAAATAATTTCAGAAGCTTTTACAATAAATTCTTTACCCAAAGGTGAATTATGCGGACGATTTGCTAGAATTACAACAATATATTTTTTGTCATTCGGAGCGAATACAATCCCTGCATCACCAAGCATTTTACCGATATCACCGGTTTTGTGCATAAAGACAGTTCCTGCAGGTAATCCGGCTTGGATTAAACGATTGTTATGAACATGTCCCATATAATCAAAAATTCTTTCACGGGAACTTACGCTCAAAAAGTTAGGATTGTCTAAGTTATACAAAATCGTTGCCATATCTCTTGCTGTAGTATGGTTTGTACCTTCATAATCAGGAAGCCAAGTCTGTACTCCTGTATGTTTCAGACCCCAATTTCTTATAGCTCTGTTGATATCTGTCATAGAGCCAAGTTTTGCCATAAGCATATTTGTTGCAGAGTTATCCGATTCAGTAATCATCATTCTTGCAAGTGTGTCTATTGTATAAGTCGAATTAGCAGCCTTAAACTGTAAACTTCCTGAACCTTCTGTACGATAATACTCTGTCAAAGGCATTTCATCATATACAGTTAACTCACCTTGTTCTATTGAACGGAACAACTCTGCTAAGACAGGTAATTTTATAATGCTAGCAGTCGCAAAAATTTCATCAGCATTTACATCTGCGTAATTTCCATTTTCATAATCCCATACATAAATTCCTGGATGAATAGAAGGATACATTGCAGCAAGATTTTGTAACTGACTTTCAAGACCTGTTAATCTTTGCCCCTCAGTCAATGAAGTCATTTGAGGCTTTTTAGATTCTACACCTTGCAATGAATTTTGTCCCAAAAACCAATGATTTGAGAGGTAATTTGCAGTCGGAGACAGAAAATTTTGATAATCTACCTTAACATTTTTATAAGGTGTACCAGTAAACATTGGTTTTGCAAATTTTTCAAACCCTTTTGGAAGAACAAAAATTCCCATAAGCATAACCAAAGAAATAGATATTAATCTATGAATTGATTGATTTCTTTGAACTTTTTTTGTATCAACTCTACGTCTTACGTACCTTGTCTGGTTAGGCGTCTGCTGAACTCTTTGAGTATAAGCTTGATGTTGCGGGGTACGTGTATAAGTTCTGTATGAAACATCTGAAGAACGGTAATAATTTTCATAATTATATTGGTTGCGTTCTCTGTTGTATTGTCTTGCTAATTCCGGCATAAGTGGTAAATTTCCTCCAAAGACTTCCCCAAGATAATAATACAATTTTACATTAGCTGAATACAATTGGCAAGTTAGTTACATTTTTTTAAGTTATAATATTTTACATAAAAAAATAGGAGAGAATAATTATGAGTAATGATTGTATTTTTTGCAAAATTATTAATGGAGAATTTAACACAGAATTTGTCTATGAAAATGAATATGTTGTAGTTTTCAAAGACATTAATCCAAAAGCTAAAACTCATTTATTAGTAGTACCAAGAGTTCATGTTGAATCATTAAATGAACTTGAAGATAAAAATTTAATGAGCGAACTACTTATGGCAGTAAAGGAAACTACTAAAAAACTTGGCATAAAATCATATAAAACTTTAATTAATACAGGCAAAGAAGCAGGACAAGAAGTTTTTCACTTACATATCCATATCTTAGCTGACTAAAGTTTGTTAAAATATTCAACAGCTCTATCAGCTCTAACAAAATTTACATCAGGGAATTTTCTTTGTAAGTCATCAATGATGCTATAATATGCATCATTTACTATAACATGTTTAATTCCACTGTCAGCAATCAATTTCCCTTTTTCGCCAACCAGAATAAAAGATCCGTCACGATATGCACTACCTGCAGTTCCAAATCCTGAACCAACACCTTTTGGAGCGACAAGAGGTGCTGTATAGAAATCCCTTGAGCTATCAATTCCTTCTGTTAAAAGTCTGTTCAATTGTTTTAAATGATCGGTAACAGAAATCTTAGCTATACCATGGGCATCAAATTTTGAACCTACTGATTCTGACAATTCATTCAAATAAATCATAGCATCTGTATTTACATCGGTTGGAACTTTTATGTTTGGGAAAGCTTTTTTATACAATGCTTTTAATTCGCCGCCGTCAAAGCCCTTTTTAGTATTATCTAAAATATTACAAACTGCCTTTAAATCATTACCGTCATATTTTGCGAATTGTGCAATATCACCTTCAGGTAACACTTCTAAAATATATGGATTTTTTAAATCAAATTTCAACCCCTTAGGCATTCTACTCACTCCACCAGAAGATAGTGGATGCGATTTTACGACAGCACTATATATAATGGACCCTAATTTCATTAATCATTTCCCCTTACCAATATATAAAAACTTTTTATTTGAAAAAATTGACACATATTTATGATATAATTCGTAAAAGTATTGTAATTATCATCAGAAAGGAGAATAGATGAAAAACGGAATAGAAAACGGATATTATCATGAAATTACACCAGCCGGTTTTGGTATCGCTATAAAAGCAGGAAAAGTTTTGTTCTCAAAACAATCAGATTTTCAAAAAGTAGAAGTATTTGAGACAGAAAGCTCCTTAGGCAGAGTATTAACTCTTGATGATTTGATGATGACAACTGAAGGTGATGAATTCCATTATCATGAAATGATTTCACATGTTCCTATGATGCACCACAAAAATCCTGAAAGTGTTCTAGTAATCGGTGGCGGTGACGGCGGAACAGTAAGAGAAGTTCTAAAACATAAATCAGTAAAAAAAGTTGTACTTTGTGAAATTGATGGTATGGTAATTGATGCCTGCAAAGAATTTTTACCTACAATTTCTTGCGGTTTGTCAGATCCTCGTGTAGAAATCAAAGTAGAAGATGCTATCGAATTTATTAAAGATAAGAAAAATGAATATGATATTGTCCTAATCGATTCAACAGACCCTATGGGGCCTGGAGAAGGTTTATTTACTGAAGAATTCTATACAAACGTAAAAAATTCTCTAAAAAAAGGTGGAATTATTGCAGCTCAATCAGAGAGCCCATTTGTAAACAAAGAAGAAATCAAAAAAATGTATACTTTGTTGAAAAAAGTATTCCCAATTTGCTCAACATACACATCAAATATTCCAACATACCCTGGTGGATATTGGGCTTGGGCATTCTGCTCTGTTGACGTAGAACCTCTATCATATTTTGCAGATGACAGATGTGACGATATCGTAAAAACTTGCAAAATTTATAACAAAGAGTACCATAATGCAAGATTTGCATTACCAAACTATTTAAAAGAACTGTTATAAATTTAATCCATAATATAATCAAAATAGTTACTTAAATTTCACAAACTTTTAAGTAACTATTTTTTATGATACAATTTCGACATTCAGATTATACAGAGAGAGGGATGATGATGTCTATTATAATAATGATTCTGCTATTAAGTATCTTAGTTTTAGTCCACGAAGCAGGACACTATTTTGCCGCAAGAATGTTTAAAATAAAAGTTGATAAATTTGGATTTGGGCTTCCAATTGGACCTACTTTATATGAAAAAAAAGTTGGAGATTTAACAATTCTTGTACACGCATTTTTACTTGGTGGCTATGTATCATTTCCTGACGATGAAAAAGACTCTGACCTCCCTAAAAATTCTCCTGACAGATTTGCAAACAAACCAATTTACCAAAGAATGGTTGTAATTTCTGCAGGCGTAATAGCAAATATTATTTGTGCATTTGTGCTTGTACTTCTCACTGCATTCTTGTGGGGCAATATCCCTTCAGGGAAATATGATATTTATATTAACAAAATAGTTGCGCCAAAAAGCGAATCTATTTGGCACTCAGGATTGCAAGCCGGTGATAAAATTTTAGAAATCAATGGAACTCCGACAGACAGAGGGGAAACATTACTTACTTTTGCAAAGAAAAGCAAAAAGAATGATGGAAAAATTGACCTCAGCATTGCAAAACAAAATTATGACAAACTAAAAGCTATAAATCCTGCATACTCTGAAGATGAAATTATTCCTCAAGGTGTTACTATTAAATTACCTAAAAAGGTTACTGAAAAAGAGGTTAAACTAAATAAAAATCAAATTCTCGGATTACAAAAAATTAAAGATACTCAAGAATCTCTAACAGAACATCAAAAAGCTCTTAGAGATGAAATTACAGACAAAACATTCTACGAGTCTGACGGGAAAACATCATTGAATGACCTTGCAAGAGCAATGTCTGATACTGCAAGACCTATTTATGTTAAAGTTTTGAGAAATAATAAAGTTATCGCCCTAAAGCCTATTTATGCAGACAAATCAGGTAAAGTTGGCGTTGAATTTAGTGCTAAAGAAGTACTTATTCCTGTAAAAGGTCCAAAATCAGCAATTATCTTGAGTACAAAATACCTTTGTGACCAAACGTATTTATTACTTTATGGCCTAAAACAGATTTTTACAGGTCAAATTCCACTAAAAGAGTTACACGGTATTGTTGCTATAACAAAAATTGGAGGAGATACAATAAGCAAAGCTCAAAATGGTATTTTTTACGGTCTATTGTTAACAGCAATCATATCAATGGATTTGGCAATAGTAAATTTCTTGCCTATACCGGCATTAGATGGTGGACATTTTATGTTTTTACTTATTGAAAAACTAAGAGGCAAACCTCTTGACGAAGATGCCGTAAATATGGTTGCCAATATAGGATTTATGCTACTAATAATACTTATGGTGCTTGTTGTATTTAATGATATATATGCACTTGTAACCCACAAGTTATAAAAAATTATTCAGTCTCATCGACCCATCTTTTTGGGTCAAAACGTAAATCTTTTACATTCATTTTTAATGATTTTAAATAAGGTTCAAATTTAGCTAAGAGTTGAAACTTCCTCAGAGTCAACTCTTGCGCTACAATTGCATTTTCACAGGCAATCACCATAACACCACCAGGCATCATAGAATATGGTCTGGATTTGTCAGCAAACTTTTTACCTGCGACTTTATCCCAAAACTTATATAAATTGCTTCTTGTGATAGCTTTTTTTATCTCCTTTTTATCCAATAAACTTTCGACAAGAGAGCCTGTTGTTACAAAATCTGTATATAGTACCTTTTTCAATTTGGAATTCCTAAAATTTTGTGCTAAAGTAATGAAATGGATTGCACTAATATTAATGATATCATAAAATCTTCCAAAAATATATTAATCATATCCCACGTAAACCCTGATGGTGATACATTAGGTTCTATGTGCGGGTTATGTACCGCAATAAACCAAAATTTTAAAAAACATTGTGATATGCTTGCTATATCCAAAATTCCAAGTATATATGAGTATTTGCCTAATATCTCATCAGTAAAACATATAGAAGATATTGACAAATCAAGAGAATATGACCTTGTAATAAATGTTGATGTCGCTGCAATTGATAGGATTTGTGATGCAAAAATTCTTTTTGACAAAGCAAAGAAAACTATAAACATTGACCATCACAAAACAAATAATTCATATGGTGATATAAATATCATTAATCCTGATGCAAGCTCAACAGGCGAAGTGTTATATTATTTTATGCAGCAATCTGATTGGAAAATTGATTTAGACACTGCGAATTGTCTTTATACCGCTATATTGACAGACACAGGATCTTTCAGATTTAATAATACAAAACCTGCGACTTTGCATGCAGCAGCTGAGCTTGTAAAACTCGGTGTTGATCCAACAGATATTTATAAAAAGGTTTATGAATCAGATTCTAAAACTTTGGTAATGTTTCAGTCATATTGCATAAGTAAAGCTAAATTTTTAGATGATGACAAAATTGCATACACAACAGTTTATAAAAAGGATATGGAAAAGTTTGGCGCAAACGATGAGTGTATGGAAGGGCTAACTGAAAAGTTACGTGCAATAGTTACAACACGTGTTGCATTCGTAGCTAAAGAAATGAAATCAGGTGCTACAAAATTTTCTATGCGCAGCAAATTTGTAGATGTAGCGGAAATATGTGGAGTATTTGGCGGCGGAGGTCATAGATTTGCTGCCGGATGCACAATCAAAGCTAAACCTGAAGATGCAATTAAACAAGTTTTAAAGGAAATTAAGAAACGCGAGATATAATATATGAAGTTTGGCGGATTTATCAAAGCTTTAAGACGACTAATTATGTCTGTAATAGAAAATGATTTTTTCGGAATGGCTGCAGAAATGGGCTTTATGATGGTCATTGGCGTTTTCCCTTTTATGCTTTTTTTAATGGCTGTCTTCGGCTGGATGGGTAATAAAGAATTAATAGCTCCCGTTTTAAGATTTTTGGCAACATTTATGCCAGAACAGGCTATGGATTTAATTTTGACAGTACTATCTGAAGTTATGATTTTCTCTCAGGGTGGTATTATGGCTATCACTGGTTTTTGTGTAACATTGTTTTTGTCCACAAATGCAATCGCTGTCGTATTAAAGGGTTTAAATAGAGCTTATAAAGTTGCAGAAACAAGAAATCTCATATATACACGATTACTTTCATTGCTGATGGTATTTGTTGATACAATGGTGATGTTTTTGAGTATAAACCTTATTATCTTCGGGAAGGCTATTATAAATTTAATGGTGTCACATTTCCATATGTCAAATGGGATTGCAATAACTCTTTTAACATTACGCTGGCCGGTTGCCTTTGCAGCCTTATATTTAATGGCTTTTCTCAGCTATTATATACTACCTGACTTACGTGGAAACGACAAATTTAAAAGAGAAAGTGCATTACCGGGAACTTGGTTTTTCTGCACATTTTGGTTAATAGGTTCTTGGGGCTTTTCATTGTATGTAAACAATCTAAGAACATATAATATGGTATATGGAACCATCGGAGCATTTGCTGTACTTATGGTTTGGTTTTATTACACATCAATACTGATACTTATTGGTGGAGAAATTAATTCACAAGTGTATAACAAGTTGGAATCAAAAGCTGCGGAAATTAGAGCAAGTTTTGCTGCATTGCAAAAATTTAACGTCGATGCAGAAGATTAAGACTTGTACCAAACTTTAAATTCTGAAATTTTCTTTAACAAATTTGAATAGTCACCGTCAAACGTTATACATCTATCGTCCACTTGAATATAAGCGGGCTCTTTAATATTAGTTACACCTGATATGTAGTCAAATAAATTATATTTTTTTAACCAATTAGTCGCCATTATTATATCTCTTGCAGTGAATATTTTTACTTCATAATCAAAATTTAATTTTTGAAGAAGAATATCAGCGCCTTCCTTTGGAGGAGGAATAACATCCTTATCAAATTCTCCTTCATATTGATTTAGCACACCATCTAAATCCATTAACAAAGTTTTTTTCTTCATTGAATGTCCCTTAAATACAAACTCCATTAGATAAAAAACTTTTTGATATTACAATTGTCAATATGGCTACAATTTAAGTGCATTTTAATTGACAATTGAAGACCGCCATAATAAAATTGACTTATGGCTAAGATAATAAATGTAATTAAAGGAACAAAAGATATTTTGCCACAGGATATTGAACAGTGGCATAGATTGGAAGAAAAAGCTCTTGAAGTTTTTTCAAAATACGGATATAAAGAAATAAGAACTCCAATTTTTGAAGCAACAGAATTATTTGCACGTGGAGTTGGAGATACAACAGATATAGTTAATAAAGAAATGTACACTTTTGAAAAAAGTGAACGTTCTTTAACACTAAGACCTGAAAACACAGCAGGAGTGGTTCGTTCATATATCGAAAACGGAATGTCAAGATTATCTGCTCCTGTAAAATTATGGTACAAAGGTCCGATGTTTAGATATGAACGTCCTCAAGCAGGAAGACAAAGACAGTTTCACCAAGTAGGTGTTGAAATGTTTGGAATCAAACAACCTACTGCTGATGCAGAAGTTATTTTACTTGCAGTAAATTATTTAAAATCTTTAGGCTTAAATGACTTGGAAGTTGAAATTAACTCTCTTGGTTGTCCTAAATGCCGTGAGGAATATAAAAGAAAAATTAAAGAAGTATTAAAACCTGAGTTTGAAAATCTTTGTGAAGATTGTCAAAATCGATATGAAAAAAATCCGTTGAGATTATTGGATTGCAAGGTTGAATCTTGCAAAGCTATTTTTGAAAAACCTGAAATCCAAAAAGTTATCCAGTCTGATTTTATATGCGAAGAGTGTGCTGCACATTATAAAGAATTAAAGTCATACTTGGACAAACTTGAAGTCCCTTATGTAGAAAACAAACTTCTTGTAAGGGGTCTTGATTACTATAACAGAACAGTTTTTGAAATAAAATCAAACAATTTAGGATCTCAAAATGCCGTATGCGGTGGCGGAAGATATGATAGCCTTGTTAGAAATTTAGGTGGCGAAGATACCCCTGCTGTCGGTTGGGCTATGGGTATGGAAAGATTAAACTCTTTGTTGCCTGAAATTGAACCTAAAAAACTAAAAGCATATATCGTTTCAAACTACCCAACAGAAGCATTTTCACTTGCAGAAGAAATTAGAAGTTTTGGATTTGACGTTGAGTTTGATCTTGCAAACAAGAAATTTACAAAACAACTTGAAAAAGCTTCAAAAGTTGCAGAATATGCCGTAATTTTGGGAGAAGACGAAATTAAAAATAACGAAGTTTCAGTTAAAAATTTAGCGACATCAAATCAAGTTACCATTAAGAGAAATGAATTGAAATCACACTTGTTATAAATATCAAAGGAAAGAGAGTTGATAATGGATAATTCTGTTGATTCAGTAATCTTTAGACTCGCAAAGGACTTCAATAAAAACTTTGACGATTTTCAAGGCATTTATTTGTTCGGAATTTTTTTGGATGGGGAAATGCATCCAGATGAAGATATTGAACTTGTTGCAATTTTTGAAACTGAAGATAAGTCAAAACGAGAACAGATTTGGCCTATCATTGGTAAAATAGAAACTGAAATGAATGTATGCATTGATCTTTATCCTTATACAAAAGAAGAATTTAAAAATGATGAAGATTTATATGATGAAGTTATGGATGAAGGAATTTTTTATAACAAGCTTGGAATGAAAGAATAATTAGCTTTGAGGCTTGATTTATCTAAAAAAATAATGTATAATATTTGACGCGTAATTATAGCTTATAAAAAGGAACTAAAAAATGGACAAAATTACAATCCGTTCAGACAGACAAGACGATTACAAATTCACTTACAGAGGAGAAGAAGTTGTACTTGGAGCAGGTAAAATTATTAGCATTGCAAACGGGCTCAATGATGTAGTATTGCCGACTTGCGCAATGAAAATTATTAACAACCTAATCGTAATCAAAGATGACGTGAAAAAATAAAACTTTATTAAATATAAATTACTAAAAAAACAGGTTTTGCAATATCCAGACCTGTTTTTTTATAGCAATATTTGTGTTCCGAGAATAATTCTGTGACTATCTTCTGTATCTTCATTATCACAAAAAACATAATTCAAAATTAAACGTAGAGCCTGACCTTTTATAAAATAGTTTATACCTGCCGAATACTCTCTACGAAGATTGCTTGCAACATCACGATTAGGGTCAAACTGATCATATCGAGCCAAGATATGTAATTTTTGTGTAAGTCTGTATTGTATAGTAGTATAAAAACCTGTAGCTTTATCAGTACTAATATAAGTTCCATTGTAGCCATCTGCAATAGCATATTCAAAATTAGTCATAAATTTTTTGTATCTGTAACTTGCATAAGCACCACCCACTGTATAGTTAGTGTCATTATGACCTGCATTAAGACCACCACCTAACACAAGTGTTCCATACTTACCATCGGTTTTGCCCAAAGGTTTAAAGTTTACCCAACCGGTAAATTCTGCTCCAGGAAAAAATTCCTTAAAGAATCTATCAGAACTGTTTAAAGCAACACTATAATCAACCAGATCATAATCTCCTACCACACGAACTCCCAAAGCTCTTGTGTTACCAAAAGTTCTCGAAATTTGTGAACGCATAGCAAAAGGTAATACATAAGACCCCATACCTCCTTCAAAACCTACTTGGTTACGAGAATTACCAATGATAATTTTATGATGAGGAATTCTTGTATTCATTATATAAGCATCAGTAACAAGACCTTGTAAATAAGTTCTATTTTCACCCTTTTTAAAGTTAAATTGGAGTTTAAAATCAGTATTTTTATCTTTAAAATCTCCAACTACACCAGCTTCCATAAATCCAAAGCCATAATCAGTATCATAATCAGATCCTGAAAAATCAAACCCCATATTACCCTGATAAGCACCGTAAAACTGTACTTTATCAATAATTCCCTTTTTATATTTGAAAGTCAACTCATCTTTTAATAAGAATGAAGGAATGGAAGTTCTTTCAAGCTTTTTTTTATAAATACGCCCAAATAAAGACTCCTCCTCAATCTTAAAAGGATGATCAGAATCTTTATCAGTATCAATCAAGTTATCAAAAATTGAGAATTCGGTATCTACGTTATCCCTAATAATATCTTTTTGAATCCAATCAGAAGTGTTATTTTTTTTATTATTTTCTCGGTTTTCAAAATTGTCATCAGGAATTTCCTGCTTGTCTACAGAATCATTTTTTGAAACATCAAGATGTATTACCTCTTGCTCTTGTGGAGGATTTACATCGGAAGTAGGTTTAACTTTTCCAAAAGCAAACGTAGGCGGGGCAAGCATTATAGCAATAAATATTAAAGCTATTCTTAAAAAACAATTCACAATTATTAATATATCATAAAACTTTTGTAAATTATATTTTTTTTAGTGTATTATTAATAATTATGACAGATGTAATAAAAAAAGAAAATAAACTAACAAAAGTTAAAGCCCCAATAGTTGAAGCCCTAAAAAAAGCTTATGAAAACCCTACATACCAGTTTCATATTCCGGGACACACTAAAGGTAATGGGTCTTTGCCTGAATTTAAAAAACTTATAGGCAAAAAAGCTTTGAGCATAGACACAACAGATGAGTTTGATAATCTTGGAACACTTCATCCTGCGACAGGTCCGATTAAAGAAGCTCAAGAATTAGCAGCTAAAGCTTTTGGTGCTCAAAAGACATTTTTCTTACTTAATGGTTCTACTGCAGGAAACTTAGCACTTGCAATGGGATTGACAAAAAAGGGACAAAAAATTATTGTTAACCGTAATTGTCACCGTTCAATCTTGACTGGGATGATTATTTCAGGAGCAGAACCATTATGGCTTGTTCCAAATCGATTTGAAGAATGGGGTATATGGGGTAATGTTACTCCTGAATCTGTCGAAGATATGCTAAAAAACAACCCTGATGCAGGAATGGTATGGATTACCAATCCGACTTATGAGGGTGTTGTTTCTGATATAAAATCTATTTCTGCAGTTTGCAAAAAGTACAATGTACCATTACTTGTAGATGAAGCTCATGCGTGTTTGTGGAATTTTAATGACCATCTTCCAACAACTGCTTTAAAATTAGGAGCAGATGCAGTTGTACATTCTTTACACAAAACAGGCGGAAGCATGAGCCAAAGCTCTATGTTACATATTGCAGAAAATTCAAGCTTGAATGTCGATGCAGTAGAAAAAGCTTTAAAATTGTTACATACAACAAGTCCTTCATTAATGTTACTTGCAAGTCTTGATGCAGCTAGAGCTAATCTTGACAGTCAAAGAGGAAGAAAGCAGCTTGAAAGAGCTGTAAAAAATGCTAAATATTTAAGACGTGAAATCGATAAATTAGAACATATTCATCATCTAAAACCTGATTTTGGATACAAAACAGATATTACTAAAGTATTTATAAAAGATGACAGATTATCAGGTAAAAGATTAGAATCTATTTTAGAAATTGATTTTAACATAGAAGTAGAAAGTGCTTCTGATGCAGGACTTTTAGTGCTTTCCAATATTGGAAATACAAGAGCTGATATGCAATATCTTGTAAAATGTTTACAAAAAATAGATCAATCACATTATTCAGATATATGTTACTTAGAAAACAAAAAGCATATGCCAATGTTGGAACCTGTAATAAAAATGAGTTTACGAGATGCATATTATGCAGAAAAAGAAACTCTTCCAAAAGAAAAATGTATAGGAAGAATAGCTGGTGAAGTTATTGCAGAATGTCCTCCCGGTATTGCAGTATTACTTCCTGGAGAATTGATTACTGAAGCGCATATGCCTTATCTTGTTGATTACGAAACTATTGAAGTTATCAAATAAAGCTAATCTACTACAATTGTACGATTTAAAATTGTTCGTAAGCATATAGAATAACCCTTGGAGGTTGAAGAAGTATGTTAATGACGAATATTGAAACTGTACCTGGAATGAATATTATTGCACAGTATGGTCTAGTTACAGGTAGTACAGTAAGAGCCAAAAATGCTATTAAAGATTTTGGTGCAGGCCTAAAAAATATGGTTGGTGGTGAATTAAAAAGCTACACTGAGCTTTTAACAGAAGCCAGAAAAGAAGCTATTGAAAGAATGAAAGAACAAGCAAAAAGACTTGGGGCTAATGCTATAATCAATATAAGATTAGCGACTTCTTCAGTAACTGTAGGTGCTGCTGAAGTGTATGCCTATGGAACAGCTGTAAAAGTAGAACCGAAAGGATAATTTAATGGAAGATATAATATTTCTATTGATTATACTTAGCGTAACTTACGTAACAGGTTCTATCATTGAAAAGAAACATTTTGAGAGTATCAAAAAAAGAGAAAGAGCACTTATTAGAAAACCTATTATAAGTTTTGGTGCAAAAACTTGGAATACAAACAAAAAAATTAAAAAGATTGAGCTTGTAACAGGTGAAGTCGTAATTAGTGGTGATTATTTTAAAAACTTCGTAGCTTCATTAAAAAACCTTTTTGGCGGTAGATTAACAACTTTTGAATCAGTCTTAGACAGAGGAAGAAGAGAAGCAGTTTTAAGAATGAGAGAAAAAGCAATTGGTGCACACTACATCATAAATGCAAGAATAGAATCAATTATGATAAATGATAACTATTCATCAAAAGAGAGTGTTCCTCAATGCGCAATAATCGCATATGGTACAGCAGTAACTTATGAATAAAGATCTTGAAGAAAAATACCTGAGTGTAATAGAAGATAACGTCAATGTTGGCAAGTCCAATGTTGGCGTTGAGTTTGTAATCTTAATTTTAGGTATTGCAGCTATTTTTGGTATGGTTTATATTTTTGCGGATAATATCTCAAACCTATTTATCGACAAAATGTCAACAGAAACTCAGATGAAAATAGAAAATTCGATATCCTCAAATGTGTCACTAGATATAGATAAAAATAGCAAGCATGTAAAAAAATTAAATGAATTAAGAGACAAAATTATAAGCCTTGATCCCGAACTTCAAAATAAATCCTCCTTCAAAATTTTTGAAGTGAAAAATAAAGAAATAAATGCATTTGTTATTCCGAATGGAACCATATATTTTACATCAGGCCTCTTAAATAAAATAAATGACGAAGAAACTCTTGCGTTTATACTCGCTCACGAAATGGGACATTATGCACATAGAGACCATCTAAAAAGTATAAGTAGAGATATTATTGTTTATACTTTAACATCAATATTTTCAAATAACCAACAAAATGTTAATATGACCCTAAATAGTATATCCGGTCTACATGCACTAAAATATTCAAGAAACCAAGAAAGAAATGCTGATAGGTATGCAAATACAGTAGTATACAAATTGTATGGAAATAATAATGGGGCTGTTAAATTTTTCGAATTTCTTGAAAAAGAAGAAAAAACACCCGAATTTTTACAATATTTTTCTACCCACCCTGCAACTAGGGAAAGAATCAAAATGCTAAAAGGAAGGAATTTTTAATGAAAATCACTAATGTTTCTGCAAAAATATCACTTAAACCTGTTTTATTAACATTTGCAATAAGTGTTGGGATTACTATATTGTTTTGTTTACTATTTTTATCTTCAGGACCTGCTGAAATATCATTTTCAGAGTTTTTCAAATGGTACGGAAGTTTTATACAATATCTAACAGCAGACCAACCGACATACGTAATAGAAATATGGCTTTTTGTTGGATTAGGACCAATTATTGTTTATGGAACTTTCTTCTTTATGCTTATATACAGACAAATTCAATTATCACAATTTAAATCAGGACTTAATCTAAAATATATTAATTTGAAAGATGGAAATATTGATTTTGTATTTAACAAAAAAGGATTCGACTTTTCATGCGGATACAAAGATATTGAAAAAATTGATATGATAATAAAGACTGAACGTACCACACGCTATGTTAATAAATATTCCAAACGTTACGTAATTGTAATTTCAGAAATTCAATTAGCTTTTTATCTACTTAATAAGAAAAAATTTAAAATAGCTAATACTGGATGTTTATCTCCAATTAACATGATTTACAAAATTATTGATAACACACGTCCTATTTCTAACCTTATTAATTATGAAGTTGATGGACCTGATGATGGCATAATGGAAAAGGTCCAAACTTACGTCAAGAAAAATTACAAACAAAAATATACATTGCGCGAAAGAAATAGATTAAAATTTGCTTCTGTTGGACTTTTGATAATGGCTATTATGTTCATTTTAGTATTCAAAGATACATTAATTAAAAATCCATATGACTCATTCCTTTTACAAATGTTACTTATCCCATTAGCAATACTTATTATCCCATCAATAATAATAGATATTTTAGTAATCATTGACGAAAATAATGAGAAAAAGTATGGTAACAGGGGGTTAAATGGATAGTATACATAAAAAAGAACTTGAAAATATAATCAAAATACTTCAATCAGAAGATTATTCTAACTACGAACAAGCTTATAACAAGTTACTTGAACTAGATAGAACGTATCCAGATAACCCTGACATACAAATCTGGATAGCATACTACTTACTTTATACTGATCTCGATCCAAGGGAAGCAATGGATTACTGCAAAAGATGTCTTGAAATAAACCCTGATAATGAAATCGCAAAAACAGTACTCGAAGATTGTTACATTGCAATTAAACTAAAAAAGAAACAATCAGAACCTCCAGTATATAATACTCAGACATATAATTTTCCTCCAGCAAAATACATATTGATTGTAAAAATAATCATTATATTAGCTGTCATATATTTTCTATTTCCTAATGTTCTATTTGGCTCAAATGATTTTAAAATTGCAAAAATAAATTCTTACATAGGTAATTACAAAACCGAAAATATATTACCAATAAACCCTCCACAAGAATATAACGGGTTTACTAAACAGCAAATTTATGATATCAGAAAAAACTTTGTAAAAAAATCAATCTTTAATACTCCACAATACAGCCCTAATGATGAAATTTTTGGACGTATAGTTGATGGAAAACCTTGGTGGGGCATAAATCAAATTGTATGTTCACCATACAAACAAAAAGATTTTGATAGAACAACAGGTATTTCTGCTGTAAGTAAATATATTAACAACCCAAATATGTTAATCCAAGTTATGTTCCCATTCAATTACAATTTGGAATATGACCGAATAGGATATTGCAGTTCAGAATATTCAAAAACTATTCCATATCAACTAGTTTATTTAAAGAAAGAAAATTTAATCATAGCAAAATACAAACTAGATAAAAGAGTTTTAAAATCATACTTAAATTGGAATGGAGAAAAAAGAAAATATTTTCTTAACATAGTAGGACTCAATGCAAAAGATTTTGGATATAATTATGCTTACGCATACAATCTAAAAAATATGCATATGACAGAAAAAAATAATTTATCTAACAAATTGACCTCATTCCTTGATTTTATCCATCTTGGTGGCAGTTGTAAACATCCTCAGGGATGTAACAATTTATCTCCTTATCAAGCAAACCTTGATTTTGAGTTAGATTACCTGCCAGCAGAAATGACAATAAAATTATGGAAAAAGAAACCAATGAACAATTATACAAAAGCTGATTTTTATTACAGACTCGTATTTGAAAAACTACATTAATAATGTGAAACAAAAAAGAACCGATTTGTTAATCGGTTCTTTTTTTTACATCCTTTGACAATATACTAGTCAAAAACGTAGTTGATAATAGCAGCTTCTCTAGCACGTTTAATTGCTTTTGCAATCATTCTTTGGTGCTTAGCGCAGTTACCAGTAATTCTGCGAGGAATAATTTTTCCTGCTTCTGTTAGGTATCTTTTCAATTTAGCAGCATCTTTAAAATCGATAGCTTCTACTTTGTCTGCGCAAAGACTGCAATTTTTACGTTTTTTCTTGTCATCGTTGTTTTGTCTTGCCATTTTTACAATTAGCCTTTCTAGCCATTTTATTTTGTACTACTTGTTATTTTAAATATTTTCCAATCTTCTAGACCCGATTGGAGGGTGAATATACTACGTTACTAAAATGGAATTTCATCTTCGTTAATCAAATCATTTGAAAGATCATCTGATTCAAATTTAACGATTTCTTCAGTACCATAGTCAGAATTAGAAGAAGTTGAACCTTCTCCAAGTTTTTCAATTGTATTGGCATCAATTTCATAAATTCTTTTTTCAGTACCATCATCCATTTTTACAGCTGCAGTCTGAAGTCTACCTTCTACTAGGACTTTTTCTCCTTTAGAAATAGATGATACTACTTCATCTAAGCTGTTTCTTTTAGAGATAATTCTCATAAGAATTTCTTCTCTTTCGCCAATATTAAGAACAAATGCAGAGACCGCAACGTTATTTTGTGTAAAACGTTTTTCCGGTGCTCTATATACTGTTCCTGTTACAACTGATTTTGCAATACTCATTTTTTCTTCTCTCTATTAATTAAACATTAGCTGTTTTTGCTGCTTCTAAAAACATAATTCTTAAGATGTTATCATTCAATCTTAATTGTCTGTTGAAATCAGCAACTTTTTCAGCAGGAATGCTTAATACAGAATTTACTAAAAATCCATCTCTGAAATTTTGGATTTCATAAGCTAATTTTTTTCTACCAATTTTGTCTGTAGATTCAACTTTTCCACCGAAGCCAGTAACATCAGAGTTGATTTTTTCAACTAATTTATCTACTTCTTCTGCATCTAAGTTTGGTTTAAATACAGTTAATAATTCATAAGTTTTCATTTTATAATTCTCCTTTTATATTTTGACTGTGTCTCAATAATATCATGAAAATACAGATATTTACAATACATACTCTCCAAAAAAGCTGTAGTTAGCAGAGCCTATTAAGAAAATATCTTGGTTAGGATTGTCGGAATTCCCTTGCCATTCCACAAATACAGGGCCACCAAGCAAGTTTACCTTAACCTTTTGTTCTGTTAAGTTATTTAAAACACAAGCTACAACACTTGCACAAGCTCCGGTACCACAAGCAAGAGTGATACCACAACCTCTCTCATAAACTCTCATATCTATTTCATGTTTTGAAATTACTTTAACAAATTCTGTATTTGTCTTTTCTGGGAAAAATTCATGTTTTTCCACATAAGGGCCATATTTTTGAGCAAGTTCTAACGGGTCTTCCTCCGTAAAGATTACACAATGCGGATTACCCATTGATACAGGGTGAATTTTAAAAGTCTTGTCTAAAACTTCTATCTGTTTTGTATCACCCCAAAACGGAATCTTTTTCTCTTCTAAAATCGGGGTACCCATATTTACCTTAACCAAATTTGCATCAACAATTTGAGGTTTAATTACTCCTGCAAGAGTTTCTACGCTGAATTCTTTTTTATCTACAAGTTTTTTCTCATAAACATATTTTGCAAAACATCTCATACCATTTCCGCACATCTGCGCAGTTGTTCCGTCAGAATTGTAAAAATACCAACCGATATCAGTTTTATCAGTATCTAACTTTGGAATAATCAACCCGTCAGCACCGATTCCAAAATGTCTGTCACATAATTTTATAGCAAGGTCAGACATCTTCATACCTGTCTTTTCGTATTCTTCATAATCCAAAATAACGAAATCATTTCCACAACCTTGCATTTTTGTAAATTTTATTTTTTTCATTGTCATATTTCCCTTTATTATCATTCTTTTCAGTTAAGATTATTATAGCACAATGCAAAATTTTAAAAATTTATACTATAATAATTTCGTTGATTTTCTGTAAAACATCAGACAATAAAAAGGGGTAGTAATGAGAGTAAATGCAATTAATTTGGGAATATACAAACAAACTTATAACAATAATAATCTTTCTGGACAAAAAGTCCATATAAAAAACCAACCAATATCTGATACCGTGAGTTTTTCAGGCAAAGGAATTCAAAGTATATTTTCAAAATACAACCCGGTTATAAAAAATTTTGTAAACTATCAAATTCCGGTACATAACAAAAAAATTGCACAAAAACTTGCAACAACATACACTCCTCAAAGTTTTAAAAAATTATTTAACTTTGCTGATAAAAACGGTGTATTCAATTTACATTTCAATGAACAAACCGGATTTTTCAAAACAAGTTTAATTTCTTCAAAAGAGAATCACCTTATGGCAGATTTAGTCTGGGTTACAGATACTGCAAGATACATGCCGATACTAAAAGATAAATATCCCGACAAAATTGTTCCATTGATGGAAAATATTTCTCACTACTACAAAAAACAAGAACGCTCAATGGAAAAAGTTATAAAAAATCCTCTTTTGTATGAAATGAATTACGGGTGGCCTAATACCTCAAAAAACGGCTGTGGACACGTGTTTAATCCACTAAACTACAAAACACATAAATGGTATCCTAAAACAAGACTTGAATCCGTTGGATTATATATGCAAACTATGGCTGATTTAATAAAAAACGGGCTTGAAAATACAAAAATTAGTTTTAAAAACGATCCAACACCTCATGCTTTATTAAAAACCATAAAAAAACCTCCTTATGGATATTTTGAAGCAAAACAAATCAGTAAAGATACCGCAGATTCAATCGGCACAGTAACTAAGTATTTAAAATCAATCATTTATCCGTATGCAAAATCATGCAATTCTTGGGAAGAAAATACGTTCATTGGGACTGCTACAAGCGATACTGCAATCATTAATGAAGGTCTTAGAAGGATTATGGATTTAATGTATTCTCCTACAGAAAACAAAGAGCTTCTAAATGTAAGAAAAATAATTTTGAACTCACGAAACGGTGATGTTTTCAAAGATAAAAAATCCCTTGAAGAACTTCTTAAAATCGGAGAATACAGAATCAAAAATGATGATATGGCAGAGGGCTTCAAAGATAGAAAGTATGATGCAGCATTATCATTTGTATCTCATTCAGAATCTTACAGCTCTAATGTCATAGAAGATATTTCCCAAAATGTAAAAAGATTGATGGCTCTTGAGCAAAACAAAATTGATGATATATCTGAACCACTAGTGAGAGAAAACGGTATCATAAGATACAACCGTGATAAATACATTAATCTTGACTATGACCTGCTTGCTAAAAAGTCAGAAACTACAAACAATGATGAAGCCCAATGGTTTATGGTAACTGATATATCCAAAGGTTATGGAATTCAATTAAAAAAACTTTTGAATCATATAGAAAAAAATAATGGAAAAATTTCTACAGAAGAACAAAAACTAAAAGATTTTCTACTAAACAAAGAAACCGAATACATAAACAGAGGTTATGCACGTATTACAGGTGAAAATAGTTACAAAGCTAATGGCAAACCATGTCTACCATGGCAAGTTCCAGAAGCATACCAAGCAGTAACAACCACCCAAGGAATAAAATACGTACCTGGTACACATACTCCACTTGCTTGGGCACAAGCATCTTTGTATGACGCTTCAAAATTATTCAGTGAAAATCTACAACGAATACAAAATTTAACAAAATAAACTCAAATTACGCAATTTTTCATAACAAAAATACTTTATATTAATGTAGGTTAGTAAAAAGGTTAGTTATGAATTATCCATATTCAAATAATGCCGTCATGTATCCACGGCAAGTTCGCAGGCGACCAAATCAAGCTGCGATGATGAACCCTATTTATTCAAGACCGCCACTTGAAAAAATAGAAATTTCTCCTGAATTTATGAATCAAGTTAGTGCAGAAGTTTTTAAGAACCAAGCACTAGCTAATATGTTAACGAAAAATCCATTACGTTATGGCATGTCCATAAGCGATTATGGAGCGAGCCTTATGCGAATGGGTAAAATCCCCAAAAAAGATTTTATTGTCTCAGATAACAAATTGATAGAGTTTAATAGAGTAGGTGAACGACTGAAAGAAACTACCTTTTACAAACAGTCCAATGACTCACCACCACTGATTGAATGTGATTTTTATAACGCATCCACACAGGAAAAATACAAAACAATTAAATACTCACCCACAGAAACAAAAACTTGTAGGTATACACAAATATAATTAAAAAATTTTTACATATTGCCTTTTTAATTTTGTTTTTATAGATTTATAGATATAGAAATTAAAAAAGGCATATATGTTTAAAATATGGAAAAAAATAAAAAATAAATACGGACAGATCAAAAACAATATTTTTATTAGAAATGATCTTAAACTCTCTCACCCTAAACGCTATCCTATAGCTCTTTCAAACAATGAAAGAAAGTTTTTAATAAAACATTGTACTGATTGTAAAAATTATTTGGAATTCGGTTCAGGAGGTTCAACTTTCCTTGTATTAATGAATACAAATATAGAAAATATTACATCAGTTGAATCTGATCCAAAATGGATTTCACACCTAGAAAAATGGGAATTTATAAAACAAGCAGAACAAAAACGATTAAAATTTAAATATATAAACATTGGAGAAGTAGGATTCTTAGGCATACCAAAAGATTTAAGTGTTAAAGAGTTATATCCAGATTATTCAAGTAAAATTTTTGCAGAAAATAACAATTTTGATTTGGTTTTTATCGACGGAAGATTTCGTGTAGCATGCGCTCTACAGACGATTTTAAATTGCAATCAAAATACCAAAATACTAATGCATGATTTTAACAACAGAGAAGAATACCATTGTATTCTAAAATACTTAGATATATTAGACACAATGGATACAATGAGTCTTTTCAGAATAAAAAATAATATAGATAAAGAAGAACTTCATAAAGATTATGAAGATTACAAATATAACTGGGCATAAGTAATCTTATATATCTAAATTTACTGAACATCTAGCGGATTAAACAATTCATTCGTTATTTCTTTTTGGGGGAAGGGAATGGTATGTGCCATTTGTCTTTTTTTATTTAAGATTAGAAAAACGCACTAAAAAAGAGCCTTTTCAGGCTCTTTTTAAATGGAGGAGGAGGTGGGATTCGAACCCACGGAACGCGTGAACGTTCGACAGTTTTCAAGACTGCTCCAATCAACCGCTCTGGCACTCCTCCAGAAGTTATTGTTGGATCTGTTTTTATTTTATTATATCAAAATATTTTGTCAAGATACTAAAAAAAGTTATTTTTGCTAGCAAAAAATATTTTTACATTATTTCTAAAGAGTATGAAAATTCAAAATACACAACAAAATAACAATTTCAAAGGCTATGATGCAAGAAAATTGAAAGGTTTTATTATGAATTCAAATTTTGCAGGAATAGCTGATGAAATGAGAAAAATTGGCGAAATTGAAAACTTTAAAGTTTTTCTATTTGAACATGGGCCAAAACAATTTATTCTAAAAAATGACTGCTTTGAAATTACGCCACATAGTAAAGGTTGTTGGGCTCAAGATTGTTGGGGAATAGTAAAGAATTCTCTCCTTTCTCTTGATAACTTGGACAAAACACAAATTCTTAAAAAGACATTCAAACTACAATCTAATAAACTTCAAGAATTTGCTCAAGAAATGCTTAATATCAACAAGTTGCAAGAATATGTAGATATCTTATACAATCTGCCTGTTGTTGAAAAAAATGGAAAAAAATATGTTCAGATAGTAACCGAAAATGGCATAGAGCATATAGACAAAAATATTTTTAACATGGAATTCAACAGAAACGTAAAAATCCTTGAAAAAGCTAGAAATCAAACTCATGTAAAAGGTGGAAATTATTTTCTTACCAAAAATCAAAATGGAGAAGATGAACTACTTATTGGAGAAAATGAGTTAAAAAAATTTAGCAGGGAAGAATTACAACAAATGTTTAAAGTAAAAAATATTTTCCCTATTCCGCTCGCTGATTTTCACATAGATCTTTTTATCAGACCGTTAAAAGACAAAAAAGTATTAATAGCAGATGATAACATGATGCTTGACATTTTGGCTGAAGGAGTAGAAAAAATTAAAAATGCAGCTATTCGAACACCAAAAGATCAACGAGAAAAATTCAGAACTCCATTGGCACAAACAAACTTGTACCTACAACAATTTAAAGAAATTATAAATCAAAATCCTTATGCAAAAATGCAGGATGTTGAAAAAGCATTGATTGATGCAGGGTATGAACCAATAAAAGTTCCTGCACGTGTCTTTGAAATTTATGGTAACAAAGGTACACCTAACAGTTTCTATCTAAAGCAACTACATAATTATATGAATGCAAATGTACTGATAAATGACAAAAATGAAGTTATATATATTACTAACAAATCCAATTTGGATGAAACTCTTGGACTTACGAAAGAAATCAAAGATAATATAGGATTTAGTCTTGAAAATGAATTTATCAAACATATAAAACCACATGTAGACAAAATCTATTTTGTATCAGGAGAAAATAATGCTATTCCAAAAACACTTTTGCCAATACAAAATGGCGGCATACACTGCATGTGTGCAGAAATTCCTAAATAATAATAAAAAAAAGCTATGTACTTTGAGGTGCATAGCTGTTGATTAGGGATATGTGTATCTTAGTCTCTAAGGAGTATGGTTTTATATTATCAGAGCTTTCTAAAAATGAAATCATACATTTTTATGATTGTTTTTTAAATTTAGAAAAAATCAGCATGTGATGAGAAAAGATACAATGTAAAATAATGTAAAATTTATATTACACAGGTAGCATAAAAAGTTTTTTTGGACTTATAATGCATGCATACATTAAAGAGGTTAAAAATGTTTATTCAAAAGGTTTCTTCACACAATTTATACAACAGCTATTTAAACAATAATAAAACTAATCACCAAAACAAAAATCAAGTGTCTTTCGGAGTAGGGGAAGATTATGGTGCTGAAGATGACGTATTTAACAAAATGGAAGAAAGAAGCAATGCAAAATATGCATATGCTGAACTTGGTGATGACACAACATATTGGGAACTACTTTTCGGACCTAAAAAAATAAAATATCCTATTGATAAATCAAAACTCGAAAGTCTTAAAGAAGATCCTATAGATTCTTTAGAAGAAGAACCCCTTATTGATTACGAAGCTGAAGAATACTACGATTAATGATAGACAAATGGATTAGAAAAGAAGAAGTTTATAACTTCTTTTTTTTTCATGCTAAAATATGCTTAATTTATTAATCAAATAGTAGGATATCGAATATGTTTGACAGTCTTAGCGAAAAATTACAAAACATTATAAGCAAAACACAAGGAAAAGAATTAACTCAAGATAACATGCAAGAAGCTTTGAGAGAAATTCGCAGAGCACTTCTTGAAGCTGACGTAAACCTTCGTGTTGTAAAAGCGTTTATTTCTGCAATAAAAGATAAAGCAGAAGGCGAAAAAGTTTTGGAAGGTGTAAATCCTTCACAACAATTAATCAAAATTGTTCATGATGAATTAGTAAATCTTTTAGGAAAAGAATTAAAACCTTTAGATTTATCAGGTTCACCCAACATAATTATGATGCTTGGGCTTCAAGGTTCAGGAAAGACAACATCTTCAGCTAAATTGGCAGTAAAACTGAAAAAAGAAGGCCGAAACCCATTGCTTGTTGCTTGTGATGTATATCGACCTGCAGCGATATCACAACTTCAAACTCTTGGAAAAGAAATTGACACAGAAGTATTTACAATCCCTGAAAGCCAAGATGTTCAACATATTGTAAAAAGTGCAATAGAATACGCAAAAGAGCACAATTTTAATACAATAATTCTAGATACAGCAGGCAGATTACAAATCGATACTGATATGATGGCAGAGCTTTTGCTGATTGATAGAATATTCCATCCGAATGAAAAACTGCTGGTAATAGATGCCATGACAGGTCAAGAAGCAGTGAATGTTGCCGAAAACTTCGATGCTCAACTTAACTTAACAGGTTTGGTATTGACTAAACTTGATGGAGACAGCAGAGGAGGTTCTGCACTTAGCGTTGCATACTGTACAGGAAAACCTATTAAACTAACCGGTACAGGTGAAAAATTGAATGCCCTTGAAGATTTTTACCCTGAAAGAATGGCAACAAGAATTCTTGGAATGGGTGATATTGTATCACTTGTTGAAAGAGCTCAAGAAGTATTTGATGAAAAACAAGCAAGAGAATTAGAAGAAAAAATGGCTAAATCTGAGTTCTCTTTTAATGACTTTTTGAAAATGCAAAAACAAATGCAAGCTTTTGGTTCAATGGGAAATCTTCTTGGAATGATTCCTGGACTAAATATCGGGAAAGACGACAGAGATAAAATTTCTCATGAAGGTGAAAAACAATTTAAAAGAATAGAAGTTTTTATCCAAAGTATGACTCCTCAAGAACGTGAAAACCCTGCATTGATTAATACAAGCCGTAAAAAACGTATTGCAAAAGGTTGTGGCATGGAGATGCATGAAATAAATCAGTTTATGCAACAATTTGAACAAATGCGCATGATGATGAAAGGTATGCATGATATGAAAAGCATGTTTGGCAAAATGGGTTCAGGCATGCCAGATCTTAGTAAAATGGGTAACTTAGGCGGACTAGGCGGTTTTAACGGCAAACTTGGAAAACACGCAATGAACAAAGCTATGAAAATGATGCGTCGTTTCAAATAAAAGAAATTGAAATAAATTTTTATTAAATAAAATTCCTTAACAATTCTGAATCAATGTTTTACAAAATGTTTAAAAAATGATAGAATTGCTACCAGGAGTTATGGTATGGTGAAAAAAATATTTCTGCTTTTAAGTTTAATCTTGATGTCATTTTCAAATCTTGCGTATTCAGATGAGACAGATCCAAATAGTTTTGTCGACTCATACGGTCAGGAAGTACAAGCTATTATAAAAAGTAATTTAAAATATCAAGGCCTGGAAAATGCTACAACAGCTGTTACATACAAAATTCACCCTGATGGAAGTGTAACTGACATAAAACTTGAAAAACCAAGTGGAACCGGCTTTGACCAAGCAGTTATCCAAGCTGTGCAAAAATCTGCTCCTTTTAAACCATTCCCTAAAGGCTCAAACATTTCTGATATCGTTATGACTAGTGGTTTTCAACATCAAGTAAAAAAATATCAGTCAGTTAGAATGTCCATAATGCCTGTTGAGCCAACTGACGAGGCACAACAAAGTTATAAAAAATACATGGATAATATTGGTAAAATCTTTTTTGATCATATCCCAACAATATATGATTATATTCCAAATGAACCGGTTGTATCATGTGTAATTCTACAAGATGGTAGCGTAACAAATGTCAAAGTTGAAAAATCATCCGGTATTCCTGAATATGATGCAAAAATTATAGAAACATATTCTAAAATAAAACTTCCACAATTTCCTCAAGAGCTTAGCGGATACAAACAATTACCGTATTCTGCACGCTTATATAGACAATACAGATTTACACCTCCTGCAGGGAATCCAAGCATTATGTTTAGATAAAATATAATTAACAAACCTATTTCTTTTTGACAACAACATTATACCCGAGTATATCAAAAACCTCTAAAAGCTCACTGACTTTAATTGTGCCGTTTCTTAGTTTATTAGTTAAATTTTCAAGAGAATCAGTCTTGTTATACTTATGATTAATATCAACTTTTAAACGCGTTAAAGTCTTGCCTTCAAAGGCTGTCAAAAGCTTAATTAAATTTCTCACATTATCTTTTTGCAGAATATATTCATTTTTCATTTCATAACTATATATTGTTCAAGAATTGACAACCTAATTATAAAATGATACTATCTAAGTATATAATTAGATATCTAAGCATGGAGTTAAGATATGAAACAAGGGTTCACATTAGCAGAAACTCTAATAACCATAGGAATAATTGGTATCGTTGCTGCTATGACATTACCTGTAGTAATAGCAAAATATCAAGAAATTGAATTTGCAACTGCATTCAAAAAAATATATTCAGAACTGCAAAACAGCATAGATTATATAACATTATCAAATGGCATAACTGAGTGTTACACTTATTTCCCTGAAGGAGTAGGTAGTTATCAACGAAAAACTCAAGATTGCGAGCAACTTTTTTCAAACATAGTAGAGAAATTACAACTTACAAAAGGGCGTGATAGTCTAAGAAATTTATATGCAGATTCAAATACTGTTTATGCTAACGGAGGAGAAGCAATAAATAGAACATGCTCATATGATACTTCCATAAAAAATTCACAAATTTATGTTACTAAAAATGGCATGACAATATTTTTGACAAAGACTTACGTTCCACTATCAATTATTATTGATGTAAATGGAGAAAAGGGACCTAATAAATGGGGATATGATACCTTTTATATGATGCTCACAAGTCATAATGAAAAAACTAATAGAATACTATTAACAGATGAAATGTGCTCTATCATTGAAAAAGGAGGAAAACTTCCAAGAACTATATTACGAAATGAAAAAGAAAACACAGATTTTTCAATATTCTGGCAATAATGATATTATTAGAATTTTTTCAATTTTGCGTAAGCTGCATCCATAGCTTTGACACCTTGTTTGCCAAAATCTATCGTATACATCATACTATCACCAATTTGAGTAACCTCTTTGATATGTCCTATGCCTAGTTTGTCATGGAATACTCTTTCACCTTCATTAAATACATACTCAATAGGTTTTGTAGTTTCCATTTGACGTTGACGTTCTTCCTCTGCTTGTTTCATAGCTTTTTCTTTTTGGCGCTTTTCTTCAAGCATACGTTTAATCGCATTATCTTTAAAAAATTCTTTTACTTTTTCTTCATCTCGCTGTTTATTTTCTTTTGATTTAACAAGAATAGTACGAGATGGACTTCTCATTGGTTGGGAATATGCAGAATTTTGTCTTTGTCTATCGCTTTGTGTATTACCTGTAGCCAGACCGCGCGTTGGAGCGACAAAGTTTTTACCAAAACCTGATGATGGTTTTACAAATCCATAGCTATCTGATTGAGCCTTTGATGAAGAGTAACTTGTATTTGAGCTGTAACCTGATTTTGCTCGTGATACTGCACTTTGGAAAGTGGAAGAACCACTTGTTGAACCTTCGAAAGATGTCATATTCAAAAGGTTTCTTGGTATTTCTTCTATAAATCGTGATGGGTTGTAGTATTTGTATTCACCCCACATTTGACGACGTTTTGCAGATGTTAGGTACAATTTTTCTTCTGCACGAGTAACTCCAACATACATTAGACGTCTTTCTTCTTCCATTTCTGATGGGATATTAAAAGTTCTTTGGTGCGGGAATACACCTTCATCGCAGCCTGCAAGGAATACTATCGGAAATTCCAGACCTTTTGCTGAGTGCAAAGTCATTAAAGTAACGTTATTTGAAATATCATCCATTCCATCAATATCTGATACTAATGCTACTTGTTGCAAAAATTCTCCAAGGGTATTGTCTTCTTCCTCTGCAACAAATTCTCCGGCAACGTTAACTAACTCTTGCAAGTTTTCGATATCTGCTTCTGCTTCAGGAGTATTTTGTGATTGTAATTCAGCTAAATATCCTGTTTTTTCTATTACTAAAGTGACAAATTCTTGTAAAGAATATGATTTTACGGCATCTTTAAATTTTAAGACTAGTTCTGTAAAATCCTTTAGTTTTGAACGAGTTCTAGGAGGGATTTCCTCTGCTTCTTCAATTCTTTGACAAGCTTGGAAAAGACTTATGTCTTCTTTATCCGCAAATTCCTGAAGATTTTTTATCGTTGTATCACCGATAGATCTTTTAGGAACATTTACTATACGTTTAAAACTTTGGGAATCATCAGGATTATATATTAATTTCAAATACGCTATTATATCTTTAATTTCTTTACGGTCATAGAATTTTAGACCACCGTAAATTCTATAAGGTATTCCTGCAGCCATACAAGCTTCTTCAAGTGCACGAGATTGAGAATTTGTACGGTACAAAATTGCATATTTGTTATAATCACCGTTCGCAGAATTTTTGATGTTACTTACGATAAAGTTTGCTTCATCAGATTCATCTTGAGCTTCAAAATAATCAATTAACTCACCTTCACCTTTATTTGAATACAAAACCTTATCTACACGTTCGGTATTATTCTCAATAATAGCATTCGCTACATTCAAAATATTCGCAGTAGAACGATAGTTTTGCTCAAGTTTAATTAGCTTTGTATTTTTAAAATCTTTTTGAAAGTTCAAAATAATTGTATAATCTGCACCACGCCAACTATAAATCGATTGGTCAACATCACCGACTACACACAATGAACGTTCTTCTGGAATTTCATCATACAAACCGGTATATAACATATTCACTAATTTGTATTGAGCCATGTTTGTATCTTGGAACTCATCTACAAGAAGATGTTTAAATCTATTGTAATAAAAATCCCTTACTTCTTTGCTTTGTTCAAGCATTTTAACAGTCAAAAGCAACATATCATCAAAATCAATAGCGTTGTTGTTATTCAAGGAATTTTCGTATTCTTCATAAATTGCTGCTATCTTTTGGGATTTGAAATCTCTTGCAAAAGTTGCAAACGTATATGCATCCTGCATTTTGTTTTTAGCATTAGAAATAACTGATTTAACAAGCTTTGGTTGATAAATTTTGTCATCTAAATTTAATTTTTTTATAGCCTGTTTTATAACAGCATTTGAATCATTTTCATCATATATTGAAAAATTCTTGTCTAATTTTTTACCTGACTGAAATGCGTAATTTTCGATATTTTCACGCAGCATTCTTCCGCAAATCCCGTGAAAAGTTCCAACCCACATGTATTTTACAACATTTTCACCAAGGATTTTACCAAGACGCTCTTTCATTTCTTTTGCAGCCTTGTTTGTAAATGTTACTGCCAAAATATCTCTTGGTCTTACTCCGTTTTGTATGAGGTAAGCTATTCTTGAGGTAAGTAATTTAGTTTTTCCACTACCTGCACCTGCTAAAACTAATAGTGGTCCCTTGACTGTTTCAACAGCTTCGCGCTGCTCTTTATTAAGATTATCCAATATATTTTCCATATCCCCTATTCCCAAAATGAAATTTTTGTGATATAATCAGCATAAACTAAAAATGGTTATATTGCAATTAGAAAGTAGGAAAAATGGTGAAAACAGACATGAATGAAATTAGATTAATGAGTTCTGAAGATGATGCTAAAGAAAAACAAGGATCAATTGTTGTTCCCTTTGATGATATGGATACAGTGTCGTCAGATTCACCTGATACAGTTGATGAATTAGCTATGGAATTAGCTACAATTCAACAGTCCGCTAAGAAAATTGCTATTATCGGTAGCCGTAATCTCCCAATTACGCACCAACAGATGATTGAAACGCTAACAACAGCTCTTGTTATGCAAGGAAATACAATTATTACATCAGGAGGTTCTTCAGGAACTAACGCTGCTGCAATCCGTGGAGCTATGAAAGCTAATCCTGATAAATTGAAAGTAATTTTACCGCAAACTATCGGTCAACAACCTAGCGATGTTCAAAACCAACTTATTGGTGTACCTAATATTGTTGAACATCCTGACAGAGCTATGATGACTTTGGCTGATGCATCTCGTGTTTGCAACAGAGAAATTATTGATGATTGTAATCAATTAATTTGTTTCTTGTCACATACAAGTAAAACTTTGCATAATGCAGTTCAATATGCAGAAGAAGGTCACAAAGTTATTACCGTTTTCTATCTTGACTAATACATAAAATGGACAATTGACATTGCAGATTTAGTTGGTAAATTGCAATGATACAAGGCTAATTTTGTTCTGCAAAGGATAGATATGACAGAAGAATTCAAAAAACTTACAGGCAAAAATAAAAATGATTATACTCAAGTGGCTAATCATTTGATTAATAATGCTGATGTTGGTCTTTTTGCAGAATTAGTGGAAAAAGATGCTTTTTTATTTGATTTTGTCAGACAAAATGTAGTACAAAGACTTACAAATGAAGTTAATGAGAGCAATTACAAAAATTTATTGGCCTTTTTGAAATATTATGCTCCTACTTATGAGGATTTTATCATTTCTGAATTGGTAAAATATACAGATGAAGACTTGACTGATCATATGCTAAATTTGCTTGAAAATGGAAATGATAATGAAAAAACTTATGCGGCAAAATATTTTTCATATATACAAGATCCTCTGGCAGTTGATGCATTAAAGAAAAATGCGTACAGTGACAATGAATTTCTTGCCGCAAATTGTGCATCAACGTTAGCTGCGATGGGTGATAAAGAATCTTTCAATGTTGCTGTACAAAAATTAAGCAATGGAGATGATTTTGAAAAACTTGCAGCAGTTAAATTCCTCATCGCATATGGAGATCAATCGGCTGTACCTGTAATCATTGATGAAATGAAACAATCTTCTCTTGCCGAAAATATTGCAGGAGAAATCCCTTATCTTATAAGTCTTTTTGACCTTATTGAAAGAGATTACGAAAATGCACTATTAGTAATCAACCATATTATTAACGGTCTTGGAGAAATTCTTGGATTGTCTGTGGTATTTGACTTTGAACTATTTGAATTGTTTGAAAAACTAATAACAAACCACAATGATAGTAAATCAGCAATAGTTATCTTGAACGCAATAGAAAAATTTGATATCTTAACTGAAAATGATGAGTATTTATTTGATGAAGATAAAGATACTAAAAATGAAGTTATGGATATCAAAAAACTTTTGAAAAGCGTTAATAAAAAAGAATTAGAAAAACATATTAATGAAGAATTAAATGAAAGTAGTCCATTCGTTTACACTGCACTAGAATTCGCAACAGATATTGCAGCAATTCGAGAGCTTTTAAAATCCAACAATCAGACAGTGATTTTAAAAACAATAGAAGTTTTGAAAAATCTTGGTAATCTCGATGAAAGTACAAAAACTGTTGCATTATTGAAAGTTAGTGATAATAACATTAAATCTATTATTAGAGCTTTATAACAGGTATTTTCTATTACCAGCTTTCATGATATGATAGACATATAGGAGAGCTTGTATGAAATTTGAAGAAAAAACACTCGATACACAACTTGTATATGATGGAAAAATTTTGAAGATATACAAGGACAATGTAGAAGTATCTGATGGGCACAAATCTTTCAGAGAGGTGGTAAAACACTCTGGAGGAGTTGTCGTTGTTGCATTGAAAGATGCTGAAACTATTTTATTAGTTAAACAATTCAGATACCCGATACAAGAAACTATTCTTGAGCTTCCTGCAGGGAAACTTGAACAAGGTGAAGATCCTTTTGAAGCCGCAAAAAGAGAACTCGAAGAAGAAACAGGCTATTGTGCAAATAACTGGAGTTCTCTTGGATTTATTTATACATCTCCCGGATACAGCAACGAAAAATTATATTTGTACCTAGCTCAGGACCTTAATTTTACGCAGTGTCACCCTGATGAAGGAGAAATTATAGAAAGTTTTGAATACAAAATTAAAGATGTACTAAAAATGATTTCGAACAACGAAATTAACGATTCAAAGACTTTATGCGGAATAAATAAATGCATAATCGAAGGAGTTATAAAAGTATGATTAAGCTTATCGCAACTGATATTGACGGTACAATACTGAAACCGGATTTTGAATTTTCTCCAAAGTTAAAAGAATGTGTAAAAAAACTTACACAAAATGGAATAAAAGTTGTACTTGTCACAGGACGTATGCACAAAGCTACGACTTTTCTTGCAAAAGAATTAGGTATAGACACACCTGTTGTATCGTATCAGGGTGGAATGATTAAAGATAACTGCGAAAAAGGAAAAGTTCACTACAGAAAAGATCTTGATTCGCAAAAAGCTAAAGAAATTTTAAAATGGGCTAAAGCTAATAACATCCACATAAATTTGTACATGGATGATATTTTATATGTAGAAGAAGACAACGACACAATAAAAAAATATACTGATGCAAGATTCATTGAATATAAGGTGTGCAATTTTGATGACCTTGAAATAAAAAATGTAAATAAAGTTCTTGCAATAAAATACGGTGATGCACAAACTGTAACAGATTGGGTAAATTATCTAAGTGAAAAATATCCTGACCTATATATAGTCAAATCTACACCGTACTTTTGCGAAATTTCACATAAAGATGCAAGAAAATCTTGTGCTGTAGAATATCTTTGTAAAGAATGGGGAATTTGCAAAGATGAAGTTCTCGCAATCGGTGATCAAAATAATGATATTGAACTGCTTAAAGCTGGTGGTATAAAAGTCGCAATGGGAAATGCAACAGAAGAGTTAAAAGCATGCGCTGACTTTGTTACTGACACAGTAGACAATGACGGTTGGGTAAAAGCTGTAGAAAAATTCTGTAAAAATTAGTAGGTATAAAATTTATAGGTAAAATAAAATTATGTATAGAATTGGATTAGGATACGATATTCACAAATTGACAGAGGGACGAGATTTAATTATCGGCGGTGTAAAAATTACTCATGAAAAAGGGCTTCTAGGACATTCAGATGCTGATGTATTAATTCACACAATAATTGATGCAATGCTTGGAGCACTTGCACTAGCTGATATTGGAACTCTTTTCCCTGACACTGATCCTAAGTATAAAAATATTGATAGCACAATACTTTTAAAACACGTGTATGAACTAATTCAAACAAAAGGCTATGCAATCGAAAATATCGACAGCAACATAATTGCTCAACGCCCGAAAATGATGCCTTATATTCCAAAAATGAAAGAAACTCTTTGTCAAATCTTAAATATTGAAGAAGATAGACTTTCAATAAAAGCAAAAACCAACGAAAAAATGGATGCAGTAGGTCAAGAACAAGCTATCCAAGCAAATGCATCAGTTCTTTTGAAAAAAATATAATTATGAATATCAATGAGCAAATTAAACAACAAATTCTTAATGCGGCAGAACAAAATTACCAAAAATTTTCTGCTTCACTTATTCCTAACATAAATAATGTTGCTGGAGTAAGAATTCCTAAACTTAGAAGTATTGCAAAAGATTTCTACAAAAAATATAAAGATGATTGCCTAATTCCTTTTGATGCAGAATATATGGAAGAAATTATGGTACGAGGTATCATCATCGGACTTTTGAAAAAAACTTCTGATGAGATGTTAAATATAATAAAAGATTTCATTCCTCTAATAGACAACTGGGCTGTGTGCGATATTTTTTGTGGCGGGCTTAAATTTACACAAAAAAATAAAGAAAAGGTCTGGGAATTCATCTATCCATATCTAAATTCAAAAAAAGAATATGAAATAAGATTTGCTCTTGTAATGTTGCTTTCATACTTTGTTGAAGAAAAGTACCTCACAAAAATATTTGCAATTTTAGATAGATTTAGTCATGAAGGGTACTACGCGCGTATGGCTGCAGCATGGTTGCTATCCATCTGTTATGTAAACTATCCTGAAATAACAGAAAAATATTTACTTAAATCAAAACTTGATAACTGGACTTACAATAAGTCAATACAAAAAATTTGTGAATCATTAAGAGTAGACAAAGAAACTAAAACAAAACTTAAAACTTTTAAACGAAAATAATTTACAAGTTAAATTTGATGTGACATAATAACTCTTATGAAAATAGCGTTTCAAAAAAAACTGGCAGCAGGTCTATCTATTACATCTAATGGAATAATCATTGTACTTAAATTAATTGCAGGAGTAATATCAGGCAGTATCAGTATTATTTCTGAAGCAATACATTCTTTAAGTGACTTTTTAGCTTCTGTTTTGACGTTCTTTGCAGTTATGAGATCTTCTGAACCTGCAGATGCTGAACACCCTTTTGGTCACGGAAAATATGAAGATATGTCAGGTTTTATAGAAGGCGGATTAATTATTTTTGCAGCTTTTTTCATTATCTATGAAGCTATAAAAAAACTTACTTCTGGGCACAACATGGAAGTTGAAACGACTTTAGGTATAAGTGTTATGCTTTTTGCAGTAATTGCAAATTACCTTGTAAGTTCATACTTATTTTATATTGCAAAAAAATCAAACTCAATATCTTTATTTGCAGATGCAGAACACCTGAGAACAGATATATATTCATCAGTTGGTGTACTAGTCGGATTGGTATTGATTAAAGTTACAGGCATTTATATTCTTGACCCTATTATCGCAATATTAGTAGCATTAATTATTCTAAAAGCAGGTTATTCTATTTCAAAAGATACGTTAAACAATCTCCTTGACGGAACTTTACCAACAGATGACTTAGAGCAAATTGAAAATATAATAAACGGATATGAAAAATGTATTTTAGGACACAGAAGTATTAAAGGCAGACGAGTTGGCCCTGACAAAGATATTGAAATGACACTTCTTTTCCCTAAAGATATGACAATTGCAGAATGTCATGATATTTGCGATGAGATTGAGGATTTAATCCAACAAAAACTCGGTTCTTCTACAATAATTATTCACGCAGAACCCGAAAATTGCGAAAAATGTAATCGTAAATGTAACAAATTGGATAAATAATAACGAATTGTAAAAATATACTTTTAAAAATTATATTTTTTAAGTATGCTTAGCGTGTGTGCAAACACGCTTACTTAAAAAAATATAAGGAGAATATGCATGCCTAAATTTAATTTAATGTCTTACATTATGCCACCGGAAGACAAAATGTTTTTTACCCTATTTCAAGACAGCGCAGAAATATGTAAAGAATCTGCTAAATTGTATAACGAGGTACTTGAAACAAAGTTAACTGATGAACAGAAAGAATGTGCTTTAAAATATAGAAAAAAAGGAAAATTATCTTACAAAACCGTACTTAAACAACTCAATAAAAGTTTTATAACCCCAATTGAACGAGAAGATATTCAATACATAGCTGTTCAGTTAAACAAAATAAATAAAAAAATCGTAAAAGCTTGTCTTAACTTGGAAGTGTATCATTTGACAGAATATACTCCGGAAATGAAAGAACAAGCTTTAACTTTGTTAAATGCCACAGAACAAATGGGTGAAATTATCAAAAAGTTTAAAAAAGTCAGCGATGTCGATGATATAACAAAATCAAATATTGCAATGAAAGAACTTGAAACACACGGAGATGAAGTTCATTTAAAAGCCATGAGAGAACTATTCTCAGGGAAATTTGATGCACTGGATGTAATCAAACTAAGAGATATGTATAAAGAAATTGAAAATGCTCTTGATGCTTGTTTCAATGTTTCAGATACTATTTTGAATGTTGTACTAAAACAATCATAATTTATTTATAAAAATATAAAAGGAAATTATTTTTTATGACAATTACAATAATACTTTTAATATCAGTAATCGCTGTAGCTCTGGCTTTTGAATTCATAAACGGTTTTCATGATTGTGCCAATGCTATTGCAACTGTTGTATCGACAAAAGTGCTGTCACCTAAACAAGCTGTACTATTTGGTGCGAGCCTTGAATTTATCGGAGCTCTAACTGGCACACATGTTGCAAAAACAATCGGAGCAGGCATAGTAAATGCTGATATGATTACACTTACTGTAATATTTTGTGCATTATCAGCTGCTGTATTATGGAATTTATTTACTTGGTGGCTTGGTTTACCTTCCAGCTCATCACATGCGCTAATTGGAGGTCTACTGGGTGCTACTATTGTAAAAGCAGGAGTCGATGCAATACATATACAAACACTAATGGATAAAGTTATAATCCCTATGTTCACATCTCCTGTTCTTGGTTTTTGCGTAGGATTTACGCTAATGCTGCTTATTGCTTGGGTAGTTATTTTACTAAAAGAAGGTCCTCAAAAAGTTAATAATCAATTCAGGAAGTTACAGTTACTTTCATCAGGACTTATGGCACTAAGTCACGGTTCTAATGATGCACAAAAAACTATGGGGATAATTACTCTCGCTCTGCTCGCAGGAGGAGTATTGCATAAAAGTCCAACCGGTGATTTTGAAATTCCTATATATGTAATCATTACTTGTGCACTTACAATGGCTGCTGGAACTATGAATGGCGGATGGAAAATTATTAAAACAATGGGACATAAAATTATTAAACTAAAACCAATCCATGGTTTTGCTGCCGAAACCTCTGCAGCAGGTTTAATTTTGACAGCTTCTCATTTTGGAATTCCACTCAGCACAACCCACGTAATCTCTACAGCAATCATGGGAGTAGGATCAACTTTCCATGCACATGCAGTAAAATGGAGAGTGGTAGGCAACATAGTTATTGCTTGGGTAGTGACAATTCCTGCTTGTATGCTTTTATCGTCAATAATTTATTATTGCATATATCACTTTTTAGTTAAATAATAACTTTTTTATAGTGAATATTTTATACTTAATTCCGTTTCTTTTCTACATGGAACGGAGTTTCGTATTTTAGCATTGATTTTTTTATATTATCCAACTCCTTTTCAAGTCTTCTAAAGAATTTAGCATTTTTTTGTTTTGTTAGTTTTGGAGATTTAATCATTCCCCATAATTCACCACCGCTTAATTTTTTATTTCCTAGCCCACAATACTCTTTAAATAGAATTAAATAGGCTTTTACATATGGTAATTGCTGTTCTGCTGAAAGTTTTTTCAATTTTTCAACTGTAATATCTTTTTTTAAGCCCTCTGCACGACCTTCTTTAATAGCATCTTTTATCGCAGCTTTCAATGAAGGTTCGTAAAATTGTATAAGACCATGATATTTTTTGTTTCCACTAGTTTTTTTAGGATTAAGCTCTGATTCCCCATACATAAGAGCAACCAAATCCTCTGGGTCACATTTTACTTCTTTTGAAATATTCACTACTTCTTTGAAAAAAGCTGGTGTTAATTTGGGATTAGCATTTTTCCAAACATCATATAATTGTTTGTCCTTTGTTTTTGGAGATTCTTCCTTTTTTACTGAAGTAATTGAATTACTATTAGCTCCAAACAAAGAAATATTATCAAATCCTGAAGCCTTTACATCTGCAAAGCTATAAGGACAAGATTTACCAATCATAATGTCACTGGAAATTTTTTCAAACATAATTATTCCTCAATATACTTCTATGAGAGTATATACGGAAACAATTCCCAAAACTTTAATATTTTAAACGTAATTGATATAATTCTTAGCAAAACTAGTGAATAATTGTTTTCCCAAGCTTTGAAACAGTTTCAATATCCTCTTGTGGAGCTTTTCCAACAGTGGTTAGATAATTCCCGACCATTATACCTTCAACACAAGTTTTTAAAGCTTTTTCCTGATTTTCTTCACTCAAACGCATTCTACCGCCACAAAAACGAAGAACTGATTTTGGATTGGCAATCTTAAAGATAGCTAAAGTTCTCAGAATATTCTCTTCATCAATTTTATCAAAATAGTTTTCAAAAGGGGTTTCAGGAATTGGCATCAAGATATTTATTGGAATAGAATCAGGTTGGATTTCAGCTAACTCCAAAGCCATTTCTACCCGTTGTTCAACACTCTCTCCCATTCCTAAAATGACACCACAGCACAACTCCATACCATATTTTTTCACTAATTTACAAGTATTTAATCTATCATCCCAACTATGAGTAGTACATACTTCAGGGTAATATGATTTTGATGTATTTATATTGTGATGAAAACGTTTAAGTCCAACTTGAGAAAGACGTTGAGCTTGTTCTTCGTTCAAAATACCTATTGATGCACAACTTTTGAGACCGTCTATTTTATTGACTTCTTTAATCATTTCAAGCATTTTATCAAAATCACTTTCATCAGGAGTCTTGCCTGATGTGACAATTGCAAAGCGAGATGCAAGATGTGATTTTGCTTCCTGCGCAACTTTTTTTACTTCATCAATATCTACAAGAGGATAGGATTCTATATTTGTACAATAGTGTGAACTTTGCGCGCAATATTTACAATTTTGTGAACATTTTCCGTTTCTTGCATTGATTAGGGAACAAAATTCAACATTATCTGACACATATTTAGATGAAATTGATAACAATTCGTCTAATTCTAGATTATATAACCTTAATAGTTCATCTTTATCTATTTTCATAAATCCTCCAAGATATCTTAGCTTATGGTACAACGCCAATTGACTAAAGTCAATTCATATGCTAGAATTTAAGCACAAATTAGAGGTGAAATATGTTCTGTCCTAATTGCGGAAAACAAGTTAAAGATAATGATAATTTTTGCAGATACTGCGGTGCAAATCTAAAAGAAGAAGATTCTATGGTGCATTCATATGTTGAAAGTACTCCAAAAATTGAATCTGTAAATGATTATCAACATGATAAACAAACAAATTCTGATAGTTATGAAAATTATGAAAATATTTATCATAACGAAGAAAATAATAGGAATTTTGATAATCAAGAAGATGTTCAAAAAGAAGATATTGAAATTCCTGAGTATGATTTTCCAAAAGAGGATTCAGAAGAACTTGTTTTATATGATGTACAAAAACATTTTATGGCTCTTTTTTGGCCAATCGTCCTTACGCCTGTGTTTTTTGTCTATTTTTGGCAAATTTTCTTGAATACACACAGCTTTTTTAGCTGGGTGGTAGCGTTTGCTATTTTGACACCAATTGTATATCCAATTTTGAGATATTCATCTGATAAAATTATTATTACAACAAAATATATGCGTATTCAGACAGGAATTATAAAAAAACAAGAAATAAATATTCCACTTAGACGTGTAAGTCAATTGGTACTTGAACAAACTACTGTTGGCAGAATATTAAATTATGGAACACTTGTTTTTAAATCAAGCCTTCCTGACAGAGATACAGAAGTTTATGGATATATCAAAGATTTTGACGAATTCGCAGGGATTATTGACAACCCCGTTGAATTCGTTAGAGAATCTTTAAATGATGGATATTAATATTACAAGTTTTCAAGTACTTCGTCAACGTGGCCTTTCACTTTGACTTTAGTCCAAGTCTTTTCAACATCACCATGTTCGTTAATTAGGTATGTTGAACGGATTATTCCCATGTATTTTTTACCATACATACTCTTTTCGCCCCAAGCTCCAAAAAATTCAGCCAATTTATGCTCAGGATCTGAAAGAAGTGTAAAATTAAGTCCATGATTTTCTTGAAACTTGTGATGACTTTTTATACTATCAGGGCTGACTCCTACTACTTGAGCTTTCGCAGTCCAACGATTTAAATTATCTCTAAAATCACAAGCTTCTTGTGTACAACCTGATGTGTTATCTTTTGGATAAAAATACAAAATTGTTTTTTGACCTTCAAAATCTGCAAGAGAGTACTCTTTTTCATTCCCTTCTGCATCAATACCTTGAAGTTTAATATTTGAAATTTCCTTTATATTCATAAATTTTCTCCTTTTTTATTCCATTTCTGCTACAGGTACGGTAGTTTTAAACTTGCGCACCAAAGACAAATCTAAATCAGCATATATCGCATTATCACCCATGCCTGCATTTGCTACAACCTCCCCGAGTGGAGCACAAATCATTGAATTACCTATACTATATAGGTATTTATTAGCATTACCCGTTAGGTTGGCAGAAACAAAATATACCAAACTTTCTGTAGCACGACAAATATTCATTGCCTGCCAAGTTGTTGTAAAATCTTGCTTTTCTTTTTCTGAAAGTGAAGTTAATGTACTCCAAGCTGATGGAGATACTATTATTTCAGCACCCTTTTGTATCAATTTGCGATACAACATAGGAAATTTTATATCAAAACACATGCTTATTCCTACTTTTGCACAATCAAGATCTACTACCACTGGAATATCACCAGGAGTTGTATATGTTCCCTCATTGCCGCCAAAATAGTTATACAAATGGATTTTTCGGTATTGTGCAACAACTTTCCCTTCTCTATTGATAATAAAACAAGTGTTATATAATTTGCCATTCTCTTGGATTAATACAGAACCGCTAATAATATTTGTATTAAACTTCTTAGCGGTGTTTTGCATAAATTCTACAACATCACCACCTGAAGCATCTTCAGGACGTTCTATAAATGCTCTATCATCTATACCTGTACTGAAAAATTCAGGCAAAACTACTATATCAAGTTGTTTTGAAGAATTCTTTTCTATAAAATCATAAGCCTTTTGTAAATTTGCTTCTTTATTACCAATTACAGGCGTAAATTGAACTGACAAAATTTTTACCATTATCTACAGACCTCCAGTATTGGTAATATAACATAAAGTTTTTTATTACTCATCAATATATCGGATACAAAATAGTTATTTTTGGGAAAAGTATATAAGAACAATTTTTTATATTGAGGAACTTAATGTATGGGAAACGCTTTTGTATATATGTTTTCTGACAAAACTTTTGGGATAAAATTTTTCTGTATTTTCTTAATAGTTTTGGTCACATTGTTAATTGGAAATTTTAGTAATAATAACCCTATTATGATTTCAGGTATCATTGCAGGGATATGCGGAATAATTACACTCGGACATTTTATAGAATGTATTAACAGCGTAAAAATTTCTATAGATAAAGTATATTTGCCATTCATAAGCATAAAAACTCTATGGGTTGGAATAAAAGCAAGTATCGGAGCACTGTTACTAAATACTATAACAGGTATTATTTCTATTTTTACACTCTATATTCCTGCCATAACTATTGCATTATTTTCTCCTGCGTTACTCTCAATATTTAGTGATGATTACAAAATTAAATCATATTTTGCTTTTGACAAGTGTTTCTGCATTATAAAAAATGATTTCTGGAAATATTTTATTACGCTTCTTGCACTAATTTTTTATACTACATTCATCACTACAGGAATGTTTTTATTGTTTAACAAACTCGGAATAAAACCTGAGGATTTACTAACCAGTGGTAATATTACTTTAAATATATTTACTGTTGCAATATTCACAGCATTTGTATATGCATATAACTTATATGTGTTTGCATTTTGGATAGGCGACTTATACAAGTTACACAGATACGATACTGAAGAAGAATATTTTAGACATTAATATATTCAAATTTAGATTGTTTATTTCTGAATAGATTGTCTATTAATCTCGCCATTCGTTTTTTTGTCTCTTTATCAATATCTGCAACATAGCTGTAATGAGATTTTGTATAAGTTTGCTGAGATTGTTGTTTTTCTTTATTATTAGGCATTTTTAATTTATGCCAATGACCATCTTCTGTGTATTCATGAATATCTTTTACAGTCAAACCATCATTATAAAAATAGAGAGTTCTTATAGGCAGTCCTGTCACAGAATCATATTCTGAAACAGAATTGATAGTTTTTCCATCTTCTTTATAACTTGTCCATTTAAAAACTTTTCCTGTATCAGGATTAAGCTCTTTCAATATACTTAAAGTATTAGTACGTTTTCTATAAATATAAACTTTTGCTAATTTTTCTGTTGAAAAATCGTATTCTTGAATAGAAGAAATTTTATCTGTTTCAGACAAATTATAATTTATTGTTCTTATTTTTTTGCCTGTATTTAAATCAAATTCAGTAACGGATTTATAAAGAATAAAATTTGTAACTCTTATAATTTTCCCTGTTTCAATATCGAACTCATCAATAGAACGAATTTTTTTGTCGTTAAAATAATCGAAATGTGTTGTCTTTATTTTAGCTCCTGTCGCAAAATCAAATTCATGAATTTTGTCAATGGATTTTCCATTTTTTCTGAAAACAGTTTCCTCTTTATTTTTAGGAATTGATAGAGGAAGTAATTTTTCTTCATTTTCCACTCCTTTGCATAAGTTTATGTGCTCCAAAATAAACTCTTTGTTAAAAAAATGCTTTTTATTTTGCTCAATTTTTTTGGATGCTACAATTGAATTCACGATATAATCCCCTTTTTAATTATCTTTCACTTTTGAATGATTATATCAGAGGGAAGTAGAAGTATTAATTGCCCAATCGGGGAAAATAAGTTAAATTTTTCGTTTCTCAAGTAATTTTAAAAATGTCCTATAATCAGTTCCCCAACTTGCCATAGCATCAAGCACAGGAGCAAGACTGTAACCAACGTCAGTTAATGTATATTCAACACGAGGAGGTACTTGAGCATACACTTTTCGCATTACAAGACCATCATCTTCCATCTTACGCAAATTTGTAGTCAGCACTTTTTGAGTGATACCTGAAACAGCTTTTTTTAACTCTCCAAAACGCTTAGTACCAGTGAGTAATTCACGTATTATTATAATTTTCCACTTTTCACCGATCATACATAAAGTTGTCTCAACAGGACATTTTGGCAAGTCTTTTAATTCCATTATTTCTCCATTAGTATATTTTAGTAACTACACTACTTTTATATACTAATACAAAATATCTGGATTATGCTATAATTTAATAAAAATTTATACTATTTAGGAGAGCTTTTTTATGAAAACAGAATACGAAAAAATGATATCAGGAGAATTATATCAAGCATTTAAAGACCCTGAATTGGTCAAAATGAGAGAAAATGTACGAAAAATATTTAGAACGTTCAATAGCACTGCTGATCAGAAATATTTGAAAGACATTTTTCAGCAAGATCTTGATGGAGTTTTTATAGAGCCTCCATTCCAATGTGATTATGGTATAAACATTGAACTGGGAAAAAATGTTTATATGAACTTTGGTGTGACAATCCTTGATTGTGCGAAAGTAAAAATTGAGGATAATTGTATGATTGCACCAAACGTACAAATTTATACTGCAGCACACCCAATCGATGTAAAAACAAGAAATAGCGGACTTGAGTATGCATTACCGGTAACAATTGGCCAAAATTGTTGGATTGGTGGCGCATCTGTCATTTTGCCTGGAGTAACTATCGGCGATAATTGTGTAATTGGAGCAGGAAGCGTTGTTACAAAAGATATTCCGGCAAACTCAATAGCTGTCGGAAATCCTGCACGCGTTATAAGGAATATACAAAATGACTAAAACTCAAATAATTCAATATATTGTTAATAAATTTTCTCAATTAGATTACGTTGAATCAATAGTCCTTTCAGGTTCACAAACCAATTTAATTCATGATCAAAATTCTGACTATGATATATACATATACTCCATAAAACCCATTCCTGTAGAACTAAGAACAGAAATCGCAAAATCTTTAGCATTCAAATTTGAAGTTGGTAATAGTTTTTTTGAAGATGGTGATGAATTAATAATTAACGAAAATAATACCAATGATTTTTGCATTGATATCATGTACAGAAATCCTCAATGGGTAGAAAATGAAATAGATTGGATATGGCGTAAACATAATGCTAAAGTAGGTTATACCACATGCTTTTTACATAATGTAAGAACTTCGAAAATTTTATTTGATAGAAACAAAAAATTCCAACAATTTATTGACGAATTAAATGAAAAATTTCCTAAAAAATTGATAGAAAATATTATTGCAAAAAATTATCCGCTTCTTATGAAAAAAAATGCCTCTTATTACGATCAAATTAAACTGGCTATATCACGCAAAGATATTGTTAGCATTAATCATAGAATTACAGCATTCCTCGTAAGTTATTTTGATATTATATTTGCAATAAATGCCCAAACACATCCTGGTGAAAAAAAATTAATTGCATATGCACAAGAACTATGCTCCATATTACCTAACAATTTTCAAGAAAATATAGAAAAAATAATACAGCCTACAAATAACACCGATATTTTATTGAATTTAAGAAATATAATTGTTGAATTAGACACTATGCTCGAAACAATGATTTAATCCATTTCCAAGATTTTTGTTGCCATACACCAACAAAAGTCGTAATAACCATTACAAGAACAAAGTATAAATATGTAGTCTGTACAGGATTGTAGATCCAATAAATATCATGCAAAGCTCTTTGTGTAATTGGTATTCCGTGTATATTCAAAAATGCAGCTGTAATAAAATACATAACAAGCAAATGATTTGCCATAATATGATATGTTACATTTCCCATATCATTTATGAATTTAATATCTTTTACGTATGGGTATAAAACTTTCACAGAAAACAAAGAAGCCCAAATTCCAGTTAGCGCAGTAATAACGGGTACTATTAGCTGGTCATCAAATCTTGCCCAAACCAATACATAGCTCAACCCGATTCCATGTTCAGGATCATAATCTCTATTAAACATCCATAAAATAGATTGCAATGCAATTACAGAACCTATCCATTTTGCAGTAAAAATGTCATATTTACCTTCAATAAAATGCTTATAAAAATATCCAAGATAAACAAACAATAGTGAAAACATCGTACGTATAACAACAAGCATTAAAGGAGTCAGTGCAAATATTTTAGCGAAAGGAATCGCAAGAACCCCTATAATTGAAAAAACTGACAAATGGAAAATTTTGTTATCTTTAATTCCCCTCAACACCCTAAATACAAATAAAAAGACAATCATAGTCATAAATAATTGTGTCACAAACCACAAAGGACAAGATAAATCAAACTGATGTCCATTAAGAAACGGAGTTATAAAAAAGTTCTTCCAAGAAACAGGCATTCCCCAAAACTTCCCTGTCCACTTCGCAATTAAAACTGTGACACCAAAATAAAAACAGTTATACAAAAAATATGGCAACAAAAGTGTTTTCATTCTTCTTTGTACAAAAGTTGCAACATCATCAAGATATTTTTCTTTGAACAAATATCCTGAAATAAAAAAGAACAGAGCTAACTGAAAAGAATATGGAGGAAACATACCAAGTAATGAAAACTCTAAATGACCTGATACAACAAGTAAAATTGCTAACGCCTTCAGTACAGTGACTTTATTATCACGAATATTTTCTGCCATAATCTCTTAACCCTCTGATTTTATTTCTCGAATATATTACCATAGAAAAAACCGTGATAAAACACGGTCTTTTCTACTAAATTTAATTATTTTGAAAGGTAATTTAAAATAGCTTCTGCAAATTGCCTACTTGATTGAAAATTTTGACCTGTAATTAAATTTCCATCCTCCACAACATTTATTGCACCATTTTTATCCGCAGTAAAAAATGCATTCTCATTTTTCAACATATCTTCTAAAAAGTATGGAACCAATTTATCTTTACCGGCACTAATTTCTTCGTCATTGGTAAAACAAGTCAGTGTCCTTCCGTTCACAAAAGCCAGTCCATCTTTTTGTTTGGCTGACAAAAGTGCTGCAGGTCCATGACAAATTGCAGCGATTAATTTGTCATTCTCTGCAAAATATTCTATTAATTTTGCAACTAATTCACTCCTTGCAAGGTCATACATTGGTCCATGCCCACCAGGAAAAACTATTGCATCATAGTGAGTATAATCAACATTTTCTAATTTTTCGGTATGTGATAAAATTTCTTTTGCCTTGTGCCATTTTATATCTTCAACCAAATTCTCACTCAATGGATCAATAGGAGATTTGCCTCCATTTATCGATGCAACCGTAACCTTACAACCTTGATCAATAAATTTATTATAAGGAATTGCAAATTCTTCAAACCAAACCCCTGTTCTATGATGTTCATCAAACTTGTCTGTATTAGTTACAATCATTAGAATTTTTTTCTCTGCTTTTGGTATTTCAAAACTGCAACTTTCCATATTCAATTCATATTCTTTATCTTCAGACATAAAAAAGCCCTCCTTTGGTTTCTAGGAAAACTCAAATTGAAAAGATTTTATATTAGAAAGTTGCATACCAAAACAGACAATCAAGTAAAATGCTAAATAAGTTTTCTGCTTATAAGCATATTAAGAAAACAGTTTTGTATTTTTTCTATCGACTCTATCTGCTAAAAATGTAGAAATTATAGGAATTACAATGTAATAAATTCCACCAAGGATTAAAGTTGTTTTGGCAATTTTTAATCCTTCGATGTAATCAGCTAATTTTGGAGAATTTTTATTAGCTTCAGTAAATTTTTCTACAAATTTGTCAAACTTTTTCTTAACCAAACTATTTACTGCATAACCACCTGTCAAACACAATCCTGTTGATATTGCTGAGTTATACATAAGTGGTTTTTTACGAGCTTCTTTTATTTTTTTATTATGCTTAGTTTGTTGCATAAAAGATGCCGTAATCAAAACATCAGTCAAAGACATAATATGTTGTTCAAAATTTGTATTATGAAATTTTTCAGATAATTTTTGAAGAGATTGTGTATCCATTATTTTCCCGATACCTTTTGACAATCCCTCAATAACTACCGATTGAGAACCTGTAAAAGACGGTGATGGAGATTTTTTCTGCATTTTAGAATTATTGATATCATCTTTTTTGTCTGAATCACGTTTCGGAAATATTTTTGACATTAAAGGCGGTATAAGTGCACATGTCATAATAGATTTTGGAACAGCTATTACAAATCCGACACCTAGGGTAAATAATTGTGTTGCAAAATTGTATGTACTTGATTTATCTAGATTTTTATTCTCTTTTTTGAAAAAATCTACAGTTGATTTTTTTAAATATTTTAAAGGTGCTTGATTAATATTTTTGATAGCTTTTGCAACAGGCACAGATGCAAGCAACATCAAAAAATAACCTACCGCACTTGAAGAAAATGATTTTGCACAAGCATATTTTTTATTTTCTTTATCTGTATTTGGTGTCGCCATAATCGCAATAGGACGAGCAATTGTAGACATTACAAGAGATGCGGTACCTGCAAATAATGCACCGTTTTTTTTCGCAAACTCCAAACTGTTTTTGAAATATTTATTTGTATATATCCCTTGTACTTTCATGTAAATTCATTATACAATGCTGATAATGAAAATAATTCAATTTGTAAAGCAAGAATTAAAAGGTTGGAATAAATTCGAAATTTTTGGATTTATTCTTGTGGTAAGTACCATTTTATCAACTGCAATATCTGTCAAAGACAGTCCTGCTGCGGTTATAAATGCGATTTGTGGAATCTTGTATACAATTATTGCCGGAAAAGGTAAAATTTCTTGTTACTTTTTTGGTCTTGCAGGCTCTGCAGGATATGTTTATTTGTCTTTTCATAATGCATTGTGGGGGAATTTATTATTGTATTTACTTTATTACATCCCAATGCAAATTGTCGGGATTTTCAAATGGAAAAAACATCTAAATAGTGAAACCAAAGAAATTGTAAAAACTAAATTGTCAAAATCAGAACTTATAAAACTTACATCTGTTTCATTTATCGGATGTTTTACAGCTATTGTCTTATTACATAACTTTCAAGACAGCCACCCGATAATCGATGGAATTACAACAGCTTTATCTATTGTAGGAATGTATCTGACTGTTAAAAGATGTATTGAACAATGGATTATCTGGATGTTTGTAAACGGTCTTTCTGCAATAATGTGGATTAATCTCGTCATACATGGAACAAAAGCTTATTCAACGGTTATGATGTGGAGTGTATATTTTATTCTTGCAATATACTTTTTTTATAAATGGAAAATTGAAATACATAATAAAAATATTTAATTAAACCTTTCTTGTAATTTTTCCAAAAATAGCTTTGCAGCAGGAGAAAATACCTGATACTTTTTCCAGATAATTCGCCAATCAGTTTCTATTAAAGGATATATGGGACGAAAACATAAATTGCTGTATTTTGAGGTATTAGCAAGGTTATTTAGTGTAAACATATACCCAATACCACATTCTACCATCAATGCTGCATTGTAGAACAATGTATGTGTCGCTGCGATATTCAATTTATCTCTTTTTTCATGGAACCATTTAAAAATTTCATTATCCACTACAGGTTTTCTAAATGCTTTTTTAGATAAAATTAATGGTAAATTCTCTATATCCTCAAAAGTTAAAAACTCTTTTTTAGCGAGTTCATCATCCTTACGCATAACTATTCCCCAAATATCTTTATCAGGAAGATTTATGGCGTTGTATTTAGATAAATCTGAAGGTTGCATAATTATACCAAAATCCAGTAGCCCATTGTCTATTCGCTCTGTTACGTCTTCTAGAATCCCGCTATACAGATGGAAAATTATTTTAGGATATTTATCGCGAATCTCTTTTATTACATCCATTACACTCGTTAAAGTACTCGTCTCACCACTACCGACAAAAATTTCTCCCGCAATTTCATGCTTTAAAGACGAAAATTCTTTTTCTGTTTTCTCGACCATATCCAGAATCTGCTCTGCACGTTTTCTCAAAATTATCCCCTCAGGAGTCAAAGAAACGTTATGGTTTGTTCTAATCAACAACTTTTGTCCTAATTCTTTTTCTAAATCTTGTAATTGACGTGATAACGTAGGCTGAGTTAAGTGTAAATAATTTGCAGCAGCAGTGATTGAACCCTCTTGTGCTACTGTTAAAAAATATCTTAATACGCGAATTTCCATACCATTATGATATAAATATTTGCTATGTCTGTCAAGCATAACAAATAATACGATATAAGTATTTGCTATTTAGAACCACATCGTAAATAATTAGTATATTAGTTCACAAAATCAAGGATAAAAAACAATGAAAATAATAAATGTTCCAACCAAACGAGGTCTAGTTTTAAGAACCGCTATGTATGAAGCAGAAAATTCTGACACTATTTTTATACTAATGAGTGGCATATGCTCAAATATTTTTAATAACCAGTTACTTCAAACAACAGGAGAAGTTTTAGAAGAACATAATATTTCTTATATAGTTGGTCAAGCAATGGATGCTTTTTCTGTATTACATTTTTCAAATAACGTTACACATAAACAAGAACTCAAAGGAGTTGCAATAGATGACTTTAGCTTAATTAATGAAGATATTCAAGCTTACATAGACTATGCTAAAGATTTGGGACATAAAAACATAATTCTTGGAGGACATTCACTGGGCTCAAATAGAATTATTAACTATTTATCGCAAAATCCTGATTGCGGTGTTAAATATTTTATAATATCAGGTCCTGTAGATTTTGCAGATATGTTTGAAAAAATGGTATCCAAAGAACAAATAGAAATCGCTAAAAACTTTGTGGATAATGGTCATGGAGATGATATTTTACCGTTTTTATTTGGAGAATTTTCTCCAATGAGTGCAAATACTTTTATCAACAATTGGTACAATAATCAAATATATAAAAATTGTCCTTTCTTAAGTAATGACGGAGAGACAGAATCTTTAAGCAAAATAAAAATAGACGGCATGATTTTGATTGGAGAAAAAGATAATTGTGCAGGCACAAATCCTTTAGAATTTGCTCAAAAAATTAGTGAATGTATGCCAAATTCAAAACAAAATATTATTAATATTTTAGATGGAGCAGGCCATATTTTTTATAACAAACATAATGAATACGCTAAAGCTGTATTAGAATTTATAAAAAGTAAAGAATTAGTAAACGTATAAGGAATAGATATGAGAAAGTTATTTACTTGTCTAATTTGTCTAATGGTTATGATATTTGCAATTGGAGATAAAGCTATGGCAAAAGATATTTTAAATAAAAAACAACAAAATATTGTTATGATTTCATCATATACTGCAAATGGTGATATAGAAAATCTTGAAAAAGCACTAGAAAAAGGTCTTGATGAAGGATTAACCGTTAATGAGATAAAAGAAGTTTTAGTACAAATGTACGCTTACTGTGGCTTTCCTCGAAGCTTAAATGGCATAAGTACTTTTATGAAAGTTGTAAATTCCAAGAATGATCTAAAACAAGGAGAACAAAACAAAACTCTAGCAAAAGATATAGACAAACACAATTATGGAAATAATGTTCAAATTGAATTGACAGGAGCACCGGTAAAAGGTGAGATTTTTGAATTTGCACCAGCTATAGATACATTTTTGAAAGAACATTTATTTGCAGATATTTTTAGCAGAGGTGTACTTACCTATCAAGAAAGAGAAGTTGCAACAATTGCAGCACTATCAAGCATAAAAGGAGTAGAGTCTCAACTTCAAAGTCACATTGCAATAGGAAAACATATCGGTCTTAGCGATGAAGAAATTAATGAAATACTAAAACTTACAAGTTCTGTAAATAAAGGTGGAGAATTTGGACTAGGAGAAAAAAATACTGCTTATGACAAATATTTTGTAGGACAAAGTTACTTAAAACCTCTGACTTCTGACGGTGTAAGCAGTGCGAACGTAACATTTGAACCAGGTTGCAGAAATAACTGGCATATTCATCACAAAGGCGGTCAAATTCTTCTTGTAACCTCTGGTCGTGGCTACTATCAAGAATGGGGAAAACCTGCTCAAGAACTTAAAGCTGGTGATGTTATAAATATTCCACCAGAAGTAAAACACTGGCATGGAGCAGCAAAAGACAGCTGGTTTTCTCACATAGCTATCTCTGTACCTGTAGAAGGAGCAACTACTGAATGGCTAGAAGAAGTTAATAATGAAGAATATTACAAATTGAAATAATATTTTTTATCTCAGTTTAAAGGTAACGTTTTATAAAAAAAATATAGCTTACTAGTTTTTATGTTATGATTAATCTATGCTATTTGGCAACAGATAATAGTAACATAGTGTGTAAGCTATTTTTTTATACAAAAGGGAAGTAATGAATTATAAACTTATTAATATGCAAGTTTTTGGAGATGAGAGAGGGAAATTAGTCTCATTAGAGGGGAACAAAAATATTCCTTTTGATATTAAACGTGTGTATTATATTTTTGATACTTTACCTGATCAAGAAAGAGGTAAGCACGCTCATAAAGAATTAGAACAAGTAATTGTTGCAATGGATGGAGCTTGTCAGTTTGTTTTAGACGATGGAAAAACAAGAGAAGAAGTTTGGTTAAATCGCCCTGATATTGGTCTTTATATCGGGAAAAATATGTGGAGAGAGATGAGACATTTTTCTTATGGTTGTAAGTTAATGGTTCTTGCAAGTACACATTATGATGAAAAAGAATACATCAGAAACTATGATGAATTCTTAAAAGAGGTAAAAAATTAATGATAAATGTTTTATTATTAACTTGTGGAACAAATGCCTCTTTTCATTTTACCAAAATTATAAAAGAGAAATTTAAAGATAATTTCAAAATTGTTGGAACAGATATTAACAATGAGTATTTAGTTGCTTCAAGTATATATCTCGATAAATTTTATAAGGTTCCATATTCTTCTAGTCCGGAATTTTATCAACTAATTTTAAATATATGCAAAGAAGAAAAAATTGATTATATATTACCATCATTTGATCTTGACCAAAAATTATTCTATTCAGGAAATCCTGATTTAGAAAAATTGGGTGTAAAATCTTTTGCTATAAACAAAAATCTTTTAGAAATATATGAAGATAAACAGAAAATGAATGTTTTTCTAGAACAAAATTCATTCAAGTTACCCCAAATATATAATATACAAGAATTAAAAGATGGCGAAAAATATATAATCAAACCTATCAAAGGAGTAGGCTCTTCTGGAATAGAATATTTAAATAAAGACGAAATTTTACAAAAAAATAATATTGAAAACTTTCTTATTGAAGAAATTTGCACAACACCTGAAATTACTCTAGAATGTTTTAATTTTCAAGGACGCATATCTTCAGTAGCAAGAGAACGTATTGAAAGTAAATCAGGAGTATGTACAAAAACAAGAATTTACAAAGATTTTGAACTTGAAAAAATTGCAAAACGTTTTGCTTCAATCATTGATTTACCGATGTTTTTTAATATTCAATTTATGAAAAATTGTAATAATGAATACGTAATAACTGATGTTAATTTAAGATTGGCAGGAGGTATGAGTCTTTCTTATGCCGCAGGATGGGATGAAATATCTGCAATTGCAAATGTTATGCTAAAAAAAAGTCCAGAAGAGATATTCTCAACATTACCTAATAATATTCAAGAACAATATATTGTAAGAACTTATACTGATATAGTTACTAAAAAAGTTCGTCCTACAGTTGCTTTTGATTTAGACGGAACTTTATTGGATAGCAGAGAAAGACATCAAATTGTATTGGATTATGTTTTATCGAAAAATGGGATCAAATTGGATACATCCAATTTGATTGAATTCAAAAAATCAGGTAAAAATAATATAGATTTTTTGATATCAAAAGGAATTAATCAAGATATTGCAAAAGAAATTCAAAAAGAATGGATAGAAAATATTGAGCAATACCAATTTTTAAAATTTGACAAATTATATCCACATACACTTACTTTATTAAATGAATACAATGAAAAAAATGATTTAATATTAATTACTGCAAGAAATAATCAAAGCAATTGTAAAAAACAATTAGCAGAGTTAGGTTTGAATCAATATTTTAAAGAAATTTATATAGTAGAACCTTGTCGTAAAACAGCAAATTTAAAAGCAGATGTTTTGGAAAAAAATAATGCAATCTTAATGATTGGTGACACTGAAGTTGACAAAACAGCTGCAGAAATCGCAAATATCGAATTTAAATTGATTAAAGGCGGATTTAGAAATTAAGAAAGGAATAATTACATGTTTGAATTAAAAAAATATAAAAAACTAATTTACAATTGTGTATGGGATAATGGTTTTAAAATAGTTCATGCATACGCTAAACACTATAATTTTGGAGATAATGCTTTAGCATATGGTGTAAAAAATATGATTTCAAAATACTTGACACCAGATGCTAGGTATGAAAATATTGATGTTCACACAACTATATTCAACAAAAATGTTATATCCAATATTAATAAAGCCAACTTATTCCTTGTTGGAGGAGGAGGCTTAATTGATACTTTCACAACAGAAAATAAGTATTGGCTATTTAACTTGGAAGATAAAGATATACATTTTTTAAAAACACCACTTGTATTTTATGGATTGGGTTATAATAATTTTGAAAATGTAAACTTAAATAAAAAAACCATAAAAAATTTAAAAAATTTAATTAATAAATCTATTTCTTTTTCTGTCAGAAATGATGGTACACGTGATAGATTATTGAAAGAAGGTTTAGATTTAAAAGAAATTCCAGATCCAGGATTTTTTTGTAATGGGAACCATCCAAAACCTGAAATCGATGGTAAATACGTGATGATTCAATTAGCTTTTGATAGCTTAAAACAAAGAAAAATAGATAAAAGTATTTTGTTAGATAATATTGTAAAAACATGTTCTGAGCTACTAAAGAAAAATTATTCTATTGTATTAGCTCCTCATTGTTATCCAGATATATCTATCTCTAAAGAAATTGTTGATTTATTAAATAATCCAAAAGTAATTATGTGGAATTGGTATGAAATAATAAAAGAAGAAAATGTAAGTTTAGGTTTGGGATACTACAAATATGCAAGTTTTGTAATTGGAATGAGAGGACATTCTCAAATTTGCCCTATAGGTATGGGAACTCCTGTAATATCGCTAATAAACCATCCTAAACATTTGGGATTATTGAAAAAAATTAATCAAACCGATTTTGTTGTAAATATTACAAATGAAACATTTGACAAAACACTCATTGAATTTGTTAATATTATTGAAGATAAGCACGATGAAATTGTAAAAAATAATAAATTACTAACGCAACAATTAGAACATCAAACTCAATTACACATTGAAGAAATAAAAGAAAAATTAAATATATAGACATAGGTTACACATGATTAAATTTTTAGATTTAGAAAAAATAAATAATCGTTTTAGAGATGAAATTGACTTAAGGATTAAAACAATTCTTGATAAGGGATGGTATCTGCAAGGAGAAGAAAACGAAAGTTTTACCAAAAACTTTGCACAATACTGTGGCACAAAACACTGTATTGGTGTAGCAAATGGACTTGATGCTCTTAACCTTATTATTAAAGCATTTGGATTTGGTGATGGAGACGAGATTATTGTACCTGCAAATACTTACATTGCAACAATTCTTGCAATTTCTCAAAACGGTTGTACACCAATTTTGGTAGAACCTGACATAAATACTTATAATATTAATCCTGATTTAATCGAAGAAAAAATTACAGAAAAAACAAAAGCTATAATGGTTGTACACCTATATGGTCAAGCCGTACAAATGGAAAAAATTTGGGAATTAGCTAAAAAATATGATCTTAAAGTAATTGAAGACTCTGCTCAAGCTCATGGCACTGTTTATAATGGTAAACGAGCTGGAAATTTATCTGATGCATCAGCATTTTCTTTCTACCCTGGAAAAAATCTTGGCTGCTTAGGAGATGGAGGAGCAGTCACAACAAACGATGATAATTTGGCAGCAAAAATTAAAGCTATTGCAAATTATGGAAGTGATAGAAAATATCACCATATTTATAAAGGAGTAAATTCTCGTCTTGATGAAATCCAAGCTGCTGTACTTGACGTCAAACTAAAATATTTAGATCAAGATAATGAAAAACGTCGTAAAATTGCCAAATATTATCGTGAGAATATCAAAAATGAGAACATTATTCTTCCTGCAACATATAATGAAACTTCTCACGTATGGCATGTTTTTGTTGTCAGAACTAATGAACGAGATAGATTTCAAAGGTACTTACAAAACAACGATATTCAAACAATAATTCATTATCCAACTCCACCTCACAAACAAGGTGCATACTCAGAATGGAATGACCTGTCATTACCTATAACTGAAGAAATACACAAAACCATAATCAGTATACCAATTTCACCGGTTATGACTGAAAAAGAAATTCAAAGAATAATGGAGGTTATCAATGAATATGTTTAAATTTATATTTCTTAAATTTTACTACAAAATTTGTATGCTTAGTACACATTTAATCCCAAATAAAAAATTAAGAAAGGATATCAAAGAAACATACAAATATAAACTAGTGGTGTTAGAAAATGAAAATGTTAATAATATTCAAATGTTAGATAGTACATTATCTATCGAATATATTATTAAGAATAAGTGTAATGTATCAAGATATGGAGATGGTGAAATTGGCTACTTATTGGATCCTAATTTTCATCATTTCTTTCAACCTTATAACCCTAAACTTGTAGAAAAATTAAAATATATATTACAACATCCAATAGATAATTGTTTAATTTGTATACCAATATGGATGAAAAACTTAAATACTAATATACAGTTTCATCAAAAATGTATAGTAAATTTTTGGTTTAAATTTTACAAATATATCAATAAAAATTATACATACGGATGTGCAAATTTATTTTGCCCAAGTTCATTAAAAATTAATAGCATAGAACATATTAAACAAATATGGAACAATGAAGATATTGTTATTGTAACAGGAATTAACTCTAGTTTTATTTTTGAAAATTATTTATTTGATAATACTAAATCTGTAAATTTCATTTATTCAAAAGCAGTTGACGCGTTTTCAGAATACGATACTCTATTAAATAAAATTAAAACAGATAAAACAAAATTATACTTGTTATCATTAGGCTTGACTGCAACTGTTTTAGCATATGATTTAGCTAAAATTAATATTCGAGCAATCGATATTGGCCATATAACTAATTATTATTTAGAAAGTATTGGAAAAATGAAAAATATCGAACAATTAAGACAAAGCAGAGAATTTATAGATGGTAAAACAGACATTAGAAAAAACTTGGAGTAAATTAAAATTATGAAAAATCTTGTATCTGTTATTATCCCTGCATATAATCATGAAAAATATATTCAAGAAACAATACAATCAATAATTGACCAAACTTATTCAAATATTGAATTAATAGTTATTGATGACGGCTCAAAAGATTCAACTTGGGAAAAAATTCAAGAAATGAAACAAATTTGTGAAAATAGATTCTCACGTGTTGTTTTTGAATCTCAACAAAATCAAGGTACTTGTCAAACACTGAATAAACTAATCAATTATACTCAAGGAGAATATATATATATTATTGCTTCCGATGATATTGCAAAACCTAATGCTATTGAAATAGAATATCAATTCTTATCTCGACACAAAAATTTTGCTTTATGCGTTGGAGATAATGAATTTATTGATGAAAAATCTAAACGCTGTTATTGGGATACAAACCAAAACATTGTTTATGATAAATTAAAAGCTCAATATTTCACCTTCGGTCATTTTTTACAACAAGCTATTCCAATAAACTTTATTTCAAAAGAATTTGGTCGTTACGATAAACTTTATCAAAATAACCATGTTCCAAATGGTTATTTAATTAGAAAATCTATTTTTGCTAGAATTGGATTGTATGTACCAGAAGCTCCACTAGAAGATTATTGGTTAATGTTACAAATTTCAAAATTTGCAAAAATGAAATTTATTGATAAAATTTTATTCTCATATCGATGGCATAGTACAAATACTGTAAAAAATAGAGAAAAAATGATTTCTATAACAGAAAAAACTCAACAATATGAAAAAAGATTATTAATGAATTCTAATTTTAAAAACATGCTTCCTATTGTTAAAGATGTTTATATTAATGGTTACTATTACAAAAAAATTGGAATTCCACATATATTAGAATGTTTGTATTATAAGAAAAATAATCATACAAGAAAAATTATTAAATTATTTGGACAAAAAGTATTTATGTTCGAAAAAAATTAAACTTACTTTTTACTAGTATGTTGTGACAATTGAATTTCTTAAATTCGGACTAATTCCGGCAGTCATTTTATCTTTATTTTGATAATTAAATTGAATATCAGTTATGTAACTCTCATACCAAGTGGTTATGTATTATCTCAAGCAAAAATATATAGATTTTTGCGAGTCACTAAAAACATATTTACAACTAGACTTTTAATCTGAATATTCTATAAGTACCGTGTTCGCCTTTTCCATCGCCTATACCTCTAGATTTAAAGTCATCCCAACGAAGGTTATCTGTTTCATCTGCATATCCTTGACCATTACCATTAGTAATAAATGCGTGTCCTGCCTGATGTTCATATCCTTTTCCAGGGATGAATACGCCTAAATATCCTGCAGGTAAATTTTTGATATCAGTAGCATTAAGTTCTCTTGCTGTACCATCACCAAGACTTACATATTTTACCTCTTCAAATAGTTCCGGATGTTTACTGTAATATGTAGCTAAATCCTTTGCATTTTCACATTTATTCCAGCTTCCATCAGGGTTTTTAAAACCAATTTTTGACCTATCATTAACAACTTTTGCACTCTGTAATGAAGCCTTTACACCAGTTGTACAATTACCGCCGCAATCCATCATTGCTGCTACATCAGAAGCACATTCTGCTAAGACTCTTTGTTGTTTTGGCAAATAATTTCCATTTGCATCATATGGATTTACACCCTTATCTGCTTCAACTTTAAATCCACGATATTGGCCATCATTTGCAGTAACATGTGAACGACCATTTGCTCCTCGTCTAAAGTCTTTTACGTTAGCAGCATTAATTATTATAGATCTTTCTCCACGAGCCTGAAGTCTCTCATTTACCACATCTCCAGATGCTAATGCAGGAATAATACTGCTTGAAGGGACATCATGTTCATTTACTATTACCTGTCTTGATTCAAGATAATTTTTTCTAAATTCACTTTGTGTTTTTTCGGCTTCGCTTCTAATTCGCGCAGGATCTATTAAGTTTGATACTCGTGCTTTTAAACCATCCAGTTTACCAAGTATTAACTGAGCATCTTTTTGAGTAATCGAAGAAGCTTCTTCTGCTGTAAGTCCATATCCAAAAGCAATTTCATTCTTTCTTACTGCTGCAAGAAGGTTATCTTTTAATTGTTTTGGCATATTTGGATTGTTTTGAAGGGCACTTTCTAGCGTTTGAATATCTTTTTTAGAATTGGCTACATTTGTTGTATATGCAGAAGGCATAAATATTACTGTACCAATTTTACCATTGTTACCCTGTGATTCTACCCCTAATATATCGGCACGTCTTTGAGAGCTTTCATCATGTTTTATTGCATAATAATTAGATGTATATGCTCTAACATTTCTTGCATAAGCAGCATCTTTTATACTCAAATTAGCATCTTTTAACAAATTTAATTTTGATGAATTACCGTTGTATAACAATGCTATCAAATCATTTTGAGTAATTTGTTGGCCTTTGTCTGAAATATTTGCATTATTTTTTTCTAAACGAGCTTGCCAAGCACCTGTTTCTGCAACTATTCGCTTATTATTTAAAACAATCATTGTTGCAATAGCTTGTTTTTCAGGGGATGTACGAATGTCTTCACCTGAATGAATTCCAAATGCTGCAAATTGTTTTTTTAGAGTTGGATTATCTTTTATAAATTCATCAACTTTAACCTGTGTTATACCATATGATTTTGTACCATCAGTATATTTACCGTGAAATTCTTCAACAGAAGAAGATAATGATCCTCCAACATCAAAAATTGTATCTTTTATAAAACCTGGTAAACTATCGTTGTAATAAACTGCATCCATGGTTTGTTTAGCAATATTTCTCCATTGCGTAGTTGTTTCTCCAGATTGGGTAGTATATGTTTTTGCTCCGAAGTGAGTTTCTTGCTCTGCAATACCCATAGCCAAGTTCGCTAAATTGTCATATTGTTCATTAGTTATGCCTAAAGTAGACATTATTTTTGATTTATTTTTTTCCAAAGAATCAGCAAACTTATTACCTACTTCATTTAAGTGTTCTGGACGATTTATTTCTATTTTTGTAGGAATTTTACTGCTATCTATTGTTCTTTGGGCATCAACTTTTTTATTATAAGAAACTGCTTTTTTATATCGTGTTTCTGTATAAACAGGTTTACCATTTTCGTATTTGGTTATCACTTGACGATTATTATATAATTGATTTTGTTGAACAATGTTTCCTTGACTGTCTAATATAAGACTTTTTTTATCTCTGAAAAATTCAGGAGTCAGAATTCTATTCCAGTTTGGATTTTTGAAATTCATTTTGTCTTCATCAAGACTCATTCTATATCCGTTTTTGATTTTTTCAACATTGCATTCTATACCTTGCATACGTAAATTAATAATCTTATTTTGTAAATTTTCAGGCAAACGCAATTCATTCATCATAAGCATACGAGAACGTTCTGCTTGTGACATATTTTCTGCTGGAGTTTTTCCTTTTGGAGCTTTTATCTCTACAGGCTTTTTAGTTACTTTCCAGTTCATCTTACCATTAGCCCATTTGCCTTCTAAAACAGAACCATTTTGCATGTTATTTATTTGAGAAGACATTTTACCTGTCTTATCATAACGCAATTCTATCGAAGCAATCTTATGATTTTTCATATAATTGCCTCCTGATGTTTGAATGATTGAAAACCCTCCGTCAGAATTTCTAACAATTTGACATTTTCCACCATTTTTACTTATTTCAGCAGCACGTTGAGTTATGGTATCAGGAATATTTACTCTATGATTTACAGAATTTCTCTGAGATCTTATTTGACGAGCTGATATTTTTTGTGCATGCTCTGTTTGGGCATAACGATCTTCTAAAACCTCCATATCTTCTGAATAGTTGCTACTTTGTTTTAATTTATCAGCAGCACCTTCTTCAAGATCAATCTTTTGACCTACCATCAACCAACCTTGTTTACTTAACTGGTTTTGTGATTTCAAACGAGCTCGCAATTTATCAGCGTATGTTTTTGCATCATCACCTGTTAATCCTAACTTTTGGGCAATTACTTCAGGAGTATCACCCGGTTGAACTGTATATTTTTCATATTTAACTTCTGCTTTTATAGGATTTTCTTGTCTTGGAGTTGTAGAAGGTTCATCTAGTACTTCATCAAAATAGGCTGATAAACTATTTACATCAAAATTCTTTTTGTTACCACTTTCATCTGACTGACCATAACCAAAAATCTGGTTTAATTCTTCTTGACTAATCATGTTATCATTTGACTGGTATTGAAGTAATGTATTCTTAATTCGAGCAATTTCTGCCTCATCAAATACATTATTTGTAATACCTCCATTTTGAGAGTAATCAAATTTTGAAAAAACAGATCCAGCTGTATACTTTCCAACAAGTTTATCTAAATTAGATAAACTTATGGTTTTACCATTATATAGCTTTATATTTAACTGATTTCCATCCTGTTTTCCAATGTTATTGGACATTTCTACCTCATAGTATTATAATAACATTCAATATTTCGGCTAACTAGGTATAAAAATTTAATTTAAACTTTCTTTTTATTAAGTTTTTTTACAAAATACTCCCAGGATATTCTCCATAAATACCCGCATAAAAATAAAATCTGGTACAAACTCTTTTTTAATTAATACTATTCTACCCAAATTATTAATTTTATAAACTCAAAACTATTTGAGTATAAACAAATACCTTAAATGATTATTTGTAAATAAAAAAGTAATAATAAGTCAAATTTAAAATAAAAAATAACATCAACCAATATCCAATACTACTTGGTATTTTTTTTGATTTCATTAATTCACAGAGTTCTTTTTCTAAAAAAACAATATAACTTTTTTCAAATGCCTTATTAATTTGAGTTTTTGTGAAAGTTTCACTTTTAAGATATTCATTTAAATATTCTTTTAGCTGCTTATTTGAAAACAAATTTGTATATTCGTACGTATCTTTTAATTCGTCATTATCTTTAGTATAGATAAATTCAAGGGTATAAATTATAGTTCCCAAAAAACTTACACATTCTTCGGACCAACTGTTATAGGATAATATATTATTTTTATACATTACAACAATCCTATGAAATAGCAACTCCATAGAAACTGTAACAATTCTTTCTACTTGCGGAATTGAAAAACTAAAAATTTCTGTCTGAATATGATTTATAACCGTTTCCATTCCTTTTCTAAGTAAAAATAATATGTTTTGTCTATCTTGAGTTTGCATTGATACTTTTTTTAGACAATGTGCTGCTTTGAACAAATATTTGTAAGTTAAGTTTCTTGCAAAAGCTACAATTACACTATCGTTTAAAAATTTATATTGTTCATTTTCAATTGAATAACAATTATTATGATTATTTTCGCTGGTTATATTATCAATATAGGATTGTGATAAAGCTTTTGAGTATATGATCTTGTCAATGATATTTTTTGAATAAAGCTCAGATAAACTATATTTAAAATTTTTATTTACATAATATTTAACAGCTTGTAATATTTGCTCTTGATCAATATTACGCTCGTATGATTGTTTTATCACTTCATAAACAGTATAAGCTATAGATTGCAAAATATTTTCCCAATACTCTTTTGGAATATCAGTTCTTAAAATATCAATTGATTTATAAAAAGTCCATTCTGCAATTATTTGGCAAAAATATTTTTGTTGTTCTGTTGTATACAAATTTGTTTTCGATATACTTTCTCCAGCAATTCTAACAAAATTTTCTATTACATTACAAATAAAAATACCATCATCGACATTAATATCTTTAGGAATACGTAAAGATACTTGTTTTTTCATTTCTTTTGAATATGATATATAATCAAAATTTTTACCAACCATAACAACTCACCTTAATTTACATTATATTTCAAATTCTTGGATAATTAAAGTTCGCGTTGTGCAAATTCTCAAAATTTTGGAATCCAATTTGACTCCCTTTATTCTAAAATTTTTAAGTTGGACTTACAGAGCAAAAATAGCTTAAACAGTAATCGGATAATGATGCCCACCAAAAGACTGGTTTGTAAAATATAAAACAATTAATTCCGACTGCCGAAAATCAAACGCAAAAACAACTTTGCTGAGTAATCTTTTTATGCGTTCATGTAAGAAGACACCTGGTTTGACTATTTTGAACAGTGAGTTTGAGTATTTCTACCTCCCAAGATGAGTATTGGTAATAGACTAGAACTTTTACAAAAATTAGATTTTTGAGTGATTGTTACAATCTTGTAATATTTAAGCAATCATTCATAAGAAAAATATTTTATATATATAAGTAGAATTGGAGATTTATATTATGATATGCGATATTGGAATTAATCTGTTAAGAAAAACTTTTCCTTTTGTTTCAAAACGTGGAAAAAAACTTATTAACAATGAAAAACTAAAGACGTTTATAATTAGTAATCAAAAAAATGGACATTATACTTCGATTGAAGCCAAAGCATTAAAAAGTTTTGAAAATCCATACTTAAAAGATTTTTATGAAACTAGACCTGAACCTTTCAGACCTGATTGCATTCAAAGGGCAATGTCAGGTGAATTTAGATACTATGTTACTGAAAATGGTCGCTTATATTATAAAGTTCCAAAGAATAGTACATCAAAAAAATTTAAAATTATAATGAAAAAACCATTTCAATTAGTGACTAAAGCTAGACATAAAAAATTCAAAAGAAAAATTGCAAAAGGCAAATTTAACAGTAATTTTATTAACTTTAAGCCTTCAGAATCAGTTGAAGGTGCAATAAAATTTGCACAAGATAATGGTTTAGCAAGAAACATTAGAGGTATTAACAGTGAGAGTCAATCAGATTTAGAACTATTAAATAAAATAAACGAAGCACTATGTAATATACACAATAAAACAGGTGGCCGTTCAATAATGCCTCGCACAATTCAGATAAAAAATGCTTTAAAATCAGCAGATGGTATGGAGGCAGTTGCAGCTTATACAGATGTAATGGATATTTTACAAGTAAATAGAAATGCTAAAATATCATTATTTACGATTTATCATGAAATGGGACATGCAAATCATGCATTAAATACTGATTTTCTAAAAATGTCAAGAATTGACGAAATAATTGCACGTGGTGGTAAAAATGCTAAAGTTACTCACAGATTTTGTGGTGATAATGAATTAAAATCTTTAATTCGAGCAAATATGAGAGACTATGCAACAACATCGCCTGCTGAATTCGTTGCGGATGCTTTTGCTCATAAAATAGAAGGACATACACTTCCTTACAAACTTCAACATGCGTATGAAGCCCTTAATGGTCCTAAAATAATTGGTATAGGATAATAAATCCTATCAAGTTCATGGGACGGTGCGGATTTCTATACTGCACCTCAAATAGTGAGAACATTGTACATACTAAATCGTAGGTTCTTTTATGAGACTGTTCGGGCGTGGAAGAAGTCCAAGAACTAATGTAAAAATACAAATGGTTTGATTTTAATTTACAGATGGTTTGTTTTTTGGTAAACTAACACACCAATTTTTCTCAAATTTCTTGTCACTTTTTACCGAGTAAATTAAAATAAATTTCCACCTAAATTTAAAATTTTGAAAAAATTTTTAACACTGTCCTATCCCAAAATTCCTGAACTGTGTCTAAATTCTCGCAATTTAATGTTTTGAGACACTGTCTTGTTTTAGACATTGACGGGCAGTAATCGGACTTTTTTGCCAGTTCAGGAATTTCATTTTTAGCAAATTCCGACTAAAAAATCAAGATATATTTGAAACACAGCCCTATTGGTTCAAAAAATCAAATTCCTGCAATGTCTGTCAAACTGTAGTTCAAATAAAATGTCCCGTTAAATTACAAAATTACCTGTCAATTAAACATAAAAAATAGCAAGGGAGAGATTCGAACTCTCGACCTCACGGGTATGAGCCGTGCGCTCTCACCAGCTGAGCTACCTTGCCATATTTTGCATATTTAATTGACAGGTTTTATCTTCTCATAAAAATTTTTAAATTTCAAGTATTTTATTTACTTTTTATTTTTTATTATGTTTATTATGGTATAATTTAGTACTAGAGGATATTCTATGATTACAGATATGACAAAGGGTGATCCCTTAAAACATATATTAGTTTTCTCTATACCCCTGTTAATAGGAAATATTTTCCAACAATTGTACAATATTGCAGATTTAGTTATTGTCGGAAGAACACTGGGGGTTGAACCTTTTGCAGCTATTGGAGCAGTCGCCCCGCTATTTTTTCTTATTACTTTTGTAATCGTTGGTCTAACTAACGGTTTTGCGGTTATTACCGGTCAAAGATACGGGGCAAAGGATTTTAAGGGTGTAAAAGACTCTTTTATCATATCAACTATTCTTAGTACAGTTATTACAATTATTTTTTCTATTGTATGCGCTTTTTCCATGAAATACATACTAAATTGGATGAATGTGCCCGATAATATTTATCAAAATGCTTTTTGGTATGTTGAAATAATTGTAATAGGATTACTTGCAACAACTTTATATAATATGTTAGCGAGTGTAGTTAGAGCACTAGGAGATAGTAAAACTCCACTATATTTTCTAATTATTGCTTCTATTTTAAATATTATCCTTGCTCTTACTTTTATTATTGTATTCCACATGGGAGTACCTGGATCAGCTATTGCAGTCATTTTATCACAAGCTATTTCTGTAATTTTGTGTCTGATATTTATTAAACATAAATTCCCTATACTACACATAAAAAGAAGCGATTGGCGTATTAAGTTTGATGATAAATTTTTTCAATCAGCTAAAGATCACTTAAAAGTAGGTATCCCAATGTCAATCCAATTTTCTATAATAGGAATTGGAATTATAATTATTCAAAGTGTTTGTAATACTTTTGGATCAGATGTTATTGCTGCTGTCACTGCAGCTTTAAGAATTGAACAAATTGCAACACTTCCTATGATATCTTTTGGCGTTGCATTAGCTGCATATGTCGCTCAAAATTTTGGAGCCAGAAAATTTAAACGAATTAGACTTGGTGTATTGAAAACATCTACAATTAATGTAATTCTTAGTCTTTGTATGGCTGGTATTATGAGGTTCTGGGGAACTGATATCATAGGAGCATTTATTGGAACTGCAACAAAAAATATTATTGATATTGCTCATCAATACTTGCTAATAAGTACTATTTTTTACTTCTTCCTAGGACAAATTTTTATATACAGAAATGCTTTACAAGGCATGGGAGAAACTCTATTCCCACTTTTAGCATGCATTGCAGAACTTGTTATGCGTTCATTTGCTGCAATATACCTTGCTATAAAATTTGGTTATATTGGAATGTTCTACTCTGGTCCAATTGCTTGGGTAAGCGCTTCTTCTGTACTATTTTTAGGTTACTTTGGCAGTATCAAACATATTATCTATAAGGTTAAAGAAAAATTACATACTCAGTTAATGAAATACAATTGATTTATGATTAAAATTCTCGTATAATAAACATGTCACTAATGGTAAAGGAGAATCATATGTCTACATTTATTGAAGATATTTACGCTCGTCAAATACTTGATTCCAGAGGCAATCCTACAGTGGAAGTTGACGTAAAACTTACAAATGGAATAATTGGACGTGCAGCAGTTCCTTCTGGAGCATCTACTGGTATATATGAAGCTTTGGAACTTAGAGATGGCGATCCGAATTATTACAACGGAAAAAGTGTAAAAAAAGCTGTAGACAATGTCAATAATATTATCGGTCCTGAATTAATCGGAGAAAAAGCTTCTCATCAAAGAGAAATTGATACTTTTATGATTGATATGGACGGAACTGAAAATAAATCTAAACTAGGTGCAAATGCTATTTTAGGCGTATCATTGGCTTGTGCAAAAGCAGCATCTTTGGCTTATGGCATGTCATTGTACAGATATCTTGGAGGTATCAATGCTCTTACATTACCTGTACCTATGATGAATATTATAAACGGCGGAGCACATGCTGATAATAATATTGATTTCCAAGAATTTATGATTGCACCTGTTGGAGCTGAAAATTTCCAACACGCTATTCAAATGGGTGCAGAAGTTTTCCATAGTCTAAAATCTGTTCTTAAAGGAAAAGGACTTGCAACATCTGTTGGCGATGAAGGCGGTTTTGCTCCAAATCTTAATTCCAATGAAGAAGGAATTGAAGTTATTTTAGAAGCAATTGACAAAGCTGGATATGACACAAATCAAATAAAAATTTGTCTTGATGTTGCATCTTCAGAATTTTATGAAGATGGATTATACAAACTAAAAGGTGAAAACAAAACTTTCACAAGCGAGGAAATGGCTGAATTTTTAGCTCAATGGCACGCAAAATATCCAATCATCTCAATAGAAGATGGTATGGCTGAACAAGATTGGGATGGATGGAAAATATTAACCAATCGCATTGGAGACAGATGTCAACTTGTAGGAGATGACTTGTTTGTAACAAACACAAGACGACTTGCAGAAGGTATCAAAAGATGTGTTGCTAACTCTATTTTGATAAAAGTAAACCAAATTGGTACTTTGACTGAAACATTAAATGCAATTTCAATGGCAAATGCAGCAGGATATAAATCTATTGTTTCACACCGTTCAGGTGAAACCGAAGATACATTTATTGCTGATTTAGCAGTTGCAACAAATTGTGGACAAATCAAGACTGGTTCTGCATCAAGATCTGATAGAATGGCAAAATACAACCAACTAATCAGAATTGAGCAAAAACTTGGTTCTGCAGCTAAATATCTTGGTTTACAGGCATTTGTCGGACAAAATAAAAACAAACATTGTGTCTGTGGTGGCGGATGTTAAAATATATAAAATATAATGATAGAGCTTATCTAATAGATAAGCTCTTTTTTATTCCCTTTTCGCCTGTGCATAAAGCACTCGTTACTAAGAATTTTAGGATTTATTTAACTGTTACTACTGCTTTTATACTTATAACTTAATAAACTATAAGTATCAGAAGAAGAAGATTCACTGCCATAAAAAACTGACATATCTGTCGCACGACGATTATTAAATTCATCTTCTTTTTCCATTCTTGACGCATTTATATCATAAGCACTAATTTCAGCACTGGTTATTCTACCATCATGGTTTGTATCCATTTCATCAAAATGTTCTAGGATTTTATTCATAGTATCTTCAGATAAACCACTTGCACCTGATGCATAAAGTTGAGTTAATTCATCACGTGTAAGTCCTTGTCTTGACATCATATTAGTCAAATTATTAATTTCTTCAGAAGTAATTGTGCCATCTCCATTTTTATCAATATTACCAAAATTAGTTTGTAAATAAGATGCAAAAGATTGGTTCAAATATGTTCCGTTTTTGTAACTATTTGCTCTTGCTTCATTTAGCTCCTCCAATGTTAATCCATCAGGATTTTGAGCAGCCAACTGAGCATATGTATTATTCAATCCTGCATATATACCTGCTAATATATTGTTATTTGACATAGTAAATCCTCTTTTTGATACCAACTTCTATCCCCATGTTAATGATTTTTTTCCAAAAGTCAACCATTCAAATATAGGATAATAAAAAGGTCGATATTTCTATCGACCATTAAACTATGACATCACTTTTATTTAAGCCTTTTTAACTTTTCTCATAAGTATCAATAACGGAATTACAGCAAAACATAACGCACCAAATATTCTAAAGGAGTCTATAAAAGCCCATAGTGTAGATTGTTTTACCAATTGTCCATACAGAGAATATTGAGCCATATACTGAGCAACAGCATGTTCTGTATACCCTGATAGTGCTGCTGCCGTTGATTGAACTCTTTCTATGAAAGCAGGATTTAATTCACTTGTTTTACCCACTAACATATATTGATGAATTTGAGCAAATCTTGTAAGCATAGTAGCTACAAGCGATGTACCTATCGCACTTCCGATATTTTTTAACAAATTTTGAATACCTGTTGCATTTGTCATTTGATCATTTCTTAATGTATCAACAGACAAATTCATAATCGGTACCATAGCCAATCCCATTCCCATTCCCATGAAGAAATTAGGAATAGCGATATTCATATTAGATATCTGCAAATTCAAAGCACCAAAAGCCAAACTAGCTCCACCAATCAAAGAAAGCCCCACTGCTACCATAAGCCTGTTATCAAGCCTATTTGTCAATGTAGCAGTCAATACCATAGCGACCATACTACCGCAACCTCTAGGCATCATAGTTTCACCACTCAAAAATGCTGTATATCCCATCATACTTTGCAAAAATTGAGGAAGAATAGCTAAAGATGCATACAATACAGCTTGTATAACAACTTGTATAATCGTACCTGCTGAAAAGTTTTTATCTTTGAATACTGATAAATCAATTAAAGAATCTTTTCTCGTAATTTGTGAATGGAAAAACAATATACATGCAACCATTGAAACTCCAAAAGTCCATCTTATCCAAGTTGCATTAAACCAATCGGCATTATTACCTTTATCAAGCACAGTTTGTAATGTAACTAACCAGACTGTTAAATAGAAAAATCCTCTGCCATCTATTTTTACATTTTTTTGTTTCTTTGCATAAGGAGGATCCTCTAACAACTTATGACACATTAAAGCTGCAATACATCCAAATGGAACATTAATATAAAAAATCCAAGGCCAAGTCCAGTTATCAGTAATCCAACCACCTAATACAGGACCAATAATTGGGGCTAAAATTACACCCATACCAAAAATTGACATTGCAATTCCACGCTTTTCTTTTGGAAAACTTTCTAATGTAATTGCCTGCGAAATAGGTAGAATTCCACCGCCACCAAAACCTTGTAAAACTCTGGCAAATATCATAAATTCAATATTTTTTGCCAAACCGCATAACATTGAGGCAATAGTAAAAGTCATTACACTCATAATGAAGAAGTTTTTTCTTCCAAAAACTTTACTAAAAAAATCTACTGCTGGAATTACAATACCTGCAGCAATAAGATAACTTGTCAATATCCACATTGACTCATCGCGAGTTGCTGAAAAACTACCTGCCATATGAGGCAAAGCAACATTACCGATTGTACCGTCTAATACATATATAAATACGGACAACATAACCGGTATAATCATTATCCAAGGATTAACAGACGGAGTCCATTGTTCTTGGGTGTGTTCTATTTGTTGTTCTGACATATATTTTCCCTAATTTTTTTAAGGAGCCTAAATAGGCTCCTTAAATTTTTATTAATTTCTTACTCTTACTTTCGGTACTACTGACATTCCTGGAACTATATTAAATTCATTCGGATCAATCTTTTCAGTAAACACTATTTTTACAGGAATTCTTTGTACAATTTTTACGAAAGATCCAACAGCATTTTCTGGTGGGAACAAACTTGATTTTGCACCAGATGCTCTTTGAATACTATCTACTTTACCTTTAAAAACTTTATTTGGATATGTATCAATTTTTATGTCTACTTCTTGACCAGGTTTCATGTTACGTAATTGATTTTCCTTGAAATTTGCAACTACCCAAACATCTTCAGGTACAATTACAAATAAAGGAGAACCAACATTAACATACATACCTTTTTCTACACGTCTGTTTGATACTGTACCTGTTTGAGGTGCATAGATATTTGTATATGATAAATACAATTTTGCTTGATCTCTTAGAGCTTTTATTTCTTTTAAATCAGCGTCGGCAACTTTATTTCCACTATCTGATAATAATGCTTGTTCTGATTGAGTTAAATTTGCTTGAGCAGCATCATATTTAGCTTGAGCAGCGTCAAGAGTTTGTTTTGATACAGCTCCTTTTTCGTATAAATTCTTGTATCTGTCTAAATCTTTTTTAGCTACTTCTATATTTGTTTGAGAAGCTTTGAAATTTGCTTTTGCATTTTTTTGGTTTAATAAAGTTCTTTCATATTTTGCTTCGGCTTGAGCAAGTTTTACCTCATAATCAGCAGGATCAATTTTTGCAACCAAATCTCCTTCTTTTACTTTTTGGTTATCGGTAATAAATACATCAACAATTTGACCACTTACTTTTGGAGCTACTTGTACAGTTGTTGTTTCTACATAAGCATCATCAGTTGTTTGATAATTTAATGCATCATGAATAAAATATCCTACAGCAACTATTATAATTGCAACCAAAACTGCTGCAATATACCTTTTGAAAGGTTTTCGTTGTTTTTTTGCTGATTCTTCAGAAACTTGATCATCATTTTGTATTTTTTGTTCTTCCATCGTTTACCTCTTATTTTCTGATTTTATATTTGTATATTATATATTTACATTTACTAATTGCTCTAAATCCATTCTAAATTTTCGCAAGGTATCTCTTACTGCCTCTACTTCTTTTGCTCTGAATTTTTGAGTCATACCTGATAAATATTCATTGAATTTAGCTGTAATAATTTTTAATTCGCTCGTACCTTGATCTGTTATATTCATTTTTTTAACAAGTCTATTATTTTTTGTATCAATATATCGGGTAATTAATCCTTTTTCTTCCAAAGAATTTAAAATTCTACCAGTATTTGCCCTATCTTTTAAAATCAATTTTGCCAAATCTCTTTGACATATTCCATCATGGCAAAAAATTGTATCTAAAGCTGCATATTCATCCATTGATAATTGGATATCCAATTTTATAAATAACTGGCTTGTAAGCATTTTCATCAATCGAGCTGTCTGCTCTAATTCAAAATGAATACTGTCTGTATAGTGAATTTCTTTATCTGTCATAGTTTATTTTATCTTTTTCTTTTTAATATGAGTTGTAATTTTATTTATTTGTTGTAAAAAAAATATGTTGCATTTACAACAATAGTATGCTAACATATGATTATTAAAAAAGCAAGCATTAAATTAAAAGGAATTTTACAAAGTGAAAAAGGTTATAACAATTACACTACTAGCAAGTTTAATGAGCTCAAATATCATGCCAGCACTTGCTATTGAAAATACATCTACCACACAACCTAAACAATTCAAAAGCATGGTTAAAAAAGATAAAAAAGTTAGTGATGATTATAAATTTGGCTACGTAAACATGAATTGGTGGAACAATTTTAATGATGACTTACTAACTTCATACATACAAAAAGCTGTTTTAAACAATTATGATTTAAAAATGGCTTCAATAAATGTACAAGAATACTATCAAAATGTAAAAATTCAATTTGCTAACGAACTACCACAAGCAGGAGTAGGATTTTCACCAGCTTGGATGAAAGGAATGAATAGTACAAGTACAGATTGGATGTTTATTGCACCTGCAATGATTAATTATGAAGTTGATATTTTCTTGAAAAATCATGATAAAACAAAATCTGTAAAAAAACTTTATGAAGGTTCAAAACTTGCAGAAAGAGCAGCATATATATCTGTAGCATCTGCAGTTGGTACTACATATCTAAATATTGTTAAACTCGACAAAACAATAGAAATACAAGAACAAATCGTAAAAGACAGACAAGAAATTTATGATTTAATGCTATTAAGTAACAAAGAAGGACTTACATCTACTGCTGACACAGTTAAAGCAAACAAAGCTCTTGTACAAGGACAGACTGACTTAATCGAATTAAGAAAACAAAGAGAAAAATGCTTACACCAATTAGCAGTTCTAATTGGAGAAAGCCCTGAAAATGCTAGTTCTTTGAAAAGATCATCTCTTGATAGTTTAGCATATGATCTTAATATCCCTGCAAGTATTCCATCAGAAATAATTATGCAAAGACCTGATTATATGAAAGCTGAATTGATGGTAGAAAAAGCAGGTATTGATGTTAAAGTTGCTAAAAAAGAACTGTTGCCTACTATAAACATTTCAGGTTTCGCATTCTTTAACGCAGGTGATATCGGTAGCATATTTACAACTAAAAATGCTATTTTGGGGCTTGCAGGAGGAGCATTACTACCTCTATTCACTGGAGGAAAAAGACTTGCTAATATTAGATTGAAAAAAGCAACTTATGAAAGAATTCTTCAAGAATACTACAAAACAAACTTAACTGCTATTCAAGAAATAAATGATTCACTTGTTTCTGCAAGACTTGATAAAGATAAAATGCAACAGACAATTAAACAAGCTAAACTTGAAGCTGCAGATTATAAATACAATGAAGATAAATTTAGTCAAGGAACAATTTCAAAACTTGATTTAATTCAATACAAAGAAAATCTATTAACAATTGATAAACTTGTTGCTCAACAAAAAGTTGAATGTATGGTAGATGCCATAGAACTTTATAAGGCAACAGGAAGCAAACCTTATGATTATGTACAATAACCAAAACTAAAACCACTTATACTAACACTAAAAACAAAATATAATCATCACCTCTTTACTTTAAAGCAAAATTTAAAGTAATGGGCCGACAAAGACTCACATTTGTCGGCTTTTTTTTGTAATTTGTAAAAATATGTAACGAAAGAAATCAAAATCCTAAAGTTTTTATAAAAAACTGTCGATACAATTTTTGTAATCACAGTTAATAAGGAGTGTGTATACAATGGACGAAAAAAAAGTTTTGGATATGGAAGATTTAATGATTGATTATGGAGAAATGACAAGTTTCAATTTTGATTCACTTGATTACAAACAAGTACAAGATTTGCAAAGAATTACAGATAGTGAATATGCAAATAGACCATATTCTTTCAAATACGGCAAATTTGATCTTGTTGATTTATTCCACTCATTCATTTCTCAAAAAGATTCTTAGTCAGAATTTTTGAAGTGTAAGCTGTTAATATAGGATATGTGTGCAATGAACGAAAAAGATTTATTCGACAATTATTGCTTTCTTCCTTCTTGGAGTGATGATGACTACAAATTCCAACCTCTAGAAGAAAAGGAAGAAAAAAATGATAAAATTATTCCTCAAAGAAAAGATTTAGCAACTCTTTTAGCAGAGCTTGAAGAAATTAAAAATAATATTGAGGATATCAAGGCCAGAGAATGGCACCTAGCTAAGCTTATTAAGCTTAACAAAGAAGGAATCGCTTTTCAGTAACCAACTGTTAAGAGATTTACGGCTACCGATTTGGAGATAGTACAACTTAATACAATACACAATCGCCGTCCCCCGGCGATTTTCTTTTTTTTATAGATCATCAAATACTGTATCGTCAAGCAGAATATCATGACCCATATTATGCATCAAATCTAAATAAGCTTGGTAATATACCTGCATTGCACTTATATATTCATTAATCATCTCTTGATGAGCATTTTCTATAATGAACAAGTTTAACAAACTTGTCTGTCCATTTGCATATCGTTTTTCTGACATCTTAAGAATATTATCAGATTCTTTCATAATATCTTTATAGTATGCCATATTTTCTTTTGCATATTTAAATTGGTTATAATCCTCTTTTAGCGCATATTTCAATTTGTTCTCGAAAGACAATTTATCTATTTTTGCTCTTTCAAGAACAATTTTTGCACGTTTAATTTCTGGTCTGTATGTATAAAAAATAGGAAGATCAACACCGCCTCCAACGTAAGCACCTTGAGCTTTTCCATCTCCAGAAAAAGCATATCCACCCATTATATTTAAGTCAGGAATAACCTTATGTTTAGCTACAGTTAATTCTTTCTCTGATTTTTCAATATTGTTGTCAGCTATTCTGATTGAATAACTAAATTTCATCGCAATCTCTTCAATTGTTTGATAATCAGGAAGTTTTAAATCAAGTAATGTTATATGATCCTCAAAAAGAGAATTTTCTCTTGTATCATACATTACTGTTGAATCTTGCAAATTCAAAGTATCATTAAAATGGAATTGTGCATACAACAGTTCTGCTTTTGCTTTATTTAACAAAATAATTTGTTTTTTATGCTTGATATCAGATTGAAGTTTGTCTATTTCATAATTTGGAGAAGATTTTGGTTTTGCTTCTGAAATCAGTTTCATATTTTTAAAAAGTTTTTCTCTTTCTTGCAAAATTGAAACAACTGATTTCATATACACAACATCAAAGTATGCACTCATTACTTGTATTTTTAAGTTTAATTCTTCTTGTCTTACTTGATTTTGTACAAGATGCAAATTGGCAATAGCGGCTTTTTTACGAACACCTCTTTTAGCTATTTCTATAGGCAATGCAATACCTGCTTGGCTGGCATTAGATGTACCAATAGATCCCATTAACACATTTGTTTGCGCTTGAGGGTTTTTTAAGGCATTAGCCATCTTTACTTCTTGTTCAAGGATTTGAATTTCTTTTCGTTTTGCTTGGAGTGCCAAATTATTATTTAACGCAAGTTTAAACGCTTCATCTGCAGATATTTTAGTAACATTTGCAAACGAGGGTAAAATTGTACAACTTAACATTAATACAAGTATAACTATCTTCTTCATACATACATTATAATACACAAAAACAAAATAAAAATAAAGAAGGCGACAAATGCCGCCTTTACAATAATTATTAATGGTCACAATGCAATACAGCCTTTAAAGCTGTTTATAGAAAAGGAGTTGCTATATTGGATTCATCTTAGGTTTTCCTACTACACCGATTAAAATGTCTATCACACGAGGCATTTGACACTTGAAAGAGTAATTACCTTTTGCAAGAGAACACTTTTTGCAATCGCATTTTATTGAATAGCATTCCATAGCCTGCTCTGTCCAAGCCTTCGTAATTGATTCTGAAATATCACCATTAGTTTGAGGATAAAATTCTTTCTTACTTGCAGAGACTTTTTCAACTTCCATAAGACTCTCCCTGAAAAAATTTCGATTACTAACCCATATTCATTATAAAACGCAAAAGGGGAGATTTAATCCTCTATTTAGATGAATTAAAACTTAAAAAATGTTCAAAAATCTTTTCATTATATCTATTATCTACTGCACTGAAAGGAAGAACCACACCACCAAATTCTTTTTCCACGTTTTTTATAACATTTAAAGTTTTAGATTTTGGTACATAATCCATTTTGGTCACAACTGTAAATATTGGTAGATTATAAGCCATTATCCATTCACGCATTTGATAATCATTTTTTTGAATTTCATGTCTTCCATCGATTAACTGTACAAGAGATGTTATTTGTTCTCTTTTAAGCAAATATTCTTCTAAATATTTTTGCCATCTATTCTGAGCTTCTTTAGAAACTTTTGCATAACCATACCCTGGCAAATCAGCAATCATAAATTCATTAGCAAATTGAAAAAAATTAATCAATCTTGTCTTACCAGGAGTATTAGATGTTTTTGCTAATTTTTTGTGATTTGCCAACCCGTTAATAAACGATGATTTACCAACATTTGAACGACCCAAAAGTGGGAACTCCGGCAAAGTATAATCAGGGCACTGAGACAATTTTTCAGCACTTATTAAAAATTTTGCTTGCATGTATTTTTGTTTAGCCATAAAAAGATAATATCATAAAAAAGCAAAAAATTATTTTGTAATCAAATGCTTTTCTTTTTGCTCTTTAAGCTTATTTTTATACAAAACATTTTGAAAAATATTATACATTTTTTCACTGTTAACAACTGTAATTTGAGTTTTTTTGTTAACAAAATCAACATTCACAGACGGTTTTTTGCTAAAAATATTATCTTCAATATTTACAAGTTGGAACAAGCCCTCAGTCAATACGCTTAAGGGCTCTCTCCAAAAAATCTCAAATGATTTTCTTATATCGAACTTTTTCATCGGTCTGGTTATTGTGCTTTTCTTTTATATTTATTAATCTTTTTCATTACTTGATCTTTATCGGAAGCATTAGGGTTCATCGCTAAATATTGTTGATAATATTTAACTGCTCCACGATAATTCAATTCTTTTTCATATGCTTGAGCTTTTAATTTTGCTATAGCAGGACTATTGTGGAAGAAGTCTATTGCACGGTTACAATATTCAATTGTAGATGCGTAATTCTTTTCTTTATACTGACGTTGAGCAACATCAAAGAATTCATTAGACTTGATTTCGCACAAATCAATGTATCCGATACCGTTTTTCGCAATTACGTTATCAGGATCTTTCATCAAGGCTTTTTTCAAGGCAGTTCTTGCTGTTCTGAATTGTTTGTGATGAACAAGTATTTCAGCTAAATATAAATCATCATCTACACTATTTGCAAAATTTACAGCATTTTCAAAAGTATATACAGCATCTTTTTCTCTGCCTAAAGCAAGGTATGCTTCGCCTTTAATCACACTATCCATTAAGTTGTTACCTGCAGCTTGAATAATGTAATTCAAACTATCTTTTGACAAAGCAGTTTGGTGAGTTAGACTTGCAAGTTTTAACTTTGCTAAGTGAAGTTCTAAATCTTCAGGACACTTTTCTATAGCCTTATTTACGTAATCATAAGCAAGGTACAATTCTTTATTTGTTGTAATACCTTCCTTGTTACCTCTATCTTTAGACATTTCATAATATGTATTTGCAAGTCCTACAATAGCATCTTCATTGTAGTTTTCATCTCCAACAAGTCTTGAATAGTAATCAAGTGCTTGTTCATATTTTCTTGTATGAAGTGCTAAGTTTGCAATCTTTAATTTTCCTTCTTGATAATTTGGATTGATTGCTAAAACTGTTTTTAACTGTTCCATTGCAAATTCTTCGTCAGCTCTGTTTTCATAAATATTTGCCAAATTTAAATATGGACGTGAATTTTCAGGTTTTACAGTTACTGCTTTTTTGAAAGAGTTTATTGCTGCAGCTTGGTTCCCTTGTCTTAAATACAATTCACCTTGTAAATTCAATGCCGGTGAAGAATTTGGATTAACATGAATTGAGTGGTTAATCCAAGTTAACGCATCTGAATACTTGCCACGTCTTGTTTCTACTTGAGCCATATGATACCAAGCAGTCGGGTTATGAGAATTGCATTGCATTGCTTTTTTGAAATAATTTTCGGCTCCATCAAGATTACCACCCATCATTTCAAGAACACCTAAATTGTCATATGCTACTGCATAAGATGGGTTAATTTTCAAAGCTGCATTGAACAAATCTCTTGCATCTTTTCTATTACCTAACTTTAATGTTGCAACACCCATGGCATTGTATGCAGGATAATAATTTGTATTCAAGTTAACCGTTTTCACAAATTCTCTTATTGCAGAATTAATCAAACCTCTTGTATTTTTAATATAATCAACATCTGATGAAGTCTGACGCATCATATAAACTACACCTTGTGCGTAGTGCAAATCAGGATTGTTAGGATATTTATTTATCCACTTACTAATTTCTTGTTCCGCAGGAGCTAATTTATATTGTTTAGCCATAGATACTGAGCGCAATGCAATTGCTGTGATATCTTCAGGGGTTTTGTTTAGTATTTCCTTTAATTTTGCATCTGCTTCTGAATATCTATTGTATTCTATTAATTTTACAATTTCGGGATATTTTGTTGTAGAAGCAACATTTACACCAGAAGTATTCGACTTCGCAGTATTTGAAGGATTCTTTTGTACTTGAGCTTGAAGCTCTTTCGCATTAACTGCTGAAGAGACAGATAATGTCATTAATGTTGCAAATGATGCTACTAATATTTTTTTGTAATTCATTTTATCTCCTGAGATTTTTATGAAATTGGTTATAGTAAACTATTCTAATTCTGTTAAAAGTATTGTATAATATCTATTATTAAAAAGCAATAATATGAATGATGTAGATAATGAGTATAAATTCAGATTCAAAACAAGATTTGGAAGATTTTAAATCGTACATAATTGTAGAAAAAAACTTTTCGAAACATACAGCAAAAGCTTATTGTAGCGACATTTTAAGCTTTCTTGTCTGGATGGACGAGCAATCTTGTGAAGATGTTAACTTTTCAAAGATCAGAGATTATTTACACTTTATTCAGAAATTCAATTATAAGAAAACCACAATCGCAAGAAAAATTGCTAGTATTAGAACTTTTTATAAATTTTTGTATCGAGAAAGAAAAATTGATTCTAATCCTGCGATGAATTTAAATACCCCAAAACGTCCTAAATCATTACCAAAATTCCTCACTCCTGATGAAGTTGAAAAAATTCTGAATAATACAAAAATTGAAACTCCTTCAGGCTATAGGAATAGAGCTATATTGGAACTTCTTTGGGCTACGGGTATGCGTGTATCAGAATTATCAGGATTAAATTTCGGTGATTTAAATCTAGAAAATAATGAAATCAGAGTTTTTGGTAAAGGTGCAAAAGAGAGAATTATTCTTGTAACAGATAGAGCAAAATCATATTTAGAAAGATATATTGAAACAGCTAGAGCCCTTATTCCAAAAGGTTTTCCTGTGGGAGAGCCAAATGAAGATTCTCCTGTCTTTATTAACAACACAGGATATAGATTACAAACCAGAACAATCAGAAACGTAATAAATGAAATTGTCGAAAAAATTAATTTACCAAAACACGTTACTCCACACGTTTTTCGACATAGTTTTGCGACTCATTTAATTGAAAATGGTGCTGATTTACGTGTAGTGCAAGAACTTTTAGGACATGCAAGTATTTCTAATACACAAATTTATACACACATTTCAACACAACATTTGAAAGATGTTTATAACGAAGCACACCCTCGTGCTTAGGTTTTTGAAAATTTGCCAATATACAAAAATTTTGCTAAAATTCACCTATGGAAGAAGTGATAGAAAAACTCAAAGAAATCGGACTTAACAGTTATGAAGCAAAAGTATACCTTGCTCTGCTAAAAAAGTACCCTGCAACTGGTTATGAGATTTCTAAAATAGCAGATATACCACAAGCAAGAGCGTATGATACCCTAAAATCGCTTGAAGCTCAGCATATAGTAACTTCTTCAGGGGACAAACCAGTTACATACAGTCCTATAAAACCCAAAGATTTAACTAAAAGATTTAAAAGAAAAATTGATTCAACTATTGATTTTCTTGAAAAAAAGCTTCCTAATGTAAAAGAAAATTATTCTGAACCAATACACACTATTATTGGTAGAGCAAAAATTATTACTAAAGCTATCGAAATCATTAATAATGCTCGAAAAAATATTTATCTTGAAATCTGGTCACAAGATTATAAATATATAGAAAATTATCTTAAAGAAGCATATAATAGAGGGGTTGAAATAAAAATTGTCGGATATGACAATTTCTCATCCAACTTTGGTACAGTCTTTAGAAATGACACATCAAGAATGCTTGAACATTATGTGGGTGATAGATTTATATTTATGACTGTTGATAACGAAGAGGGTATTTTTGGCAAAATTGAACCTAAAAAAAATGTTGATGCAGACGCCTTATGGTCAAAAAATCCTGAAATCGTATATCTAATAAAAGCTTTTATTGCAAGAGATATGTTTTTAATAGATATAGAAGACAATTTCCCTGAACAGTTGAAGTACTTTTATGGTGCCGGTCTTAAAAAATTACGTGATAAAATCCTTCACTAACCACCTTATTTTTTTACAAAATTTTACTTTAAATATACCTTTCACAGAGGTACAATTAGTACTGTAAATAGATTGGGAAACAGGGGAAATAGTTATTATGTACGGATACTCTTTTGAGTTAATCACAGGACCAATGAGCTGTGGAAAAACAGAAGAATTATTGAGAAGAATTAAACGTTGTATTATTGCAAAAAAGAAAGTAAAAGTTATTTCTCCTGATGTTGATACTCGTGCTAAGGGTGATTATATCGAATCAAGAAACGGACTTTGGTTAGACGCTATTAAAGTTAAACATTCTATTCAAATTTTAAGCGTCGTAAGACCTGAAGACGAAGTGGTAGCTATTGATGAGTTACAATTTTTTGATAGTAATATCGTTAAAGTTATTTCAAAACTTATGGAAGAAGGTAAAAAAGTTATCGGAACAGGTCTTGAATTGGATTTTAAAGCAGAACCTTTCGGTAGTATGCCGCAATTAATGTGTATTGCGACTGAAGTAGACAAGCTTCATGCTGTTTGTATGAAATGCGGTTGTGAAAACGCAACTAGAACTCAAAGATTAATTGATGGAAAACCGGCTGACAAAAATTCTCCACTTATCATGATTGGTGGAGATGAAACTTATGAAGCAAGATGTATTAAATGTTACGAATTACCGGATATACAACATGAAAAACAAAAACGCGGACTTAAATTATTAAGCTTTGAACATTAATCGTCACAAACTTTCAAATCTTTTGGCAAAGCCTCTTCAATCTTTGCTAAAAATTCGGATGGTTTTAGACCACAACTTTCCGCTAGTTTGAATATTGTAGTAAGTTGGGGATCTTTTTTCCCCCTTTCAAGTTCACTTATTACAGAACTTGGAATACTGTATTCTGCACCTATAACATATTGACTTTTATTCCCACGCAGTTTTTTATAAGTATTACCTGCTGTTATACATATTAATTTTTTTACATCTTCTTGCATATATTCATTTTTGTATGTATTATGAAATCATTCTATCGTGAACGCGATAGTAATTAATATAATTCATCTGGGGTTTGAAATTATATGGAAAAGAAAATAAAATTTACTAATAGAGAAATTCAGGTCCTTAATTTAGCTGCACTAGGATACACAAATAAAGAAATTGGATATATTTTAAAATACAGTTACTACACAATAAAAAAAGATATTAGTAACATTATCCAAAAAAGTAATACTAAAAATAGAATTCATGCAGTATATCAATTAACACTGAAAGGATATGTGGATATTGATTTGATAGAAAAACAAAAAGGGCAGACAAACTTTGTCAGCCCTTCAAATCTGTGTGAGTAAATGTTTATTTATAAGTTGGTTTATGAAATCCCGAATTGTTTATTTAAAGCTTCAAATTCACTTGAAGCAAATAATTGTTCAGCATTATTTGTTGTAGATAATGTATCTATACCTTTTGCAAAAGATGTTGTAATGTTTGCAACACTTGCATATTGAGCTGCTGTAGGTAATGGAGCTTTAATTCCTGCCATTGCATACATTTCTGATAATTCTGCAGCATCTGCTTTTGGTAATGCTGAGGTTTGTTTTACAAATCCCAAAGCATTTGCAAAATATCTAGGATCTAATAAGTCATCTCCTAATTCTTTTGTTTCTGCCTGTTTACCAACAGGTACATTTTGTTTTACTTCTTTTGCTTCTTCATTTTTAGTTAATTCTTTTTGTGTAAAGAAGTTTAATCCTTTGTTAAATTTTCCATTGATTCCATCAACCATTTTTTAGTTCTCCATATTTACTCACATTGTATACATCGGTTAGTTATTTAATAATCTTTAATCAAAAAGCATATTTTAATAACTTTTGTTACAATCGTTTACATCTTAATACTCTTTATTGTATCCTCTCTTAAAATTGATTTCCATATTTATATAAAGTATTTTCTTTTTGTAAAATTGCATGTTTCGTTATATTTTTTGTATATCTTGTAACATTTTGTAATATATTTATTATATATTTTTTAGTTATATATTATATCTATTTTGGCAAAATTAGCACATTTCTAAAAATACTAGACAAAAGGCTAATATCTATATCAGTGTCTTTTGATACGATTGAGAAGTAAGCTACTATCTGAAAGGAGCTGGGGGATGTCAGGGTATAGTAACACTTACGGTATAAAGAAGAATAAGGAATTAACAACAAGAGAATTTGAAGTTTTACTAAGAATAGTCCAAGGACTCTCTAACAAAGAAATCGGGAAAGAATTATTTATCACTCATCACACAGTAAAAGCACATATAAGTGCTATTTTCAAAAAGTTTGGGGTTACTAATAGAACAGAAGCTGCTATGAAAGCTAGAGATTTAGGGTTAATTTAGTTATTATTCATCATCTAAACTTAATACAGCCATAAACGCTTCTTGTGGAACTTCCACACGACCGACTGATTTCATGCGTTTTTTACCTTTTTTCTGTTTTTCTAACAATTTTCTTTTACGCGAAATATCGCCACCATAACATTTATCAAGAACATTTTTTCTCATTGCTTTGATATTTGTTCTTGCAATTACTCTTCCTCCAACTGCTGCTTGAATAGGAACTTCAAACAATTGTCGAGGAATAATATCTTTCAATTTTGTAGTAAGCTTTTGTCCTATATAAAATGCACTATCTTCATGACATATTACAGATAAAGCATCAACAACTTCACCGGCAAGCATAATATCAAGTTTTACCAACTTAGAACGTTTGTAATCTTTGAATTCGTAATCCATACTTGCGTAACCTTTTGTTCTTGACTTAAGTTGGTCGTAAAAATCTGTAATAACTTCACTCAAAGGTATTTCATATTCCAAATTTGCTCTTACTTTATCAATATAGGACATATTAATGAATATACCTCGTTTTGTTTGGCACAAGTCCATCAATGTTCCTACATAATCGTTTGGAGTAATTATTTGCACTCTGACATAAGGTTCTTCGATGTAGTCTCTAACTTGTGCTGGTGGTAAATTTGCCGGATTATCAATCTCAACCATTTCACCATTTGTCTTATAAACTTTGTACACAACAGATGGAGCTGTTGTAACTAATGAAAGATTATATTCACGTTCCAATCTTTCTTGAGCAATCTCCATATGGAGCATTCCCAAAAATCCGCATCTAAAACCAAAACCTAATGCAGAAGAAGTTTCCGGTTCAAAAGTAATACTACTATCATTAAGTTTTAGTTTTTCTAAAGCTTCTTTTAAATCTTGATATTCATCATTATCCACCGGATACATACCTGAAAATACCATTGGTAAAGCTTCTTTATAACCAGGCAAAGGTTCTGCAGCAGGAGCTTCTATATGAGTAATAGTATCACCCACAAATCTTGTCAGTTCTTTGATAGATCCCGCAAAATACCCTACGTCACCACATACCAGTTCATCTACTTGAACCCTTGTTGGTGTAAGATATCCAAGTTCTACAATTTCATATTCTTTACCTGATGCCATAAATTTAACTTTGTCACCAAGTTTCATTTTTCCATCAACTATTTTAAAGAAACAAAGAGTACCTAAATACTGATCATAAGCACTATCAAATACAAGAGCTCGAAGAGGTTTTTCTGTAGTATCAACAGGAGGTGGGATTAGATCAACAACAGCTTCAAGTACATCTTGAATACCTTCACCTGTTTTCGCACTTACCGGAATAGCTAAAGAAGCATCAATACCAAGTACTTCTTCTATTTCAGCTTTTACTCTTTCTACATCAGCAGAAGGTAAATCAATTTTGTTTATTACAGGAATAATTTCCAAATCTTGTTCAATAGCCAAATAAACATTTGCAAGAGTTTGAGCCTCAACACCTTGAGTTGCATCAACGATCAGCAAAGCTCCTTCACAAGCTGCAAGAGAACGAGACACTTCATAAGAAAAATCAACGTGCCCTGGGGTATCAATAAGATTTAAGATGTAATCTTTTCCATCTTTTGCTTTATAATTCATCCTTGCGGCATTAAGTTTTATTGTAATACCTCTTTCGCGCTCAATATCCATTGAGTCAAGAATTTGGTTTTGCATATCTCTTTGAGCAACAGTACCTGTCTGTTCTAACAAACGGTCTGCTAATGTTGACTTTCCGTGGTCAATATGGGCTATTATACAAAAATTTCTAACGTTCTCTTTATATTTCATACTCTCTATTATATTTGAAAAACAGTTGATATCAATATTTTCTTCAAATATTCATTTTAGGAAGTATAAAAGTAATTTTTGTATAATCATCAACCTTACTTTCTGCATAGATATTTCCGCCATGAGCTTCTATGATTTTTTTACAAATATACAACCCTAATCCCGTACCTGCTCTTTTGTTTTGTTCCGCAAGAGTGACGAATTTTTCAAAAACATCATTTGGATTTGCAAGATCTATTCCGTGTGAAAAATTTTTTATTGAAAAAACAAAATCAGTTTTTGTTTCATATAATTCTATTGTTATTTTTGAATTTTTATAGGCATATTCAACAGAATTGAATAAAAGGTTTTGTATTACTCTTTTTATTTCAATACAATCAACCATCGTTTCACTGTTTCTTGAACTGCAATTAAACATTAATTGTTGATGTTTTTCTTCAAACAAATATTTTGTTTCCTCAATACATTCTGCAATAAGAACCTTTAAAGATGCTTGTTTTTTATTCAACTTTAAATTCTCATTATCAAATTTATATTTATGCAGAATATTATCTACTAAATTTTTCATATATTTTGCAGCACCTAAAATATCTTTTATTATTTCATGCTGCATTTCATTTAATTCTAACCCATTATTCTTTAGCAATAATTCTAGCGCACAGATTTCAGCATTTACAGGGGTTTTCAAATCATGTGTTACCATTGCCAAAAAAGTTTCTTTTCTGTCATTCAAAGCTTCTCTTAGACAATTTATTTTTAAAGCATTATATATTTGGGAGCGAACTACATTAATATTAAAAGGTTTTTCAATATATGCATATGAACCCAAATCAAAACTTCTTATTTTATTTTCAGGATCATTGAGTGCAGAAATAAACATTATAGGAGTGTCTGAATTTAGTTTGGTCTTTTTTATCACTTCCGCCAAATCAAAACCGGACATTTCAGGCATCATTATATCTAATAAGAATAAATCATATTTATTATATTCTATTATTTTTGCAGCCTCTAGAGGTTTTGTAAATGCAGACAGCTCAAGTCCCATATCAGATAATGTTTCTTTTAAAAGATCAATATTCATCTGATTATCATCTACTATCATAACTTTCAAACCTTTTAGGTAATAATTTGAAGTAGAAACTTGTTTTATTTCACCTGTTTTATCTTTTTTTCTAAAAAAATTATGAATTAACTTTGTATCTACAGGATATTTTACAACATTTTTCACACCACAAGAATTTGCTGATAGTATATTTTTTCTTGAAATCTCATCTGAAGCTATCCATACTTCTAAATTTGGATGAGTTTTACAAAATTTTTTAATCTGATTTATATTTTTAAAATCAGTTTTAATTATACATAATTTTTTGAGAGCAAGATTCTTAACCCCTTTTAGTTCTCTGAAGTCTTCAACAAAAATAATATTTTCATTTTCAGCTTTACTGACTAACTCTTGCATATTATTAATACTATATATTTACAAAAAACGGGCAATTACCCTATCAGGCTATTTAGGTCAAAATTTAAACAAAATCATACTTTTAAAGTACTTAATTTTTTGGAATAACATTTTTTTAATGATAAAATAAAATTATGGCTAACACACTGGAAGAATTAATTTCACAAATAAAAGACCGACTTGATATTGTAGAAGTTGTTTCTGAAAAAGTTATACTAAAAAAATCAGGCGGACATTATTGGGGATTGTGTCCTTTTCACAAGGAAAAAACACCTTCTTTTTCTGTTAATCCTAATCTTGGCATTTTTAAATGTTTCGGTTGTGGAGAAGGTGGAGATGCCCTTACCTTCATAATGAAGACGGAAAACAAAGAATTTATTGACGTTATCAGAGAATTAGCTAATAAATTTGGGCTTGAAATGCCTAAAAATTACGTCAAAAATGGTGAATCTAAAGGCCTAAAAGAAGAAATGATTAAAGCTTGTCAAAGAGCTGCTGAATTTTATAATCTCAGACTTTTACAAGATAAATCACCTGAAGTTACAAAAGTTTTGCAATATCTTACTGATAGAGGTATCACAAAAGATATTATTGAAAAATTTACAATTGGTTACGCACCTAAAGCTTATACAACCTTTTATGAAAGATTTAAAAGTGAATTTAGTGATGAAGTTCTAGAAAAAGCAGGACTTATTTCTGCCGGCAAAGAATCTAAATATATAGACAGATTTAGAAACAGAATCATAATTCCAATTCAAAATGAATTCGGAGAGTACGTTGCATTTGGTGCAAGAGCTGTTGAAAAAGACCAAATGCCAAAATACTTAAACTCTTCTGATTCTTTAATTTATAACAAAAGTAAAATATTATACGGTCTTTATACTGCAAAAGATGCGATTAAAGAATATGACAGTGTTATCCTTATGGAAGGTTATTTTGACGTAATCTCTGCACAAGCACATGGTATTGAAAATGCCGTTGCATCTTGTGGAACATCACTTACTTCAGAACACATCAAACTCCTTTCAAGATACACGTCTTCCAGAAAAATTTACCTATCTTTTGATACCGACAATGCAGGTCAAAAAGCAACAAACAGAAATGCGGAATTAATAAAAGAAGCTTTCACAGGATTAGGAAATATTAAACAGTTTGACGAAAGCTATATGTCACCGTCAGAAGATAAATATTCATGTGAAATTAGAGTAATAGCACCACCTGAAGGAAAAGATCCTGATGAGTTTATTCGCTCTGTAGGAGCAGAAAGTTATAGAGAATATATGCAAAATGCTCCGCTTTTGCTTGATTTTCAACTTAACAGTATTTTAAAAGAAAGAGTGAATGCAAATTCTCCATTAGAAAAAACTCGTTTGGTAAAACAAATTATTCCTCTTTTACAAGAAATAAAAAATGCAATCGTTCAATCTGAGTATACAAGAATGGTTGCAAATACATTAGCAATAGATGAAAATGCTCTTTTAAGAGAAGTAAAAAAAGCAAACAGAATAACGTCAAATACACAAACTATTGAAACTAATGTTAATAAAATTGTAAAGAAAAATTTAACAATTGCACAAAGAGCGCAAAAAAATTTGTTGAGTGTTTTTCTTGTTACCGACAGCCATTTTTCTTTAGAACAAATTAAAGAATTTATTGGCGATGCCCCGTTTACGGACGAAACGTTAATAAATGTAAAATCTACAATTGACAAATTAACATGTACCGTAAATAATGTGAAAGAATTGATTGAACAGCTATATACAGCATTCATTCAAGAGCCGGAAATACAAAACCTGATAACTGATTTAATTAGTATTTCTGAAACTTTTAAGAATCTGGATGACAAAGATTTTCTAACAGCAATTCAAGAAAATATCAATAGACTAAATCAATGCCAATCAGAAAAAGAAAAAGAAAGAATACGTAATTTATATAAAAGCGCAAATGATAATGAAACAGAAGCCCTAAAAATTCAAATGCAGCTTAGAGATAAAATAAATAATAGACTAAAATTGGAGAAAATGAATGAGTAAAAAAAGACAATCTGGTTCTTCTATTGTAAGTATTATGGATGATGAAAATTTGGATTTACACAATATAGACGAAGATGCAGCTCTTTCTCAGGATGCTGATGGTGTTAATTATATGAATATGGACATCAGTACAGATAATATTGAGGATATTGTTACTGAAAAAATGGAACACAAGGTTAATATAGATGATATCTATATGATGAATTCTTCTCATGAAGAAAATGAAAATGATTTTGAACTTCCAAAAGGTATAGCTGTTGATGACCCTGTAAGATTATATTTAAGAGAAATTGGCAGAATAAAACTTTTATCAGCTAATGAAGAAATAGAATTAGCAAGAAAAATATTAGAAGGTGGAACACCTGGTGCTATCGCAAAAAGAAAACTTGTTCAAGCTAACTTACGTTTAGTTGTAAGTATTGCAAAAAAATATGTAGGACGCGGAATGTTATTTTTGGACCTTATTCAAGAAGGAAACTTAGGTCTTATTCGTGCAGCTGAAAAATTTGACCATGAAAGAGGTTTCAAATTTTCAACATATGCTACTTGGTGGATTAGACAAGCTATAACAAGAGCTATTGCAGACCAAGCTAGAACTATAAGAATTCCTGTTCACATGGTTGAAACAATTAATAAATTGAAAAAAGTTACAAGAAGACTAGCTCAAGAACTTTCAAGAAAACCTACTGAAGATGAATTAGCTATTGAAATGAACGTATCAATACCTAAACTTCGTGAAATCATTAAAATAGCTCAAGAACCTCTATCTCTTGAAACTCCTATTGGTAAAGAAGAAGATTCAAGATTGGGTGATTTTATTGAAGACAAAGAAGCTGATGCTCCAATCAAAACAGTTGCTTCTGAACTTTTAAGAGAAGACTTGGCAGAAGTTCTTTGTACATTATCACCAAGAGAACGTGATGTTCTAAGACTTCGTTTTGGTATGGATGACGGACGCCAAAGAACTTTGGAAGAAGTTGGTCAATTATTCGGTGTTACTCGTGAACGTATCAGACAGATCGAAGCAAAAGCGCTTAGAAAATTACGTCACCCTAACAGAAGCAAACGCTTAAGAGAATATGTAGAATCATAAAAATTAATAAACTATAAAAACTCCCGAATAATGGGAGTTTTTATTTTATAATAATGACATGGCTATTAAAATTTTTATATTTTTTATTATTACTTTATTCATTTGGGGAGTGTTTATCGAACCAAACTTGTTGTATGTGAATAAACTACAAATTAAAGATAACGAACTCAAAGGATTAAAAGTTGTTTTTATAAGCGACTTACATATAAAAACTTTTGAAAAAATTCGATTAAAAAGAATTGTTAATACCATTAACGAACAAAATGCCGATTTTATTTTGCTTGGTGGAGATTATGTAAGCGGACATAAAAAAGGGCAATCAATGCCTGTAAAACAAATAGTAAAAGAATTAGCTTTTTTAAAATCAAAAAACGGGACTTTTGCTGTAATTGGAAATCACGATGGATGGCAAGGCAAAGAAGAAGTTATAAAAGAATTTAAAACTTCCGGAATTAATGTTTTACTAAATAACAATATAAATACTTGTAATGTTTGTATTGCTGGGGTTGATGATTTACAGACAGGAAACCCTGATATAAAAAAAGCTTTGCACAATTGCAACTCGCCAATATTATTATTAACTCATACTCCTGATATTTTTCCTGATATTCCTCAAGAAGTTAATTTAACTCTTGCTGGACATTTACATGCAGGACAAATAAGAATTCCTTTTTTCGGAGCAATGATTTTGCCTTCTAAATTTGGTAAACGTTATGAAAAAGGCTTAATCATTGAAGATAATAAAAAACTTTTTGTAACAAGTGGTCTTGGTACTAGTATTTTACCGTTAAGATTCAATTGTAGACCTGAAATAGTTGTAATTGATTTTTTATAAAATATTAATTTTATTTCCGTTTTTCTATTGATTATAAAATTTTTCTGTTATATTATTCCTTTGTTGGCAAAAAAGGAATAGATTATGGATACTAATTTGCAAAAAGAAATTCTTAAGAATATCGAACTCACAGAAGATATTTTGAAAATGAATATGGAAACAACTTTTGAAACTTATTGTGAAATGAAAGCAAGATTACAGTTTTTGACATATATTGCTCTGCGTGGTAATAAAGAATAAAAATTTATAAATATTTTGCATAATGAAAATTTTCATTTTTAATAAATTGTGGTATTATAGTTAACAAAAAACTTTTAATGGCAAAACTTTTAGAGTACATTTCAAATTTTTGGAAACTTTTTTTTAAAAAAAACATCTTTATATTTGTAAGTTGTACAACAAAAGTTTAGGGTTAAGAGTATTGGAGGAAATACTATTAAATGAGAAACATTATGAAAAAAAGTTTTATTTTCTTAAGTGCATTTATCTTTTTATCAGGTTGGGTTATTAGAGATAATGTATTTGCATACAGTCCTACAGACTTATATGACCAAGTTTGGAAACTTATTAATGTAAAATTTGTAGACCAAACTAATAATGCTCAAGATTGGTCAAAATGGCGTCATAAATATGACAGCAAAATTAGAACAAATGAAGATGCTTACGTTGCAATCAACACTATGATTGCAAGTTTGAATGATCCTTATACCAAATTTTTAGATCCGAAAGAATTTGCTGAAGAAACGAGTTCTATAAAAGGCTCATTAAAAGGTATTGGGATTCAAATCGCAGTAAAAGACGGTAAACTAACAGTTATTTCACCTATTGAAGATACTCCTGCAGAAAAAGCCGGAATTTTGGCAGATGATGAAATTTTAGAAATTGATGGAGTAAGCACAAAAGGTATTACAGTTGATAAAGCTGCTGATAAAATCAGAGGAAAAGAAGGAACACAAGTTACCTTGCTAATCAAACGCAAAGATCAAGAACCAAAATTATACACAGTTACAAGAGCCGAAATAGAAATAAAATCAATTTCACAAAAAGTTCCAACTGATGTAAAAATTCCTGAAGATTTTTGCTATATAAGATTAAGCTCATTCATAAGCAGAAATGCTGCTAATGAATTTGGTGCAATCTTAAATAAATCTAAAAATAAGAAAGGTTTTATTGTAGATTTAAGATCAAATCCTGGAGGATTGTTAACTAACGCAATTTATATTTCTGATATGTTTCTTGATGGAGGAACTATCGTAAGTACCGTAGATAGAGACGGCTATAAAGAAACACAAAGAGCAACTCCTGGGGTATATACTAAAAAACCAGTTGTTATACTAATAAATAAAGGATCTGCTTCTGCTTCTGAAATTTTCTCTGGAGCTATGAAAGATAACCACAGAGCTGTTATCATTGGAGAACAATCTTTTGGAAAAGGTTTGGTACAAGAAATCAACAAACTTCCTTATGAAGCAGGTATTAATATCACTATTCAAAAATATTTAACTCCTAACGGAACTGATATCAATAAAAAAGGTATCACTCCTGATATAAAAGTTGAATTAACAGAAGAAAACGTGAAAAATAAAGATGATGTTCAGTTGAAAAAAGCTATTGAAGTACTTACTAAAATGACCAATGGTCAAACAATAGCAAATCAATAATTTTCTGCAAATTGTTAGTTACTCATGCTCCTTGTAACAACAATTTGCCCAAGAGCTTTCTTATTAAAAGAAAGCTCTCTTTTTTTGTTCAAAATTAATATTTGCGATTGATTTTAAGGTACTAAATTTTATGCTATTATTTTGGTATCAGACGGGTAGGAAAGAATATGACAATAAAAGAATGGATATACAATAAAAATTATGGAAATGAAAAATCTTTAATAAAAAGATTACTTGCATCAAGGGGAATTACTAGTGAAGAAGATATTCAAGAATTTTTAAATCCTCTTGAAATGAAACTTACACATCCAAAAGCTTTCACTGATATGGAAAAATCAGTAGAAAGAATTTCACAGGCTATCGATAATGGAGAAAAAATTGTTATCCACGGAGACTTTGATGCTGACGGGGTTACATCAACTTCTCTTTTATACAGAACACTAAAAGAATTAAATGCTGACGTTAACTATTTTATTCCAGATAGAGAAAAAGAAGGTCATGGTTTCGATACAAAAGCTTTGGTAAATATAATGACAAAAATTAAGCCCAAAGTTATTGTATCTTGTGATTGCGGCATAAGCGATGTCGAAGCTGTTAATTTTTTAAAAAGTTTTAAAATTGATGTAATAATTACAGACCACCACGAAGTCCCTGAAGAATTACCAAAAGCTTTTGCTATCATAAATCCAAAAGCACCTAATTCGTTAGATGAAAACTTATCCGCTAAACAAATTAATAGTTTATGTGCTCTTGCAGGGGTTGGAGTTGCATTCAAACTTGCTCAAGGATTACTTGAAAAATACAACAAAATAGAATTTATTTATAATATCTTGCCTTATGTTGCTGTAGGTACTGTAGCAGATGTTGTTCCACTTATCGGAGAAAACAGATATCTTGTAACCAAAGGTTTGGAATTAATTTCAAACGGCAAACATTATGGTCTGACAAGACTTTTAGAAAGTGCAGGATACAAAGGTCAAATAACCTCAGAACATATAGCATTTGGTATCGCACCAAGAATTAATGCGTCAGGCAGATTAGATACAGTTGAAGCAGCTTTGAAAGTTCTTATTTCTGATAACAAACAAGAAATAGAAATGGCTATTCAATCATTGAACGAGTTTAATAAAATCCGTCAAGAGCTTTGTCAAGAAATGTTTGCAGAAGCTGATGAAATGATTCAAAAAGAAGGTAACAGAAATCCTGCAATTATTTTATTTAACCCTAAATGGCATATCGGTATCGTAGGAATCGTTGCATCTAAACTTGTGGAAAAGTATTACAAGCCAACTTTTTTGATGACATATTCAGAAGAAACAAAACAAGTAAGATGCTCTGCAAGGAGTATTGAGGGAGTTAATTTATACGATGTCATTAATGCAAATTCAGAACTTTTAGATGGTTTTGGTGGACACATGATGGCTGCTGGTCTTGCTTTTTCGACAGAAAAAACATCTTTTGAAGATGTGAAAAAAGGTCTAAATCAAACTATAAAAGAAATGACTCAAGGAAAAGAATTAAAACCTTTTATTAATATTGATCTTGAATTACAGGCCAATGATATTGACGTTAATTTGGTAGAACAAATTTCGCAGTTAGAACCTTTTGGAGCGTCAAATCCAAGTCCGATTTTTGCAATAAAAAATCTTAAAATAAAACAAAAACGTTTAATGGGTGAAAATAAAGATCATTTAAGACTTAATTGTATTAGCGGCAATAGTGAATTTAATTGTATTCGCTGGCAACAGGGTGATATTTCTTTAGTTAACGGTGATACTCTTGACATAGCATTTCACCCGCAGATTAATGAATACAATGGGGTCACCAGTGTACAACTAATTATTGATGATATCCATTCTGAATATTTAAAAGAAGAAGAAACAGAAAATTCGGATAAAATAAAACTTTTCGATCACAGAAAAAAATCTGATATTCTTCAACAGGTAAATGATTATATTAAAAATACGAAGCAAAATATTTTAGTTTTTGCAGAAAGTAAACCTGTATTAGACAAACTTAGAAATTTTAGTTCTATTTTTTCTAAAACAGTAACCAGAGATAATTTATCGGACTGCGATTCTATTATGTTTTTTGATTATCCGGCAGACAAAGAAACTTTTGATAATATTATCGAAAAAACTTCACCGAGAGCCATTCACTTTATGAATTATGAAATAAAGTATTTTGATGAAAAAGAATTTTTAAAGACAATTCATGGTATGTTAAAATTTGCTTGCAATAACACTAACGGAAAAATAGAACTTAGAAGAATTGCCAGTTATTGGGGCAAATCATACCAAGTTTTTGAATTATTGTTTGAAATTTTTGAAGAAGTAGGTTTAATAAATATTAAAGAAAAAAACAAAGAATATTATGTAGTAGAATTACTTGATAGTAATGATTACACTAAAGTTTTACACAATCCAAAATATACAAATCTATTGGATTTGATAGATGAATGTGAGCAATATCAAAAAAGTTTGCTGGAAGATGACATAAATTCTATTGAACTGGTTTAGTTATTTATTCATAAACCTTTTTTAAAGATTGGCTTAGCATTCCACTATAAACATTATATTCAACACAATTTGAATACGGTTTTATATTATTAAGTGTTTCAGTAATAGCTTCGTGTGCTAAATTTTTATTATTAGAATTTCTTTTTATAATAGAAACATAAGTTAATGTAGACATTGCTGCTTTATCAATAATTCTACAACTTTTATCAAAATCTACTTCTGTTTTGTTTTGTTTATTTTTTAACAATTCAGCGTTACAGGCATTTTTCCATTTTGCTGTATATTTTATAGCTTTTTTAGGATTTTTTTGTAACTTTTCTCGCATATTTGTTTGATAATAACTTTCACAAATATTTTGAAAATCGTAGTTATTTTCGTAATACCAAAAACTTAAAAAACCTAATAAAACAATAATAAATGCAATTAATCTCTGCATAACAAATCCCTGTCTTTCTAACCCCAATTATAATATAAAAAGAAAATATTTTTTGATGTATTACCCAATTGTATAAGTTTTAACAAATAAAAATTATCCATGTTATAATTGTTTTATGAGTAAGAAACCAATAGTAGCAATAGTAGGACGTCCAAATGTTGGAAAATCAACATTTGTAAATCGTTTAATCGGCAACAGAAATTCTATTGTTGACGATTTACCGGGTGTTACCCGAGATAGAATCTATTTTGATGTAGAATGGCAAAATAAAATTTTTACTGTCATAGATACAGGTGGTATTATTCCTGGAGATGAAGATGAAATTATGTTGTCAATTTTTGATCAAGCTAAAATTGCTTGTGAAGAAGCTGACAAAATTATTTTTATTGTTGATGGAAAAGAGGGAGTTAATCCTGTTGATTTTGATATTGCAAATATTTTAAGACAATCAGGAAAACCTGTTTATCTGGCAGTAAATAAAATCGATAATCCTAATTCACTTTTAATGACAAGCGATTTTTACTCTCTTGCTATTGGAGAACCTATTGGAATTTCTGCATTGCATGGAAGCGGTGGTGTTGGAGATTTATTGGATCTTGTTACAAATGATTTTTCTAGAGATGTAGAAAAAGAAGATGATGAAACTATAAGAATCGCTATCGTTGGAAGACCAAATGCAGGAAAGTCATCTATTGTAAATGCTATCTTGAATGAAAATAGAGTTATTGTTTCAAATATTTCAGGAACAACAAGAGATAGTATTGATAGCTCGGTTACTTATAAAGATAAAGAATTTATAATTGTTGATACTGCCGGTATTAGAAAAAAATCAAAAGTTGACTGGGGTGTAGAAAAATTTGCAGTCGATAGAGCAATTCGCTCAATAAGAGATTGCGATGTTGCACTTCTTGTAATTGATGCAAAAGAAGGAATTTCTGATCAAGATAAGAGAATTGCATCAATCGTAACAGAAGCTGGTAAAGGATTGATTATTGCTATCAACAAATGGGATTTGATTGAAGATAAAAAATCGAATACAATAAATCAATACAATAAAGTTCTTGCAAATGATATACCGTTTTTGGAATTCGCGCCAAAAATATATATTAGTGCAGTGACAAAACAAAGATTAAATCAAATCTTTGAAGAAGCTCAAAATGTTTATGCAGAATGTACTAAACGTATATCTACAGGGTTGTTAAATAAGGTTATAAAAGAAGCTTATATGCTTAACCCACCAACTTCTTCAAAAGGTAAACGTTTGAAAATTATGTATGTTACTCAAACTGGTGTACAACCTCCTCATATCGTTATTTTTGCAAACAATGCTGATTTAATGAAAGATCACTACAAACGATATATTGAAAACAAATTAAGAGAAGCTTTTGGATTTTTCGGAACACCTATTAAAATTTCGGTAAGAGAAAGATCTGATAAAGATAAAAAATAATTATTTATAAAAAAACGGAGAATTAATCTCCGTTTTTTATTATTGATCATCTTGTTGTGTCTTAATCATACCTGATGTCACAGCATACATTGCGGCAGAAATTTCTGCTGTAGAACTAAATGGTCCATAGGATTTAATAAATTTTGCAACATCAAACGTATTCATATATTGTTGCAACATCGCTTTTGATTCTTCTGTTAAGTTCATTGTCGCAATTATGTTTTGAACATAATTATTTGCTTTTGTTTCTACATCACTTTCATCATAATCAGAACTTGATAGTTCTACAGAATCTTTTTCATCCTTTTTGTTCGCTTGAGAAGTTTTTTCTTTAGCTTTTTCTTCTTCAACTTTTTTGGAATCTTGTTCTTCTACTTCTTCTGCTGCTTTTGCTGATGAAGTGTAAGCTCCTGTAACACTTGAAATTTCCATAAATATCCTTCCTTTCTAAAAATTTACATGTTTTTGGTCGGATATTTTATATTAAAACTTTAGTTTTTGTTAAGTTATTTTAAAAGCCCTTCTGTTTCATTATACATAATCATGTAAAAATCAGCACTTGTCAGATTTGGATTTTTTTTCATAAATTTTTTTACATCAAAATTTGTAATATATTTATCCAATTTTTTTACAACTTTTTCATTGTCTGAATTTTCATCCTTTAACTTATTTATATAACTATTTGTCATATAAATAATATCATCTTCTGTCAAAAGAGGAAGACCTCCAATTCTTACCTCATCTGCTTCATCTTCTTCCAAATATTTTTTCAACTCTTCTTTTGGCTGTTCTTTTTGTCTTTTGCCATTACTATCAGAAGATGTTGATGAAGATACTGATCTGTTACCAAAAGGATTGTTTACTGAATTAAACATTAGATGCCTCAATAGTTATAATTTGCATGCTTAATTACGGTTTTTGCACACAAAAACTTTAATTTAATCATCTATTCATATGAAATTAGTAAAACTAAATGGAATAATAATAATCTTTAAATAGTTTACAATCATCTTCGATATTTGGACTTTCGCATACCAAAGCGCCTTTTACTCCAAATTCTTTCATTGCTTTGAGCAAATCTTTATAATTCATATCGCTTTCTTCCATTATAAGATGCTGTTTTTCACCCTTTTCTCCATATTCTATACCAGCTAAATGCCCATGGAAATTATCAAGCGCATATTGTCCTATTTCTTTACCCATTCTTTCAAGTATTCTAGAAAACTCATCGTATGTATTATATTCACCATTTGTTCTAGCGTGAAGATGAGAAAAATCAATACAAGGTAAAACTTTTTCAAAATCGTTAGATAGTTTGATTACCTCATCCAAATCGCCCCATTGAGTTGCTTTCCCTGTTGTTTCAGGTCTTATCCATACTGTAGAATTTTCTTTTTCCAAAATATCCATAATTCTTTGTGTTTGATTTTTTACCTGTTTGTACACAGTATCCTTGTCTACACCCATGTAAAAAGCAGCATGATAAGTTATGCTAAAAGCTCCAGCCTGCGTAGCAACAAGTGCAGTTTCTACTATCCTTTGTACACTTGCTTCAATTTTATCTTCTTCTTTTGAGTTCAAATTTATATAAAAAGGACCATGAGCTGTTATTACAAAATTATTTTCTTTTGAAGCTTGATTTACAAACTCTTTAGATTTGTCAGCCATTCTAACACCTCTGACAAATTCTAATTCCATACCATCTAAATTCATTTCTTTCAAAACTTCAAAAGCTTGAGGATAGCTTCCTTTTCCTGTCCTCAATGGCATCCCTGCAGTTATAAAATTTAGTTTATCAAATTTAATATTACTTTGCATAAATAAGCTCCCAATGCTACTGCTAGCAATCCAATTAATATACTCAACAACAAATACATAAAAGCATGCGCAAAACGTTGCTGTCCAATCATTTCAAATAATTCTAAAGAAAAAGTACTAAATGTAGTAAGTCCACCACAAAAACCTGCAGTCAATGCAAACTTTAAAGCAGGACTTATATCTGGCTTACTAATAAAAAGAATATATAAAAATCCAAGAATAAAACATCCGACTATATTTACGCATAAAGTAGCAAAAGGAAGATTAAAGCTAATATATTTAAGCATATAATAGCCAGTTAAATATCTTGATACAGCACCAAGACCTCCTCCTAAAAATACTGCTAATACGTTATAAAGCATTATTTTACCTTTACTTTTACTAAATCTTCCAGAATTTCCCAAGAATCCGCAACATATTTAGAACATCTTTCCTTTCGTGCAGGCCCCTCAAGACCGCCACGTAAAACCTTACAACAAGTAACTTTATTACGTTCTTTAAATCTTTCTACAAATTTTTTTGCTTTCTCTTTTGCGCACATATCGTTATTAAATTTATTATCTCGACCATAATTATATCCAATAACCATCTGACTTGCTGCAACAGAACCACATACGCATCCAGACATCATACCGGCACAAAATGGTGTTGCACAAGATAATAAATCCGGAGAGCACAAACCTTCATCAACAGCAGTTTGTATTATACTCTCAGAGCATGAATATCCGTTTTTAAAATAATTTACTGCTTTTTCTTTCATTTTTGATCCTCAAAATACTATCTTATTTGTACAGGCATAATCAAGCATACAAAATCTTCTTCGCAATTAGGTCTGAACATAGTTGCTGAAAGACTTGTATTTAAACCAATTTTAACTTCATCACAATCAATATTTTTCAATGCTTCAAGTACATATTTATAATTGAATGCAATCGCAAGTTCTTCTCCTGAATAATCGATATCTAAGTTTTCTTCTGATTTACCAGAATCAGGAGTATCTGCAGATAGTTTTAAATTATTATTACTGAATTCAAGTTTTACAATACTTGTCTTTTCATTAACCATAATTGATACACGTTCAAGTGCTGATGTTAATTGAGATACATTAACAATAGCTTCTTTAGGACTTTCTTGAGGTATTAGCTGGTTATATTTTGGGAATTGACCTTCTAGAAGTCTTGAAATTGTAGTTGTTTTTTCACTTTTTAAAATTATTTTTGATCTTTCTGTATATATTTTTACAGTCTCTTCATCTATGAAGCTGCTCATTTTTATAAATTCATTCAATGTCTTTGAAGGAATTATTAATTGACTTGCTTTATCATCTTTATTATCAATAGTTTCACGAACTCTAGCAAGTCTGTTTCCATCTGTTGAAGCTATTTCAAGAACATTACCTGATATATCACAGACAATACCTGATAATAAATTACTTGTTTCGTAACTAGCAGCAGCAAAACCTGCTTGTTTTACAGCTTTTACAAAAGGTCTTATTGATATTTCAAAACCATTTTCTTCACTCACTTCTACATTTGTAAATTCAGGAGGAAATTCTGATGCTGAAATACCGATAATATCAAACTTTGAATTTTGACAAGTTATATGTACAGAAGTTTCTTCATTATTCATTTCAAAAGTAATTAATTTGTCACCAAGCTTGGAAACTATCTCGTTGAGCGTCTTTGAAGGCAATGTAATTTTTCCTTCTTCTTCTACTTGAGCGTCTACATTTGCAATAACTGTAAAATCTAAATCTGTTGCAACAAGCTTAATGGTAGATTTATCAATAGTTTCAATCAATATATTTAGTAATACAGGCTGCAAAGCTTTCATTGAAGTTGCTCTTTCTACTATTTTTATACCATTGTATAAATCTTCTTTTTTTATGATAAATTTCATAACTTATACTCCCTTTAAAATGAATACTTTTAATAGGATTATAGTATAAATAAAGAATCAAGAAAAACATGATTTCAAAAAATCAATACAAAAATTAACTAACTGTCGGATTTTCTTCAAGTTAAATTATATTATATATAAATATAATAATAATATATATTTAATTTAATCATAATAATAAGCTGTCAATATTTGTAGAAAACTACTGAAAACTATTGGTACGCAAGATTTTTCATTGTTAAATATTTTGTAGAAAACTTGTGTATAAATTTAAGGGTTTTGTAGAAATCTTTAAATAAACTATTTTATTGTAGAAAACCCATGAGTTTTCTACTGAATTCTACATGTTTTTCTACAATAACTTTTTTGATTTATTACAAATTATTAATAAATTATGTATTATATTTGTCATCTTTTTCTTGACAAATAATTTGTTTTGTGTTATAAAGTAAGTGGGGTAAATGTATATTTATAAGTCTTGTCAATTGACGAGACTTTCTTTTTCGCTACATGCTTTTTTATTTTGTAACATTCTCTTAATAAATGAAATTATTTTCTAAAGTTTTTTTGAATCATTTCCGAACATGAACTTACGCAAGTCGAAAGAGTTAATTGGAGGAAAACTTAAAATGAGTCAAAAAACGCAAGAAATGATTAGTTTGGATTGTGTGGAGTTGAACAATCAATTAGTAAATGACCTTTGTTTAGAAGATGTTCAGGTTGATTTAAATGAAATTGATATGTCGTTGAAATCCCAAGATTTGTTGATGATGGATGCAACAAATTTATTAATTTTGGATGATACAAAGTATTTTTCAGAAGAATTATTGGAAATTATTCGTGATTCTAAAGTTATCTACTTTGAAGAACGACAAGCTGCTAGAAAGGCTATATCTTTGGAAGCAAAACTTGCAAAAATCCAACATGATGTTATTACAGTTTTGAATAAACCTCTAAATGAAATGTTTGATGAATTCGCGAATATAATTATTGAAAAGATTGCGTAGAGAATAATACAAAATATATAAAAAAGACCCCTATCAAAATATTGAAGGAGTCTTTTTTTTTATATAGATAATATTTTTATTTTTTAGAAGATTTATCAGCTAATTCGCTGTCTAATCTCAAAAATACTGGATGTATTTCTTCTTTAGATATAAGTTTACCTATTTTTATATTATCAGCTGTTAAATCGTCTAATTTTATGCTCAAATCAAATGATAATTGTTTAGCCATATCTTTTGCGATGTTTGGGCAATAAGGATAGATTAGAGCTGATACAATGCACATAACATCAAGTACAGTTGTTAGAACTTGACCACACTCTGTCATCTTTTCTTCTTTAGCCAATGTCCAAGGAGCATTATCAGTCACATATTTATTTGTGATATCAACAAGGTTAATTATTTCTTGACCGGCTTCTGCTATTTCAAAATTATCAAAATGGTTTTTAACTATATCTATTTTATTTTTTGCAACTTTTAAAATTTCATTATTGGTCTTAAATTCTGCTTTAACTTCTCCATCAAAGTATTTTACAAGCATAGATAAAGTTCTGTTCAATAAATTACCCATACTATTTGCAAGGTGAGCATTTACTTTTTCTTTGAAATCATCATCAGAATAATTTCCATCTTTTCCGCAAGGAGCAGATGTTGCCATATAGTATCTAAATGCATCTGGATGTTCCATATTAAAGTTTTTCAAAACATCAGTTGGAGCGATAACATTTCCTATAGATTTAGACATTTTTGATTGATCTATTGTAATCCATCCGTGTGCAAGAATTTGTTTTGGTAATGGTAAATCAAGTGCCATTAAAATTGCAGGCCAGTAGATGCTATGGAATTTAAGAATATCTTTTCCGATTATTTGAACATTTGCAGGCCATAATTTTTTGTATTGTTCTGATGGATTTTCTGTATCATAACCAATAGCTGTAATATAGTTTGATAAAGCATCAATCCAAACATAAATAGATTGTTCCGGATCATCTAGTACGTCTATACCCCATTGAACATTAGATTTTGCTCTAGATACTGAGATATCTTGAATATCTTCCAACTGATTTAAAACTTCGTTAGCTCTGAATTGAGGCACGATAAAATCAGGATTTTCTTTTATGTGTTTAATAATCGCATCTTTATATTTTGTTAGTTTAAAGAAATAATTTTCTTCTGTAACTAATTCCGGTTTTTTCAAGTGATCAGGACATAGACCATCTTCTGTCAAATCTTTTTCATTCAAAAAGCATTCACAACCTGAGCAGTATAGGCCTTGGTATGAGTGTTTATAAATATCACCATTTTCAACAAGTTTTTTGAAGATTTTTTGAACAGTTTTTTCATGATCTTCATCAGTTGTTCTTATGAATCTATTGTATTCAATATCCAAAGCTTTCCAAGCACCTTTAAATTGTTGAGCATTTTCATCACACAATTCTTTTGGTGAAATGCCTTTTGCTGCCGCTGTTTTTTGAATTTTTATACCGTGTTCATCAGTACCTGTCAAGAAAAATACATTATCACATCTTTGTGAATAGTGTCTTGCAATGATATCTGTTAAAATCTTTTCATAAGCGTGTCCAATGTGAGGAGCTCCGTTTACGTAGTCTATTGCTGTTGTTAAATAATATTTGTCCATTGTATATTCCCTTATTAAATTAATTTAAAACTTTACTTAAAACTACCACACTACAAAAATAATAGTATCATAAAAAACATTATTTTTTCTTGTAAATAAGATATCTATAACCATAATCAATTGTTTTTACTTGGTTATAATTTTCTGCAATGAAACCGCATAAATTGAAAGCATAATCATTACAGATAGATTTAAATCCATAATTATACATATCTTGGTTAGACAAAACGAAGTATTCTGGTTTGTTTTGTTCAAAATATTTAATAATTTTATCTTCTCCGAATGATTCTATATACAAAGGAATCATTGAATTGTAATATCCATCACTTTCTCTATCAGTAAGAAAATTTATAATTAAACCTTCCGGAAAGACAACAATTTTATCATTTTTATTTGTTTTTTTGTTGATAAAATTGATTAAATCTTTAGTTGCAAATGCTATTTCTTTTGTTGTATATATATTTCCTTTTTCAGTATTAATACTAACTTTTTGATTTTCTAGCCCAAAATAATTTATTATATATAAACATAATGAAAATAATATAAAATAAAAAGTTAGAGGTTTTTGATATTTTTTATCAATAAAGCAAAATAATAAAGCAAGAAAACCGATAACACAAAAGAAGAAATAAAAAGAAGCATATCCAGATAAAATAATTCCCCAAAATGATTTTAATGAAACAGTAATAGTTCCGACAATCAAAATAATTAAAGGAATATTAGTTTTTATGTATTTAAAACATATAATCCCGCAAATAGTAAGTAAAACGGATAAAAATGCAATTGTTATTAGTTTTGTATCTGTCAAGAACCAAATAGAAACAATTGTTCCAATAATATAGGTAAAAATAGATGCAACTTTATTTTTTTCTTTCAGGAATTTACCAAGACATAACAAACCAACAGAAGTACCAGTTTTTAAAAAAGTAGTAAAAAGTATAGGTAAAACTTTTGGATTGAAGTATGTACCAACAGTTTCGTAAAAATATTTTAAAGTCTGACTCTGCGACATATTTTTTACGTTGTGTAGTGATTCAATTAAATTTTGTATTGTCATTCCTTGAATAAATAATATTCCAAAGCTCAAAAGCGGCACAATCGAAAGAAATCCAAAATTCTTTAATAATAAAATTTTGTCTGTTTTTAATTTTATAAACAAATATACTATGTACAACAAGATAGGAATTGCAAATTCATATTTGCACGAAATACAAATTCCAAGTAAAAAAGATGCTAAATATAAAAGATGTATTTTATTTGTTTTTTCAAATTTAATCAAAGATAATAAAGCAAAAATATAAGCAATTGTTCCATAAAGCATTGCCCAGCTGTATGGAAATGAAAAATTAAAAAATACTGCACTATATACGCTTGTAAAAATTGTTAGTAAGCAGATTGAAAAACTTAAACTTTTTGATAGAAATTCTTTTGCAAGAAAATAAATTCCTGAAATAGCCAAAAAACTAGAGCAAATTCCTGAAAAATAAAGAGTAGATAGTTTTGCTCCAAGTATTTTATATAAAATAGCATTGAATAAATATGCAAAAGGACCATAAATTACAAATAAATCTTTGTATAAAACTTCTCCTTTTAAAATCTGCTCAGGATAATATACTTCTCTCCCAACATCAAGAATTATATTATTACAATGTCCAACAGAAAAAAACAAAGCTATTCCACAAATAATCCACAAAAAAATGAGGTAATAATTTTCCCTAATAAAATTTTTAAATCTTTCCATATTAATAAAAATTAACAAAATATCTATAAAAAGGCAATAAATACAAAAAAATTAACTTCATGAATATAGGTAGGTTAATGTCAAAAATTAGTATTAGAAATTTTTGATAGAAATGGTGAAAGAAAATGTCTTCAAATTGGATGGGAAATTTGGATATGTTAGCCCAAGAAGGTGTAATAAACTTTGATGCACCAGCCTTTGTTATGGGTACAAAACCAAGATATGTCGGAAATCCTCGACTTAGTCAAATGCAACCATTTCCAGGCCCAATCCCAGAAGCTCCACTTATTAATCAACCGCAACCATTAGTTGATGAATTCCAAAAACAAGATAATAATAATCACGTAAAAAATCCGACATGGAAAAAAGTTCTGTTTGGATTAGTTGCAACAGGTACTCTTATTTTTGCAGGATATAAATTCAAAAAAACTCTTATTCCATATGCTAAAAAAGCTTGTACAAATATTTCTAGTTTTTGCAAGAACAGCTGGAATAAGTTCACTGGTTTGTTCAAAAAGAAAAAGACTCCATAATTTATTGTAAAAGATCTTTTTCTGTAAATTCAAAAGCTTCAACTGTTGAATAATCAGTTGGCAAAATAAAAACAATACTATCTGAAGTTGCTTTTTTATCCATTTTCATAAGCTCAACGAGTTTTTTTATTGGATATTCAGGTATCTCTCTAAATTTGAATTTTTTTATTATGTCATCTGCAAAAAATTTATAATTTTTATCAATTAAATTCTTTTTCACAGCAAGCTTGAAAGCAAAGTTGATTCCTTCTACAACAGCTTCACCGTGAGTAAATTTTTTGTATTTAGTATATTGTTCTATTGCATGACCATATGTATGACCAAAATTCAATATTCTGCGTAAACCTTTTTCTTTTTCATCCTTTTCAACAACAGAGGTTTTTAGTTTGATACAAATTTGAATAAGATTACTAAGTGTAAGGTTATCTCTTTTTAGAATTTTTTCAGTATTGTCACTTATGAAATTAGTGAGGTGTAATTCTTCATTACAAAGACAACTTTTTTCGATGAAAGAATATTTCACAACTTCTCCAAGTCCTGTCTTAAACTGTCTTTCATCAAGAGTTTTTAAAAAATTGCTGTTTATCAAAACAGCTTTTGGCTGATAAAAAGAGCCGACTAAATTTTTTCCAAATTCAGTATCTATACCGGTTTTGCCTCCAACAGATGAATCAACACAAGCAAGCAGTGTAGTAGGAACTTGAATAAAATCAATACCACGCATATAACAAGAAGCCGCAAAGCCAGCTAAATCTCCAACAACGCCACCACCAATCGCAACTATGGCATCTTTGCGTGTGAGTTTCTTTCTTAGTGCAAATTTTAAAATTTTTTCAAAGTTTTTAAAATTCTTATGCTTTTCACCGTCCTTTAGTACAAGTTTTTCTTCCTTGTTAAAACCAAGTTCTTTTCCATAAATTTTTTCAACTTTTTCTGAAATAACAACAATAAAATTTTTCCCATCAATAAAGGATTTTATTTTTTCTTTCATAGAAGATATAGAATCCCATTCAATATTTATAGGATAAGATTTTTCTGTTTCTTTTATGTTAACTGACAAACTAATCATCCAATACCCCTAAAATTTCGTTAACGATATTATATGGAGTTTTTTCTGTCGTGTCAATTGTGAAATGGGCTTTTTCATAATTGTGTAGTCGTTTTTGCATAATTTCTTGAATTTTTTCAACAGAAAAATCTCGTCTTAAAAGAGGTCTGTGAGTTTCATTTTTAATTCTATCGAAAATCGCTTGTGGTGATGCTTTTAGAAAAATAACACAAGATTTACTCAATAATAAATCTCTATTTTCTGGGTCTTCAAAAGCTCCTCCACCCAAAGAAATTATTTGAAAATCATTTTTTAGAACAGATTTTATTTTGTCGTTTTCTAAGACTCTAAAATGATGCTCTCCATACTTTAAAAAGATTTCTGATATTTTCTTTTGAGTACTACTTTCTATCAATTCGTCAATATCGACAAAACTGTATTCAGGTAAATGTTTTTGGAGTTCTTTTCCTATGGTTGATTTTCCACAACCCATCATTCCTATAAGCGCAATATTATTTTTCATAGACCTATTTTACAATAAATATTTATAAACTATTTAACTTCTTCATCAGGCACTTCTACAATAAGATCTTTTACGCTGCAGTTGAAAAACTTAGCAATCTTTTCAAGAGTACTGATTTTCAAATCAACGTGTTCACCTTTTAATAGTTTAGTAATAGTAGTGCTGCTTAGACCAGATATTTCTGCAATTTCTTTGCATTTATATCTCTTTTTCCAACGTACATTATAAAGATTTATTATAACCATGCCAACATTATAGTCAATATTTCTACACTTGACTTTTTTAGTTTGACAACTTGATTATTTCAAACTATAATTTGATTATTGTAATAATAGGTAATATTTAAAGGATATGTTTATGAATGAAAAAAGTCGTGAAAATTCTTTTGGTAATTGTGAGGATTTGATAACTGAATTGGATTTTAAATTGTCTGATATACTATCTCATATAAAACTTCTTGCAAATTCAACGAGTGAAAATACAGATTTTGAAATGAGTGCATTTGACATAAATTCAATTGCAATGACATTGCATGATAAAGTTATTGCTGCGATTTTTGTGGAGAAAAAATTACAATTAGAGCTGGATAATGCAAGTGTTTAGAATATGTCACTTGAAAATTATAAAAAATAGTTTATAATAAAGAAAAAGGGCGAGAGGATTGCCGTCCTCTCTTTGAAAGCCCCGTTTAGTGAATTTTAAGCGCTAGTATTATCAGTAAAATAATAACTAGTGCTTTTTCAGTTACACTGAAATTCAAGTTCATCACCTCCTTTCACAGTTTATTCAAATTTGTAGTTTGAGCTATGAACGAAAGCGATTGATAAAAGGGCTTACCCTTTTTCTTTTATTATCAAAGAGTAAACAGAAATATAAATCAATAAAAACGGAAATATAATTAAAATTTAATTAAAACGTTGAGTGATTTCAGTCAAGCTATCACCGCCGAATTTTTTTAAGAATTCATCTACGAGTATGCAAGCTATTCGAGCCTCTGCAACTACTGCACAAGCTTCCACTGCACAAGTATCAGATCTTTCAAAATGAGCTTCGGTTTGTGTCATATCTTTTGAGTCGACAGTTTTAAGCGGTTTTCTTAGTGTTGGAATTGGCTTCATACAGGCAGTTACAACGATATCTTCGCCGTTAGTCATTCCTCCTTCGATACCGCCAGCATTATTAGTTTTTCTTGTGATTTTATTATTTTCAACAAAAATTTCATCATGGAATTCACTACCACGCATTTGATAAGCATTTTCATTGCCGATAGAAACTGATTTTATTGCAGGAATACTCATAACCGCTTGTGCAATAAGTCCATCGAGTGTTCTATCCCATTGAACATGTGAACCAAGACCTATTGGAAGATTTTTGTATGTAATTTGAATTTTTCCTCCAAGAGTATCACCTTGTTCTTTTGCTATATCAATTTCGTTGTGGAATTCTTGTTCAGTTTTTCCTTGTCCTATTTGCAAAACTTGTGAAGAGCCTGTTATATTAAATTGAGCAAGAATTTGTTTTGCAACGGCTCCTACAGCAACTTCTATAGCTGTTTTTCTTGCACTTGAGCGTTCAAGGATATCTCTAAGGTCGTGTCTGTTATATTTTATACTGCCTGCGTAATCAGCGTGTCCAGGACGATATGATGTAAAAGATTTTTCAGAAGTACAATCTTCAGCAGAAGTGCTCATAATTTTTTCCCAGTTAGCAAAATCTTTATTTTGTATTACGAGCGTAATTGGTGAGCCTATTGTTTTTCCAAATCTGACACCGGATGTAATTTCTACGGTGTCAGACTCAATCTTCATTCTTCCGCCTCTGCCATATCCGCCTTGGCGGCGTTTAAGTTCTGAATTTATAAAACCAGTATCAATATTAAATCCTGCAGGTACTCCGTCTATGATTGCTGTTAGACATTTTCCATGACTTTCTCCTGCTGTGAGAAATCTGAAAATATTCAAATTAATTTGCTCCTATTTTTTGTTTGCGTATTTCAAGAAAATTTGTTCTTTTGTTTGCATCATTTCTTCTGTAATTAACCATTTTCCGTTAGGTTGTTTTTTTACTATCATGTAAGTTTTTAATTTGTAGCTTTCACCTTTAGGTTGACGTAGAGAACTTACCTTGTAAGCACCATTCCCGACAGGAGTAGCTGTTATATTTGAATATGAATTTGTATAGTGTCTTGCTTTTGCCATTGATTGGCTAATTTTCATTTGTTTAATATATGTTGCAGTATTTGTTGTAACGTTTACTAATTCACCGTTTGGTTTTACTACTTGTCTAATAATTTTCGCGTTTGGTGAATACATTGAAGGAATTGTTGGACTGTATGAGTTTGCTGCAGCTACGTAGTTGTTGAAAAATTTGATAGCTTCTTGAGTATCATCAGCAAATGCTCTTAATCCGGTTGTTAATAACATTCCTAATATAACAAATATTGATAAATATTTTTTCATTTCTAATCTCCTTTTACCTTACCATTTATTAAACGATTTAAGTAAGAATATGTTCAAATTATATCATACACAAATAAGATTGTCATTAAACTAAATATGTAGTATAAATAGGGTTATGAGTATGCAATTTTTGTCAGAATATTTAGATTTTTTAGAAATAGAAAAAGGTCTTTCCAATAATACAATTGATGCATACAGGAGAGATTTGGGGGATTTTTTGGAGTTTTGTGACAAAAACGGTGTCAGTGATTTGAGCAAAGTACAAAGATCACATATAAACAATTATATTAGAGGTTTGAGAGAAAAGGATTTTTCTCCATCTAGTGTTAATAGAAAAATAGCATCTTTTCGCGGATTTTTTAAATGGTTGTGTGCAAATGAATATTCAAATTCTAATCCTACGTTAACTTTGGAACAACCTAAAATGCCTCAAAGATTACCGAAAGTTGTTACAATACAGGAAATTGAATCAATTTTAAATCAAAATTTGAATGAACTACAAAGAGTTATTGTGGAACTTCTTTATGGATGTGGATTGAGGGTATCAGAATTAGCTAATTTGAAAATAAATGATTTTGATATTAATGGAAAATATCTTCAATGCACAGGGAAAGGTTCTAAAGATAGAATTGTTCCACTTGGTTCAAAAGCAATAGATGCTATAAAAAATTACCTTCCGCAACGAGATTTTTATGTGAATAAATATCGATTGAATACAAAAAATTTGTTGATAAATGAAAAGGGCAAAAATGTTTCAAGACAAGAAATATATTCGTTTATCCGAGAACAGGGAGAAAAAATCCATAAACATATTTCCCCTCATACTCTGCGTCATAGTTTTGCTACTCATTTGTTGGAAAATGGAGCTGATTTACGTGTAGTTCAAGAACTTTTAGGACACAGTGATGTTTCTACAACACAGTTATATACACATATTTCTAAAAAAAGATTGAAAGAAGTCTATTTTGCAATAAATGGCTAAGCGTGCTAATATTGGCTTATGTTAGAGTTGTTTGTCTCAGCAGCAGAACAAAATTCAGGAAAGAACATCGTAACAACGGGACTTGCTGCAACTATGCAAAGTCTTGGATATTCAACAGGCGTGTATAAACCTGTTGATTGTGGTGCTATTGAAAAAAATGATTCTATTCAATCGCTAGATTTGGCTTTTGTTAAGTTTGCTGATCCGAATATAAAAACTTATTTTTCTTATTTATTTAAAACAAATGCAAGTCCGCTTGTGGCAGCTGCTGCAGAAAAAATTGCAATAGATAAAAATGTAATTTTACAAGATTTTCAAAGTCTTATTGATAGGAATGAATGTTTGTTGGTGCAAGGAAATGATGGGCTTGCGACTCCTTATGGTAAAAATTTTTTGGAATCTGATTTGATAAAATGTTTTGATATGCCAATGCTTTTTGTTGTTTCTCCTAATATGTCGATAAATAATATAATATTGTCAATAAATCACGCTATTTCTGCAGGAATTAAATTGAGAGGGGTTTTAATTAATAATTACCCTGCAACGACAGAAGATGTTAATGTAAAACTGTTACCAAGACTTATTGAAGAATATTCTGATGCGAAAATTATGGGAATATTACCTATAATTGAGGATTATAGAACAGTAAATCCTAATGATTTAATCGAAAATACATTAATGGGAGTTGATTTGGAAGCTGTTTTTCAGGTAAGAATTGCAAAATTAAGTTATTAAAAAAATAATGTTGCCTTTTGTAACATTATATACTTTTTAAATAATAGTTTTGTCAATTTTTTCTTAATAAACTTTTTTATATAAATATAAAGAGGTATAATTGTTATATGGATAAGAGAGAATTTACTGTAATAGAAAATGAAACAATGATTAAAGAAGAACTTTTAGAAAAAGAAATCAAAAGTTCTGTTGTGACAAATCCTATTGCAAAAAAATTATCAGAGTTTCATAATCAAAAACAAGGTAAATTTTCAGTAAAAGATTTATTTAAAAAATAACAATGTACGAGATAAAATCAAGAATTTATTTAGATTTTTCAAAAACACAGAAAGCTGCTCTGTGTAATTTTTTACGTGCATTAGTAAAAAAAACTCCTGAAGAAACTATTGAGAATATTTTTGATAAATTTATTGAAGATGAAAAGTATTATTTTGAGATAAATAATCCTCATTTTGCTTTCTTGGAAGATTTATTGGATGATAATAAATTTGCCGAAGATACTCTTTTGTACTTAAAAGAGTGTCGAAAATATTATGATTACAAGAAGAAGCAAGAACCTATTATTCAAGCACAAAAAGAATATGAAAAGAAAAAAAGAGCTTTTTTAAAGGAAGTAAAAATGTCCAAAGAACTTCCTACAAAAAAACAGCTTTATTATTATGAACGTTTGTGCAAAAAATATAATATAGAAAAAAAAGAACTAACATCAAAACTCGAAGCATTACAAGAAATAGACAGGATAATTAATGAGCATTCAACAGATTGTAGAAATTTTGACTAATTCTGGGATTGAGCCCAATGAAGCTAATATTGAAGTAAGAATGTTGATAGAACATTTTTGTGGTTATGGTGTCAAAGATATTATTATGGGCAAAAAACTTACTGGTGAGCAGTTAAAAATAGTTAAAGAAAAAGCTGAATTGAGAGCAAAAACAAGACAACCAATTCAGCATATAATTGGTTTTGCAGACTTTATGGGTGAAAAATTTATTGTGAATCCTTCTGTATTAATACCAAGAGATGAAACAGAAATTCTAGTCAGAAAAGCCGTAGAAATAATAAATCAAAACAATTTAAAAATGGCTCTAGATGTTGGCACTGGTTCAGGTTGCATAGCTTGTATGGTAGCTAAATTAACTGATTGCCAAATTATTGGGCTTGATGTTTCTAATGAGGCTTTGAATACTGCTTTAGATAATGCTTCAAGATTGAATCTTTTTAATAAAGCTATTTTTAGAAAATCAGATGTTTTTTCTAACGTTAAACCGCGTGAAATTTTTGATGTGATTATTTCAAATCCTCCTTATATTCCGCCTAAAGAAAAGCAGAATATTCAAAAAGAAGTATCTTTTGATCCTGATTTAGCATTGTATACGCAAGATGATAAAGGGTTAGAATTTTATGAAAAAATAACATCTCAAGCGCCTTCTATAATGAACAAGGGAGGATATTTGTTGTTTGAACTTGGTATCGGTCAAGCTTTGGATGTTAAAAATATAATGAAAAAAAATGGATTTGTTGATATTGAAATAATAAATGATTTAGCTGGTATTGAAAGAGTAATTTTAGGACATACCAAATAGTATAAAAAAAGGAAACCCGTAAGTATTCTTACGGATTTCCCCTAAAGGCAAACGAACAAAATATATTACTGTTTGGACTTTGTACGTTCCAAATTATTTATTATTATTCAGAACATCCAAATGCAATAGTAACGTGTTCTCTTGGATTTACTGCAGATATTTTGTATCCGCGAGGGTCAACAAGGTAAGCAATTTCGTCGCCTGTAGTTTGGAATAATCCCATAGTACCTGATAAAGCAGTTCTTGTTACATCCACTGGAGCCTTAACTGTTTCCCATAGACCGTCACCTAAACTACGAGCAGCAGCACCAAATTGGCCTTGGAAAGCGTGACCTAGCATGTAACCTGCATCGTTAGATACGTTTTCAGCTGCGTTACCAACATTTGTAATGATACCGCCGACTGTTCTACCTGTGATACCTATCATTGAACCTGCTAAAGTGAATGGCATTTCAACAAGTCTTGCTACAGGATTTACTTGTTTAGACTTATTAACTTGTGCTTGTAATATTTGTTTTGGCAAGTTAGCTTTGCAATCACCATTTTTAATAGATGTGAATGAAAGTTTTAATGCACCTTTATCACAGCCTGAAGGTCTTATTACTTCAACAACTTGACCTGTTACTGTTGATCCGCAAGGGTAAGTTACACCGTTGATTGTTACGTCTTCAAGAGTTTTTGCTCTGAAGTATTGACCAACGTGTGAAGATTTTGCAGTCAATTGGTCAATCATAGCTAATTGTAATGTAGGTATTTTAACAATTTCTTCGTTTTCTACAAAAGCTTTTTTGTCTACAGGACAAGCAGGACAAATGTTATTTGCTGTTTTTGGATTTGTATCATAGCCAAGAGCTACACGTACAGTTTGCATCATTGCAGCTACTTCTGCACGGCTAGCTTCTTTGTGAGGCATAATCATATTTGGGTTAGGGCTGTCTTTTAATGCACCATTTTCAAGTGATTTTGCAACAGGAATTCTTGCCCAGTTTGGTACAGAACCTCCATCAGCATATTTACTTAAGATTTCATCTGCTTTACATTGATCGATATCACAAGTCATACCTTTAGCAATTGTAGATAATGCTTCTACTCTTGTTACAGGATGGTTTGGTTCAAATTTTCCGTTAGGGTAGCCTGCAAGTAAGTCTTCATCAACTGCTTTTGCAATTGCAGGGTTTGCCCAGTTGCTTGTAGGTACGTCTTTGAATAGGTTTTCTCTAGGCATATCACATTTGTCTAAGTTGAAACCTTTTACAAGCATTGTTGCGAATTCTGCACGAGTGATATTTCTGTTTGGTTTGAAATATCCGTCAGGGTAACCAACTACAACATTATTTGTTGCTAATTTGTCGATATCACATGCTGCCCAGAAGTTTTGTGGTACATCGGGAAAAGAGCATCCGCCTAAATTTGCAGCTGCACCTGTCATGTTGTTATTTGCCATATTAGGTATTTCATAAGGAACGAAAGATTTTTTTATTGCTTCAATTGAATTTGATGATTGAAAATCAATAGGACAATTGTTTCCATCCATTAATCTTTCGTTTCTATCAATAGGAATACCGTTGTGTCTTGTAGGTGATTCGTTTAGACAAGGCATTTGGGTTGCAGCACCTGTTACTTGACCTTCTGAAGAAACAGCTACACCGCTGATATTAGAAGATAGTGTGTTTTGTTGTGTAAGGATACCTGTTTCTGAAGACAAGATTGAACTTGCAGGTTTTCCTACATAATTGTTTGTACCGTAGATTGCATTAGGATAGCCATATACTTGTCGCATATCTTGTTTGTCAGGTTTTCCTGTACCAGGACAAATTGCACATGCCGGTTCTGCAGGTTCATCACAGCTTACTTCGTCAGGACATCCACAGTCTGATTTTTGTTTTTCACAAGGATCACATGGTGTGTCGCATGGATCTTGTTTTTGACAATCACAGTCAGGTAATGCTTTTTTACATTTTGAACAAGTGTTTGGTTTTGCCGTTTCACACGGACATGCAGGACCTGTTACAACCGGTAGTGGTTCTGAACATGGTGCCGGTTGTTCCGGTTGTTGACATGGGCAAGCCGCCATTGCTTGATTCAAGGAACACGTTGCTATTCCAACGGCAATTGCAGCTGCCACAGTAAGTTTTTTAATAGTCATTTTTACCTCCTTGTGTTACGGGGTTTTTTACTAAAAACCCAAAAAATTTCTTAAAAAACAAACTAATACTAGATTATGTACTTCATTGTTCATAAGAAACATTGCCAAAAGAGGTTATCCACGAGGGTAGTTTTCAAATTGACTTTAAAACTTGATTTCGGTATCATCCTTATTAAGAGTAAAGGGTTTTGTTATGTTAAAAAAAATAGTTCTATTTTTATTATTGATTATGGTAGTTACTTCTGCTTGTGGTAAAAAAGATGTTAAAAAAGATGATTTAACTTCTATATTACAAAGAGATAAGATTATAGTTGGAGTAAAGGATGATACAAAACCTTTTGGTTTTCGTGATAAGGATGGAAATTTAGCTGGGTATGATATTGATCTTGCAAGAGAAATTGCGAAAGGTCTGTTAGGAAGTGAAAATAAAGTTGAATTTGTTTCTGTAACACCTTCTAATAGGATTATGAGATTGAATAATGAAGATGTTGACATGTTGATTTCAACTATGTCTGTAACTAATCAACGTCAACAAGTTGTTGATTTTTCAATCCCTTATTATATAGCTGGTCAGGCTATTATGGTAAATGGTGACAGTAAAGCTGCTACTATAAGAGATTTTTCTGGAAAACGTATGATAATAGTCTTTGGATCTACTAGTGAAAAAACATTGAGAATGAATGTTCCTGATGTTAAAGTTATTGGGTATAAAACTTACCCTGAAGCCTATAGAGCTTTGAAAGCAAGAAAAGCTGATGCTATGGTGGCTGATGATACAATTTTGTTAGGTTTTACATTGTCTGACAAATCGGTGAGACTTTTGAACAAAAGATATTCAAAAGAACCTTATGCTGTAGCTTTTAGAAAAACAAATGCGTCTAAAGATTTGCAATACAAAGTTAATTATATTTTGGAAAATATGCAATCCTCAGGAAAATTAAATAGATTGCAAGAAAAATGGCACATAAAATAAAATAAAATAAAATTAAATTAAATTAAATTAATGGGCATCTTTTAGAACTACAATAGTTTCTTCCAGTTCTGTTTTTAGATATTCCAATTGTTGTAATATGTTGTTATTGTTATAAATATATCCGGCTCCTGAGTAAGCTAAGTATGGATTGTATTTTTCGGCTTCTGCTCTTAGGAGGGATACTGACTGAGCGTGTAAATTTAATTCCATTAGTTTTTGGAATGATACATAATTACTTTCTGGTTTGTCTAGATATTTATTTCTTAAAAATTCACAATTTTTGTTTAAAAAATAGACACTTGCAACAAAGCGCTGAACATTTTCTTGATTTTCGATTATATCATATACTTTTTCAAGCATTGGAATAATTTCGTTAATATCATTTATATATTCAGATGTTTTATCTTTTTTTAGAATAATGTTTACAAATGCGGGGTTATCTCGCGGTACCGGTTTTATTTCGTTTGCAGAATTGAATTCTTTACTACCTTGAAATACCGGCTTTGCTTCTTTAGGTTCGCTAGTGGTAAAGTTTTTGGAAACATTTGGTAATGTTCCAACATAGCCTTTACCTTCTATTTCTTGAGTATTATTTTTTTTGCCCCAACCCCAAGCAAAACAAGGTGTTATGCCTAAAGCTAATGCAATAGTTAATATTACTAACTTTCTCATACTTTGATTATAATAATAATTTTTTTAAAATCATCATTTATTTATCTTATTTGATTAATATAAGAAAAGAATTTTTATGTTAAAGTTTATTATATTTTGGAGGATAAAACTATGAAGACAATATATTTAGCAGGTGGTTGTTTTTGGGGAGTTGAAGCTTATTTTTCGTTGTTAGATAGTATATGCTCGACAACTGTCGGTTATGCAAATGGAAATTGTGAAAATCCTACTTACGAAAAAGTTTGTACCGGTGCTACAAATTTTGCAGAAACAGTAAAAGTAGAATATAATTCTGAGGTTATATCTTTGAATGAAATATTAGATCATTTTTTCGATATTGTTGATCCGACTACTTTAAATAAACAGGCTTTTGATATTGGAACGCAGTATCGTAGTGGAATTTTTTATGTTGATGATGAGGATAGAGAAATAATTGAGAATAAAATTGAAAGTATTAGGCATAATTATATGAGAAAAATAGTGACAGAAGTTGAAAAGTTAAAAAACTTTTATGATGCAGAAGATTACCATCAAAAATATTTGACAAAACACCCTGGAGGTTATTGTCATATAAATCTGTCAAAGGCTATGAATTATAAAAAAAAGACTGATTAATCAGTCTTTTTTGTTGTTTGCGAATCTTCTTCCAGATGTTTTCTGCCGAATAAATGCCATTTCTTATGTGTAGGGCATAGTACTGTTTCTGTATCTGTATAATACATCTTTTGCCCAAAGGGTCTAACTTCTGGATCTCTTTCATAAAAAGCTTTGTTATTGCGACAGTATTTCATTTCTTTTTTGGCCATTTTTCTTATGGATTTGAATTTAGCTTTTTGGGCAACATTTAGTATATCTAAAAATTCTTTGTCATATTTGTCAGATGTCTCTTTCATTTTCTTTTCACAATCTTTGACAATCTGTTCTTGTTTTTTTATTGATGTTTTACTTGCTCCACTAGTACAAAGTTTTTTTAGGACATATTTTTCTTGCAAAAGTTGATTAAAAATTATATCAAGTTCCTGATATCTTTCTTTATCCAATTGATCTTTAATTTTAGCTTGATCAGAAGATAAATTAAGCACATTGTACATAGTGAATCTTTCATTGTACATAGATGTTGCTAGATCAAGGCATTTTGTTTTCATTTCGTAATTATTACAATCACAAGAATCTTCATTTTTTGCTATTGCAGGCATGCTAAGACATAGTATTGATAAACTAATTATAAATATCTTTTTCATGTACTCTCTCTTTCTTTATGAAAAATTATTGCATATTTTTTTATTAAATTCAATAAATTAATATTTATAGTAGAATATCTCGTATGGAAGAAATGAATTTAAAAAATTATGCATATATAGGCGATGCTGTATGGGAATTACATATTCGAAAGAAAACAGTATTCATAACAGAAAATGCTAAAAAACTTCATGAATTGACAACATCAAAAGTAAAAATGGATTTTCAGGCTCAATTATTGAGAGAACTTGAGCCAATATTAACAGAAGAAGAAAAAGAAATTGCTCGCAGGGGTAGAAATCTTTCAATACCTATCGGGAGACGTCAAAACCAAAGTGAATATAGACAAGCTACAGCTTTCGAAGTTTTGGTAGGTTGGTGGTACTTTCATAATAGTGCAAGATTAAGTGAGATATTTGAAAAACTTGAAAAATTTTTATAAAAAATAAAAAAAGTACTTTACAAAAAAAAATTAGCATGTACAATAAATATTGTGACCAATAAATGGTTCCCAGAAATGGGGGTTTAGCTCAGCTGGTAGAGCACCTGCTTTGCACGCAGGGGGTCAGGAGTTCGAATCTCCTAACCTCCACCATTTAAAAACAAGAGCCGAAAGGCTCTTTTTTAATGCAATAATTTTTATTTAATAAAAACTATATGAATACAAAAGTTTTAAAAGTAATAAGATTGGAAAGATACTTATTTGGTATTTTATTAGCAATATCTATGGTATTACTTGCAGAATTGAGCGGTGAAAAAGAAATTATTTTTCCTGAAATTTGTGCTTTAACTATTGGTGCTTGGGTATCAGAGCAATTACCTTGGGTTGTTAATAAACGGCGAATTTTTTTATTGATGTCAGCCGCAGCTTTATTTGGTGTACTTGTTGTTAGATTTTGCCCATTACCTTTAATTTTTCAAGTATGTATATGTTTTGCATTTACTGGAATTATACTGACTGCTTGTAAAACTAACTTTGTTCCAATTATTTCTGCATGTATTTTACCAGTTTATCTTAGAACAACAAGTTTTGTTTATCCAATAGCTGTTATGGTTATGGCTTTGATTATAATTTTTGCTCAATGGATAATGGAGAAATATCATTTTCGCCCAGTAAATAGGTTTGTTCCTTGTAACTTTAATTTGAAAAAACAGGTAATAAAATGGTCAAAATTGTTAATAGTTTTTGGATTGATAGCACTTATTCCTTTTAAAACGCATCAAATATATTTTTTAGCTCCACCTTTAATTGTTATGTTTACAGAACTGTCAAACCCTAAAAGTCCTGCAAGAAAAAAGCCTGTGTATATAGCTGGATTAATGACTTTTAGTGCATTTATAGGCAGTGCTTTTAGATTATTTTTTGATGTATATTTACATTTACCTTTGTCATTGTGTACGGCTTTATCTTGTTGTGTTCTGTTTATAGTTTTGAACAAAATTAAGATAAATTTTCCTCCGGCAGGTGCGGTGTTATTAATTCCAATGATATTGGATAAAAATTTGTTAATTAGATTCCCGCTAGAAGTTCTAGTTGGCGCAATTGTATTATCATATGTTGCGATGATTTTGTTTAAAGAAGAAAAAGTTTTTCGAAATATTGATTAATATAAAAAAGGATTTTAAAAAATTTATCTTGTTTATTGTGAGGAGAATAAATTTAAAAATTTAAACGTGTGTCCATCTTTTTTTATTCGTTCAATATATTTATTTCTTGCAAGTTTTATTGCATCTGCTATGTTGTCAGTGTTATTACATGAATACATCGTGATGTCTTCTAGATCGTTAGCTAGCATTTGTTTGTAATCATTAAAATCCAATCTTTTTTGTAGAGTTTTATTTGGAATTAACATAAACTTGTTCCCATGCATATCAACAACATAATTTTTTGGTCGATCAAGTCCGTTTATTATATCTCCGTATGAAAACGAGTGACTGTTTTTATTTATTTGTTGATAATCAATTTGACTGTATTGAGATCCAAATTGAATAGGATGGTTGTGAATGCTAATTAGTTTATTGTTATTTATAGTTGGACAATGTCTAGAAGAGTTGATGGTGTCATAAAAAGCTATTTTTCCATCTGTTGTGATACCAAAACTTTTTTCTGTACGTGATGTTTTTAGAGAATTCATAATTTTATTTGAAACAAGACGTTCGTATCTGTTTTTGACAATAAAATCAATTTTTTCAGAATTATTCATTTTTGACCACAATGGAGGAAATTCATTGGGTGATTCTTTTTCAAACTTTTTAATAAAATAATCTGTATCAGATAATTTGCAAGTTTTTTTGCTGAGACGTCTAAATGGTGTGTATTTTTCAACAATTTCAGCAGGAACATTATTGTATTCTTTAGCTGTTCCAAACTTTGATATATCTATAAATTGTCTTTCAATATAGCGTTTCGGTTTTATGACAGAATATTTTTGCGTAATAAAAGTATTTAACTTTTTTATGCTATCAAATTTTAAAGCCATATAATCCCCTAAAATTCTTGTTCTTATTATATTAAGTATTTATTTTATTCAAAATTGCTTAGTTTTTATTTAAGAAAAAAAGCAGTGAAAAATTTTCCACTGCTTTTTCATGATTTTATATACATAATTTTATGCGTTTACAATTTTGTATAAAATAACATTTTGTTCGGCTTTTGATAGTTCCAGTAATTGTTTTATGATTTTGTCGAAATTTTTACTAATTCCTAAATTTGTAGTTCCTACTGTTGCTTCTATTGTATAGAATTTTATGGCTAAATCTTTCACTTTTACCTTAAAATCTGCGACATCTTCATCCGACCAATCTTTTGGAACTCGAGATTTATTTATGAATGTTGCGATACGATTTATCCAAAGAGTATTATCGGCTTCTTTTTCTACAACGTTATTAAATAGTATTTTTAATTCTTTTTCTCCGATAAATTCTTGAACTTTTTCAAATCTTTGTGAGAGTTCTTCACGTGATTTTGTGTTAAAACTATCAAAGAAGAATTGATTAATTTCATCAACCATTGCATTTGTAGCATTTTTAAGTTCTTTTATTGCTGATTTATAGTTTTTTAAAAATTCTTCATCACATTCAGGAAGCAATTTGCCTGAAAGAACTTTAGGGATATCTCTATAAAACAGGCTTATCGGATCTTTTGCATTCATGATAACATTTCTAAAACGTAGAGTTTTTTTAGATAACCTTTCGGTGTGAAGTGTATATTTATCGAGTTCTCTGATAAAATAAATTAGTGATTTTGTTATATCCAAGATATTATTTGTCTTTTCTTTAGATAGTACTTTAGATATATTTTCCAAAATAGGTAATTCTTCCATAATTGTTTTTTGTATTTCAAAATTTTGAGGACAAAATATCATTCTATCAAACATTAATTGGTTAAGCTTTAATTGAAATTGTAATTTTTCATAGATTGCAAGAATATTTTTGTTGTGAGCTAAGACATCTAATAGTAAAATTCCGATAATTGATTTTGTAAGTCCATAAGATTGAAAATGTTCAAAAAGATCTGTTAATTTGATTTTTTTGCCTTGTAAAACATATTGTTCGATTTCGTTTTTTAAATCTTTGCAGGTTGAATTTTCTGCTAAAAGTTCACGCACAAGGAAGCTTTCTGTTGAATTTTCTTTTAAATCTTCGTTTTCGAGAAGATGGCGAGCAAGACATCTTATTGCTTTGGTTAAAATTGGTGGCATTTTTTCAAGTTTAAGATATTCTAGATTTATTTCTGGTCGTTTTGGAAACTCTGGGCTGCACCAAGATTTTATTGGGTTTTGAGCAATGTATTCTTTTCCTTTTTGGGTTAAAAAGAATTCTTTTTTTTCTTCATAAATTAATTCATTTTGAATTGCGAATTTTTTTAAATCTTTAGTCTGTGTGTTTGTGAGCCCTAAAATGAAATTCAAATCAGGATTTTTGAAAATAGTTGATTCTTTTTCTACGTTTTTTAGTAATTTGTTTAAATGTTCCATTCCAAGTCCTTTCTATTACTTTTCAACAAAAAATAGACTCTATCTATGAGAGTCTAAAAAAGTAATTATTTAATTTCTACCACTATAAGATACAGTTATACTGCTACTTTGCTTTAGCTACTCCTTGCAATCGATATAATCATACACTGGATTAAACCTTGCAAGAGGTGTATTAACACCAATTATATTATTCATTCAAATTTGATAAAATAGTATAAATTTAATTATTTTTTAATTTTTCTAAAAATTTTATGTTAAACTTTATCTAATATCTTAAGGGGCGTTAGCGCAGTTGGTAGCGCACGACACTGGCAGTGTCGGGGTCAGGGGTTCGAATCCCCTACGCTCCATTTTTTGTAAATAATATAAAAAAATCTAGCAAAAATTTTTATGTTGATATCTTATATCACTTGCGATGAAAATTTTAAATACTTACATAAATAATACAAATACCCCAAAACTTAAAAAAAATAATGCTGCAGCTTTATATTCAGTAAATTTTGGCAGTAAAAAATTACCCTTGGTCAATACATTTACATTAAAAGAATCACAACAAAAGGTTTTGAAAAATATTTTAGATAATTATAATAAAGTATTTGAAAAATTTCGTACCTATCCTTCTGTTACTGCAACTAATTTTAAAGAGTTATATCCAGGAATAATGGGTAAATCTCGAATTAAAGGATTTCTGTTCAAGGATATGTTATCTGATGAAAGAGGTATCAATATTATCAGATATATTCATTCTAAAACTCAAGCTTTATCTTTTAATATATATGATAAAGATAGTCAGTTGTTGGAAAGATTTATGATTGAGCAAAGTGGTAATATTCAGCATAGTATCAATAATAATAAAACTAGAACAGAGGACTCTTTTGTAAGTACCACTTTATTTCAGACTATATTAGATAAAATGGATACTGCAATGTCTGATTTAGCACTATATTCTGAATACTATAAGCAAGTTGCACAAAAATTTAAAAAGGGAGCTTCTAAACAAGAAATATTTGATTTTATTCAACAATTGGCTGCTGTAAAAAATTCTGTTGGTATTAAGTCTTTGGTTGATGATACATATTCTGCAAATCAATCTTTAGAAAAACTTTTATACAAATATCAAGGTAACGGTATGTTTCAGTTAAAGAAAAAATACTTAAATTATACAGAAGAAGATATGCGTGTAAAAGGTTTGATATTTAGAAATATTCCAAAAGATGGTAATACATTAATTTTTTGTCCTCTGAACAGTGCAAATGATGATAGAAAATTTAAGGTTTTTGTCTATGGAAAGGATATGAGTTTAAAAAAAGGATTTGTGACTTTTGGAGATGGTAAAGTTGCAGAACTAAAAGATTTGGATAAACCGAGAACATTACAATCATATAATTTAAAAGTTTTAAATGATGATGAAATTAAACAGTCAGGAATAATTGACTATTGTCAGTATTTACAACAAGAATTTAAAAATTTTGAAAGCTTTATAAAGCATGAGAGAGTACAAGAGTCCAAACAAAAACTGCAAGAAAAAGTTGTACAATTACCTGAAAAAAAATCAAAAGCAGTGGATATAAAGCCATCAAAAGAAAAAAGAATTTCCAAAATAAAACACTCATCAAAAACAAAGACCTCTAATAAACCCAAAAGAGTGAAAAAAAATGTTCCTGTCATAAAAAAGGTTGTTGAGCAAGTAAATAAGTTAAGTAATATCGTAAAATCTGTAGTATCAAAATCTGTACACGAAGATTTTATAAATTTAAACCTAACCAAACTAACTAAATCTTTAAATGATTTATTTGACACTCCTGTTGAAAAACGTAGTCCGCATTTGATTCATGAAAAAATGAAAACAGGTCAAATATTCTCCGGCAGAATTCATTTGAATAGTGATGATGGAACAAAACTTACTATCTCTAGAGTTAAGTCTCCAAAATATGTAGAATTTACATACTATTCAGTAAAAATGGAAAAAGATGGCAAAACTGTTATTGTGAATATAGATCCACAAAATTCAAGAATTATAGAGACAGCTCCTGATGGAAAACCTGTTATTCATAATAAGGTGAAAATAAAGTATATTTCTAGACAAGAAGCAGCAGAAAAATTTCCACAACTTTCTTCATTGCCAAAATATTTAAGTGAAGTTTTTGAAATGCGTGATGGTATGAAAAGAACTTATATCAATTCAAACTTGAAAACCAAAGTCGTTAAATCTCAAGATGAAATGGATAAATCTGTCATGGATATTCTAAATCAAATAGGAACATCTGAAAGAGATTATTTTTAATACTGATATCTGACTCAAAATATGTTATAATAAAGAAGAGATATAGCGTTTATTTTAGGAAGTTATTTTGATGATAGATTACGATAGTCTTTTAAAAAAAATTCCACGAGTAAAGAAAATTCTTGATGATGGTGAAAATAGTGTTCTATACCATTATACAAAACCTGAAAAACTTTTGGGCATACTAGAATCAGGAACGATAAGATTTTCTAATGCTTTGTATTTGAATGACAAAGAAGAAGTAACATATTCCTATAAATTGATATTAAATTTGTTAGAGGATATACAAGGGCTGAATGAAAATTTATTTAGCAAGATAAAGGAATATTTTCATAATAAATATACTAAAATCATCAGTGGTACAGATGATTTTGATAATAAATTTGAATATTATACGATATCTTTTTCAACAGATAGTGATAATTTAACGCTATGGAATAACTATTCAAAAGGTCAAAATTATACAGGATATAACATCGGCTTTTGTAAACGTGATTTGATTGCCGATATGGAAAAAATTGGTTTTAATTCTGTCTATGGGAACATAATTTACAATCAAGATAAGCAGATTACTGTTTTGAAATTGATTTTTGAAAAATGGAATAAGCAGTACGAAAAATATGTAAATTCATCTCTTAAAAAAAGTTCAGAAAAATTGACTGATACATATATTGAATTGATTAATATTTTGAGCATAATAAGCTTGTTTTTTAAAAATCCATATTTTAAAGATGAAAAAGAATATAGGATTATTTTTATAAATAATTATGGTTCTAATTATACAAAACAGACAAAAATTTGTGAAAAGAATGGTCTATTTATTCCATATATCGAGTATAAATTCCTTAAAAAAACTGTCGATTCTGTTAATATCGGACCGACTTTGGAAGAAAATATATTCTATACAAGTACTTGTAGAATGCTTGCAAATTTTGGTTATGGTAATAAAAAAGTTAACCGTTCAAAAATTCCGTTAAGATATTAAAAAAGCGTATTTCAAAAATACGCTTTTTTTATTTTTATTTAGTATAACCAATAGGTTTTCTTGTATTTGCTTGCTTACTGTCAGAAAATGCTTTTATTGCTTTGTCAATGTCTTCAGGAAGTATTGTGAAGTTATCAATATCACTGTCTTTTAATGTATTGTTTTCCATTTTTTCAAAAATTCCTGCACGTTGATATCCAAGAGAATGTGCTTCATTGACGATATATTTAACATCAGCTCCGCTAGCTTTTAAGTCAAATAAACGTTTTGCTATTTCGTCTTTGTTAACTTTTGGATCAAGTGGCTTGTTTTTTGCATGGATATCAAAGATTTTTTTCAAACCGTCAAGATTAGGAAGTCCTACTTCTAAGTGTTTTCCAAATCTTCCTGAACGTGTGATTGCAGAGTCAAGAGATTTGAAATTATTTGTAGCTGCTATTACATAGACTTCACTGCCTTCATTATCAATATCTGACATTAAAGTAAGAATTTGATCTACAACCTTATTTCCGTATTCATTTGAACTATTCTCTCTGCTTCTTGCAACTGCATCAAATTCATCAATGAAAATAATACTTGGTTGATTTTCTTTCGCAGATTCAAATAAATTTCTCCAATTTGACTCAGATTCTCCTACCCATTTTGATTCAAGTTCAAGCCCGTTTAGTCCAAAGAAATTAGCATTAGCTTCATTAGCAAGAGCTCTAGCTATATGTGTTTTACCAGTTCCCGGAGGTCCGTATAAAATAAAACCATGGTTTACATCAATATTTTCAAATCCCTTTGGATATTTCATAGGATAGATGATACTTTTTTTCAATTCATCAATAAGTTTGTCTTGTCCTCCTACATCTTTGAATGTTACAGGATTTGCTTTCTTTCTAACTTCAACACCAAGTGATGAAATATTTTTCTTGTTAATTTTTTCAATTTCAGGAGTTACTTCTTGTGTGAAGTCAAAAGCTCTTGCGAAATTTTTTCTAAATGCACTTAAATTAGTTTTAGGTTTATCTTTTATTGGTAGTAAAGTTTCTCCAAATTGCAAAATATCATTAGGTAATACATATGCAATATCTTCTGATTTAAGAGTTTCTTTTTTGCCGTTAGATAATATATCTATATCAAATTTATTAGGATTTATTACTTCTATGTCATCGGCAAAATTCTTAACAAATCCTAATGTGCCTGAAATATTATCATCTTCTATGAAATATGCTCTTTTGATAACGTGGGTAATCATATCTATTGAATTAGATATTGCCTTTTTAGCTTCTTGTAAATTTTTACCCGTCATAATTAAATCTCCACGACGAAATACTTCGAACATAGAAGCAAGTCTATCCTCTAAAGGAATTTGTTTTACCAGTTGTAATGATGTTTTATTTATTCCGGTAAAATTAGTTGTTTTTTTGTTGATTAAAAGTTGGTTATAGTTTGTATCCACAAGTGTAAGTGCTGGTTTTTGTGAATTGATAGGGTGTTGTGGCATAACATTAGATTGTTGTGCTTTGTGTTGAGAGATAAATGCTTGAGGATTTGTCTTGTAAGCTTGTACAGGTGTAATTTTCATGCTAGTTTGTCTCCTTTCCTTGTAGATAATAAAAAGTAACCTGTAAATTTATTTGAATTTACAGGTGTGTGGAATAAATATTGACGTATTATAATATAGTAAATTCAAATAAAACGGTGCTTTGCAAAAATCCAGAGCCCTGAAATTTGCATAGATTTAATATGCACTCGTTTTAGTTCCATAAAATTCATTAACCTTCTTATGTATCCCTGTTTAATATAAATTGTAAAATCTACAATAAATCATGTTTTGATTTTCGTCAACCCCGCTTTGGGAAGAAAAAAATCACTCTTTTGATTAATTTACTACAAATGTAGTATTAAATATGTAAAAACAGTTTTGGATTTTTTAATAAAGATTAATTTTATATAAAAGAATTGCTTTTTTAAAAAAAAATTAATAATGTTTTCTTAAAATTTTTTAATTTTTAAAAAATTTACATAATTTAATATTTTTACTATAATGATAGTATGAAATAGGAGATTATATATGGAAAAAAAGAGTTTTATAATAGATAAGCAAAAATGTATTCATTGTGGTCTTTGTGTTAAGGATTGCACAGCAGGTTGTATTGAATTAGATGTAAATAAGACACCTATTATGACTGAAGAAGGAGCACAAAGATGTCTTGAATGTCAGCATTGTCTTGCAGTGTGTCCTGTAGGGGCTTTATCTGTTTTGGATAAAAAGCCAGAAAATTCTGAGTTAGTTTTTGACAGTTACAATTCTGATGAAATTTTGAATTTAGTTAAATCAAGACGAAGTACAAGAAGTTATAGACAGGAAAATGTTTCTAAAGAAAAAATTGATAAAATAAAAAATATGTTGAACTGGACACCTACAGGGTGTAATTTTCATAAACTACATTTTTCTTTTATTGATGATATTGAGGTGATGAATGATTTCCGTGATTATGTCAATACAAAATTAATCAAAGTTTTAACAAAAACACCTGTCAAAGGGATTATGAATAAGTTTTCAAAATATAAAGATGCATTTTTGAACGGAGAGGATGTAATTTTTCGAGGAGCACCACATATGGTTGTTGTATCAGTTCCAATAACTGCTCCTTGTGCTAATATTGATCCTATTATTGCATTAAGTTATCTTGAATTGTATGCAAATAGTCTGGGGATAGGTACTTTATGGTGTGGTTTTGCAGAAGTTTGTTTACAGTTTTTTCCGGAGTTGTGTGAATATTTGGAAATACCTGAGGGATATAAGGCATCTTATGTTATGTTGTTCGGAAACCCTGATATAAAATACAAACGTACGACGCAACCTGAAAATTTTGAAATAGTTTCTGTACAAAAGAAAGATTTTAAAAAATTGTCATTGGTACAAAAAATAAAAAGATATTTTTGGAATTTTATTCGATAAAATTTTTAAGATTTATTCCGCATACTCTCTTGTCATTATGATGTTACCTTTTTCATCATAACCATTTTTGCCTACCCAGTGAGCGATTAATTTTCCGTTAGGAGAAAAAATGAAAGTTTCTTCTTTTGATGTACGAAGACTCATATTCACAAGATTGCCTGATGTGTCGTATTTGTATGTTTTATAGGGATATTGTGTAGAAGTTTTTTCTTCAACATATAAAAGACTGCCATCATTTTTGTAGTAATAGACATGTAATTGGTCTTCAAAATACATTATTGCATATGTATAATCCGAAAACATTGCAAGTATTCTATCTTTTTGATTGACTTCTCCTTTGAGAAGACAATTGAGATTTGTTCTATGTTTGTAATCGTATGCATGAGTTTTAATATATTTTTTATCAATAGTATTTTGATTTGGACTTGTTAGCTCATTTCTCGCACGGGTTACATTATAATCTATACCACCTGTAATTATTGTTTCTGCAAAAGCGTTTTGCATTGTGAGGGTTAGTAGAGTCAAAATACAAATTTTTTTAATCATATTAATTCTCCGTTTTATAAAGCCTGATAAAGAAACAAGCTACGTGTTGGATTGAATCTACTCTTACCCATTGACGAGTTGCTTTAAACCTGATTGTTCGTCGTGAGCGTTGAGGGTTTTTGTGTGCATAATTGTTTTTGTCATTCACGTATAATGAAAATTGGCTTTTGGCTGCTCGTTTGCAGGCTGATAAAATTTTTGTAGCAAGCTCTTCTTTGCCGAGTTTCTTCGCAAGATAGTATGATGCAATCAGTCCTTCAGAGCGCGCTCCGTCAGGGAAATAATGATCTCCGTGTTCATAAAAATATCCGCCATCATAATCAATGTATGGAGTATCATTTTGGGAATACATTTTTTCCATTAGTATATTAGCATCTTGGAATACAAAATTAATTAAATTTTCTTTCCTGAAACTTTCATCTTCGCACCATTCTTCGATAGCTTGCATTAACCAAGCATCAGAAGGGAGTGCGGTGAAAAGTTCTTTATAATATTTTGGACGTTCATCTACAATCCAATTAAGTGCTTTTCTTGCACGTTTTCTTACGTCATCTACAAATTTTTTATTTTTATCATAATGATTGCAGAAAAGAGCAAGACCTAAAAGAGCTTCTCCTGGGTAGTAGAATGAGAACATTTCCTTTCTGTCTTTGTCATTAACTTTCAATAAAGGTTTGCCGTTGTTGTATTGCGGATGGATGTAATATCCAAGTAGTTCTCCGCTTTTTGTCATTCTACTTAAAATATGATTTATATAGCCTTCGATATAATCGTCATAACTTGTATCACCTGTTGTTATGCGGTATTTCATCATTGAAACCGCAAAAAGTCCTGTACCGCCAAGTTTTGCTTTGTTGTTGAGGAATGAATAATAAGCTGGTTTTTTCTCAAATTCATGCTTTTGTGTAATTGATACACAGTAGTCAATTGCTTTTTTAGCTGCGTGCAGGTATTTTTCATTTTTTGTAAGATTATAAGCGTGTAAGAGAGTTATAATTCCACCACAATGCCTTAAATCATTGTAGTATAAATTATCTTTTTTACGTGTAGGGTGTTCATGGTCTACAAAATTGTCTTCTTTGCAGTCATAGTAATATAGAAATCTTCCGTCATCATACATATTTTCAACTAACCAATCGCAGCTATTGATAAATTGGTCAAGTAGTATATCATAACTGAATTCCGGATATAGAATGTTTCCACGATATAGTGGTATTGCTTCATTTTTGTATGTAATAAAAGCATGGCTTTTTAGAAGAAAATATTCACATCCAGGGGTTTCTTTTAATATTGCAATACGTTCAGGAATTTTATTTGTCATTTTGCCGATAGAAGTTTTTCTTATTACTCCATTAAGTGCCTGTTTTAGACCTAAGTGACTTAGGGTAAAACCGTCAGTTGGCATATAGTAATAAGAAACTCCGTCTTTTTTTAGTTCTAGGCCATTTATACCTATTTCAAAACGGTCTTCATTAAATTCTGATTGTTGAAGACGTCTTAGTGTTGTCTGTAATCTATGGGTAGAAAATTCAATCATTATACGGCATTTATCTGTATTTTCTACTTCAAATTGAGAAAATCTTTTGTGCTCTCTTAGTTTTTCGATATCTCTATTTAGTGCGGCATTTAATTCTTTTCTTACACTGCCGTATTTTATAAAATCTTGTCCTTCTTGAAAAAGAGAAATATATAAGATAGTGGTGGATGGTTTGTAATCAAGGATTCCTTGAAGATTTAAGTCGTTTGTTTTTATTGGTTTTCCAGATATGAGAGAATTTCTTATGCGTTGTAGAAGTTCTGTCATAACATCAAAATTTTGGTTAAAATATTCTCTTTCTTGATCGTTTTCTATTTTGTAATCCATATTTGCTTTTCCCTGTGTTATTTTGAATATAATAACATATCTTTTTTATTTGGATATCCTTAAAATAATTTAGATAACCGTTAAATATAGCTATTTAGATAATGCTAAATTTTATAAAATTTCTGATAATTAATTCGGAGATAATTATGAGAATAAATGCTTTACCCTCGTATAATCCGAGTTATACGAATATGAAATATCAAAATCAAATAAGAAAAGATAATACAAATTTTACAGGCATGTCTAAAATTAGCCAATCAATAAAAAATGAGGCTGGAACTTTAGGTGCAATTGCTTGTGTTTTGGGTGTACCCTTTCTGATGTGCCTTGCTCTTAAGCGAATTTTAGGTTTAGACAAGCAGGATTCACCTGATTATATTTTCTTGAATGACGGAACATATTTTGCTCATGTTGACGATTTTAAAGAAAAATATTGATTATTTTTTTACTAATTCTCTGTAAATTTCTGAACGTCGTTTAATTACGGTTGGATTTTTCAGATATTCGTCATACTTGTTACGCATGTTGATGTATCCGTTTGGAGAAATTTCAACAATTCTGTCTGCAACTGTCTGGATTAGTTGATAATCTTGTGATGTAAACAAAATTGTACCAGGATAATCAATCATTGCATTGTTTAGTGCAGTAATTGATTCCAAATCCAAATGGTTTGTTGGTTCGTCAAAAATCATAACATTTGCTTCTGCTATCATCATTTTTGCAAGAATACATCTTACTTTTTCACCACCTGATAGGACATTTACTTTTTTGTCTGCATCTTCTCCTGAAAATAGCATTCTGCCAAGATATCCTCTCAAATAGTTTACATGTTGGTCAAGTGAATATTGTGCAAGCCATTGCATGATTGTCTTGTCGTTTTCAAAATAAAAATTGTTGTCCATAGGGAAATATGAATGGGTTGCAGTGACACCCCATGTAATTTCGCCACTGTCTGGTTGCATATTACCTTCTATCATTTCAAATAAAGATGTAATTATTTGAGGATCTTTAGCAATAAATGCAATTTTTTCTCCCTGAGTAACGTCAAGTGAGAAGTTTTTCATTAAAAGTTCACCATCTACTGATTTTGTAAGATTTTTTATTGTAAGAACGTCTTTTCCTGGAATTTTGTTGTATGTAAATCTTATTCTTGGATATTGACGCGATGATGGTTTTATTTCTTCTAATGAAAGTTTATCTAACATATTTTTTCTAGATGTAGCTTGTTTTGCTTTAGAAGCATTTGCACTAAATCTTGCAATGAAAGCTTTTAATTCTTCCATTTTTTCTTCTGTTTTTTTGTTTTGTTCTTCTTTTTGTTTTTGTATTAATTGACTTGCTTGTGACCAGAATGTGTAGTTACCTGTATAAAGCTGAATGTTTTTGTAATCAATATCTGCTATATGGGTACATACATTATCAAGAAATTTTCTGTCGTGAGAAACTACAATAACAAGATTTGGAAAGTCTATTAAAAATTCCTCAAGCCAAGCTATTGTATTCAAGTCAAGGTGGTTTGTAGGTTCATCAAGCAATAAAATATCAGGATTGCCAAATAGTGCTTGAGCTAATAGGACTCGAACCTTTTCACTACCAGCTAAATTTTTCATTTGCTCATAATGTAATGCATCAGGAATACCTAATTCACTTAACAATGATGCTGCCATAGATTCAGCTTGCCATCCATCAAGTTCTGCAAATTGTTCTTCTAAGTGTGCAGCTTTTATTCCATCTTCGTCATTGAAGTCAGGTTTTGCATACAATGCATCACGTTCTGTCATTATGTCATATAGTTTTTTGTGTCCCATTATAACTGTATCAATTACTCGATATTCGTCAAATTCAAAATGGTTTTGTTTTAATACAGCGATTCTGTCACCCTTACCAATATGAACCTCTCCTGAAGTTGGTTCAATATCACCTGATAAAACTTTTAATAATGTTGATTTTCCTGCACCATTAGCTCCAATTACTCCATAGCAATTTCCAGGGGCAAATTTGATCGATACATTTTCAAATAATGTTTGTGATCCAAATCTTACAGTAAGTTTATTTGTAGTTATCATATATGTTTTCCTATCTATATTTTCAGCTAATGAATAGTATAATATAAAAATCACAAAATTAATATTTTATAGTTATTACAGATGTAATAGTTTGTAAATAAATATTCATATTTATAAATATTTTGTTGTAAAAAATATATCACGTAATATAATTTTCTCACGGAAGGTTTTATAAATGTTGAGTATTACCCCGATTGTTAATTTAAAAAATTCATATAATCAATTTTCGACACAAGTTATAAGTTTTTGTGGAAAGCCTCCTGTTGAGAAAAAAACAGAACAGGATGTTTTTATACATTCTGTTAAAGTAAAAAAAAGAGAGAAAAATTCTCTTAATAAACAAATTGCACAATTTCCACAAGATGTTGCTTACAAAAAGGCAATGCTTATCAATATGGGGGAAAATCCAAAAAACTTATATAGATTAAATTCGATTGCAGGACCTCATGAATTTGAAAAGTTTTTGAACGCTCATAATTCAGATGAAGATTTTTATAGACCTGGAGTGAGACCTGCTTCACGATTGGGTGATATTGATTCTCACGATATGAGAAATGTTGAATCAGGCAAATATGGTGCAAACTTACATATTCATTCTACTCACTCAGATGGCCATTTGACAATATCAGAAATTCTTGATCAAGCTGTTAGATATGCTGATGAAAGAAATCAAAAACTTGGAATAAATGAACCTTTTTATATTGCGATTACTGATCATAATACATTAGAAGGTTCAAAAGAAGCTTTGGATTTGATATATAAAAATCCACAAAAATATAAAAATATTAAAGTTGTTTTAGGTGTTGAAATATCTGCTAAAACTCCTGAAATAAAAGGTTTTCAATTAAGACGCCCAAGAACTACACATATACTTGCAATGTGTGTTGATCCCCATGAAGAAGTTTTTGGTAGTTATATAAAAAGTTTAAGTGAAGCAAGCCGTACGGTTATGCATGCAAGATATACAACTCTTGAAGAAATTGTTGAAGTATTAAAAGATGACAAAACTGTAAAATTAGGTTTGGCTCATCCAGCTTATCCTAATATGAAAGATGACTTGAAATCTTCAAGCAGATACAAGGCTGCTGTATTAGAAATGATTCAACATTTTCAAAGAGTCGCAAAAGACAAAGGTGTTTTTGTTGAAGGTTACTATCAAGGATATAAGGATGAATTATCTCTTGATAAAAAATTAACAAAATTAATCAAAAAATATTGTGACTATCTTGGTTTGTTAAAAGACGGCGGAATGGATACTCATTTTACGAGTATCTTCCATAGTTGCAGCAAGTGGTTTTTTAAGAAGTAATTAGACTTTTTTATTCTTCTTCTTGCAATTTTATACTTTCTCCAAGTAGTGAGAAAGAACCTTTTGTGACAACTTCTTCTCCTGGTTCAATGCCTGATATAATTTCTGTGTATTTATCATTTTTCTTGCCGGTTTGAACTTTTCTTTCTTCGTATGTATTAGGTTTTGTTTTTACATAGGCAAAAGAGTAATCGCCATATTGTTCTACTGCATCATTAGGTATTGCAAGAACGTGTACTTTGCCCGTATTAACATACATTTCTGCATACATATTAGGTTTTATTGCAAGATGAGGGTTTGGAATATCTGCTCTTACTTCAAGAGTTTTTGTCGTGTTATCGAGGATTGGAGATACATATGAGAGTTCTCCTTTTATTGTTTTTCCTTTAGATTCTTCAAGAGTTCCTCTTACTTGTTCTCCTACATGAAGTGATGGTGAATCTTTTTCAAATGCGTAACCGACTAGCCAGATAGTTGAAAGATCTGCTAAATTAAAGAGTTCTCTGTCCTTTTCTACAACTTCACCTGGATTAATTTTTCTTTCGAGGACTATACCGTTTTTATTTGCTCTAAGGGTTATAAACGGGTATATTTTTTTTGTTTTTAGTACTGTATCGATTGTATTTGATGCTCCGCCATAGACTGCAAGTCTTTGTTGATAAACTTGAATTAATGCATTTCTTTTTGTTTTTAGTGCATTTAGGTTAGCTTTGTCTTTTAAAAATTGTGCATTTGCAATTTCATATTCTGCACGTGATGAAACTTTTTGTTTATATAATGAACTTTCTCTGTTGAAGTTAGCTAGAGATAAATCATATTGTGCTTTCATTTCATTAATATTGGCATCAATTTCAAGAATTTTTTCAAGAAATTCCAGTTGAATTTGACTGATTTCGTCAGATTTTATCTGTACAATTGGTTGGCCAATTTTCATTATAGAACCAGGTTCTACGTAGACATCTGTAATTTTGCCGTCAATTGGTGAATAGACTCTTTCTATTGATTGATTTCTTGCTTTGAATTGAGCAGGAATAGTTATTTCCATTTCCAAATCCATTTCTTGGATTGGTTCTGTTTTTATGTCTGCATTTTTTTCTTGTGCATCAGAAAGTGTTATTGTCTTGTGTGATGTTTTTTCTGTTTGTTCTTTGTGTAATGAACATCCGCACAGACATAAAGATGTTAATAAGATTATAAGTAATTTAAGATTTTTCATTTATTATCTCCGTGTTTACTCTTGATTGAGGTTTATAATTTGTGTGTAAAGAAATTATATCAGAAATTTTGCATAGTAGAGGGATTAGAAATATAGTAAAAGATGTTCCAACTAATAGCCCTCCAATGATTGCTATTGCAAAAGGTTTTTGACTTTGGGCACCTATTCCGTTTGAGAGTGCAGCAGGCAAAAGTCCTAAGATTGCAACAAGTGATGCTGTAAGGACAGGTCTCAATTTTTGTACTGCTCCTTTTATAATGGCTTCAATATTGTTTTTGTGAATTTTTTGCTGTTTTATGATTGAAGAAAGCATTATTACACCATTTTGGATTGATACCCCAATTGCTGCTATAAAACCGACTCCAGCTGAAATAGAAAAATAGGTTTGTGTAATAAATAGGGCAAATATACAACCTGATAAAGTTACTATGATTGATGACATTGCAATAAGTACGTGTTTCCAATTTTTGTAGTTAAAATGTAAAATTACTCCTATTAGCATAAGAGTGATAGGCAATATTATTGCAAGTCTTGTATTTGCATTTCTTTGACTTTCTGATTGACCGGCCCATTTAATTCGATATTCATCAGGCAGGTCTAAGTTTTTGTTTAAGACTTTTTGAGCTTCTTTTACTGTTGAGCCTAAATCTCTGCCGCGGATATTAAATCTAACTATTGCTATTCTTGAGTTTTCACTTCTTGTAATAATCATAGCTCCATTGTCACTTGTTATATCTGTGACATTACTTAGTGGAACAGATATTCCTTCAGGTGTTTTTACGATTATATTTTGAATTTTTCTGTAACTGTTTCTATCTTGTTGTTCAAGACGTAGAAATACATTGAAACGTTTTTCATTTTCAAGTACTTGTGTTGCGTTTTTACCACCGATTGCAATTTCTACAACCTTTTGAACATCATCACTTCTTAGTCCGTAGCGTGCAGCTTTTACTCTGTCAATTTTTATTTGGTATTGAGGTTGACCGATAATTTGGTCATAGGACAAATCTACTACACCTTTTACATTGGATAGTAGTGCAATTGTTTGGTCTTGTAGTTCTTGTAGTTTGTATAAATCTGAGCCGTATATTTTTACGACTACTTGACCTTTTGAGCCTGATACAGCTTCTTCTACATTATCTTGTATGTATTGTGTAAAATATGTTGTAATTCCTGGAATTTGGGATAATTTTGATGACATATCTTCAACAAGTTTTTGTTTATTTTTATGGAATTTCCAACGCCATTCTTTTGCCAGTTTTATGTCCACCATATTTTCTATATTTGACAAAAGGTTTGGATCAGTGCCGTCATCTGCAGAACCAATATGTGAAATTACATTTTTTACTTCAGGATATTCAAGCAAAATTTCTCTTACTTGTCTTGCAACATCTACTGAGTGGTCAATTGTGGTACTTCTTGGTAGCACTGTTACACGTAACCAGATATTTCCTTCATCTAGGTTTGGCAAAAATTCTGAACCGATACAGAAAAATAAGCTAAGTGCTACAAAAAACATCACACATACACTTGCTAAGAATTTTTTTGGATGTTCAAAAACTATTTTGAGAGTTTTTTTATAAAGGTTTGTAATTTTTTCTAATACCTTGTTTTCTTTTTCTTCTATTTTTTTATTTGGCATATAAATAGCAGAAAAAGCAGGTAGTAAGAATACAGATGCCAAGACTGCACCTATTAAAGAAAATCCCATAGTAAATGCAAGAGGATGGAATAGTTTTCCTGCTACTCCGTCAAAAGCAAATATTGGCAAGAAACAACAAAGTATAATTATTGTTGAGAATATTATCACACTTCCGACTTCTTTTACCGCTTTGTATATTATTGCTTCTTTTTTCTTTTGGGTAATTTGTCCTTTATAATTTGATAGGCATCTGAAAATATTTTCCATTAGTATTACTGCACCATCGACAAGAATTCCAAAATCTACTGCTCCCATACTGAGTAAATTTGCAGGAATATCGAATATTCGAAATAGCAAGAATGCAAAACTGAGAGCAAGCGGTATTACAAGTGATGCAATTAGGGTAATTCTTAAATTTAAAATAAAAGCGAATAGTACAATGATTACAAATACGATTCCACAAATAACATTGTGCGAAATTGTATGCATTGTGTTGTGTATTAAATCACTTCTTTGGTAAAAAGGTACAAGATGTATTCCTTTTGGTAGTTGAGATTTGATATCAGCCAGTCTGTCATTAAGATTTTTTATTGTTTTTGTTGGGTTTTCGCCCTTACGCATCAAAACAATACCTTCGATAACATCATTATCTTTATTTTTTCCAACTTGTCCGATACGTACGGCTGGTTCAATGATGACTTGTCCGACATCTTTTACGCGAATAGGAATTCCATTTATGGTTGTTATTACTGTATTTTCGATGCTTGTTATATCAGAATAAAGTCCTAATCCTCTTATGATATATGCTTGGTCATTGTTTGATATGTAGTGTCCGCCACCTGTAGAATTTGAAGTTTTTATAGCGTCAAATATTTCACCAACATCAAGGTTATAAAAGCGTATTTTTTCATGGTTTAGTATTACTTTATAAGTTTTTATAGGACCGCCGAAACTATTAACCTCTATTATGCCTGGAACTTGTTTGAAAGCTTTTTCCATTTGCCAGTCTTCAATGGCTTTTAGTGTCATAGGGTTGTAATAATCACTTTCTAGTGTATATCGATATATTTCACCGATTGCAGAAGCATCAGGACCTAAGACTGGTTTTACTCCATCCGGAAGATCTGTTTGATATATTCTTTCAAGTACTTGTTGTCGTATAAGTGATGACGGCAGACCGTCTTCAAAAACTACTTTGATTACAGAAAGCCCGAATAGTGAACTTGAATATAGTTTTTTTTCGTTAGGGATACCGTTTAGATTTTTTTCAAGTGGTATGGTCGCTAGTCTTTCAACTTCTTCTGCTGATTTACCTGGCATTTGGGTAATTACCTGTACCATTGGACTTGTAAAGTCTGGATAGGCTTCTATATCAAGATTTTTTAGACAAAATAACCCTGTTAAAATAAGAATAAATGCAATAGTTGCTGAAATGTATTTGTATTTTATTGATGTTTTTAAGATTTGATTAAATACTTTCATTTTCTACGTTAAACTCCTCTGCATTTACTTCTCTTAAAAAATCAATCCAGCAATTGTAATATTCTGCTAAAGCATATGTGTAACCTACTATAATTGATTTATATGATTGTTCCATAACAATGAGTGAAGTGAGATTTGATTTTCCTGCTTGATAGCTCAGTTTTGAGATTTTAATCATCTCCTCACTTTCTTTGAGTAGTTTGTCATTATAATAATTTAGATTAAGTTTTGCGGTGACAAATTTTTCATAGGCACTATTAAGATCCTTTATAGCTTTGTTTTGAACGGATTCATAATTTAGTTCTGCTTTTTCAATTTCAAGTTTTGCATTTTTAATTTCAGGTCTATATGTGTATAATAGAGGGATATTGACTAAGCTTCCGCCAATGTATCCGCCACTTTGAAATCTTCCGTCATCACTCATACCCCTGCTTTGGTATCCATATCCTCCTAATATTGCAAGATCAGGAATTCTTTTACGGGTAACGGTTACGAGATTTTTTTGCGCAATGTCAATTTGTTGCTTCGCAATTTTTATATCAAACCTATTTTTAAGAGAGTTTTCTGAAATTGTGTCAAAAGAAGGCAATTCTTCTTTGGGCTGAGGGGTAAGTAGTTGAAGGAAATTTTCTTTGTCATTAAACAGTTCATCTGCAGTGTCAAATTGAGTATCTGTTTGATTTTTAGGGTTAATTACTTTATTAAATTCAAATGTGGCACTTTTGACATTAACTTTTGCAGTATTTACTTGAGTAATCATTTGATTAAGTGCTATTTCTGCTTGTATAACGTCAATTTCTGGTGCAGCACCTGCAGATACACGTTTTTTTGCAATTGCTAAGAGTTCTTCAAGTAATTTTTGTTGTTGCTCAAGGCTATGAAGTATTGATTTTGCAGCTACAAGGTTGATGTATGCTTCTCTTACATCCATTTTTAAATCAAATTTGAAATAGTCTGTGTTGTATTTTGTTAGTTCTAAATTTGATTTAGCGAGTTTTTTTCTTGGTCCTCGTTTTGCAATTTCTATTGTTTCAGAAAGCCCTAGTTGTTGTGGATTGCCTGATCCTGCTTTGCCAAGGTTATAAAAAACGTTAAAATCAGGGTTTTGTAGCTGATTAGCTTCTTTGATTTTGTTTTTTGCTATGTCTACATTGAGTTTTTCGGCTTTGTAGTCAATATTATTTTCTACTGCTAAATTTACTGCTTCTTGTATTGTAATTTTTTGAGGTACATCAATAGCTAAGCAGGTTGGGGCCAGTATTGTATGTATAACTAATATAATTAATAGTTTTTTCATCCCTAACTCTCTTAAAAACTTCCTTGTAGAAGGATTATAACATTTTTTATTGAATTTGTATAATCGTTAAAGTTTTTAAATAATATTATTCATTAATTCAAGTATTTAGAAATTTAAAAATTGATTTTTTTTAATTAAATAATATAATTCTTACGTAGAAAAATTTAAGGGAGTTTTGTTATGTTGAATAGTATTTTTACAAGACGTTCGATAAGAAGATTTACTGACAAACCTGTTGAACAGGAGAAACTGGATAAAATATTAAAAGCTGGTATGCAAGCACCATCTGCACATAATGGTCAGCCTTGGGAGTTTTTGGTTATTACAGATGATGAAATAAAGCAAGCTGTATCTAAGATGAGTCCTTATGCCGGCATGGTTGCTAAAGCTCCGGTAACGATTATTGTTCTTGGTAAAATAGACACAAATATGCAAAGATGGATTCAACAAGATTTGAGTGCTTGTACTCAAAATATCTTGTTGCAAATAGCTGAAGAAGGACTTGGAGGTTGCTGGATGGGATTTTATCCTGATGAAGATAGAATTAAAGCTTGTAGGGAATATTTTGATTTGCCTGAAAATATTGTGCCTTTTTCTGTAATTGCACTTGGCTATGGAGTAGATGAAAATAAATTTGTAGATAGATCAGATATGTCAAAAGTTCACTATAACAAATACTAGTAAGTTTGTGAATAAAATTTATTAAAAGCTGATTTATTATATCATTTATGAAAAATAATGGTAAAAAAGGTCAGCTTTTATCTTTTGTATCTGAACCGTTAAAAATAGAAAATTCTGTTGAGGTATCTCGTATATTTTGTGTAAACGAAGGTTTACTTGATACAAATGAGTTGGTTTATCTAACTTCAAGAGATTTGCGCGTGGAGGATAATTTCGCAATAAATTTTTTAAAAGAAAAAACTAAAAATTTTTCTGTTGTACATCTTAAAAGGGATTTTGATTATGGTCCAAAGCAGACTTTTTATGAAGAAAATCTTTCAGTATTAAAAGAAAATTATGCTCTTTCTAAAATAAATTTTGAGATATTAGATTGTAATTTAAAGACTTTTTTAAAAAAGAGCAAAAAAAAGACACTTGTTATTGATTTTAATCCTTTAGAAAATTTTACTGTTTTTGAAAACTATGGTGGAAAAATTTATGAAATTGATTCTCATAATATTGTTCCTGCAAGAATTGCTTCTCCAAAACAGGAGTATAATGCGTTTACTTTTAGAAGAAAAATTTATAATTTAATAAACTATTACCTTACAGAGATGCCGCAATTAGAATTTAGAAAAAATAATGCGTATTATTTACTCGAAAAATTTATAACAACAAAACTTGAATTCTATAAAGAAAATAAAAATAATCCAAATCTTGATGTTACTTCAAATCTTTCTCCATACTTAAATTTTGGATTTATTTCACCGCAAAGGGTTGCTATTGAGGTTATAAAATCACAAGTTTTAGCTGATATAAAAGAAGAGTTTTTGGAAGAATTGATTGTAAGAGCTGAGTTGGCAGATAATTTTTGTTTGTATAATCCAAATTATAAAAGTCTTAATTCGGCACCTGAATGGGCGAAAAAATCTTTAAAAAATCATGAAAAAGATTTAAGAGAATATATTTATTCAAAAGAAATTCTTGAAAAAGCTATGACTCATGATGATCTATGGAATGCTTGTCAAATACAATTGCTAAATACTGGGAAAATTCATGGATATTTGCGTATGTATTGGGCTAAACAAATTTTAAGATGGACTAAAACAGCCCAAGAAGCTCTTGATATCGCAAATTATTTGAATGATAAATATGCTTATGATGGCATAAGTCCAAATGGTTATATCGGTATATTATGGTCGATTGCAGGCTTACATGATCGAGCTTTCAAAGATTTTTTTGTGACAGGTAAGATTCGACGTATGAATGGTTTAAAGTCAAAAGCTGAAAAAGATAAATTTATACAAAAATACGTTAATCAAAATAAATTTTAATCAAGTACTTTAAAAAATCAGACATATATGTTATACTAAAAACAAAGGAATAAAAAGGAGTTGAGTATGAACTACGATTGTAAAGATATGTTAATGGGGGGGGGGGCAAATATTTAAGCTCTAAATCGATTTTTTGTAACTCTGTCAGTAAAGCATTTACCCTAGCAGAGATGATGGTTGTAATGCTAATATTAAGTATAGTGATGGCAGCATTTGCACCGGTAATGACTACTCGTAGTAAAGTAGATTTATCAAGTCCATGGCAGTGGGCAAGTAATAATTCCGACATATTTTATGGTATGGGCAATAACCAGACCGCAATGATAGGCCAACGTCAAGTATCAGATACAGATCCCCAAAGTCGTTTGGTTATAAATGCACCTGCTGGATCGCATCATATATTGTTTAAAAAAGATGGTACAATGTTAGGTCAATTGAATTTAGAAGATACAAATTTGACCTTAGGTAATGGTTCTATAAATGGTGCTAGAAATACAGTTATAGGAAGAGATGCATATGTCTCAGGCACAAATTCCTCAAGTGACAATGTAGCTATTGGTCATGAATCTTTGCAAGAAAATACATCAGGGGCCAATAACACAGCAGTTGGTCAAAGTTCTTTAGAATCAAATACTTCAGGAGGTTTTAATACTGCTATAGGTTCAGGAACCTTGCAAAATAGTTCGACCGCTACTCATAATACCGCAGTAGGCGCTTATGCGTTGCAAGCTAATACGACTGGAAACTCAAATGCAGCTATAGGTGCAGATTCATTATTTAATAATACGACTGGTGAAAAAAATATAGCAGTAGGTTATAAAGCAATGGAATCTAATACAGAGGGTTCATATAATGTAGCATCTGGTCTAGATTCGTTAAGACATAATACAATAGGTTCTTATAATTCATCTTATGGAGCTGGTTCATTACAAAATAATACAACTGCAACACATAATACAGCATTAGGTAGTTATTCAATGCAGGCCAATACGACTGGAAGTTCAAATATTGCAGTGGGTGCAGATGCTTTGTTCAGTAATACAACTGCTCATAATAATATTGCGATAGGTAAAAGTGCTTTGTATAACAATAATGCTAATTCTAACGTTGCAATTGGTTTAAATACAATGTATAATGCTAAGACTGCGTCAAGTTCAATTGCGATAGGTGAAGAATCTCTTTATAATAGTAATGGTTCTGATAATGTTAGTATAGGTTATCATGCAATGCATAAAAATACTAATGGAGTAGAAAATGTTGCTATTGGTCATAATGCATTTTCTGCATCAGTAGATAATAATAGTTATAATGTTGTAATTGGAAGTAATGCAGGTATTGCTTCTTCTGGTACTGGTATGATAATTGTAGGATATGATGCAGATGCAACGAGCACTCATTCAATTGCAATTGGTTATCAAACAAGAGCAATGAGTGGTAGTGCAATAGCTATGGGTAGTACTGCTTCTGTTCCGGGTGTTCCAAGTCAGCGAACTACTGCAGAAGGAGCAAGATCAATTGCAATAGGAGATGGAAGTTATGCAAAGGCAGAAGATTCAGTTGCAATTGGTAGTGGAGCTTTAACAAAAGGATTATATTCTGTAGCAGTAGGTAGATATGCTTGTAGAGGTGCTGTTGGAGCTAATAAAATTTGTATTGGGGCTAACTCAGGTCCAAAAGATATGCGTTCTGCGGAAGCAACTGACGATCAGGAACGAATTTATATAGGAAGCAAATCAAAATACAATGATGGTGATGCAGTATTAGAGATTCATAACGTTGAGGATAAATGGGCTCAAGATGGGAAAAGTGGATCAGCTGTTGTAATTAATGGTGGTTTAGTTGTCCATGGTCCAATTTTTGCTTGGATGGAACGAGGAGGAATACTGCCTGAAGATAAAAGATATATTTGGAGTTATATAGATTCTGCTGCTACACATACTTTCGGATCAAGTTCAATTGAGTCAACTGCTAAATGGCGTACTGTAGGACCTCTAGGTTATCCTGTCCTTAGTTCAGATCGACGCTTAAAGTATGTTGGAACTGAAAATAAATCAGGTCTAGAGAAAATTCGTCAGTTAAAAGTATTTAATTATACATTCAAAAAAGATAAAGAAAAGACTCCTCATGTAGGTGTAATTGCTCAGGATTTACAAAAAATCTTCCCTGATGCAGTTACGAAGGGTGACGATGGATTTTTACGAATCCGTATGGAAGATATGTTCTATGCAATTATTAATGCAGTAAAAGAGCTTGATGCTAAAATTACTGAATTGACAAATCAAGTAAAAATATTGCAAGAACAAAATAAATACATAATTAAGCAAAATAAACAAATAGAAGTTCGTTTAAAAGCTCTTGAGGCTAAAAAATAAATTTCATACTAAAAAGATAAGTCAATTTATTGACTTATACTTTCATTCCTTCTCCCGTTTTATTAAAACGGGAGTTTTCTTTTTGTAGTACAAATTTTTAATATAAAAAAAAGCCATTCTTCTAGAAGAACGGCTACCAGACTTGGGGAGGAGGTATGAAAAACTATAAGTTTTTCATATCTAATAATTTTATATACGGAAAAGATATTTTTATCTTTATGAAAAATGGCTAAATATCCTCCAAATGATGTAGAAAAAATGCCATCGAATATTTTCAATGGCATCTAAAGGTTTTATTATGTATTTTTTTTTTATTTGTCTATTTATTGCACTTGCATTTCTTTTTCAAATCCAAACAATGAACTTACTGATTCATCATCATGAATTCTTGCTATTGCTGCTCCTAGTAGAGGGGCAACTGATAATTGTTTTACATTTGAAGGCATTTTTTCCATATCAAGTGGAATTGTATTTGTTACAATGCATTCTTTGATTGGAGCATTAGCAAGTCTTTCTAATGCTGGGCCTGAAAATACAGGGTGTACTGCACAGACATAAACTTCTTTTGCTCCTTCTCTTTTTAAGAGTTTTGATGCTTCACAAATAGTACCTGCTGTATCGATAATATCATCAAACATAACACATACTTTATCTTTTACTTCTCCAATTACATGGCTTGCAATTGCTTCATTATGTTTATCTCTACGTTTGTCTATGATTGCCAATGGACAACCTATTGATTTTGCAAAGTGTCTTGTTCTTTGAACTCCACCTGTATCAGGGCTTACTGCAACCATATCATCAGGATTCATGTTTAACCCTTTAATGTAGTTAACTAAAATTGATGTTGCGAAAATATGGTCAACAAGAATATTGAAAAATCCTTGTATTTGGCCTGTATGTAAATCCATTGCAAGAACTCTATCAGCTCCAGCTGTTGTCAATAAATCTGCAACAAGCTTAGCTGTAATTGCTTCACGTCCTGAAGTTTTTCTATCTTGTCTTGCATAACCATAATATGGTATTACTGCTGTTATTGTTTTTGCACTAGCTCGTTTGAAAGCATCAATAATTATTAGAAGTTCCATTAAATTTTCGTTCACAGGATTGCACAAAGGTTGAATGATAAATACATCATCACCTCTTACGCTTTCCTTTACTTGAACATAAATTTCTCCATCTGCAAAGTTTTTAATTACCATAGGACCTATTGATGTTCCAAGATAATCAGCAATTTCCTGAGCAAGTTTAGTATTTGAACGTCCTGCAAACAATTTGATATCATGTGTTGGATTGATTGCTCGTTCTAACTGCGGAAATGTAGCTTCTAAAACCATTATTTAAAATCCTTTCTTTTCTTTCAGCGCATGAATTATTATAGTCTTGATTAGCTATAACCTCAACATTTCTTTAAGTAATATTACTAAAAACTAGATTTTAGATTTGTGTACTGCTTTTAGTAAACCTCTTTGATATAAAGCATCAAGAATTCTGAAGTTTAATAGGTTTCTGAAATCACCCATTGCTGGTGTGAATGCTGACATACTACTTTTATTTCCTTTTAATGCTTTTACTTTTTCTTTTACTTTTTTCATATCATGAATAAGTCCTGTTTTAAATTTATCAGGTTGGTATATTGTCCAAGTTTCATGAGGGTAATATGTAGATCTGCATTCGTTTGTATTTTGGTTAATAAGCATTTCACGGAACATATTGTAGTCCATGTTATAAAATTCTTGTTTAATATCTTTTGCATAAGGTCTTAATTTTTCAGGCATGTAAACTTGTGGAGTTGGAATGTATTCTGCATAAGGGTCTAATTCTTCCATATAGTCTAAAGAACCTATGCCAACTATTTGGATTGATTTTGCAAACTTATCTAATATTCCTAAATCATCTGCATATTTTGATAAAACTTCTAAGAATGATGTGCAGCCTTTGCCTGAACAAATATAGTCGGTAATAACAGTTTTTTTACCTGTTTTTTCCATAGTATCTACAATTGTTTGAGGATCTGCTTTAATTCGTTTCAAGTATTTTCTATATGCAATTTCTTCTTTTTCTGTAGGAGCTATGCTGTCTAATCTTCTTATGCCAAGATTTGAATCAGGTCTATACCAATTTTTTGAAAATGCAACAAATTTATAATCATCAATACCGTCTTTCATCCAAAGAGCAGCATTTAAAAACCATTTTGGACTACGACCAAGACAAATTATTGGTTGATCTTTGTATTTTGTATAAATTTTTGATGTTTTAATAAATTCATCCATTGTGGCTTCACTTTTTAATGGTAAATAGTCCATTTTCTTATCAACAAGTTCTTGTTTATCTACTTGCTTATCAAAAGTTTGGTATATTTTTCTATTTCTTCTTTTTGTTGTAGGTGTCATTGCCATGTATTCTTCATAGCCAATGTTAGTTACTGTTCTGTTCGGATCAATAAATTCACCGAAGTGAATATTTGCATTGTAGTTGAAATTGCTTGGAACTTTTGCAAAATTTCTTACTTGAGGATATTGGTTTTGTTGTACATCCTGTTTTTTTACTTGTTGTAATTGATAATGTGGGGTAGTAAAATTTTGTGCTGCAATTCTTGAAATATGCATGATTTCTCCTTTTTGTTTCTATATGTGTGTTAATAAATAGCGTAAATATTTTTTTTGCTATTTGGAGTTAAAAAATATAATAAATTTTAATTTTTGTAACATGTATTTTGATTTATAATAGTTTGGAGTAGAAGATTTGAGTAAAATTTGTAGGAATGATATATAATCGTTTATACAAATTGAGTAGGTATAGTGAAGTATAAAGGAATAGAAAAATGAAAAATATAGAAGTAAAAAATATAAATGGAGAAGACAACATATTGTTTATTCCAGAAGGTGTTTGTTGTCAGCAAATGTTTTTAAAAGTAAAAGATGATATTATTCAGGATGCTAAATTTTTTGGCGGATGCAACGGTAATTTACAGGGAATTTGTCATTTGATTATCGGGCATAATGTTGATGAAATTTCTCAAAAACTAAATGGAATATGTTGTGGAGCAAAACAAACAAGCTGTCCGGATCAGCTTTCAAAATGTATTGAAGCATACAAAGATGTCAAAACAAATACCTTAGCTGAGACAAAATAAAAATATAAATATTGTAAGAAAAAAAGACTTTAGTTAATTAACTAAAGTCTTTTTGCTATTTCTAATTTTTTCTGTAACCACATTTAGGGCAGACACCATCTGTGTTTAGTGATATTCCGCATAATGGGCAGCGATCTAGAGTTTTATTTACTGTGTATTCTTCACTAGCTGCATTAACACCACTTGTGAATGTGATTTTTGAAATATTCAATTTATCTTTTAATAAATCATAGACAATTTTAATCATTCCTTCTACTGTCATTGTCTCTTTTGTAACAACAAGTCTGCAATCAGGGTAAGCTGTTGCAAGTTCTGTTTTAAAAGCTTCACCTTTCATTGTATTTTGTGGAGCCCCGTTTTTAATTCCTTGCTTTTCATAAACCTCTAAAATAGCAGGTAAAAGAGGATCATCTTCTCTTAAAATTGTTGCATGGTCAAAATTCTTAAGAACTTCCCAAGCTGTTTTTTGAATTTCGTTACAAGGGAATACCATATTTACCCCCATATTAACGCTATCTTCAACTTCAATAGTTAAAACTCCTGTGTGTCCATGTAAATACTGTGCTTCGCCTTTGAAGCCATAGAATCTGTGTGCATACTGCAAGTCAAAAGTGGTAATTGATTTCATAATTTTTCTCCTTTTTTTTAACCATTTTATATAAATAAATTAGAATTTGCATTACTGCTTTCGGCTATATATTTCGCAACGCCTGCGATTTCTACACCATCAATAAGTTCTTCTTTTTGGATTCCCATTACATCCATGCTCATCTGACAGGCAATAAATTTAACCCCATTAGCTTGAGCTTGAGTCATTAGTTCTTTTAGAGTTGAAATGTTTTTATTTTTCATAACCCATTTCATCATCTTAGAGCCTACTCCCCCCATATTCATCTTAGAAAGAGTTAATTTATCCGCACCTTTTGGCATCATAAATCCAAACATCTTATCTATTAATGATTTTTTGACAGTTACATTATCTTTTCTCAAGATATTTAGTCCCCAAAAGGTAAAAAATAATGTAACATCATGTCCGCTAGCTTTTGCACCATTCGCGATAATGAATGCAGCTAGAGCTTTGTCCAAGTCGTTTGAAAAAACGACTATTGTTTGACCGTTTTTGGCTGGGATTTGAATATTTTGGTTTTGCGCAAGTGTTTGACCTTTTTGAATTGTTGCTACAATTTTTTTATCTTTGTTATCTAAATTAAGCAAAGTGTTATTTGTAGAGTTACACCAAGCCTCAACATCTGCGTAAAACCCTTTGTCTGTTGATGAGATTTCTAAAACTTCGCCTTCTTGAATATTTGAAATATTTTCTGCTAATTTCATAATCGGTCCAGGACAAGATAATCCGCAAGCATCAACTTTCAAAACATTTTCACTTGATTTTACAAGAGCCTGTGTACTAATCTTTTTTGTAACTTTGCTCTCTTTATCTCTTTGTATTTCTTTATAAAGCTTCATGCCTGCCATCAATGAATACACGTTATTAAATCCTTTTGGGATTAAAATTCTTGATGCAAGGTAACTTGTGTACCCAGAATCACAGACTAAAATAACTTTCTTATCAGTCGGGATTTCTCCTGTTCTTTCTCTTAATTGAGCAAGCGGAATATTTACAGCTCCGTCAATAGTTTTTGTATTATAACTTTCAGGAATTCTTACATCAACAACAAAAGAGCATTCAATATCTTCGTAATAAGCAGGTTTTACAAAACCTCTTAAAACGTTATCAGCACACATTCCTAAAATATTCACAGGATCTTTTGCAGATGAATAAGGCGGAGCATAGCATAATTCACTATCTAATAAATCTTGAACATTACCACCATTTCGCATTACAGAAGATATTACATCAATCCTTTTTTCGACACCTTCTTGTCCTACTGCCTGTGCACCAAGAATTTTCCCCTCGTTATTGAATAACAACTTGTAAAAAGTAGATGTTGCATCAGGATAATAACCAGCATGAGAATTTCCAAAAATCAGAATTTTCCAATAAGGAATTCCCTCCCTTTTTAAAAGTTTTTCATTATAACCTACAGCAGCTACTGTATAATCAAAAACTTTCAAAACAGATGTTCCCTGAGATTTTTTATATGAAGAATTTATCCCGTAAATATTATCTGCAATAATCCTTCCTTGTCTGTTTGCAGGTCCTGCCAATGGAATAAGTACATCTTCCTCAGTCACAAAGCTTTTGACTTCAACACTGTCACCACCTGCAAAAATATCAGGATCGGATGTCTGCATATAATCATTTACTTTAATTCCTCGATTTACTTCTAATCCGGCATTCTGAGCTAAAGATATTTCAGGTCTTACTCCGATTGATAAAATTACGATATCAGAAGAAATTTTTCTGCCAGATGTTAATTCGACTTCATTTTCGCTAAAACTTTTAACCCCATATGACAAAATTAATTCCACACCATTCGCTCTCATCTCATTCTGAGCAAAACATGCAACTTCATAGTCAACAGGAGCTAAAATTTGATCTGATAACTCAACAAGTTTTGTGTCAATTCCAAGGTGAGCGAGATTTTCAGCCATTTCAACTCCGATAAAGCCTCCACCAATAACCACTGCATTTTTAACATCATTTTTAGCAATGTAATCCTTTATTTTATCAGCATCAGCTAATGTTCTGACAGTGAAAATGTTTTTATTATCAATCCCCTCTAAGTTCGGTATTATAGGATTTGCACCTTGAGCTAAAACTAATTTGTCATAATAATATTTTTCATTATTATGAGTAAGCACATATTTTTCATCTCTATTAATTTCAACAACTTCGCAGTTCAATTGAACATCAATATTAAACATATTTTTAAAACGTTCTGGATTTGATACAAGAATTTTTTCTCTATCCGCAATTACATCTGAACAATAATAAGGAAGTCCGCAATTTGCTATTGAAACCTCATTGGTGCGTTCCAAAATAGTAATTTCACAATTTTCATCTAATCTTCTTAATCTTGTTGCGCAGCTTGCTCCACATGCTCCGCCGCCTATTATGATTACTTTCATTAAACCCTCTTTCAATTTTAGCATATTCGCATATTCATATATTTATATTATCAGATTATTTACCATTCGTCAATAGGTTATTTGACAATATTCGCATATTGTAATATTCTTATAATATGAAAGAACAAAATGTAAATATAGATGAATATACTGCAATTTTTAAAGCACTAGCTCATCCGACAAGATTGACTATTGCATATAATTTGATGTTACTGCCAGAATGCAATGTGAGTAAAATGTGTGAATGTTTGCAGATTCCTCAACCGACAGTTTCACAGCACTTATCTATTTTAAAAAATGCGAATGTAATTTCAGGTCACCGTCATGCAAATCAAATATGTTATAAGGTTGAAAATCCAAAAGTAATAAAAATATTAAAACAACTTGAACAATAAACTAAATTGTTAGTGAAATATAAATTTATTGTCTATTCTAATGTGCAATTTTTAACAAAATGACCCCAGATACGATAAAAATAACACCTAATGCTCTCATTAAACTAAGAGAATCATTAAATACTAATACTCCTATCAAAAAAGTACATGCAGCTCCAATTCCAGTCCACACTGCATAAGCAGTCCCAACAGGAATAGTTTTTTGAGCAAGAAACAAGAAAACACCACTTAGTGTCATTGCAATGATTGCAACAATTATCCATAAAAATTTGTAATTCCCTAAAGAAGCCATTTTTAATCCAAAAGGCCAGCCAACTTCAAATATAGCAGCTATTAACAAATATATCCAACTCATAGTCATATTATATAACAAAAATTTTATCAAAAATCTTATAAGAAAAAGAACATAATGTCGTCAAATTAAAATATTAGCCCAAAAACAAATTTAAAAATTAGTATTAAGGCAACATTATATACTATAACTATACAGTTATTTTAAAAAGCTTAAAAGCTACAATTATCTACGATGTTTAAACACATAAAATGGTTTTTAAAATTTGCTAGCTATTTTTATTAAAGTTCTTTTGAGTGTTTTTTGTATTGGTTTTACGTAAGTTAGTACAATACTTTCATCATTAATCAAAAGCTTTCTTGCTTTTCCTGTTTTTGGATAAAGCTTATTGAAAGTTTCTCTGTAATTAATATCTGCTTTTTGGACTGCTGTTGAAGATTCATATAGGTCACATAAATTTCTTTTGAAAAAATCAGGATAATTGTTGGTTCGGTATTTTTTTCTTGCTAGTAAGGCTACAGTTGGTTTATTTTTGCAGTCAACTAAATGATTAATTGCTTGATCACAATCAGAAATGTCAGGGCTAAACCTAGTATCTAGATTTGCATTATTCCAATATGCATTGTTTCTAATATTTTCGTACTTGCATCCACCTAAAATAGTTTCCATTTTATACTCCTTTTTTAATATTTATTACAGACAAAAATCTGTGAAAAATATTTTTTGCTACTTTGTCATGAGTATATTTTAAGAGTTGATAGCAAAAAAAAATTTTTCATGTTTTTGTATTCGTACCAATGAGGAACTAATGAAAATAAAATTAAATAAAGAAAATATTATAAATCCTATAAAAACTAATGCAAAAAGCAAGAAGGTAAAAGTACAAAAGTTATTTTTTGATGAAAAAGAAATTAAAAACTCTAAAAATGCTTTTGATTTATTTGAAAAAAAAGTTACAAAAATTGTATCTAACAATAATGACGTAGATGCTAATTCTTTTTCAGGTGAACTAAAGTGTTTTTTAAATAAATATACCGATTCTAATGAAACAAATAAAATGAATAACAAGTTTGTAGCATTTGCTGAAAGACTTGTTTCTTTGGGAAAAGATAGTTTGGCTGGTATAATATATAGTTTTTTGATTAAAGCTAATAGTAACAATCCTGCGTTGGTAGAACGTTTTGCAATAAATGGTTTGGCCATTGCAAAAAGATTTAATGACCCTGTACATATAATGGCAAGATGTGAAAATTTAAGAAGAATTTACTCTGTAGCTGAACCGCAAAGTGAAAAATTGTTGAAAGTTTTATATGAAGAAAAAAGAGCATTAAATGATATTTCAAAAAATTATCAGAAGGTTCAAAATAGATTTCAAACCGTAACAAGTGAAATGAAGCCTATTGAAAATTATCAAATTATGCTTAGTGCAATAAAAATACAAATTACTAAGATTATAAAAAAATCAAACCCAAATGAAGCTATAAAGGAATTAAAAGAGGCAAAGGTATTGCTTGGTAAAGATAAAAATGGAGAATTATTACAAGAAATTGAAAAATTACTATCTGAAATGAGTATATAAACATTGATTTTTAATTATTTCAAACATTTAATTTTTTTGTAACAAAAAAAACAATTAAAACTTAAAATTTGATTTATTCAACATAATTGTTGTATACTCATCTTGAAATAATTAATTAAACAAAAACAATATGAACAAAAAATTTACAAAAATCGGTATTCCAAGAGCAATTTCTTATTATAACAACTACCCTTTTTATCATGGATTTTTCACATCATTAGGGATTGAAATAGTTTTATCAGATAAAACAACATCAAAAACCATAAATGAAGGGACAAAATATGTAGTATCTGATACATGCTTGCCAATAAAAGTATTCACAGGCCATGTTATAAATCTTATAAATAAAGGCTGCGAAGCTATATTTATACCTTCAATTCAATCAACAGGCTATAAAATTAATAATTGCAGTAAAATAAGAGGTTTACCTGAAATTATCAGGAATGTAATCGATAAACCATTTACAATGATTGAACCAACATTAGACAAAACAGAAAATATTGATTTTAAAGATTTTTGTATCCAAGCAGCAAATGCACTTGGAATTACGGACAAACAAGAGATTAAAAAAGCAATTGATAATGGTTGGCGAGTTTATGACTCATTTATTGAAATGACTAAATCAGGTATAAGTTATACTGAAGCACTTGATAATGCAATAAATGGCAAATTTATCAAGAAAACAGTTGATATTGTAAAACCTTTATCTGTTGCGATTATGGCTCATGGATATAATCTTTTTGATGATAGAATTTCTTTAAATTTAATTAAAAAACTAGAAAAAATGGATGTAAAAGTCTACACATCAGTAAATGTTTCAAGAGAAGATTCTTTAAACGCAATTGATAGTATTGGAGAAGTTCAATATTGGGCTAATGAGCTTGAATTGACAGGAACTGCCGCTTATTATTTATTAAAAGAAAATGTTGACGGTATTATTGCACTTTCTGCTTTTGGATGCGGGCCTGATTCATTAATGGTAGATGAAATTGCATATCATTGCAAAGAAGCAGGAATGCCTCTAATTCATTTAACGATTGATGAGCATACTGGAGAAGCAGGCTTTATTACTCGTTTAGAAGCTTTTATAGATATGCTTTTGAGAAAGAAAAGAAATATTCTTACTAAAAGATCTGAAAATTCAAAAGAGTATATTCAAAATCAAAATATTGTGGAAATTAAAAAAGAAAAAATTCTTACAAACTCTATTAAATAATCAATGGAAAAACAATTTTTTAGCTATTTAGGTGCAGTCCATATTCATACAAAATTATCTGACGGTACAGGAGATGTAAATTCAATTTCCAAAGCAGCCAAGAGGGCTGGATTGAATTGGATTATCATTACTGATCATAATAATTTTGATATAGAAGAAGGGTTTTATAACGGAGTATGTGTAATAAAAGGAGAAGAAATTTCTCCTTGTACATCTAATCATTATATTGCTTTAGGGACAAAAAATTTAATTAATCCGAGTTATGATACTCAAAAATTTGTAGATGAAGTAAGAGCTCAAGGTGGTTTTGGATTTGCGGCTCATCCTGATGAGTCTGATAACAGAAAAAATAAAGCACACCCAATCAAATGGACAGATAAATCTGTTATTCCAGATGGAATAGAAATTTGGAATTGGTTTTCTGACTGGGCAGATGATTATGACGAGTCAAATATTTTCAAAATAGCTTATTCATACTTTTTTAGGCATAAATTAATCCAAGGTCCACAAAAAGAAACTCTAAAATGGTGGGATGAATTAAATAAAAATTCCGAGCATATAATCCCTGCAATTGCAGGAGTCGATGCCCATGCCCTGAAAATTTCAAAATACATTATCCCTATAAAAATATTTCCATACAAAGATTGTTTTAAGACATTGACAAATATTATCCCGCTTAAAAATAAACCTCCTGAAGATTTTGAAGAACAAAAAAATTTAATCCTTTCATCTATAAAAAACGGAAATAATATAATGATTAATCGTCATATAAAAAAAGATATTCCATTAATTTATATTGAGAATAAATTAATTGTCGTAAAACTTTCAACCAAAGCACAAATAAAAATTATTCAAAACGGAACTCCAATCCATTCAGAAATTAATGACAACTTAAAATTCCCAATTCAAGAAAAAACGAAATATCGAGTAGAAGTTTATTTAAACAGTCAACCTTGGATTTTTTCAAATCCAATTATTCTTAAATAATTTTGTGCTAGTATAATCTTTATGAATACTGCGGAAAAGTTAGAAAAACAAAAGATGGAAAATACAATTCCAGCAAAAGATAGGATAATTGCCTGGCCTAGAATGGGAAGAATTGATATTCCATTAAAAGCTTTGCTCTTATCTTTAGGTGCAAATATTGTAATACCGCCGCCAAATAGCAATGAAGCATTAGAAATCGGTGTAAGAAACAGTATTGAAGGGATTTGTTTGCCTTACAAACTAAATCTGGCAAATTACATAATGGCATTAGAAAAAGGTGCGAATACGTTAATGATGTTCCAAGCACCAGGTTCATGCAGGTTAGGGAATTACACAAAAATGGCTCAAAAAACTTTAAAATCAATGGGCTATAAGTTTGATATGGTAATTTTCGATATGTACAAAAGTAAAATGAAACAAACTCTGCAGGCATTCTGGCACGTAACCCATTG
>CALVFT010000002.1 GCA_944326915.1 Candidatus Gastranaerophilales bacterium
TGGAGCGGGAGACGAGGCTCGAACTCGCGACATCCTCCTTGGCAAGGAGGCATTCTACCACTGAATTACCCCCGCATTGGGTACCTTTTTATTATTACATGAACATTTTTTTTTTGCAAGCATTTTTTTTCTATTTAAAGAAAAATTTTTTTATTTTATTACTAATATTTGTTTTTTCTTTCTAATAGTGTCTTTTCATCATTACACTATAAAATTTATTGTAGGATTTATTATCAATAAATATAATTTTAGCATTTTTGTTTATTATTTGGAAGTTGATACTTAGCATGCGGCAGCTTCTTCTTGTTTGGTAGTGCTGTCCATTGAACGAACATCTATATCAATTCTCTCAGAAAATGCTTTATTTAATCTATTAATAAGTTCATTTGATGTGCTTACCCAGAATAGAGATGATGTAAGGACTTTTACTTCTCCATCTAAATCTTTTATTTTAAAAGTCACAGGATCTGAGCCTGCATGCTCACATAGTAAATTCTTTAAAAGAACTATTTCTTCAAATTTAAACTCATCTTTTAAAGTTATAGTGAAGATATTTGAGTTATCAACAGTCTTTACTGTTTCTACTAATAATACAGGAGGTTCGTCATCACTGCGTCTATTAACTTTGCCAGAGACAATTACCCTTTGTTCATTTTGTAGATAATCTCCATATTCTGCAATTTTGCTATTGAATGCAATTACATCTATTCTTCCTGATAAGTCTTCAATAGTTACAAAACGTATGAATTTTGTTGGATCTTTTTTTGTTGGTATTTGTCTGGTTGTTGTAATAAGTCCACATATTGTAACTATTTTATCGTTTGGAAGTTCTGCTATTTCAGTAATTTTATGTGTCATAAGGAATGGTAATTTATCCCTTATTGTGGATAGCGGGTGGCTTGTTACGTAAAATCCAAGAAATTCTTTCTCAAAATTTTGGATAGTTCTTGCATCATATTCTTCATCTGTACCTGAAAGTTGAAATTTTGCTTCTTCTATAGCAGATGTATCACCTAGCATGTCAAATAAACTACCTTGACCGGATTCCTTTGCTTTTGATTCTTTTGATGCAGTTGCTGTTATATATTCAATGTTATCCATCAGCTGTTTTCGGCTTTTTTCTATTGATGCAAAAGCTCCTGCTTTAATTAGGCCTTCAAGTGTTTTTTTATTTGAACATTTTGTATCAACACGTTTGATATAGTCATATATAGACTTGAATTCTCCGTTTTCTTCTCTTTCCTTTATAATTTCATCAATTACACCTTCTCCAACTTGTTTAATTGATGCAAGTCCAAAACGAATATTTTTTCCATCTGGTGCATATTCTAAGAATGACTTATTGATATCTGGAGGAAGTACTTTTATTCCATATTTCAATGCTTCTTCAATATATGCTTGTGTTTTATCCTGATCTCCTGCAACACTTGATAGTAGTGCAGATAAATATTCAACAGGATAATGGCATTTTAAATATGCAGTCTGGTAAGCTACGAATGCATATGCTGAAGAGTGTGCTCTGTTAAAACAGTATGCTGCGAAGTTTTGAATTTGTTCAAATAATTTAGTTGCATCCTCTGCTTTCATGCCATATTTAGCTGAGCCTTCGATAAGTTTATCTTTTTGGGCAGCCATTGCTTCAGGGTCTTTGTGTCCCATCATACGGCGAACTTGGTCAGCTTGACCAAGAGAGTAATCAGCCATAACTTGGAAGATTTGCATGATTTGTTCTTGGTATACCATTGTACCGTATGTATCTTTTAAGATTGGTTCTAGTCTTGGGTGAGCATATGTGATTGCTTGACGTCCGTGTTTCCTTTCTACGAAGTCATCTACCATGCCTGATCCTAGAGGTCCCGGTCTGAAAAGAGCAACTAAAGCTCCTAAATCTTCAAAAACGTCAGGCTTAAGCTTTTTGACCAAATTTGTCATACCTTGAGATTCAAGTTGGAATACTCCGACTGTTTCTCCTTTTACGAGCATGTCAAAAGTTGGTTTATCATCTAGTGGTATATGGTTGATATCTACATCAATACCTTGACATTTTTTTACCAGCTTACAAGTCTTATGAATCATTGTAAGGTTTCGCAATCCTAAGAAGTCCATTTTAAGTAACTTCATTTTTTCTAGAATTTCTCTATGGTATTGCGTAATAATGATACCGTCTTTTGAAGGCTGAACTGGCACAATTTGGTCAAGAGGTTTATATGAAATGATTACCCCTGCAGCGTGCATACCTATTCCACATTTGACACCTTCTACACATCTTGCAGTATCTATAACTCTTTTAATTTCTTCATCAGTATCATATAAAGCTTTTAGTTCAGAACCTTCAATCATTGATTTGTCTATAGTATCTTCGCAAATCAATGAAGCTGTTTTATTACTTTTTGCGTATTCCATACCAAATACTCTAGCTACGCTTTTGAATGCGTTACGAGGTGCTAGGGTATTGAATGTAATAATCTGACAAACTTTATCTGCTCCGTATTTTTCTACTACGTAGTCAATTACTTCACCACGTTTTTCGATACAAAAGTCGGTATCAATATCGGGCATACTGAAACGTTCTGGGTTAAGGAATCTTTCAAATAATAGATGGTGGTGTATTGGGTCAAGATCTGTAATATCAAGTGCGTATGCAACTACAGAACCTGCAGCTGATCCTCTTCCTGGCCCTACAGGAATATCGTGTGTTTTAGCAAAATGGATAAAATCCCATGTGATTAGGAAATATGCTGAAAATCCCATTTTTTCGATAATACCAAGCTCATACTGAACTCTTTCTTTAAGTTCAGGAGTTATGTTATCTTTGTATTTTCTTTTTAGACCTTGCATAACAAGTTCTTCCAAATATGATTCATTTGTGTGGTTTGGAGGAACTTTAAAATCAGGTAGCGGAGCTTCCCACTTTACTGTTACATGACATTTGTCTGCTATATCTACTGTGTTTTTTATGCATTCGTCAAACGTTTCTGAATCCATCCATTTAAATGCATCTCTAAGTTCTGAAACGGTTTTTACGTAAAATTCGTTATTAGGAAAATGGAATCTGTGCTCTTCACTTTTTAAAGATTGTGTTTGCATACAAAGCAATGTATCATGCCAATCAGCATCTTCTTTTTTTAGGTAGTGTGAGTCATTTGTGATGACCATTTTTATATCTAGTTCTTTCGCAAGTTTTATTAGATCTGGGTTGGTTCTTTTTTGTTCATCTAACCCGTGGTCTTGAAGTTCTATATAGTAGTCATCTCCAAACAAATCTTTATATTTTTTAGCTACACTTTTAGCACCTTCATAGTCATTTTTTAGTAAATTTTGCAATACTTCTCCGCCAAGACAAGCTGAGCAGCATATCAAGCCTTCATGGTATTTTTCAAGCATTTCAAAGTTTATACGAGGCTTCATATAAAAACCTTTGCATGCTGCATCAGAGGCTAGTTTTACCATGTTCATATAGCCTGTATTGTCTTTTGCAAGTAGTATCAGGTGATAACGAGGATTGTTGTTAGGATCTCTTTCAGAAATGTCTCCGTTATGGACATAAAATTCACACCCGATAATTGGTTTTATTCCCGCACTTTTAGCTTCAAGATAAAGATCCATTGCTCCATACATAACACCGTGGTCTGTAATTGCAACCGCAGGCATGTTATTTTCTTTGGCAAATTGACACAAAGCTTTTAGCTTTATTGCCCCATCAAGTAATGAAAATTCACTGTGTAAGTGTAGAGGTACGTATTGTGTATTTTGATCCATTATATAATCGTAGCATAGTGGATTAAAAATTTCTTTTATTGTTAAAATTTATTTAAGTTAATTTTTGTAATTTTCAAGAGTTTGGTTAATCAATTCAAGCATTTTTTCTTTGAAAAACTTTGGAGATTCTATAGTACATTCTTCTCCATATCTCATAAGTCTTGCAAGTAATTGATCTTGGTCTTCATTTTTGTTAATTACAATTAGATTTCCATTGCTGTCTAGTCCGTCAGAACGTTCCCATGCTCTAAGTTTATAATTTTTTGCAAGTCTGTTTTTAAGTTTGTATACGATTGTTGTAGAAACAATTTGTTGAGTTGTCGCATTTGGAAGTTGTTTAATTTTAAGGATTTGCTCAAGTGGTATATCTACAATTTTACTTTGAGATTGCACATTTACAGTTAGGCATACCTTTCTTTTTTCGTATTTAATCTCTATCGGAGAACATTTTATGGTTTCTTGTTCACCTTTTATTGTAGTGTATAAAATTTCTAGCTTTTGATGTTCTTGGCAGAAATGTTCACAACGTTTTATTTGATCTTTTATTTCGTCATGTATAAAAGAGTAATCAATGTTCTCTGTTGTGGACATAGTTTTTTCTATTGCTTGAGTAGATTCACTTAATCTTATTTCAATGGATTTTATTATAGAATCAATATTTTTTTTAGTTTTTCCTTTTGGTAGTAGTTCTGATGCTTGTTTTATTAGAGAAAGACTTTTTATGTCATTTGTATCAAGGCTAATTTTATAAGGAAAATTTAATAAATAATATTTGTTTTGTTTCTTTTTTATTTTTAGTCCTAATATTTTTAATGTATTAAGATATTTGTTTAAAGTAACATGAGGGTTTGATTTGCCTGCAGTTTTTTCATCAGAAAATATTTCTATGACATCTTTAAAATCTACAGGACCTTGGGTAAGTAATTTTAAAAATTCAAACATTTTTATGCAGGAATCATTGTATTTTGAACTTAGTCTAGGCATCAAAATACCCCGCTTTCATTTTTTCTAATCGTGAAATAAAATCTTTTTGAAAACTTTCAGGGTAAAGTATTTTGCACATAGGTCCGTATGAAAGTAGTTTTTGTCTTGTTAAAAAGTCATTTGTAGATGTTATTTCTACAATAGAATAATCTTTTGTTTTTTGTATTATTTTCTCATTTGAATCCAATTGTATGTGTGCAAGATTACAGTTTTCAATTTTATATCCTATTTTTGTACTTTTAATTGTTGGGATTGTTCTAACTTCTTTTACTTCTTTAATTTCAAGAATACGGGAAACTAAGAAAGTTCCGTATTCCATATATTCAAATCCGGTACCGTGTAGATAAAGTTTATTATTATTGAATTCTAATTTATCTGTTAATATTTCAATGTCTTTTTCTCCGGAATTTGGAGAATTGTATCTCATAATGATTTGGTCTTTATTGTCGCAGTAAGAAATTAAGTCTTCTATTATTGTTTTGTTATAGCCTTTTAATATAGAATTATTTTCAAGTGCTTTTTTTAGGTTATCTTCTTTAAGGTATGAGGATATTTTTTCTATAAATTTTTCTAATAGCAGTAAGTCTTTAATATCTATATTTTTAGTTATGTTCTTATATATTTTAATTAGACTTTGGATTTGTTCTTCAGATAGTGAAAGTTCAAATGGTTGAGATACTATTGAATATTTTGAAACTTTATTTATTCTTTCCCTTTTTATTTCGCATCCAACTCGTTTTAGTGAAGTTATGTAGACTCTAAATGTGTCAATAGATATTTTTTCTTTTAAATGTGGATGATTTAAAAAGAAATCACAGACTTCTTCATATGATTTTGGTGATTCCATCAAAAGAGTAAACAAAATTAAAGCTTTGAAGCCTGTAAAAGATATTAGATTATATGTAACTGTATTAGTTTTAAAATATTCTTTCATATATCTCAGTTATTTTACAATAAAAACATTTTTTTTTATATCCTTTAAATAAGCATGCTCGTTTTATGAATTTTTAATGTCAAGGAAAATTTTTTGAAATTTTTACGTAATTTCATTAAAATTTCTTCATTAAGATTTAAGAACTTGAATTTTTCTTTAGAGTATCAAAGGGCATGGTCGATTGTAAAAAATAATTAATTTTTTTTTACTTGTCAAGCTTTTAACTTAGTTTTACATTAGAAGAGTCGAAAGACAAATACGTGTTAAGAGAAAAGCTAATAGAATAACAGCTATCAGTGGGGAAGTTAGATACAACTTTATTGGACAGATCAGAAAAAGAGGTGATGGCATAAGCAGTCCGATTAGAAAGAATTGGAATTTTTAATTTTACGGTTACAACTGCAAAGAAGTAGATTAGGGATATTGTATTATTATTTGTAAAGTTTTTAGTTATATTGATAGTTTTATATAGAGAATTACGTTGGAGAATTTGGGAAAAGATAGTTGTAAACGTAAAAATAGGCTTGCGATTTCGCAAGCTTTTTTATATTATATTTCTATGGTTGAAGAATTAAGTGTTAAAAAAGTTATTGGGTTAATGTCGGGAACTTCTTGTGACAGTATTGATGCTGGGTTATGTGAAGTGTATCCTGATTTGTCTGTTAAATTAATTTCGGGGATTAACTATAAGTATCCTGAGCATGTTCAAGCTAAGATTTTTCAATTATTTTCTGGAAATGCATCAATTGAAGATGTATGTCAGATGAATTTTGTTATTGGAAAATGTTTTGCAGATGCTTGTAATATACTGATCTCAGAACATGGTAAACCAGATTTTATAGCAAGTCATGGACAAACTATTTATCATTATCCATTTGATAAAAAAATTGATGGATATTCTCTAAAAAGTACTTTGCAGATTGGAGAATCTTCAGTTATTGCCAAAGAAACAGGCTGTTTAACTATATCAAATTTTAGGGAAGCTGATATCGCATATGGGGGAGAAGGTGCTCCTTTGGTATGTTTTGCTGATGAAAAGTGGTTTAAGCCTCTTAAGAGAAATATTCTAGTACAGAATATCGGTGGAATATCAAATGTTACAGTAATTAGTAATGATTATCCTACTTATGGTTTTGATACTGGATTGGGTAATATTATGATAGATTACTGTATGAGAAAATATTATGATCTTCCTTATGACAAAGATGGGAAAATTGCAGATTCAGGAAAAGTTTCTGTAAGTTGGTTGGATTGCCTTATGCAAGATGATTACTATTTTAAAAATCCACCAAAAACAACAGGTAGAGAGTATTTTTCTCCTGCATATATAGAAAATGCCTTGAAATTTGGACCAAAGGAACCAAAAGATATAATTGCTACAGTAACTGCTTTGACAGCTAAATCTATTGCTGCTTCTTATGAAAGGTTTATTTATCCTGATATGGATGTAAAGGAAGTTGTAGTTGGCGGCGGTGGTGCTTATAACCCTACTTTAATGAAGTATCTTCGTCATTATTTGCCAAAACATATTGATTTAAAAACTCATGAAGCATATGGAATTTCAAATAATTTTAAAGAGGTAATGGCCTTTGCTTTGTTGGGATATTGCAATTATTATGGAATTCCTTGCAATTTGCCGTCTTGTACAGGTGCAGAAAAAAGAGTTGTTTTAGGAAAAATGGTTAATTGTTAATTCCTTTTCTTTTTGTATTATGAATTTATTAATATTTGTTAATAAATTGGTAGATTTGTGCAAATAAAATTTTTTACGGGTATTTGTGCAATTGTAAAAAAACAAAAGGAGTATGTAATGATTAACAATTTATCATTTAATGGTGGAAAAACAACTGCTACAAAATATTTGGAAAGAAAAGCAGCTGCGGTTGAAGCAGATTTGGCGGAAAATATAAGACTTGCTGCAAGAAATTTAATGAAAGAAAATAGAGCAGCTGCAAAATCTGGAAATTATATTCCTGATTCTGCTTATTATGGTGTAGTACCGACTTCTCCAAGAAGAATTGGTGCTAATAAAACTATGAAATCTCTTATTGCAACTAAACAAAATGTTCAAATGCCAAGTAAAAATGTAAAAGAAGAAATTGTACCTGAAAATAGTATTAACTTCTTTGGTTAATATATTCTTTAATAGCTAAAGGAATGTACCTGATTGTATCTGAGGCTAAGACTCCATATGCAGTCAGGTCATTTTTTGCAATGTCTCCAGAAAGTCCATGTAGATAAACTCCAAGACATGCTGCATCAAATGTGTCCATATTTTGTGCCAGCAAACCTGAAATCATGCCTGCAAGAACGTCTCCACTCCCAGCTTTTGCAAGCGCGCTATTCCCTGAAGTGTTTTTATAAATTGTATGATTTTGATTTGTTACAATTGTTCTGTGTGATTTTAGCACGGTGATACAATTATATTTATCAGTAATTTCTTTTGCTGCAAGTTCCATATTAGATAGCACATTTTCTAAAGATGTATCTAAAAGTCTTGAAGCTTCCTTTGGATGTGGCGTTAATATTGATTCTTTTGGAATATCTATGTGATTTTTTGATAAAATATTTAATCCATCAGCATCAATAACTGTTTTTATATTATGTTTTTTTGCTAATTTTATTGTATTTATAAATATATCTACTGCTTCATCTGATTGTGAAAGGCCACAACCTATTGTAAGTATTGTAGATTGTGGTATTAATTGAGATATTTTTTCTACCGGAGCAAGAACTATTTCAGGAGCAATGTATGATGCTGCTTTTAAGGTGTTAGGGTGACTTGCCAGTTCTACATAACCCGCTCCAACTTTCAATGCAGAAATACTAGATAATATTGCTGCACCTGTCATATATTCAGAGCCTGATACGTTTAGGATTTTTCCATAAGTTCCTTTGTTTGAGTTTTCTATTCGTTCAGGTAAGTTTGGTAATTTATATTCCATTTTGTCTAATTACCTCATAGGCAACAATTGCTACAGAGTTTGACAGATTTAAACTTCTTTGACCTTCTTTCATTGGAATAGTAAGAGCATGTTCGTCTTTTACATATTTTTCAGGCAAGCCCCTAGTCTCTGGACCAAATACAATGAAATCTCCATCTTGAAATTTTATGTCGGTGTATAATTTATCTGTTTTAGTTGTCAGGTAATAGAAATTAGCACCTTTATTAGCTTCAAACAATTCCTCCATAGTATCAATTTTGTGCAAATCAACACTATCCCAGTAGTCTAATCCAGCTCGTTTTGTGTATTTGCTAGACAATGAAAAACCGAGTTTGCCAACAAGATACAATGATGCTCCGGTACAAGCACATAACCTTGCAATGTTGCCTGTATTTTGTGGAATTTCAGGCTCATATAAAACTATATTCAATTTAGCCATTGTTTTAATTAATCCTTATTAAATAATTTTGGGCTTTCTGCTACAACAGGTATAGCTCTAACAACACAAAATATAATTGCAGCCCAAGCAAATATCATGGTAATTACATGTAATAAATCCGTATATTTCCATAATTCCATGCCTGGTGTATTAACTATGATTAATAGGAAAAATGCAAGTACTTTTGCAACAGCATAGCTTATTCTCATAAATTTTGAAGCACAAATAAAGTTTCCAATTTTACTTGATTGCATACTTTTTGCCCCAAAAGCTGTAAAACCTTTAGATAAAGCAACGCTTCTTATTCCATCTGTTACGAATGCTCTTACTACGCATACTAAAGGGAATAATATATTTATCCAACCAAGAACTGCAAAAGTAATCCAGTATGTCATTTCGACAATTCTGTCTCCCATAATATCCAATACAGAACCTAAATCAGAAGCTTGATTGAATTTTCTGGCAACATACCCGTCTACTCCGTCAAGAGCAAATGCGATTACTGTCAATACTAATGCTAATAAAAATGCCCAAGTTGTATTTTCGTATAAAAGCGCAACAGCCCCAAATGCAAAAAATACTCGTCCAATTGAGATAATATTTGCAAGATTATTTTTTATGTCCATAATGTCTCTCCGTTATAATTAATTATTTTTTTGTTCTAGATAGTGCAAAGTTAACTTCATCAAGTTTTTTTACTTTATCTCCAAGCATTATTTTTTCTGCTTCTTCTAGAATTTGGGTAACCATAAAACCGTTATCTCCGTCAGAACGAGCTTTTTTGCCTGTTTCACAACAGCTTATGAAATGTTGACACTCAAGTTTTAACGGTTCAATTTCAAGGTAATCAAGTTTTATATTTTGTGAATTATCTTTGACAAAGTTATCGTAAATTACTAATTTGTTTTCAGGAACTGTATCGTCAAGAATAGCTGTTGCTTTTGTACCTCTGACAAGTAATGTTACATGTTTTCTTGGAGTAATCCAACTATCTGAAATTTGTCCTATAACTCCGTCTTCAAATTCAATACCAATATGGGTTATGTCCATGATTGCATTTTTTTCAGAAGAACATCCAACTGCGGATATAACTCTTACAGGATTTTTACCTGTAACGTAACAAATCATTGAAACATCATGAGGTGCAAGATCCCACATAACGCTTCTGTCATTTTTAAAATAGTTTACGTTTAATCTGTCACTTTGAGCATATACAATATCACCAAGTACTCCTTCTTCAATCAGCATTTTAAGTCTATTTACTGCAGGATGATAAAGAAGTAAGTGTCCAACCATAAGAACAAGACCTTTTGCATGAGCAAGTTCTGATAAATCTCTAGCTTCTTGAGCAACTGTTGAAATAGGTTTTTCTACATATACATTTTTCCCAGCTTCAAGCATTGCTTTTACCATTTTGTAGTGAGTATGGCTAGGGGTTACTACGCATACTCCGGTAATTTCCGGATTATTAATAATGTCATGAAAATCCCTAGTTACCTTAACTCCAGGATATTGTTCTGTGACTTTTTTTAAATTTTCTTCATCAATATCACAAACTGTGTCCAAAACATTTAAATTATAGAAATTGCGGACAATATTTCTTCCCCATACTCCGCAACCTATTACGGCTACTTTTTGACTCATATTTATTCCCTAACTTTCTTAAATACCTATAATAATATCATACGACACAAAGATTTTTTTGCAAACTCTTAAAATAACGCTTTACAAATCTATTTTTGATTTTTTAATGCATTTATTCGAATTTCTTTCATTTGTTCACATCTTTGTAAGAACAACTCTTTATCTTCCTGTGGGAAACATGTTGCAAGCTTTTGCAATAGAGGTTGCGGGAAGTTTGAGGTTTTTACCATTTCTTCAAGTATGTCATCGTTTAGAGGGTATAGCGATTTGTAGTTTTTAAAGAAAATCGCTTTACTTTCATCTTCTACCCTTTGAGGATTTTCTAACCCTTTTTCTCCAAGTTTATATGTGACGTAATTTGTATTAAAATATATGCCTTTGTATTTTTTCATCATGATTCTTATGATGAAGTCAAAGTCAGACATTAATTTAAATTTCTCATCAAAATAATTTTCTTTTTCGATCATAGATTTTTTGAAAAACATTGCTTGTCTTGAACCCGGCATAACCTGGAAAGCATTATACATAGATGGTTCAAATAAAAATACATATCCGTCAGGATGTCTGCAATATGCAGGAGCAAATGAAAAATCTGCGTTATTAGCTTCCATAAGATTAACGACGTCATAAATAGCTGTTATGTCATGGATGAAATCATCGCAGCTTAGAAAGGATATATATTTTCCTTTTGCTCGCATCACACCTTTATTGAATGCACTGAATTTCCCAGTATCTCTTTCTGAGTAAAATTGTAAATAGCCTTTGTTTTTGTAATCCTTAAGCATTTCAACGGTTCCATCTGTTGACATTTTGTCGATTACAATATGTTCAATTTTAGGGTATGTTTGTAAATCCAACAAACTTACCAGCAAGTTAAACGCATCCGCGTTGCCACTTTTTACGATATTATCTGTTGTTGTAATTATTGTTACATAAGGTTCCATAATCTATTAATTCCTATTATATTTGCTTATTTAAATATATCATATTAGTCTACTTTTTTCGAATTGTTACAAGTTGTAAATAATTTATAAAAAAAACAACAAAAATTTAATTTTAGAGTAACAATGTGTACAGGTCTTTTGTTAGTGGTTATTTATTGTAAGTTAGGAGGATTACTATGTCATCTCGTGATCTGTCTGTTAGTCCTGCTGCTGTAGGAACGTCCTGTGCTATAGTTGGAGCTGGTGCTGGATATGTTTTTGCTCCTGAAAAGTATGGTCTAAGACAATTATTGACGCAGGAAGCTGATGTGTTTGAAAAAGTGTTATCAAAGCCTGTGCTTGGCAAAGCTAATGATAAGCAACTTGCTGCATATAATTCGATTGTTAATGCAAGAAAATCAATTACTGATGCAGTTAAGATAAACAAGGGTGATGAAAAGGTTACAGAATTATTAAAATCGGATAGTATGAAAAATGCATTTAAAGATCTGAAAAAATTGTTGCCTAAGGCAAAAGTACAAGCAATGTTAATAGGTGCAGTTGTTGCAGGTGTACTAGGAGCTTTGGTGAAAATTGTTTTTGGACAGAATACCCCTAAAACTAAATAGTAGTGGACCATAAATATTAAATTAACCTGAAGCCGACTTGAAGTCGGCTTTTTTTTAGTAATTTGTATATAGAGCTCTTAAAATATATTCTTCGAGGATTTTTTTATCAGAGTTTTTGGCTTTAGGGTCACTAATCATTATGTCAAAGGCATATGTTTTACCGTTTCTTGATGTTATGTAACCAGCTATTGCACTTATATCTGATAGAGTTCCTGTTTTGGCTCTGAGATTATCCTTAAAATAAAGCATTCTATTTTTTAGGGTACCTTCACCTGCAGTTGGTAGCAATGTTTTTACTATTTCAAAATTTGGTTTTTCTGATTGGTTTACAAGAAATTCTGTCATAAAGTCAGCTGTTATAAGGTTGTTTTTTGAGACACCACTACCATCGACAATTTTGATGTTTTCATTGTTTAAACCTTCTTTTTTACAATACTCATAAAACATTTTTAATGAATTATTTAAAGATCCTGTATTATTTACAAACTTTGCTCCTGCAGCTTTGAATACTGTTTCTGCAATGAAGTTATTACTGTCTTTAAGTATTGGAACTATTGTATATTTTATTGGAGTTTTTATCTCATCTATTAGATACACGTTTTGTTGAGGTAATTTTTTTTGAGGGAAATTACCATAATAGTCAAATTTTTCATCCCTTATAGCTTGTTCCAGTCTTAGAATAAAATATCTTTTTGGATTATTAACAGGAATCAGCTCAACTGCTTGTTCTGATACAGTGCCTTCTACAGTTAATATATCAGGCGAAATGTGGTTATTCCTTGAGAATGATATGTTATTTTTTTCTTTACCTGTAGTTACTAAATTTATGAAAGTGGTTGGGTAGAATATATTTGTAGTTATATTAGCAGGTGCTCCTGTTGATGTCGGTGTTATTATTATTCCTAATAAATTCCCGTCAATGTTGTATGAACTAAATTTCGGCATCAGCGGATTTAAGTCATCATCCCATTGCCAACCTTCTCCCCATTCATTTTTATCGAATATGTAATCATCTATGTATATAGCTTTGGGAGAGATAACATTTTTTTTCTTCGCAGAAGCTATTAGAGTTTTTAGTGATTTTGATCGTAAGAATGGATCTGCGCCAAGTTTTAGGAACAATTCGTTATTCGTATTTTTGTATAGTTGGGTTTTAAATTCGTAATTTGGGCCAAGTGTATCAATTGATGCCGCAAGCGTAATTAACTTAAGGGTCGAAGCCGGTGATAATGGTCTATTGGAGTTAAGTTGATAAACCTCTTTGCCTGATTTAACATCTTTTATTGAGATAGATATAGCATCCTTATTTATTCCTGATTCTGCAATAACGTTATTGATTGTTTTAGCTTCGCTTGAAGTTTGTAGAAGTACTAATGTAAATAATGTTAGTGCGATGTATAGGAATTTTTTCATAACTCTTTTACCTCATAATTGTTTCTTATATCATTTAGAATTGTACATTTTTCTCTAAATTCATACATGTCTCTTAAATTTATAGTTGCAGTCATAGCTCCTTCTTTTTGGTCTTTAATTTCAGAGATACTATCTCCTTTGTAGTCAATAATTCTAGAGTGTCCAATATTCCACTCGTCACCTTCTATAGGACCTGACTGTGTAAGTGCTACCATATAGGTTTGATTTTCTACTGCCCTAGCTCTTGTCATACATTCCCAAGGGATAGGTTTGCTTAGTCCCCAAGCTGCACAGTTAATAAAGATATCAGCTCCGGCTTTTCGATATGCTCTATAAATTTCAGGGAATCTAATATCATAACAAATTGTAAGACCTACTTTTATACCATCTAAATTTACCATTACCAGAGAATCCCCGACTTTAACATATTTACCTTCGTCTGAGCCGTAGTACGAAAATAGATGGTTTTTTGAATATTTCCCAATGAGCTTGCCTTCACGGTTTATGATAGGACAAGTGTTTAAGTATGTATCATCATTTATTTTTTCAATAAAACTGCCGCCAATTACAAAAGAATTATGTTTTTTTGCTATTTCAGAAAGTAATTCAATTGTTTCACTTTTGTCAATATGTTCAGCACTTTGTCGAAAATATTTTGGAGCCCAACCTACTGTCCAAACTTCAGGTAGAACAATAATATCCACTTTATTATTTAAATCTCTTTGCGCAAGAGTTTTTACTTTTTCAAAATTTGCATATTTATCCCCGATTTTGGAATTCATCTGGATTGCAGATATTGTTATTTCTTTTTGTTCCATAATTTATTTTTTTTAGCCTCCTCATACATCTTAGGAGCATCTAATTCTAGTTGTTCTAGAGATGTTTTTATTTGATCTTTAATAGCTGCGAGTTCTTCATCACTTGCATCTTGTTTTACATAGATGGGTTTTGCATATGTGTTCAAAATTTTACAATACCCTAGTGGAGTTTTCATTTTATCCCATGAAGGTAGACTTATGAATGTTTTCTGTGGAGAATACCAATGAGCAGGGACAATAGGTGCTCCTGTCATTTGCGCAACTTTAATAACTCCGTTTTTTACTTTGTGTAATGGGCCACTTGGACCATCAACCATTATGGCTACGCATTCTCCAGCTTTAAGTCTCTCAATCATTTGCATAGTAGAAGTTATGGCTCCTTTTTTGTGAGAGGAACCTCTTACAACTTTGAATCCCCACTTTTCTACTGTTCTTGCAATTATTTCTCCATCCATTGAATTGCTTATAAGTACACTCAAGTGAGCTTTATCTTGAATTCCATGAATTAAAAATTGATTTGCGTGCCACATTGCGTATATGCAAGGTGATAAGTTTGGATTATTAACTTCTTCAATATGTGTAAATATTTCTTGGGTTCTCAATACCTTATAAGCGATATTTGATAAAGAATCAATGTTATTTTCATTAATTAGTCTAACCATGCTCTGATTATACCATAAAACTTATTTTATAAATTGATTTAATACCTGTTTTGCCTTTGTAACTTGCACAAAATCTTTTTTGAGATATGATTTAATGTAGATTTACACAAATTAAGAGAAGGGAAAATTATGAAAGTTACTTTAGAAAAAGAAAAAGAAAATTTAGTTAAATTGGATATTACAATCCCTGCAAAAGATGCAGTTGATGCATATAACAGTGCAGTAAAAAGAATCGCTCAATATGTAAATATTGATGGATTCAGAAAAGGTAAAGCTCCAAGACAAGTAGTAGAAAGACATGTTGGAGTTGAAAGAATTAAGCATGAAGCTATTGAGTCTTTAATGCCAAAAGCTATTAGTGATGCTGTAAGAGAAAATGATCTAGATATTATTGCTCAACCATATATCACTTCTTATGACTTTGAAGTAGGTAAGGATTTGCATGTTGTTGCTAATGCTGAATTAAGACCTGAAGTTACTTTAGGTGACTATAAAGGATTAACAGTTGAAGTAGAAGATTCTCCAATTGCAGAAGATGCGCAAGAAAAATCTATTCAAAACTTGCTAAACCAACACTCAACATTAGAAATCGTTACAGATAGACCAACTAAAGAAACTGATACTGCAGTAATTGATTTTGAAGGTTTTGCTAATGGTGAAAAAATTAAAGGTGGAGATGCTAAAAACTATCCTTTAGATTTAGCTCATTCTAACTTTATTCCTGGTTTTGCAGAACAACTAGTTGGAAAAAATATTAATGATGAATTTGATATTAATGTTACTTTCCCTGCAGAATACCATGATGAAAAATTGAAAGGTCAGCCTGCTGTATTCAAAATTAAAATTAATGAAATTAAAGAAAGAAAAGTTCCTGAATTAAATGATGAATTTGCACAAAAAGTAGGTGACTTTAAAACTGTTGATGATTTAAAAGCTGATGTTCAAAAATATCTTGAAACCCAAAGAGAAAGATCAAACAAAATAAATTCAGAAAATGCTTTATTCAATAAAGTTATTGATGCTGCTAAAGTTGAAGTGCCAGAATCTATGATTGAAAGAGAAGTTGCTTCTTTAAAAGAAGAATACAAACAAAGATTCGCAATGCAAGGCATCAATTGGGATAATATTATTAAATCTCAAGGTGAAGATGAGCTTCTAAAAAATCTTAGAGATGATGCAACTGTAAGAATTAAAAATTCTTTAGTAATTGATAAAATTGCTAAAACTGAAAATCTTAAACTTGAACAAAAAGATTTGGAAGAAAAATTTAATCAATTATCAGCTGCTTATGGAATGCAAGCTAAAGATTTGATTCAACAAATCGGCAGAAATCCTGAAGTGTTATCTTCAATTTCTCAACAAGCTATGAACGATAAAGTTAGAGACTTTTTGATGAATAACAACAAGGTAGAATTAGTAGCTCCAAAGAAAAAATAGTCCACATGTTGTAGAAATATTAAATTTCTCTAATGTATAATAATATAAATACGTAAGAAACAAATTTATATGAATAAGAAAGGAATTTAAATCATGAGTTTTGTACCTGTTGTAATTGAACAGTCAAGCAGAGGTGAACGTTCTTTTGATATCTTTTCAAGATTATTAAGAGAAAGAATCATCTTTTTAGGAACTCCTATCGATGATATGGTAGCTAATCTAGTTGTAGCACAGTTGCTTTTATTGGATAGTGAAAATCCTGAAAAAGATATCATGTTATACATTAATAGTCCAGGAGGTTCAGTAACTGCAGGTTTAGCAATTTATGATACAATGCAACATATTAGAGCTGATGTTTCTACAATTTGTTTAGGACAAGCTGCTTCAATGGGTGCTTTCTTGTTATCTTCTGGTACTAAAGGAAAAAGAATGGCTCTTCCTCATTCAAGAGTGCTAATTCACCAACCTTTAGGCGGTGCTCAAGGTCAAGCTACAGATATTGAAATTCAAGCAGCAGAAATTATTAGAATTAAAAAATCATTAAATGAAATTTTGGCTTCTAATACTGGTCAATCTATTAAAAAGATTGAGAAGGATACTGACAGAGATTATATCATGACTCCTGCTGAAGCATTAGAGTATGGTATGATTGATAAAGTAGTATCAAGAGATGCTATTAAAGGTTAAAATTAATAAAATTTAGTTGGGGCTAGGTCGGGTTATTCCGTTCTGCCCCAGTTATATAAAAAGTCATATTGACTTGAAAGGAAAAGATTAAAATGCCGAAGCATGATGACAGCAGATTAAAATGTTCATTCTGTGGAAAATCTCAAGATCAGGTGAAAAAACTTATTGCAGGACCTGAGGTTTATATCTGTGATGAATGTGTTGAACTGTGTAATGAGATTTTAGACGAAGAATTTTTTGAAAATAAAGAAAAAGATGGTGATGTTGCAGAGACTGATGCAGCAGAAAAGCCTATACCTAAACCTCATGAAATAAAAGCATATTTAGATGAGTATATTGTTGGTCAGGATGATGCAAAAAAAGTTTTGTCTGTAGCTGTTTATAACCATTATAAACGTTTGAAACACAACAAGTCAGCTGATTTAAAGAATAATGTTGAAATTCAAAAATCAAATATTTTATTAGTAGGTCCAACAGGGTCTGGTAAGACATTATTGGCTCAAACTTTAGCTAAGATGTTAGATGTTCCTTTTGCAGTTGCTGATGCAACAACATTAACTGAAGCTGGGTATGTTGGTGATGACGTTGAAAATATTTTGCTTCGTTTGTACCAAAATGCTGAATTTGATTCTGCAAAGGCTGAAAGAGGTATTATTTATATTGATGAAATTGATAAAATTTCAAGAAAATCTGAAAATACTTCAATCACTCGTGACGTATCAGGTGAAGGCGTTCAACAGGCTCTATTAAAGCTAATTGAAGGTACTGTTGCGCATGTCCCACCTCAAGGTGGAAGAAAACATCCTCATCAAGAATTTATCGATATTGACACAAGTAATATATTGTTTATTGTTGGTGGTGCGTTTGTAGGTTTGGAAAAAATTATTGAACGTAGGGCTGATGATGGTACTTCTGTCGGTTTTGGTGCTAAAGCACCTATGACTCAGGCTGAAAAAGATGCAGCTGCCGTTAGAATGTTGAAGAAATTGCAGCCTGAAGATTTATTAAAATTTGGTTTGATTCCTGAATTTATTGGCCGTGTTCCAATTTATGCTGTGTTAGATGAATTGAATGAGAAAACTTTAAAAATGATTTTAACAGAGCCTAAGAATGCTGTATTAAAACAATATAAGTGTTTGTTAGAAATGGATGGCGTTGATTTAGAATTTGAACCTGATGCTGTTGATTTAATTGCACAAGAAGCAATTAAGCGTAAGACAGGTGCAAGAGCTTTGAGATCTATTGTTGAAGAAATCATGCTTGATGTTATGTATGATGTTCCAACAAAAGGAGATGTTACGAAGTTTGTTGTCACAGCGGATATGGTGAAAAATAGAAAGAATGCTGAGGTTGTGAAATTACCAACGCCGAGAGATAAAGAAATAACAGCTTAAAAACGAGAGAAATCTCGTTTTTTTGTATATAAACATCCTTTAATAAATTTGTAAAAACTCTATATTTATGAAAAAATAGTTGTATGGAAAATAGTAAAACTTTAATTTTAATTGATGGTCATGCGTTGGCTTTTAGACAGTATTATGCACTTGAACGTTCTAATATGAAAACTTCTGATGGTACTCCTACTTGGGCTGTATATGGGTTTTTCAAAGCAATATTTGATTTGTTGAAAAATGAAAAATTAAGTCCTGATGCTGTAGCTGTTGCATTTGATGTTAGTCATAAAACTTTTAGAACTGAGAAGTTTGAAGAATATAAGTCTAATAGGTCTGCTATGCCTGATCCTATGCGTGTGCAAATGGGATTGATTTATGAAGGTTTGAAAGCTTTTAATATTCCTATTTACACAAAAGAAGGTTTTGAGGCTGATGATGTAATTGGCACTATTTCCAAAAAGGCTTGTGAGTTAGGACATAAGGTTTTAATTCTGACAGGGGATCAAGATGCTTTTCAATTGGTTGATAGGGATGGTTGTGTAAAAGTTATTTTGCCAACTAAGGGTGAGTTGGTTGAATATAACTGGGATAGAATTTATGATAAATTGGGAGTGTATCCAAATCAGGTTATTGATTATAAAGGTTTGAGAGGTGATACTTCTGACTGCATTCCTGGCGTAAAAGGTATTGGTGAAAAAACAGCTTGTAAATTGCTTGCTCGTTATGGAACTTTAGATGCTTGTCTTGCTGATTGTGAAAATATTCCGGAGAAATCAGTCAGAGAAAAAATATGTAATGGTATTGAACAAGCAAAATTGAGTCAGTATCTCGCTACTATTGTAAGAGATCTTGATATTGATATTGATTTTGAACGAACAAAAGTTGAGTTACCTGATATTGTTCAGGTTACAGAGTTTTTGAAAAAAATGCAGTTTTATGCCTTTTTGAAAAATATCAATGAAATATTGTATTCTTTTAATAAATCTGATTCTCAGATGGCTCCTTTAGCAGCAAGTGTATCTGATGTGTCATCAAATGATGGACAGCTACAGTTAGGTATTTTTTCACAAGCTGTTCAAGAAGAAATTAATAAAAATCAAATTAATTTTACTCGTCAATTGATTACTGATTCTTTAGATTTTGAAAAATTGGTTAGTAATTTGAAAAATAGTTCTTTATTTGCATTCAGGGTTTATGCTGATGTTAAGACAACGCTTCAGTCGGATATTATTGGCATTGCTTTTGCTTTAAATAATGGTATTTCTATTGATGATAAAAGTGGTGTAATAATAAAAGATAATTCTATAGAATCTTTTGCTTATTATATTCCTCTAGCTCATAGTTGCGTTGAAAATCAATTGAGTATTGATTATGTACTAGATCAATTAAAGCCGATATTTGAGTCTGGAGATATTAAGAAAATTTCTCATAATGCTAAATCTGAAATTAATGTACTAAAGGATAGAGGAATTGTATTAAAAGGATTACAATTTGATACTATGCTTGCAAGTTATGTCAAGAATCCTAGTAGGAGTCATGATTTAGATATTCAAGCCTTGGAGCATATGAATTACTCTATATGTAAGTACGCTCCTGTTGCTAAGGATAAGAGAAAGAAAATCCTTTTTGAAGATGCTTTATTGGATAATGTCTTGAATTTTGTGACAGATGAAGTTGCTTTAATTATTGAATTAACCAAGTTTTGGGTTTCTAAGTTAGATGAAAAAGAATTGGCGATTCTTTATGATATAGAAATTCCTATGACTTATGTCCTTTCTGAGATGGAAATGAATGGAGTTTCTGTAGATAAGAATTACCTTGATTCTTTAACAAAGTCAATGGATGAATCTTTAAAAAATCTAGAAAGCAAAATTTTTGATATTGCTGGTTGTAATTTTAATTTGAATTCTCCTCGTCAAGTTGGTGAGGTTTTGTTTGAAAAATTAGGATTAAAACCTAAGAAAAAAAGAGGCAAGGCTGCTTATTCTACAAGTGCAGAAGTTTTAGAGGAGCTTGCTGAGGAAAATGAAATTGCAGGTTTAATTTTAGATTATAGGAAGTATTCTAAGTTAAAATCTACATATACGGATGCTCTACCTCAGTTAATTGATCCGATTGATGGTAGAATTCATACGACTTACAACCAAACAATAGCTGTTACAGGTCGTTTGTCTTCTTCTAATCCTAATTTACAGAATATTCCTATTCGCTCAGAAGAAGGAAATCGTATTAGAAATGCATTTGTTGCCGAAAATAGAGAAAAATCTCTTTTATTATCTGCAGATTATTCACAGATAGAGTTGAGGTTGCTTGCTCATATTTCTCAAGATGCTCATTTATTAAAAGCATTTAATGATGGTGTAGATGTGCATACTTTGACTGCGTCAAAAGTTTTTGATGTACCAGTTGAGCAAGTTACTAAGGATATGAGATACAAGGCTAAGGCTGTTAATTTCGGTATAATTTACGGGCAAAGTAAGTATGGTTTAGCTAAGACTCTAGGTATTTCGAATGACGATGCAAATTTGTTTATTGAAAAGTATTTTGCGACATATCCTCGTGTAAAAGCATACATGGATGGTACGGTTATGCAGGTTGAACAACAGGGTTATGTTGAGACAATTTACGGAAGAAAGCGTTATCTCGCTCAAGAATTAGCAAGTCCTAATGCTATGATCCGTGAGGCTGCTAAAAGAGCTGCTATAAATCAGCCGATGCAAGGTACTGCTGCTGATTTGATGAAAGTTGCTATGATAGACTTCTCCAATAAGTTAAAAGAGCATAATTTAAAATCAAAAATGATTATTCAGGTGCATGATGAACTTGTTGTTGAAGTTTTAAAATCAGAGCTAGATATTGTTAAATCTTTGATTAAAGAAGCTATGGAGCTAAATCAGCCACTGTCTGTTCCATTAGTTGTCGATATTAATGTAGGTGAATCATGGAAAGAATAAAATTATTTTTGTTGAGTTTAGTTTTGTTTATATCTTCGCAAGTTTGTTTTGCTGAAGATGGCATTAGTATGAGTACATTAGTTACTCCGCAAAATGTTTCATTTTCTACTTGTACTAGAAACTATATTATGCCTGCTGATAAGTTATTTTACGTTGCTATAGCTAGTGCTAATGCAAATAAATTTACTATAGATGAAGTTCAATCAAAGACAGGTTATATTCTGTTTACTGCGGTAAATAAACAGTTTCTTGCAAGTGTATTGAAAAAAGATGCAACTCATTCTCAGCTTAAAATAACTCCTACTAATGGAGTTTACTACTTCCCACCTGGAATTGTTTTGAACTTCTTTAGATATATAGAACTTAACGGTGCTACCCCTTTGGCAGAAATTCCTGTTGTTAATTAAGGGTTTCGAATGCTTCTTCTACAATCTGTGATATCTCAAAGTTTTTTTCATTTTCAGAGGTTTGAGTGGAAAGCCAGATTAAGTATTCTATATTACCAGAAGGTCCTTTAATTGAAGAAAATGTTAAGTCATTTATATGGTAATTTAGACTGTTTGCGCAATTTATAACATTTTCTATTACTTCTTGATGTACTTTTTTATCTCTTACAACTCCACCTTTTTCTACTTTTTCTTTACCTGCTTCAAATTGAGGTTTGATAAGGCATATCATTTCATGAAAGTCAGGGTTGAGTAGCTTTTTTAGGTTTTCAAGGACTTTAGTTAGTGAAATGAAAGATAAATCACTTACTAATAAATCAGCCATTGTATCTGTTTTTGAATAAATATCAGCTGGAGTGCAGATTTTAAGGTTTGTTCTTTCTATTACTTTAACCCTATTATCAGCACGGATTTTCCAATCTAATTGTCCATAACCTACATCTACTGCGTATACATACTTAGCTCCATTTTGTAAAAGGCAATCTGTAAAACCACCGGTTGAAGCTCCGGCATCAAAGCAGATACGATTTTCTACTTTTACAGGAAATGTATCAAGAGCTTTTTTTAGTTTAAAGCCTCCGCGTGAAACATATGGCATTGATTTTACAACTATGTCATATTCTTTTGTCGGATTTATTTGAAATCCTGCTTTTGTTATGTATTCATCATTTATCTTAACATGTCCTGCAAGAATTGCTGCTGCAGCTTTGCTTTTAGTCTCAAAATATCCGAGGTCTGTTAAGTATTTATCTAATCTTTCTTTCATATCTTAAAAATTCTTTCAGCATTTTCTGTTGTTTTTTGTGTGACTTCTTCTATTGATATATTTTTTATTTTTGCAATTTCCTCTGCTACGTATTTTACATAGGCAGGTTGATTTTCTTTTCCTCTATAAGGTACAGGAGTAAGGTAAGGAGCGTCCGTTTCAAGAATTATGTTTTCTAGAGAAATTTCTTCTACTACTTCTTTTAGTTTTTTTGCGTTTTTAAATGTTACGACTCCGCCAATTCCAAGGTAATAACCTTCTTTTATGCATTCTTTCGCAAATTCTTTACTTCCAGAATAACAGTGCATAACGACTTTTGATGTTTTATTATACTCTTTTAAAATTTCATAGGTATCTTTGTGAGCATCTCTATCATGAATATCTATAGGTAAGTTTAATGAATTTGCTAGTTTTATTTGTTTAATAAATACATCTTTTTGCAAATCGTTAAAACTTTTGTCCCAATAGTAATCGAGACCTATTTCTCCTATTGCAACAATTTTTTTATTTTTTGATACTAAATCTGAAATTTTTTCTATTAAACCATCATTCCAATCTTTTACTTCTGAAGGATGTACACCCAACATTCCGTAAATATTTTCATATTTCTCTGTTAATTCTGCAACTATATCAAAATCATTTGGGTATGCAGATGGGATAATCAATTTTTTTATTCCGTTTTTTTCTGCGTTAATAATACATTCTTTAATGGAAATTTCTTCCAGCATATTTATATGTGTATGAGTATCTATTAAGTAATTTTTATTCATAAACAAATTATATCACAGTTTTGTGGTATAATCTCATTGTGGAAGAGAAAGATTTAAAAATATCAATAGGACATTTATATCCGCATTTGCTTAATTTATATGGGGATATGGGGAATATTTTGACTTTGAAAAAGCGTTGTGAATGGCGTGGTATTGAAGTTGAGTATTCTGAGATAAATATTTCAGATCCAATAAAGGATTGCAATTTATATTTTATTGGCGGCGGGCAAGATAGACAGCAAGAGGATGTTGCTAAAGAACTTTATAAGCATAAAGATTTTCTTACCTCACAAAGAGATTTAGGTTCTGTTTTTTTAGGTATTTGTGGCGGATATCAGCTTTTTGGCCATTATTATCAGCCATTTGACAAAGAAAAGTTGTTAGGTATAAGTCTTTTAGATGCTTATACAGTTGCAGGAAATAATAGGTTTATCGGGAATGTAACTGTCGATATAGATTTTTTAGAACCGAATACTTTAGTTGGTTTTGAAAATCATAGTGGACTAACTTATCTGTGTGGAGATACTAAACCTTTAGGTTTGGTTAATGTTGGAAATGGTAATAACGGTAAAGACAAAACAGAGGGTGCTCGATATAAAAATGTTTTTGGAACCTATTTACATGGTTCTTTGTTGCCTAAAAATCCTCATTTTGCAGATTACTTGATTGAATTAGCTTTAGAAAAAAGGTATGGACAAAAGATAAAGTTATCTCCTCTTGATGATAGTATGGAGTTGGATACTCACAGATCTTTAGTAGGGAAAGCATATTAATGGATAAAATTTTGTACTTATATAACAGATGGTGTAAAATTCCTGATAAAATAAGATTTTTATTAGTTGGTGGGTATAATGCCGCTTTTTCTTATATTATATTTGCGATTGCAATACATTTTATTGGGCAAGAGTATTATCAGCTGTGTGTTGCCTTGCAGTGGATTATTTCTTCTGTTTTTTCGTTTACAACTCAAAAAGTTTTTGTATTCTGTACAAAAGGAAATTGGATAAAAGAATATTTGAAGTGCTGTACTACTTGGGTAATTAGCTACTGTTGTAATGCTTTAATTCTTGAAGCAATAGTTAAATTTGTTACTAAAAATGTATATGTTGGACAAATAGTTTCTATATTTTTAGCTTCGGTTATTACATATATTTTATTTAAGTATTTTGCATTTAAGTCTCATTCTGTAAGAGATTAATTGCTACAAATCTTTGTGAAAATAGCCAACAATGAATTTTATTTTCTGTATAAAAGTATCAAAACTTAAAGTTATATTACTATTTGTTCTTTTATCTATTAGACCTACTGTTTTATTTTTGTTGTCAACATAATCTATTACATAACAGTGCCATTCTCTTAGAAGATCTCTTATATTTTTGCCTTCTCCTGTTCCTGCTATAAAACTATTGTTTTCTTTTTTACCTATCTCTTTTAAAAGTTTTATGTTTTTTTTCTTATGCCATGACAAATTCATTTTCAAACTTTTTTCATTTAACGTTATAGGTTTTATACCAGTAAATAGGTATAAGAAATTTGAGGGAGAGTTGAATTCAAAATCATAATCGCAGAAAGCAAATCTACAGTATAGTGGCTTTTTAAACGGGTGTTTTTGTATTAATTTATTCATTGCTGATTCTAAAGATTTTATAATTATATTTTCTTGTGTATCGACAGTATCAATAGGTCGGTTGTAGAAATCAAGATTTTCTATTGCATCTATATCAGCTTTGGATATGTAATAATCTTCTCGTTTTCTATCTATATTATTGAAAATAATCCTAAATTCGTTATTTTCATTTTTACTAATATTTTTGCTAAGTATTGCTTGTCCTTTCCCATTTTTTGTTAGGGCATGCAGAGTACTAAGCAAATAGCAATCGCAATATTGTTGCTTTACATTTTGTATACGTTTTAGTTCATTAAATTTTAGTGGGGTGTATATTTTCATATATAATTAATAAAGGCGGTAAATACCGCCTTTTGCTATTTATTTTATATTCTTTACAATTTCTATAATGTGATTAACTGCTTCTTGAGGAGTAACTTTTTCCATTTCTCCGGTTTCTCTTATTTTATACTCAACAAAACCGTCATTAACTGTTTTGCCTGCAGTAATTCTATAAGGAAAACCTATTAAGTCTGCGTCTTTAAATTTTACTCCAGCACGTTCATCTCTATCATCAAGAACTGCTTCTACTCCTGCTGATAGTAGTTTTTCATACATTTCATTAGCTATTTGCATTTGTAGTTCATCTTTTATATTTACAGGAACTATAACTACGTGATATGGAGCAATTGAAATCGGCCATTTAATGCCGTGTTCATCGTAGTGAGCTTCAACTGCAGCAGCTGCAGTTCTTGAGATACCGATACCATAGCAGCCCATAATATATGGATGAGTTTTTCCATTTTCATCTAAATATACCGCATTCATAGGCTTAGAATATTTAGTTCCTAGTTTGAAGATATTTCCTACTTCTATACCTTTTGTCACTTGAAGCGGTTTTCCACATTCTGGACAAAAATCTCCACGTTCTACAAGTCTTATATCTGCGAATGTTTCTATATGTGGAATATCTTTTTCTAGATTTGCTCCTACAAGGTGTTTATCTGTTTCATTTATTCCTACTACGAAGTTTTTCATGTCTTTTACAGTTTCATCTGCAATTATTGTAATATCTTCCATTCCTCTAGGACCGATGAATCCTGGTTCAGCATTGAAGCCTTTATTAGTCATTAGTTCTTCTATTTCAGCAGAAGATGCAATTCTAATGTCAATACCTCCTACAGCATTCATTAATTTTGTTTCTTCAACAGTTCTGTCAGCTCTAATTAATGCAATCACTGGTTTTTTATCAACAATATAAACTAATGATTTTAAAATTAAGGTAGATGGAATGTTTAAGAATTTGCTTAATTCTTCAATAGAATGTGTTTGTGGTGTATCAATTACTTTAGTTTCTTGAAAATATTCTTTACCGTCTACGACAGCTGGAGCTAAGTTTGATATTGCGTGATTTGAGTTAGCTGAATAGTCACAACTATTGCAGTAGAAAACATCATTTTCACCGGCATCTGTATCTGTAATTACCATAAATTCGTGTGATACACTGCCACCAATCGCTCCTGAGTCAGATTGAACCATTTTTGTATCAAGTCCGCAACGGTCAAAAATTCTCTTATAAGCTTGTGCCATATTTTGATACTCTTTATCAAGACCTTCTTCTGAAGTATCAAAACTATATGCATCTTTCATTATAAATTCTCTGCCTCTAAGTAGACCATAGCGTGGTCTTACTTCATCTCTAAATTTTGATTGAATTTGATATAAATTAACAGGCATTTGTTTGTATGATTTAATTACATCTCTTGCAATTGATGTGATTACTTCTTCATGGGTTGGGCCAAGACACATTTCTCTGTCATGACGATCACGAAGGCGCATCAATTCTTTACCATACACCTCCCAACGGCCTGATTCTTCCCATAATTCTTTTGGTTGAACAAATGGCATTAGAAGTTCTTGTGCGCCTGCTCTATCCATTTCTTCTCTTACAATTTTTTCAACTTTTTTCAGAACTCTCCACATTAGGGGCATATAGTTGTATACACCTGATGTGAGCTTTCTTATATAGCCTGCTCTTGCAAGCATTTTATGAGAAATAACTTCCGCATCTGAAGGAAATTCTCTCAAAGTTTGTACGAACATTTTTGACATTTTCATGGTAAAAATCCTTTCTAAGGTAACTCTTCTGGAAGAATTTTAACACAAAAAAACTATCCGATAAATTGATCAAGCTCTTTTTTTACAAGTTTAGGACTGACAGATAATGTTGTATTAAATTTAAGAGCATTATTCATACATTTTACGTAGTCTGAGGTGTTTTTAGTTAATCTATGTATTTGTGCCCAAATGTAGTATAAATCGCCTATAGCTCCGCAATTATTAATGGCAGTTTCTATTATATTATTAGCTTCATCATAAAAAGCTTCTTTGGCTAATATTTTGGCATAAATTTCGTATGCATTTATATCTTTGGGATTTAATTCTAATGTTTTTTGCAATTTTTCAACAGCAGAGCCAAAGTCTCCATTTTGATAGTCTATTGAGGCGAGATTGAAATACGCCCAGCTGTAATCCGGTGAAATTGATAAAACCTTATAAAATTCGTTTTGTGCTGCTTCTATATTTTTTTGCTCAAGGTGGATGTTTCCTAGATAAAAATGTGCGTAAATATCTTCGTCATTTAGTTCTATTGTTCTTTGAAAATAATATTTTGCACCATCGTATTTTTGTTCTTTAAAGTAGCACAAACCTATGCTAAAGTATGAATTGGAATCGTTATTATCTTTTGAAAGAACGTTTTCAAAACAGTCTATAGCCTTTTCATACTCCTTTTGGTCAATATATACAAGTCCTAGATTGTATTGTGCATCAACTTCTTCTGGAGAAAGTTCTATTGCTTTTAGATATGATTGCTCTGCTTTATCCAGGTCTTTTAGTTTTTCATAACTTATTCCTAGATTATAGAATATTCCACTATCTTCTGGGAAAATTTTTGCAAGATATTTGAACTGAGAAAGTGCTTCGTTAGGAAAGCCTGAATCCAAAAGTAGTACTCCAAGTTGTCGTCGTGCTTGGAAATTTGATGGATCTTCTTTTAAAATTTCTTGAAGTTCTTCTATTTTATCAATATTAGACATAGTCTTATTTTATCAATATTTTTTATTATCGCAACTTTTTTACAATTGGGTTATTTTTTTAGAGTTCTATTGCAATTTTTTTAATAAACATATAGAATATAAAAATAACAAAAAGGAGAGTTTTATGAAATTTAGAATATTAACAATATTATTGTCGTTATTTCTTGTCGGTCAAAATGTTTTAGCATCTCCGTTTAATGCTAAAGCCAAAACAAAAAGAATTCCCGCTGGAACTCAGTTCTCTATCCAACTTTTAAATCCTATATCTTCTATTGGTGGGTATCAGGGAAAAGAATTTTCGGCAGTTTTGTTATCAGACCAATCTTCTGACTCTGATGTAATTTTGCCTATGGGGTCACTTGTAAGAGGCTCTATTTTGAGAGTTGTTCCGACTCGTAGATTGTCTAAAGGTGCCATTGTATACCTTGATTTTGATCATGTTGTCGCTCCAAATGGTAGACAGTTACCATTGTCTATGTCAATTGTTGGAAGATCTGATTTGACTTATGATGGAGGGTTGACTACATCAAGAGGTTATGGTGATGCTATGAAACAAAGTTGGCAAACTACAAAAAAGATTGCAAAGACTTCAACTGATTGGGGAAATGACACTTTTGAAGATGTTGCAGGAGGGTATTTAAGAATTATTACCTTGCCGTTATCTGCTATTGGTGGCGGTATTGGTGGTGGCGGATACTATGTGTATTCTGCAGCAGCTAATGCTATAAAAAAGGGTAAGGATGTTAATATTCCAAATGGCGAAGTTTTGAAAGTTATATTAACACAACCTGTTGATGTCCCTGTTATTTAAGTTTAGAGTAATATTAAAAAATAAAAATGGAGTCATATTGACTCCATTTTTTATTTTTAACCAACCTGATTTCTTCCGTTATTTTTAGCTTTATATAATCGTTTATCTGCAGCTTCAATTATTGTTTCGGAGTTTTCTCCATCATATGGATATGTTGCAACTCCGAGACTTATTGTTACGTTACTTTCTTTCCCGTTTGCGAGTTTGAATGGTTTTTCTGCAACTCGTTTACAGATTTTTTCAGCGGTTGATTTTGCTTCATCTTTACCTGTGTTAGGGAGAATTATGCTCATTTCTTCTCCACCATAGCGACATACTATATCTGTTGCACGAACATTTTTTTTCAGAGTAAATGCTACTTGGCGAAGGACTGCATCTCCTGATTGGTGACCAAATGAATCATTAAATTTTTTAAAAAAGTCAATGTCTATTATTATTAGCGAAAAGTTATTTTCATAACGCTTAGATTGCTCTATTTGCATTTTCATTTGTTCTTGGAAATATCGATGATTATATAGCTCTGTTAGTCCGTCTGTTGTTGCAAGTTTGTATTGAGCTTCGAAATCTCTGGATTTTATAAGATATTTGACTATAAATGCAAGAGTGAATGCTAGAATAGAAAATATTAATGGATAAATTAATTCTAGCCATAAATCATAAAATCTCATTGTATAGTATGAAATTAGAAGGTAAATAAAATAAATTGATAATGATGATATAGATGCAATAAATGCAGAATTTAGCCTCATTACGAGAGTCGCAATAACTACTGCAAGTATTATACTGATTACAAGTGTTGTTGCTTTATTTACTTTTTTTATAAAGTTGTTATCAATTATGTTGTTTACATATGTTGCTTGAACTTCAACTCCTGGATATACTTTGCCTGTAGGGACTGTTTTTATGTCAAAAAGGCTTGATGCTGTTGTTCCAAAGTATATAATTTTGTTATTAAAATTGTAATTGAGGGTTGTTTTTTCATTGTTTGCAGCTTTTATTAATTGATACATTGGAATATAAGTGTATGTTCCTGCTGGGCCGTACCAATTAAGTATAGCGCTGCCATCTTTATCTAGGAATATATTTCTATTGCCTAAAGATAGTATTGATTTTTCAGACAATGATAAGGAATTTATTGTTTGATTTTCTTTATCTTTAAGGTATTTTATTCCAACCTTTGTGGCTAGTTGAGGGTAGAATTTATCTTTATACTTAACAACTACAGGCATTTTGCGGAGTACTCCATCATCAGAGCGAGAAACATTTATTATCCCAATATTGCTTGTTGTATTGAGAATATCACTTAAGATGGTTCTGCAGTTAGTGTATGTATGATCTGAAAAGTTAATCTTAGAATTGTTGTTTAAATCTATAGCTAATTTTTCCGGTAAGGTTGGCGGGATTCTTAACTCTTCCGGCTGGTTATCAAAATTCATTGATGTAAATACGTTATCATATTTTTTGAACGTATTGACCAACTGTATATCAGCCTTGTAATTGCTTTTCATTGATTTTACAAACATTAAATCAAAAGCAATAATTTGTGGATTTTGTGCTTCTAAGTATTCTACCAATTTTGCATAGATATCACGAGGTAATGGCCATTCTCCGTAATTGTCGAGTATATATTCATAACTTGCATCATCTATTGCAATAATTACGATATCATTGTTGTGCTTTTTTACACCCTCATTAATCATAATGTTTTGACGCAAATCAAAAGTTCTGTTTTCTACAACATTTATAAATGCATTTAAATCTGTATTTTTTAGTATCAACCAAGCAAAACCTGCAAATAATATTAATGCAAGTAAATATAGTATTTTTTTAAACATATCCCTCTCATTCATTTATACTTGTGTAAAACAAAAATTATTTTACTATTTCAGTATAATTGAATGAGTTTGATTTGGCAATAATATTTCTAAGAACAAATTGTTTTTCCAAGATATCATTATTTAATTTAAGAATTTGAGTAGAATATGATAATTCATCAGGATTTTGTAAATATCTAAGTAGACATTGTTCATGTAAATTCATTCGCCAAGTACCTATAAAATGTGTTAACTTTTTCTATGTTTTTATTTTGCCAAATCTTGATAAAAAACACATCAACCTTTTAAATGAACGAGTTATTTGAAACTATACTTTTACTGTATGATTTTTATTTTTATTTACCTCTTGCACTTTTTTATTTATGATGTAGAATAGTAATAGTCGAAATTGTAACAAATTCAAGTTTGGAATCTTGAGCAAGGAAAGAGGTTTAAAATGAAACAAGGAATTCATCCAGATTATAAGAAAATGACTATCAAATGCGTTTGTGGTAATGAAATTGAAACTGGTTCAGTAATGGATAACATTACAGTTGAAATTTGTAATAATTGTCACCCATTCTATACTGGTCAACAAAAAATTCTTGACTCTGAAGGAAGAGTTGAAAGATTCAACAAACGTTATGGTAACAAATAGTTTATTATTAAAGAAATCTAAAAGGGACATGTTGTTCAGCATGTCCCTTTTTTAATGTTGTAAATTTTTTCAAAAATGTTTATAATAATAAAGTAATGATAATCTAATAAAGCGAGGATATTATGAAGAAGTTTTTAGCATTCACATTAGCAGAGGTATTAGTAACATTAGGAATAATCGGAGTTGTATCCGCATTGACAGTTCCAACATTAATGAAAAATCACCAAAGAAAAGTTTTTGTAACTCAGTTACGTAAGGTATATTCACAACTAAGTCAAGCAGCAGAGCAAGCAATGACCGATAATAATGCTGTTTCTTTATCTGAGTCTGAGTATGCAGGAGCTTCTGCAAATAATGCAATGAGATTTATCCAGGATTCATTTAAGACAGTGAAACATTGTACTACTGCAGGAGATGGATGTATTCCAACTTCATATAAAGCATTAGATGGAACTTCACATTCTTCTGCTAATTATAGTAATTGCTATGTTATAGCTGATGGTGCTGCAATTTGTTTATTTTCTGGTAGTTCTTGGGAAAAATTTGTAGATAGTGATTCGCATGATCAAGTGAGTTATATAATAGATGTAAATTCAGTGGCTGGGCCAAATGTTGTAGGACGTGATATGTTTGAAGTTATTGTATATGATGATGGAAAAGTTGGAGGATATTATGACTCAAGCTATTCTCCTGACAAGGAAGATCGATTGGATTATTGTAAAGAAGGTGGATTCGGTTATGGTGGTCAGTGTATTGACTACTTGATGTTAAATGGTTGGGAAATGGATTATTAAAATATAAAAAAGTCGCATTAAGCGACTTTTTTATTGAAAAATTAATAAAAATTGTATATAATGAGAATGTAATAATAATCTAATAAAGCGAGGATTTTATGAAGAAGTTTTTAGCATTCACATTAGCAGAGGTGTTGGTAACATTAGGAATAATCGGAGTTGTATCCGCATTGACAGTTCCAACATTAATGAAAAATCACCAAAGAAAAGTGTTTGTAACTCAGTTACGTAAAGTATATTCGCAACTAAGTCAAGCAGCAGAACAAGCCATGACAGATAATAACGCTGTATCTCTTGGAGAATCTGAGTATGCTAGTAATCCAATGGGATTTATTCAAAATTATTTTAAGACAGTTAAACATTGTACTGCTTCAGGAGATGGCTGTGTGCCAACGTCTTATAAAACCTTAAATGGAGGTACTTCATCCTCTTCTACTTATGATACTAATTGTTATGTAATAGCTGATGGGGCTGCAATTTGTTACCATGGTGGTGGATGGAGTGGTAGTGATGAACTTACATCTGCAGAGTATCTTATAGATGTAAATTCAATGGCTGGTCCCAACGTTGTAGGACGTGATCTTTTTGGTGTTTCATTATATAACGATGGTAAGGTCGGTGGTTCTTATAACTATCCTTCAAATTTTGATAAAGATACTCGTCTTGATACTTGCAAGGATGGGGGAGATGGATATGGTATAGGGTGTATTGACTATTTACTAAACAATGGTTGGGAAATGGATTACTAGACATTCATGCTACAAAATTTTAACATTATACCACTCTTAGTTTTAAGGGTGGTATAATTGTATGAGTTTAGTTTTTATAGAGGGGATGTGTATGCAAGAGAATAATAAACCTGTTGTAAGTTTGATTTCAAAGCCCGATAATATGTTAAAGACAGTATATACCGCATGTAGAACATGTTATAGTGCTGATTATCCAATTAATATATATAACAGTACAGATGATAAAGAGAAAATGTTGAAATTGATTGAAAGAGTTATCTCTTCAGGACATTATTCAACTATTGAACATATTCAGGTAAGCTTTGCGATATCAAATGTATCAAGAGCATGTACTCATCAATTGGTCAGACACAGACATATGTCTTTTTCTCAAAAATCTCAAAGATATGTTAAAGAAAAAGGACAATTTGATTTCATAATTCCTCCGACTATTGAAAAAAATCCTGAGCTTAAGCAAAAGTTTGTTGATTTTATGGGACAAATTTCTGCTCAGTATCAAGAGTTTGTAGATGCTGGGGTTCCTGCTGAAGATGCAAGATTTGTTCTTCCTAATGCTGCTGCTAGCTCTCTTGTTGCAAGTTTAAATTTAAGAGAGCTGATTCATCTTGCAAATTTGAGATTATGTACTAGAGCACAGTATGAAATTAGAACTATGGTAAAAATGATGTGTGATGAACTAATAAAAGAAGAACCATGGTTGAAACCTTATTTAGTTCCAAAATGTGAACGTTTAGGTTTTTGTGATGAAGATAAGTCTTGTGGAAGAATGCCTACTAAGGATGTGCTGTTGGCTAATGTTTCTGTGAAATAATTACTTGGGGCATTTATATATGGAATTGTTATTTAACCCAATTATAATATCTGTAATATTACTTTGTGTACTTTGTCTTTTTCGAGTAAATGTACTGCTAGCACTTATAGTTTCTGCTATTGTTGCTGGAAAATGTGCTGGGATGCATGCAAGTCAAATTATGGATATATTCATACAAGGAATGGGTAAAAATAGTGAGACTGCTTTAAGTTATATTTTGCTTGGGACTTTTGCTGCTGCTATGGCTCATACGGGGTTGGCAGATGTATTAGCGAAAAGAATAGCTTTGATGATAAAAAATAATAAATTTATTTTATTATTGATTTTGACATTACTTGCTTGTGCGTCTCAAAACTTAATTCCTGTACATATTGCTTTTATTCCTGTAATTATTCCTCCGTTACTTTCTGTCATTAATAAATTAAAACTCGATAGACGAGCAGTTGCATGTGCTTTAGCTTTTGGGCTTGTAACACCATATATCGTCTTTCCTGCGGGTTTTGGATTGATTTTTCAAAGATTGTTAGCTGATAATCTCACTGCTAATGGGATGCAAACGAATCTTAGTGATATTACTAAGTCTGTGTGGTTTATTGGTATTGGATTATTGGTCGGTCTTTTGTGGGCGGTATTTATATCTTATAGAAAGCCTAGGGAATATCAGGAATTAGATATAAAAAAAGAAAGACGTAGGTCTTTAAGATTTACGGGAAGTCATTATATTACTTTTTTAGCTGCAATTGCTACTTTACTCGTTCAGTTGTGGACTAAATCTTTGCCGTTAGGAGCTTTGATTGGGTTGACAATAATTTTTGGGACACGTGCAATTGATCCTGAAAAAATGGACCTTTTAATAAATGAGGGTATTGGTTTGATGGGATATGTTGCATTTGTAATGCTTGTTGCAGCTGGATTTGCTGGAGTGTTAAATGCAACAGGTGGAGTTGAAAGCCTTGTTAATGGACTTGTTCCATTTATGCTTGGTAGTAAATTATTTGCTACTGTTTTGATGCTTTTTGTCGGATTATTTATTACAATAGGAATTGGAACTTCATTTGGTACTATTCCTATTTTAGCAGTTTTATTTGTGCCGATATTTTTAAAATTAGGGTTTAATCCTATGGAAGCAATAATTGTATTTACTTCAGCAGCTGCTCTTGGAGATGCGGGATCTCCTGCTTCTGGGACTACACTTGGACCTACTGCAGGATTAAATGCTGATGGACAGCATGAACATATAAAAGATACTTGTATTCCGACTTTTTTGCATTATAATGTTCCGTTAATTATTTTTGCGATTCTTGCTGTGGTAATTTTTTAGGCACAAAAAAATGGCCCCGGCGCGATTCGAACGCGCGATCTTTGGTTTAGGAAACCACTGCTCTATCCTGCTGAGCTACGAAGCCACAACGGTTTTACCGTCGTAACAGATAAAATCTGTGTTTATTAAATTTTTGGGCTTTAAATTAAATTTAATTTACTTTAATTTAATTTTCAACCGGCTGTCAACCAAATTATATTATAATACAAAATAATTATTTGTATTATTAATATTGTGCCTGATGCGATTTGAACGCACGACCTTCTCCTTCGGAGGGAGACGCTCTATCCAGCTGAGCTACAAGCACAAGGATACAATTATTTTACACAATTTCCTTTATTTTTTCAATGGAATTTTCTTTTAGATGTTTGTACACCTCGAAAGTTATTCTACAATCTTCAAGGCCACGGTGCATTCTTCCTTGACTTATATTATAGAAGTCTGCAAGAGTTTTTAGTTTATGGTTTCCTGATTTTATTTTAAGTTTTCTTGAAATCCTTAGAGTATCTATTTTTTCATTTTCAAATGGTTTATTAAGATGTTCTATTGATTTTTGGTTAATAAATTTTATATCAAATTGAACATTGTGCCCTAATATAATATCTTTTCCGACAAAATCTAAAAATTGTGGTAGAACTTTTGATATAGTATCTGCTTGTTTGAGCATTGTATCTGTTATCCCTGTTAAATTTGATATGAATGGGTTTAGTTTTTTATTTGGATTTATTAATTTTGAAAAAGTGGATACAATTTGATTATTTCTTACTTTTATTGCAGATAATTCTATTATATTATCCAATGTGGAATTAAGGCCTGTGGTCTCGATATCTATTACTGTATAGTCGTTGTGAAAGTCTATTTCGTTCATAAAAAATCCCTAAATCTATCACTAAAATTCTAGCATATAATTTAGGGAGTTATAAGGATTTATTAATTTATATTTTACATTCTTTCAGGTGCTGAAACTGCTAGAATATCTTCTAGAGCATTTCTTAATACTGTTTTCACGCTGTAGACAAGAGCAATTCTTGCTTTCATCATTTGTTTATCTTCAGAAATTACTCTGTTAGCGTTGTAGAATGAATGGAATTCACTAGCTAATTCTTGTACATATCTACAAATTGTGTATACTTGTCTTTGTTCTGCAGAATTTTTTATTACAGACTTGTATTCTTCAAGTTTAAGTATCAATTTTCTTGCAGTATCAAGTGTTGGTATGACTATATCTTTTTGATAGTTTTCTGTAATTTCTTTTAGTTCATTTTCAGTCATAGGAGATGGAGTTTTTTCTCCTGTTTCTGAGTTGATTTTTTCAGATATTACGTGTCTTAAAATAGAACATGCTCTCGCGTGCGCATATTGAACGTAAAATACCGGATTTTCATCAGAGTTTGTCTTCGCAAGTTCGATATCAAAATCAAGAGTTGTATCGATATTTCTCATTGACATCCAAAAACGAGTAGCATCAACACCTACTTCATCTATTAAGTCTTCCAATGTTACCATGTTTTTACGTTTACCCATACGTACTTCGTTACCATTGATAACTAAATTTACAAGTTGTCCAAGAAGTACTTCTAATTTGTTAGGATCATATCCAAGAGCTTCTATTGATGCTTTTACTCTAGCAACATATCCGTGGTGGTCTGCACCCCATATGTTGATAAGTCTGTCAAAGCCTCTTTCAAGTTTATCAATATGATATGCAATATCAGCAGTTAGATATGTATTTGATCCATCAGCTTTTTTTATAACACGGTCTTGGTCATCACCGTAATCTGAAGATTTAAACCAATCTGCTCCATCTTTTTGGTAAATCTTGCCGCTTGCTTTTAATTTGTTTACACATTCTTCTACTTTACCTGAATTGTGTAGGGTTAATTCCGAATAGAAGTTGTCAAAATGAACTTTAAAGTTTTCAAGTAAATCTTTTTGAATTGCTTCCATCTCTGCTTTTGCAAAATCAGAAAGTTCTTTTACATTTTCAGGTAAGCCTTTGTGTGTTTCAAGATATTTTTTTGCCACCGGAATTAAGTAATCTCCAGGGTAATAGTTCTTTCTTTCAATTTCATCTGTCGGGAAGTCGATATCTTCTCCAAGTTCTTGTCTAATTCTTATTGCAAGAGAATTTCCAAGTTTTTGGATTTGGCTTCCTGCATCATTAATATAAAATTCTTGGTATACTTCATGTCCATAGAATTTAAGTAAATTGGCAAGAACGCTTCCCATCGCAGCCCAACGTCCATGGCCAATGTGAAAAGGTCCTGTAGGGTTTGCTGATACATATTCTAGTAGAATTTTTTCTTTTTCAATGTTTTCAGGTTTTCCAAAGTCTTTGTTCTTATTAAATATTTCTGCAACAAGGTTTACTAATAGATTTTTTCCTGTTTTGAAATTTATAAATCCGCCTATAACATTATATTCATTATCTTCTTTATCAATATATTCAAGTATTGTGTTTGCAATTTGAGGTGGTGCAATTTTTGCAAATCTTGCAAGTGATGATACGTTTACTGCATAGTCCCCAAAATCCGCATTTTTAGGCCTTTCTACCGCAAGTGTTCCTTTTTTATATTCGGTCATTTGACCTAATTTGCCATCATTAATTGCTTTTTCAATAGCTGATTCTATTTTTTGAATAAAATAATCTCTAATCATTCTTTTCTCTCCATAATGTATTATGAGTCAATTATACAATAAAAATAAGTTTATCATTAACAATGTTTGTAATATAATATAAGTATGCTTAATATTTCAAATATTGTGGATAGAATACGCGAAATAATGGAAGATGATACCTTTGAACAACTGAAAGAAGAGTTGGATAGTTATCATGAAGCTGATTTGGCAGATATTTTTCAAGAATTAAAACCTGAAGAACGTTTGCAGTGTTTTAAGATGCTTGATTTGGAAAAGGCTGCCGATTTGATGGAATATTTGCCTCCACAAATTCAGGTCGAGCTATTAGGCGAAATTGATGAAGATGTTGCTTCTCGAATCCTTACTAAATTGCCTCATGATGCTGCTGCAGATGTTTTAGGTGATATGGAAGATGATGAGAGTGAAACATATCTTGATAAATTGCCACATAAATTCTCAGAAGAAGTAAGAGAATTGTTGACCTACAATGAAGATACAGCCGGCGGGATTATGAACCCTGTTGTCTTGACGGTTAATTCTGATATGAGCGTGCTTGATGTTTTAAATCATATTAGATGCAAAGCTGAACAGGATAATATGGAACTGTATTATGTATATGTAGTTGATAAACAAAAACATTTGCTGGGGGTTGTATCTTTAAGAAAATTATTGACATCTCCAATTAATCAAAAAGTTGAAGATATCATGATTTCTGATATTGTAAAGTTGCATGTAGATGATTACAGTGATTATATTATTGACGAATTCATGAAATATCAATATAATGCTTTGCCTGTTGTTGATTTGTATAATCGTTTGAAGGGTATGATTACTTGGGATGATGTTCATGATTTGTTCGAAGAAGAAACTACTGAAGAAATTTACCAATCATCAGGTATTTCTACTGAAGTTGTAGACGAAGATGAAATTTTATCAGGTAACATTTTTAATGCGATTAGAGCTAGAACTCCTTGGCTGTTTATAACTTTATTAGGAGAATTTGTTGCTGTAAATGTTGCACATTACTTTGATCATACTTTAGAAGCTCTTCCTATTGTTGCTATTTTTATGCCTTTGTTAGCAGGGCTAGGTGGTAATATAGGGACTCAAAGTATTACTTTGATGGTAAGAGGTCTGTCAACGGGGCAAATTACTCTAAGTTCTGCTTTCCACCACATGATGAGAGAAATGTTTGTTGGCCTTTGTATAGGAGGTTTTTTCGGTTTGTTAGTAACCTTAGTTACTTGGGGCTGGCAGCATAATGTTGAGTTAGGTATCGTGGTTGGTGTTGCTATGGCAATAAATATGACTATGGCTACGGTAATTGGTACGTTTACACCGTTTGCATTAAAATCAATGAAAGTTGACCCTGCGGTAGCTTCTGGGCCTGTTATTGCTACAACAATTGATGTCTTAGGATTGGCTATATATTTTACTCTGGTTTCAACTTACTTGGTTAAGGTAATTTAGAATAAAATCATTAGGATATTGTATGTAAATATCTATAATTTATTATATGTTAATAAAATAACAATAGGATCAATTAAAGGTAAAGATAATGACAAATTATACACAACGAGGACGAAATAGAAGATATTCAAACGGAAGAAATTCGCAAGATTATGATACCCCTTATTTAAAACAAGCAAGAAGAAGAGTGCAAGAACAAAATTCTTTTTTAAGAAGACTTATGATTATTGTAATTCTTTTAGTAGCTGCTTTATTGAGTGTTTTTATTTTGGCTGATAATGAGGAATTTTTAGAGAAACACTTTGGTGAAAATTCTCCAGTTACAAAATTATTCCAAAAGTTAGCTCAAACAAAAGATCATAAAGAACATGCTGATTTTGCATTTCCATTCGGTTTAAGACGACAAAATATTCTATTCTTAGGTGTAGATGCAAGTGCTTCTACTAAAGACTTATGGACTGGTACAAGAACTGATACAATGATTCTAGTCAATATTGATCCTAAGACAAAGTCTGTAAACGCTTTATCTATTCCTAGAGATAGTAAAGTTTATTTGCCTAATGATAATGGGGTAAATAAAATTAATGCCGCTCATGCGATTGGTGGTATTGAGATGACAAAACGTACTGTCGAAGATACGCTAGGTGTTAAAATTGATAAATATATCATGGTTCATGATTCGGCTGTAAAAGAAATTGTTGATGCTATGGATGGTGTGGACATTTATGTTGAAAAACCTATGCATTATAATGATTATTCAGGAAATTTGCATATTAATTTTAATAAAGGTGTTCACCATTTATCAGGACAACAAGCGGTTGAATATTTAAGATTCAGACATGATGCTTTAGGAGATATTGGTAGAACTCAAAGACAACAGTGGTTCTTGAGAAGTTTATTGAATCAATTAAAAAATCCGTCAACAATTGCAAAGATTCCTGACATAATTTCTGTTGCTAAAAAATATGTTAAAACAGATATGTCTTTGTATGAAATGTCACAATATGCAGCGTTAGCTAAGCATATTGACATGGATAAAATAGAAGTTGCTATGCTTCCTGGTGCGCCTAATCAAAGAGGTTACATCAGCTATTGGATTCTTGATCCGGAAAAAACTCAAGAGGTTGTTAATCGAGTAATTTATAGAGATAAATATCATTTTGATGAAACTACTCCTTATTCTGCAAGTGTGTTATATTCTTCAGAAAAACAGGCTGAAGCTCAGACATTAATCGAACAGTTAAAAGCTGGTGGAGTTACAGTAAAATGTACTGGAAGTGTTTCAAGAGCGCATTCTCATTTTACAGCTCATTCAAATAAAGCAACTAACGAGTATTTTAATTGGTTGAAAAAGAAAACTCCACAGTTAGAAGGAATGCAATTTATATATGATCCTACAAATTACTATTGTGCTGAAACTGATTATACAGTAGTATTGGCAGGAAAATAGATTTAAAGTTATTATAAAGAATAACAAACAGATGGCAGTTCATTAAGAATTGCCATTATTTTTTCATAACTATCTTCGGTAACAAGTAGTGAGCGCACTTTGGCCGCATTTTTTAGCCCTGCAATGTAGTATGGATAAAATTTTCTTACAAATTTTATTCCAACATTTTCTCCTCTTAATGCAATTTCTTCATTAATGTGTGTTTTTATTATTTCAACTTTTTCTTCAATCGTTGGAGCAGGTAATTTTTCTCCTGTATGCAGGTAATGTTCAATTCTGTATATTAATGTCGGATCTCCCATTGCTGCTCGACCGATTGCAACACCGTCAGCTTGGCTTTCTGTTAGACATTGCTCAGCTTGTTCGATAGATGTTATGTCTCCATTTGCAAAAACAGGCACATCAACATTATTTTTAAGTTCTTTAATCTTTTTCCAGTCTGCTTTCCCTGAATACATTTGCGAACGAGTTCTTCCATGTATTGTAATAAAGTCTGCTCCTGCTTCTTGCATTTGTTGACCGAATTCTACATAATTCATCTCGTCAACGGTGTATCCAAGGCGAAATTTTACACTAACAGGTTTGTCTGTACCTTCTTTAACTGCTTTTACAAGATCTTTTGCTAGTGATGGATTTCTCATTAGCGCTGCTCCATCTTGTCCTTTTACGACTTTATTTACAGGACATCCCATATTTATATCTATCATATCTGCATATGATGATAGAAATTTTGCAGATTTATTCATTAGTTCAGGTTTATGACCACTAATTTGGTATGATATTGGGGAATGATTTTCTGCACGTTTGAAAATTTCTGTTCCGCTTCTCCCATTTAAAGTTTGGGCTAGGAATTCTGAACTTATCATCTCTGTTGTAAGTAGGCAATTTTGGGAATACTTTCTTACTAAACTTCTTAGAACATAGTCTGTAATTCCAGCCATTGGCGCAAGAGATACTCTGCTTTGTATTAATTGTTTAACATTATTGTGCATATTGTTTTAGTTCACCAATTCTTGTTGTTGCGTATTTTTTATAGTCATCTTCTTCACTGTATTTTGCTATAAATGTTTTATAGTAGTTAACAGCATTTTTATACTGCTCAAGTGTATCGTAGTCAATAGCAATGAGGTAATTTATTATAGCTAAATCTTGGTTTAGTGATAGTGCTTTTTGGTAATCGTTAATAGCTTCTTTGTATTTTTGTTGAGCATCGTAAATCATTCCACGGTAATACAGTGCATAAGAATTGTTAGGATCTTGGGATAGTAACTTATTTATTATGCTTAAGCTCCCATTATAATCTTGAGAATCAAACATAGATATTGCTTTATCAAGTGCTTGTGCATTATTTTGCTCTGCTATGGCTTTATTAAGATCAATTGCCTGTTGATTTGTTTTATCTAATGATATTGATTTTTCGGCATAGCTCTTTGCGTTGTCCCATTGTTCCATGTCTGCATAAAGAGCTGCAATATAGTATGCAATGTTTGAATCGTTAGGTTTTAGCTCAAGTGCCTTTTTGTAGTATTCAACAGCTTTTACGTTATCATTGAGGTTTTGGTAGCTTGATGCTATTCCAAGCATAATATCTGCTGTTGGTGGTTGAATTTTAAGATATTCATTTATTGCATTTTGGTAATCTTTGTTATTATAGAAATTTGCAGCTGTTTGAATTCTATTGTCTGTTAATTCTGAATTGATATTTTTTAGTGTAGTTGTAATCTGCGAATTATTAGGGAATTTTGAATTTGCAGTATTTAATGTTGCAATAGCTTCATTGTATTTTTTTTGTTGTCCCTGAGCAATCGCAAGATTTACATAAACTTCAGGGTTTGTGCTATCAATTTTAATTACTTCATTGTATATTGCTATTGCATCATCAAGTTTGTTTTGCCTATGCAGGTTTAAAGCATAATCATATAATGTGTTTGCTGCATTAGTCCCTGAATTATTCTTTTTTATGTAATCAACAAATTGTTGAGGAGTCATTGTCTCTCTTACTATATCCATCATTTGTGCTTGTGCAATTTTGTTATCAGGTTCAATAGATGCAATTTTTTTGTATAGACTAAGAGCTTGTTGTTTATCTCCAAGGCTTGCAAGAGATTGAGCTTTGTTCATTAAGGCTTGAGTGTTATCAGGATATAATACAAGAACTGAGTCATATGCAGTTATAGCTGTTTTGTAATCTCCTTTTGCTTGATATAGGGTTCCTACGTTTATTCTTGTATTCACATTAGAAGGATCTAGGTATTCGGCTTTTGAATAATATCTTAGAGCTTCATCAAAATTACCTTGTTTTTGCATAATAGCTCCAAGATTTGAGGTTACTATTGCGTCATTTGGAGATTCCTCAAGTTTCTTTTTATAAATTCTTTCAAGAGAATATAGGATATCTTTGTTGTCAGTTGTTCTTGCCAGCACATAGTTATACTCTTCTACTGCAGTGTCAGAAGCACCAAGTTTATCAAGAATTTTTGCATATGACATTCTCAGGTCAATATCATCAGGAGCTACAGCAACAGCTTTTCTGTAGTATTCTGCAGCTTTTTGATCGTTTCCTAAAAGTTTCATAATGTCACCAGTTTGTGCAAAACTTTCTTTTAGCAGACTCTTATCTCCAAGAGATTGATTAAATTCATATGCAGCAGCAGCGAATTCCCCTTCTGCTCGAAGCTGTTTTGCTGTTTTGAATCTGTTAGAAGGTGATGTGTTGAAATTGATGGCATTAAGACAACTGTTTAAGTTTGCTGTCGCTTGTACTATAGCACTACTTGAATTTTTGACTGAATTTGCATTTGGGAAATATACAAGGTAAAATAGAGCGCTTCTAAAATCATCTGCAGCTTTTTGGTAATCTTGTTCTTTATTTGCGTAATATTGTGCTCTTGCACAATATGCATTGATTAATCCTATTCTTGCAGAAGAATCTAGGTAGTTGATGCGCATAGCATTTTTAAATTCCGTAATTGCTCCGGAATATTGGTAGTTAGATAGATATTGCTGTGCTAAATCGTAGTGCTCTTTGAAATCAGCTCGTGCAGGATTTGCAACCATAAGACTTAAAATTAGTGCCGGTAATATAATATTAAGTTTTTTCATCACATTATCCCTCTTCTTCCCACGAATTATTTTTATACATTTATTGTTGCATGAACATCTACATTTTACTATATTTTATTACAATTAAGTTAATTTTTAATACCAAAAGCGGTTAACTTATTACGTTAACCGCTTAGCAAAAGTTTGATTAAGATTTGAATGTTTTATTCAAAATCAGTCTTAGATACAAAATTCATAACATCATCAAATAACATTTGTAATGGTAGTGTCATGTCGAATTGTAGATATTCCCCATTTTGCAAATCTACAAAAACTTCTGTTTGTTCTAATTCAGCTCCTGCTTGTGCCATAAAATACTCCTTTTAATTATTTGTCCAAATTTTGTTTCTTATTACCAACAAATTCAATATCGGATTTTTTTTTATAAACTTTAGCTTTGTTAAGAGAATGTTACATTAATTTATTTATTACTCTGTACTAAATATCTACTTTTATGTTAATATAACTATGATGACGTATTACACATAGTATAGGAGATAAGACAATAGCTAACGATAATAGAAACAACAAAGGTAAAGATCAAGTAATTATGAACGAAAGAATTCGTTCTAGAGAAGTTAGATTAATCGATCAAAACGGTGAAAATCACGGTATTATAGAAACATCTAAAGCTTTGCAGATGGCATATGATGATGATTTAGATTTGGTATTAATTAATCCTAATCAAGATCCACCTGTAGCTAAAATCCTTAACTATGGAAAGTTCAAATATGAACAAGAAAAAAAAGCTAAAGAAGCTAAGAAAAAGCAGCATACTGTTGAAGTAAAAGAAATAAAAATTCGATACAAAATAGACACTCATGACTATAATGTAAGAATTAAGAGTGTTGAAAAGTTTATTGCTCAGGGTAATAAAGTTAAGATTGTTATCATGTTGCGTGGTAGAGAAATGCAACATTCTGATTTGGCATTTGATTTGGCTAAACGTTTCATGGCTGACGTTGAGCACATGCCTGTTGTTGTTGAGAAAAAACCTCAACTAGAAGGGCGCAATGTGACTCTTTACTTAGGTCCTCAGTCATAAGAAAAAAGTTCTTGACTTATAATCTTTAGCAAATACAATATATCTTGTGGCAGTTAAATATTGAACCATTTATCCTAAGTAATATATTAATTGTCATTTCAAAAAATTGAAATCTAAATATTTATAAAAGAAGTATGCCGCGTTAGCTCAGTTGGTAGAGCAAGGGACTGAAAATCCCTGTGTCCTTGGTTCGATTCCGAGACGCGGCATATTTCTTTATTTTGTTCGGGGAGAGTTGATGAAAAAATTTGTTTATTGTGGAATTGTTGTAGTAGTTTTAGTTGTATTTTTGGCATTGAGATATACTTGTGAATTTGTATATGTTAGCCCAACAGTGAATACGGAGGTTTTTCCTTATATCGCTAAATCGATTAAGCAAGTTGATAGAGCCTTAAATAAGGCAGTATTTGATTCTTTTATCGATGGTAAAAGAGTTAAAATTAATTATAAAAATGCTTATGGGTCAGGTTTTTTGTTAAATAACCCTATTCCAAACGATTTGGATTTTTCGGTTGGTGTTAATTTAGGTAGATATAAGTATGATGGAACTAATTCAAAAGAAATTGCAGAAAATTTATATGATAAAATTCAGTTTTTTCAACAATCCTTGTTAGATTCAATTAATAATGATTTAGATGGTTACTATTCAAATACGTCAGTTGTAGCTTCTGTCATTAAGTCAGTTAATGACAGAAAAGATGCTGTGAATGCTATTTCTTCATCTTTTGATTCTATCTTTAAAGATAAAGACTATGTTGTATATTTATCAAAGAAAGATTCAAAAAATGTAGAGGTTGATTTACCTTTCGTACTTAAATCAAATGAAATTTTGATTGAAGATTTTCCTCCAGTGACTTTGTTTACGAAAGATGTATTGTACTACCCCAATCAAGAAAATTTTTTGAGAGAACTTACAATAGTTATAGACTATTCTTTTGAAATAGAGAATGTTAAAACAGCAGAAGTGAAAGATATTGAACTTGTTGGAGAGTCCTTTTTAGGACAACGGTTACAGCTTTCTAGAAGATTTTTTGTGCCGATAGCATTTATTGGAGAAAATTCTGCTAATTATTTAAAAACTTTGAGTTATCTTAATAGTGATGAAGAATATTTGAATTACAGGCTGTTTAATTTTGGAAGACATCTTCAGGAGGTTAGAAATCTAACAGAGTTTGATGAACGTCCTGTAAAACTACTTAAACGAGTTTTGCAGTGTGCTAATTTAATTAAGCCGGTTTTGTCTCAAAAAGAGTTTGAAGAAATTAATTCTTCTATACTGGATAGTTTATCTAATCCAAACCTCAGTTGTATAAATGACTATTATACTATTTTAGGTAATTTAATTCAAATTACTTCAAGCCCATCATTGTTTTTTAAATTGAAAAATAAGAATGAATTTAAACAGTTATTTATTGCTTTGGAAAATGATTTGGATATTCTAAAGAATGCTGGGCTTTTGAATTCTCGTGATTATCAAGCTTTAAAAAATGCAAACATCGAGTTAGAGAATGCTTGTGCTAGTGCAAAAAAACTTTCTGATGTGGATTATATAAATTTATACTTGTTAAAGTTTATGGATTCAGAGTTTTTACCAGTGCAAAGATCTGTTTTTGCTAAAATTATTAGTGCTGGAGCTAATATTGAAAGTTATGTTGCTAAATTTAATAAGATTTATGAGGATGCGGGATTCCATCTTGTAGATTTTTATTGGCTTGATAAAAATACTATCGGTATTTTAAAAGATAATTTTACATCTTCTATCAAGCAGGATGATTTGAAAAAGATGGCTTTAGAAAATAACTTGGTTGATGTAAATTATGTTTTTATAGATAAATCTTCAGATAAAATTAATAAAAGTATTCATTATAGTCTGTGGGTAAGGTATAATCCAACAAAAGTGGAGGAGCAAAACTGGCAACTTTTACGCACAAAATTATTGAATGATAAGAAGAACTTTAATATAAAAAGAAAATTTGTAATTGTTAAATAAAGTTTTTTTCGATTTAATTGATTTTATTATTTGTGAAGCGTTTTTACTATATTTCTGGCTTGCCAGAAATATAGTTGTCCGTTTTTAATTCCACCTTCAATATCTTGAGGGCTTCCAAATTCTTTTTCTAGTACCAGTGCATTTTTTACCAAATTTTTAATTACATCCCAAACTTTTTTGACATCTTTTGGCTGTGTTACTTTTTTATCTATTAATTTATAGTTTTCATTAAAAAGATATTCTTGATATTTGCTTATACTAAAATTTTATTTTTACAGTTCCATAACGTAATATAGTTTATAACTATGAATAATATTGGAGTAATAATTTGGTAATTTTGTGGAATTATTCTAGTTATAGATATGTTTAATAATATGAAAATTAAAATACTTATTAAAAGAGTTTTAACTGCTGATTTGAATATTTTTTTAGGATAGAGGTAGTCTATATTTTGGAAGTTGATTAGTGAATTAAAAATAATTAGTAATATCATTGAGCTTAGCATTGCAATACCTGCTCCTAGTAGTTTGTATTCAGGAATTAGTATAATGTTAAGTAGTATACAGATAATGCCTATAAATATTGTGACAAGCATTTCTATATAGGTTTTGTTTTTTAGGTGATATTTTACATTTATTATTTTCATTAATTCGTGTAGGAATATTGTAGTTGCAAAAAATGGGAAAATAGTTGATGCTAAAGAGTATTCAGTTGAAAACATTGTGGATGTAATCTCTTTAGAATAAAATAAAAATAGGCTTATAATCGGGATGAATAGTGTACTGTAAAGCTGTATTGTGCTTGTTACAATGCTTTTTATAGCTTGTTTGTTTTCATATTTCTTTATTATTATTGGAAAAACGGCAAATAAAAAAGTAGAAAATAGCGGAGTTAAGAGATAACTTGTGTAGACCCATGCAATACCTGCTGTCGCTGTCAAGTTAAATAGTCCCATCCTTTGGAACACAAATTTATTTATGTGCAAAAGCGTCCATATCGAAGTATTTGTGATTATTGTTGGAAGACTGTATTTAAGCGTTTCTTGAATTAAGTTCTGTTCAATTTTTAGCTTGATTTTTTCTTTTAGTTTAATTTCTTTTATAATGTAAATATCTATTATTACCATTGCAATTATCATTGCATTAAGTATCGCTGATATGTTGTGAGATATTTTAAATAATGCTAGAAAAAATATTAAATGGGTAAACTGATATATGATTATACTAAATGTGTATAAAAATGGTCTATTTAATATTCTAAGCATTTGATACAAGAACTGTCTTATACCACAAGGTATTATTAGTATGATAGTTGTCAATAATATATCATGTGGAATATAAAATTTTGTGCAGATATTGTCTTTGGATATAAAGTAAGCAATGCAAATAGCAATGTATGCAATTAGTGATATGAAAATAATGTTTGAGTAGAATTCTTCAAGTTTATTCTCAAGCTTATACTTTTCATAAAATCTTAAAGATGATTTTGTAATCCAGTCTGTAGAGCAGGTACATAACAAGTTTAATGCTCCTACACTTAATTGATATATCCCCATTTCTTTTTGCGTTAGTATAAATCCTAAAAATGGTATGATAATCAATGAATTTATTACTACTAAAAATCTTGAGGGAAGATATTGAAAAAAAGAGTTCAATAAAATTTTATAATTTTTTAACCTTATTACTCTGTCCATAACTATATAATACAAAAAACAGAGTTAAATATTAATACTTAACTCTGTTTTTGTATATTTATTTAGGCATAAAACATATTAATAATTCATTTGCCAATTGTGATCTATTGCGAGTAATTCATAACATCCGTTTCCTGAAGTACTTGTTAAGCATGTTGATGAATCATAGTTTTTCTTTGCAAGTCCAGTATCCTTGTCTATGTAAAATGTAAACATATCTCTTCCACCAATATTTGGATCGTTTGTACCATTTATATCGACAACAACCTTAACAAAAGAAGTTGTTTTGGATAGACAAACAACTGCTGAATTTGCTAGTACATATGATGTATTATCGCAGGTAAAAGCAGCTCCACTACTACCGTTTATGGATTCATAATTGCTTGCGAAACAAGAACCAGATGTATTTGCCGCACAAGATTTAAGAGTTTTAAAATTTTTAGTAACAAAATCATTTAAATTGGCGTAATATGATGTGTAACTAAATTTTGCTTTAGCTTCATCTGTCATACTCAATTCTGTTGCACTTTCAAATTCATTTACAACTTTTCTAAATTGTGTTGCAAATGCCTTTCTTTGGTAATTTGATATAACAGTAGGAACTGTTAAAGCTGATACAACACCAATAATACCAACTGCTATTAATATTTCACTTAGCGTAAATGCATGTTTTCTTATACTCATTTAATACCCTTTCATTTTTTAATAATCCATTTTCCACTTGTCACTCATAATTTTTTCAAGACAAGCGCCACCATATGCTGATGTAATACAACTATTCTTATATGTATCACTACTTGAAGGATTATATTTAAAGTTTATGCTGCCATCTTTATATATATTGAAGTTAAACACATCTCTACCTCCAACGTTAGGATCTTCTGGTCCGTTTACATCAATATAAACATTTGCAGATATAAAATTACCACTATCAATTATTGGGGGTTCAATACATATAGCGGTTCCTCTTTTTAATGTTACAGAATAACCATTATTACAAGGGATGCCCTCATCATTCCCAGAAATAGCTGTGTACAGAGATGCAAAGCACGGAGTCATTGTTGTTCCACAATCTTCCATAACCGTGAAATTTTCTTTAAGAAATTTTCCTGCACTATTTTTTATATCAGTTTCAGTTGGGGAACTATTTTTTACTGTAAAATATGTTCTTGACAAGTCTTTGGCAAATTGATCAACTAAAAAAACTGTCATTACTTGCGAAAATTCGGCATATACTTTTTGTAGATTTAAAACAAAAGCTTTTTTCTGGTGATTACTGTACATTGTTGGCACTACCATTACAGATATGATTCCAATTATTGTAACAGCAATCAAAATCTCAGCAACTGTAAACCCTAAAAATTTTTTACTCTGCATAAGCACTCCATATTATATTATAACTTTACTTTTGCAGATTGTCAATTCTAAATATTGTAAAATAAGGGCAAGATTTTTATTATACTTCAATAAATAATCTTTGTCCTACGATATTTTGCTTTCCATTGTAATATCCAGCAAAATATCCGCCACGAACAGGATTATTCTTTGCATAATTATTTAGATTATTACCATTGTAATTTACGAATGGGTTGTTGCTATATGGATTTGAAGATGTACTTCTTACCGGTGTTGCAACTTGTGTGCCTGTTGGTGCAAATACTTGTGATAACAAACTAACTAAACTCGCCATTCTACTATACCCTCACTTCTTGTGATTTATTTAATGATGAAATCTGCTTTGTCATTATTATATCATAATTATAAAAAAATCTTAAATTTTCTTAATAAAATCATTCTTTTTATGTAGTATAATAATTTTGTTATGAGTGAAGAAGTTTTAAAAAAAGTTTTAGTTGTGGGAAGTTCCGCTAAAGAATATTCTCTAGCAAAAAAATTATTGGAATCTGATAGAGTTTCAGAAGTTTACGTCGCTCCAGGAAATTCTTTTATGAGTGAATTTTGTAATTGTATTGATATTAGAGAAGATAATGTCTCAGAGTTACTAAAGTTTGTAATAGATAACAAAATTGACTTGACTGTTGCTTCTTCTGAGAAATCAATAAAAGCTGATATTGCCGGAATTTTTCAGGCTAATTCTCAACTAATCTTTGCCCCAACTGCTGTAAGTTCAGAATTTGCTATGAGCAAATCGTTTGGAAAGAAGTTTTTGTATAAACTTCATATTCCTACTCCTCGTTTTGGTGTATTTGAAAAAGAAGCAGTGGCTGTTGATTATTTGAAGACATCTAATATGCCTGTTGTGATTAGAATGGACGAAAATTTAGAAGGAAGAGATCGTCTGGTATGTTCAAATTTAACTATTGCTAAAACTTTTGTTTCTGATTTGTTTTGTAAAGATGAGCAAAAAGTTCTTATAGAAGATTATGTGTATGGGCATGAATTTACTTTTTATGTTTTAACAGATGGCTATAGTGCTTTGCCTATAGGGACTGTGGCAAATTATAAATTCATGGAAAACGGGAATGGTGGATTTTTAACATCTGGAGTAGGAGCTTATGTTCCTGATTATAAGATTTCTTCTGATGTTGAGAAATATCTTTTACAGGATGTCATTACAAGAGTGCTTGATTCTCTTGAAAAAAGAGAAAATCCTTATTTAGGCATTTTAGGTGTCGATTGTGTTTTAAAAGATGATGGCAGTATTGCTGTATTAGAATTTAGGACATTCTTATCTGATCATGATTGTAAGGCTGTTTTAAATTTGGTTCAGGATGATATTTATACCTTATTTGAAGCATGTATTCTTGGTGCATTGGGCGATGATTTTGAAAATGTGACTTTTTCAGACTATTCATCTGTTTCATGTGTGATATTTTCCAAGAAAGATGGTGAGATTGTTTCTGGCTTGGAATCATTGGATGAAGATGATATTTCCCATTTTGCGACAAAGAAAAATCAATATCTTGAATGTGTGGTGCCTTGTGGAAGAGCTTTTGTAGTTACAAAGACTTCTAATACTCTTTCTCGTGCTAGAGCAAATATGTACGAAGATATTGAACTTATTAAGTTCAATGGAAAGAAGTTTCGTTCAGATATTTGTCCAAGTGTTAAGTAACTTAAGCAGTTGATATTTTTATTTAGATCATTATAAATAAAAATATGATAAAGCGTAAAAATTATTATGAGATTTTAGGAGTTACACCTGATAGTGATGAAGCTGAAATTAAAGCTTCATATAGACGCTTGGCAAGGAAATATCATCCTGATGTGAACCCAGATAAAGAGGATTTATTTAAGGCTATTACTGAGGCTTATGAAGTATTATCGAATAAAATGAAAAGAGCACAGTATGATACTCTAAATGGCTTTTTTAAATCTCAAAAAACTAATACTTCTTCTCAAAAAGCAGAGCAAGAGTACAAGTTTAATTCTTCAGAAGATCCAATTAATAATAAAAAGAATAGTGAAGACGAAAAGCTAAAAAATAGATTCAGTGATTTTTGGTATGATTTTAAGAAAACATCAAATAATTTTAATAAAAAGAAAGAAAAAATATCTCCAGTAAATGGTGATGATATTTTTTCAGATATTACAATATCATTAAAAGATGTCGCTCAAGGTACTACAAGAACTATTAATATAATGCATACGGTTCAATGTCCGCTTTGTAAAGGTCGAAAATTTATTAATGGCGCAAAATGTACTGTTTGTAGTGGGAAAGGGGATGTTTCTGATCATAAAAAAATTACCGTAAAGATCCCTAAGAATGTAAAAAATGGAGCTAAATTAAGAATTTCAGGAGAAGGAAATCCTGGTAAAAATGGCGGTAAAAATGGTGATTTGTTCTTAAAGATAAAGGTAGAAACTTCTTCCAAAATCAAGTATGAAGGGCTAAATATATATTATGAGTTACCAATTACTCCTTTTGAAGCTGTTTTGGGTGGTGATATTTTAGTTCCTACTTTTGAAGGTAATGTTAAATTAAAATTGCCAAAACAAACTAATTCTGGGCAAAAGTTTAGATTAGCGGGGCAAGGTCTTGTTGATGGTAGTAAAATTGGAGATCTTATTGTTACAGTACATATTGAAATTCCGTGTTCTTTGTCAGATGATGAAATAAAGCTTTATGAAAAGCTTAAGAAATTATCGCAACAAAATATTAGAGAGAATTTATTAAATGGATAAATTAATTAAAATAAAAGAGATTTTTGATTCAATACAAGGTGAAGGCCCTTATGTTGGTTATAGACAATTATTTATAAGATTTTGTAATTGTAATTTGAAATGTAATTATTGTGATACAGAATTTTCTTCAAGTTCTGATTTTGTTGAGTATTCTCCATTAGCACTTGTAGAAAGGGTAAAATCTTTCGATTTAGATAAAATTCATTCTATTTCTTTGACCGGCGGAGAACCTCTTTTATCAGTTGAATTTTTGAAGGAGTTTTTACCTTTAGTAGATAAGAAAATTTATTTGGAAACTAATGCAACTTTGGCTGATAAATTTGATGAAATTAAAGCTTATGTTGATATTGTCTCTGCTGATATAAAGCTTGAGAGTGCAACGGGAATTAAAGATTCTTTAAAATTTCATGATCTGTTTTTTATGAAATGTCAAGGTATTGAAACTTTTGCAAAAATTGTGTTTAATTCATTGATTACTGATGAAGAAATTCAATCTAGTGCATTGCTTGCAAAAAAATACGGTATTGAATTAGTGCTTCAGCCGGAAATGATTGATAACAAGATGTCTGTAACTTCCGATTTTTGTGCAAAAATTTTAGATAAATTTTTAGAATATTATCCAAAAGTCCGACTAATACCTCAAGTTCATAAATTTATTGATGTAAGATAGCTCCTTTGTTTGCAATTATGGACATTTTCTTCTATAATATTCTCAAAAGAGAGGATATAAGTATGGCTGTAAAGAGAGTTTTGCAATATGGAGAAAAAACTTTAAGAGAACCTTCAAAGGAAGTTAATAAAGTATCTAAAAAGATTGTGGATTTGGTACATGATCTTTTAGAGACTATGTATGCAAAAAATGGTGTTGGTTTAGCTGCACCACAAATTGGAGTTAACTATAGAGTTTTTGTTATAGATGTTTCTACTGATAAGGAACCTTTAAATCCATTGGTTTTTATTAATCCAAAAATTATTAAAAAATCAGGAGCAATAATAGCACAAGAAGGTTGCATAAGTTTTCCTGAAGCATACACAGATGTTAAAAGGTACAAAAATGTCATGGTGAAAGCACTTGATGTTCATGGAAAACCTTTTGTAATGGAAGCTAAGGATGGTTCTTTGTTAGCGAGAGCCATTCAGCACGAAAATGATCACTTAGATGGAATTCTTTTTATTGATCATTGTGTTAATAGATTTGAGACAAATGATATATTGGCAAAACATAAATTACCGCCTATCGATGAAGAAAAGCTTCTTGTAGAAAAAGATTTAGATGAGGAGCTAGAAAAGAATGATTAATATAGTATTTTTTGGAACTCCTGCAATTGCGTTGAAATCATTGGAGCATTTGTATAATTCTTCTGAAATAAATGTATTAGCGGTTGTCACACAACCTGATAAACCTGCAGGTAGAGGTCATAAAATATCTATGTCTCCGCTTAAAAAATTTGCGTTGGAACATAATTTACCTGTTTTTCAACCAAAATCAATCAGGAAAGATTTTGATGTACAGGAAGAATTAAAAAAACTTTCTCCTGACTTCTTTGTTACATTTGCGTTTGGGCAAATTTTATCTCAAGAAGTGCTTGATATTCCAAAATATTCAACGATAAATTTACATGCATCTCTTTTGCCTAAATATAGAGGAGCAAATCCTATACAAAGAGCTATTATCAATGGAGACAAAGAAACTGGTATTTGTACAATGATCACTGAATTAGGCCTTGACTGTGGTGATGTGTGTTTGAAAGAAATTATCCAAATACCTGATACAATGACTTGTGTTGATTTATTTGAAGAAATCAGTGAAAAATCTCCTGAGTTGTTAGAAAAAACTTTGGTGGGTCTTGTTAACTCTTCTATTACTCCAGTTCCACAATGTGAAGATGGAGTGTGCATGGCTAATAAATTGACAAAAGAAGAAACTTTAATTGATTGGAATAAAGATGCTAGGGATGTTCATAATTTAGTTAGAGGTATATATAAGTTTCCAAGTGCTTACTTTATGCATAATGGGAAGATAATTAAAGTTATGGAAACCAAAGTTTCTGATAATTCCGGTAAAGCTGGAGAATTTATTTGTGTCAATAAAGATGGTGTGGAAATCGCATGCGGAAATGGAGCTTTAGTTCTGGTTAAGGTTAAACCGGAAGGGAAAGCAGAGATGAATGCTCGTGATTGGTATAATGGTTTAAAAAAGTAGGGCGAGAAAATGATTACCAAAGGAATTAGAGGTGCAATAACAGTTGAGGATAATACAGAATTAGCTATAAAAGAAGCTACTATAGAGTTATTGTCTGAATTGATTGAACAAAATCATATTTCTACAGAGCAAATTTCTCATGTTATTTTTACACTTACCAATGATTTAAATGCTGCGTTTCCTGCTAAATTTGCCCGTATAGATTTAGATTGGTCTGACGTTGCTATGATGTGTTTTCACGAGTTGGATGTTCCAAACAGCTTAAAAATGTGTTTAAGAGTTCTCATTGTCATCAATTGCGATGATAACTTTTCTCCTAAATTTGCATATTTAAAAGGTGCACAAACTCTAAGAAGTTAGCTTATAATTTATTATATTCTTTTGAGTTCTGTAATTACAGGGTCAAGAAGTCTTCTTCCTATTCCTGAAGCATTAAAACTTACTGAATATAGAGTTTTATTACCGTATTTAATCATTTTTTCTACAACACCTCTGCCATATTTAGGGTGTGTGACTTCATCACCTGCTTCAAAGACTGGAACTTCATCATTTTCATATTCATCTGCAGGATATACTGGAACAACTGGAACTTGTTCTTGTTCTTCTATAAATTCCGGTTCAGGTAGAGATTGTTGTGTTTGTTGTTGGGCAGTTTGGTTGCTTTGAGTTTCAAATTCTTCAGAAACTTGGTCTACTGCTTGTAAAATATCTTCTGTAGATATATTTTCATCCAATATTTGTTCCTGAGTGCTTAGTTCATCAATAAAGTTTAAGTCATCCTCAGTAAGTTCTTCATTTGCTGTTTCTGCCATTTCTGTTAAATCTACTGAAATTGGTTCATCCTCAATACTTATTTCATTTTGTTCATCTGAGTTTACTTGTAAATCTTCTTCAACGTCGAAAGAAATGATTTCATCTGCTGAAGGTTCTTCAATTTCTTCAATAATTGGTTCATTTTCAACTATTTTTTCTTCAATAATTGGAGTTGTTTCAAAATCAATTTCTTCTTCTTCAATTAGAGGTTCTTCAATAATATCATCAGATTCAATAGATATATTATCCTCTATTGGTGTAATTACAACTTCTTCATTATTTACTTCCTCTATCGATTCTTCAATAAATTCTGGTGTAATTATTTCAGGATTACTTTCTTGTTCTATAATTTCATTTTCTTGAATATTTGTAATAGCAGGAGCTTCCTCGTTGTCAATATCTAAATTATCATTAATCACTTCAGAAACTTCTTCTATGGGTGTTTCATCTTGTACTGACAATTCTCCAAGTTGTTCTTCTTGTTCGTTTGAACTAGTTTCTGCTTGTATATTCGCATCGTCTTCTTGAGTAGTTATAGGTTCTTGTTCTTCGATTAATTCATCTTGTTCTTCTTGTACTTGGTCTATTAAAGAATCATTTTTATCAGTGTTGATATCATCTTGATCTTCTGTATTCAATGTATTGTCAAGATTAAGCTTTTCAAGTTGAACAATCAAAGGAATATGCTGTGTTAAGTTACCATATACTACAAATTCATCAGAATTTAACTTGTTAAGAAACGTGTTATATGGACCAAAATCATGTTCTAATGTTAATGGTGCAAAAAATATCATATTTTCTGCAGCTTGTTTTAATTCTTTAATGTATTTGAACTCATGAGCACATATAACAGTTGAGTTAATATTATTTTTTTCGTTGATAATTCTTTTTAGTAATTTTTTTGTGATGTTTCTGTTTTCTGCTTTGATAAATGAATAGATCGGAACATTTATTTTTGACATTACAGTATAAGCATATGACATAACTTCATTTTGAAGTTTTGGAGATAGTACTGATATATCTAAGACAAGCATATTTGATTTTTCAATCGCTATTGATAAGTTAAGCACATCTTTTAAGTTTTGTGCAAATACCTCTGCATCGCGATATTTTAATAGTTTATTCTTCAACAGTACTAATTGAGTCATACCTGTTTCTTTGTACTGTTGATCGACAACTGTAAAGAATGAATCAAACGGAATAAAGCCTTCCGGTAGTGTTTTTGTATATTCTTGTAATTCAATAAAAATGTCTTGAATAATAGCTTTACTTGTCGCATCTACATCTTCTAAGTCATTGTTATAGATGTAATTTATAGTTTCATAATTAAGCGGGAGTTTAAAATCTTCTCCGAATACTATTTTTTTATCCCAGTCAAATTCTCCGTTTATATCAAAAATGACTATTTTCTTTTGCTCTTTTTCAAGTTGTCTGACAAAGTTATCCAAAAGAAGGTCTGTATTCTGTTGATTGTTTGAACATATTAATAGATTTTTTCTAAATACACTTTCGTCAATTTTTAATTCAAAATTCTGTTGAGCTAGATTTCCTAGTTTGACGGGTTTTTCTATAGGTAATATGTCTAATAATTCACTTGAAGGAAGCTTTGAAACTTCTGCTTTTGTGGAAGGTATAGAACCGTTATAGTTTTTTAAAATTCCTTCTTCATTAAATGTGAAAAGTAATTTTACTATAGCGTAATTGGACGTTGTATCTGCTCTTAAATTAACTACTTGAGCAACATATGGTGTTGTTTCATCTTCAATAATCACAAATCCAGATAAAACCAAGTTATCTTTTGAATCATATGCTATTTTTACCAAATTATTCTTAACTTCCAGTACCTTCATTAATAACTCCTCATTATTATGAAATTATTCTAGCACAAACATGCCTTATTTTACTCTAAATCATTAAATTTCTACATATTTACGATGTCTTCTAAGTGGTTATAGATTTCAACTGTAAGAAGACAAATTTTTAAGTCTCTTTTAACAAGACTTTTTAGTGTTGATTTATAGAGCTTTAAAAGTGCTTTGTTTAGCCCGTTTTCTTCATCCAGCAATACCCTAACTTTTTCAGAGTGTTCTTTATCTCTTGTTTTAGGTTCTATTTTATCTGCTATGAATATTATTTTTTCAAAATCTGTCATATTTATTTTCCCTAGAGTATGCCAACGTATTGCAGATAAAATTTCTTTGTCGTTTATATTAAATTCTTTTTCTGCGATATATGCACTTACAGGGGCATGCAGAGTTTTGTAATTAAGCATTTCACTTTCTTCTACTTCAAGGTTGTTTTTTATGATTTCAAGAAGTTTTTCTGTTGTAAAACATTTTGCGCAATCGTGCAAAAGTCCCGCAAGATATGCTTTATCTTGATCTAAGTTATATTTAGTAGCAAGTTCTTTTGCGCATTCTGCTGTACCTAGAGTATGTATGTATCTTTCTTCTGATAAATTTTCTTTTAGCCACTTTAAAATATGTTCATTATTAATCTTTGTACAGTCCATTTTTTTCTATATATCCTTTCACTTCAGTTGTGATTAAATTATCAATAGATTGATTATTTTTTATTTTTTCTCTAAGTTCTGTTGACGATATTTCCAGGTAATCCATTTGTGTAAATTCAAAATTGTAACCTTTCTTTTTCAATTCTTCATACTTAGTCTTTTGTAGGTTATTTTCTCTAGTAAATACAATAAAATCGACAAGTTTTTTGAATTTATCACTTTCATACCAAGTTTCAATTTTTTCAAAAGCATCTGTACCTATTATAAACTTTATTTTTCCTTCTACATCATACATTTTATATAGTTTTTGCGCCGTGATGTAGGAATATGATTTTCCTTCTCTTTGGTATTCGATGTCAGATACTAAAAAATGTGGATTGTATGCAGTAGCGAGTTTAACCATATTAAGTCTGTGAATAGACATTTGAGGATTGTAATCTTTATGTGGTGGTTTGTATGCGGGAATAAAAATAATTTTGTCAAATCCGTAATGTTTAAGTACATATTCTGCCATCTGTAGATGAGCTTTGTGTATTGGATTGAATGTTCCTTGAAAAACGCATAATTTCATAGTCCTATTATACAATAAATCATTGATAATATATGTTTTCTAATAAAAAAAACCTGACATCAATAAGAAGTCAGGTACAAAATTTGTAGGGGAAAAATTAATTGGAGTTAAAAATTTAAATTAAGTGTAAAGCTTGTTTATTTGCAATTGCGATAAAATTCATCTGTGCAAATAAGATTTCAGATCGATCTTCAAAAGGCTGATTGTTATTAACAGTGACTTGATTTTCATAAATTTCTTTTAATTTATTATCAATCTTTTTTAAATTTGCTACTGCCATTTTTTGCCTCTCTTTTTATTTAGCTATCTCTTATGTATATATAAAGTATATAACTTGATAGGAATTTCATAAAAGCATAAAGTTGTTACATTTCTTTACAAAACATTCAAATTTATCGCAAAAAGTCAATTTTGTATGACAAAAAGTTTTTATATTAAATATAGGGGAAATAGGAATAATTATGCTCAACAACAGTATGAATTACAGATATCAAGTTCCAATGCAAGGGTTAACACCTGAGCAGATTCATGCTGCTGTTCAGGCATCTCAACAACAGTATTCTCAAGCAGCAATGCAAGGTGTTGATCCTCAACAGATAAAAGAAAGAATGGATCAAAGGGTTGATAACAATTATACAGTTAACCGTTTGAATCAAATGGGAGCAGAAAATCCAAATGATATGTTAAAGCAGTATGCTTTAGCTGTACCTATTTGGTATGGATTGTGTCAGTCAATGGATTATTTTGCCAAGAAGTGCAGAGGAGAATATAAAGATACTGCATTTTATAAAATTGGGAACTTTGGTGATCAATTAGTAGATACAGTAAATAATTCCAGCGTTGGGAAATCAGGTTTTGCTCAAGGCTTTAGTTCAAAAGTTAAAGGCTTAAATAAATGGTTTAAAAGTAATGTTGTACAAAAATCAGCGATATTACGTTCATTTTCAAGTACACCGACTGTACCTTATCATGACATGGTAAGAGGACAAGCTACTTTTGATACTGGTGCATTGGCATTTGATTATCCTCAAGTTGCTGAAAACTTTTTAAATCCGATAAAATATGTTGAAGACTTAGACTGTTATGGCGCTGATAGTAAATTTATATCTAAGATTAAGGATGAGATTGCTAAGGCTCCTACTGCTAAAGCAAGAACAGAAATTTTAGAAAGGGCTCAATTTGAATTGTTGAGTTCTGCTAAATCTCCTGCCGATATTGCAAACTTTAAAGCTTTATCAGTTGAAGAACGTGCAAAAGTATTAAAGGATTTAAAAGCAAAAGCTTTTGGTTATAATGATGCTGCTCATTTAGAAAAAATTACTAAGGATATACATAACCATATTGATGATGTAATCCAAGCTTCACAAAAAGCTAAGAAAAATGTGTATTCTAAAATTTGGGCACATGACAATAACTTTGTTGGAAAAGCTCAAGGACATTTGTTTGGAAGAAAAGTATTTGCATCAGAGTTCGCAAATAAACTTACTGCTTCTTTGGGAACTAAAAATGCTAATCACAGAACTTGGTTAGGAAAAATGCTTCCTAAATTTACTAATATATTCTTGGAAGGTTCTACTAACAGAATTGCAGGTGGTAAGTTTGTAGCTGCAATGCAAGCCTTTTTCCTTGCAGAATGTTTGATGAAGACTGCACAAGCAGAAGGTGCTGGAGAAAAGGTAAGGACTTTTGTAGAACGATTTACTGAAATGCTTGGTTTCTTTGTATTTACTCCGGTCGCTATTAATTTATGGCATAGATTCGGTGGTATTCAGTATGCAGGCATGTCAGATGATTTTGTAAAAAATGCACTAAATGGATTAAAACGTAAAAACTTTAAATCCGATGCAGAGTTTGAGGCTGCTAAGAAGTTAATCACTGAATTCCAAGATGCTTGTAAATCAGGTAAGAAACCTCATGAGGCATATCGACAAGTCTTGAAAGAGTTTAATGAAAGATCATTACGTGCAGGCTGGACTAAAGCTGAACATAAAGGTGGAGAAAAAGCTCTAAGACATATATTAAAAGGTGATACAAGAAATCCATTTACCAAATTAGTGAAGAAATTAGCACGTATCGGAACTGTAGGTTTGGAACAAATAAGACCTTATACAAAAGATGCTGTTAAACCTGGTTTTATGGGTAAATTAAAAGAAATATTTAAACATCCTAAGTATTGGTTTAAGCAAGGTGCCGGCTATCCAATGAGATTTATTCCGATAATGTTCGTATTGATGCCATTTTTGAATAATTCATCAGTTAAATTTATTCATAAAATCTTTGGACGTCCTGAACATTCAGTGCTTGATAAGGAGGATGAAGTATCAAAACAACCGCAACCTATACCAGGTGAAATATATCAACCATATTCAGTAAAACAACCTCTTCCTGTTCAAGGTTTACAAGGAAATACAAACTTGCTTGATAAGTACAAGCAGAATGTCCAACCAGGAGGAAACAATAATCAACAAGTGACAGGTAATACTTCAGCTTCAATACAGCAACAACCAGTAAGGAGATATATCCCTTCTCCTGAAGGAGTAAAAATAAATTCAAATGAACCTCAAAGAGCTTATGTACCTTCTCCAATGGGAGTACAAGTAGATCCAAAGAAAGAAGATCCTACTGCTGCAAATCAAGCTATGATGAGAGCTGATTTAGCAGAGCAAAAAGCTCTGGAAGTTTTGAAAATGCATTAATTAAGTTTTTATTACAAATTTGAAACTCTTCCATGTAATTGCTATTATATTCACTAATATGGGAGAGTTTTTATCATGAATAAGTCTTTTGATTATAAAAAATTTGCTAATTTTGCAAAGACTCAAGCAGAACTGTTAATGCCTGAAGATATTGCTCAGAATCATAAACAAGAATTTCTAGATAGAATTTATAATTTTACATATGTAGCTGGTGAAGCGTTAGCTAATGATGATAATATCAAATCACCTGAGGTAGCGAGGTTAGTTACTCAATTAGTTTCAGAGTGGACTTTTCATAAGTATATAGATATTCTTCGTTCAGATATTCCGCAGTCTTATCATGAAAGTCTTTTGCAGAAGCTTGCTTTTGTTACATATGAGATTGGGAAAGAGGCAGTTATAAATGAATTATCTGTAGAACAGGTTTGTCATTTGGTAGAGTTCCATCTTAATAAAGAATACAAAAAAGCTTGCGATAGTTTGTTCAATAAAGGTTATATTTCAAAAGATGTATATGAAAAAGCTCTTTCTTTATCAAATGTTAGCGAAATGAGCCTTCAACACAATGTAAAAGTTGTACGTAAGAAAAGAAAACCAACATACAAGTATACTGTTGCAGTTCTTATTATTGGGATTGTTGCCTTATTGATTAACATGTTTTTGCCTGGCATGGGGATAAATAATATAGAGCTGTTTTTGAAAATATTTGATACAGTAATGATCATATTTTTGTCTTTGTATTTAGGTATGGTTATTATGTACATGTGGTTAAAAAGATAATTTAAGTAAGAGTATTGTAACTCTTTAAAATATATGCTATAATAGATATACTCTGTATGGGTGTTAATTTTGTTCCTACATTTACTATAAAGGGAGAATTGACTCTGACAGGACTTGAAGTATACCCGCCGATTTATTCGCTAGCGGGAAACGGATTTTCCGAGGCGTTCACCCACCTGCGAGAACAAGCAGGTAACAAAATCGCACTTGTACAGGGTTTTCTTATGTGAAATTTATTGCTACTTTTTTATATATATGCTAGAATTGAGCTATGGTACAGAAGATTCCTACAATTATTATTTCTGAAGAATCTCAGACTCAGGAAGTTTTTAAACTGTTTTTATCAGAGTGTGAGGGATATAATTTTTTGGCATCTACAAATGATTTTTCTAAAGCGTGTGATGCCATAAGAGAGCTTGCAAAATGTTTGGTAATAGTTGATTTATCAGAATATCCTGATCCTGGTCTGAATTTTATAACTCGTATTTCTCAAGAGTTTTCTCAATGTAGAATTTTAGCTTTTTCAGACAAGCCTTCTGTTGATCTTGTTGTAAAAGTTATGCGTGCAGGTGCAAGAGATTTTCTTTCTATGCCTGTAATCAAGACAAAATTTATAGAACTTTTAGGTGATATTTATCCGGAATTTTTTGGACAGATAAAAAAAAGAACTAAATGCCGTGTAATGACAGTGTTTTCTAATAAAGGTGGTATTGGTAAGACATCTATCGCTTCTAACTTAGCATTGGAATTAGCTAAAATTACTAAAGAGAATGTTGCCTTAATTGATTTAAATTTTCAACTTGGTGATATAACTACGTTCTTTGATTTGAAACCTTCTTTTAATATTTCATATATGTTGCAAAATTTAGATAAAATTAATGAAGATTTTCTATTAAGTACTCTCGAAAAGTATAAAGATACAAGTCTATACATATTAGCAGATCCTCCATATTTTAAGCAGGCTGATGATATATCTCCTAAGCAGATTTCAAAACTTTTTGATATATTAAAACAGACTTTTTCATATGTTGTGGTAGATACTTCTGCAGGATTTGAAGGAAAAACTATGACTGCGTTAGAAAATTCTGATTTGATTTTGTTGGTTAGTATTGTTAATTTGCCGGCTTTGAGAAATTGTCAAAGATGTTTAGAACTGTTTGAAAAGCTAGGGTATGACCAAAATAAAATACAGATTCTGATTAATAGATACATGGAAAATGATGAAATAAAAGCAGAGGATGTTGAAGAAGTATTAGGTCGTAAAATATTTTGGAAGGTTCCAAATAATTATTTTACTATGATGTCTGCTATAAACAAAGGTGTTCCTGTTGCTGATATTAATCCTGATTCAAATGTTTCAAGAAGTTATAAAGAATTAGCATTGATTGTTTCTGATAGCATTTATAAAAGGAATTTGAACTATAGAAAAACTCATTTGAGTGATGATTGAATAGGTGGCTAAGTTGTTACAAAGTAGTAAATTAGGTAATAGATTTAAAAAAATAAATCCTGATAATGTTACTGATGAAAAAAGAGTTTCAGAGAGTGTTTCTACTGAATCTTTTGAGCAAAAAGTTGACAGTTCAGTGAGTGTAACTGTTGGGATAAATTTTAATGATATAGAGAATAGATATAAATCGCTTTTGCTTGCCAAAATTGATTCTATCCCTGTTTGGTTTGAGTACTCTCAGGAACAACAAAAAGATTTAATTTCTACTTTTATTGTAAATAAGTTATCCGAAGAAAATATTCTTTTTTCTGATTCTGATAAAAATTCTTTGGTTGAGAATATTACATCATCAATACTTGGATTTGGCCCAATTGATTATCTTGTGAAACAAGAAAATGTTGATGCTATTTTTATTAATGCTTCAAGTTCTGTGTTTATTGAAATATCAGGTAAAATTTTGAATACAGAAATGAAATTAACTAAAAAACAGTTAGATTTTGTGGTTAAGCATATAAAAAATATTTCTGAACTTTTGCCTCCTAGTGATGGAGATTTGATATGGAATTGCAAGGCTGGGAATTTATTTATAACTGTTGTTTTGTATCCGGTATCAGGTAATGGAGCTAATATAATTATTAGGAAATTGAAAAGTTGCAGTTCTGATAAATCTTTGATTGAAAAAGGATTTTGCAGTCAAGATATATTTGATTTTATTGTTTGTGCGCTTAATTCAAGAAAAAATATAATTGTCTCAGGAGATGTTAGTGTTGGAAAAACCTTTTTTATTGATTCTTTAGTTAAGTTAGCTTTGTCAAATAAAAGAGGTGCTATTTTACAAGATTATCCACAAATGCTTGTTGATTCTGATACTTTAATGAAATTTTATTTTTCATCTATAAAAAATAGTTATGAGTATCAGAATTTATTTTCCAGTTTGATGAAATTACAGTCTGATTTTACTGTAGTAGATTCTAATAACCCATATATTTTCAATGCTTCTGTGTATTCTATTTATTCAGGTATCGGATCAATTTTATCAGCTCGTGCAAGTAGTGTTGAGACTGCTATTTCAAAGTTTGTTAATGCAATTTCTTGTGAAGATAATTGTACAGAAAAGGCTGCTAAACTTAAATTTTTAACTAATTTTGATTATGTTATACATATTGAAAAATGTGCTGATGGAGTTAGACGAATTACTTCATTAATTGAGTTGACTCCTGCAAAGACTTTAGCTGCTTCATTTAAATTTATAGCTAAGTGGCTAGATAATCATTATGAATTAAATATTCCTCAACCATTGACATCTATAAAGGCAGACGAGTTATTTAAGAATGGAAATGGAACTTCAATGAGAGAACGTTTTACATCTGACATTGTTGCTGATTAGTTTTGCGATTATTCATTTCACTAAATACGGCTTTCATGTTTGATTTTGTTACAAATTCTCGTGATATAAAATCTATTTCTGGGTTGATGTATTTTTTCATGATACAGTTTTGTACAAACTTTGTAAGTGGATTTGTTAGTAATAGCATTGTAGTGAAACCTACGACAGTTTTAAGTAGTTTATTTTTAAATATTAAAGAATTTTGATATTCTTTAAGAGCAGAGCGAAGCGCATGGCTGGAATAATCGTGTCCGTACATTTCTTTCATTTTTGGAAGAATTTCTTTATATTTTTTGCTTACATTGTATGGAATGTGTTGTTTATTTTCTTCTAATAGGGCTTTTTTTATTTCGAATATTTTTTTTGTATTCTCCTTTGCAAATGCTAGTAGATTTTCTTTGTTAGAATTTACCATTGGGTATTTGTTGGTTAGGAAATTTATTATTTTTCTAAAAAATTTTGCACTATTTTTATCATTATTTCTTGCTGATATTTTATTATTTAGTGTTGCAATTAAAAGTTTTTCAAAGTTTTCTTGATTTTCGAATGATTCGCCTCTGCACTGGCTAATTACATCTTTGGTGTGTCTTATTACAGCATCTTTTGCATCGGTCGAAAGATGATATTTATCGGTTAATTTTGCTATTGGCGAAATTAACTTTTGTGATGTAAAAATTACTGCAGGCATAACAACAAGAGACATTAATCCCTGAAATATACCTCTTTCAAGAGCCCTTGTGCCACTAGGATTTATCCCATTTTTATCTGTTTTATATTTATCATAAATGTCAGCTCCTAAATACATAAATGTTGGAGCCCAAAGAGCTACACCGAGTTGAGGAGCAATTTCTCTTATTGCTGTACCAACATCACTAGAGTATGACATGCCCCTTATAAACCAAGTATTTAAAGGATCTTTATAATTTTTGGCTGTCTTATTTTGAGTATTAGTTTTTTTATTTTTTTGACAGTTTTGGGGTGAACTGTCTATTCTCTTTATCAATTTAAGGCCCTTTTATATCTGTTAATTAACAGTTTGTATAATACTCCTGAATATAATTTTTTGCTAATTTTTTGTAAATTTACTTTAACTAGGTTATAATTTAGTAATGGAAAGAAAATTTAAAATACATTCTAAATATAGACCGTCAGGAGATCAGCCAAAAGCTATTAAACAGCTTGTTGAAGGGTTGAATAGTGGTGATGATGCTCAAACATTGTTAGGTATTACTGGGTCTGGTAAGACTTTTACGATTGCGAATGTTATTGAACAAATCCAAAAACCAACTTTAATTATTGCGCATAATAAAACTCTTGCTGCGCAGTTATACAATGAATTTAGGGAATTATTTCCTGAGAATGCTGTTGAATATTTTATTAGTTACTATGATTATTATCAGCCTGAGGCATATATCCCTCGAACTGATACTTATATTGAGAAGTCTGCTTCCATAAACGAAGAAATTGATAGATTAAGGCATAATACTACTAGAAGTTTATATGAAAGAAATGATGTAATAATTGTAGCTTCAGTAAGTTGCATATATGGTTTGGGGTTGCCTGAAAATTATTTTAGAGGTTCTGTTGAGCTCAAAGTAGGAGATGAAGTTGCAAGGGATGATTTATTAAAGCATCTTGTGACTGTTCAGTATACTAGAAATGATTTGGTACTTGAGAGAGCTAATTTTAGGGCTAGAGGTGATATTGTCGAAATTATGCCTGCTTATGAAAAAATTATTACTAGAATTTATTTCTTTGGCGATGAAATTGAAAAAATAGTTCGAATCGATAATGTAACTGGTGAGATTATTGAGACTCCTGATAAAGTTGTTATTTATCCTGCAGTACATTATCTTTCATTTGACGATAATTTAGATGAGACGTTAAGGCTTATTAGAGAAGAACTTCAACAAAGACTTGTTGTGTTAAATAATGAAAACAAGCTGGTTGAGGCTCAAAGACTTGAACAAAGAGTTAAGTATGATATGGAAATGATCAAGGAAATGGGATATTGTTCCGGAATTGAAAATTATTCTAGAATTATTGAACGTCGCCCGCCTGGCTCTGCTCCTGCAACTTTATTAGATTATTTTAGAGGTGATTTCTTAACAGTTATTGATGAGTCACATGTTACTTTGCCTCAGCTAAAAGGTATGTATAGAGGTGATTCTGCAAGAAAAGATACATTAATTGAGTATGGCTTTAGATTACCTTGTGCAAAAGATAATAGACCCCTAAAAAATGATGAATTTTTTAATAAAGTACATCAAAAAATTTACATTTCTGCTACTCCTGCTGAGTTTGAACGTCAGACATCTACGCAATTAGTAGAGCAAATTATACGTCCTACTGGTTTGGTCGATCCAAAAATATCTGTAAGGCCTATTGATACTCAAATCAATGACCTTAAAAATGAAATAAAAAAACGTACAGACAAAAATGAAAGAGTTTTAATCACGACATTGACAAAAAAAATGGCGGAAGACTTAACAGATTTCTTTATACAAGAAGGGATTAGAGTAAGATATTTGCATAGTGAAATTCAATCATTAGAGCGTGTTGAAATTTTAAGAGATTTAAGATTGGGTGAATTTGATGTTTTAATAGGCGTAAATCTTTTAAGAGAAGGTCTAGATATTCCTGAAGTTTCCCTTGTAGCAATTATGGATGCTGACAAGGAAGGTTTTTTACGATCTGAGACAAGTTTGATACAAACAATTGGTCGTGCAGCACGTAATGCTTGTGGTGAAGTTATTATGTATGCTGATAGAATTACTGAATCGATGGAAAAAGCAATTAATGAAACTGAAAGACGTCGTAAGATCCAGCTAGAATACAACAAAAAATATGGTATTATTCCTCAAACAATTAAAAAGCCTATTGAGAATAATTTACTTTCATTAGTTGCAAGTTATAGGGATTTGGAAGACATTGTCGCAGAAGAAATGGTTGAACTAAATATAGAAAAGAAAGATTTACCTAAGCTTATTGATAAACTTGAAAAAGATATGCATAAGGCGGCTAAAATTCTTGACTTTGAAAGAGCCGCTGAGATACGCGATAAACTAAAAAAACTTAGAGAAATGGTTGATTAATAATATCTTTTAAAAATTTCTAATCATTTTTTTCTATTGATTCAAAATCAACTTGCGCAATGTAGTGACCAATAATTGCAATATTATATACTCCTGCAACGCACCAAAAAAATGTGCATATTGGATTTGGTATTCCTAGAAATACCCATAGTACGTATGTAACAAAACCAACAATCAATCCATTGATAATTGCGATTCCTGGTAACATAAATATTATTCTAATCATAATATCCATTGAAGATTGTGAAATAACTTTTAAATTATATGCATCTGAAATTTTGAAATTCTTTGAATATAGCATATAACCTGTCAAAATTATTGAACCCAAAACTAACCACATGATAATCTTAAAAACAAGTGCCGTATTAGGCTCAGGGAAGTAGTTATTAATTTGTTCTATTCCCAACATCCCTAGCCAAGAACACACAGCAATTACCGGTCCAAGTGCAATTAAACCTTTTAGGCCAGATCCCAATAAACCAAAAATATTGAATGAAGGTAATACGTGATATTCTTCATTTTTAACATTAGATGTACATTTGAGCATGAAACCAAATAATAGTACAAAAGTAATACCACCCATCCAGTAAAAAGCAGAAAAATCTGATTTACTATCATAGTATATATTAATACTATAAAACAATGGTATTGCAAGCAAAATACATTTTAATGGTGATAAATTGTCTTGTACTACTTCTTCTAATGCGTCTTTTATAGATGCCATATCCTATACTCCCAAATGTAATTTTTCTTATTATATCATATTTTAATAAAAAAAACAATTTAATTTATCTATTTTAATATATTTTTATCAATGTATCCAATATATCTCAAATTTCTGTAGTATTCATCAAAATCAAGTCCATACCCTACCATAAACTGATCTTGGACTTCAAAGCAGTAAAAATCTGCATCTATATCAATGATTCTTGCAACTTTTTTATCAAGTAATGAACAGAATTTTAAGTCTTTTACGTGAAAATTGCAGTTAATAAAGTCTACTAAAAATTTTGCAGTATAACCTTTATCAATTATATCTTCAATAATTAATACATTTTTATTGTTTAAATCTGGTAAAGTAATATCTACGGCTCTCACTTTTCCAGTTGTTTGAGTTGTTCCATGGTAACTTGATAGTCTTATAAATTCCATTTGCAGTGGCATATTGAGGTGTTTTACCAAATCAACAGCAAACATAACTGCTCCTTTAAGTACGCATATTGCAACAACTTCCTCTCCTTGATAATAGTTATTCATTTTTTGAGCTAGTTCTTTTATTTTTGTTTGGATTTCATTCTCACTAAATAGTATACTTATATCTTTTTCTTCTAGTTTCATAACTTTATTCCTTTATCTTTTCTAATTTTAGTATATGCGTTGGTTTTGTTCTTACCTTAATTTTATTACTAATTCCGATTGATGGAGCCCATAAAACTTCATTATTCACGCACAAAAACAATAATGAATCTTTTATGTGGTTTGGAATTTTTTTATTATTAAGATATTTTTTTAATTTTTGTCTTCCTGACATACCCAGTGGTTGGATTAAATCTCCATTTTTTCTGTGTCTTAGGTCGAAATTTATATTAAAATCAGTAAAATCAACAAGTGCTGTATTATCTTCATCTTTTGGAAGTTTATCAAGCTCTGTTTTTGGAAAAATAGAAAATTTGTAGTTATCTATAAAATATTCTCCACATTTTAATATTTTTATTGAAGAAATTTCTTTTTCTTGTTTTTTTATTGTATAAATCTCTTTGTTATTGACGTAAAGCCAGACATCAGATGTTAAAGAACAAGTTTTACCAGACTTTGAGGAGATATTTTTTTCAATAAAATTAAGAATATATTCTATTTTTTCTTTATCATAGTTTAAGTTTAAGTCTTGATATAAGCTATGAATTATTCTTTGTTTTAGCTGTATGGGACAATCAATGTAATCTTTTGTGTTAATTTTATTGTTATTATAAATTTTTGAGATAATTTTATTAAAATACTCATTTTCTAATTGAGCGATTTCTGACAGTGAGTTGATTGACTCTTTAAATAATGGATTAATTTGACTTAGTATTGGGAATATTTCATGTCTAATTAGATTTCTTTTATACTTAGTGTTAGAGTTAGAACTATCTTGATTTGGTGAAAGATTATTGCTAAGACAATATTGTTCAATTTCTTCTCTATAAACATTTAAAAGAGGTCTATAAAATATTCCTCGTTGTTCTTTTATGCCTTCAAGTCCATAAATCCCTGTACCTTTAACAAGTCTATATAAAACAGTTTCAGCATTGTCATCAGCATTATGAGCGGTTAATATACAATCAGTGTTGAATTTTTGTGCATATTTTTCAAAAAACTCATAGCGAGCTTTTCTTGCAGCTGTCTCTGTTTTTTTTATTTTAGAGCTAAGTGTTTCGCTATAAAATTTAATATTTTCTAATTGGCAAAAATTTCTACAATTAATTTCTTCTGTTTTACTTTCTTCTCCACGCCAATTGTGATTTAAGTGTATAGCAATTGGTATAAATTTATATTTTTTAGAAAGATTATTTATAATGTGTAACAAACACATTGAATCATAGCCGCCAGAAAAAGCTACAATTAAAAATTTTTCTGGTGTATTTAGTTTATATTTATCTAAAAATTTTTCAATTTTATCAGTGATATTCATGCTAAATAAATTAAAGATTTAAGAATTTTTTTACACCTTCTTTTATTTCCACTGCATCAACACCAAGTTGTTCAAGTGCTTTCATTGCAAGACTTTCAGGCTCTGTGGTAAGTGCAAGTAACATATGAGAGGATTCAATTTTAGTTTTGTGCTCTTTTTTAGCTAATTCCCAAGCTTTTTCCAGTACTCTTTTTGCACGCTTAGTGAATACTATTTCTTTATCGAAATATTCATTTCCAAATCCAATCATACTTTCTACTACAGATCTTGCATCCTTTATATTTATTTCAAGTTCATTTAAAACCTGAGCTCCTATGCCTGTAGCTTCTCCTATAATACCAAGTAAAAACATCTCTGTGCCAACTATATTACGCCCAAGTCTTCTTGCTTCTTCTTTTGCAAGTCTAAGGATTGTAAGGGTCTCAGGCATTTGTTTTTCAATTGGTTTTATAATACTGTGAGCGAGGTCATCATCATTAATTTTTAGTTCTTTGAATATATCATATGCTACACCGCGTTTTGTTTTTAAAATCCCAAGTACTATATGCTCTGGCAGTACAACAGAGGAGCCTAGTTCTTTTGCTGTTTGAAGAGCTAAATTCATTGTTGTAAATGCATTTGGTGTAAAAATAATTTGACGACCTTCATATTCAGACTGTCTTGATTGAATATTTTTAAGTTTTTCTTCAAAGTTTTCTTCTGTAATTCCGTATTTTGCGAGAATTGAAGTTAGTTCAGAGTTTTTATCTTCAAGAATAGAAGATATTATTTGTTCTGTGCCTAAAATTTCGTAGCTAGATGCAGATAATTTCGCAACCGCTCTTTCAAATACAGCAGAAGATTCTTCACTATCAAAGATGCTGTCAGTTGCTTGACTGCGGTTGCTTTCATTATCTTTATTATCATCTATTTCAGGATGATATATTTTTTTGATTTTCTTTTGTACAAGTTTTTCTAACAAAGATCTTGATTTGTATATATCAAATCCAAGATTTTCAAGAATTTTTACATTGTTGGATTTCTTTTCACTGATAACTGCAAGAAATAAATGTTCATAAAGAACAGTTTGATTTCCTGATTTTGTCGCTAAATCAAGAGTATGTTTAAGAATTTCTTTATATTCTGTATCAAATGGTAATGTCTGTTGTTGGATTGTATCTGATGAACTATTTAGATTGATAACTTTTACAAGTTTATCATAATCAATATCGTAAGATTTGAAAATCTTTAAAGATATTCCTTTAGCTTCTTTTACAAGAGCCAAAAGCAAATGTTCAGGCATTACTTTAGAATTTTTCAATTCTTTTGCAATTTCTTGAGATTGACTAACTACATTTATAGCTTTTTCAGTGAATTTTTCAAACAACTTATTCTTCCTCTTCTTCGTCGTCCAAACTTTCTACGTATGTTGCAACTTTTTCAAATTCTGCATCATCATCTATTGTTTCAAATAAGTAATCTTCACCATCTTTTGATAATCTCATAAGAACTAACTCGTCTTCTTCTCCAGGTTCTGCTTCTACTGGGATTAATAGAGCATATTCTTGTTCATCAACTTCAACGATGTCATATAATTCAAATTTGATAATATTACCAGCTTCATCAACTGTTTCTATAATTTGTTGTTCTTCATCTGCCATAATAAAATGTCTCCTTATTTTTTTTCTATCTACAATTAAATTATTTATTATTTCTGCTTAGATATTGTTCTAGTATAATACAAGCACTTTCAATATCAACCAGTCCTTTATTTTTTCTAAAGCCTATTTTTTTTTCTCTTAAATTTTCTTCAGCTTGTTCTGAGGTAAGTCTTTCATCTTCATAAATTATTTCGTATCCTTTTATTTTGGATGCAAATTCTTTACAATCTTGTGCCTGACCTCCTTGTGTTCCGTCCATGTTCAATGGAACACCTACGACAATTTTTTTTACGTGATTTTCTTTTGCAATTTTTAGTATGTTTTCAATGGCTTTATTTTCTGGTTCTCGATCTAGGCATATGTGACCTTTTGCAAGGATTAATAAAAAATCGCTAAGTGCCACTCCTATTCTTTTTGTGCCAACATCTAATGCCATTACTTTATACATTTATTTTACCCACATTTTTTCTATATCTTCTACGATTTTTTTCGCATTTTCATCTTTTAGTACTTTTAGATTAAAGTAATATTGATAAATGCTTATTCTTAGAATATTTTTTAAGAATTCTTCTTTCAATTTTTCATCAAAGTATAGACTATAAATGTTTTCGGCTTCATCAATTAGTCCTTCTTTGTATTTAATATAAGCAACCGTCAAAAGACGTCTTGTCCATATTTTATGCTCTTCATCATAGAATACTTTGTATAAGTTTTCATTAATCAGCTCATCAAATTTTTCACTATTTGATTTTTCTATAATACTTAAAAAATCCTCAAATTCATCACTATAATCTTTATCAAGGAACCAATGTTGCATAAAATCAGATTTTGTAATAGCTTCTAATTCTTTTATAGTTATAGGTTTCTTTTTTAAGTTTGATGCTAATATATCTTCAATAGAAGAATTTGGACAATCTATGTCAGTGAAAATATTTTTCCAACAAATATATTCATATGGGATATTACAGTTTTTTTTATTGGAAATTATTTCAGCTTCTTTAAGTAGTATTTTTACTGATATTGGATCTAAATCGATTTGTTTTTCTTCCTTGTAAAATCTATCGATTATGGTATTACATTCAAATTTTGTAATTTCATTAAATCCAAAGCAATCACGAATTCCATGATAATCATCTGTTACTATTGCCACAAATTGTACTTTTCCTGATTTGTTAATTCTCGAAATTATATGTGCAATATTTCCATGTCCATCCGGATAAGTTATACAAAATCTATATGGTTTTGTATTCTCAAGTAATTTTTTGTAAAAATCAACAGAATTGTCATCTCTAATTCCTGCGATTTTAAGTGTAGATATATTTTTATTAATAGTAGGAATCATTGATTTAGGTGCAAAATCAAGTGCAGAGATTAGTGCGTGATAAGCAAGTTGAGATTTTGTGTTTCCAAGTATATCTAATGCAACTTTTCCTACTTCGCTTTCTGGTTTTGAAAGAAATACTGGAATCATAATATTGGCTAATTCATCTTTTGAATAGTCTTCTCCAAGTGATTTAAGCAGTATTATTTGATCTTCTGCCGGTAATGAATTCAGAAAATCAAGAAAATCTATTTGAACTTCAGGATTGATAATTGCTGTGTTTAGTAATCGTTTTGTATCTTCATCTACAAACTCGTCAGGATTGTCTAAATATGTGTCACAAGTATCATAACTCCAGTTTGTATCTATATCTCTTAGCAAATCAAGTGCAAAAATTTTTGCAGAGTTTGATGTAAGATTACTTTTAATCATTGCCCAAAGTTTTTCTATCAACTCTTCTTGGGTTGCATATCTTTTCAATAAAAACTTTAGTATTTTTCCATCATTTTTCAGATTATTAACTTCTTTAAATAGCAATTTAACAATAATTTTTTTATCTGTTTGTGCGTCTAAAGTTCTGTAATGTACTTCATAATTTTCAAGATCACTTATTCCCTCAAGTTTTGAAAGCAATTTTGATATTTCTGCTTTCAATTCAAAAGGGTTAAGTTGGTTTAATTCTTGAAATTTATTATCTATCATCTTGCTTTTCCCCAAAATGCATCTAATATCTGTTGAGCTTCTGCTGAAGGCATTCTATCATTCAAAATTAAATATTGAACTGCGATCATTGCACATTCTGAACAAATATTTACTCCAGGGCCTTGAACCATTTTTAGTACTTGCGTATTTGGTCTGTGACAAAAACTACAGTAGACTAATTCGTCATTTTTTGTGTCAGAATGTTTATTATGTTCTTTGGGGCTTTCTTTGTGGTCCCTTTTTTCTCCTAATTTAACAACTTTATCAGACATTATAAGTCTCCTTATTTATGATGCTATTATATTGTAACTTAAATTTATAAAATTTGCCAAATATTTTTTAGTATTTTATAATAAGTTTTACAACACAATTAATGTGAGGATGATTATATCATGAAAAAAGCTCTTTTGCTAGTGAGTATATTGTTTATTTCTGTTATTTCTACAGCGTGTATAAACAATTTTGCAGTTCAAGAACTTAATAATAAAGCGAAGTCTTTTATGGACAAAGGTGACTATGCAAATGCTATTGAAAGATTAAAGTCTAGTATTGATTTAGATGGATCTGTTTTTGAAACTCGTTATAATTTAGCAGTTGCTTATACAAAAGCTGAAGACTATTCAAATGCAGTCGATGCTTATAATGAAGCTATTAAGTTAAATCCTGATTTTGCTGACGCATATTATTCATTAGCAGTCTGTGAAGAAAATTTAGCAAAAGATATTATAAGTGGTTTGGTTAAAGTAAATGAAGACGGGTCAGTATCAAAGATTGAAAAATCCGAGGATGACAAAGAGCTCGTAGATTTATCTGATTCTGATAAAAATATGGTGGCTACTTTATTAGGAAATTCTATCTCAGATTACAAGATATACTTGGATAAGGCAGCAAATCCTCAAGATAAAGAAGATGTAGAAAGTAAAATTCAAGTACTTGAGACAATGAAAGATAAGTATGGAACTGCTGATTCTAAATCTGTAGAGCAGGATTAATATGTTTCAATCCCCTGGAGATATCGCATTTTCTATTTTTGGATTTCCTGTTTATTTTTATGGGATAACTATGGCGCTATCCATTTTTTCAGGAATTTATATTGCTTATTTTTTATACAAGAGAATTTATGATGAAGTTTTAGCAGAAAAAATTATAGATTTTTCTCCTTATCTTATTGTTTTAGGCATTTTAGGCGCTAGATTATATTATTGTGTTGTGAATTATTCTTATTACATAAATCATCCTTTAGAAATATTCAATATTCGCCAAGGTGGGTTATCTATACATGGTATGATTATTGTTGGAGTTTTAGCTTTATTTTATTTTGCAAAAAAATATAAAATGACCTTCTTAAAACTTTTTGATGTGTTTATGTGTGGAACTGCTTTTGCTCAAAGTATAGGTCGTTGGGGAAACTTTTTTAATTCTGAAGCGTTTGGGTATCCGACTAATTTGCCTTGGAAATTGTTTATTCCGATTGATAAAAGACCTTTGCAGTTTATGGATTCTCAATATTTTCATCCAACTTTTTTGTATGAAAGTATTCTTGATTTTATTTTGTTTATATTTTTACTTTTGATTTTAAAGAAATATTCAAATAAGCCAGGAATAACAGCAAGTGTATATCTTTTTATGTATTCTTTCGTTAGGATTTTTGTAGAACAGATAAGAATTGATAGTGCTTTAAATATTGATGGAATTCCTATTGCTCAATTGGTTTCTATAGTTTTAATATTTATTTCGATTATTTTATTTGGCTTTGTGTGGTCTAGAAGTAATAATTAAAATTTTATTTGATTTTAATTTTTTTTGTTAATATAATGTACCTGTTATGGATAAGTGTAGTAAAAAAGAAAAATTGCCCCTAATGTGGCTATCTGGCGCACATTTTATCAATGATGTGTATACGGGGGTTCTTAACCCTATTATGCCTTTTATAGCAGCTAAAATTGGTATATCTATGGCTATTGCGACGATAGTTTTGACAATTTCTCATATCTTTTCGTCACTATTACAGCCTTTGTTTGGCTTTTTTGCTGATAATATTGTAAAACGTTCTTTTATTTTTTGGGGATTAATACTTTCTTCTATATTTATTCCTTTAGCACCAAATGCTAATAATTTAATTGTTCTAATACTATTTATTATTTTGGGAAGTATTGGCTCTAGCTTATTCCATCCCCAAGCTCTTGGATTCGCGTCTCGTTTTGCGAGTTCCGAAAAGCTTGATAAAGCAAAAGCTATGGCTGTGTTTATTTCTATGGGGACTTTAGGATATTCTTGTGGGCCTATTATATCTTCTTCAATTACTCAATTTTTAGGGATGTCTAAAATGTTTTTTATGACAATAATTGGTCTTGTGTGGGCTATTATTATGTTTAGATGTGTGCCTAAACTTTCATTGTCTGAATCTGTTAAATCAAAAATTACTTTTAAAAATGCATTTAAAGATATTTTAGCAAATAGAAAATTAAATATATTAAATGTTATAGCGATGTTAAAGACAATGATAATGACATCTTGTTTTATATTGCTACCATTCTTGTGGAAAGGTATTGGACATACTCCATTTTATATTGGAATGTCTTTATTTGCTTTTATATTTGCAGGAGGAATTGGATCTTTATTGAGCAGCTCTATTGAGAAGAAAATTGGTTCTGCTAAAGTTTTTTATATTTCTATGATTGCAACTTTACCTTTAATGATTTTGTTTATTTTTACATATAAAGCTCATCCAATTATATCTTTATGTATTTTTATCGTAATGGGGTTTGTTACAATGATGGCAACTCCTGTTGTTATGGTTATGGCACAAGGAATACTCCCTCAATATAAAAGCATAATTTCAGGATTTATTAACGGATTTTCTGTTGGAATTGTTGCAATTTTTATGTCTCTGTTAGGATTTATTGCAGAACATTATGGAATAACAAATGTTTTGTTAGCTGTATCTGTAATTCCTGCTCTTTGTTCTTTACTTGTAAAAGAATTGTATAAAGAAAACTAAGTTTCAATTAAAAAATTTAGAGACAAAAAAAACAAATTTAATTAATAAATTATAACTACTAAGCTAAAACGTTTAAAGACTTTCTTTTGCAATCCATATCTTGGTGCTTAGCAGCTAATTTTTCTTGCAAGTAAGAAACTTTATATAACAATTTATTAGAAGCTAAATCCATACTCATTTTTTTATCAAGCTGATTTAACATTCCTAAATCATGTTCGCCACCAAAAGCTCCTGCATTACTCATCTGAGCACCATTCTGCATCAGACCAAATGCAGCTTTGTTCATGTTATTTATTGCATTAAAGCGAGCAATTGATGATACTAACATTTCACTAACTCCTACATGTCTCCTACAAATATATTATAGTATAACGCGTTTTTTTTATCAAGTATTAATTTTTGTAACGAATTGGGTAATCTTTGAAATTGAATATTATTTATATACTTTATATATATGTAGACATTAAATGAACACGAGATATTAAGAGAGAAAATTTTAAATTCCGTTCTAATAAGAAAGAGACTAAATATTCCTATTCCTACCTTCCTAAAAATTTTATGCTCCATATTTATGGGGCGTTTTTTTTTATATAAAAAAGAGACAGCATTAAACTGTCTCTTTTTTGTTTTTAAGATGTTCTTATTATTTATTTTTTCCGATTTCATGAATTTTAATGAAGTTAGTACCACCAACTAATAGTTCTGGAACTGAACCTGTAATAAGTACTTTATTGCCTTCAACTAAATTCATGTGAGAAATTAAATATTCATCAATTTTTCTTAGGCTTTCTCTATCGATTTTACCTTCAAAATCAAATACAGTTGGGTAAACACCTCTATATAATTTAATATGTCTGCAAGTGATTTTTTTAGGGCAGCAAGCAAAAATTGGAACACTCAATTTGCCTTCTGCTAAGAATGAAGCTGTAAATCCGCTACCAGTAAGAGCAACAACAGCTTTGATATTCATTTTTTTAGACATATCTGCGATAGACATACCTATAGCCATTGCTTGACTGTCTTTTTCTTCTTCAATCATTTTGCGTGGGAATTTATTTTTACGCATAAATGAGCTTGATTCTACGTTATCAGCAATTCTTTTCATTATAGAAACTGCTTCTACAGGGTAAGCTCCTGCTGCTGTTTCACCAGATAACATAATTGCATCTGTTCCATCCAAAATAGCGTTAGCAACGTCAGATGTTTCTGCACGTGTTGGAATAGGATTTTCAATCATACTATCAAGCATTTGTGTTGCAACAATTACAACTTTTCTTTTTGTGTTTGCTTTTCTGATAATAGTTTTTTGAACGATAGGTACTTTTTCGTTAGAAATTTCGATACCTAAGTCCCCTCTTGCAACCATGATACCGTCTGATACATCAATAATACTATCAATGTTGTTAACAGCTTGAGGTTTTTCTATTTTAGAAATAATTTTAGCTGTTTCATTACCATGGCTTTTTAGAAGTTCTCTTAACTCAACGATATCAGAAGCTTCTCTTACAAATGATAATCCAAGGTAATCGATATCTTGGTGAGCAGCAAATTCTACGAATTTTTTATCACGTTCTGTAAGTACTTCTAAACTTCCTTGAGAACCAGGGATATTTATACCTTTTCTTTGTTTTAAAAGACCGTCAGTTAAAACTTTTGTTATAACAACGTCTCCTTCTACGCCTTGAACTTCAAGTTGAATTTTTCCATCATCAACCATAATCATTTCACCGATGTTAACGTCTTGAGCGATACCTTTGTAATCAACCGGTAAAATGTCTCCTGTAATTTCTGTTTGGTGACGGAATTTTAAAATTTGTCCTTTTTTAATCTCAATTGATTCAGGAAGCATTCCTATTCTGATTTTTGGTCCTTGCAAGTCCAATAAAACAGGAATTAAAGTATTTTCTTCTTTTTCAATTTCTCTGATGTATTTTAGGTTTTGACCATGCATTTCAACATCACCGTGTGATGAATTTAATCTGAACATGGTTACACCAGCTTTGAATAGCTCTCTGATTTTTTCTTTTGTGCTACTAGCAGGGCCTAATGTAGCAACAATCTTCGTCATAGTATAGTTGTCCATACTTATCCTTTCTTAAGTGGGTAAACTTAATTTTATTCCACATGTTTACAAACTACTTCTAATACGTTATACTATATCACGAAAAGGATTTTATAGTAACTAATTGTTAATGTTTTTAAAAAAAAGGAGTTAGTGATGAAGAAATTTTTAGCTGGTTTGATGGTTTTTAGTATTATTTCTTTAAACACCATTCCTGCGTTTGCTTCTGTGAGTATCTCAGATGTAAATCAAGGATATTGGGCGAGAAAAGAAATTGAAACCGTTGTAGAAAAAAATGTTATGTCTGTTGATGCTCAAAACAGATTTTTACCTGAAGAGTCAATTACACGTGTTGATTTTGTAAATGCTTTATTGAAAGTTTTGGGTAATGAAAATTTAAATTTGAGTATTAAAAACCAATTTAAAGATGTATCTCAAAGTGATCCAAATTATGAAAATATTTTGCGCTCACAACAATTAGGACTTGTATACGGGTATCCTGATAAAACATTCAAACCTAAAAATGTTATTTTAAGATCAGAAGCACAATCGGTTATTAGTCATATAACAAAAGATATGACTGCTGATACGTCTGTTTTATCTCAATTTAAGGATAGTAACACTATCCCTGGGTGGGCTAAAAATATTTATGCAAAGACTATTTCTTATGGAGTTTATGTAAATTATCCTGATTCTCGTGAGTTGAGACCAAATGCTAATTTGACAAGATCAGAAGCTGCTGTACTTTTAGCAAGACTAAGTGAAAAATTAAGTCTTGTTAAATCAGAATATGTTGGAGATGGTGCTATTGTCGCAGTAGAACATTTGCCAAAAGTTAATAAAAAAGTAACTAATGATGTTGTTAATATTACAAAAACTCAGAATATAATAACTAAAGACAATGTTATTGTTGTTGCTTTTGATGAAAAATTTAAGCAAAAATTACACCAAGCTGGCGATGTTGTATATTTTACAACTCCAGAAAATATTGCAACTAAGGAAGGTACTGTATTAATTCCAGCTGGTTCAAAATTTACTGGTAAGGTTTTAAATATCCAAGATCCAAAATGGTTTAATAAAAATGGTAGAGTATATATTCAGTTAGAAAAAGTTGTATTTCCTTCAGGACAAGAAGCTGAATTTAATGCAAAACCATTTTATAAAGAATACGCACTTAAGGAAGGGCCTTGGATGACTACTGGAAAAGTTGCATTATGGACAATTGGTTTAGGTGCTGTAGGTACTGGTGCAGGTATTGGTTTTGCATTTATTCCTAACCCTGCTAAGATTGGTAATGCTTTTGCTATAGGTACACCTATAGGTTTGGGTGTTGGTTTAGTTACCGGTTTGGTTACTCCAGGACTTAAATATAATGCTAAAAAGGGTGAACAAATTAATGTAATCTTGTTAGAAGATTCTGCTATGGAAAAAGTTCAACCGGAATTATAATTTACGGTTTTTAAATATTATATTTTAGGAGGTGTCTATTTGTATAGCACCTCCTACCTTTTTGGATATAGTAAAATATTCTTTTAAGTTTAGAATGAAAATGGAAATTGCGTATTATTGGTTAGTATGAATTTATGGGAGTATTTTATGAAAAAATTATTTTTTGCGCTAGCTTTAATAGGTGTTGTTAGCTTTTCTGCCCAATCTGCTTTTGCTGCATGTCCTTGTCAGGGAAACTGGTATAAATCTTCAAATTTATATTATCTAAACCCTATGCCTTATATGGGAATTGGCGAAAATAGAACTTCATTTAGTTTAAATCCTTTTAAAGGTTTTAAAAATTGTAATAAGTGCGAGGTGCCTAAATGTGATTCTTGTTGCACAGGAGCGGCTGCGCCTGTTTGTCCAACTTGTGTAAAGGCTTTTCCTGACCAAAACTGTAATGAATGTGATGAAATGATAATGGAGGAAATCTATATAATTGAAGATTAATTTATAGTATATTTCTAAAATAAAAAGGTAGTCTAGTCAGCTACCTTTTTTTATTTTCTTAATATTTACCTGTTTTTATATTCCAATGTTTCTCAATGCATTAAATATATCATCTGTAATTTTTTGAATATACTCTTGGCTTACCATTCCATTAATTACTGCATCTGCAATTTGATAAGCTGGTCTTATATATTTTTGTGCAGTCTTGTTAACATCTTGGAATTGTAAATCCGCTGCAGTACCTGTTTTGCCTCTTAGGGCTGCTCTGCTGTACCATCTTTCTTTTATAACTTCCAAAGGAGTAAACACATAAACTTTTACGTCCATAATATCCCTAACTCCTTCATTCAGAACGTAGAGTCCTTCAGTTAATACAACCTTTGCAGGTTTTTTTAGATCTCCATCAGGATTTGAAATACAGGTTACAAAATCATATTTTGGAGATTTTATTTCTTCTCCATTTTTAAGCTTTATAAGGTGGCTCTTCATTAATTCAAGATCAATTACATCAGGAGTATCAAAGCTAAAACCTGTTTTAAAAAGTTCTTCATAGCTTCCTGCCTCTTGAAGTTCTTTAGAAGTGTCTTTGTAGTAGTCATCGCATCTTATAACAGTATATACGCCTTCTGTTTTTTTCTTAATGCAAGCTTTTATCGTGTTATCCACAAAAACAGTTTTGCCTGATGCGCTTTCTCCAGTTATACCGATCAAAAAAGTTTTTTTCTTTTCTTGGACTACTTTTCTAGCAATATTTAAAATTAAGTTGTCAGATGTTTTTAAAAATAGTGGTTGTTCTTCTTTTTTATCTTCTTCCAAAATCTTTTTTAGTGACTCTACAATATTTGATATTAATTCCATATCGCGTCTATTTGAATAATAATCATAGTTTGTAAGTCCAAAATCAGTCATCATACTTCTTTGATCCCCTATAAAATCTATAACAAATATTTTACTTTAAAAGTAAAAATATTTTCCTATTTTGCTAAATTTTGTAACAATATTTTTTATTTTCTTAAAGTTATTTATAAATTTATCCGATATGGGAATATGTAAAGAAAAAGAGGAGTATGTTTATGTATCATGACGAAATTTTTGAAAATGCACTACGTGAAGTAAAGGAAGAAAGTTATAGCGCGCTTAAAAAAGAAATTAGTTCTATGGAGGCTACTATTGAAAGATTTTTGCAAAATGTTTTGGGATGTACGAGTAGCTTGAGTGAAAGAGATTATCACGTATCTACTATGTAATAAGATAAAAAGGACCATTTATTTGGTCCTTTTTATTATCCGTATATTTTGCCATTTTTAATATCTTCTAGTAAATTTAGTAATTCTGTATCTTGTTGTTTTTCTGTTTGGTTTTGAATTTCTACTTGTTCGGCTTCTGCAAGAATTTTTTCATATGATTTTAATACTTCTTCATCAGGTGTTTCTCCTGATTCTTGAGCTTTTTTAGCGCAAGTTGTTAGCAGTTCTTTTCTTATTTCTTGGTCTTTTGGTGCTTTGTGTGCAATGGCTAGAGCTTGAGATTCTTTTTGTTTTTGAAGTTCGGATTTTCCTACGGCTTTTCTTGCTAGCCAACCGCTAACACAACTTACTGCTATTCCACAAATTGCGCCTATTGCAGTTCCAACTACAGGACAAGCTGCTGTGCCTATTGAGGCTCCAATAGCGGCACCAGCAGATGCTCCTGCTGCATATCCGCCAACTTCAGCCCCAACTACTACTGCTGTTTTACCTAGTTGTTTCATTCCTTTTTTAGTTCCACATTCTTTGAATGTGCTAACTAATTCAGGGACTTCTATCGCCGTTGCTATTATGGCAGCAGCTGCATTCCCTTTAGCTCCTTTGGCAATTGTTCTTACCGCTTTAGAGGTTACTGATTTTTCAGCAATTTTGCCTGCAACTTTGTTATAACCTGTGTATTTTTTTACTCCAGCCCAAATTTTTCCACTTTTTGTTGCTGGTGTTATAATTCCTGAAACTTTCGCCTTGTGAATATTTAGCTCAGCTTTTGCCATTGCTTCTTCAATTTGTCTTAAATATGATTTTAATTCTGCACCTTTTGTGCCTTTTGCTTTTGCAATAAGTTTTCTTACTTCTTTGTAGTAGCTTGATTTAAGAATTTTGTTATTATACTTGTGTTGTTCTATAGCATTAAGTTTTGAAAAATCGCTATAGTTCATTGGCTTCACTTCTGCTAATTTACTTTCTAAACTTTTTAGTGTATAGTTGCCTAATCTATTTTTAGTTGTTTCAAATAAATTCTTGCCTTTTAATGCTTTATCTTCTGCTATATTTATATTTCTTGTATTAAGATATGTTTGCCAAGCATTAGAATAGTTACCTTTGTTTTTATAAACCCAACTAAGCCCTTTATATCCTTGACCTACTAGAAGTAGGCCGCCCTGAAACATTGCACCACCAGAAATATTTCCTGACAGGTCATATGAAACTGGATTTACTCCTAGTGCATAGTTTGCAGCAGTTTTATAAGGTTCTAACCTTGGATTGTAAGTAACTATAGACATATTTCCCTTTTCTTCAATATAAAATTGAAATTTAATTCCCCGTATATATATAAAGTATATTTTTTTATAATAATTTCTTTATTTTGTTAAATTATTAAGATATGTTAAAACAAGAGTCGAAACCGACTCTTGTTTTAGTTGTTTATTTATCTGTTTTATTTATGCATACATATTGAAGTTATTTCCTAATCCTGCACCACTTGAAAGTGCTTGTTGTAACATCATTAATTGCTCTTGTGACATAGTTGCATTTGGTGGTACAAAAGTATTTATTGCAACATTTCCTTGTGGAGGATATCCATTAAAGTTTGGAATATTTAAATTTGGATCAACGTATTGTTTTGCTTTTTCCTCTTTTTCTGCTACTTTTTCTGAATATGTTTTTCCAACAATTTTTCCAATAAGCCAGTCACCAACAAAACCTCCAACAAGCATTCCTATTGGTCCGCCCAGTGCTCCTCCAATGGTGGCGAATAACATACTTCCACCAAGTCTAGCACCGGCTTTTACAACTTCTGTTGCACCAGATACTATACCTTCATTTTTTGTTGCACTGAATATATTTGGTAATTCTGTTACTGCTATCATTAAACTACCAATTATTGGTAATCGTTTTCCTAAGCCTTTGAATATTCCTTTAGTTTGTCCCCAAAGCTTACTTTTTCCTGCTGCTTCTGCAGCTTTGCCGCCTGCTTCAAAACCTTCTTTTATAACTTTAGGAGTTGTTCTTATAGATTCCCATTGAGCTTTCCAGAAACCGCCACTATCTTTTATTAATTTTTCATTATGTGATTCACCAGCTTTAAAGGCATCTTTGAGTTGTTGCCAAAAATCTTTAAAGTGTTTTCCGCCAACTCTTTTACCGTCAGCTCCTTTTACGCCGTAAAAAGAATTTCTTAGTGTGTCTGATATTACATCACCACCTGTTCCGAATACGACGTCAGGGTATATTTTTGCAGTTCGCTTTACATAACCCCAAGCACTATTAAGACTTGTTGAACTGATCATTGTCATTTCAAACCTACCTAATTTAAATAACTAACCTTACATATATAAAGTTTTTTTTTATTTAAAGATTGCTTTATTTTTTTATATTATGTTTACACTTCTTAATATTTATTTAATTAATTATTATTTCAATGTACCATTGTCACGTAATAGATTTTTGTGGGGTGTTTAATGAAGACGATTACTCTTATTAATGGTGATGGTATAGGTCCTGAAATTTCAGGCGCAGTTGTAAAGATTATTGATGCTGCAGGACTTAAAATTAATTGGGATGTACAGACTGCTGGTGCTGATGTAATTGAAACAGAGGGAAGCCCTTTGCCTGATAGAGTTATTGAGTCTATTAAAAAAAATAAAATTGCACTTAAGGCTCCTGTGACTACCCCTATTGGAAAAGGATTTAGGTCGGTTAATGTTCAATTGAGAAAAACTTTAGATTTGTATGCAAATTTAAGACCTTGTAAGAATTTACCAGGTATAGAAACTAAATTTGATAATGTTGACATTGTTGTCGTGAGAGAAAATACTGAGGATTTATATGCAGGAATAGAAAGGCAAGTTGATTCTGATACGGCAGAAAGTATTAAAGTAATTACTAGGAAAGCTTCTGAAAGAATTGCAAAATTTGCATTTGAATATGCAGTTAAAAATAACAGAAAAGAGGTTTGTGTAGTCACAAAAGCAAATATTATGAAACTTTCTGATGGTTTGTTTTTGGAAACTTATAGAAATGTTGCTAAAAATTATCCTCAAATAAAAAATAGAGAGATTCTTGTTGATAATTTATGTATGCAGTTGGTGCAAAATCCATCACAGTTTGATGTTTTAGTGTTACCTAATTTATATGGTGATATTGTTTCTGATTTATGTGCAGGACTTATTGGTGGGTTGGGTGTTGCCCAAGGTGCTAATATAGGAGTTGATTATGCTGTATTTGAGCCAGTTCATGGATCCGCACCTGATATTAAAGGTAAAAATATTGCAAATCCTACTGCTTTATTATTATCAGCTATTGAAATGTTAAAGTATATAGGAGAGAGTTCTTTTGCCGACAAAATTGAAGCTGCTTTATTCAAAACTCTAGAGGCAGGAATTAAAACTCCTGACCTAAACGGTAGTGCTACTACAGAAGAATTTGCAGATGCAATAATTAGTAATTTATAGTTTTTAGTACTAATTCTAGAATTTCAGATTTAGAAGAATTAAGTGATTTATTTCATTAAATCATTTAATTCTTTTTCTAATTGATCTTTAGGTTCATATTTATTTGTATTATCATTTTCTTCTGTATTTTCTTCTTTATTATATTTTTTTGATTTTTTATGAGCAATATTTAATATAATTGCTATGGCTGCAATAAGTGATATTGATACCATAGGTCTATACAATACCCAAGCAATTGCAATTGTAAAGCTTGATAATGTCGCTGAAATTATTATTGCTGGAATTATAGATATAAAATTGAATAGCCATCCTAATCCTATTATGCCAAATAGTGAAGATAATGGTTCTAGCATGCACATTATACTAATAAACATAAGGACTAATCCAAGGGCTCTGTAAGTCAATACGTTATTATAGTTCTCTTTTTTAAAGTTTGTAAGCATTTGCTCTGCTGAAGAATCTCCATTTTCAGTAAGAACAATATCGCCAGCACTTATTTTTTGAGCTTCAAGAGAGTTTCCTATTTGTTTAGCAATAATTGATATTGTAGAATTTATTGGTAAATAAGAATATGAAATTCTTATATCACCTATTTCAGGAGATTCTAAATTTCCGTTATGGTAATATCTTCCAGTTGCTTGATATCCATTATTGCGTTTTGGTAAATTAGAATAACTTGTATTTGTTTTGAGATATTTTGTTACACTTGGTTTTAATACAAATTCTCCAAGTTCTATATCTTGTGCTTCAAATCTTTCGGAGTCTACCGGTTTGCTTTTTAAGTTTCTTCCATTTTTGTATAATTTAGAACTCCAAATCTTGTAATACTTTGTTCTAGAATATCTTCCACTTCTTCTTCGTGTTTCTTTCCATTGGTACATTTCTGCATTTTTATCAAGTACAAGTACGCGAACTTTTAAATCTTTGTCTCCAATAAACTCATTAGTTGTTGCTACTCCTGTATAATGGACAAGTTTTCCGTTATTTTCAGGCCTGTATTCTGTAACATTTATAACATTATTATTAATAAATTTTTCTTTTGTTATGTTTTTTGCATAATTACCCTCATTCCAAAATAAAAGAACAAAAGCACCCAAAAATAATAATATACCTATTATGAAATTTGCTACAGGTGACTTTGTACTTTCTTCTTCATTATTAAATAATCCCATTATTCTTAAACTCCATTTTATTCTAATCTGTTAATCCAAGATCTCTTAAAAATCTTTTATTGTCAGATAGTTCGGCAAGTTTTTCATCTTCAGTTAAATCAACTATACCGTTTGAAAACAGTTCATCCATTATCTTTTCATGGGATTTATTTTCGGGATCTGATAGTACAAGTTTTGAGAAGTTTTTTATATCACATTCTCGCTCGTACAATTTAACTGCATTTTGTGTCAGTTTATCAAGAAATACGTTTTTTCTATGGTCAAAGTCGACATCTATAGGATTAATTGTTGTACTAAGATGTTTACTCTTTTTTGTTGATAATTTTTGAGCTAATTTCTTGAACATGACACATCCCTCTCTCTTAACTGTATTATACTATACTATGTCAAAATATCCATAATTCTTAATATTTAGTAAAGTATATTAGTGCCTTGATTATAACTTGTATTTGAACTACAATGAGTTTGCGAATTATACACAAATGAAAGAGGTTTAAGATGCTTGATATCAAAATGATTAGAGAATGTCCTGAGAAGGTTAATGAGCTTTTAAAAAGAAGAAATCCTGAACTTTCTATTGATGAAGTTTTGAAGATTGATGAAGAAAGACGTAAAATTCAGACCCAAGCTGATGAATTACGTGCGAAAAGAAAAAATGATTCGCAAAAAATCGGTATGATGAAAAAAAATGGTGAAAATACTGATGCTATCCAAGAAGAAGTGAGAAAACTTGGTGATGATATTAAAGCATTGGAAGAAAAACAAAATGAATTAGATGCAAGACAAAGAGATGTTTTGTTACATACTCCAAATATCCCTGATGAAACAACTCCTATCGGGTTGTCAGAAGATGATAATGTCGAAGTATACAAGTGGGGTGAACCAAGAAAATTTGATTTTGAATTTAAAGCACACTGGGATTTATGTGAAGAAAAAGGTCTTGTTGATTTTGAGCGCGGGGTAAAAATTTCACAAAGTAGATTTATCCTATACCGTGGAAAAGGTGCTAAGTTAGAACGTGCTATTATTAACTTTTTCTTAGATTATCATACACAAGAGCAAGGTTATGAAGAAATTTTACCTCCTTTTATGGCAAATGCTGCTACTATGACTGGTACTGGTCAGTTGCCTAAATTTAAAGAAGACATGTATAAATGTGTAGATGAAGATTTATACTTAATTCCGACTGCAGAAGTTCCTGTTACAAATATTTATTCTGGAGAAATATTATCAGAAGATGATTTACCTAAATATATGACAGCTTATACTCCTTGCTTTAGAAGAGAATCAGGTTCTGCTGGTAAGGATACAAGAGGGTTGATTAGAGTTCACCAATTTAACAAAGTTGAATTGGTAAAACTATGTACTCCACAAACAAGTAAGGAAGAACATGAAAAACTGACTGAAGATGCAGAAAAAATGCTTCAATTACTAGAACTTCCTTATCGTAGAGAAGCTTTATCTACTGGTGATATTGGGTTCTCTGCTAATAAATGTTGGGATTTAGAAGTATGGATGCCATCTTATGGTGCTTATAAAGAAATTTCAAGTTGTTCTAACTTCGGTGATTACCAAGCTAGACGTGCTAATATCAGATACCGTGACAAGGCTACAGGTAAGACACAGTTTGTTCATACTATAAACGGTTCTGGTCTTGCAGTTGGTAGAACTTTTGCAGCTATTGTTGAAAATTATCAACAAGAAGATGGTACAATAATCGTTCCTGAAGTATTAAGAAAATATACAGGATTTGATAAGATTTAATAAAAGAGTAGAAAAGCTCCTTTTAAAGGAGCTTTTTTATTTGCTTATTTGATTGAATTTTCAATGGGATTATTCCATTTTATTTAAAACACTGTCAAGCTGATTATTCATTGCTTTTATTTGTTGAAATTTTGCAGTGGCTTTATCTGCATAATTTGCAACTTTTTCAATAAATCCGACTGTTCCTCCAAATATTTTAGTTATAAAGTTTTCATTAAATTGCTTATTTAAAATTTGAGTTTCTTCTAAATATTCTGTGGGATGTACATTGGCACTTAAACTTTTCCCGTCAGTAAGTAAAGTAATGTTAACTAAGTTATTACTAGCTTGGCGATCTATGATTTGATTTAGTTTTTCGAGTTCTTTATTATTTTGCCGTTTAAATTTACTTGCATGATTTCTCCTTAAATTTTTAATTCCATTTAATTAATACCTCTAAAAATTTTTTTTTGCTATTTCATTATTTTTCTTTCTTTCTTATAAGATTTTTTTAGTAATATTACCGTGAAATTGTTTATGTTTATGTATTGAAAAATACAAAAATACTTGTTAAATTTCTTCTGATGAATAGTCTTTTGGTTTACTTTTTTATTAAATTTCTTAAAAAATTTTTAAAATTTAATAATTTGTGGAATAATATAAGTAATATAGATATAGGAGTATGAATGTACGAATTCCCATTTGAGTTGGATGATTTTCAAAAAGAGGCTTGTGAATTTATTAATGATGGTAAAAGTGTTGTGGTTTGTGCACCGACAGGAGCCGGTAAAACAGTTATAGCGCAGCATGCGATTCATCGAGCACTCGAAGAGGATAAGCGTATTTTTTATACGACTCCTTTAAAAGCTCTTTCAAATCAAAAATATTACGATTTTGGAGAAAAGTATGGAGCAGATAAGGTTGGGCTTTTGACTGGTGATACATCTATAAATCGTAATGCTCAAATTGTAGTTATGACTACAGAAGTTTTTCGTAATATGCTTTATGGTACTAATTTTGGTGCCGTTGCTGATAATATGAAGGATGTTAAATATGTTGTTTTGGATGAAGTTCATTATATGAACGACGAGCAAAGAGGAACGGTTTGGGAAGAGAGTATAATTTATTGTCCTACTAATGTTCAAATAATAGCTCTATCTGCAACTGTTGCAAATGCTGATGAACTTACAGCTTGGATTAATACAGTGCATTCAAAAACAGAGCTCGTGAATACTGATTTTAGACCTGTACCTTTGAGATTTTATTATTTTGATAGTTCTCAGCCTGATAAATTGTTACCGTTATTGACTCCAAGTGGTCAATTGAATAAAAAAATCAGACCTGAAAAGCGTTTGTTTGGGAAAAAATTGCAAAATAAAAAATCTTATGTAAGAAATGTCGTGCGAAATCTTCAAGCTAATGATATGTTGCCTGCTATTTATTTTACATTTTCTAGACGTAAGTGTGATGAGCATATGGAGAAGTGTGCTTCTTTAGAATTGGTTACAAGGTCAGAACAGGCACAGATTAAACAGTTTGTGGATGAGTATATAGCTGAAAATCCTCATTTGTATAATAATAAACATCTAGAATATTTGTATCAAGGTGTTGCATCTCATCATGCAGGTCTTTTACCTGCTTGGAAAAATCTTGTTGAAAAACTTTTTCAAAAAGGTTTAATTAAGGTTGTATTTGCGACAGAAACTCTTGCTGCAGGTATAAATATGCCTGCTCGTTCAACTGTAATAAGTTCTACAAGTAAACGTACAGATAGTGGTCATAGAATGCTTACAGCAAGTGAGTTTTTACAAATGTCAGGCCGTGCTGGTCGCAGGGGTATGGATGAAGTGGGCTATGTGACTATCGTTGGAACTCAGTTCCAATCTCCTGAAGAGGTTGCAGAATTAGTTTTAAGTGATGCAAACCCATTAGAAAGTCGTTTTTCTCCTTCTTATTCAATGGTTTTAAATCTGTTGCAACGCTTTAGTTTAGATGAAGCAAAAGAACTTATATTAAAAAGTTTTGGTTATTTTTCTTCTGGATCAAGGTTGCAACCGCTTTTAAAAGCTTATGATTTAAATGTTAAGGAGCTTGAGTCTAGAGAGTTTTTATGCCCATACAAACTTTCAGATAAGGAACTGTATGAGTATGATAAATTAAGACATTTGTACGTGCAAAATAGGCAGACATATAAAAAGATTTGTAAACAGGAAAAAGCAAAGAATAGACCTCTTTCTCAAGAAGCTTTGAAGTTTGGTGCTGAGACTAAGGCTATGCTTCATAAGATGCATAATTTTCACTGTGATACCTGCAAGTTGTACAGAAAGCATTCAAAAAATATTGAAGTTATATCTCGTTTAAATTTGAGACAAGAGAAATTGCAAAAAGAAATAGAAAAACAAAGAGATATTTTTTGGAATAAATTTTTAGCGCATCGTTCTGTATTATTAGATTGTGGTTATTTAAAAGATGATTATCCTACTGAATATGGTATAACTACATCACAAATCCGTTCAGAAAATGAATTATTTATTGCTCAGATAATTTTTTCTAATGTTTTGGAAAACTTAACTCCTGCTCAATTAACAGCTGTAGTTTGTGCTATCACTACTGAAGATTTGCGTATTGATATTCCATATTTACCAATTTCTGAGCCCGTTAGAAAGACTTTGAACTTGATTAGAAATTTAAGAAGAAAGTTAGAAAAAGTTCAAAATAGATATGCTGTTGAAGCGCCAATGTATATAAATCCATATTTTAGTTCTTTGATAGAATTGTGGGTTGAAGGTGCTGAATGGGAAACTATAACTGAACAAATTGATATGGGCGAAGGCGATATTGTCAGATCGTTCAAGCGTGTAGTTGATGTTCTAAGACAATTTACTTCGATTAATAATGTTCCTGAAGCTCTAGTATTTACGGCTAGAGAGGCTATTGAAAAAATATTGAGAGAGCCTGTTGATGTTGATTAATTATTGTATATAAATTTGTTGACATGATTAATCCTTTGCAGTTTAATTGGTGTGTATTGTACAATTATTAAATTGAAAGGCTTATATTATGATTTCAAAAATTACATTTCCCCTAACTAATTTTAAAGCTCAAACAAATTGTTGTTCTGGTAATAAAAGAAGGGTGCTTGAAAATAGTTATAAAAATTGTGATTCAGTATCTTTTTCTGGAAAAACTGATAGTGTTTCTAAAAACTTAAAATTAGATAAAGTTATTGATAATGTTTTTGAAAAGTTAGCTGAAAATCGTTCTAAAGGAGCCCTTGGTAATTATTTTGCTAGATTAGCTAAGAAAAATGTTGATGTTTGTATAAATGAAACAAGCTTGAGCAAAGAAGCTAATATTTCATTGAATAATGGTAAGTTTGTAAATGGAAAAGATTATGTAAATTTAACAGTAAGCAGACATTTTGGTAAGTCTAGTGATGTTGAATCTTTGGATGATACAGTAAGTGCAAAAGATGCTCAAAATATAGTGATTGATTATTTAGATGAACTTAAATAGTTGCATATTGTATGTTTTACACTATTTAGTTTTGTAAATACTTTAATATAATAGGTTATTCGCCCACTTGAAACTAATGTAAATTTATGTTACAATAGTAGTAGAGGGGCGTTCCTGTTAAGGGAGCGTCTAAAGAAAAAGAAAAGCTTCCTAAAAAACAGAAAAAAGTCCTTCTCTGAGTGTTATTCCCCAACCCACTCACAAATAAAAAAGGTATCCGGTTACTTAAATATTGAGGTGACATTATGGATACGGTATTCTACTGCAAGGATTTTGAAAGTTTTAAAAATTATCGCTTAATTGAGCGTTTATTGAATTTTTCTGTTGTTGGGGTTCTAGTTATTTCGCAAATGGTATTTCCTATCTTTGCACATGATTTTAAGCTAGCTCAAGCTTCTATTCCTGTTCAGAATAAGGATACTGGTCAAATTAGAGAGAAAATTCTTAATGAAATATCACCTGAAGCTCGTAAGAAGAATTTTGATTTAATGATTCGGCAAAAGTATCCTAAAGCATATATTTCTGATGTAAGTAGCGGGGTAAAGCATATAAAAATTACAAAATACTATAATGGTAAACCTGTTAGGATTAATGTTGTAGAAGTTGATTTTAATATTGCTGATGATATTGAACTTACCCCGGTTTTATCATCTCAAAATACTTTAAAAAGTAGAAGGACAATTACAACAATTGCAAAAAATAATAATGCTATAGTGGCTTTAAATGGTACTTATTTTAAACCTCAGACGGGTGTTCCTCTTGGAACTTTAATGATTGATAAAAAAATGTACACAGGCCCTATTTATGATAGAGTTGCTATGGGAATTTTTGAGGATGGATTTGACATTGCTCGCGTTCAGTTTAATGGAACTGTAAAAGGTAGCGGGCATATCGTAAAAGTTGATAATATAAATCAACCTAGAACTCTTTCTACTCATACAATAGTTTATACTCCTGAGTGGGGAAAGATATCACCAATTGCTCCAAAATATGGAGTTGGATTGTTAGTTGTTGATGACAAGATTGTTAAAGCATCCGCAAATCCGATTGAAATACCTCAAAACGGTTATGTAATTTCAGGACCTAAAAAACAGCTTTATCCTTTACTTGAAAAGAAGAAAGTTGATTTAACTATTGAGACAACTCCGCAGTGGAAAGATGTGAAGCACATAATAAGCGGTGGGCCTTATTTAGTTAAAAATGGTGAAGTTTTTGTTGATATGACTGCTCAAAAACTTCAAGCAATTGGGGGTAGAAACCCTAGAAGTGCTATTGGATATACAAAAGATAATAATTTTATTTTTGTCGCAGTAGATGGTCGTGAGGGAAGCTCTATTGGTATGACATTGATGGAACTTGGAAACTTTATGAAGTCAATCGGTTGCGTCAATGCAATGAATTTAGACGGTGGTGGCTCTACTGTAATGTATGTAAACGGACAAGTGGTTAATAAGCCACAAGTAAAGGGAGGAATCCCTCTTTCAAATGCTATAATTCTTTCCCGTACAGAAAAATCCTAATGAATTATCTTGAAATATTTTGATCAATAATTTCAGATACCCAAGGAATATAGCTATATCTTCCCATAAAAGATGTAATTGCAAGATATATCAATACTATATATATTCCGGTCTGAATCAATGAATAGTCAAATAGAATTGGCATATTTAATAAGAAAGTAATTTGTGCAACCAGTTTGTTAATTAGTGGTATGAAACTCAATATATTTGTTAAAAAACTAATTATGTATGATAACAAAACCAATGTAATTGATATAAATATTGATTGAAATATATGGTATTGCATAAAATGCTTAAGATTAGCTTTGGTAAACAAACCTAAAATTAACCATATAAAACCTGCAAAACCCATGGTTAAATAAGTTAAAGCTGCGACAATTCTTTCTATCATTGAGGGTTGTGAAGAATTTGTTCTGTACATAGTTTATATTTATACTCCTTTTCTCTTGTTATCAATGTATTCATCAAGAGCTTGGGTATAAATTAATCTGTATTCATCATTCTCAGGTTCAATGTTTATCGAAGCTCTGTATGATGCAATCGCTTGTTCTATGTCATTGTCAAGGTAATGTGCATTTCCTAGTAACATGTATGTTTCTGCGTTATTAGGTTTTATATTTAGCGTTGATTTGTATAAATCCATTGCCAAATCTATACGATTAAAGTTTGTATAAAGATTTGCAAGCAATGTTTGAGCGTTAATTTCTTTAGGAGAATAATTTATAGCTCGTTTGTACATTTCAACGGCCATTTCATATTCACCGAATTCAGAAAGAGCAATAGCGTAGCAAATATATGCTTTGTAATTGTCTCCTTCCATTGTAAGAGCTTTTTCAAAATAACTGTATGCTTGCTCTCTTTCTTTCATTAAAGTTAAAGTATTACCTATACAAATTGCAACAATTTTATTGTCAGGATTTAATACAAAAACTTTTTTATACAACTCAAGAGCTGTTTTGTAGTCAAATAACTTAAAGCAGACATTTCCCATATCGACTAATGCTGTGATATTTTCTGGGTCAAGTGACAGTGCTTTTTCATAGTATGCTTTTGATTCCACATAATCTTCAAAATCTTGATATAACAATGCTATAGCATTATAAATTTCTGGATTTGTAGAATTTAAGTCAATAGCTCTATTGTAGTAAAAAAGAGCTTTAGGGAAGTTTTTCCATTCTGCAAAAACATTACCCATGTTGTAATATATCAAGAAATTCTTAGGGTTAATTTCCAATGCTTTGTTATAATATGACAGTGATTTTCTGAAATCTTTTTCATAAAACCACATAGTACCCATTCCAACAAGAGCTTGCACATCGTCAGGATGAATTGCAAGTAAGCTTTCTAATACAGACATTACCTTGTCATAATTTTGCTGAGACAAATATAATTCAGAAAGTCTGTGATAATTTTCTGCATTTTGTGGGTCTTTTGCCATCGCCATGATGGCTTCATTTATTTGATTGTCTAATTCATTTTTGTTCATATTTTCCATAACCCTATTCTACACTATTTTCGATATTTTGCAACAGTATTTCGAAATGTTAAATAAGGCTTCTTTTTGAAGCCCTATTTACTAATTGTTAAATTCAGAGTATTCTTTTGAAATTTCTCTCCACTCATCTTCTGAAACACTGAATGCATTGTTCCAGAATTTTTCTATAGCATAAGTTTCTCTTTCATCTCTGTGAAGAATATGCACTACAACATCTCCATAATCAAGTAAATTCCAACGATTTTTCAAATCATTTTCCATTCTTAGAGGAGATCTTTCAAATAATTTTTTTATTCTGTCTTTTGTATTTTCCATTAATGCTTTAACTTGTGGTGTAGAATCACCTGTAACTATAACAAAATAATCTGCTAGAGATGATACATTACTTATGTTCAAAATAGTTATATCTTTTCCAAGTTTGTCATCGAGTGTTCCTGCTATTACGCATGCTAATTTTTTTGAATCCAATTCTTCTGCCATATTTATCCTTTTTCTTTTTTTATATACTTGACTAGAATAATTATACCATGACCTTATTGAAGCATATCAATTCTTCTTTGATGTCTTCCACCTTCAAATTCTGTGCTAAGCCAAATATCTACAATATCAAAAGCTAATTCAATTCCTATTACTCTTTCTCCAAGACATAATACGTTCGAATTGTTATGCGCTCTAGTTGCTCTTGCAGAGAACGTATCTCCGCATAATGCAGCTCTGATCCCTTTAACTTTGTTAGCAGCTATTGACATGCCAATACCTGTGCCACATATTAAAATGCCTTTTTCAAGTTCATTATCAATAATTTTTTGAGTTAAATTTTGTGCAATAACCGGGTAATCGCAAGATTCTTTTGAAAAAGTACCTACATCAATAACATCATACCCTTTTTCTACTAAGTGTTTTTTTATTTCTTCCTTATATTCAAAACCGCCATGATCTGAACCTATTGCTATTTTTTCTTTATTCATAATCCTTCTACCCCTTTCTGGTTATAATTGATTGAATCACTCCTTTTTCTAATTATAATAAAAAAAATAAGATATTTTTCCAAATATCTTATTTTTTTTATTACATTATTGAGTTTAAAGTATTTTGATCTAATGTGTTAACTTTAACTAATTCACTCTTTCCTGAAGGTAGGGTTATATGGAATGTCCAGCCAGTTTTTTCATTGCCAGTTACATTTTTTATGTTATATCCTTCTGATTTTAATTTATTTACAAATCCATTTAGATCATATTTTGTATTGTTATTTTGTTGGAGAGCTTTTGTTGAATTTTAGGCTCCAGTTTCTGGAAATTTTGTATATTTCCCAGTTGACCAGTTATAGTATGGAGTTTCAGTTGTAAATTTATTTCCTGAATTATTTGGTTTTAGTGGTGTTGCGTGTTCTTGTGTTGTTGTAGCTTGAGCAGGTGTTTCTGCTTGTGTAGTTTTTGAAGGTGTAGTTGTTTTAGCAGGAGCTGCTGTTTTAGTTGGTGTAGCTGCAGCTTGTGTTGTAATACCAAATTTATAACCATTTTGGTTTTTATCTTGTACTAATTCACCATTTTTAAGTGAATAGTTTGGAGCTCCAACTACAGGAGTTTCATTTTTGCTCACACAGTTGTATGTTATAGTGCCATCATCAGCTATTTGTACTTCGTATTTATATCTGTTGCCAGAGCCTGAATCTGTCAATACAAAGCTTTGTGGTACTCCATTAGCATCTTTAGTGACTTGAGATAATGTTCCTGTAATATTTTGAGTTTTACCACTCAAATCTTTACAAGTCATTGGGGCTCCATCTTTTATGAATGAATAGTCAGCTTTAGCAGGTTCTTCACTTTGTTGTGTTGTTGGTGTTTCTACTTTTGCTGGAGCTGCTGTACGAGTAGCTGGAGTTGCAGGTTCCGTCTCTTGTTCTGGAGTTACTTGTGTTTGAGTATTAACAGGTTCTTGTTTCTCTGTTTCTGGTTCAGGTTCAGGCCCACCTTTTTCGGTATTTTTGCCAACTCCGAAGAATGAAAGAATAGTTCCAAGTATACCCATACCAGCACCAAGACCTACCATTATTTTTTCACCTTTGGTAAGACCGTTATCTTGGCAACAGTTAAAATTTCCATAGCCATAGCTATCCATGAATATGTTATTATTGTTAATAATGGTTGTGTGACTTGGAATAACATTGCAACCGCCATAACCGCGGAATTGACCGGCACGTAGTGGGTTATAGCTTATTGGTTTTGTTCTAGTTGGTGATACTCCGATGTGGTTCATACTCTTTCTCCGTATTTATACTCTTATATATATAAAGTATATAACGATTATATAATTGCCTTTTTAGTATAATTTTGCTTTACAATTGTTAACATTTTATGTCTAATATATATATACCCAATATAAAAGCTCCCTCAACAGGGAGCTTTTATTTTTTTTAGTAATATTTACATTTTCTTAAGAATATTTTTCTGAAATGATTTTGTCATATGTGGCTTTATCCATTAATTTATTTTGGCTTACATATGCCCAGGATAATCTTCCTTTACCTTGCTCAAAATCTGATTTCAGTTGTATTATTCTCTTATTAGTCTTTTCTATCTCTCCTTGGCTTGTAATTCCTCCTTGTACTTCTTTTACGACTGCTGCAAGCCCAAATCCTGATACTCCTTCTGCTGTTATTCCATCTCCTGAGTGCGGATCTGTAATAGTTGCTGTTTCACTATTTTGAGTGTGGAATTTAGATTTGCCTACATTTATTTTTGGAGTTTCTCCTTCTTTGTAATATCTTTGTACTATTTCTGTTAAAGTATCTGTATCATGAACTATGCCCTTGATGTTGAATTTTATATCACCATTTTCATCTGTATAAATATTTGTTACGTTATTTTTTACATTATTTAAAGTTGATTGCGGAAGGTTATCAAATCCTAATTGTTCTAGCATATCTTTTAGAGCTTGGTCAAATTTCGCTCCATCATTTTTTGTTAAGTTAACAGTTTCGGGAGCTTCTTGCTCTTGAGTTTCAGATACTGGTTGTGTAGTATTTGTTGTATTTACTTCACTTGAAGTTTCAGTTTTTTGAGTATTATTAGGTGTTTCAACTTTTGTTTCATTTGTACTTGCAGCTTGTGGCTGATTATTTGATGTAGCTGCAGATTCTGTATTTGTAGAAGTGTTTGGCTTTGTTTTTGCTTCTACTTTATTATTTGTAGATGAATCTAGATTTAATGCATCCATAAGACTTTTTTGCTGAGCTTTAATAGCTTCAAGTTCATTGGTTATTGCATTCAATTGTGTTGAATAATTTGGACAATTGCAATTATTTACAGGATTGTAATTCATTGAAGGATAGTATTGTTGAGTGTTGTTGCCAAAACCAAAGATATTACCCAAAGTTCCCATAAACATGTTTGTGAAGGAAAGACCGCCAAATAGTCCCATACCTCCCCAAAAACCGCCACCAAATCCACAATGATGATTGTGGTGGTTATGTGTTGGAAAGCCAAAGCCAATAAAATTATTATTATTGATTATAGTGGTTTGTCTAAACGGCATTCTTGGTGGTAAATTATTAAATACAACCATGCTGCAATCTCCTCGATTATTTATTTTATATATATAAAGTATATTAATTTGAGTTAATTGCTTTTTTTATAGCGGTTGAGTTAATATTTCTTAATAATTCTAAATATCTAAGCCTCCGAAGACTTCAAGGGAAGTTTGTTCTTTTAATTTTGGATAGTTATCAATATTTTGTGTTTTTACAAAATTTATTGCTTCATCTCGAGCTTGTTCTAAAATTTTAGCATCTTTTACTATGTCGGCTATAATAAGATCCGGTAAACCGCTTTGACGAGTTCCTAAAAATTCTCCAGGGCCTCTTAGTTGTAAATCTTTTTCTGCAATTACAAATCCATCATTTGTTTGCGTCATTATATTTAATCTTTCTCTTGTTTCTTGAGATTTTGAAGATGTATGTAGTATGCAGTATGATTGTAAATTATTTCTACCTACACGACCTCTAAGTTGGTGCAGTTGTGATAGTCCAAAACGTTCTGCATTTTCTATTAGCATAATAGTTGAATTTGGGACATCTACTCCAACTTCTACTACTGTTGTTGATACAAGGATATCGTATTTTTTGTCTTTAAAATCTTTCATGACCTGTTCTTTTTCTTCATTTTTGAGTTTGCCATGTAAAAGACCTATTTTGAACTGTGGAAAAACTTCGTTCTGAAGTCTTTCTGCTTCTATTGTTGCTGCTTTTGCAGATAGAGTTTCACTTTCTTCTATGAGCGGATATACAACATATGCTTGTCTGCCTGCTTCTATTTCTTTTTTTATAAGTTCATATACTCCTTTATGAGAGGTTACTAGCGATGTTTTTATTGGAAGTCGTCCTTTGGGAAGTTCATCAATTATTGTCAGATCAAGATCCCCATGTACAGTGAGTGCTAGAGTTCTTGGTATTGGTGTTGCAGTCATAGTAAGCATTTGTGGATTTTGAGATTTCTTTTTTAGAATATTTCTTTGGCGTACACCAAATCTGTGTTGTTCATCAACAACAATAGCACCTAAATTGTTAAAGTGTATATTGTCTTGTATAAGAGCATGGGTTCCTACTGCTATATGCATTTGCCCATTAATTAAATCTTTTTGAAATTTTTCTCGTGTTTTTTTATTTTGACTACCCAAGAATAATCCAACACTTATTCCAAGTGGTGTCAACCAGTTTATGAGATTATTGTAGTGTTGTTGGGCTAGAATTTCTGTAGGAGCCATTAGTGCTCCTTGATAACCATTTTCTACTCCAGCTAGTAGCATAATTGTTGCTACTACTGTTTTACCGCTACCAACATCTCCTTGAAGAAGTCTTGCCATTGGTTTATCGGAATTTAAATCATGAAGAATTTCATTTACAGCTTTTTTTTGTCCTCCGGTAAGTTCAAAAGGCAGACTTTTTATAAATTGTTGAACTAAACCGGTAGATTCCGTTTTTAGGGCAAGTGCAGAATGATTTTCAGAGTTTGCTTCACGAAGTCGAGCGAGTTTGAGCTGTATTATAAAAAGTTCTTCAAAAATAAGTGAGTATCTTGCTTGTTCAAGTAATTCTTCTGTTTCAGGGAAATGGATTTGTTCTACTGCATCTTTTTTATTTAATAAGCCAAATTTTTCTCGTATGAAATCAGGAATAATATTTTCAATTTGGTCTTTGTAGGCTTGTATTGCATTAAATATTGCACGTCTCAATACTTTTATACTTAAGTCTTCGCATACAGTATATATTGGTACGATTCTCGCTATATTTAGGTTAGAGTTGTTCCCATCTAGAAATTCTCCAGTCATTATTGAATAATTCGGTTTATCGATTGTTAGTTTGTGATCGTAGTTGTTTAGTTTTACTTTGCCAGAAAGCATAATTGCAGCATTTACAGGAAATTGTGCTTTAACTCTTTCAAGCATAAATCTGTTTGATTTTGCCTGAAAAAAGCTAAGTTCAAGTTTACCACTTTCATCAGCTATAACTACTTTTATGACAGATAATTTGTTTTTTGTGTTAAATGCTGAAACTGATTTGATGTATCCAAATACAGTTGTATTTTCTCCTTCTTTAAGATTTTTAATTAAAGTTCTTGAGGAATAGTCAATGTGTTTTCTTGGAAAATATGTTATAAGATCTTGAGCAGTATGTATGCCTAGTTTATTGAGTTTGTAAGCAAGTTTAGGACCTACTCCTTTTATATACATAACATCCACAGAAGAAGGCTTTTTGTTTTTCAAATTATTATGTACAGAATCATTTGAATTTGTAGCAACTTCTTCTTTGTTTTTTAATTCTGATTTGATTACTCGAATGAGATTATCGATTGATTTTCGACGATTATTTATATTGTCAAATGGGTATTGCTCAAAGGCTTCTATTATTATTGCCCATTTGGGATTTTTATTTGATAGTTTATAATTTTTTTTAGCCTCAGACTTGATAAAACTCGAAAAAGGTTGAGATTTACCATGGATGTCTATGTATTTGTATTTGATTTCGACTTCAATAGCTTTTTTTATTTGGTCTAAATTTTCAATCATAGGATTTATTTTACTTTTAGGACTTCATATATATCCATTTTTTTTGATTTTCCACGTATGGTCACTTCACTGATTTTTATTACATCTGTTAATGAGCATACATAGGAGTATGTTGAACTGCTTATGAGTAAATTTGTTTTATATACTTTGTTGTAACTTTCTATCCTGCTTGCGAGGTTTACCATATCGCCAATTACAGTATATTCAAGTCTTTTTTCTGATCCAATATTTCCTACAAAGGCTTCTCCTGTATTAATTCCTATTCCTATTTCAATTTTGGGCTTACCTTCATTTAACCATTTATCTTGAAGCCATTCAACTTTTTTAAGCATTTCATAAGCGCATTTTACTGCATTTGCTGGGTGGTTAATATCTTGTATTGGCTCGCCAAAAATTGCCATTACTGCATCGCCAATAAACTTATTTATGACACCATTGTATTTTGTGATAATTGGTTCAATTTCAGAAAAATACTCGTTCAAAATTTTTGATACATCTTCTGCAGACATTTTTTCGCTCATGCTAGTAAAGCCTCTTATGTCCGCAAAAAGAACGGTGACATTTGCTTTTTTTCCACCTAGTTTAATATCATCAATGTTTTGCACAACATTTTGCATAATATCTTGGGAAAGGTATTTACCCATAGCTTGTTTAATTTTTTCTTTATTACGTCCTTCAAGAATGAACCTATATGAGTATCCAAATACCATTGTACTTATTTGAGCAATAACAGGTGTAATTACGAGAGGAGCAATATTATATTTAAAACATATACCACTCAGGGTTATATAAAATATTGAAACAAATAAGAGGATTAGTAATGATATTATGAATGAAAAATTCATTATTACAGCAAAACTGAGAATTGATAAAAATCCAATTATCAATATATTTTGACCAAAAGTAGTTTTAGTAATGAATTCATTATTTAAATAGTTATTTAACACAATTGCTTGATAATCGATTCCTGCATGATTGTAGCTCATTGGTGTTGCAGTAACATCAGATAAGCCGATGGCTGCTGCTTTTGCATTTGCTCCGATATAGATTATTTTGTTTTCAAATTCTTTTGGATCTATAATTGGTTTCTTACCTTGTTTTAGAGCCTTTTCAGAATTTATAATATCTATCGCCGAATATTTTTTGAATGAGTATTCGGAATTTGGTAAAAACTTATAGAATTTTATATAATGTTTTACGTTACCTGACTCATTTACTGTCGGGATTTTTAATCCTGTTTTTTCATTTATGATGTATTTGTCTGTTACAGTAATTTCTTCAATATTATTGATGTACATATATGTACGTAAAGATAGTGACGGATATAAAATACCGTTATATGTAATCAAATCGTTTGATTTCCTTAAAATATCATCAAAATCTTTTGTTACATTAACAAATCCAACTTTTGAGAGTGCATTAAAATATTTGTCAGGATACATTCCAATACTGCTGTAGTAACCTGATATTTTGTATTTATTTGAGCGTTGGTCATTGATTTTTACAGCAAATTTAGATTGGAATTTGTCATTATAAAATTCTCCTTTAAATCTATCTGTAAATTCTGTTCCATAAGCCATGTAGCCTGCAATTAATTTAGGGGTCTTTTTTACTGTAGAGAAAAATTCCTGATCTGATTGTGGATTATCAATATCAAGAGTATGTAGAACAGAATCAAATGCTATTGCTTTTGCTTCAGTATATTTATTAAAGTAGTTAAATATGTCAGCGTATAAAGATCTTTTCCAAGGCCATCTATATGTTTTTAGTGAATTGTCATCTATAACTATTACAGCAATATCGTTTGCACCTTCTTTTGATGCAGAAATATTCCTTGCGAACATGTCATAAAAACTATTTTCCCATAGTATTAATGACAAAATCGAAATTATTCCGATTAAAAATATATATAGAAAAGTTGCTTTTATAAAAAACAATTTTTGTTTAAATATTTTCATTAAAAATCCCTCTTTATTATTTCATGATATAATAAATTCAGAAAAAAGGATAGATTATGAACAAAAATTTAATTGATGTTATAAAAGAGGAGAAAATTTTTCCGATACTAAGATGTAATGATCCTAAAGTTGCTATTGATACTGCTAAAGCATTAATAGATGGAGGGGTGAAAGTTTTGGAGATAAATGCAGAACATCCTTCTGTTTATTCGGCATTTGAAGAAATTTCAAAATATGCTGCAGTCTGCGCAGGAGGGATAATTACTTCTACGCAAGCAAATATTGCAATTTCATCTGGAGCTAAACTGCTATCATCTCCTATTTTTCATATGAATCTTGCAAAAATTTCTAAAAATAAGAGGATCCCTTATATTGCAGGTACTTCAACTGCCAATGAAGCTTACTCTGCTTGGAAAGCTAGAATTCCTCTAATAAAAATATTTCCAATTACAGCTATGGGGGGAGCTATGTATATTTCTGATTTGTTACGCCCAATGCCGTTTTTAGATATAATGCCAATTGGAAATGTAAAGCTATCTGAGGTAAAAGATTATATTAACGCAGGAGCTGCTGCTGTTGGTGTTGGTAGAGATTTTTATGAAGGATTTTCTTATTCTGAAATTACTAAACGTGCTAGTAAAATTTTAACGGAATTAAAAGGATAGTATGGACCAGAAACTCGATATTATTACGATTGGGGAAAGTTTAATAGAATTATCTACTGATCAGACTATAAGTTCTGCAGAGTGTCTTCATAAGTATTATGGTGGTGATGCCCTTGCTACTGCTGTTGCTGCCCTGAGGGCCGGTTCAAATGTCGGTTTTATAACTAGAGTAGGTAATGATTCTTTCAAGGAGTTCTTACTTGATAGTTGGCAAAATGAGGGACTTGATATTTCTCAGGTTAAATTATCTAATGAACCTAATGGATTTTACTTTATTGCGCGCCCTTCAATTCATGAGAAAGAAGTTGTATATTATCGTAAGAAAATTGCACCTTCAAGACTTTCTTTAGAAGATATTTCTCCTGAATATATTAAAAATTCAAAAGTAATATACGCTTCTGGAGTAACACAATCTTTATCTATTTCTGCTGACGAAGCTGTGTCTCATGCTTTTAAGATTGCAAAAGAAAATGGTGTAACTACAGCATATGATCCAAATTATTTTTCTCAAATTATAAATCAGGAAGATGCGAGAGAAGATTTTAATCATGTAATTGATAATACTGATATTTTATTTATGAGTGCAAAGCATGATACTGTAAATATTTTGGAATTAGATTCAGTTGAAAATATTATTAAGAAACTTTGGGATATGGGTGTTGGTATTATAGTTATAAAATCAAGTGAAAAAGGTGGATATTATACTGGCTATAATGGAAATATTACATTTACGGAGTTTTATACTCACGATGTTGTTGATACGACTTGTTCAGGAGATGTTTTCAATGGCGCATTTTTGCATGCGATTACTCATGGTTTCTCTCCTGTAGAAGCAACAAAATTTGCATCTATTACAGCTGGGCTTCAAGCTAAAGAAGTAGGCGCTATTAAACCAATTCCTTTTAAAGATCAGGTATACAAAATTTATAGAGGAGAAATATAAAAATGACAAAGGTTGCTGTATCTGGATATTATGGATTTAATAATTTTGGTGATGAAGCAATTTTGTCTGTTATTGTTAATAAGTTAAAATTTTTGAATGCAGATATTACTGTGTTTTCAAGTAATCCAAAGTTTACTAAAAAGAACTATGGAGTTAAGTCTGTAAAAACTTTTGATTTGTTTAATGTATTTTTAACAATTTTAAAGTCTGATGTTCTAATTTCTGGTGGAGGTAGCTTATTACAGGATGTAACAAGTTCTAAGAGTATTTTATATTATTGTTTTGTTATCTTCCTAGCTCTTTTATTCCACAAGAAAGTGATTATTTTTGCGCAAGGTATAGGGCCTGTAAATAAGAAAATTAATCAAAAAATTGTTCAGTTTTTGTTGAAACGAGCTTCTTATGTTTCTGTAAGAGATGAAAATAGTTTAAGACTTTTAAAAAGTTGGGGGATTGAACCTGAATTGGTGTGTGATCCTATTTATTCTGTTAGCATTCCAAAGGTTGAATCATCTGGGGCTGTCGGTGTTCAATTGAGAGATTATAAGACTATGAATTATAATCTTTTAACAAAATTAGCAGAGCAGATTGTTGTAGAATTCAGTGATAGAAAAATTGAAATTTTTTCTTTCCAAAATAGCATAGATTTAGATCTTTGTAAGAAATTTGAAGGAATTCTTAAAGCTTTAAACCCTGATATAGATACAGAGGTAATTCCTGCAAAACCATTGAAAGATACAATAGAAAGATTATCTAAATTGGAGTATCTTATAGCTATGCGTTTCCACGCTATTTTAGTCGCTTTGATGGCTGGAGTTAAGACATGTGCTATTAATTATGATATAAAAGTTGCTAAAATAGCTGATGAGGCAAATATTCCCGTTATTTCAATGGATGCCAATGAGAATTTTGCAGAAATTTTCCAAGAATTAGAAAACCTAAATAGTAATAAGTTATTAAGCTTTGCAAAAACTAAGTCTTTTGATTGGACTAATTTTGAAAAATTCTTTTCTTAATTATTGATAATTCCCAAAAAGATTTTTGTAACCGGCTCTTAGTTGAATGTCAGCTTGATTTGGTCCATTTTCTGCAAGTTTTTCTGATATTTGTGAAAAATCTTTTGCGTCTATTTCTCCATTATATTTTCCGTTAGTTTTATCTGCATCTACAGCTGCAAACATTGCTGCAGTTTCTTTCCAGTCTACAGTTTTATCTCCATTTTGATCAAGCTTTCCAAATGCAATTTTTGCAGCTGTTTTCATTGCTTCAAGATTTTTATTGTATTCTGCTTTTTCTTCTTCTGTAGCATCTGATTTTAATTTTGGCATGTCATTTGCAATTGTATAATTTACAAATTCTTCTTCTGAAATATATCCATCTTTGTTTCCTGATGAAGAATCCATTTTCATTAAATATGATTTTGCTAAGTTACTTACTCCTGTTTTGTATTCTTTCGCAACATTTTCAGCATCTTTTCCTTCTTTTTGTTTTGATTGCCAAGTATCTGACATAAATTTGAAAATTTTATCTTTTATACTTCCATCTTCTCCTACCATTTCTTTAGTAGCTTTTTCAAAATTTGTTCCTTGTGTTGTATCTTGATTTTGACTTACAGCATCTGCTTTAGTAGCTTTAGTTTTTATCTCACCGTTATTCATTTTTGATGCTTGTAACGCTAACAAATCCCTTTGAGCATCCATTGCTCCTTGCATGTAGCCAATTTGTGCTGCATAGGAAGTATCGCATGAAGGATTAAATAAACCTGTTGTGTATCCACCTCCAAACATTGGGTACATGCCTCCTTGGAATACGCTAGAATAAGGGCAACATTTATTTGTCATAGCTTTGTAGGTAAGTACTGTACCAGCTATATTAGTTCCTAATTTTAACAAATTTGTTCCAAGTGTACTCAAATCTCTCAAAATCTTGCTCCTTATATACAGGTTATATATATAATAAGTATATTTTAAATAAAAAATTGCTTTCAAGTTTTTGGCTAAGTTATATATTCCCAATAAAATCAATAGTTTTGCACTATAAATATTTTTTAATAATTCTTAATATTTTTATTTTGTATTTTTATTGACAAAAATTTTTGTTTAAGTTATTATTAATTCGTTGAGATTAGCTGTTAGAGCTTATTTCAAAAGATAGTAGAATATTTGCCCTGGTGGCGGAATCGGTAGACGCGTCGGACTTAAAATCCGGTTGGAGTTAAATCCAGTGCCAGTTCAAGTCTGGCCCAGGGCACCACTTAAAAGAGGTAAAACCTCTTTTTTTTTATTCCATTTCTTAACTATTCATTGCAGCCTATTGGAAAAAGATGCAAGTATTCTGATAAGTCAGATATTTTGCTTTGATAACAATTTATTATGTTAGAAAGTTCTGCTAAAATCATTTTTTCATTTTTTATACTAGTTTTGCCAAATAATGCAGGGTATATGATATTTGAAGAAAATATTTTATGAAATTTTAAGATCAAATTTTTGCAGTTGCTATCAAGTATATCATCAAATTCATATAAATCTGCAAAGATTTCCCCAAATACAACTTGAGCTTTTTGAATTTTTCTACTTTCAATATATTTTTTTAGTTTTAACAATTTTTCAAAAGTTGTTTCATATTTTAATTTAATATTTGATTTTTTTTGAGGTAATTTATTTTTAAAATATTCCATAGTTTGGTTGTAACCTGATTGGATAAGGCTTTCTCTCTTATCGATTGGAATATTAAAATCTACAAGAAGTACGTCTCCAGTATTTAGAACAATATAATCAAATTTGTCATTTTCTCCATAAATACTTGTTACAAAAGCAGTTGAACTTGCTGTCATACAGCTATACACTGCATTTGCATAATCTAATGCATTCATGTCATTGTCTTCAATTAAACCTTCTAATCTAAATTCAAGTACCCTATCATTATCAAGTAACAAATTTTTTGATAGTTTCCACATAGGCCAACTTTTTTGAAGGTCTCCATCGACAAGTAATGTATTGTTGTATTCTACGGGTCTCATTAAGCCAGGCATTCCTGATGAAATTCTTACAGCTTTTGCTATTTCATAATCAGGAGTTTCAAATTTTGAAAATTCTTTACACTCAAAATTTGATAAATTTGTAGTAATAATTACTAAATTCTTTTTTAAATCTTTAAAGGTAACTGACTTATTAGAGCCTTTTTTGTATTTTTCACCATAGAATTTTTGTTCAATAAGTTCTCGCACCCAGTCTAGAAAAAGTTCCCCTTTACTTAGTGCAAATTTTGGACCAATACCTAGTTGAATATCTTTGAATAATTCAAAATTAACTTTTAGAAATATTTCTTTTAATTCTTTTGCAGTATAACCAACAGCTAAAAGTGCTGCAAATATTGAACCTACAGAAGAACCTGCAAAAGTCGAAGCTGACACATTAAGCTCTTCAAGAGCTTTTACCGCTCCAACATAAGACATTCCTCTTATTGCACCACCACCAAATAAACAAGTATATTTTAAATAATCTTTTTCCATTCTTGTATTATAATTACCTATTAAATTTTATGCCTGTATCAAATAGTGTATTTTTATAATAGTTAATGTCGTCTGTTGGTTTAATATATGAATCTTTAGCATGTTTTGTAGGTAAAAATACCCCAAAGACTTTACTTTCATATACTAACTTCCAATCATCTGAGTTTTTAAGATGGTTATAAATAGGATAATAGTTTTCTAGAATAATACAATCAGGAGGAAATTTTTCTAATATTTCATTCCAATATGGCATTACGAGATAAAACTTTTTAAGTAGTGGTACCATATAGTCATAATAGACTTCTTCATATCTTCCATCCATATATATTAAATTATTTGGATAGAGCTTGTATGAAACATAACTACCAAGTCCGAAGTTGACTAAAATATTTCCTTTTATGTTATTTCTCTTAATAAACTCAACTTCTTTTATCGGGTATGTTTCTGCCATAATTGGCAATGACAAATTTTTTGCTGTTAAAGAAAATATTGATAAAAATAAAAGCATGCCATATACAATTTTATTTTTCCAGTTTGGTAATGTTATATTTTCTACTAGATTATAAAAGTCTTCATACGTGTATGCTACAGCAGCAATTGTGAAGAATGGTAATAATTTAACATGTTTAATTGCCAAAAATAGAGTTGCACAAAGTACAATAATTTTTACTTTGTCTGCTTTTTCATATGTTTCTCTTAATTTTGGTTTATGTTTAAGAATTTTAGTTATATTTATAGATTCGAAAACCAGTACAAAGAACATAAATATTTTAAATGGAATTTGTTTAAATAAGTGGAATTTAGAGAAAAGTCCCCACCATTCCATAACATCTGGTCTATGCATTGTATTGGCCATTAGAAGGAATTTAATATATTCATATCCCCAAGGATTTATAAATAAAGCCAAAGCAGATATCGTAAATGTAATAACATATTTTTTTATCGGCTTTTTATTTAAAAATTCTCCTAATGCATACATTATTATTAAGCCAAGTCCAGATACAACTCCGCCATGAATATTATTCCATAGTATTGTGATAAACGGGATTATATATAGTAATTTGTTATTTCCATTTCTTACTTTTTCAAGTATATAAATAAATATTGTGAAAAATAAAAAGCTAAATAAGTGGCATCTTATTGGATTATTTAGATTGTACATTACTGACATTAATGCAAAAAAGTAGAATAAAATATTGTATGGATAACATTTTGTACGACTTTTTACTATTTTGGATAAGACAAAAAATATCAAAAAAATCATAACAGCCTGGAGTATAATCAGACTGTATGCGCCAAAAAGTTTTAATACTGCATAAAAAATGACACCACTACCCCACTCATGATCCCACCAAGTATGTACTGGTGTATATGATAAGAAATCAGTTTTAAGGACATGACCTCCATCTATTACCCCCATGCCAGCAATAAGTCTTGCCCATAAGTCAAAATCGAAATTATGTGCAGTAGTTGAAAATGCAAATATTAATAAAAATAATGTAATATAAAATAAAAAAGTTTTAAATTTCCCCATGTCATAATTTTAACATAAAAAAAGATGGTATATAAATTAATACCATCTCTATAATCTTTAAAAATTATTTAATTACGCTGCTTGAGAACATTCAATTTCTCTAATTAAATATTCAGCAACCCATTCAAAATCCTTATTATTTTCTGCTGCTTTTTTCAAATATTTAACAGAAGCGTCTCCAATTCTAATCAAAGTCATTGCAACAACACCTCTTTTTATACCTCTTACAACTTGTAATTGATCAACTAGTTGTGGTAGAGCTGAAGTTCCAATTTTAACAAGTTCATTTTCTAATGCATTTTTTGTTGAATTGTCTGCGTTATCTAACTTTGAAAGAATTTCATTAACTGTTTCCATGATTATCTCCATTACTAACTTAATTTCTATATTCTTATTATAAGGTAAAAAATACTTCATCTTTGATTTCCTTACATAATCTTTATATCTTATAAAGATTATCTTAAGAATATAGTTTGAATGTTCTTTCAACGTTTTTATCAATTGCAGATTTGATTGAATCATATTCAGTTTGCAATGAATTATGTTCTGTATCAATATTTTTTAATTCTAGATCATATTGTTTATCTTTGGTTTCTATTTTGTTCATAGCTCTTTTATACTCTGCTTCAGCTTTAGTTACAGCAGCATCGCTTGTTTTTTCTGTAATATCACTAACATTTGAATACATAACTGTTTTCCATTCATTTGATGTATTAATTTGTTCCATTGTTACGATACCGTTTTCAAGAGCAAATTTAATCCATTCTGGGCTTGAAGCAAGGCCATTTCCTAGAACTTTAAAGTTATTTTTCACTCCATTACCCATTCTTTCGAATAAGTTTGTATACCATTGAGCTTTTTTCTCAGCATTGCCAGATCCATTTGTATCGCTGCTATCCAACCAAGAAACTTTTGGTTCGCCATATAAGTCCATCATATTTTCCAAAGTTAATAGTTCAAGAACGTTTGAAAAATCGTCACTAATAGTTAAGTCAGGTTCAGGATAAATTGTTAGAAGGTTTTGTATCCCTTCAAGAGTTAACAAGCTAGTGTAATCATTTGGTTTAATAGGACCACCATCTGCATCTAAGCAATTATCTCCAAATAAGAATTTAGCATATTTTTCACATTCTTCTATGTATGCAGCCGTTTGCGGTACACTAGGAAAAGCCGCAGGGTCAATATTATATTTTAGTTTTGCTGATATTAGATCTTTAGCATTTTGAAAACTAGATTTCAAATCGGCTTCAATTTCAGATTTAAAACAAGTATATGTTGCTGTATCATTTGTTGTATCACCATCAAATAGATTAGCTAAGTTAAGTGATAAACTATATCCTTTTTCTGACAAAACATTATTATTATCATCTACTTCAAATTGGTCTAAAGTCAAAGTTGAGCCTGTAATATTAGCATTGTCTATACCACATATTTCTTCTATTGTCTTTCCAGATACACTATCGTTTTCATTTCCTTCTGAATCAGTGTATTTAGTAATCGTATATGTTCCAGTGCCATCGTTTGTTATAACTAGATTTGCGCTATCTAGTTTTATAGTGACAGTATTACCTGATACTTCATATTCAAGAGGTGTTTCTATATTTACACCACTAGTTTTATTATAAGTACTTATATTGTAGTTGCCTGAAGCATCTGGAACAAACTCTCCATTGGAATCGCGTTGAATTAGTCCATAGCTTTCAAGCGCAGAACCTAAAATTTCTTTAACTTCTTTATATAGTTGATTATTCTCACCATTAACAAGTACTCCTGTCAATGAGTCCATGTATTTCATAAAATCACTAATTTTACTTCCATAATAGTTTTCATGGTAAAAATTTGCTTCATTATCACCACTAAGAGTATTGGTAATAAAAGTATTATAAGATATTCCATTAATCATGTATGCAGAGTTACCACCATTTAATAACTCTTTTTGTATACCTTGATCAGGAGCACTACCCCAAGCTTCATCCATCATAGTTTCATACATGCTATTTATATTTTCATTATGTTGTTGGTATTGAAAATATGAATCAGATGTAAGTAATGCTTGGTATCCTGGATGATCATTTGTACCATAGTACATTGATTTTAATTCATCAGGAGTATAGCCGATACCGATTACTGTACCGTCATCAGCGAGTTGAGTCTTTGCAAGTTCATCAAAATATGTAGTACCTTTTGTAAGCCCATATGATTCTAAAAATCTGTCAAGGCTTCCATTTGCATTAACATAATTTTGCGCATCTTTTTCTGATACTAAAACTTGACCACTTGCATTTGATAATGCATATTGGTTGTTATAAGGATTATAAGCTGTTAAAGAATTAAATGTTAATTCTTGATATGAGCTTGTATCATCAGGACCATAATTTGTAAACATCATTTGAGTTTCGTTCAATGCAGCTACATATGCTTCGCTTGCTTTTGAACTTTCTGTAGCAAGACGCATCTTCGAATTGTTGATAAGCTGAGCTCTTAGCTCGTTATCAGACATACGAGATGTGATTGATAATAATCTAGCTTGTCCTGCTGCCATTCCCATAGTACTGACGTTAGTCCTTTCTTTCCTTAGTAACTTAATTTCCTTACTATGGTTATCGGCTTATAAGCTCTAAAACTTTAGTAAATTATAATAATTGTTACAAAATCTTAATATTATGATATATTTTTTAGAGCTTTAGTTAGTCTTTGTAATTGGTTATGAGTTGTACCTATTCCACATAATAGCATTGTAGAAAATTTATTTGTTTTTTCATCTTCAATATTATATTTATCAAATAAAATTTCTGATAACTTTTCTCCTGATAATCCTTCTTTTTTTATTAAAATTTTGAGTGGATCATCTCCATAAAATTCAACATTATTTTTACATTCTAGTTTTAGATTATTAATTTCATTAATTAAATTTTCAATTGCTTTACATCCTTTTTTGCTTTTTAAATAATTTATGGTAGCTTCAATGGATGCTAGAAGTGGGTATGAAGGTGATGTTGTATTTATTAAACTTAAGGCATGTTCGGGGTTAATTTTACAATTAGAATGTAGAAGTGCTGTTGGATTTAGGCCTCCTGCTGTTTTATGCAGTGATTGTACAGTGAAATCTGCAATTTTTACTGCACTTTCTGGTAAGTTGTCTGAAAATGGATATAGAGCTCCATGAGCTTCATCTACAATTAAATAACAGTTGTACTCATTACATATTTTTTTTATTTTAGTTATATCAGATACAATACCTTCATAACTTGGAGATGTTATTATAATAGCTTTAATATTGTTCTCTGAAAGCAGCTTTTTTACATCATCAGGATTTACTGCACCAGGAATCCCCCAATCATTTACTTCTTCTATTTCATAATAAATTGGAGTACAATTAGCTAATTTAATTGCATTATGATGACAAGGATGAGCATTCTTCCATACAAGTACTTTATCATGAGGTTTAGTACAGGCTAGTATAGAGGCAATAATTCCACTTGTAGAGCCATTTGTTAAAAATTTTGTATAATTAGTACCGTAAATAGTTGAAGCTTGTTTCTCAGCTCTATAAAGTGCTTCTTCTGGATTATATGCATCCGTTTCAGATATGTCATATTTATAAAATTGTCTAAATTTGTTAAAAATAAAAAACTTTTGCCCGTGTGAAGGAGTTGTGAACAAAAGCTTTTTATTTTTTTTCTTTAAAATATTTATTAAACTCATTACTTATTTCTAATTTCTATACTTCTTTTTGCACAATATTGGGTTAAAGTCATCTTATCTTTGCTATTATGATAAGCAAAACGACCAGAAATAGTGTATGTTCCTTCATTATTTTTTTCTATTCTTATAGGAGAGAAAAAGCACTCAATATTCTGTTCTTTAGATAAAGGCAGAACTATATTATATTCTCCTTCAATATTAATATTTTCAGAAGTTTTAAACTTCATACCTCCTGCAGAAATATCTAAAGTTGTGATGTTATAATTGTTAGAACTATCTTTTAATTCCAAATCATATACAAATTTAATACGAGTATATTGACGTCTTTGTAAAAATCTATGTTTAGCAGGATTTGCAATAACTAGTTTTTTACCTTCAATAGATTTTGGGTAAGAATCAAAATACAAAGTTCCATGACTTGTTTGAGTATAAAATTCACAATAATTGTGTTTCATAAATCCATCAGGTTCGTAATCCAGTTCAACAGTAAATCCATCTTGGTTGACATCTGTAATTACACCTTTATTTGCAAATTTAAAATCGTGTGGAACAATAGTAATTCTTCGATCTTTTTCTATTAATTCTCTCATATTAACCTCTTCAAAACTATTTATTGTCTTTATATTACTACATTTTTCTTATTTTGTCGATATATTAATCTTTATAAAGAAAAGCCCCTCCATAACCGAGGGGCAAATACTGAGCAATCAGAAGAGTTGAGGATTTACAATTATATGATATCTTTTTATTTGCTTATATTCATTCAACTAAATGTTAATTATTTGCAAAAAAAATAACCCCTAAGTACTAGAGGTTATTTTTTTTATAAATGTATTTGGTATTATTCTTTTAAGAACGATTCATAATTTCTAGCAAGAAGGTGAGTTCTTACTTGATTTATTAAATCTAGAGCAACACCAACCATGATTATTAATGATGTAGCTCCAATACCTTGTAGCGTTTTGATATTTGTAAAATAACTTGCAAATGATGGTACAAGAGCAATTATTCCAAGTCCCATAGCTCCAATAAATGTAGTTTTTGATAAAATTTTATCAAGAGCTTCTGCAGTTGGCTTACCAGGTTTGATACCTGGAATTGATGAACCATATTTTTTCAAGTTATCTGCAATATCTTTAGGTTGCATATTTGGCATAATTGATGCATAGAAAAATGTTAATGCAACAATCAGCAAGAAATACAATACATAATATGTAATTCCGTCAGGACTCATGAAGTGACTTAGGTTCACTACAAAATTTTTGACTGCTACTGATTTAAAATTAGCTTGTCCTACCAAACTTAAAATTGTAGATGGGAAAAGCAAAATAGCAATCGCAAAAATAATTGGCATTACGCCTCCAGGATTAAGCTTAAATGGTATAAACGAATTCATTCCACCATAAACTTTGTTCCCTACCTGACGTTTAGGATTTACTATGATTACTTTTCTAACTGCTTCTTGCATGATTACGATAAAAATCATAGCTAAGAAAAATATTGCAAGTAACATTAGCAAACCTAATTGCATAGTTGTATTATGAGCTACAATTTGAGCCGTTCTTGAAGCATATACCGGAATCCCAGATAGTATGCCTACAAAGATTATCAAAGATCCTCCATTACCAATACCTTTTTCAGTAATGAGCTCTGATATCCACATAACTAGAACAGATCCAGCTGTTAAAACTGTCATTGAGCTTATGAAGAACATAACCGGATTAACATTTGGTAATACCGCTCCAGGTAAATGATGTAAATACATCATAAAAATTAATGACTGAAATGCAGCTAACACAACTGTAAATATACGTGTGTATTGTGACAATTTTCTTCTGCCTGCTTCTCCTTCTTCTTTCTGCAATTTTTCCAAAGAAGGAATTACTACAGAAATAAGCTGGATAATGATTGATGAAGTGATATAAGGTCCAATACCTAACGCGAAGATAGATACTTTACCCAATGCTCCGCCTGAAAACAGGTCTAAAAATCCGATAATATTATTTCCTTGTGCAATATTGCTGAAAATTTGATTGTTAATACCATATAAAGGCATTTGTACACCAAATCTAAATGCTGCTATCATCAAGAAAGTAAATATTATTTTTTCTTTTAAACCTGAAGCATGCCACATTGACATCAAATCATCAGTTGTCGGCATTCTCATTTGTGGTGCCATTATACTAACTCAACCTTTCCGCCTGCTTTTTCAATTTTTTCTTTTGCTGATGGTGTAACATAAGAAGCTTTTACTGTAATTGCTTCTGTGATTTCACCATTGCCTAATACTCTTAGGCCAACTGTTGAAGGATGTGCTTTTCCTGCTTCTTTTAAACATTCTAAGCATACTTCTTTCATACCTAATTGAGCAATTCTACCAACATTGATTTCTGCATAATTCAATTTGTTAATTACTTGGAAACCTTTTAATTTTGGTAATTGTCTGTAACCAGGCATTTGTCCACCTTCAAAACCTCTTTTAGAAGAGTTTCCAGAACGTTGTCCTTCACCATTGTGTCCACGACAAGAAGTTTTACCTCTTCCTGATGAACGTCCTCTGCCTACTCTTTTAATTTTATGTGTTGAACCTTCTGCAGGTCTTAAATCTTCTAATGTAATTGTCATTTTTTTATTTCCTTTTTATCTTGTATGATTGCTCGCTTTCACTATCACCACAAGGTCATACGCAATCAATCAGTAATGTATTCAATTAGTCTACGATTTGTACTAGGTGAGGTACTTTATTTACCATACCTAAAATAGTAGCGCTGTTGTAGTGTTCTACAACTTGATCTTGTTTAGTCAATCCTAAACCTCTTACTACTCTACGTTGTTTTTCAGAGGCACCAATTAAACTTCTTACAAGTTTAATTTTTATTTGTTTTAATTCTGTTTTTGCCATTTTATTATTCCTTTATTATTAATATTACTTAAATTAATTAAACTAATTCAATAACCTAGTAGGACTAGTTTAGAAGTTCTGCCATTGTAAGACCACGTCTTTTAGCTACTTCATTGAATGGAGTTAAGCTTTTTAGTGCATCTAATGTAGCATTAGCAGCGTTAAGAGGTGATTTAGAACCTAATGATTTTGAAAGAATATTTTCAATACCTGCAAGTTCAAGAACCAATCTTACAGCACCACCTGCAATAATACCAGTACCTTGAGAAGCTGGTTTTAACATAACTGCACCAGCACCTGATCTGCCTGTGATAGGGTGAGGAATTGTTGTTTTGAAAATAGGTACTGTAATAAGATTTTTTCTTCCGTCAGCAATAGCTTTTTGAATAGCTACGATAACTTCTGATGCTTTTGCACAACCAACACCTACTTGGCCTTTTTTGTTTCCTACGATAACAATTGCACGGAAGCTTAGTTTTTTACCACCTTTTACAACTTTTGTTACACGACGAATTTGAACAACTCTTTCTACCCATTCGCTTTGAGGTTTTTCTTCAGTTGTTTCAATTTTTTGTTTTTTACCACGTCCTCTTCTAGGAGCTTTAGCTGGTTTTTCTTCTGTTTCAACAGTAGCTTCTGCAGTTTGTTCTGTTACTTCTGCTGCAGTTTCTTCAACTGTAATTTCTTTGTTTTCTAAATCCATTGATTTTTACCTTTCATCTTAATTGTGATTTAATAACTTTTTTATTTAAGCATAATTTATGTTAATTATAAATTAATGCTAAACGAATACATCAAAATAAAGCTATCTAAAGCCTATGATAAATTATTCGTGAGTAACTTTTCTGACAAGTTCCATTATTATACAAAAAAAAGATTTTTGCAAGCGTAAATCTTTTTTTGTAATATTGTTTTATTTTTCAGAAAGCATTTTATTTAATAACTCTTGAGGATTTGCAACATTTTCAATTTTAAAATTTTTATTAAACGAGTTATTGAAATAATTTTTACCTTTATTGTAAGTCTCAAACAATAAAAAAACTTTTTTTACTTGTTCTGGTGCATCTTGAGGAAAAGAATCTTTTGGATTATTTCTGAAGATATTTAGGATTTTCTTCCAAGTTGGTTGTTTAATTTTTTTTATTGTTTGTTTGATAATGTTCGAATAGGCATCTATATCTTGTTGTGAAGATATTATATTTATATGTTTATATTCTGGAAGTTGTACGTTTAAGCCAAAATTTTTGGCATTTTTAACAAGCCAATCTTTAGAGGCACCATTTTCTTTGGCAATATAGCTCATAACTGTATGTACAGGCTCTTCAAAAGGTGTCTCTCCGTAGAATATTTGTGGAATATCCTTTTTTACAGTTCTGTATTTAGGTAGAATTTCCTTTAATATAATCCTATTATTAGTTTCACTAAATGGTAACCTATATACACCTTGAAAATTTGGGGTTGAATGATTATTACTAATTTTCACGAATTTTACTCCTCTCAAATCGATATCCTGTAGAGTAAAACTCGTGAAAAAAGTTTTTTGCTAGTTATTTAAGAATATTTTCTAGAAGACCTGTCATACAAGATTTAAATCTATCACATTCTTCTTTTGTCTTCGCTTCAAATCTAAGAGTAAATACAGGTTCTGTATTACTTTGTCTTATTAGAGCAAAACCTCCATCAAAAACAATTCGCATTCCATCAAGTGTAATTATATCTTTGATAGGTGAGCCGAATAGATTTTTATCATTTTCTACACACTCTTTTACTTTTTCTAGAGTTGATTTTTTTAGTTCGTTTGGACATGGAAAACGCACTTCTTCAGATGAGCATACTTTATCAAAAGCCGAAAGCATATCTGATATTTTGAAGTTTGGATTTAGTTTTTTATGGCGAGAAATGATTTCAATAATTCTGCAACCTGCATATATCGCATCATCAAAACCGTAGTAGCGGTCTTTGAAGAACGTGTGCCCACTCATTTCACCTGCTAAAAGCGCATTTGTTTCTTTCATTTTATCTTTGATATATCCATGGCCAGTTTTACACATTACTGCATTACCACCTAGAGCATTTATAGTGTCATAAAGAACTTGTGAACATTTTACTTCACTTACTACAGTAGGACAGGTTCCTGTTTTTTTACAGTCTTCGATTAAATCTTGAGCATATATTAAAAGAAGTTTATCACCTGTTAAAAACTTGCCATCCTGATCAACAATACCTATTCTGTCGCTGTCTCCGTCATATGCGATTCCAATATCTGCTTTATTTTCTACAACAGTTTGTTTTAGTGCATCAAGAGTTTTTTCAACACTTGGATTTGGGTGATGGTTAGGGAAATTACCATCAGGTTCTGAAAACAATTCAATAACCTCACAGCCTAATTCTTTGTAAAGCTGCGGACCTACAACTCCACCTGTTGCATTTGCACTATCTACAACAATTTTTATCCCTGTTCCTATATTCCCAAATTTCTCTTTCATTTCTTTTATATAATCAGGAATAATATTATATTCTCTTATTTCACCAGTATTTTTGCTAGGTTCTGATTTTGTTTCCATTTCTTTAAAAGTATGTTCTTTTACTTCTGCAATTTGTGCTTCGGTAAGAGTTCGTTTAGCATATGTCATTTTAAGACCATTATATTCTTTTGGATTATGGCTTGCAGTAATTATTGAAGCAGCAATAACTTGTTTATTATTAGTAACAGAAGCAGGTAATCCCACTACTTCTGAATAATAACCGATTGGGGTTGGAGCTAGTCCTAGTTTAACAACATTTGCTCCAGTTGATGTGATACCTTTGCATAAAGCTTCTTCTAAAGATGGAGAATGAGTTCTGGCATCTCGTGTAATTGTTATCCACATATCTGATTCACTTACACCTGATTGTTTTTTTAACCAGTCAACAAATCCTCTGCCTGTATTATAATATAACTCTTCTGTTATATCTTCTCCGTAGATACCTCTTATGTCATTTTTACCAAATGCATGTTCATATTTTTTCATGTAAAATTCTCCCCTTATTTTTATCATTATTGTATAATTGTAACATAGATATGAAAAAGTTATTTGAGAATATTTCTAATAATCAAAAAATTGCAGGGTGGTTATTTATTTTGCCTGCTTTAGTTGGTACTGTTTTATTTATAATTATTCCGGTATTTTGTTCTTTTGGTCTAAGTTTTGTTAAATGGGATTTATTAAATCCTATGAAGTTTGTCGGTTTTGATAATTATAAAGAGATTTTTGCAGACCCATTATTTTTTAAAATTCTAATCAATACAATTGTATTTGCTTTTTCTACTTCTGTTCTTGGTGTTATTATCCCTATGATATTAGCAAGTATTCTGAATTCAAAAATTAGGGGCAGTGAATTTTTTAAAACTGCATATTTTCTACCTTTTATAACACCAATGATAGTTATAGGTGTTATTTGGGAGTGGATTTTTGATCCTAATATCGGTTTTTTGAATCATATATTGCATATGCATATAAATTGGTTATATGATGTAAATTTTGCAATGCCAGCAATGATTATTGTTTCTGTTTGGAAGTTGATTGGGTATAATATGATTATATTTCTTTCTGCATTAAGCGGTATTTCTCAAAGTATGTTTGAGGCTGCAAAAATCGATGGGGCAAACTCTTTTCAGATATTTAAGAATGTGACTATCCCCCTTTTATCTCCTACAATATTTTTTGTAGTAATAATCACTGCTATAAGCTCATTTCAGGTTTTTGATTTGATATATTTAATGACACAAGGTGGACCGTTAGATAGCACAAATGTTTTGGTATATGCTATATATAAAAATGCTTTTGAATTTTTTAATATAGGTAAAGCTAGTGCTATCGCTTATGTTTTATTCCTAATAATACTTGTTTTAACATTAATTCAGTGGAATTTGAGAAAAAAGCTTGTACATAATGAAATTGATTAATAAATTTTTGTAACATTTTTGCTTTGGATATTAAAGTTTATCTAATGAGTATCCGTAATTTTATTTGTAAGGAAATAGTTGTTGATTACGGAGTGTAAAATGTACGAAGATTTTGAAAATGAAAAAATTATTGTTGAAATAACTAATTTAGTAGAAAAAACTGAACAATTCCAAGATGATATTGATGCATATTGTGAATTTATGAAAGGTGTTATATTAAATACTTCAGGTATAAATTAGTATACTGTCCAATGTATAAAATTTGATATTCAGCTATATTGTAGCTATTATGAAAATAGTTATTTTAGGCGGTGTAGCTGCAGGAGCAAAAGCTGCTGCTAAAGCAAAAAGATTATTACCGGATGCAGAAATTGATTTATACACAGATGATACACATGTTTCATACTCTTCATGCGGCCTTCCTTATTATATAGAAGGTAATTTTGAAGATTATCAGATGCTTTTAGTCAGATCTCCAGAAGAATTTGAACAGAAAGGTATTCATATTCATCTAAAATCAAAAGCAATAAAAATTCTTCCAAATTCTAAGCAAGTATTAATTGAAAATTTGGAGGATAATAATTCATATCTTGTAAAATATGACAAGTTAATTATTGCGGTTGGAGCAAGGCCAATTATTCCAGATATTAAGAATGTCAATTTGCCTAATATATTTACTTTAAGAAAAATTGAAGATGGCATAAATATTAAGCAAATGGCTTTAAAATCAAAAAAAGTTGTAATTGTTGGCGGTGGATACATTGGTATGGAACTTTTAGAGGCATTTGTAAGACAAAATTTGGATGTAACTCTAATAGAAAATTCTAAACATGTTATGCCTTCTTTAGATGATGAAATTTCTGAATTGATTGAAACTCAGTTGGAGTCAATTAATAATGGTCGTTTTAAAATTTTAACATCAGAATTGGTGACAGAATTTTGTGGTGATTTGGATGGTGTTAAGGCAGTCTACACAAATTCTGGTAAGTGTATTGATACTGATTTTGTTGTCTTATGTGTAGGTGTAAGACCAAATTCTGAGTTAGCACAAGATGCAGGAATTGAGCTTGGAGAAACAGGTGCTATTAAAGTAAATGAAAAAATGGAAACAAATATTCAAGATATATATGCTTGTGGTGACTGTGTAGAAGTAACTTTAGTTATTGATGGCTCAAAAATCTGGATGCCACTGGGTTCTACTGCTAATAAAGAAGGTAGAACTGCAGCTATGAATGCATCCGGTGTTGAAGATAAATTTTATGGTGTACTAGGATCTGCTGTTACTAGATGTCTTAATTTAACTATTTCAATGACTGGTTTAACAGAAAAAAGGGCTCAAGCACTAGGTTATAAAACTATTTCAACAATAATTACAAAATATGATAAAGTTGGATATATGCCTGATGTTAATAATATTACTCTTAAGCTTGTAGCTGATGAAAAAAGTGGATTAATACTGGGTGCGCAAGCTGTGGGTGCAGGTGATGCAGATAAAAGGATTAATACATTAACTTCTGCAATTCTAGCACATATGACAGTAGATGAATTTTATAAAAATGATTTGACCTACGCTCCTCCATATTCACCCACAATAGATCCTTTATTGAATGCTGCACAGATACTTACAAGTAAAATAAAAAAGTTAAATAATTAATTTAATGATACAAGATATTTGCTAATTCCTTCTCCCATAGAAAAGCAACTAGCTTGAACTCTTAGAGCACCTTGTGCCATAAAATCCGCAGATATACATCTACCTGCCACATATAAGTTGTCTATATCTGCAGACATTAAACTTTCTAATGGCAATGTGTAATCTTTTACCATAACCAATGTAGATTGATCTTTTTTAGCATTATGAACATCAATCGGATAATTCGAAACAACGACAGGGTGGTCAAATTGTTTGCCATTTTTTACATCATCAATTGTATAAATATATTTGCCTTTTATACGTCTTGAAACCCTTATTCCAAGCATATCAGCAATGTTTGAAATATAGCTGTTTTCAAATCCAGGAAAATATATTCTACAAAAATTAGCAAGTCTATAAATGTTTTTTCTCGCTAAAATCAAGGCTTTTGACATATTTTCTACTCTTAGTGTGTCAGTGTAATCAATTATTCTAGGGCAGTTAAAGGCAATAGTAGAAGGCATTCCAGCGACAGTAAATATCTGAAAATAGTTTCTATCGTGATCTTTCAGTATCCCTTTGGCTACAGCATCCTCAAATAAGGGACTTAAAGCCCAGTTTTTATCTTTGTCCCACGTATAAGCCGTAGATAGATGTATAAACCCATTTGTATCTTCTACGGTTGTGACATTTCTATCTTTATCATAGTCCTTAAGCCAGCTTGCAAAATATGGAACATTAACTCCACCCATCATAAATCTTAAGCTAACCGGTTGTTCTTCATGTTTTTCTTCTAAAAATTCGCAACCACATAATTTGCCAATTTCACAATTACCAGTTGCGTCAATTACATATTTCGTATCGATAGATACGGATAATGCTTTATCTTTACTTTCTATCTTTTCGTTATATACAGATAACATTTCTTTTGAAATAACAATAGATTTAATACTATTCTCTTTTATTATTATATTTGTAATATGAGTATCAAAGAATACATCAACACCTGCTTCTGCCATAAGGTTATCAAGTGCAATTTTAGTAAGTTCTGGATTAAACCAGCCAGGGTTATCTTGATATGTTGCCTGTCCGCCCATAGTCTGCAATTCTCCTATAAGACGTTTATAAAAATCAGTATTAATCTGATGTTCTCCAGACTTCATTGCAGGTACAACCAAGGCAGATGTAATAGTTCCACCAAGGTGAATACTTTTTTCTATTAAAAGAGTTTTAAGCCCTAACTTCCCGGCTGTATAAGCCGCTGCACAGCCCGCTGTGCCTCCTCCAACAACAATAAGATCATATTTATTCATAGTAATTAAATTATATTATTCTTTAAAAATTTTGTAAAATTATTTACCAAAATTAAAAAATGTATTTTACTATTTACCATGTATCATATCGTAATATACCAATAATTAATTCTTCTTAATTTTATTTCTTTTTATATATTTAGAACTTGATTCAAGAATGCTATTATCAACTTTAATTTTATGATTATTAATAATTTCAGTGTTTGATAAATTTAGTTCAGGATCTTTATATGTAATACCGGCTTTAGTATTTATTAGCCCAATTTCATAATCAGACAGATCTTCAATAAATTTATTTTCTGAAATTAAATTTTTATTTTTCACAGCAGCTGTGCCCATAAATTTATTTGAAGATTTATTATATATTTTGCCAATATAAAATCCAGCTTGTAAAAAGGCGTTTCTGATATTTGCTGAATTTGAGTATGTTAGAATTATTCCATTTTCATCTAAATGTTTATATAGCTCACACATAAATTCATATGACCATAGGCAAGGACATTTTGCTGGAGTAAAAGCATCTAAAAAGACAATATCATATTGAAATTTACTCTTCATAAGAACACTTCGCGCATCATTAATCTCTGTTGTAAAGTTAATAACGTTATTTGTAAGGTGTTTAAGAGCTATTTTATAACTCTTTGATATATGCTGATAATATATATTATGTAAGAAGGCTTTTATTTTGGATGTTACCCCATAATCATACCTATTAGATTTGATAAATTTGTATAAATCGATTATAGATTTATCAAAGTAGAGTGAATTTTCTTTATCATTTAATAAATTATTAAACTCTTCATCTGTAAATATTTCAGAATGAGATTCTAATACTGATAGTAATATAATAAGATTAACAAATTTATGTAATTTATATTTTGGTTCCGTATTTTTCCCTAGCATTCTAGAAATTTTTTCATTATCAAAAGTTAAACCGCTTTTATCGAATCTATTTTTTTTATTTTTAAAAAATGGTGACAAATAAACTAAATTTTTATCCGTGTCTATAGCATGTATAAATATTTTAGGAAAACTATTATTAGTATCTATCGTTTCGTTACTTTTAAAAGAATGGAAATTTTTTTCAATTATATTATTTGTATCTATCTTATCGATATTTTCTGAAAAAATCTTACTTTTGTCTTTTTTGTTATTAGTATATATCGTTTCGATATTATAATTTTTTCCTTTTTCTTTTTGGGTAAAATTTTCAAAAAAATAATTTAAAAAACTTTTTGAATTATAACCAATTCCATAACAAATATCTAAAATTTTAATTTCTTTTTTATTATCAAGATATTTTTCTACGTTTGCGGGTAAAATAAATTTTTCATAAGCTTCAGATAAAGCACCGTATGTTGAGTGGTAAATATCATCTGCCTCCGGGCTGAATAGACCTACAGAACCGTCATTTGTAAAATATGGATATAGTTTATACATACTCTTATTATAAAATGGCTTAAAAATAGTTCAAATTCTTTATATATCTTCATTATTGGTGTAATATTAGCTTTTTTTTATATTTTTGATATAATACATCTAGTACAGATAAAGAGGAATATATGAAAATAAGTGTAAAAGTACCGGCTACTACAGCCAATTTGGGACCAGGTTTTGATTGTTTGGGTATGGCGTTACCTATTTATAATACTATTACAATTGAGGAAACCGTCCTTCCTGGTACGGGAATTGAGATAAATGTTATTGCTGATACTCAAGAAGCTGATGAATTGTCATTAGAACATATTCCATTAGACGAAAATAGTATTGTATACAAAGCCGTTGAGCTTTTATATAATTCTATCGGCCAAACTCCGAGTGAATTAAAAATTACGATTCATTCTCAAATTCCTATCACTAGAGGTTTAGGTAGTAGTGCTTCTGTTATTGTAGGAGGTTTATTGGCTGCGAATGAATTATTAGGGCATCCTGCTGATGAAGCTGCTTTATTGTCAATAGCAACTGAAGTTGAAGGTCATCCTGATAATGTAACTCCTGCAATTATTGGAGGGCTTGTATTGGCCTCTCAAGAAGATGATGGAAGTGTTTTGTACCGTAAGCTAGATTGGCCTGATGAATGGCAGATTACTGTTTGTATTCCGGATTACGAACTTGCTACTGATATTGCTCGTTCTGTTTTGCCTAAAGAGGTTCCTATGCATGATGCAATATTTAATGCGCAACGCTTAGCAATGTTTGTACAAGCAGTGAATACAAAAGATACAGAACTTATGAAGGCTGCACTTCATGATAAACTTCATCAGCCATATAGAATGAAACTTGTACCTGGATTAGAAAAAATTATGGAAAACTTAAAACATGAAGAAAATGTTTTAGGTTGTGTGCTAAGTGGTGCTGGACCTTCTATTTTGATAATTTCGCATAAAAATGGTGTTGATAAAATTCATTCTATTGTAAAAGAAACTTGGGCAGATTTGAATGTTAAAGCTGAGGTGAAAACTCTTCCAATAGAAAAAAATGGAGCACAAATTATCAAACAAGATAACTAAAAATTGAATTAAAGTATAATTAAAAATGCTGTTTAATGATAAATACTCAAAATAGTTTCAGTTATTTTGGGTATTTTTATATGGAAATTAAAATTTTGTCACGCTGCATTGGTTGTGGAGTTTGTAGTCAAATCGCACCAGAGGTATTTGATATTTATTCAAATTATGCAGTAACAAATGAATATAATATTGATAATTTTCAGGATGAGTGCATTGATGCATCAATTATTTGTCCTGTTGATGCAATAAAAGTTTTTATATAAATAAAAAAGCCCTCTTTGTGGAGGGCCTTTATTTTTATTGTTTATTAACCTTGACCTGTGTAATCTGGAGCTAAGTTTTTTGCACCAGCTTTTTCTTCTTCTTTCTTTGCATCGTATTCTGCTTGTGCGATCTTTAACCTTGATTCTAAGTTATCTTTTTGTGTTTGTAATTGATCTTCTGTATCTTTTAATGGTTGTAGCATTGCTTCACGCATCATTTCAAACGTATTTTGCCATGCAGACTGAGCCATCATAAATTGTTGTTGCTGTTGTTGTTGATAATTATTATATAAAGCTATATAACTTTGATCTAACTTACTCATAGAACTTGGATCCTGTGGATTTATACCAAGTTGTTCACCATATTTAAATACACTTCCATTCATTGCGGCTTGCATTTGAGCCTTTATAGAACTTTCTTTGGCACTAAAGAATTTTTCCATATCATCTACTTGTCTGGTGATACGGCGCAACTGACTTTGGACCATGGTCATCTCGTATTGTAGAGAACGAACCATTTTCCCAGCCATCAATTTACCATATGCGCCTGATAGAAAACCCATGTCGTATCCTTTTGTTTATAATCCTCGTAAATATATAAAGTATATATTCTTTGTAAAATTGCGTAATATTAAAATTTATGTAACATTTCTTAATATTTGTTTCAGAATTATCTATTACTACAATTGAAAAATTTATATTTTTTATGTAATATTTTCAGAGACTTGGAAATTGGAGATATATATGTTTAAAAGATTATGGACTACAAAAAATATTATTTTTTCTATTTTGGTTATAGTACTATTACTTTTATTACCAAAAATTTCAGGAATTTTAATGTTATTTTTTGCAGCATACGTGATTGCATGCGCAATGAATCCATACGTTATTAAATTATCTGAAAAAATGAATAGAACTGCTGCTTCTTCATTGGTTATTACTGCAGCTGTAGCTTCTATTTTTGCATTATTTATTCCAATATTTTTTGTTGCATATAAAGAAATAAAAACATTTTTATTATATTTTCCTGAAAAAATCACAAGTGTTTCAAATTATTTAATGAATGCAACATTCTACGGACACAGATTAGCTGATATATTTGACCTTAATTCCATTATGAACTCTACACCAGGGGTCGCAAAAGGTCTAGTTGATCAGTCTTGGAGCTTTACAGTAAGTATTTTCCAACTAGTTATGGTATTTGTTGCTTTAACTATGATTGTGTACTATATACTTGTAGACAAAGTATATTTGAAGAATAAGTTCATAGAATTCTTTCCACAAGATTTAAAAGAAAAAGCAAATCATATTTTAGTTGCAATAAGTAATAAAGTTGGTGGATATGTTAGAGCTCAGATATTGTCAATGGTTGCAGTGGGTATTATGATGACTATAGGCCTTTTGATTCTTAGAGTTGAATATCCTATATTACTTGGTTTAATAACAGGTATTTTGGATATTATTCCACTTTTAGGACCTACAATTGCTCTAGCTGTAATTTTGCTTGTTGCATATCCTTTAGGTATTGTAAAAATTGTATTGATAATTGTTGCTTTCCTAGTAGTTCAACAGTTGTCTAATTACATCGTAAGACCTGTCTTGTTTGGAAAGTTTATGGAATTACACCCTTTAATGATATTTTTTGCACTATTTGTTGCTGAACAATTTTTAGGTTTTTGGGGAGTAATTTTATCTCCTGCAATAGCAGCTACTATTTGTGTTTTAATTGATGAGCTGTATATATTACCAATTAATCAGGGTAATGATTTGGAAGTTAAGGATTAAAATGAGTAAGAAAGAACTTTTTTTATATAATAGAAAAGAGTCTCATAATGACGATTTTAAGATATGGATGGCTTTTCCTGGAATTTATTCATTTTCATTGTCATCTTTAGGCTTTTTATGGATGTTTAAAACTATAGATGAATTGGATGGAGTTGGGATTGAGAGAATTTGCTCTGATACAGAAAAAACACAATATAGAATCTGTGATATTAAGTTATTTGGATTTTCATTTTCATTTGATTTGGATTTTTTAACAATTTTTTCAATGCTAGAAAAATACGGTATTCCTCTTAAGGCATCAGAAAGAGGAGATGAATTCCCCCTAGTGTTTGCAGGAGGGCCTGTAATTACAGCAAATCCAACTTCTTATAGTGATTTTTTTGATTTCTTTATTATTGGAGATGGAGAAGATGTTAATATTGATGTTGTAAATATATGCAAGAATAATCAGGATAAGTCAAAAGATGAGATATTAAAATTATTAGCGGAAATTGAGGGAGTATATGTACCTAAATTAGGAAAAAGAAATGTAAAAAAATTAACTAAAAGGTTGAGTGAATGTATTTATACTCCAATTTTAAGTGAAAATGCGTTTTTTAAAAATACTTTTATTTTAGAATTAGCTCGTGGATGTGCTAATAGATGTGGTTTTTGCCTTGCTTCGTATCTAAATTTACCATTGCGTTTTATGCCATATGAAGATGTTTTAGCTGTTATTAAGCTCGGTCTTTCTTATACAAATAAAATAGCACTCCTTGGTGCACAAATAAGCGCTCATCCTCATTTCAAAGATATTTGTAAGTTTATATACGAAAAAATCCTTAACGGAGAGAATATAGAAATGAGTGTATCTTCGCTTAGGGTAGATGCTATTGAGACAGATGTTGTAAAAACTCTTGTTGCTGCCGGACAAAAAAATTCTACTTTAGCAATTGAAGCAGGCAGTGATAGACTAAGAAAAGTTATTAATAAAAATTTGACTGAAGAACAAATTTTTAATGCTGTTAAAATTGCAAAGGATAACGGTTTAAAAGGTTTAAAGTTCTATGGAATGATAGGTTTACCTACTGAGTCCGAAGAAGATATCAATGCTTTAATAATGCTTAGTAAAAAATTAAAACAAGAATATAAGGGATTTGATATAAGTTTTGGATTTTCAAGTTTTGTTCCTAAACCTCATACTCCATTTCAATGGTGTGGACGTGAAAATACTAAGTCTTTGGAGGAAAAGGCTAATTATCTAAAAAAAGAGTTTCATAAAATTGGTATAGGTGCTAATGTTTCAAGTATAAAATGGGATTATTGGCAAGCAGTATTATCAAGAGGCGATGAAACATTTACAGAATTTTTAATTGATATTTATCGTGATGGAGGAAAACTAGGAGCTTTTAAAAAAGCTGCCAAAAAGCATAATATCAATTCTGATTATTATGCTTATGAAAATTATTCATTCAATACAATACTTCCTTGGGACTTTATTGACATCAGGCCAGGAAAAGAGTTCCTTGAAAAAGAAAATCAACGTCTTTTATCAATTAAATAATTTTATATAGGGACGTAACCAGAATATTTTAGGCTTGCCCAAGTGTCATAGTAACTAATTTGAGTCGCACTTCCTGTGTTTATAAAAAATCTAAACATTCTTTCAGGAGGTAATTCTAGTGCTGATACGATTGCAGCCTGAATTACATCAGGATATGTTACTATAATAAGTCTATTCCCGATATTCTTTTCTACAATTGAGTTTATTGTTGCAGATACTCTGGTTACAAATTCATTTATACTTTCACAATTTTCAAAAAGTTTTTCGTTCGGAAATTTTATTAACTTATCAAGCATTTCAGGATGTTGAGATTCTATTTGATCAAAAGTCAACCCATTCCAGTCTCCACACATTCTTGGTTTTAAATCTTCAATTATTTCAAAGTCTTGTTTATATATTTTACTGATTAATTTTGCTGATTGAACTGTTCTTGCAGCTGAAGATGAGTAAATTATATCATTTTTTACTCCTCTTCTCTTTAAAAATTCGCAAATTCTATCAATTTCTTCTTGTCCAGCATCATTAAGTGGTGGATATACTTCGTTATCTGAAACTCTAAATTCATCTGAATATATTGTTGCTCCATGGCATATAAAAGTTATTTTACATTTTCTATCAAAATACATAATTTATCCTCTTTATCTTTCTTAATTATATCATATTTTTTACTTTTTTGTAGTATTATAAAGTAAAATATGTTATTTAGAGGAGATTTGTATGAGAGGAAAAGCTTTTAAATTCGGGGATAATATTTCAACTGATCATATTGCACCAGGAAGACTATTTCATTTAAGATCTAACTTACCTGAGTTTGCTAAGCATGTCCTTGAAGATGCAGACCCTGAATTTGCATCAAAAATGAGTAAAGGAGATTTTGTAGTTGCAGGATCAAACTTTGGTTTAGGCTCTTCTAGAGAACACGCTCCACAAATTATTAAAATAGCAGGTGTTGGTGCGGTTATAGCTAAATCATTTGCAAGAATTTTCTATAGAAATGCAATAAATATCGGGCTCCTTGCAATAGAATGTGATACTGATTCTATTGATGCTGGAGATGAATTGGATTTAGACATTGAAAAAGGGATACTAAAGAACCTTACAAATGGTACTATCACCCAAATTGAACCTCTTCCTCCTGTAATGATTAAATTGTTGCAAGATGGAGGGTTAGTTGAACATATTAAGAAAAATGGTGGTTTTAACCTAACTGATTAATTACCAACCCTTTAATTTTTCAATATAGTCAGTTGCTATTTTTGAGTCACGAGCTTTAATAGCAACGAATTCTTCTCTTTTTGGATTTATAATGCACATAGTTCTTGCACACCTTTCAACAAATGCTGAAGCCGCAGAATAGTTATTTGCTCTTACTGCTTGATTTCTGCATTCTTCTAGTGAATTGCAAATTTTAGAAGGTCCTATATCGCCACCTGTGCGCATATATTCATATCTTTTAGTATCAAAAGCTACCAGATTGTAATAATATGAGTTATTATTTTCTGATAAAATTCCTGAAATTTTGTTATAGAAATCACTATCTGCATATTTTGAATCACTAGTAGAATATACAAAAAATATAACTTTTTTATCAGACTTAAACAAAACATTCCATTGATATGAATTATCAACAGCTGAAAGGACGTTAGCCGGAATATACCGAACTTTGATACCATTATACTCAGAGCGAGTTTTTTGGTTACCTGGATTTATTTTTCCTTTTTCAATATCAGTTGATGATAGTGTTGAAGTAAATTTTCCAAAAGATGTAAATATACTATCAAAATTTATTACTTTTAAAAAGCCAGCATAATTTGCAATTAGTAATAGGACTATTACACACAAAACTAAACTAATAAGCTCTCTAAATTTATCTGAATTTTCCTTTTTCATATCAAATATTATACAACTTTTTGTTAAAATATCAAGAGATTATTGACAATTATTCTTGTACGTTGTTTAATTAAGTTACACGCTTAGCCGAAATTTTCGTGCTGGATTTGACGGTTAAGAGAAGAAGTGTAGTTAACAAAAACAGCAAAAGGAGAAACAAATGCCTACAATTAACCAGCTTGTACGTAGAGAACGTAAAAAGCTAACAGACAAAACAAAATCTCCTGCTTTGATGGATTGTCCTCAAAGACGTGGAGTATGTACTAGGGTTTATACTACAACCCCTAAAAAACCTAACTCAGCTCTTAGAAAAGTTGCAAGGGTTAGATTGACTAATGGATTTGAAGTTACTTCATATATTCCAGGTATCGGTCACAACTTGCAAGAACACAGTGTTGTTCTAATCAGAGGTGGAAGGGTTAAAGACCTTCCAGGTGTAAGATACCACATTGTTAGAGGTACTCTTGATACTGCAGGTGTTGCTAACCGTACACAAAGCAGATCAAAATATGGTGCTAAAAAGGCTAAAGGAGGTAAGAAATAATGTCTAGACGTTCTAAACCAGCTAAAAGAATTCCTTTAGCAGATCCGGTATATAACAGCGTTGATATTTCAAAATTCATTAACCGTATTATGAGACGCGGTAAAAAATCAATTGCTGAAAAGATTTTCTACGCTACAATGGATAGAATTAAAGAAAGAACTAATGAAGATGCTATTGAAATCTTCCAAAAAGCTCTTACTAATGCAACTCCATTGTTAGAAGTAAAAGCTAGACGTATTGGTGGTTCTACTTACCAAGTACCTATTGAAGTAAAAGCTGATAGAGGTTTTGCTCTTGCTTCTTCTTGGTTGATTGAATCAGCTAAAAAACGCGGCGGAAAATCTTTCATCGAAAAATTAACTAATGAATTAATTGATGCTTCAAATGGAGCTGGTTCTGCAGTTAAAAAACGTGAAGATACTCACAAAATGGCTGAAGCAAACAAAGCTTTCGCTCACTACAGATATTAATCTTTTATATCTGTTTAGGTTTAAAAAAGAAGAATACTTATGTATTCTTCTTTTTTTTATTCTAATTTGATATTTTCCAAATCATTTTTTGGATTATTCGTTATTTTTACTTCAAAAAGCTCAGTAAACTCTTTCATGACAGTAGGATTAATTACCATTGAAGGACATTCAGATAAAAATATGTTTTTTGCGCCATGATTTTTTAAATTTATAATACTTGTTAGAGTATTAATATCGCATTTTGTTAAATAAAAGATTAAGTTGTTACTTTTCAATGGAACTTTATTAAATAATTCATGTATGACTGCAAGAGCGATTGAATAATCATTTCCTATATTTATTACACGTGTGTTATCTGTATTTTTACCATAGGAAAAGCTTATAACATAGCTTTTTTCAGGAATTAGTTTAAATAGTCGTGAAAAATATTCATCTTGTTGCATTGAATAGTCTCCAAGACCTATCACAAATATATTTTCTATTTTTTTGTTAATTATATCTTGTGATATTCCTTCAAATTCTGTAATTAATTCATTCATGTTAAATCCGACAGTTACAGATTTTCTGTCTTGACCTTTTTTAAAGCCCTTTGATTCATTACATGATTTAAATAGTTCTGTATAATCGTTGTTATCAAGATGAACTATTCCCTTAGGAGCCATTGAGTCAGTAGTGAATAATTTACCTCTATACAGATATTCTAGATTTTTTGTTTCATTTTTGGTTAACAATACTGGGCCAGGGAAGGTTGCAAAATCAAGGATAGTTGATTTTTTTTGATTTCCAAAATGACCTTTTAAATTTTCAAATTCTTTAAATTTTGAAAAAGCATGTGCAATAATCAAATCACCATTTGTGTATATATCAAATTCTTTTTTATCCTTTGAATATTCAAGCAAACTATATAGTTCATTTAAATCGCTACCTGAAACTAATATTGCTTTACCCTTTGTTGTAGAAAAAGATGTATCAGTCTCAGATATTTCTCCAAATTTCTTTAATTTTTCATCATAAATTAGTTTAAGCAATTCAATATTTAATTGTGATAATTTGTCTATTGAACTTTTAACTTTCCTTGGAGAAACTTTTGTCTTATTTAATAAATCAAGAGCAATTATAACTTGTTCTGAGGACTCATTATGAAGCTCACTAAGCTCATAATATGTTAGAATATTATTTGAAATACTTTTTAAAACTGCTATTAAAATCTCATTTATGTACTTTGATTTACTATTTTCACCCCTATATTTTTTTATGTATTTTTGTTCGACATCTTTTATAAGTTTCGAAATTTTTATATCAGGTGTTATTTCAAATAGCAATTTAGGGCTCTTTATAATCTTATTTTCGCAAGAACAATCTTTATAAATATCATTTAAATAATCAAATTCTAAACGAAGTGTATCGAGAATTTGTGATTCTGTGTACTCTTTTAATGAATCTAGGGTTGTAATTTGTTTAATTATAAATAAGATTTTATCTTTATCACAGTTGTCAAATCCCTTAAAATTAGAGATATAATAAGATATTTGCGCAAGTGTAGATAACATAATTGTCTGTAATGAGACTATATTAGGAGATACAGAACATGCTCCCCTTGAATTACATTCATTATAATCAAAATTGTTGCTAGAATATCCGTAAAACATACATTCTCCTATTATTTTTGCTAATATAAGTAAATTATATTCATTCAATAAAAAATTTAATTCCCCTAAAAGTTAATAGTTTGGATATACAATTGCATGCGAATATTGTTTATATTAAACTATTAATTATGGAAAAGAAAACTATTTTATTTGTATTTGGGACAAGACCGGAAGTAATAAAACTGGCTCCGGTGATATTAGAATTAAAAAAACATAGTGATAGGTATAATGTTATAGTATGCAATACAGAACAGCAAAAAGAGCTATCAAATCAAACTCTAGCTTATTTTGGACTAAAAGCAGATATAAATCTTGATTGTATGAAACCAAATCAGACTTTGCTAGAAGTACAAACAAGAATTTTGACGGCACTTGATTCTGTATTTCAAAATAATAATATTGATGCAACAGTTGTGCAAGGTGACACGATGACTGTTTTATGTGGAGCATTAGCTAGTTTTTATCGTAAAATTCCTGTATTTCACGTAGAGGCTGGACTTCGTTCATACGATATTTATGAGCCATTTCCTGAAGAGGTTATGCGTCAAATGACAACAAGAGTTGCAGAATTGAATTTTGCACCAACAGAAAAAAATAGGAATGCGCTATTAAAGGAAAATATTTCTGACGATAAAATTCATGTTGTTGGCAATACAGTAATTGATGCATTGTTTTGCCTTTCGGAAGAAACTCTTTTATCTGCTAAAGATTTTTATAAAAATCAAGAGATTGAAATTAATGATAAATTAGTTCTTATCACGGCTCATAGAAGAGAAAATCATGGTGAAAGAATCGATCGTATTATTAACTCTATTGAATATCTTGCAAAAAAATATACTGACCATACATTTGTGATTCCTGTTCACCCTAATCCAAATGTAAAAGATAAAATTTATGCAAGATTGGATAAATTTACAAATATTAAATTACTTAAGCCATTAGATTATCCTAATTTGGTTTACTTAATGAAAAATGCTAAACTTATTTTAACTGATTCCGGAGGGATTCAAGAAGAAGCGCCTTCATTTGGTTGCCCAACATTGGTTATGAGGTATGAAACAGAACGTCAAGAAGGTATTGATGCTGGAGTATCTATTTTGGTAGGTGCAGACTATGATAAAATTATCAAATATTCAGAAGAAATTCTTTCTAAAACACGCGAGGAAACTAGATTAAAAGCATCAAATCCATATGGAGATGGTACTTCTTCTAAACAAATAGAGAAAATTATTTTTGATTATTATAATAACAAGTAAATAAAAAATTAATATTAAAATAAAAAAATACCTGACTTTTAGTCAGGTATTAAAATTAAATACGTGTTAGTTATTTTGAATTTTTAATGGTCCTTATTGTTTCATTATGCCTTAAATTTCTCGACATTTGAGAATGTTTATTCAGATTATAATTTATACTCGGCATTTGTTTTAATTCTTGTTTAAAATTTGCATACATTTCCATTTCGCGTTCTCTAACTACTTGTTGATGCAAATCATAAAGTAGATTACCTGTTTTAACGTTCTTAGACGATTTCATAATCATCAAAAGAACAAATAAAGATATTACGCTCCAAGTAATTTTTTCTCCTGCAAAGTGATCCCCAACTGCTATTGGAGCAGAATTTGGAGTATCAAACAATACATCAGCCTTTGCAACATCAGGCGCTTGAATATATACCTTTACGGTGTCAGTATCAACATTTTCAACAACTATATTACTTACATCAGATGTGTTTTTATACATAGTGTTAAAATCACTTGCCGTAGAAACATCATTTATAGTAAGTACAACTTTATCAGATGATTGTATTGATTTTTTTACTTTTGCTAAATTGTCAGTTCTTAACAAAACCTCATAGCCATCATCGTTTTTTTCTAGCACTACCGAATTTAAAAAGTTAGTACTTGCTAAAGCCCTTCCTGAACTTACTATAAATATTAGAGTTGTAATTGTTAGTATTTTCTTTAACATAATTCCCCAATCTTCTTACACTACTAGTTTACATATATTATAAAAATAAGACATCAATCACTGGATTTATATTGACTAGCCAGTCGGTCTAGTTTAAAAATGATAATTATTAACAAATGTAACAAAAGAATTACATGCTGAAATTGGATAAATTTCAAATTTTTTATATTAATGTAAGCACGAGATTTATAGGAGCTAAAGATGAATAATATAACTTCACAAGGATCACAAGATAGAACAGCAAATCAAATTGCAGCTCACAAACCTATAGAATCAGTAGAAACAGCAGGATCATTAGCAATGGCAACAAAAAGTTTGTTCTCTACAAATGTGTATGATGTATTTTCATCTAGCAATCCTTTTGCAGTAGATTATAGCCAATATGCAAATGTTGGAGGAGAAACTTCTTCTGAAAGCGGATTTTTAAGTAATTTTTCTTCAGCTGTGTCAGTTCTAGGAGGAGCATCAGCAGCTGGAGGAGCTACAGCTTCCTCTTGTGGAGCATCTTCTAGTGGATGTTCTGGAGGCTCAAGCAGTTTTATTTGTTAATAAAAAAAAGAAATAAAGAAAAAGAAAATACATTGAAAAGTGGTTACTTAAACCGCTTTTTTGTTTATAAAATATATTTATGGATAAAAAATATTTTGTTTATATATTGCTTACAGAAAAAGGTACATTCTACTGTGGATATACCGATGATGTACAAAAACGTTTTGAGACTCATTTACAAGGTAAAGGAGCAAAATATACTCGCGCAAACAAACCGATAAAAATTGTTTATATGCAAGAATTTAATACTAAATCAGAAGCTATGAGAGAAGAAAGAAGGATAAAAAAGTTAACCCACAAAGATAAAGAAATGCTTATAATGAATTTCCAGAAGAATTAGTACTATCTTTAGATTTTTTTCTATTTTGTCTTTCTAATTTTTTGAATTCTTTTTCCTTTTTCTTTTCAAGCGCTTTTTGCTCTTTTTCTTCTAACTTTGTTTTTGCTTCAAGATATTTTGGCTCAACTTCATTTAAGCTTGTAGAACCTTCTATTTTTTGTTTTAACTTATAATCTTTTTGTTTTTCTTTATAATTTGCATCTATTTCTTTTATTTTTGATTTGTAAGACTGCTCAAGAGTTTTTAATTCTTTCTTTTCTTCCAATTTTTTCTGCTTCTCAGTATCTTTTTCAACACGTTTCATTTGTTTTTCTTCTCGTTCTGAAACAGATTTAGGAACCACTCCATCTTGAACAATTTTCAATCCATTCATACTAACTTGAACTTCTGACTGATTAAAAGTAATTAACCTTGACTGTTGACCTTGATAATCAATACTCCAAGTTCCAAGATTTACAGGTTTCTCCCCTGTATATGCATAAGCATTTACTATAACTCTGTCTGGATTATTTAAATCAAATCCTAAAGGATATATATCCCAACGTTTATCCTCCAAATCCAAGTTTGCATTTTCTTTCCAATAATAAATTATAGCATCTCTTACTTCAACCAAATTATATGAAATTTTATTTGTAAAATCATATACCCATGCATTAGTTTGCCATATTCCATCATGAGCATTACCAATTTTTTCTTTAGCTAAAAGTTTTGTACAATCAGCTGAAAAATCAACCGGAGTAAGAGTTCTAAAAGTTGCATAGTTATCTATTGTTTTATCTGTTGATAAAATAGGATCAGGTATTCTATGCATAACATGAGCAGTTTTAATTTTGTTTATGTTAGATTCAGAATCATCAAGAGGAATAACGAATAAATCTGATGCAGTTGACCCATTATTTGGATAATAATAAATTGTAGAATATACCATTTTTGAATAATCAGGAGCAACAATTCCCTGTGCATTTTTTTGTCGGTTTTTATAAAGATCCTTATCAAGAATTATCTCAGGACTTCCTGGAGGATTATTATATCTAACAATTTTATATGAAGGTTGAGGCACATATTTCATGTCAGAAGGTTTTTCAAGTTTTGGAACTTCAATCTTTTGAGCAAACTTATCTTTAGGAGCAGACAACTCTTCATATTCCTCAACTGTCATATAACCAGACGGATTTCTATTGAATTTAGCTCTTTGGTATTGTTCTTTGGCTTCTTTTTTTTCTACATCACTTATATATTTTATTTCTTGTTCTTTAGGATCCTTTATCTGAGGCAAATTTATATCATCACTAACTTGAATATATCCAAATAAAGCCACAAATATAGCCACTAAAGCATAAATCATTTATACAAGACCTTCCTTCATTGCCATAGCAATAGCTTTTGCACGGGTTCCAACATACAATTTTTGTAAAATACTATGAACATGAGTTTTTGTAGTAGAAATTGTAATAACTAGTTTTTCTGCAATCTGCGGATTAGTCAATCCATCTACTATCAATGCTAAGACTTCCATTTCTCGTTCTGTCAGTCCATATAAATTTTTACCTAATTTGTAGTTAATTTCACCACGTTTTTCAGGAATATCATTTCCACGTCTAATATTTGTTAAAACTACTTTGGCAATAGCAGGATCTAACCAGCCTGCACCTTCACTTACCGCAATTACTGCTGATACAGTTTGCTCAGATGTAGCACCTTTTGTAATATAGCCATCAGCACCAGCTTGAAATGAATCAAATATATCATCATCGCCTTCTCTTGATGTATACATTAAAACTTTTATTTTAGGATTTGAAGCTTTAATCTTTTTAGTTGCTTCTATTCCATCAATAGTAGGAAGTCCAATATCCATAATTACAACATCAGGTAATAGTTCTAATGCCTTGTCAACACCTATTTGTCCATCTGCACACATATCAGCAATTTCAATACGAGGATTGCTACCTAAAATAACAGATAAACCCATCCTTGCCATATCATGATCTTCAACAATTAATACTCTGACTTTATCCATTTGTAACCTATCCTTTAACCTTTTTATTATCTAATTCTACAACATCAGTTAATAAAAATGAAAATTCACTTCCTTTATTAACTTTGCTTTCAACCCAAATTTTCCCATTATGCGCTTCAATAATCTGTCTCGATAAATATAAACCTAGTCCTGTACCAGTTGATCTTTTTCTACTTGTACCTTGAGAAAAACGTGTAAATAGATTTGGAATATCTTCCTCTGGAATACCATTACCATTATCTGCAACAGAAAAGATCAAATCCCCACTTTGAGATTTTGTAAATACAGTAATTTCTCCACCCTTGTTAGTATAATTTACTGCATTACCGCAAAGATTTGTAATAACCCTTTTTAATTCTGCTCTGTCCGCTTTAATTTCGGTATTTTCAGGCATATCAAAAACTAAATTTATCTTTAAATCTTTATTATTAATTAGAGATTTTAATTCTTCAACACATTGATTAACCAAATCTTTAATATTAAATACAGTTTTACAAAGCGTTAACTTTCCACTTTCAAAACGGTACACCTCTAATAGAGCATTCACTAGACCAAGCAAATCTTCATTACTTTGAAGCATAGTCGATAATAGAACTTTTTGTTTTTCATCCAATTCGCCTATTGCACCTTCTAAGAAGAATTTCAAGGTCTGAATAGCCGCAAGTAACGGAGTCCTCATATCGTGAGTCAATGTAGCTATAAAATCATCTCTTAATCGCTCTGTTTCTTTTTGAACGCTTACATCTCTTATGACTCCAACAAACTTTTTAGGGAGTTTTTCATCTAAACTTGAAATAACAGCAAAACTAATCTCTACCGGAATATGTTTTCCACTAAGGTTATTCACAACATAATAATCTCTCAACAATATCTCAGAGCAATCATTGCCTAGCCCGAAAATATTCCCATTTTTATTATCTTTTGAAGAATTTTGTTCAGGAGAATTTGAATAAGCTATTTGTTGAAATTTTTTCTTACATAAAGAACTTTCTGATAACCCTACCATATTTTCACAAGCAGGATTTACTTGTTCAATATTTCCCTTTGAATCTACAATTATAATTCCATCTGCACAGTAATTGATTATACCACTCAACTTACTGTTTGCCTGTACTAAATCGGCAGTGCGTTCTGCAACTATTTTTTCTAAATTAGTAGAATAATCTTCAAGTTGCTTTTTTGCAACTTCTAATTCCGCGATTTTTTCTCTTAAATTTTCTAGTAAATGACTTCTTTCAATACCATTTCTGATATTCATTAAAAGATCATCATTATCCCAAGGCTTTTCAATGTATTTGTATAAACCTATTTCATTAATAGCTTTTATCGCATTTTCTTTATCTGCATAACCGGTAAGCAATATCATACTTACTTCTGGATAAAGTTTTTTTGCCTCTGTTAAAAATTCAAGTCCATTCATTTCAGGCATCAAAAAATCAGAAATAATTAGATCCGGAGTATTTGCTTTTAAAAACTCTATAGCATCTTTTGGGGCATTGAAAAGATGTACATTATTATATCCTTCTACTTTAAAAAGCGTTTTAAAAGCAGAAGTTACCATCTTTTCATCATCAACTACTACAATTTTACCGTTATTCATACTATAATCATAAGCTATTTTTATAATTCAGACAAATTGTTTACAAATTCGCAATAAAAAAGAGGATAATGTGATACCCTCTTTTTTACTAATTTATTTATTATAAGAATGAGACTTATATTCTCGTTGCATTAATTCTTTGTCGAATAAATACAACGCCGCTTTATTATCTTCAAACATTTTAAGTTTTGAAATAACGTCCATTACATTTGATTCTTCTTCTACTTGTTCTGCAATATACCAGTTTATGAAATTTCGTGTAGCTAAATCACATTCTTCTTCAGACATTGATGCAACACATTCAATACTTTCTGTAACTGATTTTTCATGTTCGTATATTTTATTAAATACCTGTAAAGGATTTTCAAAGTTTTTTTCTGGAACATTAATCTGCTGCAAATCAACAGTACCATTTCTATCGATAATATAATCGAATATGATCATTCCATGCTCTACTTCTTCTCGAGCTTGAACTTTGGTCCAATGTGCAAAACCATACAGACCACTTTGGTCAAAAAAAGCAGACATAGCAAGATATAAATAAGCTGAATAAAATTCTTTGTTAATTTGAGCATTTAGTACACTCTCGACTTTCTTATTAATCACTTTCGCCCTCCCATAGACCATGTAAATTACAAAATTCTCTAGCTAGAACCTTTCCAAATTTTTCTTCCAAAATCATTTCAGGTTTGTCCCCTGGAGACAAATAGTGTAAATGGGCATCCTTTTTGTCTTCAGAAATTGTCTCAATAAACATAATATAATGCCCTTCATCCATAGGATGAAGCTCTTTACCAACTCTTACTATAGATTTATTATCATCATTTTTTACAAATACAGGTAAATGTTTTTCCATTGACATTTCTTCTTTATTTTTACCTTCAATATGATGCATCGGTTCGCCACAACATACCAATTCACCACCACCTGGTATAATAACTTCAACTAAATTTCCACAAATTTCACATCTGTATAAATCTAATTTTTCCATAGAAATATTTCTCCTTTCATTTAAAGAGTAATATCAATTAAGTTAAAATATATTGCCTTATCTAGCTATTTAAAAGTATGATAAAAAACGTCTAGACTAAAAAAAGTTTTGTGTTAGAATAAATTTAAGCCGTGCTCCACGGGGAATTGCAATCCCTCGACCCGAAGTTTATGCGGGGTGCAGAGCCTGTTGTGAGGGTTTGGCGGATTTGATTGATAAATATATTGTTGTTGACGTTTAAGGATATGGTGGCGTAAGCTGTCGAACCGTGTCAGGATGGAAACATAGCAGCACTAAGACAATACTTACGGGTATCATATTTTTGAAAAGAGATAATATATTTAAAGACTAAGTCCAAAAAATTCGATAAACAGTGGCACGGCTTTTTTTATTTATAATTCAATTAATTACTTTTACTTTAATTCTACATCTTTAATATATCTAGGTCTTGATTTTACTTCTCTAAATACTTGTCCTACATATTCTCCAATAATTCCAAGACAAAATAGCTGAATTCCTCCGAAGACGCACAACAAAATTATTGTTGTTGCCCAACCGTTAGGAGAGTTATGCCAAAATATTTTTTCGATAACAGTTTCAACACCTACTAAAAAGCCAAATAGCGCCATAAAAAAGCCTAAAACAGTTACAAACCTTAGAGGAACGACACTATAAGAAGTTATACCATTAAGAGCAAGCCCCATTAAGGAAACAAAGTTAAATTTAGAAACTCCTGCCATCCTTGGCTTAACATCAAATTTCACATAAGCTGTTTTTAAGCCAACTTCGTTGAAAAAACCTCTTAAAAAAAGATATTTTTCTGTATAAAGTTCCAATATATCAAGAGCTTTTTTGCTTACTAAACGATAATCAGAATGATTTTGAGGAATTTTTGCTCCCAAAATATTCATCGTTTTGTAAAAACAAAGAGCTGTAAATTTTTTAAAGAAAGAATCAGTCTTTCTATCATTACGAATTCCTGAAACTATATCTGCACCATTATTAAATTCTTGGATAAACTTTTCTATAGCCCATTCATCTTGTTGCAAATCCGCATCAATAGATACTGCACAATCACAACCGATACTACGAACGCCTTCCAGACCTGCAAGTAGAGCTTTTTGGTTCCCAAAATTACGAACAAATTTCAACGCTTTAACTTTAGCATTGTTTTTATGTAAGTCTTCTATAATTTCCCATGTAGAATCTTTAGAGCCATCATCAACTAAATAAAGATAGCTGTTTTCAGAAATCATATTTTTACTAATTAAATCGTTAATTACAAGAAATAACTTTTCAACAGTCTTTCTTATACATAATTCCTCGTTATAACAAGGAATAACTACTGCTAAAGTTGGTTTATCCATAATTTCTCTTCTCACTAATAGTATAAATGTTGCCAAAAGGCGCAAACTTATATTATAATATCCATAAAAATTAAGCAAGGGAATTTTTCAATGAGTAACAAGAAATTTATATTAAACGCAGATGATTTTGGGATGTCAAAGGCTCATAATAGAGCAGTCCTAGATGGATACAATAATGGTTTTTTAAGTAGTGCGAGTATTTGTGCAAACGGAAAGGCATTTAATGCAGCTGTTAACGAAATTTTGCCAGAGTGCCCTAATTTAGGAATAGGAGTGCATTTAAATATCATTGAAGGACGTTCCCTCACAAAAGCTCCTTTACTTACTAACAAACGAGGCAAATTTAACAACGGATATCTTGCACTTATTTTAAAATCATACAATCAGGAATTTTTAAAGCAAGTAGAATATGAATTTAGAACTCAAATTGAAACTGTATTAAATTATACTAAAGTTGATCATATCGATTCTCACGTGCATACACATGCTATTCCAAATTTGTTCAAACTTACAGCTAAGCTTGCAAAAGAATATAATATTCCATATGTAAGAACTCAATTTGAAGAAATGTATTTTATTCCTAGCGTAAAAAAACACATAAATCTAAACTATCCATTGAATGTAATCAAAATAGCATTATTAAACTCTTTTACTATAAGTAATAGAAAAACAGTCAAAGAATTAGGTCTAAAAACAAATGACTACTTGATTGGTGTTGGATATACAGGAATGATGGATGATAAAACTATTGAATTTGGTCTTAAAACTCTCGATGATGATTGTCTTGTAGAAGCCTTAATCCATCCTTGTAATTATGCCAAACCTACAAAAAATCAACACTTTAGGGAATTTTTAATTACACAAAAGAAAGAATTGGAAGATAAAATTAAAAGATTAGGGTTTGAAATTACAAATTATAAAAAAGAACAATCACTTCAAGAAGTTTAATGAAAAAGACTTTAGCGATATTTTTAATATTATTATTTTATACTTCATTCTTATTTGTTGAAAACAATAGAACATCAGAAAAAAGAGTGATAAGGGTTATTACACCTACAGTTTTTGAAATAGATTTAAATAATAATGGTTCGTATGATACTGGAGAGAAATTTTGTATTTCTAACATTAAGTCGTTTTCAACTAATTTAAATCCTGACAGCTTATATTTAGAAAAGATTTTAAAATTATCCAAAAAAGATAGCATAACTATTGGTTATTTTGCAGATGAATATGCCAAAAGTACTCTTTTAAATAAAAAAGTTAAACTAAAAAATATAAGTAAGAATGATTATGACTGCCAAAATGCTGAAATCATTATCAATGGAATAAGCTATCAAGATTTACTGAAAAATTCTGGATTTGCCATAGTTAATGAAAAACCTGTAAATCGATCTAAATTTGAAAAAATATTAAATAAAGCAAAACATACCGAACTTGTTATTTTAAATAATTCAAGTAATAAATATCATAAGCTAGATTGCAAATATGGTAAAATGGCAAATAATTCCGTTATTTTACCTAAAAAAGATTTGTCAAAAGAAGCACGGCCATGTAAGTTTTGTCATATACAAAATAAATCCAACAGAAAAAAATTAAGTGCAAAAGAAGTTATCTACCCTGAATCTATTACAGATGGGCATATCAAACTTTATATTACAGACTTTACTAGGAATTTAAAACCAAACAACAGTTGTAATTCAAATGTATGCAAAGAAATTCTAAACAAAATTAATTCCTCAAATAAAAGCATTGATATAGCAGCATATGGCTGGAACGACAACCCTACACTTGAAAAAGCTATATATAATGCTAAAGCTAGAGGAGTAAAATTCCGTCTTGTATATGACAGAACTCCTCAAATAATTTCCTATTATAAAGGGACAGAAAATCTTGTAAAACTAGCTGATGAGTCCCTAAGTGATATTTCCGATCTAAATTCAGAAACTGCAAAACTTATGCATAACAAATTTATAATCATTGATAAAAAACTCGTAATTACAGGTTCGATGAATTTTTCTAACACAGGACTTTCCGGGTTTAATTCAAATTCAATAATTTTTATAAATTCAGAAACTATTGCAAATAAATATCGTGAAGAATTTGAACAAATGCTTTCTGGGAAATTCCACAATAATAAAAATAAATTTAGTACTGAAACGTATTATCTTGATAATTCTAAAATTAAAATATTCTTTTCTCCACAAGATAAAATAATTACTACCCATATAATTCCAATGATAAATAATTCAAGAAAAGAAATTCTAATTCCGGCTTTTCTTGTAACACATACTGAGGTTGTAGATTCCTTAATATCTGCCCATAAAAGAGGAGTTTTAATAAAAATAATTATTGATGCTACAGGCTATCATAACAATATCAAAAAAATACAAAAACTTAGAAATTCAGGGATTTTAGTTAAAGTAGAGAATTATGCGGGAAAAATGCACGCAAAAACTATGCTCATTGATGAAAAATATCTAATTACAGGATCAATGAATTTTTCACAATCAGGAGAAATAAAAAATGATGAAAATTGTTTAATTATTGAAAATCCCAAACTAGTAAAATTTTATAAAGGCTACTTTAATTATGTATGGGAAAAAATACCTGATAGATATCTAAAACATGGAATAAGAGCCGAAAGTAAATTTTCAATAGGTTCTTGCTCTGATGGAATAGATAACAATTTTGACGGAAAAATTGATAAAGATGATGCAGGCTGTCAATAAACAGAGTTATATTGGTATAGCTACCAAACGTTTATAAAAAATATTTTCTAAGTAAACTTCAGGCATATTATCCCAATATCTATATATTGTAATTCCTCTATCAGTTAGTTCATTTACCAAAGAATCTGCATCATTATTACATTGTGCTAAATAAGGGTAACAAAAAGGAACATCTTCATTGTCCAAATTAATTTTTAAAAGATTCGTATCACTATAAATTTTGTGTAATTTTTCAAAATTCTTTCTTCTTTTTATTTTTTCTCTATTTAAATCAATAGATTCAAATAAATTATATGTAGTATCAGACATAATTTTCATTTCAAGATTATCAATTCTTTGCTCATTTTTACACACTTCAGAATAATCTAAATTTTTAGGTATATAAAAATAATCATCAATATCAATATTTAAGAAAGTATTTTTTGTAATATAAAGAAATCCTCCATCCCGAATCTGTGAAAAAAATTTCCTCAATGAGTTAAATGATGCAATCCCTGTATGTTTTGAATAAAAAGAATGAGAATTATCAACTATTAAATTTGGATAATCTTGAGACAAATTTTTTACAATATTTGAGCAGATTCCAAAATAATTCGGATATAAAATATAAGAATTTTTAGGGAATGTACATACAGGCGAAAAGTCTTTATTTATATGATAAAAATTAATCTTGCAACCCTCACTAAACGCAATATGACGTATGCATGAACATAGATAGTATGGGATATAAATTTCTTTTATTTCAAGAGATTTTATCAAATATTTAAAACAATTTCTCGCAGAATTTAACTTAACTACTTCCATAAAAAGATTATATAATAGAAAATTTTAGATAAAAATAAGTTAAGGATTTGGAATAATTCTAGCTTGAACCTCTTTTTTCATATCCAAACTGCTATTCAAACTTTTTGCTAGTTCTGCAGCAGTATTAGCAGAATAAAACTTTCCACTAGTTACCAATGAAGTGCATTCTAGTTGTTCAAGATCGTCCTCATCTGCAATATTAAAAGCAATTACATCAATTATGACATCTTTTCTAAATTTAATTAATTCCATTACAAATTTACAAGGACTCTCATCACAATTTTCTCCTCCATCAGTTAACAAAATTATATGTTTTTTTCCATTGTATCCCATAAAATCGTACCTAATTGCCTGTTTTAATGAATATGTTATAGGAGTCATTCCTGTAGGTTTTACCTCAGAAAGACTACTAATAACACTCTTTGAATTACCTGCAGATATAGGATTAATCAAAGTAGATGCATGACATGCATCGTAAGGAGTAAACCCCATTTTATGTCCATAAACTCGTAAACCAATCGATGTATTTGGATTGATGTTAGGTAAAATAGATTTTAAAGTAGATATCATTAAATCAACTTTTCTTGATCCATCAAGATACTCAGACATACTATTAGAAAAATCTAAAATAAATAATATCTTTTCACCAGAATCAAAATTTAGAGAACTTTTTGATAAATTCTCAGGACTATGTACTGAATAACCATTTGCAAATGTTATCGTTGAACTTACTATGAATATCAAAATAAAAAATAATATATTTTTCATACTCTATATTATAAATTTATTTCTAATATCGAATATTAGCCAATTATCCCTTAGATTGACGATTAAATTTTCTTGCAATATTATAATTATGAAATTAATTACTAGGGGAAAGGTATGAATAACAGACAAACAATTAAATTAGCCGAAAAAAGTTTAGAAAAAGAATTTGAATATATAAATGATATTAGAGATTTTAACCAAAATAAAGTCTTAGAAGCTTTTGTTGATAATAAAGTTGCGCCTGAACATTTTTATACAGTATCTGGATATGGGCACGATGATTTAGGAAGAGAAGTTCTTGATAAAGTTTTTGCACAAGTATTCAAAGCAGAAAAAGCCATTGTAAGAGTTCATTTCGCTTCTGGGACACACACACTTGCTTGTTGCCTTTTTGGGAATTTGAGACCGGGCAACAAATTGATATCAGTGGCAGGCGCTCCATATGACACTATGCAAGAAGTTATTGGGACAGCCGGAGATGAAACAACAAAAGAAGATTCATTAATTGCTCACGGTGTACAATATGATGAAGTACCACTAAAAAATGATAAAGTTGATTTTGATAAACTAAATGAAATGATTGATAAATCTATAACTATGGTGCTTATTCAACGATCAAAAGGATACTCTACAAGACAATCATTATCTATTGAAACAATAGGAAAAATTTGTAGCATTGTTAAAAGCAAAAATCCAAATTGTATATGCTTTGTAGACAATTGTTATGGTGAATTTGTAGAAGATAAAGAACCTTTAGAAGTTGGAGCTGATCTAATAGCAGGCTCACTAATTAAAAATCCTGGCGGAGGAATTGTTGAAGCTGGCGGATATATTGCAGGGAAATCAAGATATGTTGATAAAGCTGCTAATCGTCTCACAGCTCCAGGAATTGGATGCGAAGGCGGAGCTATGTTTAATCAACATCGATTGATGTTCCAAGGATTGTTTATGGCTCCATCAGTTGTCTCTGATGCCGTAAAAGGAGCAGTACTTGCTGCTAAAATTTTTGAAGATCTAGGCTTCAATACAGCTCCTAAATATAACGAAAAAAGAACTGACATCATTCAAAATATTATTTTTGAAAAGCCAGACCCCCTAGAAGAGTTCTGTAGAACAATCCAGTCCCTATCTCCAATAAACGGTTACGTAACACCGATTCCTGAATATATACCTGGATATGAAGATCAAGTAATTATGGCTGGAGGTACTTTTATAGAAGGTTCTACGATAGAATTGTCTGCCGACGGACCAATGCGTGCTCCATATGTTGCGTATATGCAAGGTGGACTAAATTATGCACACGTAAAAATTGCTCTAACTAAATTCCTCGATAAAATTGTTAAATAGAGCTACTTTTAATGCATATACATTTAAATGTTAACTTTTATAAAGCACTCAATAACCTTATATGACTAATTCTTTAGAATTAGTCTTAAAAGATTTTCTAATAACAATTGATTATATAATTTTTGTGATATGCTATTTAATGTACCCCGAAATGGGACGTTAAATTTAGTGTACATAGTATAAGAAGAGGAAGGTTAAATATGTCATTACCAAATGTAGCATATTTCTCAATGGAAATCGCAATGGATCAGTCATTGAAAACTTATTCAGGCGGTTTAGGATTTTTGGCAGGATCTCATATGTTATCTGCCGGTTATTTGCAAATGCCTATGGTTGGTGTTACCATGCTATGGTCTTATGGTTATTACGATCAACGTATTGCACAAGATGGTCAAGTTGAAGTTGCTTATATCAGAAAATATTATGACTTCTTAAAAGATTTAAATGTTTCAACAGAAGTTGAAATTTTTGGAGAAAAAGTAAAAGTAAAAGCTTACTATGTTGAACCAGAATTATTCGGTGCTTGCCCTGTATACTTGTTAACAACTGATATTGAAGGAAACAGCGATTGGGCTAAGAGCATTTCTCACAAACTATATGATGGAAATGAAAAAATAAGAATTGCTCAAGAAACAGTTCTTGGTGTAGCTGGTGTTAGAATTCTTCAACAAGTTGGATATAAATTTGATGTTATTCACATGAATGAAGGACACGCACTTCCTGCAGCATTTGAATTATTGAGACAAAATAATGGTGATTTGGAAGCAGTAAAAAGACAAACTGTATTCACAACTCACACTCCTGTAGCTGCTGGTAATGAAGTTCACTGGGTAGATACTCTTCTTGAAGGTGGATTCTTTGCTGGATGTTCTAGAGAAACAGCTGTTCAACTTGGTGGTGAAAACTTCTCATTAACAGTTGCAGCTCTAAGAATGTCAAGAATTGCAAACGCAGTATCACAGCTTCATGGTCTTGTTGCAAATAAAATGTGGGAATGGGTAGATGGAAGATGCCCTATCAGAGCTATCACTAACGCTGTTAACTTACATTATTGGCAAGATGACAGAATTAAAGAAGCTAATACTCCTGAAAAATTATTAGCAGTAAAACGAGAAATGAAAGCAGAATTGTTTGAATATGTTGCTAATGTTTCAGGAAAAAGATTTGATCCTGATGTATTAACAATCACTTGGGCAAGAAGATTTGCTGACTACAAACGTGCTTGGTTAATTTTAATGGATAAAGATAGAATCAACAAGCTATTAGATGCAAATAAAATTCAAATTATCTTTGCTGGTAAATTCCACCCAGATGATGTTATGGGTAAAGAAATGTTCAATAAATTACTTAACCGTTCTCACAGCTTGAAAAATGTTGTTGTATTACCTGGTTACGAACTTGAACTTTCTGGAAGATTGAAACGCGGTTCTGATATTTGGTTAAACACACCATTAAGACCATTTGAAGCATCAGGTACTTCTGGAATGTCTGCTAACGCAAACGGTGCATTACACTTATCAATCTATGATGGATGGACTGTTGAAGGAACATTTAATGGTATTAACGGTTATACTGTTGAATATCCAGGACTTGATGATGAAATGCCTTGGGAAGAACGTCATTGGAAAGATCATGAATGTGTAATGAACATTATTGAAAATGAAATTATCCCAACATACTATGAAAATAAAGCAGAATGGGCTAGATTAATGAGACAAGCTATCAGAACATCTGAAGCATACTTCAATTCTGATAGAATGGTAATTGAATACTACAATAGATTGTATAAACCAATTGCTCATGATGATTCTACTAGTGGTTCAGATAAGAAAGAAATGAATATTTCTGAAGCTCCTACATTTGATGCTTGGACATTCTCAAATATCAAATAGTAGAAATGTTGTAAAGAGTAAGGTGAGATTGTTATTATCTCACCTTATTTTTTATATTTAATATTAAGATTTATTAAGAAAATTATTTAAATAATTAAAGAATTTGAAAAAGTATTCCGTATTAAAAGACATAAGGGACAAAGAAGAAAGGAAAGATTGTCATGGGTATGGCAGCATCTCAAGCTCGTTTCTTGGGCTTGACAGCTAGAAAGACAAATGTTGAATATGAAGGACAACAAGTCAATCAACAAAGAACTGCATTGTCTAACCAATCCGCTAACTACTACAATCAGTTGTTAGGTATGACAGTTCCTACTCCACCTTCTATTCAAGATTTCACTAAAACTGTATATTCTTTTAACGATGGAGCTTTAACTAATAATATTACTTCATTAATTGCTCAAGCAAATGGTACTTACATAGTTAGTTATACTTCTTCTTGGACTGATGATTTTGCAGCTGTTTCTGCCGGATCTTCTATTATTACAAGAGCTGGAGATGATGATACGGGGTATACATATAGTATTGGTTCTAAAGAATTAAGAACTCTTGGTTCTATAACCACTGATGATGAAGGCAATTATACTGGAAATGATGAGTATCTTAAAACTTTATCTAAACCTCAAATTGCGAAATTAAAAACTGAAGAAGATCAATATGTTAAACTTTTAAACAGTCAATATGGAAATGCAGATTGGCAAGTAAGATACGTATTTAATTCTACTACTAAAACTTACTCTCCATACTTCTATAAAAAAGATGATGTTGATAAAGCTACTTATTCTGACAACGGAGCTTCTCAATCATATATTCCGGCTTATACTATTGGTTCTGCACAAAAAACTGAAGAACACAAAGGAGTACCGGCTAGAATTGAACAAGATTCTTCTGGAAGATTAATTAACATTACTCTTAACCCTGGTACTGATGATGAAATTACATATTCATTAACTACAAATACTACTACTGATCAAGCGGCTTACGATGATGCGATGAACCAATATGAATATGATAAGTATCAATATGATCAGTCTATTCAAGAAATTAACGCTAAAATTGAAATTGTTCAAGCTGAAGACAAAAACCTTGAATTAAGATTAAAACAACTAGATACAGAACAAGATGCTATACAAACCGAAATGGACGCTGTTCAAAAAGTTATTGAAAAGAATACTGAATCTACTTTCAAAACTTTCGGTTAATAAAACAAATTCCTCCATTAATTTTACTAAATGGAATTTACGCAAGATTTATAGAGGAATTTGTTTTTATAAAAAAATTTTTATTTTTCCTTTCCCTTTTTTCCCTTTTCAACGACTAAGAATAGTCGTTTTTTTTTATTTTAAGAACTTGTAATTATTTTGACATATATAAAAATATATAGTCTAATTAGAATAAGACTATAATGGGTAGGATTAATGTATATCAAACAATTAGAAATTGACAATTTTAAATCATTTGCTAATAAGTCAGAAATTCCTTTATTAAAGGGGTTTACAACAATTTCAGGACCAAATGGTTCAGGAAAAAGTAACATAATTGATAGTGTACTGTTTGCTCTTGGACTTGCAAATGCAAGTGAGTTGCGTGCTGAGAATTTATCTCATTTTATTTCCACTTACACCAAAAGAAATGATGCTTTTGTTAAAGTAACATTTGGGGATACTGAAAATGGAGAAGATTTAAGTATAGCAAGAAAGATTAGAAAAACCTCACAAGGATATGCAAGTACTTATTATATTAATGATAGTCCTACAACACTAACAAATGTACATGCTCTTTTAGAAAAATATAATGTTACACCAAACAGCTATAACGTAATGATGCAAGGTGATGTTATGGGAATTACGAATTGTTCTCCCAAAAACAGACGTAAAATCATTGATGAAATAGCCGGCATTGCTGATTTTGACAGAAGAATAGATCAAGCGACAAATGAGCTAGAAACAGTAGAACAACGTGTAGAACGTTCTTCTGTAATTCTTAATGAAGTAGATAACAGACTTGAGCAACTAAAAGAAGAAAGAGAAGTTGCGCTTAAATATCAGAAATTACGTGAAGAAAAACAAGAGCTTGAAAGTCAAGTTAATAAAGTTAGATTCTTTGACTTAAAACGAAACTTGGAACAAGCTCATGAAAATATTTTAGAGTTCACAAAAAAGAAAAAAGAAGAAGAAATAAAAAACAAAGATTTAGATGAAAGACTCACCCTAATTAAAGCTAAATATCAAGAAATATCTGAACTTGTAAAAGAAAAAGGTGAAGCGCAACAAATAGAATTAAAAAAACAAGAAGAATCTATCAAAGGTGAGATTGATAGAAAAAATAATGCTTCAAATTATGCTGATAAACAAATTCACGATGGACTTCGTTCAATCGAAAATGCTAAAAATGGAATTGAAGGTTTTAAGAAAAAAATTGAAGAATTTAAGCTAAAAATTGAAGCTAAAGATGTTGAACTCAAAAAAATCCAAGAGAATATTTCAGATAGAGAAATTGAATTAAAGAAAATTCTTGAAGATATGACTGGTCTTAATGCAACTGCTGACCAACATATTGAAAATAGAAACAGGTTAAGAAAACAACTAGAGGATTTGAGAGATAAAGAAACAAAACTTATTCAGGAAAAACTGCCTTTAGAAAATGAACTTAAAAACTTACAAAATGAATTAAGTTCTGCTAAATCAAAAGTTGATGAATTAAATGAATTAAAACAGAATTTCTCATCAGATTTTGATTTAAAAAAGACTTTAGTTGAACAATTACAAAAAGAATTATCAGATTTTAAAATCATACAACAAAATGCTCTTCATGATTTAGACACTACAAAAAATGAAATTAATGACCTGAATTATAATATTCAAATGGCATATAGAAAAATAACTTCTATGGAGGCAAAGAAACAAGTTGCTGAAGAAGCAAATTTGGGAAGAGCCATTGATACAATAATGAGTGCAAAACTTAGAGGTGTTCATGCTCCACTAGTTCAATTAGGGACTGTAGATAAAGAATATTCTACCGCTATGGAAGTTGCATTCGGTGGTAGAATGGCACATATAGTTGTAGATGATGAGCACGTTGCCGGTGTTGCAATTGAAATGCTTCGTTCAAATAATGCAGGCAGAGCGACATTTATACCTTTAAATAAAATAAGAAAAGCTCCTACAAAATTACAACTACCTAAAGATAAAGGAGTTATTGATTTTGCTATAAACCTTGTTGATTTTGATGAAGAATATATTGATGCATTTTTCTATGCAGTAGGAGATACTATTGTAGTCGAAGATAGAGAATGTGCAAACAAATTAATTGGTAAATACAGAATGGTAACTCTACAAGGTGACTTATTCGAAAAAACAGGATCTATTACTGGTGGTACCAAATTACGTACTGGTTTAAGTTTTAGTCAAAATGATGATGAAGAATTAAATAGATACAAAGACAGACTAAAGGAAATGGAAAATAAACTGTCTTCTTTAGAAACTAAAAAATCATTACTTGAAACTAAACTTGAAGACGTAAGATCTAAGTATTCTGATGCAATGAGTGAGTTTTCTAAGTCTAAAATAGAACTAGAAAATATGAATCGTAGCTATGAAAATAGTGAAAATATTCTAAAAGATAAAATTGAATTTATCTCTGTAACTGAACCTAAGATTTCTGAATTAAATAAAAAGCTCGATAAATTAGAAGAAGACAATGTCAAAATTTACGATGAAATGGCAGTGGTCCAAGAGCAGATTGAAGAAGTTGAGAAATTGATAAATGATCAGGATCTTAAAGATCTTAAAGAAAAGACTGAAGGTGTAGAATATGAAATTAAAAGACTTCAGTCAAACCTAATGAATGCAAATAATGACAAAAACGAATTAAACAGACAAATTGCATTCCATGATAACTTAATAGAAACAAAACAAGAAGAAATTGTTAACATTGAACATAATAATGTAAAACTTGAGGAAGATAAAAAACGTTATCAATCAGAAATTGTCCAACTTAATGAAAAAATGAAAGTTTTGCATGAACAAATACTTGAAATAGAAGAAAAACTCGGAAAACTTCTAAAAGAAAGAGATGAAATTAACAATGATCTTATTGAGCTTGAAAAGCAAAAACATATAAGAGTTTCTGATATTGAACGTATAGCAGAACAAATTGAATCATTCAAAGCAAGAAGACGAGAATTAGAACCTCAACTTGAAAATGCAAAAAAAGAACTGGAAGAAGCAGGTGTAGAAGTTTCTAAACTTGAACCTGTACAAATCTCAATTGAAGAAATCACATCAAAAATCCAACGTTTAGAAAAACGTATGGCAGAACTGGGTGATGTTAATATGAGAGCACTTGCTGCTTACGAAGAAGTTCTTGCAAGACAAACCGAACTGAAAGAACAAATTGAAACTCTTTCAAAAGAGAGAAAAGAAATACTTGATAGAATGCAAGGATATGAACAGTTGAAAAAGGAAACTTTCTTAAAGACATATAACAACATTAATGAAAACTTTAAAGAAGTGTTCCACAGACTTTCAGAAGGAGAAGGAGAACTAAAACTGGAATGTCCGGAAGATCCACTATCTGGAGGTATGACAATTGAGGCTCAGCCTAGAGATAAAAAGCTTCAAAGATTAGAAAGTATGTCAGGTGGAGAAAAATCTTTGACTGCGCTTGCTTTCGTATTTGCAATTCAAAGATATATGCCATCTCCTTTCTATGCATTTGACGAAGTAGATGCAAGTTTAGATACTATGAATGTTGAACGTATCGCGCAAATGGTACAAAACCAATCAAAAGATACTCAATTTATAGTAGTTAGTCACAGAAAACCTATGATAGAATCTGCACATAGAACTATTGGGGTTACACAAAAAGAAAAAGGTATTACCAGAGTGACAGGTATAAAACTAAGGGAAGAAGTTGAAGTATGACAAGTGAAGTTGCATTAAATTATAATATTGATGTTGATTTACCTGATTTAGGCTTATCTGAAGGCTCTAAAAGTAAAAGTGAAGGTATCGGGATTCTTGTAGATATGGCTAAAGCTGGTAAAATTGACCCTTGGAACATAGATATCGTTGATGTTACGGATAAATATCTTGCTCATATTTGTGAGATGAAAACACAAAACCTACGTCTTACAGGTAGAACTTTCCTTTTTGCAGCTGTCCTTCTTAAGTTGAAATCAAATGTACTTGAAGGAATAGATGTAATGCAGTTTGAGCCATATGATCCTGCAAACGATATTCAATATGATGATGACGGGTTTATTGTAGATTATGGAGAAGATGATTACGTACCTACAAATAACGTAATTTCTATTGACGAAGTATTACAAAGAAGAACAAGTGTAAGGTTAAATCATAACAGAGTTGTTACTTTGAAAGATTTGATTAGACAATTGGAATTCTACGAAAAATTAGAAAAGAAACAATCTCTAAAAGAAGCTCATGAAAGGGCAAAGCGTCGTGTCCAATCTTATTCAAGATTGACTGCAGATGATATCGTAAATCTTGCGCATGAAGAGTACATTGAAACCTGTGTACTTAAACTAAAAGAAAATCTTGCACAAATATTTACTAAAAATGATAAAATTGAGCTTAATGAATTAACTTTACTTGGTATGGATAAAATTAGTGCTTATATTGCACTCTTATTCTTGACAGCAGAAACAGATTACGAATTAAAACAAGACGCATTTTATTCAGATCTGTATGTGGTAAAAGGTGGAGAAAATGAAGAATATAGAACAGTTGAAGTCTAGAATTGAAGCTGTTTTATTTATAACAGCCAGAGCAATTTCTCTAGATGAAATTGCTACAATACTTGGAGAAGAAACTGAGACAATTGAAGAAGCAATTTTAGAGTTAATTATGGATTACTCCGCAAGAGACGGTGCTCTTGAAATTGATGATGAAAACGGATATATTCTTCAAGTAAAAGAAGAACATATGGATCTTGTTGAACTTCTATGTCCTGTTGATTTGAAACCTGCAGTTTTAAGGACTTTATCTGTAATTGCACTCAAAGAACCAATAAGACAAACAGAACTTAAAGAACTTAGGGGTTCTACAGCATATGATCATGTTCAAGAATTAGTGGAAAAAGGATTGATATCAAAAACTCGAGATAAAAATGGAAGAAGTTTTAACCTAAAAACAACTCCTAAATTTAAAGAATACTTTAAACTAAAAGGAGATACGCGTTCTCTTGCAAAAATTTTAGAACTGGATAAGGGTATTAAAGATAACGAGAAAATTGATGAATAAAAATCTTGACCATAAAAATATATTATTAACTGCAATTGTGATAATTGTAATTGTTTGGAAAGCTACACCTGCTGTTTTATTAGGTCTTGGGAAAGCTGATTTAAAAAAACAAAATTATGTATCTGCAACAAAAAAATTAGAAAAAGCATACTCACTTAATAAAACAAATAAAGATATCAGATATTATTATGTACAGGCTCTAGTAAATATAAAACCTACTATTAAAGTTCAAAAAGAGATTTTTGAAATTGCGAATGGCGAAATAAAAGATAGCGCTTCATTGCTTGCACAAGATAAAATTTCTGATTGGAAGAACAACATATTTTATAATATTGGAGACAATTACATAGAACAAGCTCCTTATGAAAAAGGTATCATAAGATGGGATGAAGCTAAATTCCCTCTAAAAATAAATATTACAGATGAAAGTAATCAAAATATCCCTTCTTACTATGAATCTGAAATATTAAATGCTTTTAATCAATGGTCACAAAGTGTAAATATCTTAAAATTTACAACTGTCGAAAAACCCTCAAATGCTGATATAGAAGTAAAAATTGTGCCAATACCATCCAATATTTGTAGTGAAGAACCTTGTAAATACGTTGTTGGGTACACTAATCCGATTATTCAAGGAAATATTCTAAAAAAGATGGTAATAACACTTTATGCAACTGATCCTAACGGAAACTATTTTTCTGATAAAGAGTTGTATAATACCATTTTGCATGAAGGAGGTCATGCACTAGGGATTATGGGGCATAGCTACAGTTCTGAAGACTTAATGTATATGACAACTGATAACACAAACTACTATACTCCTTATAGAAGTTCTTTTCAGTACCTTTCATCAAAAGACATTAATACAATGAAACTTCTATATAAAATCAAACCTACAATATCAAATACTAATCCAAATAAATTGATAAGTTCTAATCTAGTATATGCTCCAATTATTCTTGGAACAACTGAAGAAATTACAAATAGAAAACTTGAAGAAGCTAAAAGATATGTAGAACAAGCTCCTGATATCTATGGTGGTTACGTTGACTTAGCAGTTGCATATGCTGAACTGAATAAGAAAAAAGAAGCTGTTAAAAGCCTTGAAAAGGCATTAGAACTTACAAAATCTAACGCTGAGAAGTATATTGTATTATACAATCTCGCAGTAGTATATATGAACTCTAATGACTTAGATAAATCTTTGATGTATGCAAAACAAGCAAAAGATATTCAAAATACAGAAGAAATTCAGGAATTGATAATGAATATCAATCATGCAATATCATCTGATACAAAACCTTTTAAAGATAATTTAATCAAGTAATTCCGACTTAACAAAAACTTCACAAAGGCTTTAATTTGCAATGTGTTTAAGTTATATTTTATTGGTTGCGTAAAATTATTGGAGAATTAAAGAATGTATAATGTAGCTATTATCGGAGCTGGACCTGCCGGAATATTCGCGGCTTTAGAAATTACAAAACTAAGACCTGATTGGAAAGTTGTACTAGTTGAAAAAGGTCAAAAAATAGAAAATAGAAAATGTTTGCTTCGAGAAGGTTATGAAAAATGTCCATCTTGCAAAAAATGTGGACTTCTTTGCGGTTGGGGCGGAGCAGGAGCTTTTTCTGACGGGAAACTAACTCTTACCCCTGATGTTGGAGGACACCTTGTAGATTACATGGACAGAAAAAAGGTTGAAGACTTAATTAGCTACTCTGACCAATTATATCTTGATTTTGGAGCAACTGATGAAGTATTCGGTACTGATATGAAAGTATTTAGAGAGCTTGAAAGACAAGCTTCCCTAGCTGAGTTAAAATTAGTACATTCTCCTGTAAGACACTTAGGAACAGAAAGAAGTCTTGATGTATTGAAAAATATGCAAGACTACTTAAATGAAAGAATTACAATATTAAATAATGTTGCAGCTAAATCTCTTATCGTAGAATGTGAACAAGTTAAAGGCATTTTGTTAGATAATGGAGAAACAATTTCTGCCCAGTATACAATTATTGCCCCTGGTAGAGAAGGTGCTGACTGGCTTACTCAAGAATTTGCTGCAAATAAAATAGGAATGGTAAATAATGCCGTAGATGTCGGAGTAAGAGTTGAATTACCAGCTCCTGTTTTTGAACCACTCACTGATAAATTATATGAATCTAAATTAATTTATCACTCTCCTACATTTGGGGATGAAGTTCGTACATTCTGTATGAATCCAAATGGAGAAGTTGTACAAGAAAACTACAATGGTATTTCTACTGTAAACGGTCATAGTTACGCAGAAAAGACAACTAATAATACAAATTTTGCATTATTAGTAAGTGAAAAATTCACAGAACCTTTCAAAGAACCAATTCAGTATGGCCAACATATTGCAAGACTTGCAAATATGTTAGGTGGCGGAATACTTGTACAAAGATTTGGAGATTTGCTAGATGGACGTCGTTCAACTCCTGAAAGAATTAAAGCTAGTATTTTAAAACCAACACTAACATGTGCAACTCCTGGTGATTTAAGTTTGGTTATCCCTTACAGACAGATGACAAGTATAATTGAAATGCTTCAAGCTCTTGATAAAATTTGTCCGGGAACTGCTTCTAGATATACACTTCTTTATGGTATTGAAGTTAAATTCTATTCAGCAAGAGTAAAACTTACAAATGAATTAGAAACAGAAGGTGTAAAAAATCTATTTGCAATTGGTGATGGAGCTGGAGTAACAAGAGGTCTAATCCAAGCATCTGCATCAGGTGTTCATGTTGCTAGAACTATCTGCAATAGAGGATAATTTAAATTTTAAACCAATAAAAAGCCTATTTATTAGGCTTTTTTATTACTAAAATTACAAAATTTTACATGTGGATTATATAAGAGTATAATTTTAATTATGAATAATAGACAATTAAGTTTAAGTACACAAAATAAGTTAATAATATTTGGCCTACTTTTAAGTACATTTTTAATAGTTGCAATTGCGATTTTCGCAATTTTTAATATTCAAAAAAAACTTAATGAAGGTTACCAAAATTTTGGACGAGTTATTTCGAAAGCACTTGCTATTGAAAGTGTAGAGGTTATAAAAAAAGCCCCAAGAAACGAGGCTTTTGAAATACTAAAAAATCACTCTGACTCAATATTAAAAAGTCATAATGATATTGTACTTATTGAATTTAGAGATACATCAGGTAATGTACTTTATTCCGGACATAACTATTCACATGAAAATAACAATAAACCAACAATCAGAGTGAATTCTCCTATGGTAATAAGTTTAAACGGACAAGACAAAACTGTAGGAACTGTTACTGTAGGATTATCAGGGAATATAATTAACCAAATATCTTCAACAACTAGAGCCTCCCTATTATTTGTATTTACAGTGGCATGGATAGTATTTGCTTTTGTTATTTTAATCAATACATATTTAATAACAAGAGAATTGAGAATACTACATAACGGTGTACAAAAAATATCCTCAGGGGAATTTGGATATACAATTGAAGGAAAAGACGTAAGTAACGAAGTAAAAGAACTTTTTGAAGCTTTCAACAATATGTCTAGACGTCTCCATATATATGAAGAACAAAACATAGAACAGTTAACTCTTGAAAGAAATAAGCTTGAAGCCGTACTTATGAGCATCGCAAACGGCGTTGTAGTATGTGATAACAACGATAATGTTGTTCTGCTTAACAACCATGCTCAAAAATTATTAGAAGCAGAGGAAGAACAGCTTTTAGATACAAAAATTCAGCAATATATTGATACAGAAGGTCATTTTTGTTTTAAAGATAAAATTGAAGAATTCAAAGATACACCTCTTGATATCATTGAGAAAAAACCTATTGAATTTAACATAAATATTGATCAAAAAGTCATAAAATCAATAATATCACCAATGTTTACCAGAAATAAAGACTACGTGGGCTATATAATTGTGCTTATTGATATGACAAAAGAAGCTGAAATGGATCAAATGCGTTCTACATTCATATCTAATGTATCCCATGAATTAAGAACACCTGTAACTGTTCTTCGTAGCTACATTGACACTTTATATAACTATGGAAATGAATTTGATTATGAAACCCAAAAAGAATTCATTGGAACTATTAACCAAGAAATCATAAGGCTCAATGGCATGGTAAATGATATTCTTGATTTTTCAAGAATGGAATCAAATGCACAAATGGAAAAATCTCTGAATAACATTGTAGAAGTTGTTGAAACTTGTGTAAATCAAGTTCAAGTACTAACTAAAGAGCATCACCTAACAATTTCTGTAAGCAAAGATGATGATATTCCAGAGCTAATGTTTAATTACAATGGTATAGAAAGGGCTCTTACAAACTTTTTATCTAACGCTATAAAATACTCTCCAGAAAATGGAGTAATTAGTGTAAAAATCTCAAACCATCCACAATCTGAAGAAGTAGAAGTAACTGTATCAGACCAAGGATGTGGCATTGCTCCTGAGCATCAAAAGAAAATTTTTGATCGATTCTATCGAGTAGAAAATAACATACATACAGTAAAAGGTACAGGATTGGGGTTACATCTCGTAAAAACTACAATAGAAAAATACCATAACGGAAGAGTTTTCGTAAAATCAGAAGTTGGAAAAGGTTCTACCTTTGGGTTCATTCTTCCTACAAAAATTAGAGAAGAAGATACTGTAAATCTTTCTTAAGGAGATATTTTGTGAGTTTATATGTAGAAAATATTTGGGATTACTTTTGCAAAGGATGTCTTATATTCATTATTTTTGTAATTCTCAACTCATTTCTTGGAGATATTAAATTTAAATCTAAATATTCATTTCCTAAAGTTAGCCAAATATCACAACAAACGATTAATACTAATCAAGATCCCATCCAAGTTGATTTAAAAGATGCAAAATATATTAAAGCATATGGGGAAAAAGATATTTATGCACTAAAACCGATGGCAGAATATTCTATTTCAGGGTTGGTTGTAACTAAAAACACTAATTTTTGGCTTAGAGATGTTATGCGTAGCACTTTTGATGATATATGTTTAGCGGATATAGGAATTGTATGGGGCGATTTAGCTCAAGATAAAAAAGAATTATATAAATATTGGAAATTCAAATCTTATAAAAGTTTAGGACAAAGCAGAAGACTCGAATGGCGTTCAAAAACTAAAATTAATGAATTACCTTGGGAAATGGATTTTGTAAATACACATATTTCTCATACACACCTAATTCCTGCAAATCCAAATGTAATGGGTGGAATACTAAAAATCAAAAAGAATGATATTGTAAAATTAGATGGATACCTTGTAGATATATACACAGATAAAGGTGAATTAGTCGCAAGAACAAGTATGTCCAGATCAGATACTGATCCAACAAGCAGAGGCTACGGAGCTTGTGAAGATATGTATGTAAAACAAGTACAGTTGGGAAATAAAATTTATAAATAAGAAATAGGAAAAGAACCTAAAAGGTTCTTTTTCTATCTTACAATTTTAAATTTTTCCAATAATTTTTTATTTTAAGTACTAGTTAAATAAAGCATTTATCTTATCAAGGATTTCTTGAGGATCAATTTCATTCGTAACTTTATTTATATCTTGAGCTATTTGGTATAATTTTGCAGCTTCTATTTTATCTCCGGTTATTGCTATTGCTCGTGCCAAATTAAAATGAGCAAGTGCATAATTAGGATTGTATTCAACAGACTTTTTAAACAAATCAATAGCCTGTCTTACACGACCTAAATCATCAAGATATATAACCCCCATATTATTGTATGCAATATCATAGTCAGGTTTATACTCGATAGCTAAGCTATATTCTTTCAAAGCTTCATCAATATCACCTTTCCCCCAGTATAAAAAGCCTAAGTTACAGTGAATCTGAGCATTTTTAGGATCTAAATCCAAAGCATTTCGATATACAGTCAAAGCATTATCAATATCTTCTTTATCATAAAAAGCACTTCCTAAATTTATGTAAATATCAATATCTTTAGGAGTAAGAAGATAAGCACTTTGATAAGAACTTATTGCAGCATCCAAATCCTGTTTTCCTTCTTGATAGACAAAACCAAGAGTCTGATTAATTACACTCGTCCATTGTTTTCTAGGGTTTAGCGTAACAGCTGTTTGGAAATGAGAAATAGCACCTTGGATATCACCTTTTACATACAAAATATTTGCCAAATTAGAATGCACATCAGGCATATTTGGCATAATTTGAATTAACTTTTGATAGATTTCAACAGCACTATCATAATCACCTTGTTCTTCATAAGCCTGACAAAGATGCCTATAAGCAGAAATATTCAAACTATCTAGCCATATCGCCATTTTATACTCAGTAATAGCATCATCAAAATGTCCAAGAGCTCTATATACATCACCTAACAGACAGTATAAAGGAACAAATCCCGGAGCTTTTTCAATAGCTTCAACATAAGTGTCTACGGCTTCATTTAAAGCTTTAGTTTGTACTTGATAAAACCCTTTAACTAGCATAGGGAAAAATTTCAAATATGATAAAGATCTAAAGACATTACCTATTGCTACTTTATCAAATGGCAAAGTAAGCCAAGATAAAAATAATTCAAATTGAGATAGTACCCAATTTTTTAAACTTCTTGCTGAAGAAAGACTATACAAATTTGATAATAAAAAGTGTGCACAAGAATTTCTTAAAGGTGCATATTTTATAGCTTTTTTAGCGTTGATTGAAGCTTCTAAGAACCTAGCTCTTTTAGTATACGTCTCAGCCAAAAGATAATATGCTTTTGCTAATTTACTGTCTTTTGAAATAGCCATATCCAAATAATTGATAGCTTTATCCAAATCACCTTTAAAGAAATGTGCTTGACCTATTTTAAAGTAAATTTCTGCTGAATCTATATAAGATTCCAAAGCTCTTTGATATTCTGTTATAGCTTCATCAATATACTGACAAGAATTGTAAATATCCAAATGCCATGCCAAATACAAATCACCTAAGCGAACATGTAAATCTGCATTAGTAGGGTCATCTTGCAAACCTATCTGGCAAAGCTCAATAGCATTTTTTACATTTCCAGTTTTATATTCTTTATTAATCTTTTTTTCCAGTTGTTTTGTTATAGTCATAATCTATTATTTTAAGTTCTTGACAGAACTTCCAAAAAGTACCATACTAACATTGTAAATAATTTAGTGTCAAAATGCAAGTTATTAATCAGTAGAAATAAAAAAAACATATATGTGTACTATATTCAAGGAGTCAATATGAAAGAAAACAAAATCTATTTTGTCGATGTAACAAACAGAGATGGGGTTCAAACATCACGTTTAGGACTTGCTAAACTGCAAAAAACAATTATTAACCTAATGCTTGATGATATGGGGATTACTCAATCAGAATTTGGATTTCCAACTACAAAACACGAAATAAACTATCTTAACGGCAACCTTGAATTAGTAGAGCATGGAGTAATTTCTAGAACAAAATTGTCAGGCTGGATGCGAGGTATTGCAGAAGATGTAGAAACATCATTTTCAAATGTTCCAAAACTTAAAAATGTAAATCTTTCTCAATCAACTTCAGAACAAATGATTGTAGGGAAATACATGGGCAAAAAAACTAGTAATGACATTATTAAAATGACTTGTGAAGCAGTAGAATGCGCTCAATCTAAAGGAGCTGAAATTATAGGCGTCAATGCTGAAGATGCCTCAAGAAGTGATATAGACTTTTTGATTAAATATGCAAAAGAAGCTAAAAAAGCAGGTGCTTCACGCTTTAGATACTGTGATACACTAGGATATGAAGATCCAAAGACAACTTATGACAGAATTTTTAAAATTGCTAAAGAAACACAAATGCCCATAGAACTCCATTACCATAATGATCTTGGCATGGCAGTTGCATGTTCTGTAATGGGTGCTAAGGCAGCTATTGATGCAGGAGTTGATGCATATATAAATACAGCAATAAACGGAATGGGAGAAAGAGCTGGAAATGCTGATTTGGTATCTTGCCTACTTGCTATTTTAAAGTCTGCAGGATTTAGTAACAAATACAACATTGACCCAAATATTGATTTAAGCAAAGCATGGAAGCTTGCGAAATACACATCATATGCTTTTGGTGTACCTATCCCAATCAACCAACCAGCGGTAGGTGACAATGCTTTTGCTCATGAATCTGGAATTCATGCAGATGGAGCTTTAAAAGATAGAAGAAATTACGAATTATACGATTTTGAAGAACTTGGCAGAGGTGAACCTGAAATTATTGAAACTGGAAGAATGATTACTACAGGGGAATATGGAGGTATTAAAGGTTTCAGAAACGTTTATGATAACCTTGAATTAGAATTTAAAGATGAACATGAAGCACGTAACATTCTTGAACTAGCACGTTATGCGAACGTTCATACTCAAAAACCTCTTACATCAAGTGAATTAAGGTTTATATACTATTATCCTGATGTAGCAGCAAAAATAATGACTGTATCTCCATACTATGAGCCACAAGGAGCTATCAAAGAAAGAGTTGATGCACATCTACTTACAAAACCTCATAGGATAATATAAAATGTCACTTGATAAAGTTAAAGAATACCTGAAACAATTTAATAAAGACAAAGATATTATCATACTGAATACATCCACTGCCACTGTTGAATTAGCTTCAAAAGCTCTTGGAGTTGAACCTGATAAAATAGCGAAGACACTTTCGTTTAAGACTCAAGATGGGGCAATTATAATAGTTACATCTGGAATGGCTAGGATTGATAATAAAAAATATAGAAACACTTTTCATCTAAAGGCTAAAATGCTTTCTGCCGAAGAAGTAGAAATTTTAATTGGTCATGAAATAGGAGGAGTGTGTCCTTTTGCAATCGAAAATAAAAATGTAAAAATTTATCTTGATAAATCTTTACAAAAATATGATTATGTATATCCTGCTTGCGGAAGTAAGAATTCTGCAATAAAACTCTCTTGTAAAGAACTTGAGGATTTATCGAACTCACTATCTTGGGTGGATGTTTGCAAGGATTATCAAAATAGCCAAGAGAATTGTTCATGCTAAAATAATAATGGATATAAGGAGAATATGTTATGGGACAAACTTTAGCAGAAAAAATAATATCAAAACATACAAATAAATCTGTAAAAGCAGGAGAATTAGTTATTGCAAATGTTGATGTTACAGCAGTTCAAGATGGTACCGGACCGCTTACGGTGCAAGAATTTAAAAAACTTGGACTACCAAAACTAAATAACCCTGAAAGAACTATTTTATTTATTGACCATGCTTCTCCTAGTCCTAGAAAAGAGTTATCCAATACCCATACAGTCCTAAGGGATTTTTCAAAAGAATACGGAGCAGTTCTTTCTGATGTAGGAGCTGGAGTATGTCACCAAAGACTGGTTGAAACATTTGTCAACCCTGGAGAAATACTCGTTGGAGCTGATTCTCATACATGTACTTCAGGAGCTTTAGGAGCTTTTGCTACAGGCATGGGCTCAACAGACATAGCAGTTGCTATGGGACTTGGACAAACCTGGCTAAAAGTTCCTGGAACTTTTAAAATTGAAGTCACAGGTAAATTTAGACCAGGCATTACTTCTAAAGATTTAATGCTTCACTTAATCGGTCTTATTGGTGCAGATGGGGCTACATACAAAGCTCTTGAATTCTGCGGTGATACCATTGAAAATATGGAAATGTCCGAACGTTTTACGCTCGCCAATATGGCTGTAGAAGCAGGTGCAAAAGCCGGCTTATTTGAGTCCGACAATAAAACTAAAGAATTTCTTAAATCAAGAGGTCGTGAGGATAAATTTATCCCTCTAAAAGCTGATGAAGATGCTGTATATGAAAGGGTTATTAAGATTAATGCAGAAGACGTTCCTCATACAGTATCTTGTCCTCACACAGTAGATAATACTAAAACGGTAGATGAATTGAAAAATATAAAAGTTGATCAAGTATTTGTCGGAACTTGCACAAACGGAAGAATTGAAGATTTAAGAATTGTAGAGAAAATTCTTAAAGGTAAAAAAGTTCATAAAGATGTTAGAATGTTGATTTGTCCGGCATCTAAAGATGTTTACATTCAAGCATTGAAAGAAGGCTTAATCGAAACTTTTGTAGAAGCTAATGCAACAATTTTACCTCCTGGATGCGGACCTTGTGTCGGAGTACACGCTGGAACTCTTGCAGATGGTGAGGTATGTCTTGCAACACAAAATAGAAACTTTCAAGGCCGAATGGGTAACACAAAAGGATTTATTTACCTTGCATCTCCATATGTAGCAGCATATACTGCTTTGAATGGATATATTAGTGCTGAATAATAAAATATTTATTATTATATAAAAAAAAATATACTCTATCGATTATATATTAGAGTATAGACAATTATGCCTGCATATTCCTTAGTATAGACAATAAGGAGATATAATATGTCTGGCAAATCTCAGTACAAAAAAATGTCTTTAGAAGAACTTGTAGTACTTTCACAGCAAAACGATTTTGTCGCTCTGGAAGAATTAATAAGACGTGAACAAAAAAATATTTTTGCAGCTTTTTCATATCTTTGCTCTAAAAATGAAAATGTTTCTGATCTTACACAAGAAGCACTTCTTAGAGTTGCAAAAAATATACATAACCTTAAAAATCCTAAAAATTTTAAAAGTTGGCTAAATCAAATTATTACCAACTTATTCTATGATGAACTTAGGAAAAATCAAAAAAAGCCCAATATAATATCAATTGATCACGAAGATAATGAAGAAATTCTAAATACACCAATAAAATTTCAATTATTAGATAAAAAATGTAAACCACACGAAAAGTGTGTGTCTCAAGAACTTGGTAAAGTTATAAAAAATGCAATATTAGATCTTCCAGAGCAATTTAGAATTGTAATTATTCTACGGGAGCTGCAAGGTCTTTCTTATGAAGAAATTGCAGAAGCAACAAATACAACTATAGGAACAGTAAAATCAAGAATTGCAAGAGCAAGGGGAAAACTACAAGAAGGTCTAAAATCTTACATATAAAGGAGTAAAAATGCAATATCAATTAACATGTGAACAGGTAGGAGCTTTAATGGCTTTTTATATAGAAGATAAACTTAGTGAAAAATTATCAAAATATGTTGAACAACATCTAGAAGTCTGTCCTGCTTGCCGTGAAAAATACGAAACTATGAAAAAAATCATAAAAAAATACGCAGCAATCCAAAGAAATATAAACAAAGAACAAAATGCAGAAAATCAATCAATCTATATAACAAAACAATATGAAGAGTTTAAATCAAATCTTTCTGCTTATATTGACAATGAATTAGATGATGATGAAAATATAAAAATAAAAAAAATAACAATATCAAATCCACTTGCAAGAAAAGATCTAGAAGAAATGTACACCTTCAAAAGACTTTTACATAATTCTTTTGAGAAAACAAAAAATGATTCAAAAGAAGATTATACAAAATGCATAATGAACAAACTACAAAATGATAATGCTAATTGTTACGAAAAAGAACCTATATTTGGAATTATAGCAATATTTAGCGCACTAATAATCTGCATAGTTGCAGGAATAATAGGAATATTATATCTTTAAAGAACTACCAGAATGATACTTAATAGATGCAATTTTCTGATAATCAAGCATAGAAATTCCTCTTACCTGAGGAGTTGAAGCTTTCCCATCATTAGCGTTTGGAGAATTTAGAGCTTGTTTCTGTTTTATCGCAGCATATTTATTTCTTGCAATTGGAGTGATTAAGTTACTTGATATAATTGATCCAATAAGTCCTGTAATTACTTCTGCACCATTCTTAAATGGTTTAAACTTTCCTGCAATATCTGCATTGTAATTTGGGAGCTTTGTAATATCAAAGTTCCAATCTCCAGCATAAACTTTTCCTTTTACACGACTTTGTCCTTTTTCAAGAATATGACCATTCTTTTTAAGTAACTCAGTAATCTCAGCAGTTCTCCATTTAGCTGTTTTGGTAAGTTTTGAACCAATATGTTTTACACCATTTGTAAACGTATAAAAAGATAATATATTTACCGCAGCATCAGCAACTTCCTGAGGAATTAAAAATACTTTTTGCTCAGATGAAATTTTATCATTCAATAATACCGCACTGATTTGAGCAGCAGATGACAAAATCCAACCGATCACACCTGTATGCACAAGCATAGTACCTGGATTTTCACCATAATTTTTATAAATTGTTGATTTTGCACTATTCCACATTTTAGAAGGAGAAAACATTATTTAATTTCTCCTTTCTCTTGCTGATATTTTATAAGTTTATTAGTTAAAAATTTTGTTAAAGGAGCATCTATTGCAAAATTTGTAAATAACATCACAACTAAAGAGACAATAGTCCCCATAGCATTCCTGTATTGAGCAAATGCATCTTTATTAGCCGGATCAAGATTTTTAGGCGTAAATAATTGTCTTAACTTTTTTTGCATTGGTGATGCATTTTTAGGTATTTCCGCAAGTGTTTTAGATGTGGCAGCAATTCCCTTGATACAAGCGTACCTTACAGCATAACCTGTCAATGTTCCGGCAACAATTTTTGCAATAGTTCTTGCAACAGAAACTTTTCGTGTTTTTTCATCAACAGCTTTATTATGATAGTCAATAAAAGGCTGCATAAATATAGCAGTGGCACCCATAACAACACGCTGTTGTGGAGATGACCATTTTCTACCGATATAAGCAACTGAATCAATGATTTTATCTTTTTTAACCTCCATTGAAGGTAAACGATTATACATTGATTTTATTGGAGTAATAATTGGTTTAAAAAAGCTTATACCTGACATATTTCCACCCACAAAAGTAAAGTCTGTAAAGCTCTAAAATTGCTATAACATCGATACAATTTAATAAATATTTACAAACCTAATCAGCTTTTGTATTGTACTACAGGTATAGTTTTTTGTAAATAGGGAAACTACAATTTAGCACCCTTAGGTACGACTGTTACCCCGCCTTCTGAAACATGGAAACCTCGACTTAAATCTTCCTCACGGTCAAAGCCTATTCTTGTATTAGGAGGTATCACAACATTCTTGTCAATAATAGCCTTTCTAATTTGAGAATAACGTCCTATATCTACATTCTCCATAATAATGCTATCAGTAACTTGAGAATAACTGTTAATTCTAACCTTTGGAGAAAGCACACATCTCGAAAGTCCTCCACCTGAGACTATACAACCTTCTGAAACCATAGAGTTAGTAGCCATACCAACTCTATCTCCTTCTTCCCATACAAATTTGGCAGGAGGATAGTTATGATTGTAAGTCCTTAACGGCCATTCCTTTGAATACAAATTTAATTCAGGATTATAATTCAATAGATCCATATTTGCTTGCCAATATGCATCAATACTTCCAACATCTCTCCAGTATCCACGTTCTGTATCTGTCATTCCTGGAAAAGTATTGTTAGCAAAATTGTATATAAAAATCCTTTTACCTTCATTTAAAAGCATAGGAATAACATTTTTCCCAAAATCATGACTTGATTCTTGAATCTGTTCATCACGATCTAGTGCATCTAACAAGGCTGCTTTATTAAAAATATAATTGCCCATAGAAGCAAGACACATATTCGGATTCCCAGGAATTGATTTTGGTCTATCTTTTGGCTTTTCAACAAAATTTATCAAACGCCAATCATCATCTACCTCAATAATTCCAAATTCATGAGCCTCTTCTATTGGAATAGGAATTGCAGAAATGGATAAATCAGCACCTTTTTCTTTGTGAAAATCCAACATCTGTGAAACGTCCATTTTATAAATGTGATCGCCTCCAAAAATACAAACATAATCAGGATCTTCGTCAGTTATATGAAAAACATTTTGATAAATAGCATCAGCAGTTCCACGATACCAATCCTGACCTGTTCTCATCTGCGCAGGAGCTAAATCAACATATTGATTTAAAAATGGAGATAGCGCCCAACCTCTTGTTATATGCTTATTTAATGAATCTGATTTGTATTGAGTTAAAACTTTAATCTTATAAAAACCTGAATTTATAAAATTATTCAACACGAAATCAATAATTCTGTATCTGCCACCAAAAGGTACTGCAGGTTTAGCCCTTTCCTTGGTTAAGGGTAACAATCTTTTCCCCTCTCCACCCGCTAAAATCATAACCAATGCATCATCTATTGACATATCCAAAATCCTTTTCAAACTATTTCTTGTTAAATTATAAAATATTTTAGCTATACATGCAAAAATAAAATAAAATTTAACAAACTTAATTACATCTGCCACAGCCTCCGCAACTAGAAGAATTAGAACAATTAGAACTTAGCAAGTCTTGAAAATCAAAAACTTCATCTTTAAGAATTTTATCAATTACTATAGGGTATAATAAGTCTTCTAATTGGTGTATTTCTTTTTCATATTCATCAAAATGTGTTAAATTTCCAATAAGAACCGGATATTGTGCAATTATTTTACCACCGTCTAAATCCTCATTTACCCAATGTACAGTAACACCTGAGACCTTGACACCAGATGAAAATGCACGGTTTATAGCATCCGGACCTTTAAAAGCAGGCAATAAAGAAGGATGTACATGAATAAATTTACCTAATTCTAATACGTTATTTTGCAATTGTCTTCTATAATCTGATAAAGCTATTAAATTAAAATCATGAGATGAAAAATACTCAAAATTCATTTCATATGGAAGATATTTATAGCTCACACCTAGCTCTTTTGCTTTATACAAAAAGTCAGAATTTTCTATATCTGACAATGCTGTAATTTCAACATCCTTTTGTTTGAAATAATTATAAATTGCTTCCAAATTTTGCCCACTTGCTGAGCCTAAAATTGCAATTCTAAACATACCACTCCTCCTGCTTTATATTTTATAACAAAATGTGAAAAAAATCTATGTTTATCGTTTAATACAAATATGAAAGTAAATAATATAAATAAAACATCATTTGGAAATTTAACTAAAACAAGAGAATTAATGGAAACTGTACTACAAAAAAACTTTCAAAGTGAAGGAATAGACTCTGTAGTAAATGTTGTAAAATCTGTGTATCCAAACCAAAAACCAATAGGTAGATATAGAGGATATAAATATTACGCAGGTCAAATTAAAGAACTTGTTAATTCTCAATATCCACAACTTAGCAAAGATATAAGTACAATATCAGAACATATAAAAGAAAATCCTAAAATATCAAAAAAAGAACTATCAGATTTTGTAGAACCTTATATTCAAAAATATGGTGAAACGATTGATATAAAAGCATAAAAGAGCTTCTTTTTTCGAAGCTCTTTTATTTATAAAAAATTTATTATCGTTACGCCTATTTACAAAGAGCAAGTAAAATACCAGCTGCTACAGCAGACCCGATAACACCTGCTACATTTGGTCCCATAGCGTGCATTAACAAGAAGTTTTGAGGATTAGCTTCCAAACCGACTTTATTCGACACTCTTGCAGCCATAGGAACAGCTGATACACCTGCAGAACCAATAAGCGGATTGATTTTATTTTTGGAGAATAAATTCATAAATTTAGCAAATAAAACACCCGCCCCTGTTGCAAATGAAAATGCAAGAATTCCTAATAATAAAATAAATAAAGTTTGAACTGTTAAAAATTGATCTGCAGATAATTTTGATCCAACAGATAGCCCTAAGAATATCGTTGTAATATTAATTAAAGCATTCTGCATCGTATCTGAAAGTCTATCTACAACACCACATTCTTTACACAAATTACCAAAAGTTAAAGCACCGATCAATGGACATGCATCTGGTAAAAATATTATGCATAAAAATAAAACAACTAAAGGAAATACAATTTTTTCTCTTTTTGAAACTTCTCTAAGTTGTTTCATTTCAATTTGTCTTTCCTCTTTAGTTGTAAGAAGTTTCATTATAGGAGGTTGAATTACAGGAACTAAAGCCATATAAGAGTATGCGGCAACCGCGATTGCTCCCAATAATTCTGGAGCAAGTTTAGTTGTAACATATATTGATGTCGGTCCATCAGCACCACCAATGATACCAATTGCACCAGCTTGAGGCAAAGTGAATCCAAAAACACAAAATGCAAGTAACAATGCTCCAAAAATACCAAATTGAGCTGCACCACCTAATAAAGCAGTTTTAGGATTTGCAATTAACGGACCAAAATCAGTCATAGCTCCGACACCCATAAAGATTATTAGCGGGAATAATCCACTATGAATTCCTATTTCATAAATAATTCCTAAAAATCCATGCGGTCCTGCAATATCAGCAACCGGAATATTAGACAACAACCCTCCAAATGCAATCGGAACAAGTAATAAAGGTTCGTACTGTTTTTTTATACCTAACCATAATAAAAACAAACAAATAATAAGCATAATAGGCGAACCAAACTGATGCAAAAACTGTTCAAATCCATTTGTAATGTTCGGATCCACCGGCTGAACAAAATTCGCAATCCCTGTTGACTGCCATAATTTTATTAAACTTTCTGCTAAATTCATATCTTCTTTCCTTTTTAAATTTCAATTAACAATTATCCAATAACAACAATTGTATCACCGGTTTTAACTTTTCCACCGACTTCAATTTCAATTTCTTTTACAACGCCAGCTTTTGGTGATTTAATTTCAGTTTCCATTTTCATTGACTCAACTACCGCAATCACATCACCTTCTGCTATAGAGTCTCCTTCTGAAACTAAAACTTTTAACACTACCCCAGGTAATGCAGCATTTACAGGAATTCCTTCTCCTGAATTTACACTGTGCTCAATACCAGATTTAACTGAGAACTCATAATCTTTTCCATTAACTTTAGCATTTTGCCCATCAAGAGTAATTGCAAACTTTTTACCATTTACAGTCACTGTATATTCATTAGTACCTTTATCAACAGATGGAGTTGTATCATTCTTTTCACATTTTCTAACCCCAATTGTTCCCTTACCTTGCAAGAATAAAATACCTTTTTCTTTACAAGCAGCTGAAATAAATATATTTTCATCATTAACAGGCAATCCTGCTTCTTCTAGACGTTTTTTAGCAGGTTCTATACCTTTTGCAGGATCCTTATCATTTAGATCTACAACTTTTTCACTTGTTGGCTGAAGATTTAACTGTTCTGATGCTATTTTTACAACATCAGCATCCGGTTCACACGGAGTTTTTCCAAAGTAACCCAAAACCATTTCTCCATATCCTTCTGCAATTTTTTGCCAAGGGCCATGAATTACATTGTTAAAAGCTTGTTGAAAATAAAACTGAGATACCGGAGTCACTGATGTACCAAAACCGCCTTTTTCGACAACTTCTTTCATTGCAGCTACAATTTCAGGATATTTATCCATCAAATTGTTATCACGTAACATTTGTGTATTAGCGGTCAATGCTCCGCCAGGGAGCGGAGATTGAATAATCATAGGATTTACTGCTAAAGCTTCAGGTGGTAAGAAATAATCTTTCATGCATTCTTTAAATATTTCTTCAGTTTCAAGAATTTTTTCTACATCAATTCCTAAGTCATAATCAGTTCCCTTAAGTGCGTGCCACATAGATACAATATCAGGCTGAGCAGTACCGCCTGATACCGGCTTCATAGCCAAATCAATACCATCAGCGCCACCGTCCAATGCAGCTAGATAAGCAGCAAGACCTGTACCAGCTGTCTCATGAGAATGGAATCTGATATGAGCGTCAGAACCTAATATTTCACGGGTACGCTTTATTGTTTCATAGACCTTTCTAGGATTAGAAGTACCAGAAGCATCTTTAAATGCTAAACTATCAAAAGGAATTCCAGCATCTAAAATATTTCTTAAAACTTGAATATAAAATTCAACATCATGAGCCCCACTACATCCTATAGGTAGTTCCATCATTGTTATTGTTACTTCATGATTAAGACCATTATCTTTAATGCATTGAGCAGAATAAATTAGGTTATTTACATCATTTAATGCATCAAAGTTTCTTACAGTAGTAACCCCATGCTTTTTAAACATCTTAGCATGTAAATTAATTATATCTCTAGGCTGAGAATCCAGTCCTACAACATTTACCCCACGTGCTAACGATTGCAAATTGATATCAGGTCCTACTGCCTCCCTTATTTTGTCCATAGTATCAAATGCATTTTCATTACAATAGAAAATCGGAGATTGGAACCTTGCTCCACCTGCTACTTCAAAATGCTTTATTCCAGCATTCACTGCAGCCTGAAGCGCAGGAATGAAATCATCTACAAAAACTCTCGCCCCATAAACTGATTGGAAACCGTCTCTAAAAGAAGTATCCATGACCTTAATCAATTTTTTAGTCATAATCGTAATCCTTTCTATAAAACAAAATATTAATAAACACTATTTTTTTGAAACAATAGCAGCTAAAGCTACTGCAATTAAATCATCTTCTGAAGAAGCAACTTTTTTAGATTTTCGTTCAACAACTTCTACAGCTTCAGGAAAAATTTTATTCAAATATCCAACAACCATGGACATAACATACATAGCTCCGACCAATATACACAAAAAGGCCAAAACAAATCCCATTCCAAGGACTAAAAGCTCAAGACCTATTAACAAATTTTCACTCATAATATATCTCCCATTGTTAACACTATATCATTGCCATTTCTTGATATTACAAGTTCACCATCTTCATTTATATTTTTAGCGTATCCAGAAACTTTCTCATTAAACACTTGAACAGAAATTTGATTACCAATAAAATTTGCACGACTTATATAATCTTTTGATATCATTCTAAACCCCTGCTCTAGAAATTTATCATAATCCTTAAAGAATAAATCTGTCAACCTATTAAGAAAAATTTTTAAATCGATGTCTTCCCCTACTTCTAAATTTAATGAAGTAATTTCTTTATCTACAAGAGAAAAATTTTCACTAGAAGCATTAAGATTCACCCCCACACCAATAACTAAGCCTTTAAATTTATTACCACATACTACTGATTCTGAAAGAATTCCTGAAATTTTTTTACCATCTATAAGTACATCATTTGGCCATTTTATGCTAGGAGTTAATCCATAATCTTCAAAAATTTTACAAAGAACAACAGATAGGTACTGAGTCAAATTAGAATAGACCGATCTAAATTCTTCAGACGGTTTTAGCACAAAAGACACAAATAGATTTGCACCGCCTAAATCAATCCAACTTCTTTGCAATCTTCCCCTGCCGGAATTTTGTTTTGCAGCATGCACAATAGTACGATCTGCTAATTTATCCAGATTACTTTTTGCGTATAAATTAGTTGAATCTATTTCTTCAAAAAAAAGGTACTCCATACAACCCCATAAATATTTTACGAGGATAATTTTATTACAAATAAAAAAAATTTGCGATTTTTTTTTTACGAGTTAAAATAGACTCGCAAGGGAGAGTTTAAAATGGAACATTGGGTTTATACATTAAATTTAGCCGGACATGCTATAAAAATGAACATGGATACCCTTATTACAATGTGGTTTACTATGTTTTTATTAATAATAATTGCATTTATAACAACTAGGAAGGTATCAATTGTTCCAACAAAAATGCAAGCTGTAGCTGAAGGTATTATTAATTATTTTTCAGGTATAGCTAAGGCAAGTATGGGTGAAGATGAATCAAAAAAACATCTGCCTCTTATTTTGACCTTATTTATGTTTATTCTAACAGCCAATTTGGCAGGTCAGCTTCCTTGGCATTTAATTCACCTTAAGACAGGTGAATTGGCGGCTCCTACTAATGATATAAATTTAACTGCAGCAATGGCGATTGTTGTATCTATTTATTATATTTATTATGGTGTTAAGAAAAAAGGATTCCACTTTTTTGTACATGGATTTAGTATTGATGGAATAATTATTACATTGGTCGATACTTTGGAATTGTTTGTAAGACCTTTTTCTTTAGCACTTCGACTTTTTGCAAACATATTTGCAGGAGAGGTACTTGTATTTACAATAGTTGGAATGGTTGCATATTTTGCACCACTTCCATTTATGTTGTTTGAATTATTTGTAGCACTAATACAAGCGTTAGTATTTACACTTCTTTCAACAACTTACATATCAATGGCTATAAAAGAAGAGTAGAGTAATAAAAGGAGAAAATTATGGCAGTAGAACAATTAGCAGGGTTAGATTTAGCAAAACTAGGCGCAGGTATTGCAATCGGTTTCGGTGCAATCGGCGGAGGTCTTGGTCTTGGTATCGCTACTAAAGGTGTACTAGATGCAATTGCTAGACAACCTGAAATTAAAGATGAAGCATTCAAAAACTTCATTATCGGTGCAGGTCTTGCAGAAGCAACAGCTATTTATGCATTACTTGTAGCTATGTTATTGATTTTTGCATAAGAAAGTTTTATAGAGGGAATTATGTTAGAATTTAACGCAACATTTTTAATAGCAATGATTAGTTTTGTAATATTCATATTAATTATGAATTGGATATTTTACAAACCAATTTTGGAAGTCATTGAAAAAAGACAAAAATTTATCGATGACAATTATAATGATGCGAAAAATTCTAAGAATCAAGCAGATTCTATTCTTCTTGAGAAAGATGAACGTTTGAAAAATACCCTTGGAGAATCAAGAAAAATTGTTTCAGATAAGATTAATCAGGCTAATGAAAAATCTCTAAAACAAACAGAAGAAGCAAAAGAATTAGCTAAAAACAAAATTAATCTTGCCAAACAAAATCTTTCTCAAGAAGCAAATTCCACTAAAAATGAACTAAAATCAAACGTTAAAGATTTGGCGGAAAATATTTCATCTAAAATTTTAGGAGAAAATTTTCCAATAAATGATATTAATTATGATGTAGTTGATAGGATAATGAACTAATATGAAAAATATTTTAGACATATGGAATTTTATTGTACACAGTAACGCATTTAACTTTATAGTTATGGTGCTACTACTATCTTGGATTATAAAAAAAATAAATCTCAAAGAATCTTTAAATGTTATGAAAAATAACATTATTGATAAAATCGAAAATTCCAAGTCTGAAAAGGAATCCGCTTCAAAAATCCTTGATGATGCAAAAGATCAAGTAAAAAATCTTGACACAGAAATCAAAAACAGATTAAAACAAGCAGAGAGTCATGGTCAAGATTTGGCAGAAAAAATATTTAAAGATACTGAACTAAAAATTAAACAGATTGAAAATAATATTGAAAAAGTTATTGATACAGAAGAAAAGACTCTGTCTGCAAATTTAACAAAAAAAACAGTAAAAGCTTCTGTTGAACTTGCAGTAAAACAAGTTCAAAATATTTTGGCTAATAATCCACAACTACATGAAAAATTTATTAACGAAAGTATAGACGAAATAGATAGGATAAAATTGTAAAATGCATATGACTCAAATATCATTATCATCAAAAAATTATGCTGATGCACTTGTAAAACTAGGGAAAGACAATGTTATATCTTATGATGCTATATTCAAAAATTTGGAAATAGCGCAACAGATATTTGCAAGCTCACAAGATCTAGTAGAAGTGCTAAACAATCCTGCTATTTCAAACGAAACAAAATACTCAATAATTGATGAAGTATTTAAAGACCAAATTGATATCAAAATAATTGATTTTATTAAGATTTTAATAGATAAAAAAAGATTTAAGGAATTCAATGAAATTATTGAAGCATACAAAGTAGAACTTGATAAAATAAATAATATCCAGCGAGTAGAAGTTACATCTGCAATATCATTGTCTGATGAAACAAAACAAAGAATTACTGAAAAGCTTCATACAAAATTACAAAAAAATATAGTCCCAACATGGGAAGTAAATAATGATATTATTGGCGGACTTGTTATAAAAATTGATGACGATGTAATTGATTCAAGTCTTAAAAATAAACTGGAAAGTTTAAGTAAAAATCTATCACTATAAGGTGGAAAGGTAAGGAAACTAATATGGCACTTATTAAACCGGATGAAATTAGTTCAATAATTAAAAACAAAATAGAAAATTATGACCTTCAAACAGAAGTTGCGAATACCGGCACAGTAATAGAAGTAGGTGACGGAATTGCAAGAATTTATGGGCTCAGAAATGTAATGTCAAATGAGCTTGTAATTTTTGAAGATGGTAGAGGAACTTTGGGAATTACACTAAACTTAGATGAAGATAATGTAGGTGCTGTAATTCTTGGAGAATATACTCAGATTAAAGAAGGAATGACTGTAAAAACTACAGGTAGAATTGCTTCTGTTCCTGTTGGGGATAGCTTGATTGGAAGAATTATTGACCCAACAGGTAAACCGATTGATGGTAAAGGTGAAATTGATACATCAAAAACAAGACCTATTGAAAGAGTTGCACCTGGTATCGTTGCAAGAAAATCAGTTCACCAACCACTACAAACAGGTCTTACAGCGATAGATGCCTTAACACCAATAGGAAGAGGACAACGTGAATTAATTATTGGTGATAGACAAACAGGAAAAACTGCCATTGCAATAGACACAATCATTAACCAAAAAGGTCAAAATGTTATTTGTATATATGTTGCAATTGGACAAAAAGCATCTACTGTTGCTCAACTTGCAAAAACTCTTGAAGAACACGGTGCTATGGAATATTCAATAATCGTGTCAGCAACAGCAAATGAATCAGCTCCATTGCAATATATTGCACCATTTGCAGGTGTTGCAATAGGTGAAGAATTTATGGAACAAGGTAAAGATGTTCTTATTGTATATGATGACTTGAGTAAACACGCACAGGCGTACCGTGCAATGAGTTTGCTTCTTAAAAGACCACCAGGACGTGAAGCATATCCTGGAGATGTATTCTATCTTCACTCAAGATTACTTGAACGTGCAGTAAAATTGAATGATGAATTAGGCGGAGGTAGTATTACTGCATTACCAATCATAGAAACACAAGCCGGTGACGTATCAGCATACATTCCAACAAACGTAATTTCAATTACTGACGGACAAATATTCCTTGAATCAAATTTATTTAATTCAGGTGTAAGACCAGCAATTAACGCAGGTATATCAGTATCTCGTGTAGGTGGTGCCGCTCAAACAAAAGCAATAAAACAAGTTGCCGGAAAACTAAGATTGGATTTAGCTCAGTTTAATGAACTTGCAGCTTTTGCTCAATTTGCTTCAGATTTAGACCAAGCAACAAAAAATCAGCTTTTGCGAGGTGAAAAACTTACTGAAGTATTGAAACAACCGCAATACAATCCTTTAAGTGTTGCTGAACAAGTAAGTATCCTATTTGCCGCTAACGAAGGACTTCTTGACGATGTAGCTAATAGTGATATGGCTAAATTTAAAAAAGAATGGTTTGTATACTTTAATTCAAACTTGTCAGAATTGGCTGAGAAATTAAATTCTGGTAATGCATTAACAGACGATGATAAAGAAGAATTAAAGAAAAGTATTATATCATTCAAGCAAACATTTTAAGGAGAGTATAGATGAAGTGTTTTAACCATCATGACAGAGATGCTTTTGGGATTTGTTCCGTATGTGGAAAGGGACTATGCCTTGAATGTATGGAAAAAGTAAATGATATAATTACTTGTAAAAATCCTATCTGCAAAAATAAGGCAAAACAAATGAGGTTATGGAGAATCATACTTATAATACTCATATTTGTTGGTATATTACTAATACTTGACTAGATAACGGATAAAATTATGGCGAACTTAAAAGATATCAAAGATAGAATACAAAGCGTAAAAAGTACTCAAAAAATTACGCGCGCGATGAAAATGGTAGCTGCAGCTAAAGTAAAAAAAGCTGAAAATACAGTAAAAGCTTCAAGACCTTTTACTGCAGAATTAACTGCTATGTTTAAAAAGCTTTTGAGCAGTGTTGATGGCTATAACTCAACTACATTGAAGATAAAATCTGCTATTGATAATTATCCAGAATTACTTGAAGTTAGAGAGACAAAGGCTGTAGGACTTTTGGTTATCACTTCAAATAAAGGTCTAGCAGGGGCTTATAATGCAAATATTGTAAGAAAAACGCTTACAACTATTCAAGACTACAATTCAAGAGGAATAAAAACAATCCTTTTTGTTGTTGGTCAAAAAGGAATAGCAGCATTAAAAAGGAAATGCAAAGAATTTAATTCTGAAATTATAAAAACCTATGTGGGTGTCGCAAATACTCCTTCTGGAGAAGGCGCAAAGATGATTATTGAAGATATAGCAGAGTATTTTGTTAGTCATAAAATTGATAAAATAGAAATCATTACAACCAGATTTAAAAATATGATGAGCTATTTTACCGAAAGTTGGGATGTACTACCATTAAAAGGTCTAAATGAAGATTATGAAAAATATCACGATGGCATTCCTGAACCATTGATGGAATTTGAACCTGATATGCATGGTATTTTGCAAAAAATTGTACCTATGTACATTACCAATATAGTTTACCAAGCTTTATTGGAAGCTCAGGCTAGTGAACTAGCTTCACGTATGACAGCAATGTCCGCAGCTACTACAAACGCAGAAAAAATGCTTCATACACTAACAATTGATTATAATAAGACAAGACAGTGGGCTATTACTCAAGAAATTATTGAAGTTGCTTCAGGAGCAAATGCTCAACTGGGATAGTAAAAGTTAGTTAAATCATTAATTACAAATAAAAAACGCTCTTTTATTAGAGCGTTTTTTTATATATGATTACATCTTTTTACTTAGAAAACCAAGATTTTCAGGATCCAACATTAATCCATATCCTTTATTGTCTATATTTTGAGTTTTGGGAGTATTTGCTTCCTTTTCTGCTAACTTAGCTTTACGTTTAGCTTCTGATTTATTTGTCATATAAATATTTAACTTAGGAATACCAACACCAAGCACTATTCCTGAATATAAATATCCAACAATTTGAGAAATATTCAATGTACGTAATTTTTTCTTAGTTGCATCATCAGCTTTACCGATCAAATCTTTAAATGGAATAGCTTTTCCATCTTTTACGGTTTCTATACCTCTTTTCTTCAAGGACTCAAATAATACTTCATCTCTAGTTTTTAAACTTGAACTTGTTAACCAAGAAAAGAAGTTTTTAGATTTATCTTTTGTCACATTAATTAAAGATTTATCAAGCAATCTCGCTGTACCTTTAGATACTAAAGCACCTAAAATTAATAAGTTCAAAAATCCTAAAGAATCTTTTACAGCAGATTCTCTCAATTCATCCTTATCACGAGCAGCCATCAAACGTGATGCAATAGTCATTCCATATACAAATTTCAACTGATTAATAGTTGGTGACATACCTTGGAATTGAATTTTGCTCAAGAATTTTTTCGGATTAGTTGTAATCATTGACAAACAACCTAATGAAAAACCTATTGCCGTAATCGTTTTAAGAACCTTAAATTCTTTAGACTTATCTTTTTCACGACCAGCAACACCGACAAAACCATCACTACCTGTTCTTTTCTTTGTCATATACATATTCAATGGTTGTACAGACATACCTATTGCAGCAGCAATACCAAGCCCAAATGCTGAACGTTTCAAGTTTAGTTTCTTCAAACCATTTACAAAATCATTAGAATCAACCATTTTTGAATTTTTGAAAATATTATCAACTTTATCTTCCATAAATGTTTTTGATACATTATAGATATTTGATAAAAGTGTTTTTGAAGAATTATCAGCAGTTCTTTCAAAGCCTTCTAATACAACTCTAGTTTCTGCGCCAGTATCAGAAGTCATCAATGTATGTAAATAGTTATGAAAATCTTTTTCTATTGTTTTACTATTACTATTTAACAATTTATCAGATAAAGCTTGAGAGAATTTTTCTTGAGCCTCTTTAGACATTGAAACCATTCCCTTTTCTTTATCTACATCAGTATTAAAGAATTTTATATTTTCAGCAAGTTTATCAGTAAAAGATTTTACGTAAGTAGTTTTATCATCACTTGATTTACGAGCTTCGTGCCAATATTTTGCCAAAATATCAATCGTATTATTATCAGCAAATAACTTATCTGCTCTGACTCCATATTTATTATTAAATGCAGTAGCTAGAGCCAAACCAGCAAAAGTTCCATACAACCCAACTGATGCGTGGTTAATTGTACCGCAAGATTCACGGAAAGCTGTTTCTGCACCAGCCTGAGGGCCACGATCTTTGAAATCGGTAATAGACCTTGGTAACACCATTGAACCAACATCAACAGCATTAGCTCCCCATGCTTGGTTAGTATCCAAAAATCTTAACAACGAATTTGTAGCTTCATATGCTCCTTTAAAATTTGGTTGTTTTGTTTTTATATTGTTACTATTTATATTTAGGGGTGTAATTTGTTGAGTTATCATTTGTGTATTCTCCTACGAATTAAAAAAAGTCTTGAATGCTTGATTTCCTTGGACTAGATTTGATGTAAATTTATTATCAATGCTTTTCGACTGTTCATTCGTTTGTTTTTCTTTTAATTTAGCCAATTCTTGTTGACGTTTTTTATTTGTTTGTGTCCTTGTATATAATGGAACAAAAACACCTAGAGTTAATAGTGAAAATGCTAAGTTTCCAATTTGACATAGAGTTCTTAATCTTCTATCTTTTACAGTTGCTAATTCATCAGTTGACTTGATAGAAGTATGTTTTGCCCAATTCCAGAATTTTTTCAATACACCAGCATCTTTAGGAACTTCTTTCATTCTATTCAACAATCTTGCTTCTGGGTTATGTTTTTCAATAGCTGTAGCTATACCTTTTGCAGCATAATCGCCTAGGAAATAGAAACTTGAGAAAGTAGCAATATCACGAATTGTTGATTCTCTAAGTTCATTCGGATCCTCTGAAGCTGCCATTCTGCTAGCAAATGTAGCTGTTGAAATTATTCTAGCTTGATCCATACTAGGGAAAAGACCTTTGAATTGTAAAAGATTTTTACTTGGTCTATCCATAAACATTGATAAAGCAGCCACTCCAATCATTGAACCGACTGAAATGAATTTTTGCTTTAATAACTGTCTTTTTTGTTTTGGAGTCAATTCTTGTTCTTCTTTTCTATCTGAAAAATCACTATAAATAGGTGCACCTTTTTTACCAGACATCTTTCTTGTAATCCATCTATTTATAGGTTGAGCTGATATAGCTAAAGGAATAATGATTCCTAATCCTGCTAAACTTTTTGCATTTACAAGAGTTTTAGCTTTAGAAAAATATCTTTCCAACAATTTTGGATCAGTAATATTTTCTTTTACAACATTATGAAGCAACTTACTGCCGTCTACAGTCAATGACTCTAAAGAATTTGCAAAATAACCTTTATCTTTTACAAATTTAATATTTTCAGAGATATTAGTCTTAGCTACAATTTCTTGATAGACTTTATTCGCTGCTTTTTCATCAAACTTATCCGCACAAATGATATTAGAAAGTTTCTTTATTGAAGGATCCAATACTGAATACATATCATTAAATTTCTTAATACCACCCTTTTCAGCATTACCATCTACACCTTCAATGGATGCTATCATTGTTTTCAATGTATTGTACACTCTATCTTGACGAGTTTTACCTTCAGCTTTCAAATAAAAATCATGTACTTTGTCAATAGTATCACTATTTGCCCATACATTAGTTAGCTTTGAATTTTTAAAATCTCCCAGAATAGGTCTTTGCAACAATTTTGCAGCACCCATTACAATAAAGCTTGGAATTATACAGTTAATAATAAGACCTGAGCTTTCACGCCTAAAAGCCTCAAAACCACCATAAAAGTTAAATTGTCTTTTTGTGTTACCGTCCTCATCTTTTTTCTTAGAACCTGCACAAGTTTCAATTACAGTACGAGGAATAATAGCTGTAGACAAATCAAGTACAGAAACATTTACCATAGGGTGTTTTTCGCACATCTGTACGCCAGCTATCAAACCATCGACAACACCTTTAAATGCCGGCTGATTCTTTTTTAAATCTTCTTTTCCTTCTTTAAAAGGGGTATAAGAACTATTTACACTACCTAATCTAACTTTTTCTATCATAATTTCTTTTTTATAAACTGTCTGGATTTTAACTACAAGAGCTATTATAACAATCCCACAAAACATTTAAAAGCCGTGAAAATAAAAAATTGCTAGTAAAACCCAAAATGTTAAGGAGATATTAAGAGCCATTTTTGTTTTTTTTTTTAATAATAGAAAAATATTAAAAGGATTTTCAAATTTTTTAACTAAAAATAAAAGAAGCAATCACATAATTACATGAAATACATCAAAAATATTTTAAAAATTTTTGTAAATAATTGTAACAAATACGCTTAATATAATGGAAAAATTTAAAATTTAGTATGTATTTATGAAAAATCTACATGCTTAACAAACTCAATAGCTTGTTCTTTTGTTAAAACATCACCTGACAATTGTGCTTCATGCAAAGCATTCATAATTATCCCCAATGATTTCGATGGAGAAATATTTAAAATTTCCATTACATCATTGCCTGAAAGTAATTTAGGTAAAGGCTCTAGAGTATCTCTGACTTCTAAATAGAATTTTAAAAGCATATCAAGAGAATTTAAATTTCGTTGAACAACTAAATCTGTTATTTCCGGACCTCTAGCAGACAATCTATCAGCTTTTGCAAGAATAATTGCATCAATAGCATCATCCTCCATTTTTCGAACATACCTCATCATCACTTTTTCAGTAATTTGTGGAGATTGCATTACACTAGATGGATAAATATGATGTTTAATCATTGATGATATGTAGTCAACTTGTTTATTAGAAAAAGCCATTTTTTTTAGAAATTTTATTGCTAATTTAGCACCTACATCATCATGTTTTATAAAACGATGTCTACCTGATTCTTCTATTGTCCATGTAGAAAATTTACCGATGTCATGCATAAAACCTGCAAGTTTTAAATGCGCAATTCTTGGCATACCTCCAAAATCGACTCGATTTAAATGCAATTTTACTTCATCTGAAGCATTCTCATATATCTCTGTAATTTGCTTTACAGTTTCCAATGAATGATGAAATAAGTCTAAATGATGATGAGAATTAGGAGGAACTTGCTTTAATTCTTTCACAAAAGGAAAAACCTTTTCTAAAAGCCAAGTTTTATTCATATTCTCAATAGCCTTATAAGCATATTTTCCACTAAATAAGTACATTAATTCATAATTAATACGTTCGACAGCCGGTTTTGATATTAAATCAGCATATTTACATACAGCATTTATAGTTTCTGGAGCCAAATCAAAACCCAACAGCGCTTGAAATCTGTAAACACGTAATAAACGTAAAGGATCATCAACAAAGTTTAACTCATTAACATAATTAATTTGTTTATTTTTTATGTCAGTTATCCCTCCTGAAATATCAACAATTTCTCCAGTTCGAATATTTACAGCAATTGCATTGATAGTTAAATCCCTTCTCATTAAATCCTTTTCCAAAGAATTCTCTATAGGGTTTGTGATATCGATATAATTAATCTTATCTTTAAGTACTAATCGATAAATCTTATTTTCTTCATCTAATGGAACAAAAGTAGCTTCCAAATAATCAGATAACCTTAATGCGAAAGATTTTGCATCTTCATCCATCACTATAATATCTCTATCTGTACTGTCTTTTTCAAGAAAAAAATCCCTGACAGTACCACCAACCAGATAAATCTCATTATTACAAAACTCTACGATTCTAGTCAAAATTGCGTCAGATTTAATTTTTTCTATAATTGTTGAACTCATAAATAATATTTCCTAAACCTACAATAACAGCTGTCTCCGCTTTTAGAATTAAATCACCTAATGTTAACATTGGGATTTGGTAATCTTTAAGTAATTGAAACTCTCTTTGAGAAAAACCTCCTTCAGGGCCAATAATTACTAGTAAATTTTCACCGGATGCTATCTCATTATAAGATACATATTCTCTTAATGTCAAATCAGTTTGTCTTTCACAAAATGCGATTATTTTATCAAACTTTTTATTTTTTAAAATATCCTCTAGAGTATTAATTGGTTCAAAACATGTTGGAATAAATGCTCTTTCACATTGTTTTGAAGCTTCGTACATGATTTTTTGCCACTTTTCTACTTTTTTAGATACCACATCTTTTTTTACAGCACAATTATCTGTTAGGACAGGAAAAACTCCACAAACACCTAATTCTGTCGCTTTTTCAATAACAGTTGACTGAGCATCACTTCTAAGCGGAGATTGTGCCAAAAAAAGGTTAAAGTCTAGATAACGATTAGATGGATACAACTTATTAATATTTACAACTATTTCTTTAGATGTAATTTCTACAACACTTACTTCATATTGGATACGCTTTTCATCAATCAACAAAAGTTCTTCTCCAACTTTAGTTCTTAATGATTTTGCAATATGTTGGTACGTATCCTTATCTGATATTATTAGCCTATTATTAATTACATCCTTGGAACTTACAAAAAAATGTGGCATAAAAACACCTCTTAGTCTTTTTTATATTATAACAAATATATTAAATATTTATTAAAATTTAAATAAAAAAGTAGCAAAATATTTTATTTTGAAGTATTATAACAGTAGTAAAAAACAGTTACCCGTTAAGGAACAAAGGGGATAAAGTGGAAAATAATAAAAAACAAAATAATGATATGACTATCGGGATACCCCGTGCAATGTCTTTTTATCACAATTATCCGTTTTATTACGGATTTTTTACAGCACTAGGCATTAAAATAGTTCTATCTGATGTTACAACAAAACAAACTATGTCTAAAGGCTCTGCTCTTGTAGTTACTGAGACTTGTTTACCTATAAAAGTATACATAGGTCACGTTCTGAATTTAATAGAAAAAGGTGTTGATAAAGTTTTTGTACCATCAATACAATCTATTGCTCCTAAGATTTATAACTGTTCTAAAATCAGAGGGCTACCTGACTTGGTAAGAAATGTCGTAAAAAAAGATTTTACCCTAATTGAAGCTACTTTGGATAAATCAGAGAAAAATCAAGGACTTTATGAGTTTCTTGCAGAAGCAGTTGCTCCTTTTGGAATTACTGATATGGAAGAAATCAAAAAAGCTTCCAAAGCAGGTTGGAGAACATATAACAATTTCCATATAATGACAAAGTCAGGAATGAGTTACAAAAAAGCAATGAATTACGCTCTACAAGGTAAAGTGTTTATTGAAAATGAAAATAAAGAGTTCCCGATTTCTATAGCTCTAATATCCCATGGATATAATATTTTTGATGAAAGAACTTCAATGAAAATATTTGATAAACTTGAAGCAATGGACGTAAAGGTTTATTCAGAGCTTCAACTATCTGATGAACAGATGGAAGACGGAATAAAAGCTCTAGGACAAGAAAAGTATTGGGCTAATGAGCATGAAATGACAGGGGCTGCGGGCCATTTTATGAAAGATAACAAGATAGATGGTATTATCACAGTAACAGCTTTCGGATGCGGACCTGATTCTTTGATGATTGAACGCATAACAAGAAAAGCTAAACGTTTTAACAAACCGCTTTTAAACCTAACAATAGATGAACAAACAGGAGAAGCAGGTTTTATCACAAGACTAGAAGCTTTTGTAGATATGCTATTCCGCAAAAAACGAGCTAAAATTATTAATAAAATTGAAATTAACAATGATAGTTCATATATACCAAATACAAATTATATCGAAACAAAAAAATAATCTTATAAAATCCAATAACTATTAGATAAATTAAAAGCTTGAGAATATTCTCAAGCTTTTAATTTACCAAGGATAATCATCTGGAATTTCCCAATTATTACGTAAAATAATTTCACCACAATTAAAACCGGAAGCAGAAACAGCATTTTTATTACACGCATAACTTTTCGTTGATTTAAGTTCCTCATCAGACAAATAATATCCCCAAAATTTTAAACGGAAATTAGCTTTATCATTTGGATTAGGATGAGCGTATATATCAAACACAAAAATATCCCTTCCAATCCTATTAGGGCCTTTTCTTCCATTTATATCAGCAAACATCCATATGTAACCATTCGGGGTATTAGGTAAAAAGTATATATATGAACCATCAGATGTAGTTACAATATAATTTGCTAAGACAGAGCCTCCAAGATTATTACCTGCCAACATTGTTACAGTATAATGGAGTTTAACAAAGCAGTTAGCATCATAACATTCTTGAGAATGATTCATATAAGGTAAATAGTATTTTTGGAAAAAGGTATTAATAGATGTATCATATCCATCTTTAGGAAAATCCCAAGTATACATATCACCATTATCGTTTTCTGATAACTTTATTACATTCAACATAGTTGAATAAAATTTCTTTAAACGAATAGCCATCTCTTTTTTTTGATAATTTGCGATTACACTAGGCAAAGTTAAAGCTGCAACTACTCCGATTACGCCTAAAGTAATCAAGACTTCTGCTAATGTAAAACCTTTTTTAATACTTTTAAAGTGATCTTTCATATCACTAGTATAACATATTTTTTCTTTTTCACAATGGGGTAAAAAATTTCTTTCAGCGGCTAAATAATCGCCCCCCCCCCGAAATTCCAATCTTTATTCAACATACTCAGCTCCTTTCGTTCTTTCAATAATTATAACAAATTTTTATTATTTTGGCAAAATATAATTATAAGAATTATCAATAAAAAAGACTGGTGAAATCTTTTAATTTCACCAGTCTTAATTTATTTATTATCTTACACTTTTCTCTTACGAGCTGCTTCAGATTTACGTTTTCTTTTAACGCTTGGCTTTTCATATCTTTCACGTTTTTTTACTTCTGAAAGAATTCCGGCTTTTTGAATCTTTTTCTTAAAACGTCTCAATGCGCTTTCAATTGATTCGTTTTCGCCAACTTTTACTTCTGCCATGTATACTTTCACCACCTTTATTAGTCTTGTATTTAGTGCATACGCTGATTATAACTTAAATAAAAATTAAATTCAAGTCTATTATGCTGATAGAGTAAAGATTTGGTAAATTTCGTCATCAGAAAGTTCTGTAATAATCTTTTCACCTTCATAAACAGCCAAATCAGCCAATTCTTTTTTAGCTTTTAGCATTTCATCAATTTTTTCTTCAAAAGTACCTAGAGTAATCATCCTGTGTACCATTACATTTTTATCTTGACCAATACGATAAGTTCTATCTGTAGCCTGGTCTTCTACTGCAGGATTCCACCACAAATCGTAATGGATTACATTTGTTGCACTTGTAAGGTTAAGCCCTGTACCACCAGCCTTTAGTGAAAGAATCATAACCTTTGAATCGTCTTCTGTCTGGAACTTATTAATCAATTCCTCACGTTGAGGAACAGTTAATGATCCATGGAAGAATAAAGGCTCTGTATTACATTCATCTGCAATAACCTTACATAATATATCACCCATTTCCTTATATTGAGTAAAGATAAGAGTTTTTTCGTTGTTATCAAGAATACTTTGGACAGTTGATATACATTTATCCATTTTACCTGAAAGCTCTTTACTCATTTCACCACCTTTTAAGAATTGATATGGATGGTTACAAATTTGCTTAAGTGCAGTAATAAGTTTAAATATATTACCACGTCTATTAATACCAGTGAATCCTGATATTTTCTCCATCATTTCGTTCAAAGTCTTTTCATAAAGAACTGCTTGAGGTTTTGATAAGTAACAATAATCATTAAGTACCATTTTTTCAGGCAAATCAGTAATTACATGTTTATCAGTTTTCAAACGTCTTAGAACAAAAGGAGATACAGACATCTTCAATTTCGCAGCACGTGAAGTCTCTTTAAATCTTTCAATAGGAATAGCATAACTCTTTTGGAATTCCTTTAAAGTTCCCAGATATCCGTGATTTATAAAATCAAATATACTCCACAATTCTGTTAATCTATTTTCTACAGGAGTACCAGTCATAGCAATTTTAGTATCTGATTTTAGAGTTTTGATTGCAAGAGTTTGTGCTGTATCAGGGTTTTTGATATTTTGCGCTTCGTCAACAATAATCATTCCCCAAGTGTGCTTTTTCAACTCTTCAACATCTATTCTCATAATTGCATATGTAGTAAGTATTACATCATGCTTAACATCAAGTTTTCTTTCTGCTCCGTGATATATCACAGCATCTAAAGAAGGTGCAAACAACTGTAACTCTTTCATCCAGTTCCCCATCAAAGTTGTAGGACAAATAACAAGTACAGGTTTATCAAGTTTTCCTTCTTCTTTCATTTTTAATATCAAGCTGATTACCTGAATTGTTTTACCCAATCCCATATCATCAGCCATACAAGCTCCAAAACCTTTAGATATATTTGTCCATAACCATTTAAGCCCTGTCATTTGGTATGGTCTTAATTCTCCTTTAAGTTCTTGAGGAGCAGTAACTTCAACCGGCTTGTTAAAATCTTGAATAATCTTTGCAAAGGCTTCATCATAATCAAAATCATATTGATCTATTTGACCAGACATAGCAGCATGTATCAATTCCATTCTAGACAAAGACTTAAAGTTGGCTTTAGCAACCTGTTCAAAAATCTTTTTAGTATCATCTTGATCAATCAAAACATACTTATTTTTGTATTTAATAAGTCCATTATGCCCTTCTACAAGCTTATTAAATTCTTCCAAAGAAATTTTCTCATTTCCAATAGCAATCTCGTATGAAAAATCCATTATATCATCAAGAGATATTTTAGAAAAAGAATTGTTATTGAAAATATCAGCAAGTTCTTGCGTACGAGATGCTTTTACTTTAGCATTTATAGAAGCTCTTGGAACTACCACATTAACCAATTCAGGTGGTAATACAACTTCTATTTGAGCCTTCTGTAAATAATAAGCTGTTTGCGTAATAATTTTATAGATTTCATTCAGATTCAAATCAAGCGCAAGCTTTTCTTCATCTTCAAAAAGTTCTTCTAATTCAGGCATATAACGGGTTGCGTAATTCAATTGTTTTTCTACAATTCTTGCAATGTCAGATGAACTTGCACCAAATACCTCTTCATCTGTATATAATTTATCGATTAAAACATCTTCGCCTGTTTTTCTATTCTTTATATGAACTTTAAGTCTAAATAGTTCATCCTCAACTCTATCTATTTTGAAGAAAGGAATTACATCGTATTTACCCAAATACAACTCATCAAACCACTGAGAAAAATTCTCTGCAAGATCAACGCCACGCATAACAGAACGCTGTTCTAAATCTTTTATCATATAAGTACCAGACTTAACATCTTTAAACTTATATGCCTTGATACCTAAAAATTTATATATAACATAATTCAAATAATTATATATAAAGTCTGTTACAAAATTTTTCGGTTTCTCTCCTTGAATAAACAAATCTTCAGGAACATTTTCTTCAAATTGATTAATTATTCTAGCCAACTGTTGCGTATTAATTATAGGCTCGTAAACAATCTTGAACATTTGGTTACGAGTTTTTACTGTAGGAATAAAATATAACTTTTCAATAAGCTTCATTACAAAGTAGGTAAGCTTATTCAAATAAATAAATGTTGGCGTAAGAGCATCAAGATCTACAATATTTCCAAAACCGCCAAAATAATCCATTACCAAATCAAGGCTCATTGCATAACCCACTTCATTTCCCAATACTTGAGATTTAAAACGGAACAATGAACCTTTTGATTTTAGGTAATATTCAAAGTTGTTAGTAGGTGTAACGAAAAATGAAAGTTTATCTTTATCATTTACCAAATAGAAATTTGTATTTCTAGCTGGAGTATGAGGACTTAAGAATACTCCTTCAAACTCATCTTCAATAGTTTGGTAAATTAAACTCAAAGTATAGCGAAAATCTTTATTTTTAAATCCTTCAGGATTTTCTGACAAATTAAAAAATAATTCGTCCACATTGTTCTTTTTAAATGAAAAGTCTATATCTAAGTTTTTATCTTTCATATTCCGTCCAGTCTACTATCTACTACTTAATTAATGATTCACAATCCATTTCTGCAGGTTTTTCAATTCCTAACAATTGAAGGATTGTTGGGGCAATATTACATAAAGCACCTGTTTCTTTTAACTCAACTCCTTCTGGAGCATTAATTAATACAAAAGGAACTTCATTAGTTGTATGTGCTGTCATAGGTTTACCAGTTTCATAGTTTACCATCATTTCAGAATTACCATGATCAGCAGTCAACAACATAACAATTCCTTGCTTTTTACAAGCTTCAGCAATTTTGCCTACACATTCATCTACAACTTTGTCAGCTTTTACAGCAGCTTCAATAACTCCTGTATGTCCAACCATATCAGGGTTAGCAAAGTTAACTAGAATAAATCCGTATTCAGGATTATCTATAGCACCTAATACTTTTTCACAAACTTCTTTTGCACTCATTTCAGGTTGCAAATCGTAAGTTGCTACTTTAGGAGATGGAACAAGTACTCTTGTTTCATTAGGCTGTGGTTCTTCTACTCCACCGTTAAAGAAGAATGTTACGTGCGCATATTTTTCAGTTTCGGCAGTTCTAAATTGTTTGATACCGTTAGCTTCTAATACGTCACCTAAAATATTAGTCATTCTTTCTTTTCCAAAAGCAACCGGATATGTGAAAGTTTCATCATATTGAGTCATACAAACATAGAAAATATTTTTTCTTACAGCTTTTCTTTCGAATCCGTCAAAGTCTTCAAAGTTAATAGCCTTAGTTAATTCTCTAGCTCTATCAGGTCTAAAATTCCAGAAAATAATTGAATCATTATCATGAATTCTTGATTCTTCACCACCAATTACTGTAGGAAGTACAAACTCATCATTTTCACCTTTAGCATATGATTGCTCTACTGCGACCTTAGCAGTAGGAGCTGTTTCTCCTTCACCTAAAAGCAAAGCATTGTAAGCTTTTTCAATTCTATCCCAACGGTTATCTCTATCCATTGCGTAATATCTACCAGATACAGTGGCAATAGGAGGAAGACCATATTTTTTAAGCTCATCCTCAATAGGTTGTAAGAATGTCATAGCACTTTGAGGAGGAGTATCACGTCCGTCTAAAAATGCATGAACATAAACCTTTTTCAATCCATTATCAGCAGCCAATTTTATTAGGGCTAATATATGTCCCAAAGCTGAGTGAACACCGCCATCTGAAGCTAAGCCACAAATATGTAAAGCACTATCATGTTTTTTTACATTTTCAATAGCATCTAAAAAAGCTTTTCTTTGGAAGAAATCACCACTTTTTATAGAATTATTAATTTTTGATAGTTCTTGATAAACAATCCTACCAGCACCTAAATTCAAGTGGCCAACTTCACTGTTACCCATTTGTCCAGCTGGCAAACCTACATATTCACCATCAGCATGAATTTTAATAAATTTTTCTTCTTGTTCCAACTTATTTACATTGACAGGATTTGCCAATTTTGTAGCATCATACTCAGGATGAGAAGTGCTTATACCCCAACCATCCATAATACACAATAATACACGTTTTGTCATAATTCCTCCATTTTTAGCTAGTATAATAACTCTATATTAGCAAGAAGAAAGTCAAATTACAACAAGTTATATTACCAAGGATAATTATCAGGGATCTCCCAATTATTACGAAGAATAGCCTCACCGCAATTAAAACCAGCGAATTTTGGAGCTCTTTTATTACATCCATAGTCTTCTGCGGAATAAAGCTTATCATCTTTTATATGAGCATTCCAAAACTTTAATCTAAAATTGGCATTATTTAAATAACTAGGATAGGCATATATATCAAATACAAAAATATCACGACCAACTTTATTTGGTTTTTTAGATCCATTTATATCAACATACATCCATATATAACTAGGATTAGGTAGAAAATAAATATACATACCATCTGAGGTTTTTACTAAATAACTTACAACTGCTGCACCATTATCGACAGTTCCTGAAAGATATGATAAAGAATAACCTAACTTATTAAAACAATCAGCATTACACTCATCATAACCACTCATATATGGTAAATAGTATTTTCTAAAGAAAACATTTATCAAAGGATCATAAGATTGTTGAGGAAATTCCCAAGTAGACATCTCTCCATTATCATTCTCTGACAGTTTTATCACATTCAACATTGTTGAATAGAATTTTTTTAAACGAGTAGCGGTTACTTTCTTCTCATAGCTTTGAATCAAACTTGGCAAAGTTAGTGCAGCTACAACGCCGATTACTCCTAAAGTAATCAAGACTTCCGCTAAAGTAAAAGCTTTTTTTATGCTTTTAAAGTGATGTTTCATATCACTAGTATAACATATTTTTTCTTTTTTACAACGGGCTAAAAAATTCCTTTCTGCGGCTAAATAATCGCCCCCCCCCCCGAAATTCCAACAAACATCTTTCATAAAAGCTCCTTTCTTGATTGCTATAGTTATTATAACAAATTAAAAAAACTAATGCAATCGTGTGTAATTTAAATTAGAAAACGATCTGTACGTAGACAGTCCTTGTTCTTGACTTATTATCAAAATCAATTAAAACAATTTGTTGCCACTGTCCAAGCTGTAATGCTCCATCAATCAAAGGAACCATAGTATTATTCCCAACTATAGAAGCCCTTACATGGGCGTAACCGTTCCCATCATGCCAGGTATCATCGTGATGATATAGACCATTCAAAGGAGCAATTTTTTCAAGTGCTTCTGGCAAATCAACTAAAAGTCCTGGTTCATATTCTATATTAGTAATAGAAACAGTACTACCTGCAACATATACATGAACCACGGCACTTTCAAGATTATGTTTATACACAACATGTTTTACTTTTTCTGTAACATCAATAATATCAGTAAAACCTTTTGTATTCACACTAAATTTTTCATTTATTACTGTCATAGAGAGAACCTCAATTCACCATTTTTTACAAGCTTGCGTCCCTTAGAATAAGTAGCATATGGAAATTCTTGTTTTATAATATCTTTGTATGACTCTCCATCAAATAGCTTAAATACATTAAAATCGGCATCTTTACCTTTTTCGATTGTTCCAATAGATCCATCTAATCTAAGAATTCTTGCAGGATATATAGTTAAATATTTTATCAACTCTTCAACATCAAGAATATTATCCTTGTTTGCTTCAACAGCAATTTTTAGCAAACTAAAATCATTGTTCGGGCAAAAACTTTGTGAAGAAAAACCGAATTTTTTATCAAAATATCTCAAGATAGTTTCTATAGGGAGTTTTTTAGAACAAATTTCATCATCATATTTTGGTTGATAAACAAACATCGCACCGGTCTGTGCCAGCTGCTCTAGCTCTTCTTCAGTTGCATAATTTGCATTTGCTACGATAATTTTTTTAGTTAGAACTTTCAAATTAGAAAGATATTCTACAGATGTAAGACCTTTTTCATACGGTGAGACCTTCTTGAATCCCATAAATTTATGCAACAAATCAATATCTGAAAAACCGTGCTCTAACCAATCAACTTCATCTTGAGCTTCCAAAAAACGAGTCATCAAAAGAACATTATGTTTTCTGCAATATTTAGAAAATAGCTCCCAAAGCTTTTTATGAACTCCAGAAATAGAATGTAACATTACACCAATATGAGTATTTTCACCTTTATGATAAACTAAGTCTTCTATAATTGCTCGTAATTCTTTAAATTTTTTCTTACTTTTTTGTTTGCTATCAGCAAAAACTTCAAAGAACAAATAATTTTTTACAGGCAATTTATTAATAACTTCAAAATACTTATATTCTTTAGAGACTTGAGCAAAACATGTTGTACCAGCTTTTATGGATTTAACTACACCATTTTTGAAAGACTCTACTTTTTCATTTCTATCTAGAGTAAAATAGTCTCTAAGTATTGTTGCCCAACGTCTTGAGTAATTATCAGAAGAAACACCAACAAAATTGTATGTTAGAGAAAGAGTCTTGAAAAATCTTTTCAATTTGTTTTTTAAAGTTTGAGGTTTAGCTGTTCTGATATCAGTAAACTGATATTGAGTAAACAAATCAATAAAACCAGGAGTAATTACAGAATTCCCTAAATCCTTTACGTACTTTTCATCAAAATTGACCTCAGAATTTGGAATAATATCAATAATTTTTCCCTCATCTACTACTATTGCCATATCTTCCAAAACTTTATCAGTCGATGTTAATATCCATTTTGCTTTATAACACTTCATAATATCCCTCTAAACTTTTTCAAATAATTCTATTAGATTTATGAAAAAAAATCAATCTTATAAATTATTTTAACGGATCAAATGCAGAATTATATTCGCACAAATCCTCGAATGTATAAACTCCACTAACAACTTTCGCTTTATCCTCTTTAACAGATTTTACTATAATTGGAAAAGGCTCAAAAGGCTTAGTCTTATTATTTATATCAAAATTATGATAACTACCTTTATTATCAGTTCTACCAAGTATTTGTCTTGCAATAAATTCTAAATTACCTTTATCATCATATGCATAATTTACCCTAGAATCAATTATTGAATGAGATCCATTCTTTGGAATATCAACAGACAAATTGGTTTCATATAATTTACCATTTCTATAAAAATTTTGATATGTTCGCGTAATTCCGTTATTTTTGTTTGTTATGGTGATGAGTTTTTCATAACTAGTATTTTCTGGTTCATCATGCAAGTATCTGAAAGGTTTTGTTTCTAGTTCAATAACACTATCTTTAGTTTCTTTAACAACTTTGCCATAATTTACCTTGTTTTTAGAATAAAACTTAGAAATCGTTGCATTACTATATGGATGAGATAATTCATTTTGAATTATATTATCCATTTTATTAGCTGATTTCTCTCCAACTGAAGACCCTTTCCCTTTCAAAAGTTTGTATCCAATACCTAAAACTGCCAATGCTCCTATACCATACAATAAAAATTTGGTTGTATCAGCAGAATTTTTATCCTTAGCAGGAACTGGTGTAACTTTATCATTATCTACAACAGCCTGAGCTCCTAGAGAATTTTGAAAATATTTATTATTGAAATATGAAACAGAACTAACACGCATAAAAATATCCCCTAATTACCCGTAAATTTCATCAGAATAAAAGACAAATTCTAAATGACCAATAATAATTGTATCGCCATCCTTTATACCTTTTTTAGATAAATCATCAAATACACCCATTCCTTTTAAAATATTTTGTAACCTAATTACTTGTTCAGAATTTCTCTCATCAGTTACACCGGCAAGTCTTCCAATTTTACCTCCTTGCACGATAAAAGTATCTTTTGCGACTTTGAATATATCATAATGACTATCATCATTATTATAGGCATCTAAATCTTCTTCAACAACGACTTCTGTCTCAACTTTCGGAATTTCGTCAACTTTATTACCCATAAAATCAAGTAATTTATCTAAATTTTCACCAGTTACCGCTGAAATCATAAATAAATCGTTTGAAACAGCTTTAAACTGATTAAATAATTCATCTTTTCTTTCTTCATCTATTGAATCAATCTTGTTCAAGACAACTAACTGATACAAATTAGCTAAATGTTCAGAATGTTTTTCTAATTCAAGATTAATTTTTTTATAATTTTCAAAAGGATTTTCTTCAGTAGAATCAACAACATGAACCAAGAAACGACACCTTTCAACGTGTCTTAAAAAATCGTACCCTAGTCCAACACCTTCTGATGCCCCCTCTATAAGTCCCGGGATATCTGCTACAACATATCCGTCACCAGAACGTTTTTTTACAACACCTAAATTAGGAATCAGTGTAGTAAAAGGATAATCAGCAATTTTAGGTTTTGCAGAACTTATTCTACTAATCAATGTTGACTTTCCAGCATTAGGCATTCCTAAAAGTCCTACATCAGCTATCAACTTTAACTCAAGGAACAATTCTCTATCAATTCCAGGTTCTCCTGGCTCACAAAATTGAGGAGCACGCTTTTGAGCAGTAGCAAATCGAGCATTTCCTCTACCACCTCGTCCACCTTTTGCCACAAGAGCTTTTTGTTCGTGTTTTGTTAAATCTGCAATAATATTTCCACTCTTTACATCCTTTACTACTGTACCTAAAGGAACTTTTATATACAAATCTTTAGCACAAGCTCCATGCATATTTTTTATTCCACCATTTTCTCCGCACTCAGCTTTGAATACAGATTTATGTTTGAAATCCATTAAAGTAGACATATTCTCATCTGCGACCAAATATACATCACCGCCACGGCCACCATCGCCTCCAGCTGGGCCACCTTTATCTACATATTTTTCACGTCGCCAAGCAACCATTCCATTGCCACCACGGCCTGATACTACTCTTATTTTACTTTTATCTATAAATTTCATTTTTATATCCCTAATTTTCTATTTGTATTATAATAATACTATGAAAAATATAAAAAATAAATTATTCTCACAAGAAACTGTTGAGATAGGACCAAACTCTAATTATGATAATTATATTATGGCTATAGAATCAAGCTGCGATGAGACTGCTTGTGCAATCGTAAAAAATGGCCGTGAAGTAATAGCTAATGTTGTAGCTTCTCAAATTAAGACTCATGCTCAATTTGGAGGAGTAATCCCAGAAATCGCAGCAAGAGAACATCTTGATTCTATAAATATTGTTATAGAAGAAGCTTTTAGACAAGCTAAAGAAAATGTTGGACTTAAACCTGAAGATATAACAGCATTTGCTGGTACAGTAGGACCTGGACTCGTTGGATGTTTACTTGTCGGTCTTAATGCAGCAAAAACACTTGCTCTAACTTATGATAAACCTTTTATTGGAGTAAATCATTTAAATGCACATCTTTGCGGGAATTATATAGACACAGATTTGAAGCCTCCATTTATGGCTCTTTTGGTAAGTGGTGGGCATACTCAAATAATTGATGTTAAATCTTATTCTGAACAAGAAATTATCGGAGAAACAGTCGATGATGCTGTAGGTGAAGCTTATGACAAGGTAGCAAGACTGATAGGATTACCATATCCAGGAGGTCCTAGATTAGATAAACTTGCTCAAGAAGGAAATCCTTTTGCATACAAACTTCCTGAAGCAAGAGTAGATGAATTAAATTTCAGTTTCAGTGGCTTAAAAACTGCTGTACTCAGACTTGTTAAATCATTTGAAGGTAAAGAATTACCGGTAAATGATATCTGTGCAAGTTTTCAAGAAACTGTATCATCTACATTGTTACACAAACTAAAAAAAGCTTTAGAAGAAAGTGGATACAAACAAGTTGTAATAGCAGGTGGAGTAGCTGCAAATTCTGAAATAAGAAAAAAAATATTTGATCTTCAAAATGAAGGATATACAGTATTTGCTCCTCCGATGAAATACTGTACAGATAATGCAGCTATGGTTGCATCTTGCGCTTATTTTAATACAAATACTTTTGATGATGTTAATGTAGAAGTATTTTCAAGAGTTAAATAGTGATAGCAAAATTTTTCTTGTTTCATTGTTACTGAAAATATGATTAATACAGATTATCAATCACACAGTAATTACATGAACTTTTCAGGTGGAATTACGAGAAAATTAAAGCGTAATTACTTCCCTAATGAAGTTGAAGTTATAAAAGTTTTTGAAAAACACCCTCAAAAAAATGGAATTGCAGGTCAATTACCTAAAAATTGGATTGAAAATTTAAACCAAACTCCATTTAAAGAAGATAAATCAGCTACAATAAGGAATATTTATAAACAATTTGCAAAAATAATTAAGCTTGCTGAAAATGATATAAAAAATGCAACAGAAAACTTAAATCAACTTTTAAAAAAGTATGGAATACTGAAAGGGAAAGAATCTTACAACATAAAAAAAATTGATACATCTGAATCTGTGTATACCCAAAATGGATATATTATCGAAGGTAATAACGGAGCTAAGAGCTTATTTGTCAAAGAATTTAAAAATCTCGACTATATGAGCCCTAGAAGATATGCTATTGCAACAGAACATGATGGGAAATATGTAGAAATCGCAAGAGCTTTACAAATAAATAACCAAGTAAAAAATAAGCACATGATGCATACATATTGGAGTGATACGAAAAATGGTTACATGGTAAGCGAATATGTAAAACCAAGTACAAACAGTAATTCAAAAATTCAAATCAAAGAAATATATTCATCTGAAAAAGAGTTAGTAAAAGATCTTCAAAAAAAATATGGATTTACTTTTGAAGAAATTAAAAATAACAAAATAAAAATAGGATATGATTATGAAAATAAATTTTATTCATATCCAGAAGAAATAATTCTTTTTAATTATTTTTCAATAATTTTAGGCAAAAAAAAATTAATTCCGTATGATTTAATGTATAATGATAATAACTACATAATAACCAGTAATGTTAACGGTGAAAATTTAATTAAACTAATTGATTTCGGAAAAATAAAAAAAGATTTATACCACTAGCAAAAATAAATTTTAGGAACATTAATACAAATATGATAACAATCAATCATTATAAATATACACCCCAACAAAATAACAATAATAATATTAATTTTCGAGGAGTAACAAAAGAACTAAGTAAAAAATTCACCTTGTGCCAAGAGGAAGTCATAGATGAATTTTTAAAAGATCCTGATGCAAACTGGATAGCAGGAGCACTCCCAGACAGTTGGCTTGCAAGACTTAAAGGTAAATCTGAAGAAGAAATTAAAAATATTGTGAAAAAGATTTTCTTGGTGTTTAGAAGTGCAATAAAACATCTAAAGCCATATAATGCGCAAAAAGGCTCAAAAGAATATAATCAACATAGAGCAAATTTAGAAAATAGACGAATCAGAGAAGCCTCAAGATTTTTAACCAAAGGACTTAGACACTTTGGAATCTTACCTGAAACAAATTCGGTTAACCTTAAAAGGTTAAAAGTCAACGGGAAATTCATCAATAGAGGGTATGTTCTCCGAGAAAAAGGTAAGAATCCAACTCTTGAAAAGCTTTTTATAAAAAAATTTAATAAACCAATTAATTCACTAAACCCTGAGAGTACAACAAACGGTCAATTTTCTGAATTGTCTCATGGTTTGTATTTGAATGAGCATATCAAGAGTGAACATATGGGAAAATTTTTTTGGGGAGATACAAAAGTTGGCTACCTAGCAACCAAATATGAAACTCCGCCAAAATACATCAGCCCTATTGTTAAATTTAAAACATCTTACAAAGATGAAGAAGAATTTGCACAAGATCTGCTTGAACAAACCGGCATAAAACTTGAAGATATAAAAAGAAGCGAAACTCCTATAGGTAAATATAAAAATGGGGAATTTCATCCTCTACCGAAAGAATGTACTATTTTGGAATACTTACAAACAATCTTTAAAGAACTTGGTCTATATCACTTTGATTTACACTCACTAAATGCTTTAATCGGCACTAGTAAAAATGGTAAACCTATAGTTAGAATTACAGATATTGGTGGTATTGAAAAAATAAACTAGACCTTAGTATATACATTTGAAAGAATAAACTTAGTAATTTGTTTTTCCAAATTAATACCAAAATGAGCATTTATTTCTTTTATAAAATAACAAGGACTAGTAACATTAATTTCTATTATTTTTTCATCAATAACATCAAGACCAACCAAAGGCAGCCCCTGTTTATTTAATTCTTTGGCGACAGGAGTAAATAATTCTTTTTCTCTAGGAGAAAGAGTTGCTTTTATAATATTGCTATCACAATGTTCATTGAATTTGAAATCATCATTTGAAGGTAACTTTTGCACACATACATCCAAAACTTCATCACCAAGAAACATAACCCGTTTATCACCAAATCTTGCTTTTGGAATATATTTTTGTACCATAACCAATTTTAATTGATTATTTGTCATTGTATTTATAATTACTGAAGTATTTTTATCTCCCTTTTTTAAAGTCATAACCCCAGCACCAAAGCAAGCATTCAAAGGTTTTAAAACAATTTCTTCATGTTCATTTAAAAATGTTATTATATCTTTCTTAGAAGCAGTAACTATATTTTCAGGCATCAAATCCAAAAATTTAATTGCATGCATTTTTTCGTTGAAATTACGTATAGCGCTTGGATCATTTAAAACAAGAGTCTTACTCCTATCTACAAAATCAAATATGTATGTTGCACTAATATAATCCAAATCAACCGGTGGATCCGGTCTAAACATAACCAATCTAAAATCATTAACCTTTTTTAAGATATCACTTTTATCATAAAATATATTTCCATCCTTCTGATAAACTTGATAACAATGAGAATATGCTATTCCTGAATTTATTCCTAGTTTGTCGATAGTAGTTATATATACATTTTCATTTTCATTCAAAAATTCTCGAATTAACCAAAAATTTGTAACAAGGTTGTTAAATTCAAAATATTTTAGCTCTACTCTATCAATTATAAATAAGATATCCATATTCCCTTCTTTCTTTCATATTGCATACTAACACCAAAAGAAAAAAGGAGCAATAGACTGACTTATGTATATTAATTAAAGCTGTTCTGGGTTAAGAATTGCAACATTGGTATTACCTGCTTGGATAAGCTGAGTAAATTTTTGCAAATCAGCTTTTATTGTAGGGAATGTATCATAATGCATAGGAATTACAGTTTGTACACCAAGCCATTTTGCAGCAACTGCAGCATGTTCAACATCCATTGTATAATAACCACCAATCGGCAACAATGCAATATTAGGGCTGTATAATTCTTTTATTGTTTTCATTTCTGAAGTAAGTGCAGTATCACCTGCATGATAAATCCTTACTCCTTCAATATCAAAAATTATTCCTGCAGCCATGCCAGCATATGAACCATCAGGCAAGGAACTTGTGTGATAAGATGGTACAAAAACTGCTCTACCCCAATCGTAATTTATCCATCCTCCAAAATTTATTCCCTGAGTCTTGCATCCGTGTTTTCCGCAATAAGAAGCCAACTCTACAATTGCTGTAATAGGAGCTTCTTTCTCTTTAGATATTTCAATAGCTTCTCCCAAATGGTCAGCATGAGCGTGAGTTACGAAAATATCTACAATATTAGATTTTTTCCAATCATATTTTGGATTGATAGAAACATAAGGATCAATAAGTATTGATTTTTCTCCAACTTTAATTTCAAAAGCGCTGTGTCCAATATATTTTAAATCCATAACATCTCTCCTTATATATTTCTATGGGTTTAAATATAGCAAATTTTTATGTAAAATACAACTATGCAATATGAAGAACTAATGAAAAAATGTATAACACTTGCAAGACAAGCCGAAGGCAATACATCTCCTAATCCGCTTGTTGGATGCGTAATACTTGACAAAAACGGCAAAGAAATCTCCACCGGCTTTCACAAAAAATACGGAGAAAACCACGCTGAAAGAGATGCTCTTTTAAAATTAAAAAATGGAGAAGAAAAAGACGGGACTTTAATAGTAAATCTTGAGCCTTGCTCTCATTTCGGAAAAACTCCGCCATGTGCAGACCTAATTATAGAAAGAGGGCTAAAAAAAGTTGTAATTGGGATGAGAGATGTAAATCCAATCGTAGCAGGTAATGGAATAAAAAAACTTCAAGCAGCAGGTATTGAAGTAATAGAAAATATTTTAGAAGATGAGTGCAAAAAACTAAATGAAGTATTTATAAAAAACATGCAAGAACACAAAACATTTATTGCAATAAAAACAGCTACAACTCTGGATGGAAAAATTGCAACATCAAACGGATCATCTAAATGGATAACTTCTGAACAAGCGAGAAATGAAGTAAAAAACATCCGAAATCGCTATGATGCAATAATGACGACATCTTCTACAATAATCGCTGATAATCCGACAATGGAACATAGAAAAAAAATTATTCTAGATAGAGAACTTAAAACAGATCTTGATGCAAAAATATACCAATCAGGAGAAATATACCTTTTTTATGCTGAAAATAAAAGACCTCCTATTCATCAAAACATAAAATTTATTCCAACTCCTATAAAAGATGAAAAATTAAATCTGGATTTTATACTAAAAAAACTTTATGATCTAAAAATATATAGTGTACTTATCGAAAGTGGTGGTGTATTTAACGGAACTGCACTAGAATTTGCGGACAAAATATATCATTTCATAGCTCCAAAAATAACATCAGATAATACGTCACGTTCTTGTTTCAATTCAAGACAAATAAATGATATCAACAACAGCTATAATTTTCATATTACCCAAATTAACAGGTTTGGAGAAGATATTTTACTAACATACTATCCTATAGCAAAATAATAGAAAACATGTATAATAAGTAGCATGAATAAAATAAAACATGCATCTGCAGCAGGAACTTTTTATCCAAATAATAAGGAAGATATTCTAAAACTAATATCCTCATACAAAGTTCCAAAATCTACATATAATTCAAGAGCTATAATTGTACCTCACGCTGGATATAAATATTCAGGCGAACTTGCATTTAAAGGATATAGCTATTTAGATAAAAATATAAAAAACATTTTTATTTTTGCACCTGCTCACTATGAAAGAATATATGGATGCGTACTTTCTGACTATGAAGAATGGGAAACTCCTTTAGGCAATATAAAAACAAACACTTTATTTGCAAAAGAGCTTCTAAATTATTGTGAATCACAAATAAATAATACCGTTTTTGAAAAAGAACATTCTATAGAAGTCCAACTACCATTTATAAAATATCTTTTCCCTCAGGCAAAAATTATACCTGTACTATATGGGTGTGAAAATTTCACAAACATATCAGAAACCATATCCCATTTTTATAAAGATAAAAATAACGGATTTATAATTTCCAGTGACTTAAGCCACTTTTATCCTGAAAGAGAAGCCCTAAAAATAGACAATTACACAGCTAAACTAATAGAAGAAAATTCTACCCAAAATTTTGATATAGAAGAGGCATGTGGAGCTGTTGGGATCTGTGGAATTATAAATTTTGCAAAAAATAAAAATTATTCACTAATAAGAATTGATTTAACTAATTCATCTAAAGCTAGTGGAGATTCATCAAGAGTAGTTGGCTACGGAAGTTGGTTTCTTTATGAAGGAGATACAAACAAATACTTAAAAGAATACTTTTCAGAATTTATAATTGATACTTGTCTAAACAGTATAAGATCCGGACTTCAACTTGGAGATTTTACACCACGGGAATATCCTTGCGTATTTAATGAACAAGGTGCGTCCTTTGTAACACTAAAAATAGACAATCACCTAAGAGGCTGCATAGGCTCAATTATAGCACATCGTCCACTACTTAAAGATATTATGCATAATGCACATGCAGCAGCTTTTTCTGACCCAAGATTTGAAAAATTAACTCTTGAAGAATTTGATAAAATTCAAATAACCGTATCACTGCTATCAAAACCACGACACATAGAATTCTGTTCTGAAGATGAACTACTTGATAAACTTGAGCCATATACAGATGGACTAATAATAAGAGATGGATACTTTCAAGGAGTATTTTTGCCTGATGTTTGGGAACAATTACCTGATAAAAAAGAGTTTTTAAAGCAATTAAAAATAAAGGCAGGACTTCCGCCCAATTATCTATCCAATAATTTAGAAGCATTCAAATTTCAATCTATAAAAATAGAATAAATTAGTCGATAACTTTACCATCAAACAAATCAATTATCATAGTAACATTATCAGCATGCTGTGGAGCAAGAGGTTTGCTAAAAGAAGATTTTTGTTCTTCTACCACATTATCAATTTCTTGCCTTACTTCTTCAACATCAACAGGATCTTGTTGTGCAAGCTTTGTAGCTTCTTGTTTTGTCAAAGTTTCAGACTTCGTACTAGCTTCAGATTTTTTATCTGAAGCTAAATCAGACTTTGGGAGAGATACACTCTCCTGAACAATTTTATCATCACCAGCCATAGGTAAACGGACAACAATTTTAATATCCTTTTGACCAAACATATTATCAACAGCTGACTGAAGCATTTGACGTTTATTACCTTCTACAAACTGTTTTAAAAGAACTTCATTTTTCATCGTCAATATAACATTATCGGAAGAAATTAACAAAGGTGTCGCCCATTGCTTCAATAAAGTTCTTGCAGGCACACTGTGTACATTTTCTAATAATTGAGCCCATAAAGAATGTAAATCCCCACCCTGAACTGATTTAGATTTAGGCATTGGTGAAAAATCTTCCTCTGTCTTTTCTACAGGTCTATGTTCAGTAACCTCTGTTTTCTCTTTGATTTGTATTGGTTCTTGAGATTTATTTTCTTTCAATGACTTAACAACATCTGGCACAACATGATTTACAGATTCTGACTTTTTAATAGGAGCGACTGTTTGTGGAATAGTAGGCCTCATTGCTCTCACAGGTGCAACAGCAACATCTCCACTTTCAAGCTTTGTTAGTCTATTTTGGAGGTCAATCAACTTAGTATTTTCTGTTAAATTAGCCAAATCAATAATTGATACCTCGAGCCATAAACGAGGATTGTTTGTAAGCTTTAATTCCTTAATATAATCTGCACATTTTTCTATCAAAAACACAATTTGATGAGTTTCAAGAGCTTCTGCTTGGGTAGACAGTTGCTTTATCTGAACATCATTTGCCTGCGTGAGTTCTATGGCAATTTCTATTTTGCAATTTTTTACAATTAATAGATTTTTTAAATAGTCCATTAAATTTGTCAAAATTTGAACAGGTTCATTACCTGAGTTATAAATATTCTCCAAACATTCAATAGCATCCTGTGGCTGAGAATTAATTATTTTCTCTGCTAAAGATGAAAGAACATCGAAAGATAAACGTCCTAACAAGTTATTAATATCATCAGTAGAAATAGCCTCCTCACCATCAAGAACACTAAGTTGATCAAGCAAAGCGATACTATCTCTCATACCACCTGCTGAATTCTTTGCAATAGTGAAAAGAGCATCATCAGTTATATTAATACCTTCTTTATCAGAAATATATCTCAAATGTTTTACGATATCTTCTGTTGTAATACGTTTGAAATCAAAACGTTGACAACGACTTTTAATAGTATCTAAAACTTTATGAACTTCTGTCGTAGCGAGTATAAATATTACATTTTTCGGAGGTTCTTCAAGAGTTTTTAACAATGCATTAAAAGCTGTTGAAGAAAGCATATGTACTTCATCGATTATATATATTTTATAACGGCTATTAACAGGTGCATACATTACTTTTTCTAAGATATTTTGAGCATCTTCAACTTTTCTGTTACTAGCGGCATCTATCTCAATTACATCCATTGGTGTTGAATTCGTAATATCTACACAATTTTCACAAACTCCACATGGACTGATAGTAGGTCCTTCCTTACAATTTAATGATTTTGCAAAAATTCTTGCAGTAGAAGTCTTTCCTGTTCCTCTAGGTCCGGTAAAAAGATATGCATGTGATATTTTATTAAGCTCAATAGCATTTTTTAAAGCTTTTTTTATATGCTCTTGACCCACTACTTCTTCTAACTTTTGTGGTCTGTATTTTCTATATAATGGTACATATTTTTCGTTCATGATAAAATCATTATATCAAAATCAATTAAAAAAGGGTATGTATATGAACATAATTAAACCTGAAAAACTTAAGGTTGGGGATACGATAGGAATAGTAGCGACATCCGGAGCTTATAATGATTCTAAAGACAATATTTTGCAGGCTATTAGTTATTTTAAAAATCACGGATATAACATTGTCTTAAGCGAAAATATTTTCGATAAAGACAGATATCTTGCAGGAAGTGATGAAAAAAGAGTAGAAGAACTCCATAAAATGTTTATAAATCCGCACATAAAAGCAATCGTATGTCTTAGGGGCGGATATGGAGCAATCAGGATTATCAATAAAGTAGATTATTCTCTTATCAGGAATAACCCCAAAATTTTTTGCGGCTACTCAGATGTAACAGCTTTAAATGCTATGATATTAAAACGAGCAGGACTTATCACATATTCAGGACCTATGGTACTAAGTGATTTTGCAAAAGACACATGCAATGTATATACAACTCAGGAGTTTTTTAACACACTAACAAGTGATTCTATAGCATACAAAATTGATAAAATTTATAAAAAAGGGAATGCTGAAGGTATATTTTGGGGTGGCAATTTATCTACAATTGTTTCATTATGCGGTCAAGACTTTATACCTGAAGAAAAGTTCATTTTCTTCGCTGAAGACCTAAACGAACCCGTATATAAAATTGACAAAATGTTTCAACAATTGATAAACATTGAACAATTTAGCAAAAATATTCAAGCAATAGTCTTAGGAGATTTTATTGAGCTTGATAATGAAGAATGGTTTGAGGATTTAGTTGTTGAAATATCAGAAAAACTAAATATCCCAGTTGTCAAAAAGAACGGAATTACTCACAAAAGTAGAAAAATTACAATTCCATATGGAATTCGAACCAAATTAGAAAATGACAGACTAATATTTGGTTAAGTGAATTATTAAATTATAATTAATAAAAACTTGTAAGTGATGTTTTTAGGTTAAAATAATAATCGAAGTAGTAGATAGAAAAGGATAAGAATATGTGGGATTATTCAGAAAAAGTAATTGACCACTACAGAAACCCAAGAAATGTCGGGAAAATTGATAATGCAGATGCTATTGGTCAAGCCGGCTCTCTTGCTTGTGGTGACTCATTAAAAATATATTTAAAAATAGAAAATAACATTGTAACAGACGCAAAATTCCAAACCTTTGGATGTGGTTCAGCTGTTGCAAGTTCAAGTATTCTAACAGAAATGATCATCGGAAAAACTGTAGATGAAGTAAGAAAGATTACAAACAAAGATATAGCAGACCAACTAGGAGGGTTACCTCCGGAAAAAATGCACTGCTCTGTTATGGGATACGAAGCATTAGAAGATGCTTTAAAAAACTACGGAGAAATGCAAGATTATTTAGATCTAGATGACCTAAGAGAACCTGAAAAGGCTGAAAAAATAGTATGTAACTGCTTTGGAGTTACAGAAAATATGATTTGGGATGCTATAAAACAAAACGGGCTAAAAACTGTTGAAGAAATAACAAACTATACCAAAGCAGGTGGAGCTTGCGGTAAATGTAGAAATATAATTCAAGATATAATAGATACTTATTACCACAAAGAGAAAAAAGAAGAAGAAAAAGTATCTACATTAAGCCCTGCACAAAAAATACTTAAAATAAACAGTATTATAGAAAATCAAATATCTCCAGAATTACGTAAAGATGGTGGAGACATTACACTAATAGATATCGATGGTAACAAAGTTATAGTTAAACTTAGAGGCAAATGTTCTGGTTGTAAAAACTCTCACCTTACACTAAAAGCATTTGTAGAGACAACTCTAAAAGAAGCAGTAGATCCTCATATTGAAGTAATAGAGGTAGAATAATGGAAAAAAAATTAATTTATTTAGATAACAATGCAACTACAAAAGTTGATGACAAAGTACTTGAGGCAATGCTACCTTATTTTTCAAATGAATATGCAAATCCTTCAAGCATATATTCTTTTGCAAAGAACTCAAATCACGCAGTAAAAGAAGCTAGAGGAAAAATCAAAGACTTCCTCAATGCTGCAAATGAAAAAGAAATCATTTTTACATCTTGTGGTTCAGAGAGTGCCAATACTGCAATAAGAGGCGTTTTGAACATGAACAAAAACAAGCGCCACATTATAACTACAAAGGTAGAACACCCTTGTGTACTTAACCTTTATCAGACACTGGAAAAGGAAGGCTACTCTGTAGATTATATCGGGGTAAATGCAAATGGTGAACTTGATTTGGCACAACTTGAAGAAGCAATAAATTATGATACAGCGCTTGTTTCTGTAATGTATGCAAATAATGAAACAGGTGTAATATTCCCTATTGAAAAAATTTCAGAAATTGTTAAATCAAAAAATAAAGAGACTAAACTATTTGTAGATGCAGTACAAGTTACAGGTAAAATTCCTATTGACGTACAAGCCGCAAATATAGATTTACTTGGCATTTCCGGTCATAAATTCCACGCACCAAAAGGAGTTGGAGCTCTATATGTCAACTCTAAGACAATGATTACACCTCTTATTATCGGAGGACACCAAGAACGTGGTAAAAGAGCTGGTACAGAAAATGTTCCATATATTGTCGGAATGGGTAAGGCAGCAGAAATTGCTACAGATTTCTTAAAATATGAAGCTACAGAAGTAAAACGTCTAAGAGATAAATTGGAAGCAAGTATTTTGAAAAATGTATTTAATGCAAGATTAAATACAGGTATTGCAAACAGAGTTCCAAATACAACAAACATCGGATTTGAATACATTGAAGGTGAATTGATTCTTCTACACTTGAGTGATTTAGGAATCTGTGCAAGTTCAGGCAGTGCCTGCACGTCAGGTTCACTTGAGCCAAGCCATGTTCTTAGAGCAATGAATGTACCTTTCACTGCTATCCATGGAAGTATTAGACTATCTCTTAGCAAATACACAACAGAAGATGAAGTCGATTATGTAGCATCAGTATTCCCTGGTATTATTGAGAAATTATGTAATATCTCACCTTATCAAGATGAATTGGATGCTCTTAGGAAATTAAAAGCATAATTAAGACTTTCGTCTTATAAAATAAAAATATTAACACTAAAGACCTAAGATTTTATATGAATTTTAGGTCTTTTTTAAATAACAACTTCGTAGAATAGAATTTCACATCATGCAACTTTATCCTATACCTAAGGAGTTGTTATGAGAAAACTTATTTTACTATTATCATTTGTTATAGTCTTTAACATAGGTATAAACCCAACATATGCCTCTACTGAATATAGTGCAGCTCTAGCAAAGATAGAAAATGCATTATACGGTTTCCAATATAATAACGAGGATGATACTACAAGATTCAATCGAATCGAAAAAACAGTTTACGGACAAAATACAAATAAATCAAATGCTCAAAAAATGGCAAACTTGAAACAAGATCTTGCCGCACATCTTTATGGTCAAGAAATTGAACCCAAAGAAGATACTTTTGCGGAAGAATCTGACAGTATAAAAGAGGATACTATTGCTCAATCAACAGGCCCTGGAGTTAATTATCCATCAATAAATGAACTAGAAAGACAAGTATTTAAGAAAGAATTTAAAACAACCGATCTTAATACAAGGCTCGCAAATTTAGAACAAAAAACCTTTGGTAAAACATTTAAAAATGACGATTTTAGTACTAGGGTAGATAGATTAAGAGGAGAATTAAAACCTCAAAGTCTAATTGATAACGCAATTGCACAAAGTTCTAATGATTTTTATGATGATGAACCTATTGAACTTGATAGAAACTATAGTCTTGATCAATATGAATCTCCAAATCAATTTGATTACGATGAATATAATGCACAACATGCACCACAATATCTAAATAATAAACCTAAAAAACCAGTAAATATAGCATCTGTTGAAAAATCAATATTTAATCAGGCATACCCTAATGATGACATGTCAAACAGATTATCAAGACTAGAATCTACAATGTTTGGAACAACGTTTAAAAATGATTCTCCAGAAACAAGAATGAACAGAATTTCAAGTGCATACAAAGCAGCAAAATCTGCAAGCAAATATGATTCAAATAAATTCTCTCAAAATGCAATGACCGCTGTTCAAATTGGTACACTTATTCTAATGGTATTAGCTTGTATTTTATAATTACTTTTTCAACTTATCAGGATATATATTCCACTTAATTTGGGAATTTTTTCTAAACCAAGTCAATTGACGTTTTGCATAATTTCTTGTATTCTGTTTAAGCTTTTCAACAGCTTCATCAAGAGAAATTACTCCATCCAAATATTGAGTCATCTCTTGATAACCGATTGTATTGACAATATTGTATATATGACCATGTTTTTTTAACAAAAACTTAGTTTCGTCAATCAAACCATTCTCAATCATTAAATCAACTCGACGATTAATTCTATTGTATAATTCTTCTCTTGGATAATTTAATCCAATCCACTCTACATCAAATTCAGAATCAGAACCAATCCCTCTCACTTGAGATAACGGTTTATTCAACGTTTTCACAATTTCTATAGCTCTTATCAGTTTTTTCTTATCATTACAAGATATTTTTTGAGCACCTTCTGGATCTAACTGAGAAAACATTTCAAACAAATCCTCAGAACTTAATCTTTCAAGCTCTTTTCTTAATTCAGAATTTGGCTCAACTTGCGGCATTAGATAATTTTCTAAAAGCAATCTAAAATACAATCCTGTACCACCGGCAATAATTGGAATTTTTCCTCTTTCAGAAATATCTGCAATTAATCTTCTTGCCTCATTAACGTACAACCCTGCGGTATAATCAAACTCAGGTTCCACAATATCAAGCATATAATGAGGAATACCACAACGTTCTTCAATAGAAGGTTTTGCAGTACCAATATCAAAACCTTTATAGACGAGTCGAGAGTCAGCTGATATAATTTCACCGCCAATTTTTTTTGCCAGTTCTATAGCATAAGCACTCTTACCACTCGCTGTAGCGCCAACAACTGCTATCACCTTTAGCTTATTAGTCTTCTGGTTCTTCATTATTAGTATCGTCTTCTTTCTTTACAACTGTTTCCTCTACAACTTTATCACAATTAAAAGTTACGTCATAATACAAAAACAATAATACGACAACAAAAACAGAATAATAAAAAAGAACAATACTCATTACTAAATATGCAATAGGATTAATCAAAGCAAAAGTATTAATAAACAACAAAATAAATCCTATAACCCACATATTAAAATACAAGCCCAAGGATTTGAAAAAAGTCTTAAATAATTTTTTAATAGATCTTCCTAAAGCAAGTATAGGATTTTGAGATTGATATATAATTTCAGGAAACCACAACATTATCAAGAAAAATGCAACTGAAGATACAAATACAAATAACATACTCCATTTCCCAAAGAAAATTATTTGGTCAACAGAAAGAGAATTAACAAAAGCCATCATAGCCTGATCCGAAGCCTGAGACTGTTCAGTTGCAATCGCTTGTAAATGCTCAACAGAAGACGCGTCTAAAACTCCTATCGTATTTATACCAATAGAATAAACAATAAAAGTTACTAAAATTTGTAATACAAATAATATAATATACATCCCTACAAAAGAGAGAAAATACTTTCCAATACCTGCAGGTATTAATTTTATCAAATTAAAAGTTGCTTTAGCTCTATCTTCATCCAATACAAAAACCTTTTTTGAAAGAGATATAGCCTCTTTAATCATATAAAACCATCCGGCACAAAAAGCACCAACCATAAACAAAACCGTAACTGTCGCAAGTATAAACTCGGGGAAAGTATCAACAGTATACCTTGAAAACAATGAATAAAAATTAATTATCCACATAAAAAGAATCAAAGGTATTGCCAAAATTATACTATCATTCGTAACTTTTAAAGCTTGTTTAAACAGTTTTAACATATTTTATATCATGACCTCTTTACTTGAAAAGCAAAATAGCTTACTTACTACCAACACATATCTCATTTTCTAATTTTTTAGCATCCATAGCAAGCTTTCTTTTTCTTCTGCGCATCAAATCTACAAATGCTTCCAATCTTGTAATGTATCCAGCTTTACCTGTTTGTTCATCCATAATAAGAGGAAGTATTGGAATATCACAATTTTCTCTCATTGCAGGAAATATATTTTGTGACATAATCTCAGGCATACAAGTAAATGGACTTATATGGATAATACCATCAATACCTCTTTCATCAGCATAAGCTACATCAGATACACACTCCAAAGAATCTCCGCCAATATCACGCATCAAATAAGGTTTTGCCATTCTAAAAGCCCTTTGCAAGTGTGTTTCACCTTTCCTAAAAATTTTTGGAATAATTGCATCTTTCAAAAAGCTGCTTATTGTAAGACTTCTTCTTGTCTGAACTCCCATTTTTCCAAGTTCTTTTTCGATATCTTGGTTAGAAAAAGTATCGCAAACCAAATAAATTTCACCTGTTAAATCAACATGCAAAACTTCTCTATTTGGATCAATTTCTGTTTTTGCAATTTCTTCAAAAGCTTGTTTTTTAGCTTTTTTTAATTGACGAGTATTATCAGCATCTTTTATTAGTTCAAGAGCTTTTAGATAATGCTTTTCTGCTTCACCTTGATGAATTTCTCTTGCACGATAATATGAAAGTTTATTAACAAGCTCATCTAATATGAAAACTTTTTTTATCGCAAATACAATACATCTTATAAATAAAATAGGATCATTTTTTCCGCTAATCTCTTTCAAGAAATTATACATTCCCTTAATGCCATCATATAAAGTTAACTCAATATATTTAGCATCATACCCTAAATCAATTAATGCATTATGAATACAATTTCCATACTCACCTAAACGACAGCATCCAGGAGAAGAAATCATTGCAACGTAATCAGTTCCACCTTCTATAGCCTCAATAAAATTACCTAAGATTAGTTTATATGGCAAACAAATTGCTTCAGGAGAATGTTTTGTCCCTAATGATAATGTTTTTTTACTTGTATAAGGTGGGATAAAAGGTTCAACACCAACTTTTTTTAAAGCTGCAGCCCAGGCTACATATATTGTTCCCATATGAGGGAAAGCTACTTTTATTTTTTTCTTTTCTTTTGTCATATTAATGATTCTCTTTTTATTATTCTACAAACTTCAAATCAGGATGACGCGCAGCAGTTGTTTCATCAACGCGTTTTACCGGTGTCATATGAGGCGATTTCAATAGTTTTTCAGGATTTACTTCTGCCTCTTTTGCTATTTTTAACATAACGTTTACAAAATCATCTAACCTTTGTCTATTTTCAGACTCGGTAGGTTCAATCATCATTGCTTCATGAACTATTAATGGGAAATATACTGTTGGCGGATGCGTATCGTTATCCATAAGACTTTTAGCAATATTTAATGTTGAAACTCCAAACTGTTTTTGTAAATCACCAGAAAGAACAAATTCATGCATACAAGGAACATCATAAGGTAATAAAAAAGCTCCTTTCAATTTTTCTTTCAAATAATTTGCATTTAATACGGCATCTTCACTAGCACGTTTTAAATTTGTACCCATCATCAAAATATATGCATAAGCCTTTACAAGCACACCAAAGTTTCCATAAAAACCTTTGACATTACCGATAGAATGTTGCAAGCTATAATTTCTGAAATACTTTTCTCCATCATAAGAAACTACAGGAGTAGGTAAAAACTCTTTTAATTCTTCTACAACACCAACAGGTCCAGCTCCAGGGCCACCACCTCCATGAGGAGTCGCAAAAGTTTTATGAAGGTTCAAATGTACGACATCAAATCCCATCAACTTTGGATTTGTATACCCCATAATTGCATTAAAATTAGCTCCATCATAGTACAATAATGAACCGTTTTTATGCATCAAATCAGAGATCTCTAAAACGTTTTCCTCAAAAATACCCAAAGTATTCGGATTTGTCATCATTATTGCTGCGACATCGCTATCTAGTTTTGATTTTAAATCAGAAATATCAACCTGCCCCTTTTCATTAGATGCAACAGATACGACATCAAAGCCACAAGCATGAGCACTTGCAGGATTAGTTCCATGAGCAGAATCAGGTATAAGAACTTTTTTTCGGTTATCTCCTTTTACCTCAAAGTATTTTTTGATAACCATCATACCTGTCAATTCACCATGAGCTCCTGCAGCAGGCTGAAGAGTTATTGCATCCATACCTGTAACCACTTTTAGTGCTTCTTGCAACTTAAACATCAACTCCAAAGCACCCTGACAATCTTCATCATTAGCTAAAGGATGCAATGCTGAAAAACCTTCAAGACTTGCAAGTAGCTCATTAACCTTCGGGTTATACTTCATAGTACAAGAACCTAGAGGATAAAAACCTTTTTCTATACAAAAATTTCTATCTGACAATTCTTTATAATGACGTAAAACTTCTAATTCACTCAACTGAGGAAGATTTGTAGAAGTTTTTCTTATAAACTTTTCATCTAAAAAATCTAAATTTTCTACCTCATCAGATATACATACACCTGTGACGCCATTATTTTTTTCAAATATTGTTTTCATTCTACCCCTAAATTATTCCCTGTTTTTTCAAATCCCTTTTTATCTTGTCCAAGCCTGACTGAATTATACGAGAAATACGTGATTGTGATATATTAACTTCTTCTGATATTTCTCTTAATTTCTTTTCTTTGAAGAATTTATACTCTATTAACTCTCTTTCTCTTTGTGGAAGTCGCTTCATTGCTTCCAAAATCTCAGCCTTTAATTCTGAAAGTTCGATACACTCCTCAGGAGTCTTATCCTCTGCCTTAATTTGAGTAGGAACTTCTGCTTCTTGCATCTCATCGATAGACAAAATTGTTTTGTATACTTCTAAACGTAAATCATTTCCATCTTCTTCCACGGATTGTTGTTTTCTGTTTTTCAAAGTATACCATTTATAACGTCTTCTGACTTCATTTCTTATTGCCCACTTAATAGCTGTTGATAAGTATGTGTTGTTAAAATTGTCCGGATTATTATTCTTAAATAAAATATATAAAGTATGATTTCCAATATTTACCAATTCAGGAAATTCTATTAGATGTGATGTAGAAAATTTCTGGTATTCAACCTTTGCTATAGTCTCAATCAAATCTTTATAATCGCGTAAATTAACTTTTTTTTGTATATTTTGTCTTGCCGGCATAACTATAACATTTAATCCTATCTATTAATTTTAGATATCAACACATTTCCCATACAAATATAATAACAAAAAAAAATATAGAATACCAGCTAATGTAATTTTCCTTAACATATTTTATTTTTTTATTAAAAATATAGGAGAAATTATGAAAATATTATTTTGTACAGACGGATCAAAAATCAGTTTTAATGCACTTAAAAACTTTGCTCACTGGCAAAAAGAAGCAACGGTTGATGTAATATGTGTAATTGATTGGAGTTTTTTACCAGAAGAAATTAGCATAGAACAAACAAATTTTGCAAACTCATGTGCTAATGTTGCAGATACTATACTTAACTATGCAGAGGAAGAAATTAAAACTCTACACATGAATTTAGGAAAAAAAATAAAACATTGTGGTTCTGCAATGGATAGTATTCTTGAGCAATTAAAAGGAGAATATTATGACGTAGTTCTTATGGGATCTCATGGAAAAAAGGGATTACAAAAATGGTTAGGTTCAGTATCTCAAGAAATAGTGAACAGCAGTAAAAATTCGACTTACGTAGTTAAGCAGGAAAATAAAAGAGAAAAAATTCTTTTCACAACTGATGGAACTATATACTCTTATGACGTAATAAGAGATGCTATTAATCAATTATACATTACAGATGAGAAAGAAATATACATATGTATGGTAAATGAAACACCGGAATTATTATTTCTAGAAGGGACACTTGATTCTAATTGGATTCTTGAGATTGAAAAACAACAAAATATTTTTGCAGCAAAAGCAATCAAAATGGCAGAAGAAATTTTAAAGGATAATGATTTAAAAATTGAAGAAAGTATAATTCTTTCAGGTAACCCAACACAAAAAATACTTGATTTCATTAAAGAAAAAGATATCGATTTAATTGTTATCGGAGAAAAGAAAAAAAGTAGAATGGACAAATTTCTTACAGGCTCTTTAAGTCGAAGAATACTAGATAATGCTAAAAGTGATGTATATATTTTAAAAGAAAATTAAAAAATTGACCTAAATAAAAAAAAATGCAATAATTGCCATATGTTTAAATATTATGGGAAATACGCTCCGTATCTTTTTTTACTACCGGCAATGGTAGTGCTTGTGGTGTTTTTTTTCATCCCATTTTTTCAAACATTTGGACTCAGCTTTTTTGATTACTCTTCGAGTATATATAACCCAACTTTTATAGGATGGGAAAATTATACAAAACTTTTCCATAGTTCAATTTTCTATAAAGTTTTGTGGAATACTTTTTTATATCTATTTATTGCAGTACCAATTTTAGCAATATTTCCGCTATTCTTGGCTATACTAATAAATCAAAAAATAAAAGGAGTAACTTTATACAAAATATTAATATACCTACCAGTAATAGTTTCAATAGTAGTTGCTGCAATTGCATTTAAATGGTTGTACGCAGACCAAGGGATTCTAAACTTTATAGCCACTCAATTTAGGATATCGCCTATAGGCTGGCTAACAGATCCAAAATTTGCACTTTATTCAGTGATTATTGTAACTATATGGAAAGGTATAGGATATTATATGATAATATACCTCGCTTCACTTATGAGCGTACCAAAAGAATTATACGAAGCATGTGACATTGATGGTGCTAATTTCTTAACAAAGCATTTAACCGTTACAGTACCACATATTATGCCAACTATAGCGCTTGTAACTACAATAAGTGCAATATCCGCAATGAAGGTTTTTGCTGAAATTTATGTAATGACTAAAGGTGGTCCATTAAATTCCAGTAAAACTATTGTATATTACATATACGAAAGAGCCTTTGAAAACCTTGATTTAGGTTATGCTTCAGCTATGGCTGTCGTATTACTTATAATTGTAATGGTCTTTTCATTAATTAATATTCTCGGATTTGAAAGGAACAAATATCAAATATGATTAGAAAAATAATTGAAAAATTAACAACACACTCTATATTGATATTTGTATCATTATTATCAATATTTCCTTTTATTTGGTTAATATCAACTTCTTTAAAAGGAAACAGTGAAAACATATTTGCATACCCACCACAAATTATTCCAAAAGATTTTACTTTTGCAAATTATATTGGAGTATGGGATAAAGTTGACTTTATAGGATACTTTATAAACAGTATGATTGTTGCAGGTGGGACAGTTATATTAAACTTGATTTTATCTGCAATGGCAGGATATCCGCTTGCAAGAATGGAATTTAAAGGCAAAAAAGTTACTTTTTTTGCAATACTTGCAACTATAATGATTCCTTTTCAAGCAATTATGCTTCCTGTATATTTAATTACATTAAAACTTCATCTTGTTGATAATTACGGAAGTTTTGCAGGATTTGTTGGATTGATAATGCCTTTTGCAGTAAGTGCATTCGGAATATTTCTTATGCGACAAGCATTCTTAGGAATACCAAAAGAAATGGAAGAAGCTGCAATCGTAGATGGATGTAGTGTTTTTCAAGTATTTTTAAAAGTACTTATTCCAATGGTAAAACCATCACTTGCTGTACTTGCAATCTTCACATTTATAGGTTCTTGGGGTGAATTTCTATGGCCAAGTATTGTACTCACAAAAGAATCGATGTATACACTACCAGTCGGTGTTAATAACTTGCAAGGAATGTTTAGTTCAAATTGGCGATTTATCGCTGCAGGTTCGATATTAGCAACGATTCCTATATTGATATTTTTCCTTGCAATGCAAAGATACTTTATATCTGGAGAAAATGAAGGTGCTGTTAAAGGATAAGCACAAAAATTCATTATAATTATTTCAAATCATCTGAAGGGATTCTTACAAAGCCTCTTTGAGCATCAAAATCATCATTTTCAAAATCTTCAGGATTTTTTTCATAAATATCCAAAAATGCACAAGTTTTAAAGTTCTTAATTATAGCTTTGTCCAATTCTTCTGACGCAACTAATTTTCCATGAACATAAGTAAGATTATTTATAGACTGTGGTTCATCATCTACCTTTTCAACTAATGTTTTTGATTCATTCCCAGAAAGAATTGTCCTAGTTACATCATTCATAACATCAAAGACGTACCTTTGTCTATTTGTCGTACCATCACTATTTGTAATAAGAGATGTTGCCTTTTCAAGTTCTTCTAAAGATTCTTTATAATATTTCATATGTCTTAATAAAATAGCCAAATTATAATGAGCTTCATACTCCATAGGAGATATTTCAATAGCCTTACAATAACTATGTCCTGCTTCATTATAATTTCCTAATAAATGATAGGTGAGAGCTAAATTATATCTTGAATCATAATCTTTTTTTAGAATTTTTACAGCATTTGAATAAGCATCCAAAGCCTTCAATAAATACTGACGTTTAATATCCCATTCATCACCGCTATAAACTGATTTTTGTTTATAAGCAACTCCCATATTATAATAGGCAATTCCCCTATTAATCCTTGTACTTTTTTTATTATTAAATATAAAAGGAATTGAAATCAAATGCCTTTTTACATTGATTATTTTATTATACTGATCAATAGCACCATCAAAATCACCGAGTTTTTCCGTAGAAATTATCCCATAGTTCATCCTTGCAACAATATATTTAGGATTGTGTTCTATTGCTTGTTCATAAGCATCTACAGCTGAATAGTAATCCTCATAGGCAACATATATATTACCTAAATTATACCAAGCGCTGTAATGTTCAGGATATAACTGAAGTGCCTGTTGATAATAATCAATAGCTTTTTGCAACTTTCTTTCTCTATAAGCTTTATCTCCTTTGCTTACATAATACATTCCTCTAATTTTATCTAACTGAGTATTGTAAAACTCAGGATAAAAATAAATACTTGCACCAATAGCTGCAAATACCAGTAAAGAAAATAACGCTGAGAAAAACTTTTTCAATATTATATACCTCTATATGGTAATAATATACTGATTTTGGAGTGAATGCAATCATATATTAAATTGAATTGTTAAGAAATCTTAATAAATAATTTTAAATAACGCAATTTTACTAAATTCAAATTTTTTATATAAATAAGGTAAGGTTAGATAAATTAAATTGGAGGTTAGGTTATGGCAGGCTACAGTATGGCTGCGGCAAATATGTACGGAATGTTTCCAAATGCATATAATAACCAAGTTGCATTGAATGATTTATGCGGCTTAGATCTCTATTCTCCTATGGCAGGAGCAATGGGAATGAACGGAAGCATATTTCCACCAATGAGTGGCTTTGGTGTAAGTTACCCTATGATGCCGATGGGAGGAAATTATCAAAATTATTATGACAACTATGAAAAATACCAAGATTTTTTGGTTAAAAATAGAGTAAATCAACAACAAAAAATGAGAAATGCTGATTTACAATTGAATTCTCCACAAGAAGGTATTGCAAGAAAAGCGTCTCTTCTAAGAGAAAAGATTATGCAAGATGAACAGCAACAAATAATACCTGCATACAAAGCATTTTTAGAAAGTGTAAGAAGTATGTATGGAGATAGTGCATCAGCTGAAGAAATCCAAAACAGGGCAATGAGTCTATACCAACAACAATACGGAACCACAGTAACAGAAGATATACGTAAATTTGGTAAAAACTCATATACTCAAGGCTTATTCCAGACATTGACTTTTGGATTAGCAGACAATACTACAGCAGAAGAAAATATTTCCAAAATAAACGGTCAGCCTGTAAGCAGATGGGAAAATGCAAAAAAAGTAGCAGGTAATGCAACAGGTGGTGCAATTTTTGGAGTAAGCGGTGCAATAGCTCTAAACTGTATTTGGAAAAACAAAGGTCCAATCGCAAAAGCAATATGCAGAGTACCAGTACTTGCAGCAATCGGAGGTCTTGTAGCTGGAGCTCTAGCATTTACCAACAAAAATTAAAGTATAGTGTGTGATAAATATAGTGTGAAAATGTGTGTGTAGAGGTTGAAAAAAGATTCAACCTCTTTTTTTATACCAAAAAAAGAACACCTGCACTAAGGAGTCAAAAGTGCAGGTGCTAAATCAGTAAAAGAGACATCAACGACATTATGAAATATGTAAAAAAAAAGTCAAATATTTATGGAGAAAAAATTTATTTATTCTATAATATTTGATATGAAAAGGATATTTGTATCAATTTTGGTTATATTAGTACAGTTGCATATAAGTACATATGCGGCATCGTTACCATTCAAAAAACAGGTAAAAGAACCTCCTAAAATTTCAAAAGAATTTGAAAATATAAGTAAACAAGCAACAATTTTTTATGCAGAAAATGATATAAAAAGTTCTTTTGATTTACTTCTCAGTATTCCGGAAGAAGAAAGATCGCCTCAAAATTGGCTTCTACTTGGAAATATTTTGCAAGACCAAGGTAAAAACAGCGAAGCAATTTTTATGTACCAAAAAGCAATACTTTGTGATGAAAACTACTATAAATCATATTATAATCTTGGGAATGCTTACCTAAGCGAAGATAAGCCACACCTTGCAATAGTTCAATATAAAAAATTACTTAGCATAAATCCAAACTTTCCATACGCATATTATAACCTTGGATGTGCATATATTAAAATCGGAGAACTTAGAAAAGCTAAAAATGCATTCATTTCTGCTATTGAGCTAAAAAATACTGAACCTGATTTTCATTACAACTTGGCTTATGTATATAAGAAATTAAAGAACGAAAAAAATGCAAAATTATACTTGAAATACTACGACAAGATAATGGAACAACAATTACAGTAATATAGAAAAGGTAAATTATGCAAAAATATAAAGGGATAATTTTTGATTTTAACGGGACATTATTTTTTGACTCAGAAAAACACCTTGAAGCTTGGAGAGTTTACTCTAAACGTTTAAGAGGAACCGCTTTTTCTGATGAAGAAATGAGAAAATACATGTTTGGACGAACAAATGAAGACATTATTGCATATGCAATAGGGAGAAAACCTGAACCTGAAATGGTAGAAAAACTTGCAAAAGAAAAAGAAGCAGTCTATAGAGAAATGTGCAGAAAAGATTACAAAAACACAAAACTTGCACCGGGAGCTATAGAATTTCTTAACTTTCTAAAAGATAACAATGTTCCAATGACAATAGCTACAATGTCAGAAAAAGATAATGTCGATTTTTATATCGAGGAATTCAACCTTGCAAAATGGTTTGATATAGAAAAAATAGTCTACTCTGATGGAACTATTCCCGGAAAACCTGCACCTGACATATATCAAATAGCAACAGAAAAACTTCACTTAGCGCCAAAAGATTGTATTGTAATAGAAGATGCACTATCAGGAATTCAATCAGCAAAAGATGCCGGAATAGGAAAAATTATAGCAATTGCCTCTATGGAAAAAGAGGAATTATACAAAAATATACCTTCTGTGTCACAAATTATTAAAAATTTTGATGAAATAGACAGAAGCATTTTTGATACAGAAATACTTGCTAGCAAATAAAAAAGGTCTGTCTAAATAACAGACCTTTTTTATCCTTTATAAAAGTATTATAACTTTAAGCCTCTTTCACAATATCAAAAGCAACATCTGCAGTAATATTACCTTTTTCTCCAAGAGCAACATTACGAGAACTAAATCTAGCTCTAATTTTTTCAGCAGCTTCATTTGCATCGATATCATAATCAGAAAGTTTTGTCTTCATTCCAATAGAATTAAAGAAGTTTTCAATTTCAGATATAGCTAAATCAGCGGCTTTCAAATCAACTGACTCTTCTACACCAAATACTTCTCTAGCTAATTTGGCAAGTTTTTTAGATTTAGAAATTTTTTGGTTTTTCAATAATCTTGGAAGAACTATTGCCAAACTTTGTCCATGATCTATGCCATAAAAAGCAGTCAATTCATGTCCAATCATATGTGTAGCCCAATCCTGAGGGACTCCGACAGAAATCCAATAATTCAAACCACAAGTTGCACACCAAAAAATATTTGCTCTTGCATCATAATCATTAGGATTAGCTAAAACTTTTGGAGCTTCCTCTATTAGAGTTCTTAAAATTCCTAAAGCCCAAGAATCTTGCAAAGGAGAATTAACTTCATAAGTACAATACTGCTCCATTACATGAACAAAAGTATCAACAATTCCATTTATAGTCTGTTTTACAGGCAAACTAAATGTAACCTGAGGATCAATTATAGAAAACTGAGGATATAACAATGGAGAATGAAAAGCTAGTTTTTCATCAGTTGCAATTCTTGAAATAACACCACCATTATTCATTTCAGACCCAGTAGCAGGAAGTGTAATTACATCAGCTAAAGGTAAAGCATCAACTACAGGATTTTGTTCTACCATAAAATAATCATAAGCATCCTTTTCCCCAAAATACTTTGATGCAGCCGCAATAAATTTTGTACCATCAAGAGTGGATCCACCTCCTACAGCTAGTAGGAAATCAACATTTTCACGTTTCGCAATTTCAACAGCCTTCATCAATGTTTCATATTTTGGATTTGGCTCAATACCTCCAAACTCAATTACATCATAACCAGCCAAAGCTTGTTTTACCTGATCATAAACACCATTTTTCTTGATAGATCCACCACCATATGTCATCAATATCTTCTTTGACTTGTCAATATTGCTAGCAAGCTCAGAGATTGTATCTTTACCAAAAATGACCTTTGTAGGGCAGTAAAATTCAAAATTATTCATATGTATCTCCTTCTTATTTCGTGTATACTTATAATACATTTTTATTTAAAACTTGTAAAGGAAATATTTTGAATTATAAATATTTTTATCAAACAGAAATTGGTAAAATTTTTATTGGAGAAAGTAAAAATTTTATAACCTTTATCACTTTTTCAGAAGAAAATATTCCAACCGATTACAAAAAAAAAGAAACTCCTTTAATAAAACAATGTATTAAAGAAATTTATGAATATTTAGAAGGTAATAGAAAATATTTTTCTATAAAAATATCTGAAGAAGGTACTAAGTTTCAAAAAAAAGTATGGAATGAGCTAAAAAAAATCCCATATGGAGAAACAAGAAGTTATCAAGATATAGCGATATCAATAGGTAATATAAAAGCCTCTAGAGCTATTGGAAATACTAACAATAAAAATCCAATAGCAATAATCATTCCTTGTCACAGGGTTATTGCTAAAAATGGAAACTTATCAGGATATGCAGGAGGCAGTAGTATAAAAAAATTTTTACTTAATCTAGAACAAAAACATTTAATATAAAACTTTACAAACATCAAATATTTAACGTGTATTTGCTATAATTGACAAGACAATTGGAGGAGAGCATGGAACTAATAAATTCTATTTTAGGTATACTTATAAATTTTATCGAAGGAACTATTACTCATATGGGAGCTTGGGGAATTGCTCTATTAATGGCAATAGAATCCTGTAATATTCCACTTCCAAGTGAAGCAGTACTTCCATTCGCAGGCTATATTGTAAGCAAAGGTGAAATGAATTTTCACGTAGCTGCAATAGCTGGAGCCCTTGGTTGCGTACTAGGGTCTATCCCATCATATTACCTTGGGTTTTTCGGAGGAAGAAAATTTGTAGAAAAATATGGAAAATATTTTCTTGTATCTCATAAAGATCTCGAAGAAGCTGATAAGTGGGTAGAAAAATACGGAGATTGGGCATTCTTCTTATGCAGAATGCTGCCAGTTGTAAGAACTTTTATTTCTTTGCCTGCAGGAATATTAAAAGCTAAAAAAAGAATATTTTTCACTCTAACATTTCTAGGTTCATTGGTATGGAGTTATGCACTAGTTTATGTTGGTCTAAAAATGGGTCAAAATTTAGAAGCTTTCAAACACATTTGGCATAAGTTTGATATTGCGATTGTTGTAATTTTTGGAGTTTTAGGTGCGTTATACATCTACAAGCACATTAAACACTTAAAAGAATCATAACTTTTAAAATATATACAAAAAGCTATACAGTTCATTTCTGTATAGCTTTTTTATTAATATAAATATCTATATTATCTAATAATTTTATGGAAAAATTATCACACGTTTTAACGGGCTATCTTTTAATGAGAAAGGACAGGATCCATCATATGTTTTTGATGCAGAATAAGCAAATGCAATTGGAGTTTGATTTAATATAGTTACTTCGTTTTGTTCTCCTTGAGTTTTTAACATGTTTTCATAAGCAGCATTATGAGCATCGATTATTTCTTGTCTTGTTAAATATCTGCCATTAATATTATAATGATCATCTAACTCATTTAAGCGTTTATCAACAATTTGTTCCATTAATAATCCATATTCTTCATTTGTCAGAGCAAGTTTTTCTTTAACAGTACTTGCAACTTCATGATATCCTCTTGTACCTGACATACTGACTACAAAATCATTATACGATTTTCCAAAGCCAGAATCTATATTATATCTGCTTACTTCTGCGACATTTCTATTATCAAATTCGGAAATAATCCCCTCAGTACGACCAGCAAAAGTCCTTGCAGCATTTGGCTTTAACAATGAATTAGAGAAAAATACTTTATCATTCTTATTGTTTAGCAAATTATATAAATGTTCTACGCCATGTTCAGTAAAATGTCCCATCAAATAAAAATCTTCCGGTAATTTAGTTTTTCTAAGGTCAATAACCTGACATTCTACGCCGCCAATAATTTGTTTTTCCCAATAAGGTTCAAGATCTTTTGCAGTTACAGAATTGACTATCTGCATATTTTGATAAACTCTTTTTTGTGCAGCTTCAATTGGTTTTGTATCAATTTTATTATCAGGATTTATTATATCTTCTATAAGTTTAGAAAGTTTTAATGTTCCAAATCTGTTGTTTACTGCGACTTTATTCGCATTATTTTCAGGATTTATATCAGGATAATTTTTTACTCCATTACGTTCTATCCATTCAGGGTTATATTCTCCTGCAATACCAATATCAACAACACCATCGTTATACTCTTTACTCCAACCAGAGTGAGCAACTAAATCAGTAACAACATATTTTTCTTCATCAGTTAAACCAAATCTTTCCAAAATAGCCCATGTAAAATCACCGTTCTTATAACGTTTATGTTTTAGATCGATAGCAACACCATCGTTACTAACAACAAAAACTTTTTCAATAACATTAGATGTAGAATCTATATCATTAAATGCTCTGAACATTAGAGCTAATTTTGCCATTTTTTGTTCATTTTGTGACAAAGTTTTATATTGAGAATTATTTACGAGTGATTGCATTTGTCTTAATACTGTAACATCGACTCTTTGACCATCTGAACCAATTTTTCCAACTAACATTGTAAATTCAGGAAAATCTTTTGTTAGTGAAGTATATATAGCATTCAATGAAGAATCTGAATTTAAGACTCTATTATTTTGGAATTTTTCAATACACTGTTTGATTTTTTGTTCAATATTAGCTAAATTTTGAGGAGCATCCATCTGAGGTTTACAGATTACCCCTTCTATTTTTCCATCTTTTAAAGTTAAACCATAAGAATTTAAAATATCGTTTGCTCTTGCTTGAGGCAAATCTTTTACAGCATCAATAAGGTCACTTTCAAACTGTTCTCTAGAATATTCAAGCTCTATTCCACTGCCAACATCTGCAGTTGCTAAAGTATTATCTAATGTTTCAATAGTATGTTCTAATTGGTTTTGAGACTCTACTGATACTTCTGATTTTCTATTATATTGGTTTTTTCTAGCATTTATAGCATAATTAAAATCTATTCCATTTCTAGACAGAATTTCTTTATCTTCTGGTGTTAAATTTCTAATTTGCCAATCACTGACTTCTTTTACAGGTTCTCCTTTTACAAACGGTTCAAGCCAACTATTTTTCTTAATAACGCCATACAAATCATCAGGTAAAGATGAATAATAATTCAATTCATCTAAATTAATTCCTTTACCATTTTCATCAGAAGCTTCTTCTAGCGCAAACATTCCACCTTTTTTAGCAGAAGCAAGAATATTTGATGCATCATCAGGATTTGCTTTTATTGTATTGTATAAATTACTTACTATACAACGTTCAGATGCGTTATCGCATTTTATTCCAAGCATTCCAACGATATTAGCGAGTTCAGACTCAACCGCTTTTAGTTTATCAAAATCAATTTTACCATCGGTCATGTAATGCTGTGAAACATCATAATTATATTTATTTCGCCATAAATGATCAGAAGTTCTGAGGGTCATAGAACGTGCAAGTGGAGCATTTGTCAAATTTTGCAAAATTTCTTCACTTACGTACCCTTTTTCATTGTATAAACTACTTATATCTTGTTTGAGTTTTTGTAATGTATTTAGTACTCCGACTTTATCAAAATCTTTTCGCTCATTTTTAATTAAACGCAACATAGTCATATCAAGAATACCGTCTTGATTTCTATAATTCTCAAGAATTTTAACAACTTCAGATTTACTAATTCCTAAATCTTTTATCATATAATCTACTGCAAAACAGTTTTGAACATTAAGTTCACCATTAACTGTACATAAATTTCTTAAAAGCTCTGCGTATTCATCGTATTGAATACGAGTTTCATGTTGATATGTTCTCAAGTTATATTCTTGGAATTCTTTTTCTGATTGTAAAAATTCTTTTTCTACTTTTTGAATAATATAATCCTTAGTAAATTGACCAATAGTAGATAAATCAATTTCTCCTGTTTCAGGATGTTTTCTTAGATCATAATGTATATAACGACCGAAAGGATCAGACTCTGGAAGCATCATTCCAATTTTGAAACCTATATCGTCACAGCGTTTAATATAATTTCCATTTGCATCTTTTTCATAATAAATACCATTTGTCGCAATTTGAGAAACCATTAGGGAATAAGAATAATCTGATTCTGATTCTCTATTTTTAATTTTTTGTTCAAATGTTGCATAAATACGATCAAATGCATCTTGGTTAAAAGTATAGCCTTTTCTATAATCCCCCTCAACACAAGCAGAGATCAAGTCATCAACAACACCATTTCTTACATTTGGATGAGAAAATAGTTTTTTAGCAGCATTAACAATTTCTTGTCTTACTTCTGGTTTTGCAGACTCTAAATGCATTGTTAATATACGATTGATAGAAAAATCAGTAGATTGTACTAGATATTCATCTTTACCTTTCGGGATACAGTCCACAAATTCTTTAGCATAACCAAGCATCTCATCACTTAATAAATTATTTTGTGAATCTCTTGAGATAGTACTAAAATCTCTAAGCTTGAAATTATTTGCATCATCTCTATTATTTTCAAGCTCACTATTTCTTATAGATTCTAACAAAGATTTAGCTGCAGGACTTACAAAACCATTATCTCTTTGAGATAATTGAATACCTCTTGTTAGGAATTCAGCATCAGACATTTCTCCTTCAGTGATACCTGCAGGAAGCGACTCAGAATTTAATATTGTAATTGTACCATCCGAATTTATTCTAAACTTTTGACCGTTGATTTCTTGAATTTCACCTTGTTCAACTTTCCAGCGGCCTTCTCCAACGTAAGAATTTTCAAGACCTCTAATATTGCTACCTAATTGTTGAGATCCTAAATTATAAGCACCACGTTCTGTTGCTTGGTCTACATAACCTTGCATATCTGTGTTAGGATTAATAGGATTAGCAAATTCATCCTTATAAATTCTTGTTAAATATTCATTTAAAGATCCTTCTTCAGAATATTTCAAATTATTGTAATTTTCTAATAATCTTGCAGTGAAAGGACTTTCTAGAACTTCTTGAATTTTAGCTTCTTTAAATGGGTCAGGAATAGATTTATCATTCATTACAACATCTCTAAGCCCTTGTTCTCCATATTGAGCAATAATATCACGATATTGCAACATATGTGTTAATTCGTGAGAAATTATTTCTACTAAATCTTTTGCATTATTTGTATTCTTATTAATTTGAATAGTACCATTAGGCCAATTTGCCAAGCCATCAGAACCTTCCATTTCTATAAATTCTATTTTAGGTTCGTAGCCCTTCATGCCAATATCTTCTGATAATATTTTAACAACGCCGTCTGCAAATTTTTGTTTATCAGAGCCACAGTCTTTTGCAAGTTTACTTAATTCTTCACTACGATTTTTTGCGATATCATTAAATACATTGCCTAATTCTTCATATCGTTGAGCAAGTTTTTCTTTTAATTTACCTGTTAAAATTAAAGATGTTACTTCTCCATTAACATTAGTAGCTGGAGTTCTTAAATCAGCGTCATTATCAAGATTAAATAAATCAACAGATCTATTCTCTACACCTGTATTAACATCTGATTGTTGCCACTGATCTTTAATTTTTCCAGTAACAGATTCAGCAGGATTTTCATTTTTGGCGTTATTAATTAGAGCTTCAGTTTGAGAACTTATCCCTTTTGGAACTCCAGTTTCAGCTTGTTTTTCTTGTTTCTTTTTAACACGAATTTTTCCTTCTGAAATACCATCCATTGTATTCAGAATATTTTGAGCTTCTGCCCTAGTAATACCATATTCTTTAAATGCATCATGAATATATTTTACTTTTGACTCAGTACTTAGATGTGCAAATTGTTTTTGTAATACACCGCCTGAAATTGCAAATGCAACAGAATTTATCCAATCTTGAGATGTAAGTTCTGCATCTCCAGAAATTTTATTTAACAAATATGTACTTGATAAATCTAATGCAACCTCACTTGGAATTTGTAACATCTTTGCAGTAGTATCAATACTTTTAAAACTTTTAACGATATCATTCGGAAATTTCACAGGATTGGCTTTTATCATAGTAAAAACTTCATCTGCAGATTTTCCAGATTGTCTTAAAGTTTTTACAAGCGCTTTGGTCTTGTATAGAGCAGCACCTTGTTCAGCAAATTTTGAAGCTTGCATCCCTGCAGCCATATATATAGTATTTTTTAAAACACCTTTACCCCAAGCTTCCCATTCTTCAGCATTCATACCGTTTTCTGATGAAAGTTGCTCTAATAATTCTGTTGGTCTAAGCGTCATATTTGCCATAATAATTGGAGATGTAGCTTTTTGCACTTTTTGCATTGTTTGAGCAAGTTTTACACCTTTTTTAGCCTTGTCTACAAGTCCTAATCCTTTAACTATTTTTGCACCAGTAGTAGTTCCTTTTAATGCAACAGAACCTCTTAATGCCCAACCACTTGTTGCAACTGCTCCACCTGGAACTACCGTCAAAGCCATTGATAAAATATTAAGTCCCATTTCAATATTTGCAACACCTTGCTGTTGCATTTGAACATATTTTTCAGATAGAATCTTTAAATCTTTCTTTCCAAAAGCCTTTTTAAAACTATCTTCATATTCTTTTTGATATTTATTTAAAATATTTTGTGTAAGAGAAGACATTTCTTCAGGAGTTGCATCTTTATTGTATTTAACATTTAAATTCTTTGCTAGAGACTTATCCAACAAAATACTCATTTCTTGAGCTATAATTCTTAGCTCTTCATTAGGAGCTTCTGTAAATTCTCCATTTTTAGCTCTTCTTGAAATAACATATTCGCCACGATTATTCTTAGCTAACTTAAATTCTCCACCATATTTTTTTATAGTAGAATGATCCTTGTATTTTTCGCTAATTACTCCTAATATTTCATTTATTTTAGATTGAGATTTGATTCCAGCAAGATTAAAAGCTCCAATAATAGCTTTTGAAGCATTTTCAGGAGTCATTTGACTCATTGTATCACCTTTAGTTGCAAAAGCTAAATTTTGTTTTGTTCTCTTAATCATGTCTACAGCTGTTTTAACTTCAGCAAACTTCTCTGCTTTCTGTTTGCAATCATTAATATTTTTTTCACTAAAATCTACACCTCTGGTTCTTTTAAATGTTTCTTCAAATGAAGATATGATAGGATTACCAAGTAAATCAAAGGATAAAGGTTCACCTTTAGCAGATTTTTCGAGAGAAATAAGATCTTGCTGAGTTTTAGATATATTAGCTCTTACTGAGGACCTTGAATATTCCTTATTAAAATATTCTTGCCATGAATCAACGACATCAGACAATACTCCTGATTCTTTATCTCTTTCATTTACAATTAAACTTGCTTGAGAAGTAATATTTTTTAAGAAACTAATAGCTTCTGCCTGTTGTGAAGTCGGTTGAATAGTCGCATAATCTTTCGGTTTACGTTCAACAGATATGCCAATATTTTTGTCCTTAATAAAGCCAGTCCCAAATACATTTGACTGTGAATTTCTTAACAGAATAGAATGGGAATCATTTTTACCAGAAGATTTTACCAAATATTCGAATCCAGGATATACTTTTCCAGTTTTTTGCATTTCCTTCTGCATAATTGATACAACAGCATCATCAGAAATAACAAAGCCTAATTTATGAGAGGCTCTATATTGATTTATAATTTTTTTTTGTTGTATACTGTATTCTGACATGTTACGAAATCCTACATTTAACCTTGACTTTTATATCGTCAAAATTTTGAATTTACTTTAATTATTTAAAAAATTTTGTAACATTTTTTTATATTTAAAAGAAAAAATTAAAACATAGAGTATTAATAAACCTTTAAACTATCAGGTATTATTAAATAATAGCTGATTTACGATATCCCCTAAAATTAATTTAAAATTAGAACCCTCGAAACGAGCATTATACCTAATAAAAAGACCCCGAAGGGTCAATTTCAATAAATGGGGCGCCTGATGGGATTCGAACCCATGCATATCGGAACCACAATCCGAGGTCTTAACCGCTTGACGACAGGCGCCATTGATTTATTACTTTATTATAGTAACATAAAAAAATTTTTTGTCTAGAACTTTTCTATTTTTTTATCATAAATTTTGGAAAAATTTAATATTATGCACCATAAAATAAAAAGTCTTCTTTCGAAGACTTTCTATTCTTAACTTATTCTTTGGAACATATATCCAATACCGCGAGCTGTCAATATTAACTCAGGATTTGCTGGATCTGATTCCAACTTTGAACGTAATCTTGATATATGTACATCAACTACGCGAGTATCAATTCTGTGATCAGGTGGGTAAGCCCAAACATGTTGTAATATTTCATTTCTTGAAAATGCTTGACCGGAATTATTCACTAACAACTCTAATAAACTGAACTCCATACCTGTCAAACGAATTCTTTCATTTTTTCTAAATACTTGACGTCTTGCTGTATCAATCTTGATATTTCCGGTTGTAATAACATTCTTTGCAACTTTACCTGTTGGTGTAGAAGTTTCTCTGTTATTTGTTCTTCTTAGTACAGCTTTAACTCTTGCTTCTAGTTCTTTTGGACTGAATGGTTTTATTACATAATCATCTGCACCTAATTCTAGACCGGTAATTCTTTCAGAAACATCACCCAATGCAGTTAATATAATAATTGGAACATCTGATGTCCTTCTTATTTCACGAGTTACGCCATAACCATCCACTTTTGGCATCATTACGTCTAATACAACTAAATCTGGATTGTACTTGTTAAATGCGTTTATTGCTTCTTCTCCGTCCTGAGCAGTATAAACGTCATAACCAGCCATTTTTAATCTTGTTTCCAAAATTCGTCTGATACTTGCTTCATCATCAGCCAAAAGTATTCTTTGACGATCTTCTGTTTCATTAGGCATTTCTGCATTTTCAGTCATAGTCTTTTCCTTCATTATAATAAGCTAACACTTTAATAAATCACAAAATATTAAAAAATATTTATTTTTCTAAATTTTTTTAAAGATTTATAATAATATCTTAATGTAAGTTTACAAAAATTGCAAGTACTTTTTATAAAAAATTCTATTTTTGTATAAGATTACTATACTAAAGTAGTAGATAATATATAAAATAGCCACATGTGTGATGAAAAACTTCATAGAATATTTAATAATATAAATATTTAATAATACTATGGAAGATTTTGAATTAAACTATCACGAAATTATATCTGAAAATGTAAAAAAGCTTCGTAAAAGAGCTAAACTTTCTCAAGAAGCTTTAGCAGAAAAACTAAACTGTTCTCGAGAATTTATTAGCAGAGTTGAAAACAAGAGAGAAAGAATTAGTCTCAATATGCTATTAAAAATAGCAAAACTATTTAATGTCAATCCTAGCTCTTTATTTAAAAACTAATCCATTTTATTACGCCTTACTGGGTAATAATCGCCTTAAAATGTTCTAAATCCTCTTTTGTATCAATTCCAATTGGTTTAAAATCAACAACAGAAGTTTTTATTTTCATTCCGTTTTGCAAGGCTCTCAACTGCTCCAAACTTTCAGATAATTCATATGATGATTGAGGGAGTTCTGTCATCTTTATTAAAGCTTCGCGTTTATAACCATATATACCTAGATGCCCATAAAAAGTTGCTTGATTTTCATTTCTTTCAAACGGTATTTTTGATCTTGAAAAATACATTGCATAACCATAATTATCGACAACACATTTTACTAAATTAGGATTTTCTACTTCATCTTTATCTTCAATACATCTGATCAAAGTAGAAATATCAGCATCTTCATCATCTTTAACATCACTAATCACAGCATCTATACTTTCGGGTTTTATAAGAGGTTCATCACCTTGTAAATTTACAATATATGAAATTTCTGGATGCCTCATAACAACTTCTTTAATTCGGTCAGAACCACATTTATGTTCTGTTGAAGTCATTTCGACCTCACCACCGAAAGATTTTACTTCATTATAAATTCTCTCATCGTCAGTAGCAACAATAATCAAATCAGCAAGCTTAGCTTGCATAGCTTTTTCATACACCCATTGAATAATAGACTTCCCTGCGACTTTAATTAGAGGTTTGCCTTCTAATCTTGATGAACCGTATCTTGCCGGTATTATTATTGCTGTTTTAGACATCATTGAATCCTTTCTTCAATAAACCTATAAGTTCAAAATCTTTTTTTGATAAATAAACTTCAATATTTTCTGTTTCACTAATTAATGTCATTGTTTTATACACAAGCCCAGATGATAATTTAATACAATTGTAATCCCTTACAACCAAAGCTCTTCCTAAATAAAATAATACAATAAAATCAAAATAAATACATATCTTCCCAGATCCTAATCCACGACCTAGAGGTAAACCAAGTAAATTAACTTGAACATTCATAACTTTAGAAGGTTCGCCAAACTGTTGTTTAAGCTCCTTTGCCTTGAATGGTAATTTTTTAGCTAAAAATTTATTAAAAAGAACGAATATAAGAGATGAGGAAAAAACTATATACAAAACTACTACAGCAATAAAAACATAATATTTAAAATTTTCCACGTAATTTCACCTTATCTCTTTACAACAAAAGCAACCCACTGATCTTGATGCAATTCTTCAACTACATTTAAACCATATTTTTTTATTGCTTCAACAACAACAGGCTTTTTTTCCTCTAAAATTCCAGACAAAACTAATATTCCATTATCAGTCATAATATTTTTTAAATCGCCCATAATCTCGGCCAACACATTATGTAATATATTAGCTAAAACAAAATCAAATTTTTCTGAGATTTTATCAGCAGTGTTTAATTCAAAATTGCATTCAACATTATTTTTTACAGCATTCTCTTTTGCCACATCTATAACGGTATCATCATTATCGCAGCCATACGTATAAGAGGCCCCAAACTTTTTTGCACATATTGCCAAAATTCCTGATCCCATGCCAATATCAGCAACTTTTGCTTCTTTAGGCATATATTTTTCGATAGCTTTCATACACAACTGAGTAGTTTGATGAGTACCAGTACCAAAAGCACAACCAGGTTCTAAATCAATAATAATCTCATTTTCTTTAATTGGAGAATACTCAATCCAATCAGGCACAACTGTTATCCTATCAGTAACATGAGTGACAGTCCATTTTTCTTTCCATTTCTTAGACCAATCTTCATCTTCTTTCTCTGTAAGAATATACTCCCAGCTGCCAATCTCACTATCAGTTAAACCTCTTTTAAGAAGTAGATTTTTTAAAGCAACAAGTTCAGGTTCAAAATTTTCAGGTAAAGAACGCAAAAAGCATTTTAAAGTACCTTCAGTAGTAGAAACCATTTCCAAGTCTTTGTACGCCTCTTCAGCTAGAACTACTCCCTCACAGTCAAAAGTATCAAAAAGCATCTCAGAAACAATCTCAGAAATATCAGGGTTAATTTTTAGTTGCAATTCATAATAATTTGACATTGACTACTCCAAAAAAGCACCCATTTTTCTAAACTTGTCATAACGTTGAACTTTTAGTTCATCTTTAGATAATTTATCAAGTTCAGCCAAACTATCTAATATAGTTTGTTTCATATTTGCAGAAACAGCTGCATAGTCGGTATGAGCACCACCTACAGGTTCTTTGATATCACCATCAATAATATCAAACTTCAACAAATCCTTTGCAGTAATTTTCAACGCATCAGCAGCTTCAGAAGCTTTTGCAGCATCTCGCCATAGAATTGAAGCACAACCTTCCGGAGATATTACTGTATAGTAAGCGTGTTCGAGTAAATAAACTTTATTTGCAACAGCCAAACCTAAAGCTCCTCCTGAACAGCCTTCCCCAGTAATTATAGCAATTACAGGAACATCTAATTTAGCCATTTCTCTTAAATTTACAGCAATAGCACCACCCTGATTTGTTTCCTCTGCACTAATACCAGGATATGCCCCTGGAGTATCAATCAAAGTAACAATAGGTAAGTTAAATTTGTTTGCATGCTTGAACAATCTTAAAGCTTTTCTATAACCTTGAGGCTGAGGCATACCAAAATTATATTCGAGATTTTCTTTTGTTGATTTACCTTTCATAGTACCGATGATCATAACAGGTCTACCATCTATTTTGGCCATACCACCAATAATAGCTCTGTCATCCATACCTTCTCTATCACCATGAAACTCAATAAAATCTTCACAGATATTATTCACATAGTCCAAAAAATTTGGTCTTTCAGGATGTCTTGCAATTTGCAACTTTTGAGATGGTTTTAAATTTGCATACAATTCCTTACGGTAATCTTCTGCTTGTTGCTCAAAAGTGTCAATTTCCTTACTCAAATCCATGCCTGACTCCAAACTTATCTTCTTTAATTCTTCAATTTTTTCTTGAATCTCAACAATCGGTTTTTCAAAATCCAAAACTGCTGTCATTATTATACCTCACATTAAAATCTTATCAATAGGAACTACAAATTATGCATTTCCAAAATCTTAGCCAAAGTATCTCTCAAATTCTTACGAGAGGATACAACATCAACTTGTCCATACTTAAGCAAATATTCTGCTGTTTGGAAATCAGACGGCAATTTTTGTCTGATAGTTTGTTCAATTACGCGTCGACCAGCGAAACCAATTCTTGCCCCTTGTTCAGCAACAATAATATCGCCCAACATTCCAAAACTTGCAGTTACACCTCCAAATGTAGGTTCAGTTAACAAGTTAATATATAATAAACCCGCCTCATCAAGTCTTGATACCGCACAGGAAGTCTTTGCCATTTGCATCAAACTTAAAGCACTTTCTTGCATTCTTGCACCGCCAGAAGATGTAATAACAAGTACAGGCAACTTCAATTCAATCGCCTTTTCTATAATTCTTGTAACTTTTTCTCCGACAACACTACCCATTGAACCACCCATATAGTCAAAATCCATAACAGCAGTAGCCAACTTATGTCCTTGAATTGATGCTAACCCTGTAATTACAGCTTCATCAAGACCAGTTTTATCGTGAGCTCTTTTTAATCTGTCTTTATACGCTTCTGTATCAACAAAGTCCAAAGGATCAGTCGGTAGAATTTCTTTGAATAATTCTTCAAAAGAGCCCTCATCAAACAATTGAGCAATTCTTGTTTTGGCATTTATTCTAAAATGATAATTGCAGACAGGACATACCATGTCATTATCTTTTAAATCTTTTTTAAGCAACTGAGCATCACAGTGAACACATTTTGTCCACAAATCAGGATTTTTTTCAACTTCAGCTCTTGCTTCTAATTCTCTTCTTTTTATTTGTGCTTCTTTACGTTTTTCAAACCAATCTTGTACTGTCATAATACATATATCCCTTAAAAAAAACAAATTATAATACATAATCATTATACTCAAAAAAAATTTAATGGCAATTTTTTACATTTACACGTTTTACAAAATACACAATGATTAATCTAGATAGTACTCAAACAAACAAAAATATTTCATTTAAACAAATCCCCTTCCAAAAACTAAACGGAATAAAAGCATTCTCTGAAATACATTGCATTACGCCTGCAAAAACTCTTGAGCATATTCCATCAAAAGACTATTTTTTGAGAATAGAAAGGGATTATGTACCTGAAAAGTTTCATCTAGAACTTGATAATGATGATTTTGAAAATATTGGCTCTAGTGAAATAGAATTAAAAAATAACAAAACTCTATATAATCATAACATTGATGTCATAAAGAAAAGCTTAAGACACTCCGGCACAGGTTCTATTATGCACCTTGGACATATTATTACAATGCTAGAAAATGGGATGGACAAAATTGAGTTATATTCACTTGGAGAAGCTGTGCATTTCCATTCAAAATTCAAATTTGAACCAGCAATAAAAGATATACAATCTTTAAACGACTTTTTACAACTAGATATACTATCAAAGGCAGATGATAAAAGATTTAACAGACTTGCTAAAAAAGTAATAAACTGGAATAGCAACCAAGATACATCATTGCAAAACAAACTAAAAGAAGGTAACCAAATCCTTTATGAATACCTACAAATAATCAATCAACAAAAATTAAACAGATTACGTAAATATCAAATTTCACCTGGTTTTAATATGGTACTAACGAGAGAAAAAGTTATAGAGAATAAGGATTTCTACAATAACCTATTCAAAAAATACGGAATTGATTATGAAATTAGTTCTTAGGTCTATTTATAAAAAACTTTTTCATATCTTCTGAAATTTGTACATTTTGCAAAGCCATATGATACTTTCTTAAATTTGCTATAGCTTCAGACTCATCCAGAAGATCTCTTTTAGGGGCTTTTATACTATTTTTCACCTGTTCAAACTCACTTGGAGTTTTCTTATTAATATACTTCGCGATAATCTCATCAATATCAGACCCACCTATTCCATATTTTGAAGCAATCTCTGCAACAGTTGCACCTTGAGGTAGTGAGTAGAGCCAATTTACTGTCAAAGCATCTCCTTTTGAAATTGAGTTTATTCCTTTTTGATGTGGTGTATACATAATATCTGTTTTAAAAGGACTATGTCCTAATCCAATAGCATGACCAATTTCATGCAAAATTGTATGATAGACTTCATTCTCATCCATGTAATCAGCATGAACAATTCCTTCTGTAAGCCCTATAGCTACCTCTGCGCCATATAAACGATTTGCGCCATCAAATGCAAAATAACAATGTCCTAGAGCTTTTCTTTCAACTCTTTTCCAATCTACATTAACATTTGATTCAAGTAATGTATCTACGACTTTGAATGAAACTCGACCTTTAGTCGCAGTTTGCCATGCATCAAGTGCGCGCATGACCATGTGTTTGTATTTATAATCCTGCCCTTGTTTAGAATAAAATTTCATCGGTGCAATGTAAACCTTTAAAGGCATAAAGGTCCAACGCATTAATCTGCCGTTTTTTAAAGATTCAGAAACATAGGTGTGTTTTTGCATATTTTTATTGTATAATAAATTGAGGAGAAAATCTATATTTCAGACTAAGGAGGATATAAAATATGAACATTATGCAAATGATGAAACAAGCTCAAAATATTCAAAAAAAGCTTAAAGATGCGCAACAAGAGCTTGCAAATACAGAATTAGTAGGAGAAGCAGCAGGTGGTGCCGTTCGTGTTATTTGTGACGGACAAGGCAAATTCAAATCTATCACATTAAAGCCTGAAGCTATTAACCCTGAAAACCCTTCAGCAGTTGATAATGATACTATCGAAATGTTAGAAGATATCATAACTACAGCTATTCAACAAGCTAGTGATAAAGCTTCTAAAGAAATGGAAAATAAAATGAAAGCTGCTACAGGCGGCATAAACATTCCGGGGCTTAATCTATAATGATTTATCCAAAGTCAATAGCAACTTTAATTGAGCACTTTCAAAAATTCCCGTCTGTTGGACCTAAGTCAGCTCAAAGAATGGCATTTTACCTTCTTAGAATGCCTGAGTCTGAGGTGCACAAATTTGCAGAAGCAATAATTAACGCAAAAAGAAACACCCACACTTGTGAAGTCTGTTTTAATCTTTCTTCAACAAGTCCTTGTGAAATTTGTCAATCCACAAAAAGAGACAGAAGCGTTATTTGTGTAGTTGCAGAAACAAAGGATTTGATTGCTATTGAAAAAACAAATGAATATAAAGGACTATATCACGTATTGCAAGGATTAATTTCTCCAATGGATGGCATTGGCGCTGATGATATTAGGATTAAAGAATTACTTACAAGACTCACATCAGAAGAAGTAAAAGAAGTTATCCTTGCATTAAGTCCTTCTGTAGAAGGAGAGGCCACAAGCCTTTACTTAAGTAAATTAATCAAACCTTTTGGAATAAAAATTTCACGTATTGCATTTGGGCTGCCAGTTGGAGCGGATCTTGAGTATGCTGATGAAATTACCATTGCAAAAGCTATTGAAGGAAGACGGGAATTATAATTTTATTATTGCTGTATCTTAAATATTTATCATATTTTTCTTTTGATAAAATCTAGTACTATATACAATTGCATTTTTATAAAAACTAAGATACACTGCTCATATGCAAAAAGAATTAATTAAAATTAATAATTTACATGTAGAATATAAAACGAGTAATGGTATTTTAGGAAAAAATAAAACAATTTACGCAGTAAATGGTGTCTCACTTGACATATACAAAGGAGAAATACTTGCAATCGCTGGAGAATCAGGGTGTGGCAAATCTACTTTAGCTAAAGCCATTCTTAAACTCGAACAAGCAAAAAACGGAGAAATCTGTTTTGAAGAATCAGACATACTTAAACTTGATAAAAAAGGAGTGAAAGAATATAGAAAAAAAGTTCAAATGATTTTCCAAAACCCATATTCCAGCCTAAACCCTAAAATGAAAATTATTGATACATTAAAAGAGCCTCTGAAAATTAATACAAACCTATCAGAAAAAGAAATAATCAAAAACATAGAAGAAAAAATAGCACTTGTAGGTTTAGACAAAAATTGTTTAAACCTTTATCCTCACGAATTTTCCGGAGGACAAAGACAGAGAATTGCTATTGCAAGAGCTTTAATGCTTGAACCTGAGTTTATCTTAGCAGATGAACCTGTAAGTGCACTTGATGTTAGTATTCAAGCACAAATTATAAACTTGTTAAAAGATTTAAAAGAAAAATATAATCTTACATTTTTATTAATTACACATGATTTGAGTGTAATCAAATTCCTTGCAGATAGAATTGCAATCATGTATCTTGGGGAGATTGTTGAAATTGGAACCAACAAAGAAATTTTTTCAGAGCCTAAACATCCTTATACCAAAGCACTGCTTAGTGCTGCGCCACAATTAACAAAAAATAATATTGAAAAACTAACATTAAAAGGAGATTTACCTTCTCCTTCAAATCCGCCTATGGGATGTAAGTTTCATACAAGATGTCCTTTTGCAATGCAAAAATGTCACGAACAAAATCCACAAGAAATAAATTTATCAAATACGCACAAAGTAAAGTGCTTTCTGTACTGCAAATAAGAATTAGTTATCAACAGAAGAATTCATTAGTTGAGATAATTGTTCACGGATTTTTGCAACGCATGAATCAAAATCAGACAAATCCCCCTTGAAATTGCTCAACATTTCATTAAAAGTTCTCTTAAATTCTTGTTTTTGCTCTTTTGGAATTCTTACTTTTATAGGTTTAGACTTTACAACTTTCACAGAGTCAATTGCATCTGCTAATTTGGGAGAAGTTTTTCTTGATTTTAAGCGATTTTCTCTTTCTACCATAAATTGATTAAAATCTTTAAACTTTGAAATTATGTCTTCTAAATAGTTCAATATCTCCAACTTTGCTAAAACTTGGTCCTCAGAAATTTTATAACTATTAGCTAATTGATTGAAATTTTTTACCATTATCTCTGTCTCAGTATTTCCATCTTTATTAATCAAGCCTATCTTATAAACATTTTCATCATTTTGAGATTTCATTTTCAATATATTTATTGTCTTTAAATCAGGGCCGACATTACTAAAAGTGTATCCTCTTTTAGGCACTGTCAAATCAAAATCAGGATACTCACCTTTAATCTTATTTATTGTTGTCAAAGAATATTTGGAAAGAAAATCATTAACTTCCATATATGCTTCACCTAACTTTTTCATTGAATCAACTTTATCTACAGGTAAAGCACCTAATCCCGTTCTTTTTACTTTAGACATATAATCAAAATACTCACTAAGTTTAGTTTCATATAAATCTAAGTATTTTGCAAAATCTACTGAATAATATTCAGACTTCAAGTCATCGACAGATGCAAACAATAATTTCTCAGGAATATATAATGAATTTTTAGGATTAAAATTTGAGACAAACTTACCATCTTTAATCAAGTAACCTGTCTTTACACTATCATCTTCATTGTATACCATCAATTTTGATAAACGACCGTATGCGGTATTATTTACTGTTGAAAAAGATATTCTTTCATTATTGTGTCCAAGATTTTTAAATTTATTAGCCACTAATCCTTCTTTAAAACAGTAATCTGGAAAATTAGATTTATACCTGTTTAAGGTAATAGGAGAAAGAGATTTAGTTATCTCGTCAATATTTAAAGTTCTGTTAACAATACTTGAAAGGCTTCTTTGAAGATCATACCCCATAACACCATCAGGAAGTCTTATATCATTATCTTTTCTTTTAAGAACAAACATTCTGACATCAAACATAAGTTCATCTAATCTATCCAGAATTTTAGAAATTTTTTGTTCTAACCCAATTTCTTTCAAATCCTCTGAAGAGAAATAGCCTAAAAGATCAGGAATTTTATTTGGATTTTTCAAATCATAATTACTTACAACAGCACCATTATTCTTAATCAAATACCCATCTATAACCTCTTTATCACGATTTCTCAGTATTAACTTTATAAATTTCGAATAATCTTTACTCTTTTTTACTTCAAAAGATAATGTTGTATCATCTGAAAAATTTTTAAAAGTTAAGCCATCTACGGTGTTAAACCCTTTATGTTCTCTAATAATATTATTTAATCCCTGATGTGTTTTCCTAGACAACACATCCTGAATTTGATTATAAATAACTTCTAAATTGGACAAAGTTTTGATATGATCAAAAGAAAGTGTTGGTATTTGGTAAGCTTGCCTAAACAAGTTTTGTTTGAATGATAAATTGTCTTTTTCTCGCATTGAAAAATTAGTTGGGGTAATTGTATTTATTAACATAAAAATCCTTATATATTTTTGATTGTCAAAAAATATAAACTCTAAACATAGATATATTTGCTAATCATAATTATGTTTATTAACTTTTTTTACAAAACTAACAGATTAATATAGCAAAAAAAATATTTTCATAACTTATTACCAATATGATAAAAATTCTTAATAATGCTAAATTTCCGCTAAATATTTGCAGAGGGACAAGTGAACAAAGAATACACTCTGCAATCAAACTTAATGAAGAACTATTTAATAATTTATCTAAAGAATTCTATAGACCAACAATTAGCGTAGATACTTTTACAAAAAGTCTAAAATCTGTATTAAAAGGAAATAAAATCGACTTTAAAATAAAAAATAGCGAAATATATAATTGCAATGGGGCTTGTGCAAGGGATTTTAATTGGAAGAACCAAACCAAAGAAGTCTGCGGATACAGCATATATCTTCCAATAAATGACTACGACAACAGCTTATCAATTAATGATATTGGGACATTAATGCATGAAACTCTACACTTTTTTATAGGACTACTTTCTCCTAAACATACAACCAGAGATGCTAAATGTTTCGATATAGATTTATACAAAAAAACAGAATCATTTTATAATAAATTTATTTATAGTTCAAAATATACTCCTGAAAATTTAAAAGAAAATTTATTACCTAAAATTTTAAACACTCTTACTCCAGAAGAAAAAATAAACTTTCTACAAGCCACCAGATACAGGCTTAAAGAAGAAATGCATTGTTTTCTTGATGGTAGTATTTACGATTACAAAATAAAAAATATTCACAAAAAATTTTTCGAAAACCCAGAATATAAGCCTGATGGAAATAGTTTCAGATTTCCTGAAAAAATTACTATTTTGGAACAAGAACTTGCTAAAACATTAAAAGATGTAAGAGAAAATATGGCTAAATCAAAAAATTTATGATAAAGTTAGGCTATGGATAGAAAAATCGTAACAACAAATAGAAAAGCTTTTCATGATTTTACCATATTTGATAAATTTATTGCAGGAATTGTACTTACAGGTACTGAAATTAAATCAATAAGAAAAAATGCAATAAATTTAAAAGATAGCTTTTGTAAAATTGAAGATGGAGAAATTTTCTTATACAACTGCCATATTTCCCCATATGAACAGGGAAACAGATTTAATCATGAAGCAGAAAGAGTAAGAAAGCTTCTTTTAACAAAAAAAGAAATTCTAAAGATGTTAGGCAAAATAAAAAAAGACGGCTATACAATAGTACCACTTGAAGTATTTATAACTCATGGTTTTGCAAAGGTAGAAATAGGACTTGCTAAAGGTAAAAAAATTCACGACAAACGTGATGATATTGCAAAAAAATCTCAACAAAGAGAAATGGATAGAGCATCTAAAATCAGATATTAAAATGGAGTTAATATGAAAATAGTTATTCTTGGTCAAGGAGATATGCTTTCAAACTTAATTGAAGGCATTCACTCTGCCAATTATGATATAGTTGGAGTTCTACGCTATGAAAGAATAATTTATTCTCCTTTAAAATTAAAATTAATTGACTTTTTCAAACCTTCAAATGCTCTCACATTAATAAAAAAATACAAAATTAAAGATATTGAATGTAAATCTGCAAACTCCAAAGAATTTCAAAATCTACTTATAAAAGAGAATGTAGATGTATTACTCCTAGGCACCTGGGGAGAAAAAATAAGCAAAAAAACAATTGATATTCCAACAATTGCATCAGTAAACGTACACCCTTCTCTTTTGCCAAAATATAGAGGACCAAATCCATATTTGCAAAACATTTGGCATCAAGAAAAAATATCAGGTATAACTTTTCATCTTTTAGATGAAACTTTTGATACCGGTGCAATCATCGCTCAAAAAGAAATAAAAATATATCCTGATGACACTGCAAAAGATTTAAAAGCAAGAACTGTTTTTACCGCAAAAGAAATGGTTAGTAGTGTTCTGAAAGGTCTTTATTCTGGGTTAATAATTCCAATCGAACAAGACAATAAAAAAGCTACATATTTCAAAAACATTCATCAAGAAGATATTATGTTAGATTTCAATAAAGAAACTGCAGAAGAAATTTGTGCCCATATAAAAGCATTTCACCCTTGGCTTCCTTGTTATGTAACAGTCAAAAATGATTTTTATATTCCTAATCCATACCAACTAGAAATTATTGAAGGGAAAAATAAAAAACCTGGAAATGTTATAGATAAAGATCCTAAGAAAAAATCTATAACAGTACAATGTCTTGAGAACAAAGCTATAAAAATGAATAACGTAAAAATTTACGGAATTCTTAAGAAACCGTTCACGAAATTATTCATAAAAAGACTTAAATTAGCCTAAAATTTAAAATTTCTTTCACCTTTTTCAATTTTTTGCAAATTATCTTCTACTATAGACTTAATTTTTTCATCTTCTAGTGTATTAAATTCTTTATTTATCAGTTTATCACCTACTTTTTTTGTTTGTACAGAAGCATAATCTTCCAAATATTCTTTCAAAGTCATGATTGCATTTGGATGACAGAAATTATGAATTTGTTGGCTCTTACATATCTCCATAAATCTGTCACCAGTTCTGCCACTTCCATAGCAAGCAGTACAAAAACTAGGCAAATAACCAAGTTCCATAAGCCATCTTATAACCTCATCCAAAGGACGTCTATCAGACACATCAAATTGTGCTGATTCTTCTTTTTCAGGCATTGGATTAAAATATCCTCCAACACTTGTTTTAGAACCGCCTGATATTTGAGAAACACCTAAATGAAGAAGTCTTTCTCGACATTTCTCACTTTCTCTAGTAGAAATAATCATGCCTGTATAAGGAACCGCAATTCTTATACAAGCAACAATTTTAGCAAAAATATCATCATCAATACCATTATCAAAAGTATCAGGATCGATATCATCTGCTTTTTTAATTCTTGGAACACTTATTGTATGAGGCCCAACACCATATACAGCTTCAAGGTGCTCTGCATGCATCAACAATGCCGCAAACTCATAACGATAAGACTCTAGACCGAATAAAACACCTAAACCAACATCATCTATTCCGCCTTGCATAGCTCTATCCATAGCTTCAGTATGCCATTTATAGTTATGTTTTGGACCAGTTGGATGAAGAGTTTCATAACTTTCTTTGTTATAAGTTTCTTGAAAAAGAATATATGTACCAATACCTGCTTCATGCAGTTTTTTATAATTTTCAACGGTAGTAGCAGCAATATTTACATTAACACGTCTTATTGCACCATTTTTATGTTTAATACTATAAATTGTCTTTATAGATTCCAAAATATATTCAAGCGGATTATTTACGGGATCTTCTCCAGCTTCAATCGCAAGACGTTTATGTCCCATATCCTGCAGTGCTATAACTTCATTTTTTATTTCTTCCTGAGTCAATTTTCTACGAGGAATATGTTTATTTTTAGCGTGATATGGGCAATATACACAACCGTTTACACAATAATTTGAAAGATATAAAGGGGCAAATAAGACAATTCTATTCCCGTAATAATCTTTTTTAATTTTTTCTGCGAGAGTAAAAATTTCCTTATTCTTTTCTTCAATATCACAATTCAAAAGAACAGAAGCTTCTCTGTGAGTAAGGCCTTTACCTAATCGTGCTTTAGCTAAAATTTGATCAATCAGTTCTACATTATTTTTATTTTCATCAGAATATTTAAGAGTATCTAATACTTCATTATGAGAAATAAATTCTTCTGCATTATGTGATTTTGGATTGTACATAAATTCCTCCCTCGATACAAATTTATGATAAACCTAAAAAAAGAAAAGTAAAGCTATTTTGAAACAAAGCCACCACCAATTAAATGTCTGTCATTTATATCATAAATAACCCCAGCTTGACCTGCTGTAATTGAGTTAACTGGTTCGACAAAATCAATATTTGCAAAATTTTCAAAAATTCTTACATGAGCCTTTTTATAATCCATGTTATATCTAATTTTTACCCATGCATCAAACTCTATAGCTTCTGGCACATAAGTTAAATTCAAATCTTTTATTACCAAATTAGTTTTGTAATTATCTTCTTCTCTTCCTACATACACAATATTATTTTGGGCATCAATATCTATTACATATAAAGGATAAGGTGCTGCAATCCCAATACCTTTTCTCTGACCTATTGTATATTGATAAAACCCTTGATGTTCTCCCCACTTTTTACCAGTAAGAATATCAATAAAATCACCTTTTTTTACACCAAACTTATCAACCAAATACTTTTTAGTAGTCATAGGTTTTTGTATAAAACATATATCTTGACTTTCCTTTGAAGATTTTGGCGGCAAATCATAATCATATGCAAGCTGTCTTACTTCTTCCTTTTTGTAGTGATAAAGGGGGAAAAGAGTCTTTGAAAGTTGTTTTTGTCCTAATCGGTATAAGAAGTATAATTGATCCTTATGTTCATCTTTAGCAGGATACAATTTATATACTCCATTTTCACATCTAATATCTGCATAATGACCTGTCGCAAAATAATCAGCATTCAAATCATTTATAGCATAATCAAACAACTCTCCCCATTTAATAAACTTATTACAAGCTATACAAGGATTAGGAGTTCTTCCACTAGCATATTCATTTTCAAAATATTCGATAACTTCTTTACTGAATTTTTCTGTTACATCACAGATAAAATGCTTTATCCCCAACTTTTCACAAACTTTTTTAGCATTTTCAACAACTAAATCAGCAGCATCTGTATTTACCATCTTACCGGTAAGTCCGACGACCTCATATCCTTGTTGTTGCAAAAGTAAAGCCGTAACTGAGCTATCAACTCCACCACTCATCGCAACTACAACTGTTTTATTTCTTAATTCACTCATAGGTACATTATACAATAAATATGCAACATAAAAATCAAATAATTATAATTAAATTTAGAATATGAAAACTACCAAGGATAATCTTCAGGGATCTCCCAATTATTACGAAGAATAACCTCGCCACACTGAAAACCAGAATATCCGACTGCTTTTTTATTACAGCCATAATAATCTGAGTTAAGTAAATCTTCATATTTCGGCTTATGCTGTCCCCAAAATTTTAAGCGAAAATTTTCCCTTCTAGTAACATTTGCATAACCATATATATCAAACACAAAAATATCTCTACCAACTTTATTAGGTCTTTTAGCTCCATTTATATCTACAAACATCCATATATATCCTCCAGGAGTATTTGGTAAAAAATAAAGATACATACCATCTGAAGTTCTTACAATATAATTCGCAACCGCCATCCCAGAAGCACTATAACCACTTAACTGAAACCAAGAATAATTCAATTTCAAAAAACAATTTACAAAATTACATTCTTCTGCTCCATTCATATATGGTAAATAATATTTCTGAAAAAATAGATTCATCGATTGATCATATGCCTGCTTAGGAAAATCCCAAGTATACATCTCACCATTGTCATTCTCAGACAGTTTTATTACGTTCAACATAGTTGAATAGAATTTCTTTAAACGAGTGGCAGTTACTTTTTTCTCATAGCTTTGAATCAAACTGGGCAAAGTTAGTGCAGCTACAACACCGATTACTCCTAAAGTAATCAATACTTCCGCTAAGGTAAATCCTTTTTTTATACTCTTAAAGTGATTTTTCATATCACTAGTATAACATATTTTAGCTTTTTCACAATGGGGTAAAAAACTTCTATCAGCGGCTAAATAGCCCCCCCCCGAAATTCATAATTTCTTTTAACATACTCTACTCCTTTCTTATATTCAACACGACAATTATACTTTATTAACAAGCATTTTTCAACTTTTAAAAATTGACACTTAAAAATATAGATAGTAGAATTGAGACATTAGATAAGGAGAGAATAAAATGGAAATTAAAGCAGTAATTTTAGCTGCCGGCAAGGGTACTAGAATGAAATCAAATACCCCAAAAGTATTACATAAAATTTTTGAAAAACCGCTTTTGGGTTACGTATTAGACAATGTTAAAAATATAGTGAATGAATCATTTGTAATAGTTGGTCATCATGCAGAAGAAGTAACTGAATATGTTGAAAAAAATTACAACAGCGCTAAAACAGTTCTTCAATCTCCTCAACTTGGTACAGGCCATGCAGTATCAATGGTATGTCCTTCACTAGAAAATTTTAAAGGACAAGTGATTATTCTTTGTGGTGATACTCCTCTTATTACAGAAAAAACATTACAGGAATTCATTGATTTTCATAATCAGAACAACTCTGATTTAACAGTAATGAGTACAATTTTTGAAAACCCTACTAATTATGGAAGAATTATCAGAGATACTGATAATTCACTAAAATGCATCGTAGAAGAAAAAGATGCAACCCCTGATCAAAAAGCAGTTAAAGAAGTTAATGCAGGAATTTACTGCCTCAACTGGGAAAAGATTAAACCTGCATTTTCTCAACTTACCAGCAACAATGCTCAAGGAGAATACTATCTTACTGATATAATCGAATGGGGCAAAAAAAACAAGCTTAACGTAAATGCTTATATTATGCAAAACAACGAAGAAATTTACGGAATAAACTCGCGTTCAAACCTTGCAACTGCAACAAAAATAATGAATACAAGAAAATTGAACTCTTTAATGGATAATGGAGTAACTATCATAGATCCACAAAGCACATGGATTTCAGAAGATACAGAAATAGGTGCTGATACAATTATATATCCTGCAACTTTCATTGAAGGGAAAAATAAAATAGGTTCCAACTGCAAAATCGGCCCTTGTGCCCACCTAAGAGGTGATGTCGAAATAGCTGATAACTGTAAAATCGGAAATTTTGTAGAAGTAAAAAAATCAAAAATCGACCACAATACTAATGCAGGACATCTTAGCTACATAGGAGACGCAGAACTTGGAGCAAATATAAATATCGGTGCAGGTACAATTACTGCAAACTATGACCCAATTTCAAAAATAAAAAGCAAAACTATTCTAAAAGATAACGTAAAAATCGGATCAAACACTGTACTTGTAGCTCCTGTAGAAATAGATGAAGGCACTAATATCGGAGCAGGAAGTGTTATTACCAAAAATATTGGGAAATGGGCGCTTGCTCTAACAAGAGCTCAGTTAAGAATTATTGAAAACTGGGTAAAACATTAAAAGAAGAACTTAAAAAAACAGGAGAAGGAATGAAAACCTTTTTAATCCCTTGTATTTTAAATACACAAGGGATTTTATTTTTTGCAAAAAGTATTCGTGATAAAATTAATTTATGCATACACACGAACTTAAATGGACTATGTTTGTAATCACAGCAATAGGTAATTTTATTGCCATGCTTGATTCTACCACTGTAAATCTAGCATTATATCCAATGGCTGTGGACTTACATGTTACTATGAGCCAAATTCAGTGGGTAATGATTGCTTATATGCTAGTACTAACTGTTTTTCTTCCATTTTTTGGCAAGCTTGGTGATATATTCCCTAAAAATAAGTTATACGCAACCGGTTTTGGAATTTTTGCTCTTGGAGCATTTTTAAATACAACTGCAGCGAATTTTTGGCTGCTAATAGCTTATAGATGCATAGAAGCTCTTGGGGCATCAATTATGCTTTCTAATGCACAGGCAATTATAGCAAGTATTTTTAAAAAAGAAAAAAGAGGTAAAGCTCTTGGCCTAAATGGTTGTATAGTTGCGATAGGAGGAATGAGCGGTCCTGCACTTGGAGGAATTCTTATTAATGCATTTGGTTGGCATTCTGTTTTTATACCTTGTATTCCTGTAGCACTAATAGGTTCATATTATGCTTGGAAAATGTTACCGCATAACGTAAAAACAGATATTAAAAATTTCAAATTTGACTATCGAGGATTTTTCTATTTCACAATTAGTTTATTTGCTCTTCTGCTTGCAATTTCTGAAGGACATACGTGGGGATGGAATTCGTTAAAAATCATAACTTTAGGTATAGTTACATTGATATTTGGTGTTCTATTCTATATAAGAGATCATCATTTCAATTATCCACTAATTAATTTTGAAATGTTTAAAATTAAACCTTTCACTTTTGGAAACCTTGCAGTTATGATGTCTTATATGGCAATGTATACAAACAGCATACTTCTCCCATTCTTTTTACAAGAAATTCTTAAATACAATGCAATGCTTACAGGGTTGCTAATTTTACCGTACTCAGTAACTTTATCAATAATTGCACCAATTGCAGGAAGATTATCCGGCAAATATGGGAGCAGATACCTAACTATAGCAGGACCTTGTGTGTATTGCATCGCATTGTTAATGTTCACTCTTTACGGAAAAAATGCTGCAATGTGGCAAATTGTTTTAGCTTCAGGGATTATGGGAATAGGAAACGGACTTTTCCAATCGCCATCTAACAACGCAATTATGACAAGTGTTGAATCTGAACAACTTGGGCTTGCGTCTGGAATACTAGCACTGTCTAGAAATATGGGAAACATCCTTGGTGTCGCAGTAACAATTACATTATTTGAAACATTCAGAAACATATTTTTAGAAAACGGCAAAATTTATGATTTAGCATTTTTAACAGCATATAAAGTTACAATGTGCTTTGGAATATTATTTGGCTTAACTTGTCTTACTTTCGCATATATTGCTTACAAGCCTCACAAAACTACACATTAAACTTGAAAATTTAATTTTTATGATATAAAATTAAAGTGTAATTATTACACTAAACTAGTTACTTTAAACTTATAAATGGCAGGGAATTATGACAAACACTAATGAAAAGATAAGAAATATCGCTATTATTGCGCACGTAGACCACGGTAAAACAACCCTTGTAGATTGTTTGCTAAAACAAGCCGGAGCTTTCAGATCAAATCAACAAGTACAAGAAAGAGTACTTGATAGCAACGATTTGGAAAGAGAACGTGGAATTACAATTTTATCAAAAAACATTTCAATTAACTACAAAGATACTAAGATTAACGTAGTAGATACTCCGGGGCACGCTGACTTCGGTGGAGAGGTAGAACGTGTACTTGGTATGGTAGATGGAGCTTTACTAATTGTAGATGCTGCAGAAGGCCCAATGCCACAGACTAGATTTGTATTGTCTAAAGCATTAGAATTAGGATTGAAAATAATTGTTGTAATCAACAAGATTGATAAGCCTGCAGCTGAACCTTTAACAGCTCTTGATAAAGTATTTGATCTATTTACAGAACTAACTGATAGAGAAGATTTAATTGACTTTCCATTTATTTTCTCAAGCAGTTTAAATGGTTTTGCAATAAAAGATTTGGATGATGAAAGAAAAGATATGGTACCTTTACTTGATTGCATTCTTGAAAACATCAAAGCTCCTACAGGAGATGCAACACAGCCATTACAATTCAGAGCAACAACTCTTGACTACAATGAATATGTTGGTCGTATCGTAATCGGACGTATCGAAAATGGTACTGTCAAATCTCAAGAACAAGTATGTGTTGTACATGCTGACGGTTCTCAAGAAAGAGGTAAAATCACAAAACTATTTGGATTCCACGATTTAGGAAGAGTTGAAATCCAAGAAGCATGTGCTGGAGACATAGTAGGAATTGCAGGTTTCTCTGATATTCAAATAGGTGAAAGTATTTGTTCTCTTGACAATCCTCAACCTTTACCTTTAATAAAAGTTGATGAGCCAACATTACAAATGAATTTCTCTGTAAATAACAGTCCGTTTGCCGGAACAGAAGGAAAGTTCGTAACATCAAGACAATTAAGAAAAAGACTATACGATGAGCTAGAAAAGAATGTTAGTTTACGTGTAGAAGATACAGATAGTACAGATGTATTCAGAGTTTCAGGACGTGGAGAATTACATTTAGGAATTTTAATAGAAACAATGCGTAGAGAAGGATATGAATTCCAAGTATCAAAACCTGAAGTAATATACAAAACTATTGACGGACAAAAATGTGAACCTTACGAAAACTTGATTGTAGATGTTCCTGAAGCATATGCAGGTAGTGCAATTGAAAGACTTGCAGGAAGAAAGGCTGAAATGAAAGATATGTTTTCTGCTAATGGAAGAACAAATCTTACATTCCATATCCCTGCAAGAGGACTTATTGGATTTAGAAGTGAATTCATCAGAATGACAAGAGGTGAAGGTATTATGTACCATACATATCTTGAATACAGACCTTATGCAGGAGATATCCCTCGTCAAAGAAACGGTTCCATTATTGCACACGAACAAGGTGAAGCTGTTCCATACGCATTAGCTCAATACGAAGATAGAGGAACTTTCTTTATCACTCCAAAAACTAAAGTTTATAGAGGAATGATTATTGGAGAATGTAACAAACCTCAAGATATCGTAGTTAATATTTGTAAAACTAAAAAACTTACAAACATGAGAAGCGCGACAGCCGATGTAATGGTAACACTTCAAGCACATAAAGATATGGCGCTTGAAGAATGCATGGAATACATTGCTGAAGATGAATTGGTTGAAATTACACCAGAAAACGTTAGAATAAGGAAAGCAGACTTAAACAAAAAAATATACAACTAAAAAAAGAGGCTTAAAGCCTCTTTTTTTAGTTAATTATTTACCCATATTGATTATCATATCATTACCAGACGTACCACCCTTTTCAATCAAAGCTTGCCCTTTTAACCTCATACCAGAATTAGTATCACCACTTGTTATAAAAGAAAAAACATCATATCCCCATTTATTTGGAGGCTTAATACCATTAACATCAACAGCAAATACTCTAGTACTAAATGGATAACTACTTGAAAAAAGAACCTGACCATCAGGAAGTACATATGCTATCGATTTGTTACGAATAACATTTCCATAAAAACCTGCATAAGAACCAGCAACAAGCTTGTTAATTTCTTCATCAGACAAATCAGGATTACTTTCTTTTTTTATTTCATCTGCTCCTTTTATATATCCTAAACATCCTTTGCTGTAAGCATTTCTATCACAAATCTTTATTGTTTTTAAATTTTTAATAAAAATATCAGTAAAATCCTTACAATCAGAAGTTGGTCCACATACATCAGAAACTAAAGGAGACCCATCCGACATTTCGTAACGCTTACAAGTTCCATCATCATTATACTCCACACACTTATGAGGTAGACAACCTGATGAATAATAGTAACAGCCAGGAATATTTCCATAATCAAGTTGGGATTTTAAAAGATTTTGAGATAAAACAGAGTAGGTTTTTTTAAACTGATTTTTTAAAACAATCTTTTGATAACTTGCAACCAACATAGGTATTGTAAGAGCTGCTACGACTCCAATAATTCCTAAAGTAATCATTACTTCTGCTAAAGTAAATCCTTTTTTAATACTTTTAAAGTGATGTTTTATATCACTAGCATAACATATTTCTTCTTTTTCACAATGGGGTAGAGATTGTCTATCAGCGGCTAAATAATCGCCCCCCCCCCGAAATTCCAATCTTTATTCAACATACTCAGCTCCTTTCTCATATTCAACACATTCATTATAACATACATTAGAGATTTTTTGAACACTTAGAAGAATATACAACAGATAAAGATTGCAAAATAACAGATAGGATAATTAGTCCCATACCGATATAAAATGCAGCATTCAGATCTTTATTTTCTTGAAAAATTATCATCGCTAAAATCACCGTATATACAGGTTCTAAGTTATAAGTCAAATTTACGGTAAAGGCTGATATTTTTTTTAATACTTGTATCTGTAAAAAGTAAAGCCCTATAGTACAGAAAAAAGATAACAATAATAAATACACTATATCTCTAAAAGAAGGTATTAAAGTTTGAACCGGGAAAAAGTGTAAATACACAGGCATAATCAATCCTAAAGCAATTGTTCCACCTAAAAACTCATACAATAACATAGTGACAGAAGGATGATGTACCGCGACTTTTTTATTTGTAATTGTATACAATGCCGCTAAAAATGATGAAATAACACCAAGCATAATACCTAATTGATACCTTGAATCAAAATGAAATATCAGCATAATTCCAGATAAAGTAATTAAGCTAAAAAATAATTCCATAAAAGATATTCTATGTCTATTAATTACAGGTTCTATTAGTGCAGTAAAAAGACTCACTAGAGAAAAACAAATTATACCTATCGATACATTTGCGTACTTTATGCTTCCGTAAAAAAAGAGCCAATGAAAACCTAACAAAAAACCAACACCTAATATTTTAAAGAGCTCTTTTAATTTTACAAAACAAAAACGCTTCTTTATTAAAAGTAAAGAAAATAAAATACAAAAAGAAATAAGCAATCTGTCAAATACAAGCAAACCTTCATTTAAAGTAATTAAACGACCAAATATACTTGTAAAACAAGAGATAACAATAGATAAATGTAATTTATAAAAAGACTTTCTTATTTCTTCCTGCATAATTAAATATTATATATTTATTTTTGTGCTAATTCCTTATACATATTCAAGTACTCTTGAGAACTTCGTCTCCATGAAAAATCAGCTTGCATTGCAGATTTTTGCATAGCATTGAATGTATATTTATCATTATACACTCCAATCGCACAATAGATAGCTTGCATCATACTCCAATCGTCATAGTCCCAGAATTTAAAACCGGTAGAATTATCCATAGGATAACCAATAACCGTATCCTCTAGACCTCCTGTAGCCCTTACGACAGGCAAAGAGCCATATTTCATAGCTATTAACTGACTCAATCCACAAGGTTCAAATTTTGAAGGCATTAAATAGAAATCGCTACCTGCATAAATTAAATTTGCCAAATCAGCACGATATCCGATATAAGCTCTTATATTAGATGAATTGTTTGAAAGCCATATGAGTAAATTTTCATAATCACTATTTCCACTTCCTAAAAATATGAAATCTGCCTCAGTATTTTTTAGCTCATTTTCAACTTGTCTTATTAAATCAATACCTTTTTGACCAACAAGTCTTGATACCATAGCAAAAAGAGGTCTTTTGGGATCATATTTAAGCCCAAATTCTTCACATACTTTCTTTTTGTTTTCCTCTTTATTTTTCAAGGATTTATAATCATATTTTTTTACAATATTTTTATCTGTCTTAGGATTAAATACATCATAATCGATACCATTAAGAATTCCAACTAATTTATGTTGATTCATCCTTAATGTATAATCCATACCTTCACCATATTCGCCTGTAAGGATTTCTCTTGCATAGTTTGGAGATACAGCAACAATCTTTTCTGAGTAATTTATAGCTCCCTTCATCCAATTTACTCTGCCATAATGCTCTACTCCCCATTCATTATAAACAATATCCTTACGCATATTTGCAAAATCTAAAACGTCTTCAAACCATACTCCTTGGTATGCTAGATTATGTATTTCGAATACAGTCTTCGTATTTTTCCAAAACTCATCAAATCTATAATTACTTTTTAAATACACCGGAATCATTGCAGTATGCCAATCATTTGCATGGATTACATCTGCTTTGAAATTTAATAGCTTTGCATATTCCAACACAGCCAAAGAAAAAGCTATATATCTTTCATGTTCATATCTAGGGTCTAGCCATTTTGGGTATACTTCTTGAAAACAAGTAAAGTACCAATCATTATGTACAAAAAATACATTTATATTAGTTCCAGGTAATTTACACATGAAAAGTCTAAACTTATGACCTTGATTACCAAAAGTTAACCACATTTCAGAATTTTCAAGTTCCTTTATTCCATATTTATTTATATCGATCAGGCCATGCAGAGGAGTAAAAATTGCAATCTCAGCATCTTTTTCCAAATGTTTAGGTAAGCTCCCCACAACATCAGCTAGACCTCCAGCTTTCGAAAATGGAGCTACTTCCGCTGCTGCAAATAATACTTTCATTATCTAAATCTCCTCTCTTTTAACCTAAATCATCTATACTTGCCATATCAGAATCTGAATTAAAATCATTATTATCTGATGATTGTTCAATATTTTCTTCTATAGGAATATATCTATCAGGATTTGTATCAAACTCAAAAATAATTCCATACTTGCCAGCTAAATATTTAGCCTGTTCAATACAGATTCCTGCTTGTTCAGGATTCTTTTGATACATCAATACTTTGTACATGTTATATTTAAACAACATAGTCAAATATTCTGTCGTAATATTTGTTTTTTCTAACTGAATTATAGAATTATTCAGAATACCATAAGCCAAATCGTATTGATTTAATTTTAACTTTAATTCGCTCATAATATACCAAGCAGAATAAAGTAATGTATTCATTCCTTTTTCATTTGCAGATTGAATAACCTTATAAATAATATCATCAGCTTTTTCTACAGAGTCAATATTCATATATGCATAACCGATTAATAAATCAGCAAACAATTCCAACTGATGCAATGAATTAATTTTAGCAACAATTTTTGCTTTATACACTTCTTCTGCAAATTCTACATAATTGCCACTAAATTGTAAAAATGCATTCATTAAATGAGAAATAACCGTACCAAACTTATCATTTTGAGCAATATTTGAGATATCTCTTGATACAGGACGGCCATGAAGCATATTTTCTAACTCTATGAAAATATCATATGAATCAGGAACATCATTTAAATCACGTCTTACTATGTTTAAAAATTCTCCAACATTACCACCCAACATCAAAACATTTGCCAGGGCAACATAACCGACAGAATCAATTAACATAGTTCTAAATGATTGCATATCAATATAGTCTGGCTTTAACTTTTCTAACGTTGATTCTGAAACAACATTCAATACTTTATAACCAACTTCCATACAATCACATAAAGCACCGATATTAAATAATATATGGATATGAATGAGTGACATCAAAAAGAAATAACTATTAAAATCTGGAGCATCAGGATTTAATGATGCAGGAGGTATCAATGACAGCACTTTATGCGTAAGCTCTAGAGCATATACATAATTCCCTGCAATCAAGTTACCTTGAATCATCTTATTACAAAGCAAAATCGTTTTATTTATATCTTCAGATTTTTCTAAGTTCTTTAATGTTTCCTCTGCTATTGCTGAAGTCTTATCTGGGATATATTCATATAAATTATTGGAAATATTTTCATATAACTGAAACTTATATTCTTCCAATTCTTGTGAATTATCTCCATTCGCAAATTCATCAAGAAGATTTAGTATTTTAGAAGTACAATTCAAATAAGAAGAAAAATCTCCTAAAGATAAATTAATTTGAGCTAAAAGTTCCCACTCACGACGTTCACTATCTTTATCATTTAATAATTTATACAAATCAGCTTTGACTGGACTAGGCATATCATATACCATAACTTTATCTAACAATTCTCTTGCTATTTCTTTTAAGGTAACTGGAGCCACAACATCCAACAAAGCATCTTTTAAAATATTATAATTTGGGAAATACAGACAATTATTATAAAAATAGACATATCCCATTCTTGATAATTTATCAATTATTTCATTGATATTATCATATTCCAAACTCTCTATTGTCGGAATATCTACCCTAGTACCAAGTAAAACCAAAGATGTTAAAAATCGCAGAGCAACCATATCATCTTTTAAGAGATTTAATCTACGCTTCATTAATTTTTCAAGACTTGAAGGAATTATAATAGTCTTTGAATCAATCATTTCAAGACTATCTTCTCTTGCTTCAAAAACTCCTGATTCTATTAAATACTGAATTGCAATATCCAAGAATAAAATACTTCCACAAGAATATTTGGCAATACGGTGAAAATAAAAATTATCCAAAATATTCCTGAAATAGTATTTATTTTCCTCAATCATTTTTTCAAAAGGGGTAGGTTTCAGCGTTATTTCAGTATAATATGGCTTTGACAATAAGAAGTGTGACTGCTTATGTAAAGAAAACTTCTTGTCATAAGATATCAAATAACTTATATCTAACTTTTCAAACGCTTCAAAAAGATATTTCAAAACATCATAAGAACTGGAATCAATCTTTTCAAAATCTTCTATATAAATTAATGTATTTGGAATAGCTTGCAAAAGAGTTAAGAAAATATCAAAATATACATATCTTGTATCTTCTGCAGTTGATTCATCCCTAGCTTTAAGCATAATTAAATCCTTAACCAGCCCATCAGGATCAACAGATGCAAACATAGTAAAATCATTCTGAGAAAATAACTTTTGAGAAACAGTATATTCAAAAATCGCAGATAATAAATCCCTAAAGAATGAATATGGAGAGTACTTCATTTCATCATAACAGGTGATAGTTATGATGTTATTATATATATTCAAACCCTCAATTGTATTAATCAACTTTAAAGAATATGGTTTGTGCAAATTCAAAGTTTTTAAAGCAATAATCCCTTTAGGAAATGACTGCAATTTATTTACTATATGATAAAAAACATCAATATTTTCTGTTCTAATAAAATCTGCATTAATTTCTTCAAAATCAATAGTCTTCAAATCATAAATACGATCAGAATCAGTTGATAAATCAATATTATTTATCACCCCACCATCAACCTGATCCTGTTCAAGTAACATATTCTGAACAAAATTAGGAATTTTAATTTCATCACCGTCATCTTCTGCTGGATATTCAACCTTTACCAGTTCTCTTAAATCCACCTCATAAAACATAGACATCTGGTTGTTAACGACAACAGAATTCAATGGATATGCTTTATAATCATTTTGAATGCAATCATAAACACTCTGGTCTGCTATAACTTGAAACGTATCAAGAACTTTTGCTTCTTTAGATTTCGTAGATTGATTAATCAATTTAATATTGAAACCAGAATCAAAATCATAAGGATTATCATTTACGCCTCTTTTAAACAAAGATATATTACAACGAACCAAAGCATTTTTCTTAGTAGTCAACTTACAGTTCATTTCTGTTATTTTATTTAAAAGAGCAACAGCAGTCGTCATCGCAGACTCTGCTGATGTCTTAAAAGTATAATCTTTATCACATCTTATGATATATACATTTTCTACAATCTGTCTTCTTAAGCCAACAGATTTCACGTAATCATAAATAATTTTGTCCAAATTAATTTTAAACTTATTAAAAAGCTTTGCGGTACCTAGCAATCCCTTCATGTCAGAAAGGTTAGGGAACTCAATCTTCATAAAAACAAATTCATCTGAATTTGCTTCATTTAAAATAACACTATGTTCGGTACTGAACCCACATTTTTTACACTTTTTTACAGCAGTCTGATTTATCTTACCGCATTTATGACATTTGGTAATTATTACATAACCGCATTTTTTACAAGTATTAGTATCATTAACAGTCTTACAAACAGGACAGACAAGCTTCAGCACCTTTTTACAATTAGGGCATACTATCGTCTTATCATCTATTTCAATACCGCATTTTGGACATTCCATATGAGGATTATACCATAGCAGTTTGGTTATAACAAGAATTTAACATACTTTAAAAGATGTAATTATTATCCGTTATAACGAATACCTGCTTCCTTCATTCTTCTGATACATTCTTTAATAGTTGGAACATCTTTAGTTAGTGCGATACGGAAGTATCCTTCTCCATATCTACCATAACCGTTTCCAGGTGGAACAACCACATGAGCTTTTTCTAGCATTACAGTAACAAATTCTTCAGAAGTCATTCCTTTTGGAACAGGAAGCCATAGATAAAAAGTAGCTTTAGACGGTTTTATATTCCAACCTAATTCTTTTAAGCCCTCTTCCATTGCATCTCTGCGTTCCTGATACATTTTATTTAATTCTTCAATATATTTTTTATCAACATTAAACCCTGCAACTGCTGCATCTTGAATAGCTTTAAAAGTACCACTATCAATATTATTTTTAATAGTACCTAAAGCTTTTATAGCATCTGCATTACCTGCAACAAAACCAACTCTCCATCCAGTCATATTATAAGATTTTGAATGAGAATAAAATTCAATCGCAACATCTTTTGCACCTTCAACTTCCAATATAGAAGGAGCAACATACCCATCATAAGTCATTTCACAATAAGCCATGTCATGGCATAGCAAAATATCATATTTTTTACAAAAATCTACAGCCTTTTTAAAGAAATCTAAATCAGCAATAGCTCCTGTTGGATTATTAGGATAATTCAAAAACATAATCTTTGATTTTTTTGCAATATCTTCAGGGATTCTATCAAAATCAGGCAAGAAACCATTTTCTTCCAACAAAGGCATTGAATATGGTGTACCTCCTGCAAAAATAGTTGCATTCTTATAAACAGGGTATCCAGGATCAGGAACTAATGTATAATCACCTTTATCAACATAAGCAAAGAATACATGTGCAATAGCTTCCTTAGACCCGATATTAGCTAGAACTTCTTTGTCAGGATCAACATCAACACCAAAACGTTTTTTCATCCATTCAGAAGCAGTTTTTCTGAAAGCAACTGTACCATTATAAGGAGGATAATCATGATTTTTAGGATTGTCAATTGCTTTATGCATTTCCTCTACAATAGGAGCTAGAGTAGGTTTATCCGGATCACCAATCCCTAAACTGATTATATCAATACCTTTTGCTTTAGCTTCATCAATTTTTCTATCAATTTCTGCAAACAAATATGGAGGAATTTTTTCTAAACGTTCTGATACTTTCATAAGATCTCCTTCTTAACAATTACACTTAATATTGAGTTTATGTTATCATAAAAAAAGAGGAAACACAATGAGTATTATTGCAGACGATGACGATTTTAAAACCAATAGAACAATAGCAGAAAAAAAGAAAAATTCTGTTATAAAATGCGAATGCTTAGATAATGATAAGAATTTTGAAAACTGTATTAGGCCTAAAACTTTCGAATCATATATCGGCCAATCTGCATTAAAAGAAACACTTAAAATTACTATTGCTGCAGCAAAAAAAAGAGAATTACCACTTGATCATTTGTTATTTTATGGACCTCCTGGACTTGGTAAAACCACACTTGCTGGGGTAATAGCAGAACAAATGGGAGTAGAAATTAAAATCACATCAGCACCAGCACTTGAAAGACCTCGTGACATAATAGGCATTTTAATGTCACTCAAAGGAGGGGAAATTCTTTTTATCGATGAAATACATCGATTAAATAAAGTTGCAGAAGAAATCCTATACCCGGCTATGGAAGACTTTTTCTTGGACATGACAACAGGTAAAAGCCAGACAGTAAAAACTCTTCGCGTTCCACTACCTAAATTTACTCTAATAGGAGCTACAACAAAAGCAGGAGAGCTATCAGGACCATTAAGAGATAGATTTGGGATAATTCATAGACTTGAATTCTACACAGAAGAAGAACTATCACAAGTAATAAAAAGAACTGCAGGAATTCTCAATATTGAAATAACAGAAGAAGGTGCTCACGCTATTGCAAAAAGATCTCGTGGCACACCACGTATCGCAAACAGACTTGTAAAAAGAGTGTCTGATTTTGCACTGGTAAAACATGATGGAAAAATTACAGAAGATATTGCAAATGAATCCTTGGATATTTTAAAGATTGACAATTTTGGGCTTGATAGTACAGACAGGAATCTTTTAAAACTAATTATTGAAAAATATGACGGCGGTCCTGTGGGCATTGAAACCATAGCTGCAGCAATAGGAGAAGACGTAAGAACTATAGAAGATGTATGCGAACCATTCTTACTTCAAGCAGGACTTTTACAAAGAACTCCAAGAGGAAGAAAGGTATCCCCAGAAACATATAGACATCTTGGTTATAAGAATATCGATATTAATGAACAAAAAAGTTTGTTCTAGTAAGTCATTTCCCAACCATCGTTTAATATCTTTCCAAAACACCCTGCAGCTTTGGTCGAAGAAAAACAAGAAGAATTAAACAAATCTTCTCTTATTTGAGAAACTGTTTTCCCGCCACAAGCACCTAATTGACGGCATTCAGGAGTTGCACCTGCCACATCAACTGAACCATCTTCATAAAATTCCATCAAAAATAAGTCTCGCCCAGCAATATTTGGTCCACTAGGTCCGTTTACATCAACAAGCATATCGCCATACCTAGATGTATGTCCGTCAACTTCAACAGAATAATAACTCGGATAATCGACTAAAATAGCTGCACCACTTGCTAAACTAAAAGCATGCGCAACACCCCAAGCAGTAAAAGAAAAAGAGGTTCCGTCTAAGTTTTTATAAGAAGCAGCAAAACATGGGGTTGTCGCAGTAGCATTACAATGATTCACTGTCTTTAAATAATTTTTAGAGAATTGTTCAACTGCAGCTTGACTAGTTAAACCTGCTTCTGTCATACTAACTGCATTATTATCATTCATATAATTTTGCGCAGCTTGCTGGAACTCAGAATAGACTTTATGCAACTGAACTGTAAAAGTCTTTTTTTGATGATTTTTCATCAAAGTAGGAACTGTCAATGCTGAAACGACACCTATAATTCCTAAAGTAACCAATACTTCCGCAAGAGTAAAACCTTTTTTCATACAACCTCATAAATTATAAAAACTATATATATTATAACAGATTTTTATAAATTAATCAATGAGTTAATTTATAAAAAAATTTACCAAGGATAATTGTCAGGAATCTCCCAATTATTACGAAGAATAACCTCGCCACACTGAAAACCAGAATATCCGACTGCTTTTTTATTACAGCCATAATAGTCTGAGTTAAGTAAATCTTCATATTTTGGCTTATGTTGTCCCCAGAATTTTAAGCGAAAATTTTCTCTTCTAGTAACATTTGCATAACCATATATGTCAAACACAAAAACATCTCTACCGACCTTATTAGGTCTTTTAGCTCCATTTATATCTACAAACATCCATATATATCCTCCTGGGGTATTTGGTAAAAAATAAAGATACATACCATCTGAAGTTCTTACAATATAATTCGCAACCGCCATTCCTGAAGCACTATAACCACTTAACTGAAACCAAGAATAATTCAATCTTAAAAAACAATTTACAAAATTACACTCTTGTGCTCCATTCATATAGGGTAAATAATATTTCTGAAAAAATAGATTCATCGATTGATCATATGTCTGTTTAGGGAAATCCCAAGTATACATCTCACCATTATCATTCTCTGACAGTTTTATCACATTCAACATAGTTGAATAGAATTTCTTTAAACGAGTAGCGGTTACTTTCTTCTCATAGCTTTGAATCAAACTTGGCAAAGTTAGTGCAGCTACAACACCGATTACACCTAAAGTAATCAATACTTCCGCTAAGGTAAATCCTTTTTTTATACTCTTAAAGTGATTATTCATATCACTAGTATAACATATCTTTTCTTTTTCACAATGGTGTAAAGAAGACCTTTCAGCGGCTAAATGTTCGCCCCCCCCCCCCGTATTTCCAAATTATTTTTTAAATACTATTCTCCTTTTTTATTTTCATTTTAAATTTTACAAATTTTACAATTTTATCAATTAATTTTTTATGATAAACTTGTCTCGGTTAGGAGATATTTATGAAAAAAATATTAATATTGTTATTTTTATTAATTGGAATTACAACTCCAGCAATATCTGAAGAAAAAGCGATTATGAAATCAGAAATTGGAGTTGTCGAAAATATTCAATATGAAGATGCAGACGAATTAAACCAAGGAGAGCAAACTACAAAACAGGATGTAACTATTAAAGTTCTCACAGGAGAATTTAAAGAGACCAAAAGAATTGTAGACAACATGCTTACTGGAAATCCTGCATATGACATCAACTTATCAAAAGGTGATAAAGTTATACTACACCTAGAACAAGTTGGAGATACTGTAGCATCTGCTGATGATGTCAATTTTTATATAGCAGACATACAAAGAAACAATCAAATATTAATATTTATTGGAATATTTTTTGTTCTACTTCTTCTAATAGGGCACAAAAAAGGTATAACAAGTATTGTATCAATAATTTCAACAATCCTATTAATTTTTCTTATGCTTATGCCTATGATATTAAACGGATTTTGTCCAATTGCATCTGCAGTACTCACAGGCATAATTTCAACTGTAATAACGATATATTTAGTTGGAGGCTTTAATTCTAAAAGCTCTTCTGCGATTATTGGAACAAGCATAAGTTTAATATTTGCAGGAGCACTGTCAATGCTAGCAATATATTTTGCACATCTTACAGGCTTTGCTGGAGAAGAAAATATGTTTTTATATACCGCTAGACCTGACCTAAGTTTTACAGGGATACTGTCAGCATCAATGATTATAAGCGCACTTGGCGCCTTAATGGATACAGCTGTATCAATTGCAAGCACCGTTAATGAAATTTATGAGACTGACAAAACTCTATCTATACAACAACTATTCAAATCAGGAATGAATGTCGGTCGAGATATTATAGGCACTATGTCAAATACTCTTATTCTTGTATATTTAGGGAGTTCTCTTCCTCTTGTACTTTTATCAAGCAATATAGATATGAATAAATTCTTCAACCTAAACCAAGTCGCTACAGAAATACTATCAGCTCTCACTGGTAGTATCGCAATTCTATTTTGTGTTCCAATTACAGCAATTATTGCAGCTTATTTAATAAAAAAACAAAAAGAAAAACTTGTATTTAACTTTGATACACAAAACGAGATGAATGATTAATATTTTCCTTATTGAATAAAAAAAATAGATGAATGGAATTCCACTCATCTATTTTTTTTTAGATTCTAACTACTTTGCGCAAGAACATCCACAGCAAGCTTGAGATTTCAAAGCATCTGCTTTATCAGTTCTTTCCCAAGGAACATCAATATCAGTTCTACCCATATGACCGTAAGCAGCTAATAATTGATAGAACTTACCACCATTTTTAGCTGGCAAACCACGTAAATCAAATTGATTGATAATAGCAGCAGGTCTTAAATCAAAGTTTTTAGCAACTAAAGCAGAAATTTCATCATCAGAAATTTTTCCTGTGCCAAAAGTATCAACCATAATTGAAATAGGCTCAGCTACACCAATTGCATAAGCTAACTCAATTTCGCATTTTTCAGCCAAACCTGCTGCAACAACATTCTTAGCAACCCAACGAGAAGCATAAGCAGCTGATCTATCAACTTTTGTAGGATCCTTTCCTGAGAAAGCACCACCACCGTGACGAGAATATCCACCATAAGTATCAACAATAATCTTACGGCCTGTCAAACCGGCATCACCTTGAGGTCCACCTACCACAAAACGTCCTGAAGGATTAACTAAAATTTTTGTATCAGCATCAAGCTTGATGGTTTCATTAGCAAATACATAGTCAATAACAAGTTTTTTAATATCATTTCTTATAATTTCTTGAACTTTTGCATTATCTGAAACCCCATTAATTTCAGGATCATGTTGAGTTGAAATCAATACTGTATGAATTCTAGAAGGTTTTCCATCTACATATTCAACAGTAACTTGAGATTTCCCGTCAGGTCTTAAATAATCAACTAGCCCTTGTTTTCTAACTTGAGCTAATCTATAAGACAACTTGTGAGCCAAGCTGATTGGCAAAGGCATCAATTCAGGAGTTTCGTTACAAGCGTAACCAAACATAATACCTTGGTCACCAGCTCCAATATTTTCAGTTTCTGAAACAGAAGTATCAGCATTATCAGCTCTTGTTTCAAGTGCTTTGTTAACACCACCGGCAATATCGCAAGATTGTTCATCAATACTTGTCAATACCGCACAAGTGTCAGCATCAAATCCGCCACCTGAAGCTCCAGAATAGCCGATATTTTTAATAGTATTACGTACAACAGATGGAATATCTACATAACAATCTGCTGTAATTTCACCACAAACTAAAGCCATGCCTGTAGTTACAGTAGTTTCTGCAGCTACACGAGCTTGAGGGTATTTAGTCAAAAACTCGTCCAAAATTGCATCAGAAATCTGATCACAAACTTTGTCGGGGTGTCCTTCTGTTACTGATTCAGAAGTGAATAAAAAATTTTTTGGTGTCATTCTATAGTCTCCTTAATTTGTATTTTGGTCCGGCGAACCTTATCACCGTCAACCCGCCGGTAAGGTTTTTAATTCCGACCCGGC
>CALVFT010000003.1 GCA_944326915.1 Candidatus Gastranaerophilales bacterium
AGCCGACTTGGCTCAATGGTAGAGCAACGGTTTTGTAAACCGTAGGTTGTAGGTTCGATTCCTATAGTCGGCATTTTCTTTTAAATAGCCCCTTGTGGCATTAGCCTTTGTGGCGCAGGGGTAGCGCACTCCCTTGGTAAGGGAGAGGCCACGGGTTCAAATCCCGTCAAAGGCAGTTTTGAAAATTGTATATGGGTAGGTGCCCGAGTGGCTAAAGGGAGCAGACTGTAAATCTGCCGTCGCGAGACTACGGTGGTTCGAATCCACCCTTGCCCACCATAAAAGCGAAAGTAATTTTATTATTTTCGCTTTTATTTTTGATTAATAGTTATAGATAGTAAATGTAGAAGAGAAAATTATGTTAAAAGATTTATTTGAAGCAAAAAAATGTTTTAAGTTGGTTTGTGGTGCAGGAAACGAAGATGCACAAGAAGTAGAAAGATTAGTTACAATATATTCCCTTGCTGGATGTAATTTTTTTGATTTATGCGCTAAGCCGGAGATAGTAGATGCTGCAAAAAGAGGATTGCAAAGAGCAGGTATAGAAAAAGATAGATATCTATGTGTTAGCGTAGGTATTGACGGCGATCCTCACATTACAAAAGCTATAATTGATCAAGATAAATGTGTTAAATGTGGAAAATGTAAAACGGTTTGTCCACATGACGCAATTATTGAATTAGATAAATACAAAGTAAAAAAAATAAGATGTATCGGATGTGGACAATGCGCAAAAAACTGTCCAAAACAAGCAATTGAAATGGAAAGCCAACTCCAAGATTATAAAGAAGTTCTTCCAAAGCTTATTTCCAAAGGAATAGATTGTATTGAATTCCATGCCATTTCAACAGATGAAAATGATGTAATGGATAAATGGAATCAAATTAATGAAGCATTTGATGGCATGCTATGTATTTCCATTGACCGTTCTGAACTTGGTGATAAAAATTTAATGAAGCGAGTAAAGAAAATGCTTGAAGTTAGAAAACCGTATACAACTATTATTCAAGCCGACGGAATTGCAATGAGCGGAAGTAATGACGAATTAGGAACAACCCTGCAAGCTGTTGCTACGGCACAATTATTCCAAAATGAAAAACTTCCTGCATATATAATGATGTCAGGAGGAACTAATGCTAAATCAATAGAGTTAGCAAATTCTTGTGGAGTTTATCCTGCTTGCCTTGCAGTAGGCTCATATGCCAGAAAAATTGTTAAAGAATATCTTGAATCAGATGATTTGTTTGACAATAAAGAAAAATTATCTAAAGCAGTAGAAATTGCAAAATCACTTGTAAATACAATATTAAAGGACTAATCATGATTACTCTAAAATCAAAAGATTGGGAAATTGATAACATTAATACAGTGCTATTAGATAAAGATGGTACCTTTATAGATTTGCATTATTTTTGGGGACAAATGACTGAACTTCGAGCTAAAGAAGTCATCAAAAAATATTCCTTGGATAAAAATTTGTTCCCTCAAATATGCTTAACTCTAGGTTATGATCCACAAACAGGTAAAATGCTTAAAGATGGTATCACAGCAATGTATTCTCGTCCAATTATTATTGAGATTTTTTGCAAATACCTAAATTCAATTGGAGCAAAGGGAACCGAACAATATATTGAACAAATTTTTGATAGTGTAAGTGACAGTTTTTATAAAAATATGGAAAAATATACAAAACCTATTGACGATGCGATAGTTTTTATAAAATCCCTAAAAAAATACAATATAAAAACAGGAATAGTGACTTCTGATTCAAAAGAATCAGCTCTACTTACCATAAAACATTTTGGCTGGGAAAATTTATTTGATGTAGTAATAGGGCGAGAATCCACAACAGAAACCAAAGAAAGTGGAGTACCTGTAAAAATGGCTTTAGAAATATTAAATTCGACACCTGAAACATCAATTATGATAGGAGATGCACCTATGGACTATATCGCAGCAAAAAATGCAGGAGTCGAAAGAACAATACTAGTAGCAAGCGGACAAATTCCAAAAGATGATTTACTCAAAACATCAAAATATTCCCTAGAATCTCTTTCTGAACTAGTAATTGAAACAGCAAGATAAAATCTAATAAATAAAAAACATACAAAAATAAAGACCAATACTTTTTTAGTATTGGTCTTTGTTTTTTGAAATAACTAAAAACTTTTATTAAATTAATAATTAGATTTCACTTTTCAATACTGAATCAATTTCTTTAGGAGCTGTTGTGATAAATTCTTGAATATTATCTTTTACACCTCTAAATTTTTCAATATCTTCATCAACAGAACCTACACGATCTAATAAAGCATTTTGTTTTTTTTGTAACTCAGATATTTGTCTGTTATTCAAATCAGCATATCTGATTTCATTTAACTTTTGAGAATGTTCATATATTTCAGATGCTAAAATTGTTGTCTTTTTATAAGGCGTTGCAACTAAAAATTCTTGAGTTTTAGTAGCAAGTGGTTCTAATTGTTTAGCTGCTTTTTCATTTTTAGCTGCTGCTTCTGTAATTTTTTTCTTTATAGAAGATAGTTTTGTATAATAAGGTCTTGTCTCATCCATGAAAGGAACAAGTTTCACTTTAACGGCCTTTTCAAACCTAGATGCTTCAGAAAAAATAGAAGCAGAGAAACTTACAGTATCAGCCTTCAATGGAGCTAACTTTGGAGCAGTCATTCCATTATATTTTGGACTAACATTATTTTCTGAATTATTACGAAATAAATTCATTTTAATTGGGGTAATTTGCATAAAAAATCTCCTTCATATGTTATTCTTGCACAATTATAAAAAACAAACATAAAATTTTTTGCCAGTTTAACTGAATTAATTAGAAAAATCAAGAATTATTTTACATAACTTTAAAAATTCTTGCTGAAAGCAGACTTTAAATGTAATATGTCAGTGGATATTATTTATAGGAGAGAAAATATGAAAAACCTATTAAAAGCGACATTAGGTCTACTATTTGCCGTGGCGGTTTCAGTTCCTGCATTTGCTTTCCCTGACGTAAATGCTAACCACTGGGCTGCAAAACAAATAGAAATTTTAAATCAAAAAGGAGTAGTTGTTGGCTATCCTGATGGTACATTTAAACCAGATGAAAATGTTTCAAGAGCAGAATTTGCATCAATGGCTATAAAAGCACTAGGACAAGAACACACTACAGTAGCTCAGCCAGTAAATTTTTCAGACATTGATAAAGATTTCTGGGCTTATGATTCAATACAAAAAGCACTATACTTCGATTTAATATCAACACCTAAAACAGGAGAACCATTCAGACCTGATGATACTGTTACTAGAGCAGAATCAATTTCTGTAGCAGTAAATGCTTTAACTACAGAAGAAATAAGTGTACAAAAGGCAAAGGAAGTATTATCAAAGAAATTTGCAGATACAAACCAAGTTCCAGAATGGTTTTTAATTCCTGCAGGAAAAGCTGAAATTTTAAATATGCTTGTGACAATACCATCTGCAAACAAAGCAAAAATTGACGCAAATAGACCAGCTACAAGAGCTGAGGTTACTGCGATATTATACGATATGATGGAACAAGCACAACTAAACCCTAATGCAAAACTTGCAGAAGCTATGAGAAAGAAAACCGGAGAAGGATATGTAGTAGAAAACTCCTTTGTACAAGGCAGTGTAGGAACTATTCCTGCTGGATCTCTGCTTCCTGTAACTTTGAACTCATATATCAGCTCACAATCATCAAAACCGGGTGAAATATATGTAGCTCAAGCACCAGAAAATTATATTACAAAAGATAAATTTATCCTTGTATCTAAAGGAGCAAATTTAAAAGGTCAATTACTTGATGTAAGAGATGGGAAATGGTTTGTAAGAAACGGAGTACTTGTACTTGACAACTCTTTAATTACAACAAATAACGATCAAACTGTAAGCTTCAACGGAGTAGGAGAAGTAAAAAAACACAGAAACTGGTTTATGAAAATTGTGCGTGCGACTCTAAAAGGTGAAAAGTTAGATGTTCAACCTCAAGGCACCGTATATATTAAATTACTTAAACCTATAAAAGTAGATCTTACAAACGGTTGGATTATAGAAGAATAAAGCTTTATAAAAAGTAAAAAATAAAAAGGTTCCATATATTGGAACCTTTTTTGCTAAGTACTGTATCATACATCTTTTTGAATAAAACCAGTTTGAATAATATTTTTACCAAACCGACTTTCAAGTTTATCAAAACATTTCGTTAATTTAGCTTTCTTTTCATCTTCTTCTGAATTTCCAAAAAGAGAAAGTTGTGCCTCTGAATTAAACTCAAAAGTATCTAAAATAACTCCTGTACTACGATATAAAATATTAGGTCTATACAACTTTTCAAGCAACTCAAAAATTATGTCAGATATTTCCAATTCAAAATCCGTTGCTTTATTTAAAACTCTCTTTTCAGAAAAGACTTTAAAATCTTTGGTTCGTAAAAAAATACTTACACCAAAACACTTAGCATCCAAACTTCTTAATCTTACACAAGCCCTATGAATATGGTAATTTAGGGAATTTTTCAAATAATCTTTATCGGAGGTAAATTTAGCAAGAGCACAAGTATTTTGAATTGATTTTGGGAGCTTAACTTCATCAGATACAGGAGATACCATCTCTCCTAATAATTCATGTTTCATTTCAAGTCCTCTGACTCCAACCTGTTTATTTAACCAAATATCAGATTGTTGAACAAGCTCATAAGCAGTAATTATACCATTTTTTCTAAAAAATAAGGATAAATTTTTACCAATACCCCAAATTTCATCAATCGAAGTTTTTTCTAAAACAGGTATAATTTTTTTACTACCAATAAGAAACACTCCTCCTGTAATATTTTTAGCCTTGTCTGAAGCAAGTTTTGCAAGAGATTTTGAAGAACTTATACCTATTGATACAGGTATTCCAATACGTTCTAAAATCTCCGCCCTTATCATCTCTGCGATTTCAAAATAATCCTTTTTATAAAGCCTTTCGAGTCCAGTCAAATCCACAAAAGCTTCATCAATAGAATAAACTTCTACTTTTGGACTAAAGTCTTTTAATACTGCCATAACTTTCTTTGAAAAATCTTTATATAAATCATGATTAGCTGTTAAATAAACAGCCTTTTTCATCTGACCTTCAACTTGAAAATAAGGCATTCCCATACGAATTCCAAGTTTTTTTGCTTCTCTTGATCTAGATATAACACACTGTCCTCTTGCAGACATAACACATACAGGCTTTCCCTTAAGTTCAGAATTTACTGCTTGCTCACAAGAAACAAAAAAAGAATCACAATCAACAAGAGCTATAACATTTTTCTTTGCCATAGTAACATTTTTATCTTTTTTTGTAATTTCTTCAACAAATTCGCTCATAAAAACTTAGTTTCAGAAGCCTATACGACTATTTCCTTTTCATTTTTATAAATAACATACCCCAAAGCAGCTTTAGGCGGCTTTTTCAGATATTTAGATTTTGTATAAATAACTCCCGCTTTCAAAGAATCCTTTGCACTTGAATACTCTTTAGCAAGTTTAGCACATTCATAAATAAGTTTTTCATCAGGTTCAACTTCAGATTTAAGCAAAACATGAGAGCCTGCACAATCTTTAATATGAAACCAATAATCGTCATCTTTTGATAACTTTGATACGATATAATCATTTTGTCTGTTATTTTTACCGACAAAAACACGACACCCATCTAGTTGCAATTCTAGTGGCATTGAAGCTGATTTTATATCTTTACTCATTTTTACTTGCTCAGGTTCTATTTCATGTTTTATCTCCAACAAATCAGCTATACTTTGTGCCTGTTCAATTGAATATAGAATCTGCTCAAAATAACTCAACTGACTATGAATTTCAGCAGCAAGCTCAGATATTTTTTGTCTTGAAGTCTTAGCTTTATTGTAAAGCTTATAGAATTTGTTCGCATTTTCTTTCAAAGTCAAATCTTTATCTAACTGAATAGTTAGCTCTTTATTATTTTCATAATCGAAAACAATTATATTAGACTGAAAATCTTTATTATTATAAAGATTTGCCATAATCAAATCTCCATAAAGGCGATTTTTATCAAAATCAGCATCTTTAACTAAGCGAGACTGCATTTTTCCTAAAGACGATTTTAGCTTTTTTTGTGAATGTATCACTTTTGTATGTAAGTGATTCTTTATCTCATTAAATTTGGATTTTTCAATATGGTAGGCAAAATACTCATCAATCATTTCATTAACAGATTGATAAAAATATCCAGTATCTAACAATTCAGAAAAAAGCGTAAATTCAGAATAATCACTTGAAATTTTTGGACTTAAATTTTCTAATCTAACAAAACTCTTTAACTTATCAAGAGATTTCTCTTGACATTGTTTTGCAAAAGAATTTGAAAACCAGAAAAAATCTCCACTTAGCTTTGTATAATCAATATCTCCATTAAAATTCTCTATATCAATTTTATTTTGTTTCGGAGGATATACATAAGGTAAAGTTCCTGCCATTTCTCGTTCTCTACTTTTCTCTGCTCCTACATTATGAGCACAACCTAAAATAACATTAGTATCGTAGTTATATAAAACTACATTTGAATGTTTACCCATAAGTTCAATTGCAAGACATAAATAAATTTTCTCAGACAATTCATTAAAAGTCTCAATATAAAACTCCAAAATTCTCTCATATGGAGGTTGATTCACTTTAGCAATTCTTGCATTTTCAAAATACTTTCTCAAAAGCATACAAAACATCGGAGGTTTTTGAGGAATTTGAATAAAGCGTTTAAGTTCGTTCTGCTTACTCATAAAACAGATATGAAACAATTGTGGATTTATATTTATATACAATTTCCTTGTTTCACCGGCTTTTCTAATTGTGAATACAAAATCCCTTCTTGTAGGCTGTTGTATTTTTTGAATACGTGAATCAGCAAGAAAATCTTTATTCTCTTTTACAAATGCTTTTAGAGTTAAACTATCAAAAGTAATCATATAAAAAGTTTATAATAAAAAGTTGTGATTACAAGAATATAAGCGTTTTTTATTGACGATATATAAAAAATATGTTAAAATTTTAACATACACGAGAACAGGAGTTATTTTTATGGTTTTATGGGAAGTTTTTGCAATAGTCGGTCTTGCAAGTCTTATACTAGAAATGATTATACCAAGTATGTTCTTTCTAAATCTTGCACTTGCAGGGTTTATAACAGCTATTATTGCAGTATTCATAACAAGCTGGATATACTTAACAATTATTTTTACAATTTTATCAATACTCTCAATAGCTTTACTACGACCAATTCTTGTAAAAAATAGAATATCTAAAGAACAAGAAACAGGAATTGAAGGCAAGTACATAGGAAAAGAAGTAAAAGTGATTGAAACAGTTACAAAAAATTCCGGAGCTATAACAATCTATGACGAAAGATGGGATGCAAGAACTCTTCAAGAAGAAATTCCTGCAGGATCAATGGCTAAAATCGTCAAAAATGAAAGTTTAATTATGTACGTAGAAAAAATTTAAAAATTCAGAAAGGATAAATTTATGGGAATATTAATGCTTATCTTACTTGTTGGACTTCTAGTATATGTATTCAAAGGAATCATAATTGTCCAACAACAACAAGAAGTAATTATTGAAAGAATGGGACGTTATGAAAAAACTCTAAGAGCTGGTCCTAACTTTATTTTACCGATTTTAGAAGCACCTAGAGGCATATTAAAAAAAGTTTCTCAAAAAAGTTTTGACGGTCAAAATTACTATTTTCTAAAACCGGTTGATAGAATTGACCTAAGAGAACAAATGTATGATTTTCCAAGACAAAACGTAATTACAAAAGATAACGTATCAATCACAATCAATGCACTTATATACTTCCAAATAGTTGACTCAAAAAGTGCTGTGTATGAAATTGAAAACCTTCCAGAAGCAATAGAAAAATTAACTCAAACAACACTAAGAAACCTTGTAGGTCAAATGGATTTGCAGGAAACATTAACTTCTCGAGGAAAAATCAATGATGAATTACGCACAACTCTTGATGAAGCTACAAACAAATGGGGAGTAAAAGTTAACCGTGTAGAAATTCAAGACATCTTCCCTCCTGCTGATATTCAAGCATCAATGGATAAGTTAATGAAAGCAGACAGAGAAAAGAAAGCAACTATCACCGAAGCCGAAGGTCTAAAAGAAGCAGCTATCAGAAAAGCCGAAGGTGAAAAAGAAGCAGCAATAAGATCTGCCGAAGGTGAAAAACAAGCTGAAATACTAAGAGCAGAAGGTATCGCTCAAGCTCGTATAATTGAGGCCGATGCAGAAAAAGAAGCAATTCAAAGAATAATAGATGCACTTGCAGATAAAGGTCAACCTGACAAATATTTAATTGCAATGAAATACCTAGAAACAATGACATCTATAACAAGTGGAGAAAACAACAAAGTTGTTTACATGCCATACGAAGCAACTGGAATCCTTTCTTCTGTTGATGGTATTAAAGAAATGTTTAAAGGTACTACAAAATAAAAAAGGAAATATTTATGCAAAATAAAAATTTACCTAATATATTGCTCTTAATAACTACAAAGGATCAATTTATTACAGGGGAACTAATTCTTCCTGAAAATCTAAAATTTGAAAGCTTAGTTCCCGATAACATATTATTTTACATACTCAACAGCGGATTTAGTTTTATAACTCTAAAGAACTGTGAAATAAAAGAGCGTAAAAACCTCGCCTTTAGGCCTGATAAATGTAAGCAAATTCACATAAATATTAGCTCAATAATGACAGTACAAACTATAGAATCTCTACCCGATAATTCTATATATAAATCAGACAATGATGAAGGCATTAGTAGAAGAAAAAAAACATCAAAAGGAAAAGACCTGTAAAAGGTCTTTTTTTTTAATATAAATTTAGAAAAAGTATTCTTTTTTTTTTGTTTTTGGTAGAATTTTGACATACGCACGTAATTACGAGAAGAAAAGGAAGATAAAATGATCAAAACAAAAATGAAAGACCACAATTGCGGAGAGCTTAATCTTGATAATATCAATGAAGAAGTTACTCTTTCTGGTTGGGTTTCAACAGTACGCGATTTAGGTGGTATCTTATTTATCGAATTGAGAGACAGAACAGGATTTTTCCAATTAGTAGCAAATCCACAAATCAACCCTGATGTACACAAAGTATTTGAAAAAGTACGTTCTGAATATGTCATCACAGTAAAAGGTAAAGTTACTCGCAGACCTGAAGAAACATACAACGAAAAATATGCAACAGGTCAAGTTGAAATGTACCCTGAATTTGTTGAAATTTTATCTGAAGCAAAAACATTACCATTTGTTCTAGATGATGAAAATGTATCTGAAGATATTCGTCTTAAATACAGATACCTTGATATCAGACGAGAAGGAATGTTAAAGAATTTAACTTTGCGTCATAAAATATGTCATGCAGCAAGAAATTACTTCAATAATGAAGGTTTTTTGGAAGTAGAAACACCTATATTAAATAAAACAACTCCAGAAGGAGCTAGAGATTATCTGGTACCATCTCGTGTACAAGAAGGTAAATTCTATGCATTACCTCAATCCCCACAAATATTCAAACAACTATTAATGGTTGGTGGCATCGAAAGATATTATCAAATAGCAAAATGTTTCCGTGATGAAGACTTACGTGCAGACAGACAGCCTGAATTCACACAAATCGATATCGAAATGTCATTTGTAGAACAACAAGACGTTATAAAAATGGTTGAAGGACTGATTGTTGAAACATTCAAAGCTGCTGGAGTTGAAGTAAAACCTCCATTTATCCAAATGCCTTGGCAAGAAGCTATGGATAGATTTGGTTCAGACAAGCCAGACACTCGTTTTGGACTAGAGTTATTTGATATTGGAGATATTATCCTTGAATCAGAATTTGAAATAGTTAAAAAGACTCTTCAAAACGGAGGTATCGTAAGAGGTATTAGAATCCCTGGCGGAGCTAAATTCTCAAGAAAAGATATCGATGATATTACAAAATTAGCTGTATCTTTTGGTGCAAAAGCTCTTGCAAATATTATTTATAACGAAGATGGCACGGCTAAATCTCCTGTATTGAAATTTGTCACAGAAGAGCAAGCAAAACAAATCCAAGAAAGAGCTCAAGCTCAAGCTGGAGATATCATATTCTTCGTAGCTGACAAACCTCAATTAGTTTACGATATTATGGGTAGACTAAGATTACATTTTGGAAAAACTCTAAATCTAATCGATGAAAATAAACATAACTTACTATGGATTGTAGATTTCCCAATGTTTGAATGGTCAGAAGAAGAACAACGCTACAAAGCAATGCACCACCCATTCACATCACCATGTATTGATGATTTAGATAAACTAAAAAGCGGAGATTTAGGAAAAGTTAAATCAATAGCTTATGATATCGTATACAACGGCACAGAACTTGGTGGCGGTTCTGTAAGAATCCACTCTTCAGAAGTTCAATCAGCAGTATTTGCTGCTCTTGGTCTTACTCAAGAAGAAGCTGTTGAAAAATTTGGATTTATGGTGAACGCATTGCAATATGGAACACCACCTCACGCAGGTCTTGCAATCGGACTTGATAGATTAGTTGCACTACTAGCAAGATGTGATTCTATAAGAGACGTAATTGCATTCCCTAAAAACTCCGGTGCAAAAGATCTTATGAGTGATGCTCCTGGTGAAGCTTCTTTACAACAACTAAGAGAACTTCACATAAAAAGTACAGCTCACTTAGGGAAATAACTAAATAAAAAAAGTCCTTTTTAAAGGACTTTTTTTTTATATAATATAATTATGCAAATATTTAACGAATTAACAAAACAGGATAATTTATCAATCGCTTTGGGTTACTTTGACGGAGTCCATCTAGGTCACAGGGCTGTAATAGAAAATACCGTAAAGTTTGCGCAAGAATACAATACAAAATCTGCAGTCATTACTTTTAAAGATCACCCTTGTTGTTTCTTTTATGGAGTATGCCCTAAATATATTTTAACAAGAAAAGAACGCGAAAATAAAATAAAAGAACTCGGTGTCGATTATTTGTATGAACTTGATTTTGAAAGTATTTCAGGACTCACGGCAGAAGAATACTTAAGAGATATACTCGTTAAACACTTCAAACCAATAGCTATTTCTACAGGCTACAACCACAATTTTGGCTATAAAAAAAGTGGTAACATAAATTACCTAATAGAACAAAGTAAAAAGTTTGATTATAAATATTTTGCAATTCCACCACAAAAGCTCAATAACGAAATAATCAGCAGTACAGCGATAAGAAATTCTCTTTCTAAAGGTAATATAGAAAAAGCGAATTCAATGCTTGGATATAAATTTTTTATAACTGGCACTATAATAAAAGGGAAACAAATTGGTCGCACTATCGGATTTAGAACAGCAAATATCAAATACCCTTCAGAATTAATTGACCTGCCATTTGGAGTATATTCAGTTGACACAGAATATGGAAAAGGGATTGCAAATTTTGGAATTCGCCCTACCGTAAATGGAAAAGGTACACTACTTGAGGTCCATATTCTTAATTTTGAACAAGACATATACGATAAGAATATAACAGTTAAATTTAACAAAATGATTAGACCAGAAAAGAAATTCGCGTCACTAGAGGAATTAAAAAAACAAATACAAAAAGATATTTTATCTATTGACTGATAAACAAAAGAATATTAGACTGAATTGTATGAACAAAACACTGAATACAATATTTTTTATATTATTAATTAGTTCTTTCAACGTAGTATTTGCTCAAGAAATTACAAATGATGTAATTCTAGAGACAAATAATATTCAACAGCTTAACATTAAAACGCCACAAGCTCTTGGGAATAAAGATTTTGATATAAAGACTCCACAAACCAAACATACAAAAGTTTTATACTATGATGACAGAAACACTTTCAATAAAGAAAATTACTCAATAACAAAAGAAAAAAATCTAACGAGTAGCACTACAATCGGCACAGAATACAATAGTACAATAGGTCCAGATAGTATTAGCAATAATGTATCTTTATTTTCGAAATACAAAAAAAAGAAGTTTTCGTTCCAATCAGCGTACAAACAAAACAATCTAAATACAACGGGGAAAAATAACATTGGTACATTTTCACTAACTCCTGAATATAAAGTTAATGACTATTTTTCCATAAAAAATTCACTTTCTGAAAATTTATCTAGTAACCAGAGAAAAGACGAAGTCACTTTTTCCATTAATCCATTCAAAGATGACAGAATGAACCTTGACCTTGGAGCTGGACAAACTTATGATAATAATACAGGACTTTCAAGATCACAAATGAATTTTTCTACAAAAATTAAGTTTTAATTACTCATCCAAGCTAAAAGAATAAATAATTTCTCTATCATAAAAATCGCCCTTACGTAAAATTGGTTTTTCCTCAAAAGTATTTATTGCGTCAGGATAAAATTGAGGTTCTACACAAAAAGCTGATCTTTTTTCATATCTGCGGCCATCTTTTCCAGCCGGTTGAGTATCTTTGCCTAAATGATTTGCCGTATAGAACTGAAATCCTGGCAAATTAGTGGAAACATCAAGTACAATTCCAGATTTTGGCGATTTTACTTTAGCAACATTTATAATAGATTTTCCATCATATCCATCTACGCAAAAATTTTGATCAAACCCTGAACCTATCTCTAACTGTTTATCTTTTACATTTATGACATCACCAATTTTTTTAGGAGTCTTAAAATCAAAAGCTGTACCTTTAACATCAAGGAGTTTACCTGTTGGAACTGCTATTTCATTATTTTCTGTAATTTTTGATGAATTTGGCAAATGAACAACATGTTCATATACAGAATTTTCTGAAGTATATTCAGCACCTTCCAAATTAAAATAAGAGTGATTTGTCATATTAACAATGGTATCTTTATCTGATTCTGCCTGATATTTTATGCGCAAATTATTATCATTATCAAAAGTATATGTAACAGAAGCCTTGACATTACCAGGGTATCCATTTTCCATATCCTTCTTATCATAAGTAAACTTTACGCCATTTTTTAAAACTTCTGCTTTCCAATTTTGAACATCAAAGCCATTAGATCCACCATGGCTATGCGTTTTACCATTGTCTTTATTACATTCTAATTTATATTCTTCATTTCCTATTTTAAAAGATCCATTATTAATCTTATTAGCACAAGGGCCAATAGTACCACCGGCATGACCTACTGGAGCTGTTTCGTATGGAGTCACATTATTATATCCTTGGGATACATCAACAAGCTTTCCATTTTTATCTGGAACTTTTATTGAAGTAATAGTTGCACCATAAGATGAAAGGCTTACACTTGCACCTTTTTTATTTGTAATAGTATATAGAGTTGCCTGCTCTCCTGTCTTTTTAATAGTACCAAAATTCTTATGCTCTATTTTTATCCCTTCAAAGTTTGAATCAATGTTATCTTTACTCACGTTGACACTTTTTACAAATGTATCCTTAATAGGTTGAGATGCAATCAATGATTGCTGTGTAAACACAGGCTGTATAGTTTTATTATAATTAAATACCATCTGAGGGTTAAAATCTATTGGCATAACAATTTCTCCTTCTACATATAATTATAAACGAAAAAATAAATTCATAATTGACTTATTATTAAAATTTTTATTATATAATTAATTTGAAATACGTTTATAAAAAAGGAGAGTATATTATGTCAAACAAAATCTCTGATATCAACGTTAAATTTACAGGTGTAGATTTTTCAAAATATCAATCAAAGGTTTCTGAATTCGTAGAAGAATTTGCAAAAAGAGCAAACAAACCAGGACAATTTTTAAATTGGGTAAACTTGCCTGAATTACAATTGACAAGAGTTGATGAATTGTATTCATTAGCTGACAAACTAAAAGCTCAAACAGGTGCTAAAAAACTAAGCGTTATGGGTATTGGAGGTTCTAAACACACTGTAGAACATATGCTTAGCATAAACGGTCTAAATATTTGTGCAGAAGCTGTTGAGTTCTATTCTGATGTAGATTCTGCAAGTTTAGAAAGATTTTTATACAGATTAGGCAACGATGTAACATCTTCTAACTATATGATCGCATCAAAATCAGGTTCTACATTTGAAACAAAAGACGGATTTTTGCGAGTATTAAATATGCTTATCGATGCATATAAAGCTAAAGGTCAATCAGAAGATGAAGCTAAAAAATCTGCAGCAAAACACTTTATTGCTGTAACTGATAAAAATGCTGAAAAGAGTGAATTACGTCGTACTTCTAATGAAAATGGCTGGTTGGGCGACTTGTTCATCCATGATGATGTAGGTGGAAGATTCTCAGCATTCGACGATCACGCATTATTTACTCTTGCATATGCTGGAATGAAAAAAGAAGATATGATAAAAATGCTTGAAACAGCACAAAAAATGTCAACATTAGCATTAACAGATGACCTTGATGTTAATGAAGCTTTAAAAGAGGGTATATTCTGGGCTGACGCTAAATTAAACGGAATTGAAGCTTCTGTACATCAATATATGGGTTCAATTTTTGAAAACACAGTATACTGGCATGCACAAATGCAAAATGAATCTGTAAAAGATACATTAAAACAAGTTGCAAAAGTTCCAGATGCTATGCACCACTCAGCAGAAGCTCACTTTAACCCTGCAAACAAATTAGTATTTGCATTAACTGTACCAAAAGATAATGGAGTATGCAGAGAAAATGCAGAAGCTTACATCGGAGCTTTAGACAAATCATATATAAGTACTGGTGCATTCTTCAACGAAGAAGTTGCTACTAGAAAAATGGGACTTACTCCTGAAGCAGCAGGAGCTATGACTCAATTAAGAGCATTTGCAACAGTATACCAAGAAATTGTAGAAAAAATCGTTAAAGGAATAGCATTCCCAGAAGTTCTTGACAGTGTATTACAACCACACGTTGAATTCTACAAAAAGAACTTAAAAGGTGGAGTTGTTGTTCCTGGACGTATCTCAAAATAGGTGTACAATACAAACAACTAAAAAAGGATATCTGAATAAGATATCCTTTTTTTAATCTAAATTTAAATTCGTTCAAAAACTGACTTTGGCTGTTTACAAATAGGACATACATAAGTATCAGGCTCTTTGGTAATATCTCCCTCATAGACATATGCGCACACTTTACATCGATATGCGAGTCTTCCATCATCAACAACTTTCTCTTGATATGTAGGAGCATTTTTAGGGCTCTGACCTTTTTTAACAGCATGATAATATGCATAAGTCATCGGAATTTGATTTTTCAGTAACTCTCCATCAATAATTTTACCTAAAAATATCGTATGAGTTTCTGTATCAAGTGTATCATTCACCTCACATACAACGTAACCTACTGAATCAGAAATCACATCTAATCCATCGATTTTTATTGTATCAATATTTTTAAACTTATCTACATTACGTCCTGATTGAAAACCAAACACAGGTATAATATTTTCACCAACGTCAACTCCTAAAATAGAGACTGCAAATTTCCCAGACTCTTTTATACACTGATTTGTAAAATTATCATGATGCACACTAATTGCTACAGTATCATAAGTAACTTGCATAATAGCATTTACAACACACCCGGTTGGTCTATCTTTACAAACCGTAGATACAATATAAACACCATAAGAAAAATCTTTCAATACCTCGTTATTCATATTTTCCTCCTAATAATATTTTAAAAGCATTTTTGTGATAATCAATTAATCCTTCTGTTTTCATTTTAGACAATTCTCTTGATAAAGCACTTCTATCAGCACCGATATATTCAGCCATTTGTTCACGGCTAAAAGGAATTTCAAATATTTCTTTATTTTGCAAGTTTTTTTGCTCATTTAACAAATACAAAACTCTTTCTCTAAGAGTTTTCTTTGCAAGAAGTTCAATTCTGGTCTGCAAAAATAAAATACGTGATGACATTATTTTTACAATATTTTCAGTTAATCTTTTATGAAAAACACACATATTAGAACATGAAGAAAATAATCTTACGTAATCAAGAAAAATTATCCTTGAATCCTCCAGTGCAACAATAGATAATCCGGATTGTTCAATATCCGTAAAGATAAACGCTTCTCCAAAAGTATCTCCTGCAGAAAGTTTGACAACAGTAACCTTATTCCCTTCATAATCATCTTTCGATAGTTGAATAGAACCTGACTCTATATAAGCTACATAATTAATTTTCTCGTATGTATTAAAAATTTTTTCTCCACTATAATAAGACTTTCTCAACGGAGATAGACAAGCAAATAATTTATTCAACTCATTTTCAGAAATTCCATCAAAAAGATTCATAAATTGTCCTAAAAATTGGTTGCATATGCAACAGATATTTTCATAATAACAATTTATACTAAATTTGACAATATAAGGAGACTAAATTATGAATAAAATGTTTTGCTTTCAATGTGAACAAACAGCCGGAGGGAAAGGCTGTACAAATATGGGAGTTTGCGGAAAATCTGCTGAGATATCTAACTTACAAGATGAATTAACAAACTCTATAATTACCCTTGCGAATACAGGAGATATTAACGAAGAAAATACCGTTCTAATAATAGAGGGATTATTTACAACAATTACAAACGTTAATTTTGATAGAAAAACAATTCAAGATAGAATTAATAAAGTATTATCAAAAACAGAAAAAAATGACTTTCACATCGAAACTCTATGGAACACAGATGAAGATACTCGAAGTCTTAAATCATTAATTTTATTTGGACTAAAAGGAATTGCAGCATATGCATATCACGCAAGAATTCTTGGATATAAACATACAGAAGTAGATAACTTTTTCTACGAAGCTCTACAAAAAATATCACAAGATACAAATCAAGAAGAATTACTGTCACTTGTATTAAAAACTGGAGAAATCAACTTAAAATGCATGGAACTTCTTGATAGAGCAAACACAGAAACTTACGGTCAACCAGTTCCAACAGAAGTAACTACAAATATCGAAACAGGACCATTCATTGTGGTCACAGGACACGATTTACATGACCTACACTTACTCCTTGAACAAACTAAAGATAAAGGTATAAATATCTACACCCATGGAGAAATGCTTCCTTGTCATGCTTACCCAAAACTAAAACAATACAAACACCTAAAAGGAAACTTTGGTACAGCTTGGCAAAATCAACAAAAAGAGTTTGATAATATTCCAGGTGCAATACTATTCACAACAAACTGCATAATGCCGGTAAAGGACAGCTATAAAGATAGAGTCTTTACAACATCAGTTGTTGAGTACCCTGAATGTAAACATATTGGTAAAGATAAAGATTTTACTCCTGTTATAGAAAAAGCTCTTGAACTAGGAGGATATAAAACTGAGCAAAAAATGACAGGTATAAACGGTGGATCAAAACTTACAACAGGATTTGGACACAATGCAGTATTATCAGTAGCAGATAAAGTAATCGATGCGGTAAAAAACGGAGACTTAAAACACATATTTCTAGTAGGCGGATGCGATGGGGCTAGACCTGGAAGAAATTACTACACTGATTTTGTAAAACAAACTCCTAAAGATACAATTGTACTGACTCTTGCATGTGGAAAATACAGATTTAATGACCTTGAATTAGGAAACATCAATGGTATTCCAAGACTACTTGATATGGGACAATGTAACGATGCATACAGCGCAATAAAAGTCGCAGTAGAACTTGCAAAAGCATTTAACTGTTCAGTAAATGACTTACCACTATCACTTATACTTTCTTGGTATGAGCAAAAAGCAGTATGTATTTTACTAACTCTATTGTATCTGGGAATTGAAGATATAAGACTAGGCCCTACATTACCTGCATTTGTATCAGAAAATGTATTAAATGTTCTTGTAGACAAATTCAAAATCAAACCAATTACAACACCAGATCAAGACTTGAAAGATATACTAAACTGAACTTATAGAAGAAAGGAGGCATCAAATGAAAAAAATAATATATTTTGATGTTGAAGAATACGAAAAAGATTTTCTTACAAAAAATAATGAAGGAATATATAACTACACACTTATTTCCGAGCCATTAAATTCTATGACTCAAATTCCCAATGAACTACTTGATGCAGAAATAATATCAGTATTTACAACATCTAGAGTTACAGCTGATGTTCTAAAAAACTTTAAAAATTTAAAACTAATTGCACTTCGATCAGTTGGCTTTAACCACATAGATTTGGAGTATTGCAAAACAAATAAAATCTCTGTCGTTAATACGCCAAATTACGGGAATAAAAGCGTTGCAGAATTTGCTTTTGGATTAATGTTAAATGTATGCAGAAAAATAATTCCTGCAGAAACTGATTATAAAAATATGATCATAAAACCTGAGACTTTAATGGGAACAGAACTTGGAGGTAAAACTATAGGCATAATAGGACTTGGTGCAATTGGAGCAGCTTTTGCAAGATTAGCATTCGGGTTTGATATGAAAATTCTTGGATATGATCTTTATCCAAATAAAGAACTTATAGAAAAATATAATATTGAGTACACAGATTTCGAGACAATATTGAAAGAGTCAGATTTTATATCATTACATGCACCTCTAACCAAAGATAACTTCCACTTGTTTAACGCAGAAGCATTCAAGAAAATGAAAAAGAATGCAGTAATAATAAATACCGCAAGAGGAGAACTTATTGATTCTGAAGCTCTATACAACGCAATTACAACAGGAGAAATACTTGGTGCAGGGCTTGATGTTTTAGAAAGTGAAAACACCATAAACGATTTCGATTTGGTAATAGGATTAAACAGACTAACCAAAGATGAACTAAAAAATACATTGATCAATTCTCGACTATTCCAACTACCAAACGTAATCATTACACCACATATGGCATACAATACAAATGAAGCGATAGAAAGAATTCTAAACACAACAATGGAAAATATAAAATCATTTATAACTGATAAAGTACAAAATTCAGTAATTAAATAATAAGAAAAAGGTCGTATTTATATAAATTAAATACGACCTTTTTTATAAACTATCTTCGCCTAATTGAATTTTCAAGCCTCTTTTTTATCATAATAACTTCTTCTTTAGTGAGATATTTCATAATTCTTGCGAACTCTTCCATTACATCATCTGCTGAATACATACCACACTCAGCTTTTCTAATCCAATCATTGACTTCCTTTGTTATCATATGCTTTCTCCAAACTTCATAATACAATCAACTGTCTTGTCTATTATATCATTATCATGTGCTAAAGATACAAACATAGCCTCATACTGAGAAGGTGCAACATAAATTCCTGAATTCAACATAAAATCAAAATATTTAATAAAACAATCTCTATCAGAAGTCATTACATCATCATAAGATTTAACTTGTTTGTTAGTAAAAAATGGAGATAAAAGAGAACCAACTCTATTTACTTTTACACCAATATCCAGATATGCCTTTTCTAACTTTCCAGCCGCTTTATCAATAACAGAATATATATTTGGATTGTTAATCAAATACTTCAATGTTTCAATCCCTGCAGTCACTGCAATAGGATTTCCTGATAAAGTACCTGCTTGATAGACAGATCCAATAGGAGCAACACAATTCATAATATCTTTTCTTCCACCATATACTGCCAAAGGCATTCCACCCCCAACAATTTTCCCTAAAGTAGTTAAATCAGGTTTTATAGAATAAAATTCTTGAGCGCCACCAAGAGCTAAACGGAAACCTGTAATCACCTCATCAAAAATCAATAAAGCACCATATTGTTGAGTAATAACTCTAAGATACTTCAAAAAATCAATATCAGGAGGAACAACCCCCATATTCGCAGCAACCGGTTCTACAATAATACAAGCAATATCATCACCATATTTTTCAAATAATGATTTTACAGACTCAATATTATTATATTCAGCAAGCAAGGTATTTTTAGCATAAGAACTTGGTACTCCTGAACTATCTGAAATTGATTCTGTCATAAGCCCTGAACCTGCCTTTACTAAAAGTCCGTCAGAATGGCCATGATAGCAACCCACAAACTTAACTATTTTGTCACGTTTTGTATAACCTCTAGCAACCCTTATCGCACTCATACAAGCTTCAGTGCCGGAATTAACAAGTCGCATCATCTCCATAGAAGGCATACTTTTTTGAATTAATTCAGCAAGAACAAGTTCCTTTTCTGTCGGCGCTCCAAAGGTAAGTCCCCTACAACAAGCCTCCTTAACTGCTTCTATAACAGGATCAAAAGCATGACCTAAAATTGCAGGCCCCCAAGAACATACATAATCAATATATCTATTACCATCAACATCATAAATATATGGACCTTTTGCTCTATCAACAAAAAAAGGGGTTCTATTCACATATCTAAAAGCTCTTACTGGGCTGTTTACCCCTCCAGGGATATATTTTTCGGATTTTTTAAATAAATCTACAGAATTTAGCAACATATTAACTATACCTCTTTTAACCATTTAACTGCATCTAGAGCGTGGTAAGTTATGATAATTTTTGCACCTGCCCTTTTCATAGCAATTAAATTCTCAAGCACTATTCTTTTTTCATCAATCCAACCATTTGCAGCTGCAGCTTTCACCATAGAATACTCTCCACTAACATTATACACTGCAAAAGGAATATTATATGTCAAAGCAGCTTCTTTAAGCACATCTAAGTAAGCTAAAGCAGGTTTTACCATAACAATATCCGCACCTTCATCAATATCAGACTCAATTTCCCTAAGAGCTTCTTGTCCGTTTGCAATATCCATTTGGTAACTCTTTCGATCTCCAAAACCTGGAGCAGATTGTGCTGCATCTCTGAATGGTCCGTAATATGCAGAAGCAAATTTTGCACTATAAGACATAATAGGGATATTTTCAAAACCATTTGTATCCAACGCACTTCTAATAACTTCAACTCGACCATCCATCATATCGGAAGGCGCAATCATATCAGCGCCAGCGCTTGCTAAGCTTACAGCCATTTTAGCTAACAATGGCAAAGTTTTATCATTTAGAATCTCACATCCTTCAACTACGCCACAATGACCGTGTGATGTATATTCACAAAGACAAACATCCACAATACAATATATTTCAGGATAATTATTCTTTATAAATCTCACAGCTCTTTGAGTAATACCATTGTCATCATAAGCACAAGAGCCAAATTCATCTTTTTTATCAGGAATACCAAACAGCATAACACCAGATATTCCTGATTCTTTCACTTTATCTAAAATTTCTGGTAACCTATCTATAGAATATTGAAAGATATCAGGCATTGAATTTACAGGATTTTTTATATTTTCGCCCTCAATCACAAAAATAGGATATATAAAATCTACAGGAGCAATAGAATTTTCTCTCATCATATTTCGAATTACTGCATTTTTTCTCAATCGCCTAAATCTTTTCATACAAAAATCCTCTCATTAAATAAAATACTTTTAATAATTTACTCCTTAATCAATTCAGATTCAATAGCAGAAACAATAGCATCAATACTAGCTTTTGAAGGAATAATTATTTCATTGTTTAAATCCATATTTTTTAGAGGCAGAGCACATCTTTCTCCCATACAAATAAACTTGGTATTTTTTAAAAATTTATAATCTTTAAAAGTTTCAAAAAAAGTTTCCACTCCATAAGCACTTCCAAAAACTAAATAATCAAGCTCAGATAGAGATTCCATACAAATTCTTTTTTTCATTTCATTAACATTGATATAATAACTTGTAAATTTTTCGAAATTAATACGAGCATCTCTCAATATGCTATCAATTTCATCTGAAGCATTATTTGCTCTGCATAAAAGTAATTTCTGCTCAGAAGTAAAGTTTTTTACCAGTTCCATTGCTAAATTCTGAGAATCATAAATTTCAGGTATAATATCCGTCATAAAACCGTATTCCAAAAGACGTTTAGCAGTCCCTTCTCCAATAGCCGCAAACTTTAAATGCATAAGTTCCCTCAAATCATTTTTTTTAGCGAGGAACAACTTAAAAAAAGCATCAACACCATTTGGACTTGTAAAAACAAGACCATTAAACATAGAAAAATCAGGTAAATTACAATCATTTATAGTAATATCCAGAAAACTTAAATTTTTAATATTAGCATCTAAATAACCAGTTCTATCCACTAACTTTTCACAAAAATTATTTGTTCCTGCAATACCGATAACAGGTTTTCTCAAATTAGTTTTACTAGCAGTTAAATCAAAACTTGCAACTTGTCCAATAACAACTACAGATGGATTTGTAAATTCTTGCTCAATAGCAGTTTTTGTAATAGATTTTAATTCTCCTCTTAACACTTTCTGATTAGACAATGTCCCATTCATTATAATAGCAACAGGCATTTCAGGATTCATGCCAGCAGCAAGAAAATTGTCACATAATTCTTTTAAGTGGTGAATTCCCATCAATATTACTATTGTACCGCCAATTTTTGTAAGAGATTTGTAATCAATATCAGTCAGCACTTCTTTTTTTAACTCTTTAGAATATGATGAAGCTGTAAGTACGGTAAAGTTTCTACTAAGTTCTCTTGATGTTACAGGAATTCCTGCATAAGCTAAAGCTCCTATTGCAGAAGTAATACCAGGGACTTCAAAACAACTAATCCCAGCATTTATTAATGCTGTCATCTCCTCAGCTCCTCTACCAAATACATAAGGATCCCCACCTTTAAGTCTCACGACAATCTTATTTTGCCTAGCTTTTTCAATTAAGATAGAATTAATTTCATCTTGTGAAATTGATTTGGTATTAAACCTTTTTCCCACATTAATAAATTCGCAATTAGAAGGAGGGATTTTTAATAACTCAAGAGAAATTAAATTGTCATACAAAACAACTTGCGCTTTTCTTAAAATATTTAGGGCTTTTACGGTAATTAATTCAAAATCACCACATCCTGCACCAACAATAAATACCTTACCTGACATTAAAACTTACCCTCTTAAATCACTAACTATATTTTCTATAGCACTGAATACTTCCTCTTTTAAAGAAAATACTCTAAGCTCTCTACCTGCATACATAACAGAAATATTAATACCATTTTCTACAAACTCAGCATAAGCTGCAATAGGCTGCGAACAATCAGCTTGGAGCAATTCTAAAATTTTATGTTCAACACTATATTGTAAATAAGTATCCTCATCATTAATTTTATTTAAAAGTTCAGAATATTCACTATTTTTTTTCGCTTCTATAGCAATTATTCCTTGACAAGCTGCAGGTAGAAATTCGTAAGTTTCAAGAATTGTAAAATTAAAATCTTCCTTATTTTTTTCAATAAGTCCTAACCTGTCAAGACCTGCTTTAGCTAAAATTATTGCATCATATATTCCATCTTTGAGTTTTGACAATCGAGTATCGATATTACCCCTAATTAATTTGAATTGCAAATCAGAACGAATTTTTTTTGCACAAAACTCTCTTCTCACACTACAAGTTCCAACAACTGCATTTTCTTTCAAATCAATAAAACCATTTGAATATGGAAATCGTTCAATTAAAACATCTCTTACATCAGCACGTGGTAATACAGAAACTATATCTAACCCATCAGCTAATTTTACCGGCAAATCCTTAGCACTGTGTACTGCAATATCAATTCTATTATCTAAAATAGCTTGTTCAAACTCTTTTGCAAAAACTCCACGATCTCCAAGTTCTTTCAAAGATTTGTCAAGAATTTTATCCCCTCTTGTTTTTAAGATCACAATTTCATAATCTAAATCAGGATTAATTTTTAATAAACTATCAATAACCAACTGAGTTTGCGCAAGTGCTAACTTACTTCCTCTTGTACCGATTTTAAGAGTTTCCATTTTCACACCCTCCATCTATATATTTTCGTTCAAACTCGTTTAGTTCTTGTTCTGAAAAGTTTAATTTAGACTCTCTTATAAATGAGGATAATTTAAAAAAAGCTTCCTTCCTTTGTATAGTATCACTAATATTTTTCTTTATTTTTTCTCTTTGTCCGCTAAGAAGCTCTACTATATGAGATATATTTTCTGGAATAACTGATAAAATAATTTCTTTTATATACTTTGCACTTTCAGGATTTCGCCCATTGGTTGAAATTCCAATACATAAATTATCTTTTTTTACTAGAGCTGGAAATATAAATGAACACATTTTTATATCATCTACAACATTCACAGGGATATTACTATTCTTACACCATTCTGATACTTTAGAATTTACTAAACTATTATCAGTCGCAGCAATAACACAAAAAGCTCCTTTAATATCTGCATATTCAACTTCTTTCTGAATTAATTCAATATGCCATTCCTTAGCTAAATTTTTCAATTCATCACAAAAATCAATTGCAATAACTCTTAGGTTAGGCTTAAAATCCAATAACTTTTCAACTTTTCTCAAAGCGACCTGTCCACCACCAATTATTAAAACTTGCTTATCCTCTATATCTATAAAAAAAGGAAAATAATTCACTTATCCAACTCCTTTTTTAAAACACCTAACACATTTTCTAAACTTTTAGAATCTAACTTATCCCTTAATAAAAATAAAATTTCTTCAAACGAATAGTCTTTAAAGCTCTCTTTCCATGAAGATAAATCAAACCCTACATTATGAAAAGACATTTTTTTATAAACATCTTCCAACTCGTCTTCTATTATTTCAGTTACAGCTTTAATAGAATTCTCTTTTTTCATATTATTTTCAGATGCAATTTTAGAAAAATCATCAATTGAAATTATCTCATATCCATATTTATTAGATATTTCAACATCAATATCAGCAGGCATAGCTAAATCCAAAAATAAACGTTTTTTATCTAAACTACAATTTTTTGAAAAATCAGCAAAATTAATTGTATAATGAGGACTTTCAGTCGCAGAAATAACCACATCCGACCAATTAAGCCATTCATAGCGATTTGAATAATCGACCTCTTTAATATTGTCGGTATACAAAAATTTCTCAATCACACCATGTACTCTTTTAGTCACAACAATATTTGAAAAACCATTATTTAATAAATTTTTTAAAACAGAAGACCCGATCTTTCCACTAGCACCAATCAATAAAATATTATCAAAATGATTATTTTTGATAAAATCTGCAACCTTATGACATGCAATTGTTGCTGTAGAAATTCCAGACTTTGAAATATCTGTACAATTTTTCGTTTTTTTGGCACAAGCAATAGCTGCTCTGAATACAGTATCCAATTGATATCCAGTATTCCCTAACTCATACGCATAACAATAGCAATCTCTAACTTGACCTAAAATTTCATTTTCGCCAATCACCATAGACTCAAGTCCACAAGCGACTTTAAATAAATGTTTTATAGCAGATTTGTCTGAATAATATCTTGCATATTTTCTCAATTCAGAAACAGCAATCCCAGAATACTCTGAAAGAAAAAGTTCTAACTTATCCATAGCAATATTTTCTGTATAAATTTCTGCCCTATTGCAAGTCTTTAAAAAAACGCAATGACTCATTTTAGAACAATCAATTTCCACAAAATGTTTCCGTATAGATTCCGGAGCTGTTTTAAAACTAATACTTATACAATTCATTTAAAACTCGTACTAAAAAGTATATTTTGCAATAATATTTTTTAATTGTTCAGTATTTGTATCAAACCAAGTATCAAACACCATATTATCTGCAACCACACTTTTTCCTATTTCTCTGAACATCTCAGGAATTTTATCAGCAGCGATGGTACCTAAATCTTCACCAAATAATTCCCTGTTTTGAAGTTCACATCCACCGATAAAAATCTTGTAAACTTCAATAAAATCATCCTGAACCTTTTTCTTTCCGCCTTGAAAACCAATTTTAGCAGTTTGATGAGCAGAACATGAAGAAGGGCAACCGGAAATAGCAATCTTTGGTAATACCCCATCTAAAAATTTTTCTTCTTTTTCAACTGTAATAATTTTTTCAAGTAAATCTCTTGAATCACATATACCATGTTGACAAATTTTACTTCCAACACAAGAAACAGACTCTTGCAACATTGAATGTGCACTATCATTATTCAACACACCTAGTACTTTTTCTGCCTCACATGCAGTAAGGTTAATTATATATAACCCCTGATTTGGAGACAACCTCAAACCAACACCTTCAAAATCAGAAAGTACTTTACATAGTTGTTTAAATGTATCGATATTAACAAAACCTGTAATTGGATGGTATAGTACAGCATACAAACCATCTTGTTTTTGTTTAATCACATTTCTACTCAATTCACAAACACTGCCATCACCTTTTTTCTCAATAAGCTCTGATTTTATATTTAGATCTAAATCTGCTAGTTCTAAATTTTCTTTTAACATTCTTGAAAACTCAGAAAGATACTTTTCTTCTCCAATAGTTTTTGGAATGTATCTTGTTCTAGCTTTAGCTCTTACATCATAATTTCCATACATAGTAAACATCTGAACCATAGTTTTTACGTAGTAAAGAACTTTTTGAGGATCAATTTTTTCTGCCGTCTTAATTCCAAACGAAGGATTCAAGCCCAACCCTCCTGCAGTGTATAAGTCAAAAGTATTATCAGGCTTTGCAACAAATCCCATATCTCTATAAGTGGCATGCACTATATTTTTAGGGGAATTTGAAAAACCTATTTTTAACTTTCTAGGCAACTTAACTTTTCCTATTAAACTAATTGCATAGTCAGAAACAGCTTTTGCATAAGGCAAAACATCAAAATATTCACCAATTTCAACTCCTGACAAAGGAGATACCAAAGTATTTCGTGGGAAATCACCTCCACCACCTCTAGTGATAATACCAACATCTAAAGCCTTTTCAACAATTTCACAAATTTGAGAATCCTTTAGCCCATGAAGTTGTATTGTCTGATTTGTAGTGAAATGAACTTTTTGAATATTATACAAATCAATTAAGCCACATACAAACCTTAACCACTCTATCTTTAAATCACCAGCAGGAATTCTTAATCTAACCATACCTGTTTTTAATCCTCTCTCTGCGTAAGATCCAAAACCTCCAGAAATAGACTTATAATCCGCTTGTGATATTTCAGAATTATAAAATGACACACAAGATGTCTTAAAATCACTAATATCTTTTCTAAATTGTTCTAATAAATCTTTATTCATAATCTTTACCTAATCGCAATCCTTACATAAAAGAGATTATACAATTAAAAAAAATAGAGATAAATAGATATAAAAAACAACTTACAAATATTTATAAAATTACAAATGTAACAGTATCACCTAAGCTACTTGCATGAAAAATACCACATTGCTATTATTAAAATATGAAAAATTTAATAACTTTAGATTCAGTAAAAAAAGACTTTTTGGCATCAATAATTGTATTTTTAATTGCCATGCCCCTTGCAATAGGTATTGCAATAGCTTGTGGACTACCAATATATAGCGGATTAATCTCCGGAATAATCGGGGGAATTATTGTCGGAGCATTTTCCGGCAACTCTCTTCAAGTATCAGGTCCTGCAGCAGGATTAATACTAATTATCGTAGACATTATATCCTCACTAGGCATAGATAAATTATTTCTTGTCATATTTATAGTCGGACTTATGCAGATTATTTTCGGACTATTCTCGCTCGGCAAATGGTTTAGAGCAATATCACCTGCAATAATCCAAGGTATGCTTGCAGGCATCGGTATTTCTATATTTTTATCTCAATTCCACATTATGCTCGACAGCAAGCCACAAAATAACTTTATATCAAACATTACAGACCTACTCGGAGTTATATATAACTCTGTGTTACCATTTGACGGTTCACAGCACCATCACGCTTGTTTTATAGGAATAATTACAATCGGCATAATTATATTATGGAATAATATTCCAAATAAAAAATTCAAAGTTATCCCATCTGCTCTTATGGCGGTGATAGCAGCGACATTAATCGCAAATATTTTTCATTTGAATATTAACTACATAAACTTAGATTCCAATTTTTGGTCAAATGTAGAATTTATAAAACTTTCAGTTTTCAAAGATGTTCTTAACCCAACAATACTTTTGAATGCTTTGATAATTACATTTATTGCTAGTGCTGAAACTTTACTAACATCAAATGCAATTGACAAAATGAGTCCAAAATCAAAGACCGATTATAATAAAGAGATTATCGCACAAGGTATAGGCAACTCTATCTCAGGCCTTGTTGGAGGCCTGCCAATTACGGGGGTTATTGTAAGAAGTGCCGCAAATATTAATGCAGAAGCTCAAACAAGATTTGCAACAATCTTGCATGGGGTATGGATTTTACTTTTTGTGACATTCTTTCCACAAATTTTAAATTATATACCACAAGCTTCACTTGCTGCAATACTTGTATACACCGGCTATAAATTAGTTGATGTTAAAGCAGCAAAATACATATTTAACCTTAGCAAAGGGGAATTTGCAATTTATGTAATTACACTGGTATCAATTCTTTTCACAAATTTGTTTGAAGGCATTTTAATCGGTTTTGGTGCTGCCCTTGCAAAAAGTTTCTTTAAAATGCTTGAGGTGCATGCAACAATAGAAGAAAATCAAGAAGAAAATAAAATTCTTGTAAAACTGACAGGCAATATAATATTTCTACAACTACCACAACTTATAGAAATTTTTGATCACCTACCACAAGATAAATCTATATACATCTGCGCAGAAAGATTACATTTTATAGATCACGCCTGCATAGACTTTATCCACGAATGGGAGAATAGTAAAAAAGGTACTCAGGATATAAATGTCGATTGGAGCAGAATTCGAAGAAGTTATCCAAACTTTAGCTGGAGAAAATTTCACAAAAATAAAAATAAGCCAACACACTAAAAAAAGAGTCATTTTTATGACTCTTTTTTATATCATTATAAATTCATTTAATATCCTACTTAATTAAAGCTTGTATTTCTTTAAATTTTGGATTTTTAGCACCTTTTAACCATTCAAACAAAGCGATTTCTACACAAGAAATCTTTGCACCATTTGCTTGCATAATTTCAATACCTTGTTTAAACTCATATTTATTGCGACTTGCACAAGCATCTTTAATTACATATACATCATAACCTGCCTCTAATAAAGCAGCAGTTGTTTGGTGCACACAAATATGTGTTTCAATACCGAATATAACAATTTGCTTTTTACCAAAAGATTTAATTTTTTCAGCCATTCCTTCTTCCAATAAAGCATTAAAAGAAGTTTTCTCAACAACCTCAGTACCTTCTGGCAAAACTTCTGCCAATTGTGGGACTGTATTTCCTAAACCTTTTGGATACTGTTCAGTAACAATAGTTGGGATACCCAAAGCCTTAGCAGCACTGGCAACTTTTACAGCTTTAGATACAATTGTATCCTTTTCCAAAGCTGCAACAAGTCTTTCTTGGATATCAATAATCAATAACAAACTATTTTCAGCTGATAATGTGTTCATCTTTTTCTCCTTTTTAAATTAATCTATTGACGTATATTTAAATTCTTTTATAAAAGATTCAACAATATCAAAAAGCTCTTTTGGGGTAACTTTTGATAATGGTAAAGAAATTTCCTTATCTTCAGGGCTGTCAAGACCTGCATGGGTTATATATATAACAATTTTATTGAAACCGGGATATACAATTTTCAAACAACTTTCATGTATTCTATTCTTCAATAAAAAGACACATTGTTCTTCTTCTGTATACTGCTCAATTTGAGTTCCAAAAAGTTTTTCTTCATATGCTTTTTGCAACCTATAAAACACAGGAGCTATAACCTTCTCTAACTTTTTATTAAACACCTGCTTAAACAACTTATAATTTTTTTCAACATTTTCATCATCTAGCCAATCATCAAGTGTAGCAGGCTTATCTTCTTTAACAAAAACATAAGATTTTTTAGAACAAACTGCTTCTGACAATGCTTTTAAAACTTCCAATTCAATTCTTTCAAAAGATTTTCCTGCAATCTCAGTAATACCAGCCTTTAATCTAAAGCCATTACCATAATTCAATTCAATCTTTTCGATTACAGTCAAAGCACCAGCTTCTAGCTCATAAGGCAAAAACAAGTAAAACTTAGCACCTTTTGCCAAAGAAACTAAATCCACACTTCTAACAGATTGCTTAACTGCACAAGCAAATTTTTCAATCGAAAAAGTTGCCTTACTTTTTTCATCAGGTTCTATCGCAATAAAAACTCCTGACTTAATAAGATTATCATCCACTTCATTTTCGAAAACACATTTTGCATTTCTAGCAGTATAGAAGCCAGTCAATTCTTCAATAATACCATGCTGAATTAAAAGTTTTTTATTTCTTTGCTCCAAATACTTAACAGAATGCAATTTTAAATTATTAACAGCTCTTATAACAAGCTCAAAATTTTGAGCCTCAATTGAAGAAAAATCTGTAATACCAGCATCATAAGCCGCTAAAATAAATTCAGAATCATAATTTTTAACCAAAAGAATAACTGATGAATCCAAATCATTTTCTACAACATCTGAAATCAAGTTTAAAGTTAAAACTTTTTGGGCATGCTCACACACGAACACCAATTCCGGTACCAATATTTGAATATTCCTTCTTGCATGCTCGTAATCTGATATTTTTACAGAATCTCCTACACGCATGAAAACAAGTTTCTTTGCCAATCTTTCAGCAAGACTTTTATCATCACATATTAAAAGAATATTCGTTTTATTATCCATAACTTTTTATACTTGAAGATGTTTTTTAATACACAAGAAACTACCACCAGCTCCAAATAGAATTGCCATAGCAAACATAACAGCAATTACTATATTCTGAGCATACAAAGGTGAAGGAACCATAAAGAACTTATGCACATTATTTAAGCCATTTTGAACTACATTAAGCGGTAAAACAGCTATCAAAGCACCTGAAAAGCCATAAAATGCGCCTTGCATAATAAGAGGAAACCTAATATACCAGTTAGATACACCCATCAACCTCATAATTTCAATTTCATCTTTTCTTGACTGAATTACAAGCTGGATTGTATTGTTTATGATAGTAATAGTCAACATTCCCATAATAAATACAACAAACACAGTAATAGTATTTACTATTTTATTTAAAGCCTCAATTTTTTTTGCCAAATCCTGCGCATAGCTCATATCTTCAACAGATTTTAACTGTTTTACATTCTTAAAAACTTCGTCTATATTTTCAGGTTTATCAACCTTTACATGCAGTGTATCAGGCAAAGGATTTTCCATATCAGGCAAATCCATCTCACGTTTCAAATTTACCCAAGAAGTCTCCTTCGGAATTATACTAACAGCTTCTACATGACCAAATTCTTTAACTCTATTCTTTACAACATTAGCATCAGAACCTTGTTTCAAATAAACAGAAATTTCCAAAACATTACCAAGTTCTTTTGCAAATGACGAAATAGACATAGCAGATCTGAAAAAAGAACCAAATATAGTCAAAATTGCAGCCATAGTAGTTATAATTACAAGATTAACTATGCCAGTACGCTTTATATCATGAAAAGTTTCCACTGATAAACGATATAATATTCTTAATTCACACAGCCAATCTTTTGGAATATGTTTCTTTACTTTCTTTTTTATTTTTAATTTAGAATCATTCATATGTACCTGCTTGTATATCCCTTACAACTTCCCCTTTATCAAGGGTAATAACACGTTTTCTAAAATAATCTACCATAGCATTGTCATGCGTAGATACAATAACTGTAATACCTCTTTGGTTAATTTGATCAAGAATTTGCATAATTTCCATGGAATTCTTAGGGTCCAAATTACCAGTAGGTTCATCTGCAATTAATAAAGGCGGGCCATTAACAATTGCTCTCGCAATACCTACACGTTGTTGTTCTCCACCGGAAAGTTCTGCTGGAGTCGCATTCATTTTGTCATGCAAACCGACAATCTTTAATGCACCGGTAACCCTTGCATTAATTTCTCTAGAACTTATTCCTAAAGTACGTATAACATAAGCTACATTGTCATACACACTTTGATTTTGAAGAAGTTTATAATCTTGAAAAACAATTCCCATGCATCTTCTTAAATTTGGAACTTTATCATTAGATAAATTAGCAATATTAATACCACCAATAGTTACAGTTCCACTTGTAGGGCGTTCTTCATTATATAAAAGCTTCATTAAAGTCGATTTTCCTGCGCCAGAGGCACCAACAATAAATACAAACTCTCCTGAAAGAATATCTAAATTTATATTCTTTAAGGCATAATGATCATTTTTATATTTCTTTGTAACCGCTCTAAATTGAATCATTTATAATATATCCTTTTCACTTCGCTTAACGATGTTTTTCTATTTGTTGTTTAATACTTACAGCTAATTTATCAGCACTTAAGCCATAATAATCTAATAATAATTCACTTTTGCCACTTTGTCCAAAGCAATCATTCACACCAATTCGATGAACAGGAATAGGGTAATTTTCTGCTAATAATTCACAAACAGCACTACCTAACCCTCCAATAATTGAGTGATTTTCAACAGTTATAACAAACTTTGTTTTCTTAACTTGTTCAAGAATTGTGTCTCCATCAAGAGGTTTTACAACCGGAACGTGGATAATTTGAACAGAATACCCTTGTTCTTGCAATAAATTTGCAGCCTCAATAACCTCGGCCAAAGTTTCGCCATTCGTGATAACAGTCACATCACGACCATCTTGAAGCAATCTAGCCTTATGAAAATCAAATTCATAATTTTCATCAAAAATATCACAAACATTTGACCTTGGAATTCTTATATACATAGGTCCAAAATTATTGGCAGCATATTTAATTACCTGATTACATTCTCTACAGTCTGCAGGAACTATAACAGACATATTAGGCAACCCTCTCATCAAAGAAATATCTTCCAAAGCTTCATGACTTGCACCATCTTCTCCAACAGTAATACCGCCATGAGTACCAACAATTTTTACATTAAACTTTGGATAACAAACTGAATTCCTAATCTGATCATAAGTTCTTCCTGTAACAAATACCGCAAAACTTGCAACAAAAGGAATTTTTCCAACAGCTGCAAGACCAGCAGCAGAAGCCACCATATCCTGTTCTGCAATTCCTACATCAAAAAAACGTTCGGGAAACTCTTTTTGAAAAATTTTTGTCTGTGTTGAACAAGCTAAATCAGCATCCAACACAACAACATCAGAATTTGTCTTTCCTACCTCAACCAAAGCATTACCAAATGCAGAACGTATAGATTTTTTTTCTTTTCTGTTAATTAACATAATAAATATCTCACCCTATCCTGTTATAGAAAAACATAAAAAGTTTTCAACATCAGTATATCATAAACATATTCTCAGGTAAACTTTTTAATGTATTCAAAGAAAAAAGCAGTTTTTGTTAAGAATTATTAAAAAAAATTGAAATTTTAGCAATTTATTTTCTTTAGGGATATTTAAACAGTAGAATAAAAAGAAGGAAAGATATTTATTATCGAAAGGAAGAAATTACATGATTCAAGCTCCAAATTTGTACAATCCTTACATGCAAGTACCAATGATGCAGCCACAACAAACACCTGCACCAAATTATAATGCTGTAAAGATTGATGTACACAACCCCTCAGTAAGTGCTCCTGGTGTTGGTCAAGCAGCAATGAATATTCCACAATATGCACAACCAACAATGCCTCAATACGCATACCCACAAGCACAATTATATGATTATCCACAAGCACCGGTTCAACCATATTACATGCCAATTATGCAAACTCCTGTAGCACAAGCACCTCAAGCACCAGCTACAGACGTTCCTGTACAACCGGCACCAACACAACCGGTAGCACCACAAGTACAACAACAAAATATAAATATGGTTCCACAACAAACAACAGTTCCAGAACCTGTTGTTACTAAAGAACCTGAAAAAACAGATAAAACAGATGCTAAAGTTGAAGTACAACAACCAGTACCTGTTACTCCACAAGTTGATGTAAACTCTTTTATTGCAAAATTAACAAATCCTGACTTTGAAGTACAAGCAGGAGCAATGGAAGAAATTGCAAACATGGTAAAAGATGAACCTCAAAAAGCTACAGAATTGTTAGATGAAAAAGTTATGAATGCATTAACTAACATTGTTAACAACGATTCAAGTAAGCTAGCAGGTCCTACACCAGAACAAATTGCAGCTAGACAAAAGCTAATGAGCGGAGAAAAACTTTCAGATGCTGATACAAAATTAGCAACAACAATTACTCCAATGGAACAATCTGAAAGAAATAAGAGCTACGCAATGTTCACTGCATCAATAATGCAAAAACTATACGGAGAAGAAGTTGCAAAATTAACAAATACAACAGTTCCTCTTCCAGAATTACCTGGAGCAGTAACAATTGTAGAGCAATTGAAAAACAATCCAAACCCTATGGTAAGAACATCTGCAATTGAAGCATTAAGCTACATCCAACAACCAGCTTATAAAAAAGACCTAGAGTCTTTATTCACAGTTGCAAAAAACGACAAAGACAAAAATGTTCAAGAAGCAGCAACTGCAGCTCTAGCAAAACTTGAACAAATGCCACAAGAAGCTCCAAAGGCAACAGAAGCAAAACTTGAACCAAAACAAGAAAAACAAGTGGCACAAGCAGCATAAAATCAAAATTTCTTTCTTTAACTATATAAATAAAAGCCCTTAGAGTAATATCTAAGGGCTTTTAACCTTGTATAAAAACACACAAATAAAACTTTGTTTATACATAAAATTTATACTTGATGTTCAGGTTGTTTATATTTTTCAGGAACTGGAGCAACATTTACATAATCTGCATGCTCTGAAATTTGTTTACACCATTCATAAATAATTTCTTCAGCTGAAAGTTTATAAGAAATTGGTTTTCCAACATGTAAATGAACATTTCTTCGTGTGAAAGGTTTCAATTTAGGATATCCGTCAAAACCTCCAATAGCTACGGGAACGATATCAGCCTTAGCATTCTTAGCAATAACAATAAAACCTTTTTTCAAATCCCCTAACTCAGAGCCATATGGTCTTATACCACCTTGAGGAAAAACACCCAATGACCAACTTGTAGAAAGAATATCTCTCACAGTTTTAAATGTTGCAATTTCAGGTTTTGTCCTATCAACAGCAAAAGCTCCAAGTCTTTTTACCAAGAACTCAAATTTATCACCTTTTTCAAAAAGTTCCTTTTTAGCCATATACGCAATAGGTCTTGCACAAGCCATAGAAACCATTGGAGGGTCAAAGTGAGATACATGGTTAGCTGTATAAATAAACTTTCCACCTTTAGATTTCGGAGGCAAATTTTCACGTCCTGTAATAGTATAATTATAAAAAATCTTCATAAACGGATGCACTACAAAATATAAAAACCACAAATAGAAAGCAGTTCTAAAAATATTATATTCATGCGGATATCTACGATTATAATTTCTTTGTTTCTTCGTCATCTCCAGCTCCTAAATCTTTTTCACCAACTTTTTCAACATATTCAAATCCAGTCAACTTCTGAATTTCTTCAATCCATTTTTGAACAACCTCTTCTTGATTGTCACTATATGTTATTGGTTTTCCTATATTAACAATAATTTTCCCTGAGAAAGGCAAACGCTTAACTTCTTGAGTTCCAATAATTCCTACAGGCAAAACAGAACATTTGGTAATTTTAGCAAGTCCTGCAAATCCTTTTGTTACTCCAGTAATTATACCAGCCTCACCTCTTGTACCTTGAGGGAAAATACCAAAAACCCATTTACTTTTTTTGATATTCATAACTGTCTTAATAGTAGAAGGACCAAGACTTTCTCTGTTAACAGCAAAAGCACCTAGCCAATCAATCCACCAACGAAGAAACGGAATATCAAATAGTTCTTTCTTAGCCATGAAAGAAACTCTTCTTGGCATAACACCGCATATCAAAGGAGGGTCAAGAGTTGACAAGTGATTTGGACACACAATATATTCATTATCTTTTGGAACATTCTCAAGACCGTTAACTTCTAAACGATAAACAAGTTTATATCTTATCATATAGAAAAACTTACATACCAAAATTTGAAAAAAAGTCCTCCAGCAATTAAATTCTGAAGCATCTCTTTTGGTATAATTTTTATCTTTATCCCAAAACATAAAATATCCTCTTAAAATAATTATCAAAACAATATAAAAAGATTATACACACAACAACTGGATAAAACAAGTATTAAATAACTAATCCTTGCAAGTATGTTTTCCATCCCAAGAAAGATCATCACATCGTAAATAATCCATATTTTTATTGTATATAACCCAAGCAGTACAATAAGCATTTAAAGAATACTCTGATGTTTTCTTACACATTTCTTCAAATGTTTGACACCATATTGTCTCTTCCTGAGCTCCTGAAGGTAGAACTCCATCTTTTGCAAGCCAAAACGGAAATATATCATATCCTAATCTATTCGGATTTTGTTTTCCATTGATATCTACAAAAAATTGAGCACAATATTGACCATAAGAACCATAACGTATCCCATTATCTGCTACATTCATTAGATTTTTTTGAAGAAGACAACGATCTACACCTGGCGAAAAAATAATATTTATTCCATTAGCTAGTACAAAAGTTTGATAATTAGAACCAACTCGGTAACCAATCAAATCACCGTCAAGAGCTGTAAAGCTTTCCACATTACAATTTTTAGCAGCTTTACCAGAAGGGCATGTTTTAATAACTTTAAAATACTTAGGCATTATTTTTTCATATATAAAAGTTAATCTATTATCTTGATCAGCCCAATTATCTACAGTTCCATAATCTGATATAGCATGAGTAAAACCATTATCCAGCAGTGAATATGCAGCAGTAAGCTTTTCAATTGTAACTTTTTCATTATATTTATCTATCACCGAGGGAAGAGTTAGTGCAGCAACAATCCCGATTACTCCTAAAGTAATCAAGACTTCTGCTAAAGTAAATCCTTTTTTCATACTTTCAAAGTGATGTTTCATATCACTAGTATAACATATTTTTTCTTTTTCACAATGGGGTTGAGATTGTCTTTCAGCGGCTAAATAATCGCCCCCCCCCCGAAATTCATACTTTCGTTTAACATACTCTGCTCCTTTCTTAGTATATGACAAAGCCTAACATATCTAATTGCACTTATCAAGTTTTTTATATATATTTATAAAAGAGAAATTAAGGAGAGATTATATGCCATTAAAACATTCAAACAATGAATTAGAAAATGAATTATTCAAAAGTGTTTATGAAAAAACTCCTGACTATATAAAAGAGCTAAATCTAATGGACTTTTCAAACAAAGGAGAATTTTCATTTACATTAAAAAAAGAACACTTATATCCATATGATGAAAAAACAAACCCAGAAGGATTAAACTTAAAAGAATGGTTTGCAAATTATGCAAAAGAGGCAAAAGTTTCAACAGCAGGAATAAGAGGTCCGCAAAATATTCTATATCCTCAAGATACAAGATTCCCTATTAACCTTGTAGGAATAGTTCTTGCAACTCTTGCTAAAGCTCTTGTAGCAAAAGAAAAATATCCAAATAAAAATATTCTTAAAATTGCAGGTCGAGAAGTAAGATACAATTCAGAGCTATTCTTGGATGCAATAGCAAGAATTCAAGCAGCTAACGGAATAAAAACTCTTGTAGCAAAAGATAGAAAGACAATTCCAATCTGGCTAGCATCTTTTTTAGCATTCAAACTTGATCTTCTTGGCGGAGAATATATTACTTCTAGTCACGGAATTTCTGTTAAAAATGCGACAAAAGACTTAAACTCTCAAGGTAGTCAATATTTACCAGAAGAATCTTTGGAATTCGTAAATAAAATACAAGAAATTTTTGATAAAACTGAAAAAGATGGTAAATACGAAATTAAAATCGCAGCCAAAGATAATCCATTAATTGACGAAACAATAATGGAAAAACTGAACGATGGAGTCGATTTATATGTAGAGTATTTGAAATCAGGTGTAGCTCAAAAAATTAACCTTGACTTAATTAAAACAATAAAAGATAAAATTGTAATCGAAAACGTTGGAGGCTCAGCATATAGAACTCTTAGCAGAGTTCTTGAAAAACTTAATATTTCAGATAAATTTACTTGGTTCAATACTGAAGAAGATCCATTTTTCCATTCTATCGGAAAATATGACCACACACCTAAAGGTGAAAAAGCTTTTTATGACTATTCTGTAGATGCAACAGTTTTAGCTAAGAAAAAAGACGGAGAAAAATACTTTCCTGTAATCGAAACTCTTCACTACCAAGACAAATTAAAAAATATGCCTGTAGGTACAGCAGTTTTAATTACTGACCCTGACCATGACAGACTTACAATTACTCAAACTGAATATGCTTGTACAATACCTGAACTTGAAAAAGCAGGAATTGATTACATTAAAATAAATGAAGATGTAATACTTACAATCTTCACAGCTAACCAAGCATTTTTAATGCTGATGGACTTTTGGTCTAAACAACTTAAAGCTCAAAATCTATGGAAAAATCATCCAAGATTTATGATAAAAACAACTGCTTCAGCCCTTTCTTGGGATGAATGGGCAAAAAATCAGGGTGTAAAAGTAGTTAACGTACCTGTTGGCTTTAAAGAAATTGCAAACATAATGAAAAAAGTTGAACTTAAACTCAAAAATTCACCTGATAAAGAAGTAATCATAGACGATGTATTTGGCAACGAGATTAATCTTGGCATCAACCCTAGATTAGTATTTGGTGGGGAAGAATCTGGCGGAATGATTATGGGAACAGAAGAATTAATCCAATCCCTAGCAGGCAGAAAAGCGATTGCAATGAGAGAAAAAAGTGCTACAGAAGCAATAATTGTAGCTTCAGCCTTAATTGCAAAGCTTCAGAAAGAACAAGTATCTCTATCAGAATACCTGCAAGAAATTTTTGAAGAAAACAACATTATCGGCAGATTTGATACACGAGTAGATATTGCTTACTACAATGAATCAGAACCTGATATTAATAAACTAAAAGAAGCTAAAATTGAAGGTGAAAAGAAAAGAACAAAAAATGACTTGTTCTACCTTGCAATGGCAATGGGCGTAAAAGAAGGTATTATAACACTAAATGACGTCAAAGAAATACTTAATGACGCATTCAAAAGCCTTATTTTCGACAATCTTATATCAATTAAATTTGTCGGAGATGGTACATACTTAGAATTTAGTGACAAATATATCGAAATACGACCATCAGGAACTGATGCTAAAACTAAAGCCTATGGTGGCGGCAGTGATAAATCTGTTATAGAAACTTACGCAAACGTACTAGGTAACTATTCAGGAGACTTAACTGAACTATACAAAAAATATATCTCAGAAGATTTTTATAACAAAACAAAAGATAAAGCAATGGACTATTATCTTCAATTTGTTGATAAAGATGCGAATAATGAGCCATTCTCTATTCCAGAATATAAATTCTAAATAAAAGAAGGTATAAAATAAAAAGCTTGAGATTTCTCTCAAGCTTTTTATTTCCAAGGATAATCATCTTTAATTTCCCAACCGTCATTCATTATCAATAAAGTACACATTTTACCAGCACCCCAACCACTATTATCCCCACGACAATCCTTTATCATTTCATCTCTAGTTGTCGTTTCCGAAGTACCAGATACATACCCTGACAATAATGGTATTTTCTTAGTTATTTCACCTTCTCTAAAAGGAATATTCAAAGCAAAATAAAAAATATCACGACCAGCTCTATTAGGATTTTTAGGGCCATTTAAATCAACAACAAGGTATAAATAATTCATCCATTCATAATCTGCATCAGGATTATATCCACCATTTCCTTTAAATAAATAACAAAAACCATTTGGTAAACACATTACTTTATCGTCATACCCAAAATATATATTAACAGAACCATTAGAAGCATAAATGTTGAAAGGTTTTCCTTTATAAGGTTTAGCACCAGTAAGATAAGGATCAATATAAGTTTTTCTATACAAATAAAGATCTTTATACATATCAATTGTCATATAGACATCACCATAATCACTTTTTGCACGCTCTAACGCTCCTGAAAAAAGAGTAAAAGCTACCTTTAGCTTTTCTGCAGTCTCTTTTTTCTGATAATTAATTATTAAATTTTGAATAGTTAGAGCTGCAACAACTCCGATTATTCCTAAAGTAATCAATACTTCTGCTAAAGTAAATCCTTTTTTTATACGCTTAAAGTGATATTTCTTTTCACAATGGGGTAAAAAACTTCTATCAGCGGCTAAATAATCGCCCCCCCCCCGAATTTCATGGTTAGATTTAACATACTTCTGCTCCTTCCTTATTTATGTTGATTATTCTTCTTTTTGAGTAAATTTTTAGCAAAATCAATCGCCTGTACTTCTGAGAAAAATACCCTACCTTCTCCTATTTGTTGTGTAATTCCATGCGATTGCAACTGACTAAATATAGCATTATTTTTTATAACAAGCAATAACTTAATATGTTGAGATTTTAATCTTATTATAATATCTTCAAGCGCAAAAATAGCAGAAATATCTAATAAATCATCACTATCATAGTTTAAAATAAGATATTTTGTACCTAACAATTCGTCAAACTTAGAAATTAACTGTGTTGCAGAGCCGAAGAAAAACTGACCGTCAATGTGAGCAATACGAATTTTATGTCTAAAATCTTTCTCTACCATTTTTTCAAGTTCAGCAATATCATTATCGTAAACAGATTTGTGTATAATTTTTGCTTTATCAGCCACTCTTTTTGCATACAACAAAGCTGCTAGAGTAATGCCTGCACCTACTGCAAATATCAAATTGTAGAACACAGTCAAAAAGAATACTGTAAACAAAACATATAAATCATCTTTTGGAGCAAATTTTATTACTTTTAACAATTTTGTATCAACAATATCATAGCCAATTTTTATCAAAATACCTGCTAGCACAGCAAATGGAATTTGGGCAACAAACCAAGAAAATTTTGATAACAAAAGCAATAAAATTACTGGAGTAACAACCGAAGCAAACTTTGTCATCGCACCGGCATTTATAGCCGCAACAGTTCTCATAGTTGCAGCCGTACCAGGTATAGAACCTGTTAAAGCACAAAACAAATTTCCAATCCCTTGAGAAGCTAATAAAAGCTTAGGGTTATGCCTAGACTTCGTCAAAGAATCAGAAACCAAACCAGTAAGCATACTTTCAGAAGAAAGTACAATAGCTATCATAATAGCCATAGGCAAATACTTTATCATCAAAGACACATCTACTGATGAAATCATAAAATTAGGGAAAGAAAAATTAACATCACAAATTCTATCAACTGGTAAGTTTAATTTTATAGAAATAATAGTTCCCACAATAAGTGCCAAAATTTGTGATGGCACAATTTTATTAATTGATTTAGGAATAAAAAATACTAAAATCAAAGTCATAATTCCAAGCATCGCAGCGTCAGGCTGTATATTCGAAAGATTCCTTATAAAAGAATTCAAACTTAGTATAGAAGATGAATATGCCCTAAATCCAATCAATGGATTTAGCTGCATAAGAATAATTACAACACCAACACCGTTCATAAAACCTGAAATTACAGGATATGGTACATATTTTACTATATCAGGTAAATTTGTTAAAGAAGCAAGTATTTGCAAACACGCTGCCATCATAATAACTGTAATCGCAATATTTATATCATACCCGATAGCCAACATAACACTTGCAAGCACTATAGCTACAGGTCCAGTAGCTCCTGATATAAGAGGAGTTTTAGGTCCAACTATACCGGCTACAAAACAAAGAATTATAGCACCCCAAATCCCAGCACTTGCTCCAAAGCCTGTTGCGACACCAAAAGCCAAAGCTTGAGGCAAAGTCACAACTGCTGCATTTATTCCTCCTAAAACATCCCCAGATAATATTTTTAAACGATCTTGTATATTCATATTCGTATTCTAGCAAAAAATTTCATTTCTTCAAATTATTTATTATGTTATAATCAAAATATGAAATTAAGAGAGATTTATGCACAAAAAGATTTGAGACATAATGGAATTTATGAATGGGTTAAGCCTAAAATTTCTTTTGAAATATTTCCACCCCAAAAAGATTTTGATAAACTATTAAATGAAATAAATATTCTTAAATCATACAACCCAGAATTTATATCAATAACTTGCAGTTCAAAAAATACAAATAACACTTCTATAGAAACATTAAAAAATATCAAAAAAGAACTCGATATAAATCTTATGCCACACTTTACTTGCATTGGCAGCAAAAAAGAAGATATAAAGAGTAACCTAAATTATCTTGAAAATATTGGAGTGGAAAACATTCTGGCACTTAGAGGAGATGAACCGGAAAATCAAGAAAATATTTACAAAGACTTTCGTTATGCAAATGACCTTGTAAAATTTATAAAACAAGAAACAAATCTCTCTATAGGTGTAGCAGGTTACCCTGAAGGTCACATCGAGGCTCCTGATATTTATACAGACATTGAAAATTTAAAAAAGAAAGTTGATGCAGGGGCAGAAGCTATATTTACACAACTATTTTTTAATAATGATAAGTTTTTTAGTTATATCCAACTTGTAAGAGATGCAGGCATTGAAATACCTATAATTGCAGGAATAATGCCAATCGTAAACTATCATCAAATTACAAAAATGCTAAGTCTTGCAAAAATAAGCGTACCTAAAGTTCTGCAAGAAAAAATAGAAAAATATAAAGATGATGAAAAAAGTATGACAGAATTTGGTATAGACTTTGCAAGTTACCAATCTCAACAACTTATAGATGCCGAAGTAAAAGGTATACATTTCTATACCCTTAACAGATCATATTCAACTGCACAAATTTTGGAAAATATTTTATAGGAGAAAAATATGGAAAACATAAATCGTCACATTGAACACACTCTTTTAAAACAAGATGCTAAAAAAGAAGATTTTATAAAACTGTTTAAAGAAGCTAAAGAACACAATTTCTTAGGTGTATGCATTAACCCTAATTACGTATCACTTGCAAAAAAAGAATTAGAAGGTACTGATGTAAAAATAGTCACAGTGGTTGGTTTTCCTTTAGGGGCAAATAAAAGTGAAGTGAAAGCTTTTGAAACACAAAAGGCAATAGAAGATGGTGCAGATGAAATCGATATGGTATTAAATGTAACTGCACTAAAAGACAAAGACTATAATTTTGTACTTAACGATATTAAAACAGTAAAAAATGCTTGTGGGACAAGACCACTTAAAGTAATTTTAGAAACAGATTTGCTTGAAAAAACTGAAATAAAAAAAGCTTGTGAATTGTGTATCGAAGCCAAAGCTGATTTTGTAAAAACATCTACAGGTTTCGTAAAAGGTGGCGTAGGAGCAAAAGCAGAAGATGTTAAACTAATGTTTGATACAGTATCTCCATACGGACTAAAAGTAAAAGCATCAGGAGGCATAAGAGATAAAGAAGCTGCAATAAAAATGCTTGAAGCAGGTGCAGAACGTCTTGGAACTAGTTCTGGTGTAAAAATTGTAGAGCAATAAACAGTCAATATAAACTCTCAAATTTTGACCATGCTATAATGTTCATTAAAAAGGTATAAGTATGGGTGATGAAGATAAGCAGTTTGATGCCACCCCGAGAAAACTCGAGCAGGCAAGAAAAGAAGGACAAGTTGTAAAATCAAAAGATTTTTCAACTGCCTTGTCTTTGCTTATTTTATTCTCAGTAATTCTTGGACTTGCACCATTTATATGGGATCAAATTGTGCAACTGTTTACGTTAATGTACGAACAAATTCCCAATGGGCATCTTTCAGAAATCGGGCTTACATATATTTTTACAATTACAATAAAATGTGCGGCATTAATTATAGGACCAATACTTTTTATTGCTTGGTTTGTAGCCATAATGGCAGATTTTATACAAGTAGGCCCACTAGTTGCAACAGCTCCGCTTATGCCAAAATTGGACAAACTTAATCCAACCAAATATTTTAAAAACATAATGTCCATAAAAACATTATTTGAGCTATTTAAAAATATTTTAAAAGTTATCCTATTAGGCTATATTGGCTGGTCAGTATATTCTGCACATATAAAAAGCATACTTATGCTTGCAGCAATAGATAACAACTTTGCTGTTATGATTGAATTTGGGAAATTAATTACTGATTTTATTTTCAAAGCATGCATAGCCTTTTTAGTAATAGCAGCAGCTGACTATGGAGTTACTAAATGGAAATTTTTAAAAGATCAAAAAATGTCTTTTAAAGAAATTAAAGATGAATACAAAAACACAGAAGGAGATCCAAACGTAAAAGCAGCTCTAAGACAAAGACGTATGCAAATGCTACAAAAGGGCATGATGGATGCAGTACCTGATGCTGATTTTGTAGTTACAAACCCGACCCACGTAGCATGCGCATTAAAATATAAATCAGAAGAAATGGCTTCCCCAATGCTAATAGCAAAAGGTACGGAGCTAATAGCAAAAAAAATAATAGGAATAGCAAAAGAACATAATATACCAGTAATTGAAAATGCTCCTGTAGCAAGAGCTTTATACAAAATGGTTGACCTTAACCAACAAATACCACCAGAATTATATAAAGCAGTAGCAGAAATCCTACTTTTTGTATACAACTTGAAAAATACTACAAATAAAGGTAGAATAAAGTAAAGTCTATGCTAGAATAAATTATTATCATGATTATGCAAGATAAAAATAAATTACAAGAATACATAAATATAGTCCAAAAAGTTGCCAAAGTAGAGCAACGTAGAATTCCATCTCATATGGTTGAATATGAAGAGTTGGTTTCTATCGGCATTATTGCCGTTCAGGTTTTAATAAAAAATAAAACACCTGAACAACTTGAAAAATATAATGCTGCTTATATTGCAACCGCTGTACGCTGGGCTATTAGAAATGAATTAAGAATAAGATACAAATGGTATTCACTAAAACATAAAGCAGAAGGAGAATACGAAGACGAAGAAGCTGCTGAAGGCATTGATATGCAACAAGCAAAAGTAAGAGAAGCTATTTACGAAACAATTCTGTCCATAGATGGTCTTGCTGCTGCTGCTAGTGACAATGATTCTCCGTTCGATTTCATCAAAGACAAACATGCCATGCCTGATGAAAACGCAGAAATATCTGAAATGGGTAGAATGATTAGAGAAGCTATATCTAAATTACCTCCAAAAGAAAGAACTGTCGTAGAATATAGATTTTATAGAAATATGCAAGTCAAAGACATCGCACAACAAATTGGACTTTCATCTTCACGAGTTACTCGTATTGTACAATCATCACTTAACTTTGTACGAGACTATCTAAACTCTAAAGAACAATATGGTTATTGATAATTATGCTTTTATTATCTCAACCCTATTATCTTCTTTTATTTCGATAGGTCCGTTTTGTTTCTTTACATAATTTGCAGTGTATACGTTCTTATCGTAGTCGAATTTTTTAACGATATAATCAGGATTTGAATTTACAGGGAGATAATTATCTCCACCTAACGCAAAGAAGTCATCACAAGCTACAGTAAACTTTCTTGTTGTACTTGGATTATTAATATCAATTTTTGATTTATTTCCTTGCTTGTCAGTATAAGTCAAATCAAGTAAATCACCTTTATCATTTATCTTATATTCTAACCCTGATACAAGTAGTATTCCAGGCTTGTGATCAGGATGTAAGAATGATTTTGCACCTACTTTTATCGCATCAACTATTTGTTTTTCAGACAAACTACATATCATCATCTTGTCTTCAAAAGGAGTAACGTCATTAATTCTACGAGAATCTAATTCTCCCTGAGCGAAGAAACCTCTTATATTACCGGCATTCAACAATGCAATATCAGTTCCTAGCTCTGAACGCATAGCATCTACAATAAAATTACCATGTGGATTATTTGCAACTAATCTGTCTTTAGGAGCTTGAGGAGCTGCCTTAATTGTTGCAAGGACTTCTGGTTTACCGATAATTGATTCTACAGCAGTCTTGAATGGAAGGGTTCTTGTAAAAGTTCCTGTTCTTGTAACATTATTTTGAACTTTTTTAATATGCCCTTCTTCATCAAAAGAAGCATTCAAAATTCCTGCGAACTCACCATCTTTACCAATTTGAGTAAGTACAACAGGCTGTCCTGATTTCGAATATAGTAAATTATTATTTTCTTTTACTCCTTTATACAAATCATGTGTATGGCCTCCAAGGATAATATCAACACCCTCTGTTTGTTGAGCTAATTTTTTATCTATCTCTTTTCCTAGGTGAGATACTAAGATAATTTTATTTATACCTTGAGCTTTTAGATTATTAACTTCTTCCTGAACTTTCTTAATTGTTGTATCAGGATCATCAACTTTTATATCTTCTAAAGATTCTCTTGTTCCAACTCTTTCAAGAGCATCAGATGGTGCAGTACCAATAATACCAAATTTTTCACCATTATGTTCTTCTATAACGGATTTTTTAATTTTTCCAGCTAAAGGACTGTCTGATTTTACTGTGACATTCGCAGCCAGTAAGGAGTATTTAGAATCCTTTATTGATTCAGAAAGCGCTTCCGGAGTAGCATCAAGTTCGTGGTTTCCTAAAGCATTAACTGTAATTCCTGCCCAATCTAAGAAATTACTTGCAACTTTGTTCGTCATCGGATTTGATCCCAAAAGAATATCTCCTGAGGCAAGTTTTAATTTAACAGAATCATTATTAGCATTCATTGCATCAAATCTTTTAGCTACTGCCCCGATTCTTTCCATATTAGTCATTTTTCCATGGATATCTGAAATATAAAAAATACTCACATCAACAGGTTTTGTAACAGGAGGTTTTGGATAATTTGGAGCTTTTTCTCCTTTTGGTGCTGAGTGAGTAAACGAATCTTGATTTGAAGTATTTACTTGATTTTGATTTTTACTGTTCCCAATAGGATTTTGTCTAATAGGTTGAGCATTCTTTGTTGCTAAATATTGTGGGTTTAATAAAGATTGTCCCAAAGTATTATTCATCATATTCCTTCTACCTTTTCAAATATTTTCCTACAGATTTAAAACTTGTCAAAATAAAAATTGCTTTTATATGCCAAAATGTTACGTATCTTTAAGATAAATTATTTTGTAATTTTATTTTTTTGTAAGTTTTAAAACCTTCAACCCAATTTTCAACAATCTGTAGGTCTTTTTCTGCAATAGATTTAGGTAAAGCCGCATGATGGATTTTAGGCAATAAAAAATCCTCATTATACTCTAAAGGTCCAGTATTATTATCATCAGTATCATTACAAATAAACATAACCTTTCCATTATCATCAAATCTAAAACCAATTATTGTTATTTCATGTCCATTTACAATTTTCATATTTTCATTTACTTGAGTGTAGCCAACAATAACAGGTTCACCAATCTTTAAAGAGTCTAGAATTTGCTCTTTCATCTTGTCAAAACCGGTTTCATATCCAACAAGATGTCCGTCATCATCAACAGTCTGATACGTTACAGATATTTTATTCTTATCCTCTACAACTGATTCTGTAAATGTTTTTTCAAACTCAATTAAACCTTTATCGCTTAAATTAAATTTTCCTCTTCTTTTATCAATCAAAGTATCATAAGCCTGTTGTGAACCAGTTTGCATAAAAGTAGACTGCATTAATACATCAACCATAGAACGTTCAAGTGGATCCTTGTCTATAGTTTGGATATGCGCACGAAATATCGCATTTTTATCCGGTCTAAAAGTTAACTTAGCTCGCTCAAAATCCTTAGCTTCATAAGGAATTTCAAAAGCATTAAGTAACCAAAAAGCATCAAGAGTATTGTCAGCAAGATTTTTCAAAGAAATAGTTTTACTAACTGACATTTTATGAGAGCTTAAGCCTTCCACAAATCTTGCAAACTCTGCGGGATTCTGCCTTGCAAGATTAAACTCAATACTAGCTGCAACACAAGTACCAGAATGATTTATATTAACATTATCTTTAGCAATTTTTTGATGAACTAAATTCGATGGTTCTAATTCTTTATGAGATTCAAAAAATAAATTTATAGCTTGTTCTTGATATCTATCAGGAATATCTCCGAATAACTGTGTAATTGTATAAGGATTTTCTACAATATTAATAGTTGCCTCTAATAGAGACTTTCTATCTAGTCCCTTAGCTCTTGGAGTTGTCGCTATTTTATACAAATTATCCAATACTGTTGAATTATCATTTGAATCAGAATTCAACAACAACCCTGATTTCAACATTGATGATAATTTTTTACGAGAATCTTTATCTACAATTGACAAAATATCAGAATATCTAGCCTTTTCATCACGAGATACAAATCTTGTCCTCACTTCTCCCATAAACGAAAAATCAGAACTGCTTGCATTAGTTTTATTATCAGAACTAGAATCTGAACTAAAACTATTTGAGTTACTAGCCCTAAAGATGTTAAATATGTTATAATTATATCGTTGAGGATTAATAGGACTAATTCGCACAATAATCTCCGTTCTATTACTAATTATATACAAAACTAAAAAGAAAAATTTTTGCTAAATGACAAATCAAAATATATATGAAAATTTAAAAATAAAACCACTTACAAAAGATCAGCTAATTATATCAATAGATAGACTAACTCGTTTTAAATATACAGAAACAAAATATTTAAGAGTGTTTGGCGAAATAATTAGCAATAACTTAATTTCTCCGAAAATAAAAAAGACAGAATTAGAAAAACTAAATTACACATCAATAAAAGATTTAGCAGAACAAATAATAAACTATTCTTTGGAAAAACTAAACCTAGGATTTGAACAAGACTATACAATTAATCAAAAAATATATAACTATGAAAACTCTATATTTGAATTATCAGAAAATACCAATAATCTATTAAAAAATAAAATTAATTACAAAGCTTTTATAAAACTCTTAGATGATAATATCCCAGAAAACCTTATCTGGCTTAAGAATCTTGAAAATGATTCAAAAAAAACATCTTCACTTTTTCCGATAAAAACAATTCTACTATGTGAAGGGATAACAGAAGAAATCTTATTACCAGAATTTGCAAAATTGTGTGATTTTGATTTTATTAAACATGGCATATACGTAATTTCTGCAGGCGGAAAAAATCAAGTCGTAAAATATTTCTACAAATTCGCTCAAAACCTTAAATTGCCAATATTTGTACTACTTGATAATGATGCAAAAGAAAACCTTGAGGAAATTAAACCAAAATTAAGAGAGATAGACAAAATTCATTTACTAAAATGTGGGGAATTTGAGGATTTACTACCGAATAATCTTGTTATAAAAACACTTAACTATGCAACAAAAAATATTTCGATAGCTCCTATTGAAAATCTTGAAAACTGCACTCGTAAAGTTGAATTTTTAGAAGATTTCTTCAAACATAGAGGACTACATGAATTTAAAAAAGCAGAATTTGCAGAACTGGTAAAACTCAATATAAACTCACAAGAAGATACATCTGAAGAAATTAATGAAATAATAGCCGAACTAAAAAGCTTAGTCAAAAACGATAAAAAAACTAGTTTTTAAGAATTTAATATAAATAAAAAAGGGACATTTGTCCCTTTTCAAAATGGAGTTTAATGTATACGCAAAAAATATTATACTAGTTACCCACAAGTCTTAAAGCTTCTTCGAGTAACTCTTTATTTGAAGAAATCAACTTATTTGAAATTTCCATTTGTAATTTTGCCATTTGGAAATATGAAATATTTCCTTTAAAATCAGCGTTAGACATTTCCAAAAGTCCTGAACGGATTTCGCCATAACCTAATACAGGCTTACCTGATTCTTCTGTTTCTAAAAATAATCCATCTTTAAATTCATAAAGAGCTGCTGCATTATGGAAATTTCGGGTAGTTATACGGTATAAAGGTACAGAACGCTTTCCACCATCTGCTTTACCATATATTGTACCGTCACCTTTAATTTCATAATCATCATATTTACCTAAATACTTTCCATTATTAGGGTCAATCCACATTTTAATATTAGTGGTCGGAATATCTAAAGCTCCACCCTTCATGGCTGTTTGCTGATAAAGATCTGAGGTAATTGACTTTGTTCCCTGCATTATTTCACCTTTATCATTCAATATATAACCTTGAACTGTATTACCGTTTCTGTCTCGATAAACACCTTCTTTATCAAAAGTAAATTCTCCTAATCTAGTATAAATGCTTTTACCCTCAGCATTTTTCACAAGGAAGAATCCTTTTCCTTCTAAAAATAAATTTTCATTAGAAGTACCAGGAGTAGATTTACCTTGACCTGTTTTCTTATCATAATCTTCAGCGATAGCACCACCTAGGAAGGTTTTAAAATTAACTTGTTTTTCTCTAAAGCCTGGGGTGTATATATTTGTCATGTTATCTGCAATAACATCCATCCAGTTTTGTGTTGATTTTTGAGTATTTAGAGCAGTAATATAAGAATCATTCATAATTACTTATTCTCCTTATTATTATTTCTTCTACGTTGTTCTTCCTGTTGTTGCTGTCTTGAATTGCTATAATTCAAATCACTGTATGGCAAGTTTTGTTCATCAAATCTTTGTCTTAAAAACGAAATATTATTTTTTAAATATTGTTCAACCGCCTTGTCTCCAGGAATAAAATTTGCCATCAAGCTACCATCTTTATTAACTTTTAGTACAACAGAAACATCTTTATCAAAGTCAATTCTAAAAGCTTGATTTGTTTTCATAGATTCGCTTAATTTTTCCATCAAAACTGATGACACTTGGGCACTTTTTTGAGCTTTTTCAACACTTTGCTCCGCAGCTTGCTGTATTTGCTGTGCGATACTTTGCATTGACATATTCTCTGAATTTTTTACTAAATCTGAAAAAAACAATGCATCACCATCAGTCATTTTCATAGAATTATCGGTATATGATATTGAAGCTTTTAGTCCGCTAAAGTCAGAATCAACACCATCAAGATGCATATTATTTGCAGATATCAAATTTTTTGTATTAAGAAGTTCTTGAATATTTTTAGTTAATAAATTTTGACTTTCATTATGGTATTTAAAATCTGTATAATTTACAGAAGCATTCAATCCAAACATCAAATCATCTTCTTGTGCATCTTTATCTTCACCTTTTTCAGAAGCTTTCTTATCAGAGGATGTCTTTTCTGAATCTTTTGTAGAAACTTTTTCTTCTTCTTTTGTATTTTCTGCAGATTTAAGTTCTTTATCAAAAGAAGATTCTTCTGTCTTTTTTGAAGATGAAGTTGATTTAGCTTGAGATGTATTAGAAGAAGAACTTACTTCCGCTGTTGCTGTTGCTGATGAGCTTGATCCTACATTCATACTTTTAGTTACCCTCCAATTTATCTAATTCTTCTAACTGTTTCAAGATTTCAGCTTCCTCTTCTTCTTTTCTTTCGAGTGATTGGTGAAAAAACCTTGTAACACCGAGTTCTGAATATCTTTTTAATTCTGCAGCCTTTTCTTCTGCAATATAGGCTTCTTTGTTTTTTTCTTTGTGCTTTTCCAAAACCTTAACAGCTTGTTCTAACACAACTAGTTTTTGTTTTTCTTCTTCAAGTTTTTTTTGAGCTTCTTGACGAATTAATTCGAGTTGATCAGCCTTTTCCCAAAGATGAATGAGGTATTTATCGTATGTATCATACATCATTGGATCAGCTTGACGCATATGCATTTTGGTATCCTGAATTTCTTGTTCATTTTTTCTAATATTTTCTTCGGCTATATATACAGCCTCTTGAGCTTTTTGAACAACTTGTAATTGTTCTTCTTTTTTTCGGATTCTGAAATCCAGAACTTTTTGCAAACGGTATCTGAATGGCATTTGTCTACTTTCTCTCGTAATTATTATCACCTATTGAGAAAGTTCTACAAACATCTAAATGTATGATATTAATTTAATTAATTTTCTAAAAAAGTCAATATATTCTAATCCAGAAGTGTAACCCCCATACCTGTTGACCTTTGGGTATCACGTTTATAGTAACCTCTGTTTGTTCTAATATCAACACTTTCACCTGAGCCAGTTCCTTGCATTGCTCTTTCAGCTTCAAAATAATCCATGTATGCAGGATCCATTTGAGGAGTATAACCTGTTGGATAGCCGCCAAACATGTAATTTCCAAGACTACCAATCATACTTCTAAAACCACTACCAGAAACAATTGGAGGGGTATAGTATGGTTGAGAATTTTGATTTTGGTAACACGGCTCATAAGGAGAAGTTTGATATGCTGAATATGCCTTATACTCTTTTGAAGCTTTTTCTATAGTTGCAAATCTATCTTTATAATTCCCTGATTGATTTGCTCCAAACATTTTAGTTTCAATTCTTTCTATTCTTGACTGTGGAGTATCATATGCATAATTTCGACCCAAAATCTTTCCTTCAATTCTTGATAGTTTATTTAAGTCAATCCCGTTCAAATCAGATTTATATGCTACATTTTTCACAGAAGTATCAATATATTTATCTGATTTTCTAAAAATTATATTTGGTCTTCTATATCGATAATTATAATTGTAAGGTCGATAATATCTTCTTACAGGCTGATTATAGTAGCCATTATTATTATAATAGTTTCCGCTATAATTGTTGTAATAAACCCTAGGATAAGTTGTGCCATAACCGAAAGAATTGGTCCCATAACTGTAATTATACGGAGAATAAGCAGGAGCAACAACTCGTCTTATAATTGCGGCGTCTACACTACTAGGTATAAAAACTAACAATCCCAAAACTAACAATAAAATTTTTTTCATAAATCAACCCCTTACAAATAAATTGCTCTATAGTGCAAGAATAAAAAGATTTGGAAATATGCACATTCCCAAGTAAGACAATCAGAAAAGATAATTTATAAATTTGTAAAAATTTTGCACATTTTAAAAGCATATGCTAAAAATAAAATATGAAAAAACAAGTTATAGCATATTTACACACTCACTGGGACAGAGAATGGTATAGAGAATTTGAAGTATTTAGATTAAGACTTTTGAGAGTTTTTGATAATGTCTTAGATATGCTTGAAAGTAATAAAATTCCGTCATTTTACTTTGACGGTCAAGTAAGTGCACTATTAGACTACTTGGAAATTAGACCTGAAAAAGAACCCCTTATTAGAAAATTAATTTCTGAGAAAAAATTGTACATTGGACCATGCTATACACTTGTCGATGAATTTTTGACAGATAAAACAGTTTTTGAAAAAAACCTTGAAATCGGACTTAAAATATCAAAAGATTTTGGTTGTACAGATTTTATAGGCTACCTCGCAGATACATTCGGACATAGCCAAAATATCCCTAAAATATTTAAAAAATTTGGAATTGATAAGTGTGTTGTATGGAGAGGATGTGGAGACATTCCTGCAGAATTTACTTTTAATGGTATAAACACCGTAAATCTTATCCGAGGATATTTTATGGATATATTTTCTACACCAATGACTATAGGACAAAAAGCAGAGTGGTTAAAAGGGAATTTAGATAAAATCGCAGAAAAATCCGGGCATTATCTGCTGCTACCAATTGGTGCTGACCACCTAGGAATTGAACCTGATATTGCAGATCAAGTAGAAAAAGTAAATTCATTACTTGAAGATTACGAAATAAAACTATCTAATCCGTTTGAATATTTCGAACTTGTAAAAGATAACTTTAAACAATTTGAATGGGACGATGAACTAAGAGATAACAGCAAAACATTCATCTTACAAGGTTCATATTCTGCGAGGTTAAAACTTAAACAATACAACGTAAAATGTACATATTTGCTTGAACAGGCAAATAAATTACAAAAAAAATACGGGGAAGAATATAACTCAATAATTGAATATGCATATAAATTACTACTCAAAAACCAAGCACATGACGGAATTTGTGGCTGTTCTACAGATTTAGTTCATCAAGAAAACATTACAAGATATGAAAAAATAATTCAAATCGCAAACACTATTATTGAGGAATTGCGCCTCAAACACAATTTCAAAACTCCAATTATGCAAAGTAAGGAACTACTCCCAGAGTATAAAGTTATCTCAAAACATTACGGGGTAGAAAACTCTCTTTTATATGATACTCAAAAAATTCCTGTAACAGAAGACTTCACAGATATATACACACAAAAATACTCTCCAACTACCAAACCTAAAATTAAACTTGAAATCAAAGATAGTAAAGTATTAATTAATAATGATATTGAGATGGAATTTGTTCGCTTTAAAGATCAAGGAGACACCTATAACTTTGGAGCAATAGCAGAAGATATCGGAGAAAAGGCTGAAATTTTCTCTTTTGAAAATAATATAATTAAAACAAGTTTTTTTGATATTCAAGCAAACGTAAGTGGTGAATTAATTAATTTCAAAATAGATTGGGATAATAAATTAAAAAACAAACTATGGCAAGTAAAATTTAATCTCAAATCACCTGTTACTGAAACATATTCAGAAGATATGAATACTATTATAAAAAGGAAATTCGATCCTGATTATGATATGCGGAAACACTTACCCAAAACAAGAGGCATTGAAGTTAAAACAAATTTCGCACCAATGCAACGATATGTTGGCACACAAGGATTTGGTATAATTACTCAAGGGCTTACTGAATATGAAGTAAAAAATAATTCACTCCTTATAACAATTTTGCGTAGCACTGGCGTAATTTCAAACGCTAAAAACCCATCTCGTTCAACTCCTGCAGGCCCTCCGATAGAAGTTCCAGAAGCACAACAATTAGGAGCTAATTCTGCAGAATTTTCTGTAGGATTTTTTGCTCCTGAAAACTACCAAAAATATATTGATATAGTTTTTCCTCAAATAATAACACATGCTAAACAATAAAAAAAAACCCTATCTTTCGATAGAGTTTGGAATTCTTTTTTGTAATTCCTCGTGTGTGTAGAAGGTTAGTGTGTAGTAGGTAGTGTAAATAGTAAGTGTGTATGTTTTATATCTCGTGTTTATTTAATCTTGTTTATTTCGTATTGCTTACATATTAATAAAGTATTTCTTGAGTATATAATTGCTATATCTATTTAATTTTGTTACAAATCTTAATGTTTTTATCTTCAACAAAGGGGAAGCACATATCCTAAGAGCTATACTAAGCACAATATACGCTTGATAAAAACTATAATTTCAACCCTATATTTTTATACCTCCCCTTGATAATTAATATATTCCCATATATTTTAAATAAATAACTCTATTTTTAATAAAAAATCCATATTTTTTAAAAACTCTCGTTTCCCTTGTCTTTACTTAATCTTAATATACAAAGTATTGACCTTTTTCGAAAAAAGTATTCTAATAGAAAAGTTAAAAGCAGGTACATAAATGAAAGAGGCAAGCATGAAAGAATTTACACACACACGCTTAGACAACAGGCAGTTTACAGATGATGATATTAAAAATTATATCAAAGAATACAATATCAAATTTATCAAATTGCAATTTGTTGATATTAATGGTCAAGTAAAAAATATGACTGTACCTTCTCAGCATATTGAAAAAGTTTTGAATAATGAAATAATGCTTGATGGTTCTTCGATCAAAGGATTTAGAAGCATAGAAACATCAGATATGTTCTTTCATCCCGACAAAACTTCATTCCAACTTCTACCTTGGAGAGAAAAAAATGGAATGCATTCTGCAAGACTGATTTGTGATATCTATAATGCAGATGGAACACCATTTGAAGGATGTCCAAGATGTAATTTAAAAAGAGTTATGAAAGAAGCTGAAAAAATGGGGTTTTCGATGAACATCGGCCCGGAAGCTGAATTCTTCTTATTTTCAAAAGACAAAGACGGTAACGTAACTACTACTACACAAGACAGTGCTGGATACTACGATGTTGGGCCTGAAGATTTAGGAGAAGATGTTCGTTCAGATATTGTACTAACATTACAAGAAATGGGATTTGACATTGAAGCATCTCACCATGAAGTAGCTGACGGGCAACATGAAGTAGATTTCAGATATGCTGATATACTTACAGCCGCTGACAATGTTGCAACATTTAAAATCGCAGTTAAAGCTATTGCTGATAAACATAATCTTCATGCAACATTCATGCCAAAACCTATATATGGCATAAATGGTTCAGGCATGCACTGTAATATTTCACTATTTAAGGATGGAAAAAACGCATTTTTTGATGAAAATGCTGAATATCAACTTTCAGATATCGCTAAATATTCAATAGGTGGTATGTTGAAGCACGTAAAAAGTATCACAGCAGTATTAAATCCAACAGTAAACAGTTTTAAACGACTTGTACCAGGTTATGAAGCACCTGTATATCTTGCTTGGTCATTGGCTAATAGAAGTGCTTTATTAAGAGTTCCTGCTAAACGTGGAAGCTCAACACGTGTAGAACTACGTTCTCCAGATCCTGCTTGCAATCCATACTTAGCATTTGCAGCAATCTTGGAAGCTTGCCTTGATGGTGTAAGAAACAAAATTGATCCACCTGCACCTGTAGAAAGTAATATTTATAAATTAACAACAAAAGAACGTAAAAAACAAAGAATAGATTCTCTACCGGGAAGTCTTGCAGAAGCTCTTGATTATTTTGACAAATCACTTGTATCTAGAGCTGCTCTTGGAGATCACATATTCAATGAATTCCTATCTGCCAAGAAAAAGGAATGGGATTCATTCAGAACATATGTATCTCAATGGGAAATTGACAGATATCTTGAAAGATATTAATATAAAAAAAAGAGCTCTATAAGAGCTCTTTTTTTTTTACAAATTAGAAATATAATCAACAAATTCCCTAACAGAATAAATGTCCTTGATTACTAAAAACTCTTTTCCAGTGTTTTTCTTTACATAATCTAAATTATTACCATCCAAAAAATCCTCAGAATAAGGTTTTAACATAATAGATGGTATTACAACTAAGTCTGCGTCAATACCCTTTAAGCTATCAATTAAATCATCAGAAGTAATTAGACCTGCAACTGTTATATTCTGGCCCCAATACTTTGATTTTACAGGATTAGCAAGAGTTTGAAGATTTTTAATTTTGTTCAATTTTTCTGAAACTATTTTCATCGCATCATAAGCAGCATAAGAAGTTGCAAAAACGGCCTTAAGAGGTTTTGATATTTTGTCAGGGAACTTACAAGATTTAAAATCATCTAGTAGCAATCTTATTGCACCGACACCGTCTTCTAATTGTCCAAAAGCGCCATAATACTTAGAGTCAGGAATTTCACGACCTGCTAGCAAGAAAAATTCATCAGAACAGCAAACTCTTTTATATTTAGAGGCAATATCAAGAGTTTGTTCTGCAACTTTTTTATCAACTTGAATTAATTCTTCTTTTCTAAACTGTGTAACACCTACAGGAACAATCGCTACAGAAAGTACTGTATTTTTCAAGGACGCTAAGTCACTCAAAGTACGTTCTAATTCTTCTCCGTCATTGTATCCTGGACATAAAACGATTTGAGCATGAAAAGGGATTTTATTTTTCCTAAACCATTTCAAATTATCCATTATTTTGGCTGCATTAGGATTTTTAAGCATCTTTACTCTCAAATCAGGATTTGTGGTATGTACAGAAACATAAAAAGGACCTAAATGCATCTTTTTTATTCGTTCTTTATCTTCATCCTTAAAATTTGTCAAAGTAATATAAGTACCTTGCAAGTATGACAATCTGTAATCATCATCTTTTATGTATAAAGTATCACGTAAACCTTTTGGTTGCTGATCTACAAAACAGAAAATACACTTATTTAAACAAGGTCTGACTTTATCAAATACAGCAGATTCAAAGACAATACCCAAATCTTCATCAAAATCTTTCTCCAATTCAATTACCTCTATTTCTCCATCAGTCTTTTTTACCTCAAGAGTTAAAAAGTCAGACTTACACAAAAAGTTGTAGTCAATCATATCAAGCATTTTAGTTTCATCAATAGACAAAATCTCGTCACCTGCTTGAATTTCTAATTCTTCAGCAATTGAACCTGCTACAACGCTACTAACTATTGCGGGCATTATCTTTTTCCAATCCTTCCACTATTGCTATGAAATTTTTAAAATCACATAAAGCATTATCTAAAATAATTTTTTGATAAAAATTATACTGATTGTATTCATCTTCCAACATACTTTCAGTTAATGATTTATGTTGCATAGCAAGAGATTTTATACTAAAAAACATTTTTTTTCTTTCTTCAGAATCAAGAAATGATGCACAAGAAATTTTTATTCTGGCATTAGACAAAAACTGCACAGGATTTTCGCTCAAATCATCCAATAATAGACGTTTTAATTCATTTTTTCCGGAATTAGATATTGTATAAAAAATAGATAATTTACCACCATCAGACATCATCTTTCTTGATGTTAAAAATCCATTTTCTTCTAATCTTTTCAATGCAGGCTTAATCGCACCAAAACTTGGTTTTGTAAAAGGAGCAAAATTATCCTCAATATGCCTCTGTATAGCATACATTGTCAAATCTCTTTTCAACAAAACAAATAAAATCAATAATTCTGTCATACGCTTAAGATAGCACAAATTTGCAATTCAATCAAATTTAGAATAGATAATAAATTGCACAAAATAAAAATCTTTTGTATAATTATTAGGCAATGGGAAGCTTACAAAAATACTATAGACAATCTGCAACATATAAAATTTTTTCAGGAATGTTTCAAGAACTTGCGACATTTTTAGATACTCTTGGAAAAATTTCTGCAAACGGATTTAATGTACTGAAATACATTGTAAAAAAAGAAATAAATTTTAAAGAATTCATATACCAATGTGATAGATTTGGTATAAGTTCACTTCCCATAACCCTATCAATAGTAGGTATGACTTCAATAATTGTAGCATCTCAAGTTGCATTGGAAATGGTAAAACAAGGTGGGGGTAACTTTGTTGGCTTACTTATGACAATGCTTATCGTAAGAGAACTTGGCGCTATAATGGCTGGATTTGCAATTATATCTATGATTGGTTCTTCTATTGCCTCAGAAATAGCTACAATGAGAGTTACAGAACAAATTGACGCTATAAAAGTACTCAAAGTTGACCCTATACAACATTTATTCGTTCCAAGAGTACTTTCAGGAATGTTTATGATGCCATTTGTCGTAATAGTAGCATCAGTTGTTGGAGTACTCACAGGAGCATTAACTGCCAAGCTTTCATCAGGACTAGGGTATCGTGCATATTTTGATTCTATGTGGCTAGGACTATATATGAAAGATTTAGGCGTATCTATTCTAAAATCAATTTGTTTCGGAGGCACTATTGCTCTAGTCAGCTGCACTTGCGGTTATTACGCAAAAGGTGGAGCCAAAGGTGTTGGAGAAGCAACAACAAAAGCCGTTGTGTGGTCGTTTGTATCTATAGTTATTATAGATATGTTCTTTGCAATTGCTTTTTTCTTTTAATTATATAAAATAATGAAGGTATTAAATGAGTATAGAAGTTAAAAATTTAGTAAAAACATTCGAAGATAAACGAGTTATCGATAATATTTCTTTCAAAGTAAGAAATGGAGAGACTCTAGCAGTAGTAGGCTTTTCCGGATCAGGGAAAAGTACTATTCTAAAATTAATTTGTGGTCTGCTTGAACCAGACAGCGGAGAAATTAATGCTTCTGAAGGTGATATTGCAATGGTTTTTCAATACTCAGCATTGTTTGATTCTCTTAATGTTGCTGATAATATAGCTTTTGCACTGAGAGAACGTAAAGATTTAAGAAATAAATACACCGAAAAAGAAATTAAAAACATAATACAAGAAAAACTAGAACTTGTTGGGTTAAAAGGTATTGAGCAGAAATTTCCTTCTGAACTGTCTGGCGGGATGCAAAAACGCGTAAGTTTTGCTCGAGCCATTGTGACTGAACCAAATTCAATACTATATGATGAACCTACCTCAGGACTTGATCCAATATCTTCAACATTAATAGAAGATTACATTGTAAGACTAAAAGAAGAAACTAATGCAGCATCAATAGTTGTTACTCACCAAATGTCAACAATTACAAGAACTGCTGATAGAGTTATTATGTTATACAATGGGAAAATAGTTTTTGAAGGTACTCCTCAAGAAATGCTTGCACAAAATACTCCATATACAAAGCAATTTGTAACAGCATCCCTAGAGGGGCCAATGCAAATGATTACAGAATAAAAATTTTAAAAGAGAGGCAAAATATGAAAAATATATTCAATGATGATGTCATGACACTTGACACATATATTATGTTCAAATTAAAAGAACAAACTACAAAACTCACCCCTGAATTAATAGCAAAAAATAGAGCACCAATATCTCTATCAATGGGTGCACCAACTGCAAATCCCCCAAAAGTTTTAATAGAAAGATTAAAAGAAATTCTTGATGAAGATGGAATACATATGTATTCAACACCAAAAGGGGAACAATATTACAGAGAAGCAATAGCTAAAAGAATGCAAAATCGTTTTGGGGTTACAATGGATCCTAATACAGAAATATTTTCATTAGTTGGATCTAAAGAGGGAATCGCAAACCTTATCCGATTTTTGATTAACCCTAAAAAAGAAGAACATGAAAAAGATATAATAATGGTTCCAGATCCTTGCTATGCTTCATATTTACAATTTATACAATGCTCAGGCGGTAAAGCATATTCTATGCCGATGACAGAAGAGAACGATTACAAACCAAATCTCGAAGAAATATATCAACAAATGCTTAATGATGGCTATAAGGCTGAAAACTTAAAAGCTATAATTGTAAACTTCCCAAATAATCCATTGGGCGTTATGACAACAAGAGAATATATGCAATCTTGTATAGATTTTTGTAAAAAACATGAAATATTACTAATATCTGATGCCGCATATTGCGATATGTACTATGGAAAAGGAGTTGAAAAACCATTCAGCGTATTTGAACTTGAAGGAGCAAAAGAAGTTGCAGTAGAATTCTTTAGTTTTTCAAAACCTTACGCCGTAACCGGCTGGAGATTAGGTTGGATATGCGGAAATAAAGAAGTAATCCAACGATTTGGAAAAGGTAAATCAACTATAGATAACGGTATTTTCAAAGCACTTCAAAAAGCTTGCGCAGAAATCCTAAATTCCCCAGAAGGAGATAAATATATTGAAGAAGCCAATAAAGGTTATGAGAGAAAACAGGCAATTATGGTAAAAGGATTTAAAGAACTTGGCTGGCCTATTTCAGATAAAACAATTCCTCATACAACATTCTATCTATGGCTACCTATCCCAAAAAGATATTCTTCATCATTTGATTTTTGTGAAGATGTACTAAAAAAATCAGGGGTAGTGTTAGTTCCAGGAAATGCTTATGGGGAACATGGGGAAGGATATTTTAGAATATCATTCGTATGTTCAGATGAACAATTGCAAGAAGTAATTGATAGACTTAAAGCTGATGGTTTTACTTATAACTAAAAAAGACCGCTAAAGCGGTCTTTTTTTTACTAACTAATAAGTTTTAAAATTTCTGAACCAAATATCATTATCCCAATAGCGACAGCAATTACTGTTGCAAACATCACAGCACCTGCAGAAATATCCTTTGCCATTCCAACAAGTTTGTTATATCTATTTCTAAATACAGCATCCAAAGAAAACTCAATCGCAGAATTTAACATCTCAGCGACAACAACAAAACCAATAGTCAAAAGTAGTACGCATACTTTAGTAATACTTAAACTTAAAACAAATGCAAAAATCAACACCAACGAAGCAACAATAAAATGTACCCTGATATTTCTTTCTGCCTTAATAGCAAGTCGCATTCCTTTTCTTGCATTTTTAAAAGTATTTCCAAATCCCTGAGACTTAAATTTGCTCATCTGTTTTAATCCCTGCCTATAAAGTCTGTAAAGCTTTATTTTGTAAATCAATAATAAAATTATAATCTTCTTCTGTTTGGTGGTCAAATCCTAACAAGTGCAAAATCCCATGACTAATTAAAAAGGCTAATTCTTCCTCTTTAGTCTTGCCTTTTTTCTCTGCTTCTTCAATCACTTTATCAAGAGCAATTATAATTTCACCTAAATTTATTTCCCCATCAAAAATAAATCTTTCATCTTGAGGAGTATCTGCAAAAATAGCAAAAGTTATGATATCAGCAGCATAATCCTTATCTCGATACTCTCTATTTATCTCATGAGTTTTAATAGAATCACAGTATAAAAAATCAAAAGATACAGAATCAAAATCATGCACAGATAGACAAGATTTTTGATATACATCATCTATAGAAATATAGAACTTAAAAATCTTTTTAGCTATTTCCAAAAAATATTTTTCATCTATATCCCAAGATTCATAAATATTTTCACTAAATATATTAAGATTCGGAACTTTTACTGTCATTTCCATCCTCATGTCTGTTTATCGGTTCATTTGATTCCAATTGTTTAATTTTATTTTCTAAATCTTCATCAAGCATTTTTGCAGGAATATTAATTTTAGCATTTTTCAACTCATCAGCTAAATTTTCTTGATATTTAATTCTATTATGTTGCATACCTCTTAGAATTCTAGAGAATGTTGCAGCTATAGTCTTAATATCTTTCAAAGTAAGTGGGCTGTCAGCCAACTGAGTATCGTTTAATCTTTCTATAATAATCTTATCAATTATTGCATCAATTTCTTCCGGTGAAGGATTTTTAAGAGATCTTACAGCAGATTCAACAGCATCAGCTATCATCAAAATAGCTGTTTCTTTCATATTTGGTTTAGGACCTGTATATCTAAACTGTTCTTCTTTTACGTTTTCTTTTCCTTCTTCTTCTACAGCTTGATTATAAAAATATTTAGCCAAACCTTCACCATGGTGTTGTAGGATAAAATTATTTATTACAGGCGGCAATCCATACTCTTTAGCCAATTCAACACCATCTTTTGGATGTGCTGTAATTACCATTTTACTCAATCTAGGATTTAATTTTGTATGCGGATTTTCAATTCCGAAATAAGATTGATTTTCTACGAAAAATAATGGGCGTTTAAGCTTTCCAATATCATGATAAAAAGCTCCAACTCTAGCCAAGATCGGATTTGCGCCAATTGCCTCAGCAGCAGCTTCACACAAATTGGAGACCATCAAACTATGATGATAAGTTCCTGGAGCTTCAAATTGCAAACGTTTTAACAACGGTTGGTTATGGTCTGCTAACTCTGCAAGTCCATATGGTGTAATTATTTTAAATGAGCTTTCAAAAAGAGGTAATGTACCTAAAGCTATGATTGAACTTATAATACCGTTAAGAAGAATAAATGCACTATTTTTCAAAATAAGCAAATTACTTACATCAATCAAGCATTTTTCTAACATATATATACTAACCACTATAACAAGCCCTGCAAAGGATATATCAAAGCCTGTTTTAATCAAATCAAAACGTCTAGAGTAATGAATTTTTGATATTGCAATAGAAGTCAACATAGATAATAAAACAAAAGTAACTAAAAACTGAATATCATATTGGTAACCAATAGTCATCATAGATAACAAAACAACACCAGCTGCAAAAGCTATTCTAGGTGTAATAAAAATAGAAAGTAAAATCATAAAGGCTGGAATTGGAAGTACATAAGGAGAAAAACCTGTTGGAATAACTGCACCAATTAAAGCAATTAAAAGCGATAAAACAGCAGTTATTGATAAATAACTTGGCTCCAAATATTTCTTTTCAAAAACCTTCATATAAGCAAGGAACAAAATTGTAGAAATAAATACTAAAACATATATAGCAGCTAAACCTTGCCAATTAAGTTCATAAACATTATAACCTGCTTGTCTTAAAGCATCCCTTTTCAATCTTGTTACAGGCTCACCTTCAAATAAAATCTTATCGCCTTTTTGGAAAACAGTCTCATAAGGTTTCACAGAATTTTGAGCATTTTTACGAGCAATTTCTGTAGCAAAATCATCAACAACCAAATTTGGTACAATTACTTGCTCCAATAAAGCTTTGATAACAGACACCTGACGTCTTGAAACATTTGAGACCATATTATCTATAACAATTTGGTCAATATTATCTTTTTCATAATCTTTTTCTGTTATACCTACTCTCAAAATATTCGCCAATGTCAAAGAAGCCTTATCAAAAACTTCATGCAAACTTGCTTCGTCAGCTCTTAGTAAGAAATTTATAATAAAATCTCTTTTTGAATTATCGGACAAATCAAATAAAAGACCAATTTCTTCCCTTTTTAATTCAGGAGTAGCATCTTTTCTCCTTATTTGAAGTATTGAAGACTGAAGAGTCTGCAAATTATTTTTAATAAAATCGTCTTCAGCAGGTGCTAGTATTGGATCGATCTTTTGAGCGACTTCTTTTTTATGCTGCTCAGTTCTTTTGACGTCTATAACTGTTAAAGTTTTTTGGGCAATTATATCTCTTTTACTTATGCCATTTTCAATAATATTTTGGAAAAAGAAATTTTGTGACGCTATTACGGCAGTCATCAAAACCGTAAACGCAATAAATGCAAAAATTCTTAACGTCTGACTAGATGTAAAAAACATCTTCAACTTAATAATATAATTTTGATTGTCCATATACCTAACACCTTATTGAAAATCTAATTAAATACCTTAATATTTTATAACTTCCTAAAAATTTTTCAACCCTTGGGATTTCAGGCGTCTTTGGATATCTTCCAATAATTTTCTATTAATTGAAAGTAATTCAGACAACACTGCGATTACACCGACCTGAACTCCAGTGATAACCAAAATTGCTGATAAAATAAGTGATTGAATATGTCCCTGTCCACTTTCAGTCAAATAAAAATATAAAAATCTACATCCAATTATGATTCCTAAAGTCAAACAAATACTTGCGATAATCATAAAGAATCTAAAAGGTCTATATATAATAAACATTCTCAGCATAGTAAATATGGAACGTCTAATATAATCAAACATATTCTTCACCAAACGAGATTTTCTCAAATCCGGATTCACCCTAATTGGAACACATTTTAAAACAAGACCTTTTGCTCTAGCTTGAATAATAGTTTCTAGTGTATATGTATAATTATCAAAAACATTCATCTGCAAAGCTGCATTCCTTGAAAAAGCTCGAAAGCCACTTGGAGCATCTTCTACAGATGTTGAACTTACTAAACGCATTACAAAAGAACCAATTTTCTGCAACGCTTTTTTCAACAAAGAAAAATGCTCTATCTTGGCAACAGGACGAGTTCCTATAACCATATCAGCTTCACCTTTTAAAATAGGCTTAACCAATTTTTCGATATCATCAGCACAATACTGATTATCTGCATCTGTATTAACTATAATATCAGCACCTATTTCTAAAGATTTATTTATTCCTGCAACGAAAGCTTTTGCTAATCCGGAATTGTGAGATAATTCAGCAAAATATTTTACACCAAAAGACTTTGCAACATCCACAGTACTATCCATAGAGCCATCATCTATTATTACAACTTCAATCTCATCAATTCCATCGATCTTTTTAGGTAAAGCTTCTAATGTTACCGGCAAAGATTTTTCTTCGTTATAGCATGGAATCTGTATAACTAGCTTCATATAACACTTTCCCCTTTTAAAATTTTCTTTTTATTATATAATTAAAAAGGGATTTTTACAATGTTAGAAAAATTTAAACAGAATAAGGGGATATTACTAATTGCAATTATTGCAATTGTTTTACGTTTAATCTCTATAAACAAACCAGACGGATTATGGAACGATGAATATGTTAGTTGGATGATAGCTTCTATACCGTTTAATGATGGTTTTGTAAAAGCGGTCAAATCGCAATGTCACATGCCTTTTTATTATTTGTACCTAAAGTTTTTCATGGCACTATTTGGGCAAAGCGATTTACTACTAAGACTTACATCAGTGTTTGCAGGAATAATCTCTGTAGGTGCAATGTACTTTGTAGGTAAAGAAAAAGATAAAACAACCGGATTACTCTGTGCAGGCTTAAGTGCGATAAGCTCTTTTTTAATATACTATTCACAAGAAGTTAGACTATACTCTATTTTATTCTTTTTCTCTGCAATCACTTTATTATATACACTTAGATGTATTAAAAATCCTTCAAAAAAGAATTTTATAACACTTGGAATATCAAATTTCCTAATTTTATTCACTCATACTATAGGATTTGTATTTGTATTTTTTGATTTGCTGCTTATAAGTATAAATTTATATAAAAAGTATAAGAAAACAATTACAATTTTATGGACTTGTATATTTTCGGGATTAATACTGCTATCTCCACTTGCTTGGAAAATATTTACAACTAAAACATTTTCTCAATGGTGGGGACAATTTTCTATATCTAGACTTGGCTATTTATTAACAGATTACTTCTCACCAATTCTGACAAATTTAACAAATGCTCCAGATACATTTCGAACAGACTTACTGTTTATCATTTGTGCAATAATACCAGCCATTATTGCGTTATTTGGCATAATAAAAAGTTTAAAAAATAACAAAGTTAATATAGGACTGCTCATTACAACAATACTTACAACAGCAATACTTTGTATTGCATCAATTACAGGGAAACTTGTATTTATTACAAAATATTCAATAGAAATATACCCTATATTAATATATCTAACATGCTTTGGAATAAGTGAATTAAAAAATAATAAACTAAGACAAATACTAATTTGGACATACTGTTTGATATCTTTAGGCTATTTGATTATTTCTCCAACATCAGCTCCTAAAATTAGAAGAGCTGAAGGACATAAAATAATGACGGATATTCTTGAAAGAATGGCTCCTGAAAAGGATGACATTATTCTTATTGAATATTATTCATTCGATAGATTTAAAAAATATTTTGATTTCACTAACTACAGAATAATCTCCATAAATAAAGGGAATTTCCCTGAATATCTATCAAATAACATAACTTACAAAGAAGCCTATCAAAATGGTAAAAGTTTATATAAATCCATGCTTCTTCGAGAAATACCTAATACGCATTTTTCAAGTAAAATTAATAACGAAATTGTAAAACAACTATCTCCAAATCAAAGTATAATTATGGTAACACTTGATACGGTATCATTCTATCCTCCGGATAAAGTAATGAATATCGCACAAAATGAAACGATGTATAACAAAACTCCACTGTTATTTTTACTATTTTCTTATATAAAAGAAGAAACATTTAACACTCTTGCAAGCAATCTTGCAGTTACAAGAATCGAAAAGAAAGGGAATTGGACGATAATTAAGTTTACAAAACTTAAAAATTAAGCTCTAACTAGCAATTTTTATTTTGTTCACGACTATATATATATAGAAGGTTTTATCGTTGGGAATAGTAGGAAAGTCATGAATGTAGATAATGTAAAATTCAATATCAATTCGAACGGATACAGACCTTTGCAGCCAAAGAAGAGACAGCAATCTACAAACTTTAGAGGTGCAGCACCTGCTTCCGTTGCAGATATTAGTACTGAAATTAATAATTTAATGCCTAAAAGCTTAAAAATGATACACAAAATGGGTTCAGGCGGAGAACTAAGAGATATTATAATTAACTCTTTAGGTACTGCATTTTTGGCTCCAATTTTCATCAAATGGAACCCTCTATCTAAGACTGATGAGGATACAAGAACATATTCTGCATGGAGACAACCTGTATCAGCAGTTCTTGCAGTAGCGACACAAGGTCTCATTACAATCCCATTCGATAGAGTAGTTGTAAATATGGTAAACTCAGGTTGGTTTAATGATGCCCACAATAAAACAGCCTTTAGAGATGATAATTACATTGCTAAATTGGTAAAAAATAACCATCCAGAATTTACTAAAGATCAAATTGAACAAGAAGTAAATAAAATCAAAAAACAACAAAGTGAAGAATTAATAAGATCAATAAAAGAAAATGATACAGTAACCCTTCAGCATGCTAATACTACTAAAACAACCCAAATTGGTGCTGAAGAAATGCGTAACTACAAAATCGCAACATTAGAAGATATTCTAAAAAGTGAAACAGAAGAACTTAAAAAATTCAATGAAGTAAAGATACCTCAAAGGATTGCAAGAAGTGAATATTACAGATTGCATGGAGCAGAAGCGTCTAAATTCCTTACAGAAATGCAACAAGAGATATCTAAAGCTAAAGATAAAAAAGGAATAGAAAAAATCCTTTCTGCAAAAGAAAAAGCTCTAAAAGGTAAAGCGCAAGATAAAGAGCTAATGAATATCGTACAAGAACTTAGAGGCATGCTCGCATATGGAGATGCTAAAGATGCTCATTCTATAATAAATACCAAAATTGATAAAATAGTTAAAAAGCATATTCCAATGTATCAAGGATTAGAAAATAAAGAAGCTGTTATAAATACCGTAAAAAACAATGCAGATATTGTAAAAAGAAAAGCCGGACTAGATGGCGCTATTGAAAAGATTAATGGTTTCTTGGAAAGATTAAAGAAAAAAGAAGCAGTTTCTTCTGGTCAAATCGAAGATGAAATCAAGAAGTTGGTTAAAGGTGGAGATGATACTACTTCAAGATTGGCGAAATATAAAGATTTCTCTAAACTTGTTGCAGAAAAATATAAATCAACTATTGAAGCAAACATAAAAGGGTTCAAAAGAATTTCAGGATTGTTAGTTGCAACATTAATGCTTCCAGTATCTTGCTCTTTACTCAACTGGGTATACCCAAGATTTATGGATGCTGTCTTCCCTAATTTATCAAATAAAAAACACTCAAATGAAGCCCATAATTACATAGATAAGGCAAACCAAAACGGGGAGGTGCATAAATAATGTCAATGTCAATTAAACCTGTAACAAGAAAAGTCGTTGATTATGCCATCAGAAAACCGTTAAAAGCTTTATCTGAAACTAAGTTTTTACAACACGTAGAAAAACAATACAGAAAAGATAACGTTAAATTTATTTCAGGTATTGGAGTTACATCAATCGTATTAAAAGACGGTTTCGGATGTTATCTTTATGTAAAACAAAGTTTAAATAACGACAAAATTCCAGAAGATAAAAGAAAATTCGTTGCGGCATTAGACCTCGCAAATGGTGGTTTGATGATTTTGACGCAGCTATTAATGCACTTTACAATTTCAAATAAAAAAGTACAAACTTGGATGTTTGAAAAATTCTTTGGGAAATACTTTACACGTCCTGCAACAAAGAGTCTTCAAGCATTACTAGCTAAAAATGATAAGCTTGGCCCAGTATCTGGAGATAATTTCCATAAAGGACTAAAAAAATATAAAAAAGATATCATAAATGCATTCGGATGCTTAACATCCCTAGTTGCAGCATCAGTATTCGCAAAACGTGTAGTTGTACCATTCATTGCAACACCATTGGCTGATAAAACAAAGGCTTGGATGAGCAGAAATGATAAACCTGCAGTAACTCATAAAGATACTAAAAACACATATGATACTGAAGAAAAAGATATCATTAAACCGGAATCAGAAAAACAAGCAAATAATACAGATACAAACTTATTAGCAAAATTAAAACAAAATAAATAAATAATAAAAAAGAGATTCAAAATGAATCTCTTTTTTATTTATAACTTTTAGAAATCTTAAAAAGGTTTAGTTTGATTTAATTTTAATCTCAAATCTCTAAAGCGTGCAATATCTTCTTGAGTTTTTCCTGATTCTCTAAATACTGCTTGAGATGATGGATGAACCATCAAAACATAATCCATATGTATTTCCAAGAAATTATATTTTCTTGGAGCCTGATTAGAGTTTCTTGGATATATTTCCGCATTTGTAACAGCAAGAAAACGTCTTTCTCTATCATTCAATAAATCAGTTAACTCTCTATTCGTATTCGTATATTTTGAAACGTGTACAACACCCTTAATATCATGATCAGCAGTCAAAATACTTACTTCTATAGGTACTGTATCAATATTTTTTGCCATAATCTTTTATCCTTACTTACTGTATAACTCTACTATAATATATTTTTCATAAATTGTCTATATGTTAAATTTTTTCTATTTTACGTCTTGTACGCCCACCATAAGCTTCATGGACATCTACAACAGAAATAAAAGCTTGAGGATCAATCTGCTTGATAATTTCTTTTATCTTAGTCAATTCCAATCTACTTACTACACAATAGATTATCTTCTTTTTAGCTCCAGAATAAGCTCCAATACCTTTTAGGTAAGTAACCCCTATTTCTAGAGTTTCTAAAAGCTCTTTACCAATTTCATCAGCATGATCACTGATAATACGAATTGACTTTGCAGAATTCAAGCCTTCTAAGACAGTATCAATTACTCTATAAGCAATAAAATAAGTTAAAATAGAATACATTGCTCTATCCCAACCAAAAACTAATCCTGCAACACCGTATATCAAAATATTAAATGCCATGATAATTTCACCGACAGAAAAACCATATTTCTTCGATAAAACTAAAGACATAATCTCTGTACCATCTAAAGAACCGTCATTTTTCAGAACAAGCCCAACCCCCGTGCCGAGTATTATTCCACCAAAAACTGTAGACAATAATAAATCATCTGTCACATGCAACGAATGCAACAAATTCAAAGCAACAGATAAAACAATAATTGCATAAAAAGTCTGCAAAACAAATTTTTTACCTATTTTATTAAAAGCTAATAAAAGAAATGGGATGTTTAAAATAAAGATCAAAGTACCTAAATTATATTTTGTTAAATAACTAACAATAATTGATACCCCAACAATACCACCATCAATTATTTTATTGGGTACTAAAAAACCCTCTAAAGCAAAAGCTGCAATTAACGGCCCCAAAGTTAAAAATACAAATCTTCTAATTCTATCTAAAACTTTTTTTTTATTAACTGCAGACATGCTAAAAACCTCTATTCATCTTTCATATCAGACTTTCTAATGGTAATAAAATTGTTAATTTTAAAGATAGTCTTTTTATCATCAAGTTCATCTGTTTTTTTTACACCTAAAATATTTTCTAAATCATTTTTCAAAGTAACTAAATCTTCATAACGTTTTAAAGAACCATCGACAGCAACTGAAACATCTCCTGTTTCTTCTGAAACAACAAGACAAGCAGCATCACTAGCTTCAGTCATACCAATAGCCGCTCTATGACGTGTACCATACTTCCAACTCAATTTTGGATCCTCTGTCAAAGGTAGTAATACACCTGCAGATATAATCTTATCACCATCAATAACAACAGCCCCATCATGTAACGGAGTGTTTGGATGAAAAATTGTCAAAATTAACTCTGTAGACACATCTGCATTCAACTTTGTACCAACATCTGAATAAGTATGACTTAAATCCCCTTGAAATACAATCAAAGCCCCAGTATGAGATTTAGATAAATATTTTACAGCCTCTATCAATTCTTTGACAACATCTATTTTTTTATCTTTTTTCTTATTATCATTTGCAGTAAAAAGACGGCTTATAAAGTCAACTTGCCCTAAAAAGCCTAAAAAACGTCTCAACTCAGGCTGAAAAATAACGATAAGACTCAAAGTAACCAAAGTTACAACTGATTTCAAAAACATTCCAATAATTTTCAAATCAAGTTTTACAAGAATCTCACTAAATACCCAAGCAAACACAATTATCAACAAACCTTTTACAAATTTCTCTGACTGGGTATTTTTAATGAATTTCTTATATAAAAACAATAACAACCCCACGAGAAAGACTATCTGAATTATATCAGACCAATTCAAAGAAAACTCTAAAAATCTAATTTGTTGTAATATGTAAGCTAAAATATCTGTCATTAGTCTCTCTTCAGTCTACCAGGAATCACATCGTGAGAAATTAAATCATCTAATGTCTCTCTATTTACTATAATATCAGATTGTGAATTATTTACAAGTACCATTGCAGATTTTTGTACTCTATTATAATTAGAAGCCATAGAATAATTATATGCACCGGTATTGTAAACACAGACTATATCACCCTCTTCAAGCTCAGGCAATAAAACATCTTTTATCAAAATATCCCCTGACTCACAAAATCTTCCTGCAATAGTAACAGTCTTAGCTAATTCTTGTGAAGGTTTATTAACAATTTCGCAAGAATATTTAGCCTGATACATACTTGGTCTAGCATTATCAGCCATACCACCATCTACTGCAAAATATGTTTTACCTTTTGGAACCTGTTTTGAACTACCAATAGTGTACAAAGTAACACCGGCAGTAGATATAATACTTCTTCCAGGTTCGATAAATAATGCAGGAGGTTCTATTCCATATTTTTCAATACAAGAATTCAACCTAGATATAATTTTATCGGCAATTTCATATGTAGAAGGAGGTACATCTTCATCATTATATTTAACCCCCAAACCTCCACCTACGTTTACCTCATCAAGTTTTAAAGAGAATTTTTCGTCTAAACGAGCAATTTCTTTAACTAAAATTTCTATTTCATCACCATAGATAGAAGTCTCAAATATTTGCGACCCTATATGTGCATGCAAACCATGTAATTTTAAATTTTTATATTCATTTAATATTAATTCAACAGCTTCATCAATTTGTGTAAGATCAAAGCCAAATTTAGAATCCAAATGACCTGTTTGAATATATTCATGAGTATGACATTCTATACCAGGAGTAATTCTTAAAAGAATATCAACCATTTTATTTTTACTTTTTGCTATTTCATTTAACAACGAAAGTTCAAAGAAATTATCTACAGAAATTCTTCCAACACCTAAATCGATCGCAAGAGTTAATTCTTCAAAAGATTTATTATTGCCGTTGAACAAAACCTTGTTCATATCAACTCCTGCTTTATATACAGTATAAATTTCGCCTGAGGATACAACATCAAAACCAAAACCTTCTTGAGCTAAAAGAGCAGAAGTAGCCATAGTACATAAAGCTTTTGATGCAAACATCATATTAACTTTTTGATACCCAGAAAAAGCTTTTTTATAATCAGCACAAATACTTCTAATAGTCGCTTCATCCATAACATATAACGGAGTGTCATATTTTTGAGCTAATTCAACTAAATCACAGCCACCAATTTCGATATTTCCATTTTCACCAATCTTAGCAGTAACAGGTTTTAATAATTGATTTGTAGTTTTCATAAAATTTATAACCTCTTAAAAATCCTCTATATACTTAAAATAACATAACTATAGTTAAAATTAAAGAGAAAAATACCATTAAATTTCTTGCCTGAAAAAGTCTAAAATAAAAAGGAGCAACCGGCATTTTTTTTATTGTATTCCAACTATCCAAAGGATAATTATACCAGCTAATACTAGGTAAATTTGATTTATCAAAATTATATTCTTTCATATACTCATACAATTTTAAAGCTAAAGGCATAGTTAAATACGTTGCAAAGAACCAATAATTCCATACTTTAATCGCAAACAAGCCAATAAAGAAATATCCAAGCAAATATATATACCACAACAGTTTTAATGCAGTTTTTTTATTTCCGATTCGACAACAAAGAGTTTTCTTATGAGCAACCATATCTCCGTCAAAATCTAAAAGAGTATGTGTATATAAAAGACCAATCGTAAACATTACTACTGCAAAAGAAAGGATTAAAACATTTATAGAAAAATTTTTCATCATTACATAATAAACCCCTTCAAACAGTAATGGACCAAAGGCAATACCTACAGCAATCTCACTAAGCCCAATCAAAGAAAGTCTTGCATATAAAAGAGTAATCAACCCACCAATTATACCTAACCAAAACACAGGGAAACCGGCTCTAAAGAACAAAAAAACTCCGGTTAAAATTGCTATACTACAATAAAATATAACCACACATAGCAAATCATTTAAAGATGCTTGACCATTTTTTATGTACTCACACTTACTTTTCTGAGCAGAATTAATAAACCTTTCATCTTTGCATAAAATTCCATAATCAACATAATCATCAAATAAGTTCGTAGCCAAATGCGCCATTGATATACCAATGAGAGCAATAATTCCATTCAAAATATCACCATTATGCCTTAGTGCATAAACAAAAACAACAAGCCAAGACATAAAAGTCATAGGTAAAGAAAAAACTCTCGAATTTTCCAGCCAAAACCTAATACGATTTAACATACAATACTTTATCTCCCCTAATCAAAAATTTTATACTATTTTAAAAGGCTTTTCATCCCAACAACAGCTTCATAACTAGCACCAGCTTCCAATATTTCTTCAGCAGTTAGTCCAAAAAGTGTAACCAGTCCATACACATCCTTATCACCTTTTTCCAAAAGGTCGACAACAGTTCTTACAGCCTCGTCTCTTGTCAAACGAGAGAATCTATCATTTATACCAAGGTGTAAACTTCTTTTTTTAGCTTTTCCCATTTATAAAACCAATCTTTTTAAGGCTATATCCCAACATTTAGAGCTAACAAAGCAGCCCCAATCATACCTGAATAATTCCCTGCTTGAGCAGTTACAACTTTCGCCGGCGTAGTAACTATTTGTGAATTCATTTCTGTTTCCAAATACTCAACATTTACAAATTCTGCCATTGAACCTGAAAGAACAAAAACATCAGGATCAAATATATTTGCAAGCCCTATTAAGCCATTCAAGATATCATCCTGCCATTTATTAAAAACTTCTGTCATTTTAACATCACCACTTTGCATACCTTGAATGACATCATATGTAGTAACATCTTCTCTACCTAGGATTTCTTCTGCAGTCAGTTTCAACCCAGTACCTGACGCATAAGCTTCAAAACAATCCCAAGATCCGCAAGTGCACTTTCTATGTTTGTCATCCCTCATTTTAAAATGCATTTCTCCTGCAGCGCCATTTTTCCCTTTATAAAGTTTATTATCAAGAATAATTCCTCCACCTACACCTGTACCAAGTGTAAGCATAACAGAATAAGGCATTCCCTTAGATGCTCCAATAATATGTTCAGCCCACGCAGCAGCATTAGCATCATTTTCAACAAAGACCGGTTTGCTACTCAATCCTTTAAAATTCATTGAAGGATAACCTTCAGCAATATTCCCTGTAGACCCGAGAATTCCATCATTTTTGTTATTAACAGCTCCACAAGTAGCAAATGCAATGACATCAACTTCATTTTCGTGTTTTTTTATAATTTCAGAAAACAACTCTTTTATTTCTTCAAAAGTTTTTGGAGTATGATGTTTTTCAACATCAGAAACTATTTTACCGTTTTCATCAATTATCGTATTATAAATTTTTGTTCCACCGACATCTATTGCCAAAGCTTTTTTCATCTATTTTACATCCTTTTCTGATTGTTTTACAAATGTATCAACAGCTTTTACAGCTTTTTGATACATTGGAATTTCTGTTGTTGCAATCTTTTTAGCTACATCAAATTTTCCTTTACTACTTTCTACAGGAGCTGATTTTATAATCTCTAACAAATTTTTAGCGACATCATAAGTTGACATCATTCGAATTTTCATATTCCACCTACTTTATCTTTGCACAAATCTTTTAGTAATTAACTGAGGTCTTGTAATAGCTGATCCAATAACAACGCAATGAGCTCCAAGTTCAAATGCTCTATCAACCTCACTTGGCTCCCAAATTCTACCCTCAAGCACAACAGGTTTGCCGGTTTCTTTAACTAAATTTTCTAAAAGCTCAAAATCAGGTCCATCAGGTTTGTTTTGAGAGAACTGAGTATAACCTGACAAAGTGGTAGACAAAATATCAGCACCCAACTTAGCTGCATTTATCCCTTCTTCTACAGTAGAAACATCAGCCATAGAAGCCCTTTTATTAATTTTTATATATTTAATTATTTTTTCTAAAGTTTCGCCATTTGGTCTAGGGCGCATAGTTCCGTCAAATGCAACAATATCAGCACCAGCATCAATAAGTTCAATAACTTCTTTCAAAGTTGGTGTTATGTAAACTATTTCCTGCCAATTAGGAGGAATAACATCAGGTTTAGTAAGACCAATGACAGGGACATCAAAAAGATGTTTTGCATTTTTAACATCTCTAGCACCTGCGACTCTCAATGCACCAGCACCGCCTTTAATCACAGACTTCATCATTGCGACCATACATTTTTCTAAATACAAAGGTTCACTAGGCATAGCCTGAACTGAAACCACAACTTTATGTTCTAAACGATTAATAATATCCATAGATTTATTATAACTTAAAAATTTTTATTTAGGTTATAATAAATAAAAAAGAGGAAGAGATTATGAAAAAAAGCTTAGTAAAATATCCGTTCTTAACAGAAGACGTAGAAATTTATGAAAGAGAAAATGGTCATAAAATAGTTTTAGCGCACAAAGAAGGAGAACTTGTAAACGTAAGTACTTGGGTGAAAACGGGTTCAATAAACGAAAACGATAAAAACAACGGAATTTCACATTTCCTTGAACACCTTATGTTCAAAGGAACCCATAAACATACAGCAGGAGAATTTGATAAAATACTTGAAGCTAAAGGAGCTATCGTAAACGCTGCTACTTGGAAAGACTATACATTCTACTACGTAACCCTACCTAAAGGGCCACAAGATAAAGATCTATACCAAGCAATAGAATTACATGCCGATATGATGATTGACCCTGTATTACCTGAAGAAGAAATAGGAGCACCGTTTGATTTAAACGACCATACAGTTACAGACAAAAGAGAACGTCATGTCGTAATAGAAGAAATAAGAATGCGTAAAGACCAAAACTGGACAAAAGTATACAACGCATGCAACTACAACATGTACACCAAACATCCTTACAAAAGAGATGTAATAGGCACTCCTGAAATAATTTCTCAAGTAACTCAACAAGAAATTATGAACTACTACAAAACTTTCTACTCTCCAGAAAATATGACAACAATAATCGTCGGAGATTTTGATAAAGAAAAAGTACTCGCAAAAGTCGAAAAAGAATTCGATTTTAACGGACGTGCAAATTCTCACAATCAACAGCACGAAATTGATACTCCTACAAAACATACTCTATTGATTGAAAACAAATCAAAAGTTAATACATCATACCTTATGGTAGGATTTCTTGGCCCAAAAGCGAACAATTTAAAAGAAAATATTTCTCTTGATTTAATAAGCATAATTCTTGGAGAAGGTACAAGTTGCAGACTTTACCAAAATCTTATAGAAAAACAGCCTGAACCTATCTTCAATATCGTGGGTTCTGAACATTATCAATTTAAAGATGGAAACAATTTCTTTATTCAAGCCAACTTCAAACCAGAAAAACGTGATATGGCTATTGATTTAATAAAAAAAGAAATGGCAAATCTACTTGAAAACAAAATTTCACAAGAAGAACTTCTAAAAGCCAAAAAGAAAGTTAAATCAAGATTTGCATACTCTGCTGAAACAGTATCAGAAATTGGAGAAACAATCGGCTACTATATGACAGTATGTGACGATTTAAAACTGATTGAAGATTACCTAAAAGATGTTGAAGATATCACCATCGAAGATCTTGAAAACTCAATAAAAACTTATCTAGACATCAATAATGCAGTAATTTCTGTATTGGATCCCGAATAAGTATAAATCGACAAATTCCAGATAATAATATATGGCTAAAGTGATGTGAAAAATTTTTCACTACAAGTTAGCTTTATAAACATTCCAAGTAGGAAAGACTAAGTATAATGAACGAAACACTTCAAAAAGAAACTAAAGAGTTAGAGAAAATTAGAGAAAAATGTCTATCCTGTCAAAAATGTTCTCTATGTAAAACAAGAACAAATATTGTATTTTCAGGAGGAATTCCAAACAAAAAAATGATGCTAATAGGTGAAGCACCAGGCTACTATGAAGATCAAAAAGGAGAACCTTTTGTTGGCAAGGCAGGGCAACTGCTTGACAAAATTTTTGCATCAGTAGACCTTTCTAGACAAAAGGACGTATACATCTGCAACACCCTAAAATGTCGCCCTCCAGAAAACAGAGACCCACTTCCTGAAGAAAAAGAAGCTTGTAAAGAATACCTGGAAGCACAAATTGAAATTCTTAAACCAAGAATAATATTACTATGTGGACGTGTAGCCGTAAATTCTATACTAGGAACAACTCAAGGTATAACAAAAATTAGAGGGAAATGGTACGAAGGTCCATATCATTCTAAGATGATGCCGATATTTCATCCATCTTACTTACTAAGAAATGACTCAAGAGAAAAAGGGAGTCCTAAATGGCTTATGTGGCAAGATATTCAAGAAATTAAAAAAGTATACAGTATGCTAGACTAAGCATTATTCTTTAAAGATATCTGTCAAATACTTATATCCACCTTTTTCATCAGGCAAACAATAAGTTATATTTGGATAGAAATAATAATCTCCGGACTTATTCCTCATAATTACCATGCTAAAAAGATCATACCCACTTTTATTAGGTTTCGCATTACCATTTACATCTATTGCAAACATAGGTTTTTGCACACCAGTAGGGTAATTATACACAATTAAATTACTAGAATCTGCCATTACAAATGCTTGGTTAAATCTATTCATCATACTTTCTGAATATCCAGCACATCTTGCTTCTGCGGTATAAGATTTGTATACTGGTACACATCCATCAGAAAGAGCATCTTTTTTGCAATACTTTCTAACATTTAAGTTCGTTGCAAATCTTTTGTAAAACTTATCACAATTTGCATAATTATTTTTCACATTTTTATCTGTACTATAATAGCACCCAGTATCCCCAAACATATCAAGAGCAGTTATAGTCAATGCCTGATTATATGTTATATACTCCTTTTTAAACTGCATAATCAAATATTTTTCTCTAAAATAAGATATACAAAAACAAACAGCTACACTCAAAATCAAAAAAGAGATCAACAAAGCTATTAAAAATTTATTATTTGCACTTGCAACTTTTTTTGAAACACTCATCATAACACTTCCTCAGGCTCTACTACAAAATCGACCAAAACAGGCTCATTAACATCAAAAACCTTTTCTAATACATTATGTATACCGTCAAAATTTGAAACCCTAAAGGCTTTTATCCCATAAGCATTTGCAACTGCAACAAAATCAGGATTAGAAATATGTGTGTTAGAATACCTTGACTCACAATTTTTTTGCTGAAGTTGTCTTACCATACCTAAATAACCATTATTAAAAATCATTATCTTAACAGGAATATTATATTCTTTTAAAGTTGCTAATTCTTGAATATTCATCTGAAAAGAGGCGTCTCCAGCAATACATAAAACTTCTTTATCCGGTCTTGCAATAGAGGCACCGATTGCAGCAGGAAAACCAAACCCCATAGTACCAAGTCCTCCTGCGGTTATAAATTCTCGATTTTTCACAGCATCAAAAGCCCTACTTGCCCAAATTTGATGTTGTCCAACTTCTGTAACTATTATAGGATGCATATCTGCTGTGTAGTTATTTATACTCCTCATTACATCAAAAGATGATAAAACATCAGAGCTATTAAAACATTCATAAATATTAGAAGATTGCCTTAAGCTATTAACTCTATCCATCCAATAATCATTAGAGAAAGTAGAGTATTGTTTTTCGTCATACAATGCTAATAAATCACTCAAAACATATTTAATATCAGCAACCAAAGAAATTTTAGGGATGAAACACTTAGCTATTTCATCTTCATTAATATCTATTTGTATAACTTTATTATCAAGCTCATTGTTCTTATAACAACAAGTTATACGATTATTTAAACGTGCTCCCAAAGAAACAACAAGGTCAGCCTCTCTAAGAAGTTGATTTGCACAATAGTCTCCAAACAAACCAATTTTCCCAGAATAATTTTTATGTTTTTGCGGGAAAGAACCAATCCCCATAATCGTATTGACCACGGGAATATTTAATTTATTGACAAATTCTACCAATAAATCAACAGCACCAGAATGGCAAACACCTCCACCAGAAATTATTAAAGGTCTTTTTGCATTTTTGATATTTTTCAGAATATTTAAAATACTTTCTTTAGGTAAATTTTGAACAAAATCATCTTGCGAATATTTAATTGGATTAAAATCAAATTTTTCAGTAAAAACATCCTTTAAAATATCAATTAAAACAGGTCCTTTTTTACCGCTATTTGCAATAGAAAAAGCTTTTGCTAAAACTTCTGGTAATTCATTAGCACTTTTTACCTGAAAATTTGTTTTCGTACAAGACTTTGTAATATCACAAATATCTACTTCTCCAAAAGCACCTTTACCTATAGCATTTTTCCTCACCTGCCCCGTTATTATAACCAAAGGAAATCCATCTTTATATGCATTAGCAATACCTGTAACTAAATTTGTTGCCCCCGGGCCTGATGTTGATATAACAACCCCGCATTTTCCAGAAACCCTTGCATATCCTTCTGCAGCATGTACCGCAGCTTGTTCATGACGAGTCAAATAGTGATTAATCTTATCTTTATTTAAAAAGAGTTCATCATATAAACTTAATACCACACCTCCAGGGTAGCCAAATACATCTGAAATACCAAAACGACAAAGCATTTCAATGATAGCCTGAGCACCTGTTAAAACCTTCGTATTTTCTTTTAAAATAGCCATTAAAAATTCTCTCTTCAAAGCATTCTAGCACAATTTGAAATATCTTTCAAGCAAAATAAATTTAAAGATATAAAATTAAAGGCACCTTTTAGGTGCCTTTTCTAATCTATTTAAACAATTCTCTCAAATGTTTTTTCTTTGCTTCCACACGTGCTTTTCTTTCCTTTTGCTTACGTTGTCTTTCTGCACGTTTTTGAGCAGCTTTCTTTTGTTTCATTTGAGCTTTTGCTCTTTGTTTTGCTAATTTTTCTTGACGAGCTTTTTGCTTTGCTGCAATTTTAGCATTAGCATCTTGCTCTTTTTTAGCGACATGAGATGTCTTTTGATCTAACCATCTCGAAATAGGACCTTGTGTTTCAGCAGCATATACAGATGACATACTCAACACAGACAAAGCTAATAAAGCTACAATTTTCTTTTTCATTAAAATAACTCCTTTATTCTACTCAGACATTAATTCTTTTAGTAGTTGTTTTTTCTTTTCATATTTTTGTTGACGTGCAGCTTGAGCAGCTTTTCTCTCTTTTTGAGCTTTTATACGAGCTTCTTCTCTAGCCTTTTGTTGTTCTTGAAGTTGTTTTTCTTTATCAACTAATTTTTGAGTATGTTTTTGTACAAAATACTCAGTGTAAGTAGTAGGTTCATCCGCATAAGCTGAAGATGCTCCTGCGATAACCAATACAAGTGCAGCTAATAAAAGTTTTTTCATACAGTTTCTCCTTATACTATAACAAGAATATTATACTAAATTTTTTCATACATATCAATAATTTTTTTTATTCCTTCTTTTGCCACATTAAAGATTTCTATCATCTGTGCTTGTTCATAAGGCTCTCCCTCTGCTGTTGTTTGAAATTCAATAATTTTACCGCTTTTAGTAAGCACAATATTAGAATCCACCTGAGCATTTGAATCTTCTATATAATCCAAATCCAATCTCACTTCACCATCTACAATCCCAGCTGATATAGCTCCTATAGGTTCAATAATAGGATTTTCTTTTAAAACTCCAGTATCTAAAAGCTTTTCTATAGCTATTTTTAAGGCTAAAAAGCCGCCACAAATACTTGCAGTTCTAGTTCCACCATCAGCTTGAATAACATCAGCATCTATAGTAATAGTCAAATCAGGCATTTTTTCTAAATCAACACAAGCTCTCAAACTTCTACCAATAAGTCTTTGAATTTCTTGAGTTCTACCTGAAATTTTTGTACGTTCCCTTTGGCACCTTGTATTAGGAGCAGAAGGTAACAAAGAATATTCAGCAGTAACCCACCCTCTTTGCTCATCTTTTGCCATCCATTTTGGCTTACCTTCTTCTACAGAAGCTGTTGTAATTACTTTAGTATCACCAAATTGAACTAATACAGAACCAAGAGCATGTTTTGTAAAATCTTTTATAAACCTAATTTCCCTTGTTTCATTATTTTTTCTACCTTCTCTCATAACTTATCCTCTCTTTTTTAATACCCAGAATCATAATCCCACATATATATCTGTCCGCAATACTTACATACAGCATGATCATTCATAAACTGTAAATCAGGTACAAAGGTATAACCATCTACTGTAATTTCAATATCATTATCCTTGTTATACCTTTGTCTAAAGGACTTTTCTCCACGATAATCCGGAGAAAACATTAATTCAAATTTATCTATTGATTTACAATTTTTACAAATAAACATTTTCACCTAATATTCATCATCTTCTAAACGAGCCCTTCTGATAATTTCAGGATCAATTTCTCTTTTTTCTATTTTGAATTGCTTCTTATCAGTTTTCTCGTAATTTTTTACCTTTTTTGTCTGAGTAGATTTTTTAGAAGAACTTTTAGAAGTTTTCTTACTACTTACATCTACTATTCCCGAATACAAATTTTTATACCACAAAGTCCAACAAATACTTCTAAAAGGTAAAGTCATACCTACAACAATAAAGAAAATAATCTCATTTACGAGTTGTTTCGATATCATCACAGGAGTCAAAATAATATTAAACAATCCAAAAGGCTGATTTAGTTGTTCTAATGGCAACGTCAACGCCCAAGATTCAAAAATCGGTGCAATCTTATCTGTAATCTTTAATGCATCAAATAAGACAGAGACCCCAACGCTTAAAAGATTGTATGTAAAAAGAGTTAAAATAACCAAAAGTAAAAAAGTTCTTGCAAACTTCCCTTTTATCAACTGCAAACTTCTTCTAAAACAAGAAAAAGGAGAGACTTCTTTCTCAAAAGAAAAAACTTGGAATATAAGAACAAAATATACAAAAAATATCAAACCAATAACCCAGAAAAACGGAATTATTGAAAAAATAGTGAATATACTAAACAACAACCACAAAACGATATAAGAAAAAGTTCTTCTTGTGACAACAGCATTATGAGCTTTAAAATCATATACTCTACCTGACGTCAAAGCACCTTCAGTCATAGAATTCAGGGCTCCATATGCTACCAAGTAATCCCAAAATCCTTTAGCCCAAATTAACAAGCCAGGTACACAAATCAATACTACACTCAAAACTATTGTAGAAAAATTATTAAACGCAGGATATTTACTAATCAAATCAGGTAAGCTTTGTGAATACCAAAAGCTTAAACCGAATACCATCCCTAGCCCAATCAATTGTCCAAAAACCGGAAATAACATATATAAAGAAAACTTATGAAAATTTAAACAGTAAATTTTCAACCCTTCTGCTAAAATTTTCCATATACTTTTATCTATTTTTTCCCTTGCCATAAACTCTCCATCTAAATACTATTGATTAATTTTTTTAATTTGTTGTAGAATAATTTTATTACAAATAAAATTAAAAAAACAATGACAAACAATAAAAGTATAAAAGATTTAATAAAAAGTTTTACCCAAGAAGACTTCACTGAACATAAAGTTAATCTTCATATCCATACCAATTTTTCAGACGGTCAAGCAGATTTTACAGACATAATCAAACAAGCTAAACAAAAAGGCTATAAACACATTGCAATCTCAGATCATAATACAGTAGACGGATATATAAAAAACAAATTAGAAGATGACTTTGTAATCCCAGCAATAGAGTTTGATGTATGGTATAGAGGTGTATTCATGCATCTTTTAGCCTATGGTATAGATGTAAACAATAAAGAGCTTCAATGTTTTTATGCAAAAACTAAAAGAGAAACCGAATTGGATATCATAAGAATTTTTGCAAGAAGAGATATAAAAAAACTTATTAAAGCAATACATAATGCTGGAGGAATAGCAGTATTAGCTCATCCTGCATGCTGTTTTACACTTAGCCTTGATGATTTTGTAAGTAAACTAATAAGTATCGGACTTGACGGAATTGAAGTTTATTATCCATATCCAAGATGGAGAAAATACTTAAGATTCTGTACTTGTGAACATATCGCACACATCGCAGACAAATATAACCTCCTCAAAACCGGCGGTACTGATTTACACAAAAAGAATATTAATTAAAAATCTACTTTTTAATGCAAACTTTCTTGTTTTTCATAACGATATTTTTTCTGGAAAAACTTATATGTTCCATTATTTTGCTTTTCTAAATATAAGGAATTCCCTTTTTCTTCAGGTAATATATAAACTTTAGTAGAAACACCTTTAATATATTTACGCATTTTATCAAAAGAATCAACTAAGTAATTTATACACCCAAAAGATACTCTATTGTCTTTTTTAGAACTATTTTTCAAAACATTTTCACGAAGTTTACCCATAGGCGAACTTGGAACTCTATGCAAAGCTAAGACCTGCTTACCCTTTGAAACTTCCTTTGTATGATCACCATGTAGCACAAGGACTCTATCACCATATAATTTTTTATCTTTCGTTCCTGCTTTAGTTCCTTCTCTTGAAATTACATACTCTCCTGGAGTAGTATATGCGGCTAGTGGAACATTTGATTGCATATATCCACCTGAGCGTTTATCACCTATATTTTTTCCTAAAGCTACCTCATTTTGGTACAAAAGCTTTCCATCAGGATTATAGACTTTTGAAACACAATTTTTTTTATCAATAATTATATAATTATCAACACCTTGTCCATATTTTTTCAAAAGCTGATTGTATTGAATAATCTTACTTTCATCCGAAATACTTCTACTGAAAGTATCTGCCAAAATCGTTTTAAATTTAGGATCATCTATTAACTGAGGAATTTTCTGTACAGGAGCATTCTCTGTACAAGAAGACAAAAAAGAACTTGCAGCAATTGTACACGCGGGGATAAAATTTTTTATATTCATTAAAAACCTTTCACATTAAATAACTTACTTAAAATTACTTGAGTAAAGTAAGTAATGTGAAAGATTTATTTTGCTATATTATTAAAAAAAATTAACCAAACCATGTCATTGGATTCAACCAACTAAATTCTTTAGTTTCTTGTTTTTTAGGCTGAGGCTTATGAACTGACTGTTTATCAACTGATTTTTTCTCAGTGGTATGAACTTTAGGTTTTTTATCTGGACGAACATCATATTTTACAGCAGAAGCTGCTTCTTTTGATACACCTCTTTTGGTATCTTTATGAAATAGTTGTTCAAATTTATATGTACCATCTTTTTGTTTATTCAACTGCAACTTATTTCCTTTTTCTTCAGGAAGGACATAAATTTTATCGCCTTCACCTAAAAAAGAATGCATAACATCAAAATCCTCTTCAGTCAAATTAACACAGCCATATGACATTCTATTATCTTCTAAACCTGGAGATTTAATTGCTTTTTCTCTTTGGCTATAACTAGGCTTGTACAACATATGAATAGACATCTGTCCAGAACGAACACCTCTATTATCACCTTTTAAATACATAACTTTTGGTTTTCCATCTCTGCCGGTATAAGCGGCTGGAGCAGTATTTGAATCATCTAAAGTAAATTCTCCAGCAGTAGTATATCTATGGCTTTCAGCCTTTGCTTTATCCTTTGTCTTGTGATAATGATCCAAATAATAAGCACCTAAATCATCACCCTTAGTTTTTCCGACACCAACAGTTAATGTTTTTACAACTTTTCCACTTTTATTATATATCTTTAATTTACAAGTCTTTTTATCTACAATTCCATAGTAATTACCTGAATAATTATTTTTATTGTATTCTACAATCTTAGAAGTATCATCTTTCATACGATTAATTAAATCTACTTCTTGCTCTTTAGTTAACGGCTTTTTATGAGTAGAACGTGAAGAATTAACACCTCTTGCCTTAGAATCTACTTTTCGATTTACAGGCACTTTATCAATTACAAATTCTGCTCCTATTTTAGAAAAATATTTTTCGCTAAAATCTTCAATCGAACTACACCCGTTCAACTCTGCAAGTCGTTTAATTTCTTTAATTATATCAGCGTTTGAAATCCTTTTATCTGATCCATTAGCAAGATTTCTTTTTGCAACATTCCAAGCACAATCACCTTTTTGAACAACAGATTTTTCAACTTTACAATCAGACATATTCTCTCCTTTTTTATATCCTTATATATAAGAAAAATATAAAAAAGATATAATTGACTAAATACTAAAGAATATTTAGATATGTTAAGCAGTATTCAAAACAAATACACATGGAAAAATTATTTTTTTCGCAAAAACTCTTCTATAAAACCGTCAATATCACCATCCATAACAGCATCAACATTTCCAACTTCATAATTTGTTCGATGATCTTTTACCATTTTATAAGGATGGAAAACATAAGATCGAATTTGGGAACCGAAGTTGATATCTACATTCTCACCTTTTAACTCCGCTATTTTTTTCTCATGCTCAGCTTGCCTTATTGCAAGAAGCTTTGATGCTAGAATTTGCATAGCATTTTCTTTGTTTTGCAATTGAGAACGTTCTTGCTGACACTTAACCACAATACCTGTAGGTTTGTGTAAGATTCTTACAGCTGTTTCAACCTTATTAACATTCTGTCCACCCGCTCCTCCTGAACGCATTGTATCTATCTCAAGCTCGTCCGGAGGTATCACTATTGTTTTTTCAAAATCTTCTATTATTGGAGATACTTCTACAGACGCAAAACTTGTCTGACGTTTACCATTCGCATTAAATGGAGATATTCTAACAAGTCTATGAACACCTTTTTCAGCTTTTGCATAACCAAAAGCATACTTCCCAGAAATCTTGATAGTTGCAGATTTTATACCAGCTTCCTCACCATCCAACTTGTCAAGTAAATCGACTTTCCAACCTCTTGACTCAGCCCAACGCATATACATTCTCAATAGCAAAGAAGCCCAATCCTGTGCATCGGTACCACCTGCACCTGCATTAATCGTTAAAATAGCATCAGCCTCATCATACTCTCCACTCAACATCTGCTTAATTTCAAATTTATCTAGAGATTTTTCTAACTCAACAAGTCTTATAGAGCTTTCATTTATTAAATCTTCATCATTTATTTCAATTGCAACTTGAGCATCATCAAGTATTGATTGACAATTTGATAAAAACTCCAAATTTTCTTTAACTTCTTTAATCTGAGCACCTAACTTTGAAACTTTATCTTTATCAGACCAAATATCAGGAGCTTGCATTTTTAACTCAAGATCATTTAATTCTAAAGTTAATTTTTCGGAGTCAAAGACACTCCTTTATTTTTTCAAAACGATTTTTTTGACTATTTAATAACTGCTTTAATTCAATATCCATAACTGAATAATACAACAAAAAAATCTTGAATAAAACAAAGCTTGTCAGAACTACAAAAAGTGTTATAATTAGAACATTATAAAATAATGAGGAGCTTATTTTGACTGGAATATTTGAAACAATAAAAAAAATATACACAGATAAAAATACAACTTCTAAACATCTAATCTTATATGGAGTATGCCTTGTATATATTTTTCTAACAACATTATTTGATATTAAATTCGGAAACTTTAATACTTCTAAAAGAAATCCGATAGATATGATATTTAGTATATTGATTTTATTGTACAGTATTCAATTTATTACTAATTCATTAAACAAAAATACCGACTTTATCCCTTCGATTAACCAAATTAATTGGAAAAATTTAATTCCTTTATTTATTATAAATTTTGTCTGGGGAACATATATACTAATATTTTTAATACTCTGGACTGTACTATTCCTAACCTTACATCATTCTGTTTATTTATTATACATAGGATTTATATTTTTTATATTGATAGCTCCGCTATTTTATTTTGTATATATTGCTTTAGCAGATAATATTGCTTTGAATAAGTTACTAAATTTATTGTTGGTATTTAAATTTACCAAAGTAGCTTTTATTCCATTTTGGAAACAAGTACTAAAAAATGGATTTATTTCTCTTATAATACTCGCAATATATTTAATAATTTATCTAATAGGAGCGTCATTTAACTTAGACAATATATTCCTAATCAGTAAAAATTTTGCATTATATGATTTATTTATGTACACAGTAATTTTATACTGCTTAGCAATAATCAGTTTATTCGTATTTCCATACACCATACTTGAAACATACACAGAAAAAATCAGACCAATTTTTGGCAATGAACATCCCCAAGAAAGGCTAACAGAATGAATTCATACTTCAAAGAAGGATTAAAAAAATTATACAAAGAAAAAGATGCTTTAGATAAACAAATATCGATATTTTCGCTATTGGGAATATTTTCAATAGCCATGACATACATTTCACTTGAACACGCATATGACACTTATATATCCAATATAAAAGTTTGCATAATTCTAACGCTATACATTCTATGGCATATGTACTTTTTTTGTTACGAAACAAAATTTTTAAACAATGCACTTAATTCAAGAGATACAATTCTGCCTGAAATAAATTTAGAACCTTTAAAAATTCTAAAAGACGTCACACCTCTAGCGATTACATTGATTAGTACTACATTAATCTTATTTATATTACGTAATCCTCAAAAAGCTTTCTATTATTCAACTATAAGTGATATTGTAATATCATTTTTTATAACTATATTCCAAATGGGATATGCAAAAAATTTATCCAATAAAGAAATCATTGAACCATTTAAAAAGATAAAAAACATTGACTTTATCAAATATTTCTTCAAACGAATTTGGATATACATAGGAACTGCTCTAATGAGCTATGGAATAGTATTTTTAGGTATGCTAATATTAACTGTTATTGCAATAGTTTCAGGATTCATAAATTCTCAAACATTTACAGACCTTATTTTTTCAGCACAATCCTCTCAAATGGCACTTGTTAAGCTATCAACATATTCAACAAATATTCTATATTACTATTTAAGTATAATGGGCCTACTTGCTTGGGATTATGATTTAGCAAAAAAATACATCGAGACAGCCAAATAACAGGAGACAAAAATGAATGTATTAAAATTCATCCCAAACTGTTTAAAAAAAATATATACAGGCAAATATACAATACTTAACCACATCACAATATTTTCAATCTGTGGAATATATTCAGTTATTACCACTATGCTTGACGGAATGGAAAAAGCAAAGTTTATGCCTGATATTAACTTACTTGTTATCAGCGCAATTATATTAATTATAACAGCTATATATCTTACTGGTTACACATATACTTTTATTAACAAATATCATGATGAAAGTGCAATCGGACTGCCTGATACAAACCAAAATCCGATAATAGCATTTTGGAAAAGTATTCCTCTAGGTCTTTGCTGGATGGCGTATTGCTTAGTTTTTTCAGCTTTGTGTATTGCAATATTCTTCAAAATATTAATAGTGAGAATAATATTAATAACACTTATATCATCAGTTCTTATGTCATTAATATTTGTAGCATTTTGCGAAAATTATGATGCAAAGGAATTATTTAACGTTCTAAAACCTTTCAAGTGGGTAAAAAAATCTTTTAAAGAAATTTTTCAATTTGTCTCAATTTTTATCATATTATTAATTGCAATAATTGCTATATTAGTCATTTCAGGAATTATCCTAAAAACTTTTAACATTAATCCAGATTGCGCGGTATGCTCTTACATATATGCAATAATATGTGGCTATATAGGCTTTATTTTACAATTAATTTGGGATTACGGATTTATTCAAATATATAAAAAATCGAATGATTTATAAATATTATAAAAAAGCTCCTTAATAAGGAGCTTTTTTTATTCCACAATTTGAATTCTTCCATCATCTTTTATATCAATCGGTTCAGGATGTTTTTTGATATAATCTTCAATACATTTACTTACATCAAAATCATATTTCACTTCGGCATCTTTAATTTTATTTAGTGGCGCAAAACCATCTTGACCTGCCGCATAATAATCAGTGATAGCAACTCTATAAGATTTTGAAGTATCAGGATTATTAATATCAATTGGAGTAATATTTCCGGATTTATCTACATAAGCAAGGCTTTTCAATTCACCATTTTTTGAAACTGTATACTTTAATCCAGAAACATGTATCAATCCCGGTTTATTATTTGTATTAGTCATTGATTTTGCAGCTATTTTCAAAGCATCAACAATATCTTTTTGATTATATTTAACTATTACCATTTTATTTTTAAACGGAGATAAGTCTTCTATTGAACGAGTATCAATATTTCCTGCCTCAAAGTAACCTCTTATTGTAGCTGCTCCGAACATAGCAATATCAGTACCAAGTTCTGCTCTCATACAATCAGTTAAAAAGTTTGCATGACCACTTGGATCAAGTAAATCGTTTGTTAACGGAGGAGGAGCTGAATTAATCCTTCCTATTACCTGAGGTTTACCTAAAATTTGTTCAAACACGTATCTAATTGGGGCATTACGTTTAAATTTACGAGTATTAGCTACATTATTTTGAATTTTTGTCAATATTCCCTTTGCATCAAACTCTAAATTTAAAATACCAAAGTTCTTTCCATCTCGTCCTGCCTGAGTAATAACAACAGGCTCTCCTGACTTGGACTTAAATAAATTTACACCATCTTTTACATCAGTAATTAAATTGTGAGAATGCCCACCTAAAATAACATCTATTCCTTCAGTTTCCTGGGCAATTTTTTGGTCATATCCAAAACCAACATGAGAAAGTAATATAATTTTATCAATACCTTGTGCCTTCAAATTATCTACTTCCTTCTGGATATCAACAATAGTTTTATCAATATCATCAACATTCAATTCATCAAAAATTTTGCCATATTTCAAACGCATAAACAAATCAACAGGAGTAGCTCCAATAATACCGTACTTATGGCCATTAACCTCTTGAACATATGACTTTTCAACTTTTTTACTCAATGGGTTATCAGGTTTTATATTAACGTTACAAGCTAGCAATTTAAATCCAATTGTAGGAATAATTTCTGCTACATGCTTTGGCATATCATACTCATGATTTCCCATAGCAGAAGCCATAATTCCCATTGCCTTTTGAGCTTTAACTGCTACCTGATTAGCTTTCATCACCTCACCAATCATAATATCACCAGAAGAAAGTTTTAACTTATCCGTTGGTTGAGATGGGACAAAAGCATCAAAAGCATTAGATGCTGTCATAGCCCTTTCCATATTAATTGATTTTCCATGAAAATCATTTATATAAAAAATACTGGTTCGCGTCACAGGGCTTTCAGATTTTTTTAAAGTATTATTGAGACCATTTTTGTTTGTAGAATTCTGTTGCAATTCCTGATAAATTGCCTTACCAAACAAATTTGATTGTACTGAATTCAACGGCTTAATCATATGCAATTATTTCCATAATTACAAAGGCCCTAAATATATTTTTTTGCCTAATTAAATTAAAAGCTTTACAAAAGTTTATCAATTAAAACTCATCGTCTGAACATCCCAATACTTCTGCAATTCAGCACACAAATCTTCTGCTTCGCCAGATACTTCTAACAAAACAATACCTCTATTTAAACATACACATCCTACTGAAGGATGCAATCCAATACGTGTTTTTATTTCACAACCAAATTTTGTTAAGATTTTTTGAAACTTAATCGCTGTCTCTTCTCTATTTTCCAAATTCACACCAATAATTGTTGTCACCATATATCATTACTCCTTGAGATAACAACAATTATAAAAAATAACAGATACAAAAATACCCCTCATCGGGGTATTAAATTTGATGATATATTATTCGTCATCCATGGCCTGAAGCTGTTTTTTCTTTATATTATGCATCACTGCATCTACTAATAACTCATAAGACTTCATTTCTTCAATATTAGGAAACTCTGCCTTGAGCTGTTCTCTGACCATCGCTTCCAGCCTTCTTTCGTCAGAACTTGATTTTAATTCGTCAACTCCGCTAATCATTCTAATATACTCTGGAGAGGATTTATCCATCGTATTTTTAGAATACATAATCCATCTAAGCTTAGCACTTAAATTCTGCTTTAGCTGTTTTACAAGTTTTAAATTTTTAAATCGGTTTAGCATCAGTTGACTCCTACCATTCACATTATTAAAAATTTTTGCTTTACCTTCTTTGTACTATTTTAAAGTATCCTGAAAAAAATAATTTACTATTTTACAAACTTTGTTTACAATTCTTTATATAAAAGGTGTAAAACCCTATTATATCTTGCTAAAGTCAGCAACATAGTCGTATTTTTTCTTTAACATAGTAAGAAGAGCAAGTCTATTTTCCTTAACTTTTTCATCTTTATCCATAACTAATACATCTGCAAAGAATTTTTCTACAGAAGGATTAATTTCTTCCAAAGATTTCAAATATTCTTCATAATCTAAAGACTCATTAACTGTTAATATTTGTTGATACAAAATTCCTTCAGCAGCATCTTTAAATAAATCTCTGTTTACTGACTTAGTAGAATCTTGTTTTAGGATACGTATAACTCTATTAGCACTTTCAAGCACTTGAGCAGAATTAAACTTAGACATAGCATCTACTCTTTTTACGTAATCATTCAAATCAACTAACGGATTTTTCACTGCAGCACAAGCTTCTAAAACATTTTTAGAATACTTATCAGACAAGAATATAATTAGTCTTTGAATTATAAATTCATTAATTTCATCACCACACTTACCTGACAATCTATTCACACTTGATCCAGCTATATTTTTAACTTTATCAAGAACTGTATCTCCATCAGTTTTAACTGGCAATAACAGCAAAGTCTCATTAATCAAATTTGGTATATTAATTTTCAAATTATTTGCAAGAATAGTTCTGATCACACCTAAAGCTGCACGTCTTACTCCTAATGGGTCAGATGAGCCTGTAGGTTTTTTACCTTCTGCAAAAACAGCAGAAATAGTATCTATTTTATCAGCGATACCAACAATTTGACCTTCAATTGATTTTGCAGTCTCACCTTCTGCATTTAATGGGAAATAATGTTCTTTTATACCTTCGCAAACTTCTTGAGGTTCATTAGAAACTCTCGCATAATCTGCTCCGATATAACCTTGTAATTCAGTAAACTCAAATACTAAGTTAGTAGTCAAATCAGCCTTCGCAAGCAAAGCAGTCCTTTCAACAGAAGACTTATTTATACCTAATTCTTTAGAAATCAACTTAGATAATACTACAAGTCTTTGAGCCTTATCATACATAGTTCCCATGCCCTTTTGGAAAGTAATACCTTTTAAAGCTTCAACGTATTCACCCAAAGGCTTTTTAGTGTCTTCATTAAAGAAGAATACAGCATCATCTAAACGAGCTTTAACAACTCTAACATTTCCTGCTTTGATGTTTTCAAACTCATCACCTATATAGTTTGTCATAGTGATAAATTTATTAATCAATTTGCCATCTTTATGTAGAGCAAAATATCTTTGATGAACTGCCATAACAGTAACTACCAACTCTTCAGGAAGTTTCAAATATTCCTCAGAAAATTCACAAGTTACAGGGACAGGATACTCAGTAATAAATGTTACCTCATCTAACAAATCATCAGTATAATATGGTACTGCACCAATTTTGTCAGCTTCTTCTTTCGCCCTGTCTATAATTCTTTGGCGTCTTTCATTCTGATCAACAATTACGCAACAGTTACGCATTAACTCAACATAATCATTTGGATCACCTATCACAACATTTTGCTGAGCAAATCTATGACCTCTTGTAAGGTTAGAACTTTCTTTATCAATAATTTTTATTTTAACTTCTTCTCTATCTAAAATAGATACGATCCATCTAATTGGGCGAGAGAATTTTTCATCATTGTCTGCCCATCTCATAAAATGAGATCCTTGTAGTTTCAATACAATAGATGGAACATTTTCTTTCAATAATTCAACAATTGATTTACCTTTAATAACAATTTTTGCATGAAGATAATCATCTTCTAGATACAAATCATTCACAGACAAGTTATTTTTCTTGCAAAAACCTTCACCTGCTTTTGTTAAATTACCATTTTCATCATAAGCAACCTTCTTAATAGGTCCTTTTATTACCTTAACTTCATCCTTACTTTGTTTTTCAAGGCCAGAAACAATCACTGCCAAACGTCTTGGTGTAGCATATACATCTACTTTTTGAAAATCAACTTTATTCCCTTTCAAAAAGTTTTCAAAACCAGACTTTAGTTGGTCTATTGCTGACGAAATAAACTTGTAAGGTAATTCTTCAGTACCTATTTCTAATAAATATTTGCTCATACTTTTCCCTTATAACTTATCTATAACTTAACTAAATTATATCTTATGAAAGTTTAATGTAAAGGAGCTGTAAAAATTTTAAAATATTAAATAATCAAAATTTGTTTGTGATAAATTATAAAATATAGAAGTAGATTAAATTAAGAGGTAAAAAATATGTCAGGACACTCAAAATGGTCAACCATTAAACACAAGAAAGCAAAAGTAGATTCACAAAGAGCAGTAGTATTCCAAAAGTACTCAAGAGAATTGATAGTATCAGCAAGACTTGGCGGTCCTGACCCTGCAGGAAATTTCAGACTAAGAACAGCAATTGAAAAAGCAAAAGCTGCAGGACTTCCAAACGACAACATCAAAAGAGCAATTGAAAAAGGTGCAGGGGCCGGAGCTTCTGAAAACTACGAAGAATTAATCTATGAAGGTTACGCAGCAGGTGGCGTAGCTGTAGTAGTTGAAGCAATGACAGATAACCGTAACAGAACAGCCGGAGATATAAGAAGCTATTTCACAAAATACAACGGAAGCCTTGGTGCAACAGGCTGTGTAGGTTGGATGTTTGATCAAAGAGGTGTTATCACTTTTGATGAAGATACTGATTTTGAAAAATTATTTGAAACAGCTATAGGTCTAGATGCTCTAGATATAGTTGAAGATGAAGGTTCATACAAAGTTCTTACTACAGTTGAAAACTTCCAAAATGTAGTAGAAGGGCTTGAAAAAGAAGGATTTAAATCTACCTCTGCAGAACTTTCAAGAATTCCTCAAAATACAGTAGAAGTAACAGATGAAAAAACTGCTGATCAAATTCTTAAACTTCTAGATAAATTAGAAGAACATGATGATGTACAAAATGTTTATGCAAATTTTGATATCGCAGACGACATTATACAAAAATTAGAAGGATAAAATCTTTAAAATGATGTTGCAGTACATAAAAGATTTATCTGAAAAACTTAATAACACATTAAATGCACAAGGGATAATAAGAATTCTTGAAGAATTCTTTTATCCTTGTGATGTAGAAAAAATCTCAATTTTTGTGTTTGATGAAACGACTTCAACACTTAGAGATTTTTCAAGAAGTTGGATGTGTATTGATGAATGTCTTGAAAAAGAAAAATCAAAAGAAGCATATCAAATATTCAAAAAACTTGAATCAAAAAAATATATAAAAAATAAAGACAACACTCTTTTTTATCCGATTTCAAAACAAGATAAAGTAATCGGAATGTTAGTATTTAAAGGTTCTTCATATGATACAATTTTAGAGTTTTTAGACTATGCATCATTCAGCATTTCACTAAAAATTCAAAATGTAATTCTTTCTGAAAGGATGCAAAAAAACATTGATTTTCATGACTCAATGAAAAATATTGCAAAAATCATCGAAACACAATATGAAACAAACTATATTATACCAATAATCGGTGAAATGATAGACAAATTTGTGTCAGATCATCTAATTTATATATTTCTAAAATGCGAAAAAACAAAAGAATTAAAACTAATTTGGCCATCAGCCTGTAAAGATTCTAAAATATTTGAACTTATAAAATGCCTAACAGACAATTCTGATTACATTCTAACACCTGACAAAAAAATAGGTATATTCCCACTTGTCAGCGAAAATGTTCTGCTTGGTTGCATTGTAACAAAAAGCACTGAAAATATTCTTAGTGAAAAAGAAATTGAATATCTTGAACAGCTAACAACTCAAGCTGCCACAACTATTAACAGAGCTAATGTATACGCAGAAATTTTACAACACGCGACACTTGATGCACTTACAGGATTTTATAACAGACATCAGCTTGAAGAACGTATAAAACAAGAAATTGCAACATCCAAACGTCAATCAAGACCGCTTTGTGCAATTATGACAGATATTGACTATTTCAAAAGCGTTAATGATACATACGGTCATGCGGTGGGCGATTTTGTGCTAAAGAATGTTGCTCAAGTAATTCGCTCTCAACTCAGAGAATATGATATTGCCGGTAGATATGGCGGAGAAGAATTTGCAATATTGCTCCCATATACGGAAATAAAAGATGCTCAAATCGTTGCAGAAAGACTTCGAAAAGCTGTCGAAAAGAAAAAGCTTGATATTTCAAAAATAAACTCAGAAGTAGCTCAAAAAATTATTGGTGTTACAATAAGTCTTGGAATATACCAATACAAAGCAGAAGATTCTGAAGAAGATTTATTTAAAAAAGCAGATAAAGCTTTGTATAACGCTAAACAATCTGGACGTAATAAAGTTTTAATACAAGAATAAAATTTGTAGGAAATAGTTATGAATTCATTTAAAAAAGTTTGTAAAACTCTTGACGATACAAAGGAACTGGCATACAATTTAGCGAAATTAATCGATAATGGATGCTTCATAAATTTATATGGTGAAATAGGAGCTGGCAAAACAGCCTTTGTAAAACTAGTAGCAGAAGCTCTTGGAATAAAAGAAAAAGTAACAAGTCCAAGTTTTGTAATACTTAATGAATACCATACAGGCTCTATTCCTGTATACCATTTTGATTTATACAGACTTGAAAATGAAGGAGTAAAAACCATTGTCGATGAACTTAGAGAATATTCTGAAGGTAAGCAAATAACATTTGTGGAATGGGCAGAATTTTCTCAAGATGAAGTTCCGTTTAATCATCTAAAAATTAACGTAACCTACTCAGATGAAGATGAATCAAGAATATACACTTTTTCATTTGTAGGAGAAGATAAGGATAATATAATCAAGGAGTTAAGTAAATGCTACTAATATGCTTTGATACCTGTTTAGATAAAATGTACATCACACTCAAAAAAGATGACACCGTTTTATCTTCAAAAGTAGTAGAAAATACTGATTCAAAATACCATTCAGCGTTTTTAATATCTACACTGCAATCAGTTATGAAAACCAATAACGTAAAACCTCAAGACTTGGATTTAATAGCTGTAAACATTGGACCTGGAAGTTTTACAGGAATCAGAGCTTGTACGACAGTTGCAAGAGTTATGGCTCAGCAACTGGATATTAAAGCTATAGGAATATCTTCACTTGAAATACTTGCACAAATTAATGACACACAAAAACCAACCCTTGTTGCACTTGATGCAAGAAAAGACTCTGCATATCTTCTTGTAAACGAAGAAATAAAAGGAGCTGTAAAACTTGACGAAGTAAAAAACATAATAAATAGCAAAGATTATTTTGTAATTACAGATGATAAATTGCAACCAATTCTAGGTGGCATATCATATCAAGCTAAAGACTACCCTCTTGGAGAAATTTTAGCAAACCTTGCAATCAAAAAATCTAAAACAGATGAATGTAATTGGAGAAAACTAAAGCCATTATACATTCAACCACCTCCAATGGGATAATATAAAAAATCTTTTCTAACCAGATATTACAAACTTTCTAATTATGGGAATAACATTATTAGAAAGATTTTGGTGCGGGATTTTATGGTGAAAAAGATTGTAAAAAAAGAAAATATCTCATTCAAATGTAAAAGTGAAGAAATACCTCTTACGCGAAAAGAACTAAAAAACCTTCTCAATTTTCGTATACCATGTCTATGTTGTGGACGAGAAATGCTTCACCCGGAAGAATACCTAAAACTTATTCACATAAAAGAACTTGCAGGCCCCTCAGAACTTGTAATCCAAATTTTAGAGCCATATGAAAAAATAATGTACCCAGTTGAAAGACAAGTATTTAATATGCTTAGAAACCTGTCCATAAAATACCCTAACAGAAATTTTCAACAACTACTCCTTCTAAAAAAAGATGTACATGAATTAGCACTAGTAAGAATTCAGAGCATAATATTTAATAAAATCAGCTTCTACAGAAGAATTCTGCCAGAAAAAGAATCAAAAAAACTTCGAAATTTAATGATTAAAACTAATGATATCATATTCGATCCACAACCGAAAAAACCTTTCAGTAGAAGGATATTTATTTCAAAAATCAAACATATACTAAAAAATTTACACAACAAAAAAATGAGACATGAAATAATCGAAATTGCTCGCCGACTTCCTCGTTCTAGTGATGAAGTCTGCGCATTTGTGGTAAAAAACGCAAGAAAAAGAGCCGAAGTAATAGCACTAAATCTTATACACCCATCAGTAGGAACATTTGAACATCTACAACCGAAAAGTCAAAAAGGAGCTAACAACTCACTAAACTTTGCCCTTGAATGTTCATACTGCAACAATTCTCGTCATCATTTTCCTATCCCTGTGCAAATAGAAGAAAATCCATACATGCCAGCCAATGCACAGCTACAAGCAGACAAACTAATTTCACTTTATAAAAAAAATATAGGCAGCAAAGAATACATAAAAAATCTCAAAAATGTTCTATACACACTATCTAATCAACAAATCGATATTGATATTTCAAAACTTGATGAATAACGTAACAAAATTTTTACAAACTAGCAAAAAAATCATATCAGATGTATTCTTAGTTTATGAGAATTACGTCTGTAGTAACAAATCTTTTTCAACCTAAATTTAATGTCCCTACTAACTTAAACAATAGGTCTGTTCAGAATAATAATCTGACATATCCTAATGATGTATTTGTAAAAAATAACTGCCAAAACTTTGAAGGTGCTAAATTACAGAAATCTACTTTTCGAAATGTTGCAGCTAATGCACACTTAGGTTGCGTATATTGCGGACGCCATATGTTTACAAATAAGGAAAAAGACATTCTTAGTAAATCTCTAAAAGATGTTCCTGCTAAAGCATTTACAACAATAATGGGGGATTTTTTAAGCTATTTTGATGACATGGGAATAACTTTGTTAAACAAACTTGATGAAGTGGCAACAAATTACCCTCAAGCAAAACTTCGAGAAGTACTACAAGTTGTTACTCCTGGAGCAGAAGATCGCCTAGTAAATAGACAAAAAGAAATATTTAAAGAGATACTTGATTTAAAAACTCTACTTCCAGAACAACAACAAAAAGAACTAAAGACTTTAATCGGTGCATCTATTAGTTCTGTAGATGGAGAACCTTTCCTGATGGAATTCAGCGGCAAGGAATATAGCTATAGGATCAAACGCCTTGCATCAACTATGAACAATACTAAAGATGCCGAATTTATGACGAATATGGCATCAATCCTTTCACATCCGATATTCAAAACAGATACACCGCTGACTCCTAAAATTATTGCACAGGTTGCAAAATTAACAAAAACCCCAAGACTAAACATCAGACCAACTACAGAAAATGCAAAAGAAAAAATTCAATTACACATTATCAATAAGATAAAACAAATTGGTGAAAGAGATAAAAATACCAATATCGTAAACCTATGTAATATTTCAATGCAAAGAATTGCTAATATCCCAGTAAATTCAAATTTTAGTAATAAAGCATTCATTTACAAACTTCAAAACATACTTGAAGGAAACGTAAATCAAGCAACAATAGAAGTCTTTGCAAATGTATATAAAAAGCTACCAAAATCAAGTAACAGTATAGATGCCTTTGTTATAAAAAACAAAACTGCAACAAATCAAGCTATAATAAACAATTTTCTTGACAGCTATACTGTAACAATAGAGCATATAATCCCATCAAGCAAAGGTGGAGAAAATAATATAAAAAATTGGGCACTTGCTTGTAAAAAATGTAATGGACAACATGGAAGTGAAGATATAAAAACAGACTACCCATTTAGTAGAACAGCTCCTCAAAAATACTTTAATACAATAATCCAAGATTGTAACGAAAATGACCTTTTTACTCCTGATGAAGTTAAAGGTATGGCAAAGAATTTTGAAACTACAACTGGAATTAAAATAGATTTATCAGAACTAAAAGAATAAAAAATATTAACTTCTGTAAACATTTAATTATAAAATATTAAACTTTTTATCCCAAATTACCGATTAAGTAAATGTACTTAGTAAAAATAGGGATTTTAGTTACGATGACGGAAACAGGAGCTTCATTTAACAGACCATATAAACCTTTCGGAATGAATGTAAAAGTGCCTGAAATCGGTGAGCACACAATGAAACTTGCCGGTAATACACTGGAAAATATAATTAAAAGTCCGACAGAACCATTATTCAATTTCTTAGAAGAAAATGAAAATGTCTTCAACGGCGATATCAACTTCCAAATTAATAAACTGTATGCAGAAAGTTTCACAATTGGCTCTGCTATGCGTATGGAAGATGAAAAAATGAATGGAATGCCGCCTTCATTTGATATGCATTTTTAAACAAAACAGTCTATATAAACTAGAAAAGCCCCTAAAGGGCTTTTTTTAATGTTCATTTAAATACATAAAAAGATTCTAAAGCTATAAAAATTATCTTGTTTGCGGTATAATTAAGAAGAACAAAAGAAGTGTATAACTAAAACGCACAGGAAGTGCGAGAAAGAAAAGGTAATTATGATACCGGAAACAAAAAAATTTGAAATTGAAATCGGTGGAAAAACTGTTACCGTAGAAACAGGTAAATACGCTCAATCTACAAATGGCTCTGTAACAGTAAGATGTGGCGATACTATGTTATTTGTTCACTGCTGCGTATCAAAAGAACCAAGAGTAGGGATTGACTTTTTCCCACTATTAATTGATTACGAAGAAAGAATGTCTTCAATCGGAAGAATTCCTGGCGGATATAACCGTTCAGAAGGTAAAGCAAGTGACAAAGCAATCCTTATTTCAAGATTGATAGACAGACCTATAAGACCACTATTCCCTAAAGGATATAGAAACGATATTCAAATCGTAGCTCAATTATTCAGCTATGATCAACAAAACCAACCTGACACGCTTGCAATGTTAGGAGCATCTTGTGCATTAATGCTTTCAGGTGCGCCATTTGAAGGTCCTATCGGTGCAGTAAGAGTTTCAAGAGATGAAAATGGTAACATGATTGCGAACCCTACACACCAACAAGCAGATAAATCAGATCTTGATATCGTTGTAGCTGGTACTCATGATTCAGTAATTATGGTTGAAGCTGGATGTAAATTCGTAACAGAAGACGACATTATGGCTGCTGTAGAATTTGCACAAGTTGAAATCAAAAAACAATGTGAAGCTCAAGAAGCATTTGCAAAAGAATGCGGAGTAGAAAAAGAAGTATTTGTAAACCCTTACGATACAACAGCTATTAAAAACATAATAAATGAAACAGCTCATGATATGATTTTTGATGCATATCATAATTTTGATAGAAAATACAGACAAGAAAAACTTGAAGAAGCTAAAAAACTTGTCAAAGAAAAAATCGATGCACTTCCTGATGATGACTACAGCAAAAAAATAATGGAAGAAACAGGCATTGACTTTGTTGCAGAAGAATTCAAAAATGCAGAAAAGAAAATTATGCGTACAATGATTCTTGATGAAGGAGTAAGAGCTGACGGAAGAAAACCTCACGATGTACGTCCTATTTGGTGTGAAGTTGGAGTTATCCCAAGAGCACACGGTTCTGCAGTATTCACAAGAGGACAAACTCAAGTATTATCTGTAGCAACTCTTGCAGGCCCTGGAATGAAACAAGAGCTAGACGGAGTTGATCCTGAAACAGAAAAAACTTACATGCATAAATACATATTCCCTGGATTTTCTGTAGGGGAAGTAAAACCTTTAAGAGGACCAGGAAGAAGAGAAGTAGGACACGGCGCATTAGCAGAAAGAGCAAATGTTCCTGCGCTACCATCACAAGAAGAATTCGGATATACAATCCGTGTAACATCAGATGTATTAGAATCAAACGGTTCTACATCAATGGCATCAACTTGCGGTTCTTCTATGGCACTTATGAATGCAGGCGTTCCGGTAAAATGCATGATTGGTGGTGTTGCAATGGGTATGATTACAGAAGAAGGAAAAGAACCTGTTGTGCTAACCGATATACAAGGCATCGAAGACTTTTTAGGTGATATGGACTTTAAAGTAACCGGTAATGATACAGGTATTACTGCTTTGCAAATGGATATGAAAGCAAAAGGTATTGCAAACGACACACTAAGAAGAGCTCTTCAACAAGCTAAAGAAGGAAGATTGCATATTCTTGGAGAAATGAGAAAAGCAATCACTGCTCCTGCAGATCACTTATCTCCATTTGCACCAAGCATTACAACAATGACAATCCCTTCAGAAGATATCGGAACAGTAATCGGACCTGGCGGAAAACAAATTAGAGCAATTATTGACGCATCAGGTGCTGAAATAGATATCCAAGATTCTGGCGTAGTAACTATCACATCTAACGACCAAGAAGGTGCTGAAATTGCAAAAAGAATGATTAAAGAATTAACATTCAAAGCACAAGAAGGAATGGTCCTAAAAGGAAAAGTTGTTAGAATTATTCCAATAGGTGCTTTTGTAGAATTAGCTCCGGGCAAAGATGGTATGGTACACATATCACAAGTTTGCAAGGAAAGAATTGATGCGATAGAACCACACCTACATATCGGAGATGAAGTAATAGTTAAAGTTATAAAAATCGATGATAAAGGTAGAGTAAATCTAACTATCAAAGGTGTTACTGAAGAAGAAAAAGCACAATTAAATAATTAATAGTCAATTAAATATTTAGTAATAAAATTTACAGAAGAACAGAGTTTAAAATCAAATCTGTTCTTCTTTTTTGGATGTAACAATTTTTTTTTTGTGCTAAGCTAAAGGCAATTGGAGGGAGACAAAATGTGCGATATTATCACGATAGGAAGTGCTACAATGGATGTATTCGTTGAAAGTGACGATGCTAACATTGTGTCAGTTTATACAAAGAATAAAAAATCTGAATTTATGAGTTATCCATACGGAGCAAAAGTAGAAATTACGGATTTTGCATCAAAAGTAGGAGGCGGAGGAGTTAATACTGCTGTAAACTTTGCCAATCTTGGATATAACACAAGCGCTATTTTTAAAATAGGAGATGACATATATTCTGATGGGGTTATGGAATCATTTAAAAATAAAAATGTAGACTTATCCAATATTATTCAAGATCCAAGTATTAGTACTGGATTCTCTATAATTCTTGTTAGTTTCCAAGGAGACAGAACAGTGCTTGCTCATCGTGGAGCAAATGCAATGATAAAAAAATCAGATATAAATTTTGATGCAATCAAAAATTCAAAATTACTATACATAGCTCCTCTAAATGGAGATAGTACTAAAGTGCTTGATGATATTGCAACTTTTGCAAGAGAAAATAATGTATTTGTATGCTTTAATGCAGGATCATCCAGTATCAAAAAAGGATTTAACTACCTTAAAAAAATTCTTGAAAACGCTAATATTGTTGTAATGAATAAAGAAGAAGCATCTCTTGCAACTAAAATACAAGTCAGACCTGATACAAGGGATGAAAAATATTCAGATAAACTTATTCACCCTGATGTAAAAGAAATGTTCGAAAAGTTAAAAGTCAGAGATTACCAAATCATTGTAATCACAGATGGTGGTCATGGTGCATATGCATATGATGGAAAAGATTACTATTATTGTCCTGTATTTGATAGTCCTGTAGTTTCAACACTTGGCGCTGGAGATGCCTTTGCATCAACTTTTTGTGTCGCTCTTGACAGAACAAATAAAGATATAGGTAAAGCACTTATGTATGCTTCAGTCAATTCTGCTGGTGTTGTGTCAGAATTTGGTGCAACACAAGGGCTTTTAACCTTTGAAGAAATAGAAAAAAGACTTGCACAAAATCCAGACTACACATACAAAATTGAAAAATAGATCATACTCAATATTTACGAATAAAAGACTTGTAGTAAAACCTACTTCAAGTCTTTTATTATTTTACAAGGATTCCCAACTGCAAGGACATTTGAAGGAATATCTTTTGAAACAACACTTGAAGCACCAATTACAGAATTTTCACCAATCTTTACTCCTGGCAAAACCGTAACATTTCCACCTATCCATACATTATTTCCAATCACAATTGATTTTGATTCCTCTAACCCAAATTTTCTCAACTCAGGCTCTAGAGGATGACTTGTAGTATAAAAAGAACAATTAGGACCTACAAGAACATCATCTCCAAAAATAACTTTTCCCGAATCCAAAATCAAAAGATTATGGTTTGCATAAAAATTCTCTCCAACTGAAATATTACACCCGTAATCGCACATAAAAGGTTGTTCGATAAGAAATAACGACTTTGTTTTCCCTAAAATTTTACGTAATAACTCTATTCTGAGACCTACCATATTAGGAGATATCGAATTATATTTGTAACACAAAGCCTTACAAGCAACACGCTTAAAAAATAAGCTTTTATCATCAGTAGAAGATCTATAATTTGTTTTTTTACTATCTAAATTTTCTTTCATATTAATAAATTAAACATCCTATACAGCTTCAATTATGCATACTTAAAAAAAAAATACCTCATCGAAAACTAGAATCCACATTACCAACTATAATCTTGTGAAAAATTATATAACATTCCTTAAAAAGCTTGCCTATATATAAAAATTTATTGTATAATACTAGCATATAAGAAGGAGACTAATATGGGTTATAAAATTTTATCTAAAAAAGAATTATGTCCAAATCAATATGAAATAACAATTGATGCACCTTACGTTGTAAGAAACGCACAAGCTGGACAATTTATTATATTCAGAGCTAATGAAAACAGTGAAAGAGTACCTCTTACAATCGCTGATGTAAATAAAGAAACCGGTGCTTTAACATTGGTATTTATGGCAGTAGGATACTCTACAAAGCAATTAGCTGCAAAAAATGTTGGTGATGAAATTGCTGATATTGTAGGTCCACTAGGACAACCTACTCACATAAAAAAATACGGAACTGTAGTATGTTTAGCTGGTGGTTATGGAGCAGCTCCTTGCTATTTAATTGCAAAAGCATTTAAAGAAGCTGGCAACAAAGTTTACATGATTATGGGTGCAAGAAATAAAGACCTTATTTTCTGGCAAGATAAAATGAAAGATGCTTGCACAGAACTATTCATTACAACAGATGACGGCACATTAGGAGAACAAGGTTTTGTAACTCAAGTACTAGAAAGATTAATGGGGCAAGAAAAAATTGATTATGCAATAGCCGTTGGACCTATGCCAATGATGAGAGCAGTGGCTAATTTAACTCGTGATAAAGGCATTTATACTGAAGCAAGTATGAACCCTATTATGGTAGACGGTACAGGTATGTGTGGAGCTTGCCGAGTTACTGTAGGCGGTGAAACAAAATTTGCTTGCGTTGACGGACCTGACTTTGATGCTCATAAAATTGATTTTGATGAAGTAATCAATAGAACAAGAATATACAAAGATCAAGAAAGAAAACGCGATGAAAACTGTAATTTACTAAAACAAGCTGCAGCTATGAGTAAATAAAGGAGAAAAAAATAATGGCAAAAGATATACCATACTGTCCACTAATGAGTGCAGGTTCAGAAATCGATAAAGTGTGTACTTTAGAAAGTTGTGCTTGGTACTTGCCTAGTGTAAAAAAATGCTCTATGTATATGCTTGCATATAATGCATTGCTAGAAACAAATGCAAGACAAAGAGCTGCAAGCCATTCAAGGTAGAAAATGAAAATTCTTGTATGTATAAAACAAGTTCCTGATACTACTGATATCAAATGGACAGAAAATAATACAATTCAAAGGGAAGGTGTCGAAAGTGTCATCAACCCTTTTGATGTATATGCATTAGAATTTGCTTTAAATATCAAAAAGCAATGTAATAATGTGCACATAACAGCAATAACCATGGGTCCACCTCAAGCTGATGAAATGCTAAGAAAAGCTATAGCAGTGGGATGTGACGAAGGGATATTACTATCTGATAAAAAATTTGCTGGAGCTGACACTTATGCAACATCAAAAACAATTTCACAGGCTATAAAGAAATTCTCACCTGATTTTGATCTTATAATTTGCGGACAATTTGCCGTAGATGGTGATACAGCACAAACTGGGCCAAGTATTGCGAGCAAACTTGATATTCCTCAAGTAACCTATGTTAAATCTATAGAAAATTGTGATGAAGAATCAATTACGGTAAAAAAAGAAAGTGATTATGGTATAGAAGTTCTAAAAATAAAATTTCCTGCACTTGTATGTGTGCTACAGCAAGATAATGAGCCAACTAGACCTCTCATTAACGGTATAATAAAAGCACAAAAAGCATCTATTAAAACTTTAAATATGTCAGACATCGAACTAAATAGCGACGATGTTGGAATAAAAGGTTCTCCAACTTACGTGAGCAAAGCATTTAGAGCTCCAAACAAACGTTCTGAAAAATTCATCTGCGCAAACTGCAATGAATTATTTGAAAAAATATGTGAATGCGGAGTCTTGAATAATGAATAAAAATATTATTTTGATATATGCAGAAATAACACCTGATTTATATATCCATACAGTAGTATTCGAACTTATACAAAAAGCTATTGAACTTTCAAAATCTCTTGAAAATCCATCAATAGAATTGATTATGCTGACACCACAGGGCATAATCAATGAATATAAAGAAGCCATTGAAAATAATGGAATAGATAAAGTTTATGTGCTTGAAAACGAAAATTTCAGACACTACTCAACAGAATACTATTCAAAAGCAATAATTCCAATAATAGAAGAAATACAACCTGAAATATTTTTACTTGGAGCAACTAATCAAGGAAGAGACCTCGCACCGAGAATATCTTCTTCTCTACACACAGGTCTTACTGCAGATTGTATTGAATTACAAATAAATGAAAAAGGTCTCTTAGCTGCTACAAGACCTACATTTGGCGGTCAGCTAATGGCAACAATCCTTTGTAAAAATAAGCCCCAAATGGCAACAGTAAGACCAAAAGTTTTCAAGCCACTAGCGAATATAATAAAAAAAGAGACTCAATACATTTATAAAGAAGTAAATCTTAGCTCTATTAATCCACAAATAGAACTGATAGATATAATAAAAAAATCACAAACAAACATAAATGACCTAGACAGCTCAGATATAATTGTTGCAGGTGGTAAAGGAATGAAATCTAAAGAAGGTTTCGAGCTTTTAAAAGAATTTGCCCAGGCAATCGGAGGAACTGTAGGAGCTAGCAGAGGTGCAGTAGATATAGGGATTGCCCCTCAAGAAATTCAAATAGGCCAAACAGGGAAAACAGTATCTCCAAAACTCTATATAGCATGTGGAATTTCAGGTGCTATTCAACATATAGTAGGTATGAACAATTCTGATAAAGTGATAGTAATAAACTCTGATTCCAACGCTCCAATATTTGATAATTGTGATTACGGTATAGTTGGAGATGCATTTGATATTATACCTAAACTAACTAATCTTATAAAACAAAAATAATATAAATTTTAACATATACACATTTTATATTCTAATACTTCTTATTTTATGTTAAAATACACAAGTAATTGACCAATTTATGAAAGGATTGTGGGATATGAATAGAGTAGTAGTTGGTGCTCAATGGGGCGATGAAGGTAAAGCAAAAATTACTGATTTATTAGCTCAAGATGCTGATTTAATTATAAGATATCAAGGCGGTTGCAATGCTGGCCATACAGTTGTTGTAGATAATAAAACCTACAAATTCCATTTAATTCCGTCAGGAATTTTGTATGGAGACAAAACTTGCTTTATCGGGGCAGGCACTGTTATATTACCAGAATCCTTTGAAGCAGAAGTACAAGGGCTTATATCAGATGGGATTGATGTTTCTTCATTAAAAGTAAGCCCTCTTGCATCTATTACAATGCCTTATCATACAGAAGTAGACGGCTATAGCGAAGATAATGCTAAAAAAGGAAAAATCGGAACAACAAAAAAAGGAATAGGACCAACTTATACAGATAAAGCAGCAAGAATTGGATTTAAAATAGAAGATTTATATTCACCGGAAGCACTTAATGAAAAAATTGATATTATACTCCCACTAAAAAATAAAACATTAAAAGAAGTATATGGACTAAAACCATATTCAAAAGAAGAAATTAAATCATTATGTGAAAAATATGCTGAAATATTTAGACCATACGTATGCTTTGAGTGGCAAGAGATGTTAAATCAAAATAAAAAAGGTAAAAACATCTTATTTGAAGGAGCTCAAGGTGTAATGCTAGACATAGACTATGGTACATATCCTTATGTTACAAGTTCCAACCCTATAGGAGGAGGGGCAGCCACAGGCAGTGGATATGGGCCTACAATGATTGATGAAGTTGTAGGTGTCGCAAAAGCATACGTAACAAGAGTTGGAGAAGGACCGTTCGTAACAGAATTAACTGATGCAATAGGTGACCGAATAAGAGAAGTCGGTCATGAATTTGGAGTAACAACCGGTCGTCCTCGCAGATGCGGTTGGTTTGATGCTGTTACAATGAAATATTCAGTACTTGTAGGAGGACTTACTTCTATTGCCTTAACAAAAATAGATGTATTCGACAATTTTGATGAAATTAAAGTTTGTACAGCTTACAAAGATGTAAGGGATGGTAAAATTTATACTCACTATCCAACAAATGTATTTATTCATAAATATCTTGAACCTGTTTATGAAACATTTAAAGGTTGGAACGAAGATATTTCAGGAGTTAGAGAATACTCAATGCTTCCAGAAAATTGTAAAAAATACTTGGAAAGACTTGAAGCAATTCTTGAAGTCCCAATTTCAATAGTAAGCGTTGGACCGGATAGAGAACAAACTATTTTCAAAAAATAATTATTTACAAAATAAAAAGCAATTTTTTTCTCTTGCGTGTTTTTATTAACATGTAGGTAGATGGAGAACTATGCTTAATAATATTAACCCAATTTATATAAATAATATTAATAAATATAAACAAACAAATAATATTCAAAAGAATCAAACAACTAATCCACAAATTGAACCAAAAGCAATGTTACCTATTGCGACACAAGATTATTCTGTAAAGGTTCCTCTTAGCTACAGCAAAACAGGCGAAATTAGTTTTCCTTATGATATAAAAGCTCACTGCTATAAACTGGCAAATGGGCAAAAAGTAGTTATTGTTCCTAAAGAAGGAGAAACAGTACTTCGAACTTACGTAAATACTGGCTCAATGAATGAACCAGACAAACTTAGAGGTATAAGTCACTATATTGAACATAACTTATTTAATGGTTCAAACGGACTTGAAGAAGGTCAGTTTTTCAAAGAAGTAGATAAAATGGGAGCAGAAACAAATGCTAGTACAGGCTTTGCAGAAACGAATTACTACATCAGTTCAAACCTGCTAAAACCTACTGATTTAGAAAATAAGATTAAACTCCATGCTTCAATGCTTGAAACACCTCTATTTGCAGTTGAAAAACTAGAAAAAGAAAAAGGTATCGTAAATTCAGAGATTAATATGATACTTTCTGATCCTGAAAATCTTGCAGTTAATAAAACTATAAAAAACTTGTATAATATTAAATCAACTTCTACTGATTTAATTGGAGGTTCAACTGATAATATAACCAATTTAACTAGAGAAGATGTCGTAAACTACTTCAATAATAACTACTACCCAGCCAATATGGTAACAGTGATATCTGGAGAAGTAAACCCAGATGAAACAATCAAACTTATATCAAAATACTTTACTTCAAAAAAAACTCCATCGAATAACAGGTATTTTGAAGAATTAAAACCAATCCAATCTCCCAAAAGAGAAGATATCATTTCAGACAAAGCAACAGCTACAACTATAGTTATGGGCTTCAACGGACCGCAAAGCAATAACACAAAAGATAGAATCTTAATGCAAGCTCTTGCAAAAACTCTAACTATGCCGTCAATTCCAAGAACCTACAAAGCACTAAAAGCACTGAATACAAGTGCATGGATTGACAATGAAAAAATCAGCTCAAACCCCTCTGATGGAAGAGTAATATTACTATCAGCAGAGTGTTCTGAAGAAAATTCAGAAAAAGCAATCAAAGCCATATACAATGAAATAACAAAAATATCTAATATACCTCCAACTCAAGATGAATTACAAATTGTCAAAAAAAACATGATAGACAATTTTAGAAAATCTTTTGAATACTCTTTTGCAATAAACAATAAAATAGGTACATCATTACTTGAAAATAATACAGAATATATAAACAATTTTGAAAATATAGTAAACTCAATTACCCCAGAAGATATTTCAAGTACAGCGAAAAAATATCTAAACCTAAATAAAACAGCACTAACAATTGTTCATCCCCAAGCAGTTAGTGAAAAAGATATCCAAACAAATTACCAAAAAGCTCAAAATATATCGTTTACAGGAAACAAAAAACAACCTCTAAATCTTTCCAACGTAAAAATGTACAAACTTCCAAATAATATACAAGTTATAACCAATAATACCAAAACTGATAACGTGTATCTTGACATAAATTTAAGCTGTGACGACTATGCCAATGCTCGTCCTTCATCAACATTAATTTTAAGTGGTTTGCTAAATGAAGGCACCGCAAACAAATCCCAAGAACAATTCGATTTTGACATGGCCAAATCAGGTATAAAACTTGATGGAAATGCAACACACGCATCAATGTCACTGTCACTAAATTGTGGGACAGAAGATCTTGCTAACGGCTTGAAATCTTTGAAAGAAATCATGTATAATCCAAGATTTACACAAGAATCTTTTGATTACGTAAAAAATTTAATAGCAGACAATATTAAAACGACTGAAAAAAGTGCTAATGATAAATTAGAAGATGAATTATTCAAAAATCTTCCGTACAACTATTCAAAAGAAGAAATTTTAGAAGATTTGAAAACAATTACATTAGAAGATATCAAAACTCTTTATGCATACCTTATGAATAATTCAAAAGTTGATGTAGAAATCGCAGCCCCTCTAAGCAAAAAGCCGGAACTAAACAACATATTATTCTATGAATTAAGTACTATGCCTAAATTTAAAGAATTTAGTCCGATTAAAATTCCTAATACATATAAACCGATTGAAAAAGCAAAAGTCCTTACTGATACTGATTTTAAAAACCAAGCCGATATAATTATGGCCTATAAATTTAAAACAAATGGAAATCTAAAGGACTCAGTGACCCTAGATCTTCTGAACAAAATACTAGGAGGAGGTCCATCTTCAAGATTATTCAACAACCTAAGAGAACAAGAAAAACTTGCATATTCTGTGCGCTCCAAATACTCTCGGATAGATGATATCGGGACAATAAAACTCAAAATTGGAACAACTACAGAAAACAATCAAACAGGTGAAATCAGCTATGACAACGTTCAAAAATCTATAGAAGGTTTCAAACGTCACATAGCTGACTTAAAAACTAACAAAGTATCAAAAGAAGAATTAGAAAATGCTAAACTTAGCCTTAAAAATGAAATTTTAAGTAGCAATGAAAGTTCAGGCGGAAAAATATCATCTCTTGGATCAGGAATATGCTCGCAATATGGTATTTCAAAAGAAAACCAATATTTCGACATGATTGATAATATAACTCAAGAAGATATATTAAATGCCGCAAACTACATTTTCTCAGGTCATCCTGTCTATTCAATACTAGCTACCCAAAACACTTTAGATGCTAATAAAGAATATCTTTCAAAATTAATTAACTAATCTCTATAGAATACATCTCGATAAGATGCAATGGCATAAATGATAGCACTCAAACCAACAAGAATATAAACTATTCTTGATAATAAAGTCATATCACCAAAAATTAATGCTACTAAATCTATATTAAAACCGCCTACCAAGCCCCAATTTATGGCACCAACCAAAACTAAAATATAAGTAATTATTTTTACTGCTTGCATAATATTCCCTCCTATCAAATATATTTTGTCGCACTATGAATTAAAATAAATTCGACAAAAGTAGAATAAAAAAGATAGCCTCTTTATTAAGAGGCTATCCAAAACTATTTAATCCAAAAGATTAATTATAATTTTTCAGCAACCATCAAAGTAGTTTCAGCTAAACGAGTTGAGTAACCCATTTCGTTATCATACCAAGAAATAATTTTAACTTGGTTTCCGCCCATTACACGAGTTAATAGAGCATCAACTGTAGATGATTGAGAAGTACCAATGTAATCAGAAGATACAAGTGGTTCTTCAGTGTAGCAAAGAACGTGTCCGTCAGCACCTTCTTTTAATGCTGCGTTAACTTCTTCAACTGTTACGTCTTTTGAAAGTTCGAATACAACGTCAACTAATGAAACGTCTGGAGTAGGAACTCTCATAGCGAAACCATCCAATTTACCTTTCAATTGAGGTAATACTAAAGCAACAGCTTTAGCTGCACCAGTTTTTGTAGGAACGATGTTTAAAGCACCAGCTCTAGCTCTTCTTGGATCTTTGTGACCAGCGTCAAGGATTCTTTGGTCACCAGTATATGAGTGAACTGTAGTCATTAAACCTTTAACGATACCGAATTTTTCGTCAATAACTTTAGCTACTGGAGCTAAGCAGTTAGTAGTACAAGATGCCATAGAAATTACGTTGTGTTTAGCTGGATCGTATTCTTTTTCGTTAACACCTAAAACGATAGTTTTATCTTCGTTTGTAGCTGGAGCAGAAATGATAACTTTTTTAGCACCAGCAGCGATGTGAGCTTTTGCTTTTTCAGCATCTGTGAAGAAACCAGTTGATTCAACAACAACTTCAACACCTAAATCTTTCCAAGGTAATTGAGCTGGATCTTTTTCAGCGAAGAATTTAATTTTTTTACCATTGATGATGATACCTTCATCATAAGCTTCTACTTCACCATCAAATTTACCCATAACTGAGTCATATTTGAAAATTCTTGCAGCATCAGCAGGTTTTAGACCTGGGTCGTTGATAGCTACATAATTAATTTTGTCAAAAATACCTTCTCTGATAGCGGCTCTTAATGTGTTACGGCCGATTCTACCAAAACCGTTAATTGCTACGTTTACCATAAGTTTTTACTCCTTCTTCTTTTGTAAAACTTTAACATGTAACTTATATCATTAACAAAAAAACTTATCAAGTAGGTTAGACACATAAAAAGTTAAGAAATAGTTAATTTTTCTTTATTTCCCACACTTACTTTTCTTATTCCAACTCAAGTCATTACAATGTAAGTAATCCATATTTTTGTTAAACAACACCCAAGCAGCACAAAAATCTCCATTATATCCGCCATCCCAAGTTCCTGGCCTATTTTTATTACATAACCATTTAAATTGATAATAAGGTTCCCTTGTTCCTCCGGCAGGATATACCCTATCTTTTAACAAATAAAATTGAAAAATATCTCTTCCTAATGCATTTGGACGCTTATCTCCATTTATATCAACACGTATACTCATACATATAGTTTTATACATATCGTCCACATTCCAATTAGAATAAGTTTTATTACAGGCAGATGAGAAACCTGACCCATATATAACATAACCATTATCCAATTCCATTCGATAATATCCAGTCCAACGAATATCATCTCCATTAAGAGTAGAAAGATTTATAGTACTAAGATATTTTAACGATAAAACCTTCAAATTTTTACCTAAAGCTTCCAAAAAACATTCTGTAGTCTTACAACCTAAAGTTGTAGCATCAAGATCATCCCCAATTGTCTGAAGATATGCTTGTGAAATTAAACTATATGCATGTGCGACCTTATTTACAGCAACTTTTTCTTGCCAAGCGCCTACAACCATAGGAATAGTTATTGCTGCAACAACACCAATTATCCCTAATGTTATTAGTAACTCTGCTAAAGTAAAAGCTCTTTTCATATAACTATCTCCTGAATTATATTAAACGTTATTACAATAATATTATATATATGAATAATATTATTAGTCAATAATATAATAGAATAACGAAATCTAATTATAATGATAAACTCAAGATATGATTAAGAATAAATTATCAGAAATGATGGGGATAAGAAGAATGAACATGGCAGAAACTGCTAGAATCGCGGGACTAAGTCATGTTGCTGTATTTAAAATTTATCACAACAAGACAAAAACAATAGAGCTTGAAACAATAAATAAGTTATGTTATGCTCTTGACTGTAGAATTCAGGATATATTTGAATACATTCCTGACTAGATTAGGGAAAATATGAAAATACAATCAATTAGAACAAACAGTTTTTCTGGTACTGCATCATCTAAAAGCTGGCTTGACAAAATCCATGAAAACACAAAAAACTCTGCAGACATGAATGATACCATAGTTGTTCCTAGAACTATTTTTAAAGGGTATCTTGGAATAATGGCTGGAACAACTTTCATGACTTTAGGCGGTTTGCTAAATGGGAAGAAACACCCTAAAGCATCAAAATTCTTGACCGCTAGTGGACTTTTGACATCCTTATACGGTACTTGGGCTTTTGTAAGACCATTTATTATAAAAGATGCACCAGGAGTAAGTAAGTAAGTAAGAATAAAAAAGCTCTGATTAACTCAGAGCTTTTTTTATCTATTGAGCAACTTCTGCTTCTTTTTTGGATTTCTTTGCTTTTTTTTCAAAAGCGATTTTATCATCTACCAATTTAAGAACAATTGTATCACCCGGTGCATATTTACCAGATAAAATTTCCTCAGCTAACATATCTTCAATCTTACGTTGAATCAATCTTCTTAAAGGTCTTGCGCCATAAGCTTCAGAATATCCGTTCTTAGCCAAGTGATCTTTTACTTCATCAGTAACTTCTACAGAAAGCTCTCTTTCTGCTAGACGCTTAAACAGATCTTTCAACATTAAATCTACTATCTGTCTAATTTCTTCTTGAGACAAGTGAGCAAATACTATCGTTTCATCGATACGATTTAGGAATTCAGGTCTGAAAGCTTTTTTCATTTCTTCTGAAACTGTTTCCTTAAGTTTTTCATACTTATCTTTAGATTCATCATCAGATGTTGAGAATCCTAGTCTTGATGTAGTAGTAATCATGCTAGCACCAACGTTTGATGTCATAATGATAATTGTATTTTTAAAGTTGATATGACGTCCCTTTGCATCAGTCAAACGTCCATCATCTAAGATTTGAAGCATTATGTTAAATACATCAGGGTGAGCTTTTTCTATTTCATCAAACAGAATTACTGAATAAGGTTTTTTACGTACCAACTCAGTTAAATGTCCACCATCATCATATCCAACATAACCCGGAGGAGATCCGATAAGTTTAGCAGTTGAATGTTTTTCCATAAATTCAGACATATCAACTCTTATCATATTATCTTCAGATCCAAAAACAGCTTCAGCTAAAGCCTTAGCCAGCTCAGTTTTACCAACCCCTGTAGGACCACAGAAAATAAAACTTCCAATTGGTCTATTAGGGCTTTTTAAACCAACCCTTGCTCGTCTAATAGCTTTTGAAATAGCAACTACAGCATCATGCTGCCCGATAACTCTTTGGTGAAGTGTTTCTTCTAGTTTTAATAATCTTTCACTTTCACCTTCTGTCAATTTTGTAACAGGCACACCTGTCATAGTTGCAATAACTTCAGCAACATTTTCAGCAGTTACAGTCGGTTTATTCGCTTCATGCTCTTCTCTATATTTTTGAGCCATTTCACGAATTCTATCCTTCATTTCTGCTTCATCATCACGTAATTGAGAAGCTTTTTCAAACTCTTGATTTCTTATAGCTTCTTCTTTTTCTTTAATAATAGAACGTAATTCTTTTTCTAATTCTTTACCTTCTGGTGACAAATTGGATACTTTTAATCTTACCTTTGAAGACGCTTCATCAATTACATCAATAGCTTTGTCTGGTAAGAATCTATCTGTAATATACTTACTTGACAATTTAACTGCTGCAACAATTGCATCATCAGAAATTATTAATTTATGGTGATCTTCATATTTTGGTTTTAATCCTTTAATAATTTCAATAGATTCATCCACTGTAGGTTCTTCAATAATAACTGATTGGAAACGACGTTCAAGAGCTGAATCTTTTTCTACATACTTTCTATACTCATCTAAAGTTGTTGCCCCAATCACTTGAATTTCCCCTCTTGATAGAGCAGGCTTAAGAATATTTGCGGCATCAATAGCTCCTTCTGCAGCTCCTGCGCCTATAAGAGTATGCATTTCATCAATAACAAGAATTATATTTCCTGCTTGTCTTATTTCGTCCATGATTTTTTTCAGACGTTCTTCAAACTCACCACGATATTTAGTACCGGCAACAAGTAAGCCCATATCTAATTGAATTACCTTTTTGCCATCTAAAATATCTGGGACTTCAGCATTTACAATTCTGATAGCAAGTCCTTCTGCAACTGCAGTTTTACCAACCCCAGGTTCACCTATTAGAACAGGATTGTTTTTTGTACGACGAGCAAGAATTTGAATAACACGTTCAATTTCTTTTTCACGTCCTACAACCGGATCCAATCTTAATTCTTGAGCAGCCAAAGTCAAATCTCTACCAAATTCATCCAAACTTGGAGTCTTTGTTTTTCCACCTGTTGAAGATGAAGAAGATGTTGAGCCTGATGATACAGTCTGAGGTTTTGATTCTCCGAGCATTTTAACAACATTACTTCTAATCTTGTTTAAATCAACTCCAAGGTTTTCCAAAACTCTAGCTGCAACACCTTCACCTTCTCTTATTAGACCTAAAAGAAGGTGCTCTGTACCTATATAATTATGACCTAATTGCCTTGCTTCATCCCAAGATAATTCTAAAACTCTTTTTGCTCTAGGCGTAAATGGAATTTCTACAGCAACAAAGCCTGAGCCTCTGCCAATAATTTTTTCCACTTCTGCTCTTGCATCTTTCAATGTAACACCCATAGACTTAAGAGTCTTCGCTGCAACGCCAGTTCCTTCGCCAATAAGACCAAGTAGAACTTGTTCTGTACCTACGAAGTTATGACCAAGACGTCGAGCTTCTTCCTGAGCGAGCATTATAACCTTTATAGCTTTCTCCGTAAAACGTTCAAACATTTATATTATTTCACTCCTATCTCTCTCTTTGTATATATATTTTACATAAAAAATAAAAAAGTTTCAAGTTATTACAAGAATATTAAACTACAAAGAATTTTATTGCTACTAAACAGTTGAATAAAAAAATAAAAAATTTTTAAAAATATAGTTGACAATAAATTTTGTTTTGGTATGATAATAATTGTGAACGGGAAACCCCACTGGAAGATAAAAATTCCAAGTACTAAGCTCCCATCGTCTAGAGGCCTAGGACAACACCCTTTCACGGTGTAGACGGGGATTCGAATTCCCCTGGGAGTACCATTTTAAAATCAGGAGGCAATAAGCCTCCTTTTTTAGTGCATTATTTTAATATAAAAAAACCGGGAAACAGTTACATGTTTCCCGATTTTTATTTATTTCCTAACAGTGATTACTTACGGTTAGTGATTATTACCTTACCTTGTTCAGAAGTAACATCACCTTTTACATCAGCTTTAATATCTGAGTTATTCCATACAGCGACATTGCCATGACTTTGAACTTTTGCAGATTCATCAATAACCAAGTCTTTTCCGTTATTTGTTATATATAACTTATCTCCTTTGTTAATGATATTACCACTTATAGACATAGAACCGTTATCACTTTGGATAGCTGAATTAGCTGAAGCATTTTCTACAGTACCAGAGATATGTAGACCGCCTTCACCTGTGCTCCATATTTTTAGAACACCATCACTTGTGATTTTACCTTGTTCGTTTACATATGTACCGTTACCATGGTTTGTAATATTGATTTGGTCACCAGTATTGCTAATAGTACCATTTACAATAACATCACCGTTGTTATTAGTAATTAGAGTTCTTCCATTATTTGACAGCATGCCATTAACTGTTATTCCATTAGCTCCACTGTTCAATACTGATAAGTAACCATCATTTTTAACTACAGCATCAGCATCTAATACCAATCCATCTTTTGAAATAATATACAAATCATTATCTGTACCATTTATTTCTCCACCGATACCAATTGTACCTGCGTTAGATGTAATATGAGCGTTACCAGTAGAATTTACAACACCGTCTAAACGCATGCCTACCTTAGAATTATTAGTTACATAAAGACTACCATCATTATTTACAACAGAAGAATCAGTAAATTGCATGCCATTACCATTATTAACAACAGTGACTTTTCCTCCATTATTAGTCAAAGTACCTGAATAATTGAAGTCACCAGACTCATTTCTAACAATAACAGTTGCATCTTTAGAATTAGAAACTGCTCCTTTTACATCTACTCCATTTTGTCCTTCATTTACAATTCCTAAAGAACCATTATTTTTTAACTGAGCAGATTCAGCTATTTCTAATTTTCCAGATTGATTAACAACATTCATTTTTCCTGATTGATTATCCAAAGTTCCAGAAATAGTATAATTTCCGCCTTTGTTAGTCAAAATTGTATTTCCGGTATTTGTAATATTACCTTTTATATTCATACCTTGAGAACCAGTATTAAGCATAGTCAATGTACCAGAATTTTCAATATTTGAAGAATTTGTTACATCAAATCCGCCTTTTGATGAATAAGATAATTTACCGGCATTTTGAACATTACCAGAAAGTGAAAGATTTCCGTTTTTATTAGCCACTAACATTGTGCCATCAGTATTATTAACAGTACCATTCATTGTAGTTCCTGATGTTCCTACATTATTAATAGAGAAACTTCCAGAATTTTTTATAGTACTATTTTGTCCAAATGTAAGAGCATTACCTTTATTTCCAATTTTTACGTTACCCTTTTGGTTATCAAAACTAGCGTTGACATCCATGTCACCATTATCATTTTGAATAATCATATCACCAGAGCCGTTAAATGCACCGGCAACACTTGTTCCATTAGCACCTGTAGACCATACATTAAAGTTTCCTTTATTATCTACAGCAGTTGTATCTGCAAATACTAATTTATTACCTCTGTTTGTTACATTTAACTTAGCACCTTTTTCATTATTTAAGATTCCGGAAATAGTCATGTTACCTTTTTGGTTTGTTAAAATTGTCTGTCCAGAAGTATTTTGAACAGTTCCTGCAAAATCCATGCCATTAGCACCTGTATTCAAAACTCCGGTATAATCACTGTTAGAAATTTGTGCAGTATCAGTAACTGTTAACTTATCTCCATTATTAATTACGTTTAAAGTATCAGAATTGGAAATATTTCCAGAAATTTCCATATTTCCTTTGTAGTTTTGGATGACTGCTCTTGAATCGTTATCAAATTCTCCAGCAACTTTCATTCCACCTTTACCAGTATTCCATACTCTTAAAGCTCCAGTATTTGAAACTCTAGCAGAATCAGTAAATTCCATGTTATTGCCGTTACTGATTAAATCCAATGAAGAATTATTTTCAACATTACCACCTATTTTAAAAGTTCCAGCGTCATTTTGAACTACTGCTGACTTGTTGTTGATAATATGTCCATTAAGATTTGTACCACCGTTACCAGTATTCCATACTTTTAAAACATTATCATTTTTGATTGTACCGTTAATATTTAATGCATTACCATGGTTTGTTATGTTGATACGATTTTTTGATTGGATACTGCCTCCAATATTCAAATCACCATTGTTATTAACAATCAGTGTATTTCCATTGTTATCAACATTACCAGCAACTGACAATCCGTTACTACCTTTATTGGAAATATTAATTTGACCATTTTCAGCAACATTTTTTACTGAGCCGTCAATATTCACGGATCCTTCAGAGTTTACTGACTTGATTACAATTTTACCGTCTTTAGACGCAAATGATGATGCATTTGACGCAGCAGAAGCATTTACAAGTTCATTAAACAATTTATCAGCTTGAGCCTTACTAGACAGTAAATCAACATTATTAACACCTGATAATAATGCACCTTGAGAGCCAATATTTACATTATTACCAGATAACGTAATACCGTCTCTTGCAATTACTTTACCATTAATGATTACATCGGCATTACCTTGATCCAATTTAGAATAGCCTAATGTTGGATTATTCTTAAAATTCTCATAATCTGAAGAATTTGGAGTATATACAGACATTGAACCTACGTTCAATACACCTGAAGCTCCAACAACCATACCATTTGGTGAAATAAATACAGCATGACCGTTATAGAAGTTACCATCACGCATTGTATTTACCAAACCATTAATATTAATAGTGTTATCAACTAAGTTAACAAACTTAGAGACATTCTGCTCACCATATTTGAATATTAAATTGGCAATGTCACCCTCTGATAGCTTAAAGTTCTCATATTGTCTAAAACCGGTATCTCCGTGAATTTGAGTAGGATCAATATTAAATACTCCGTCATTTCCGGTAACCCCAGTAATATCAGTCGCATTTGCTTTCAAAGAGTTTCCTGCCAACAAACAGGCAGCGAGCAAAGACACTACAAGCTTTGCCTTGCATTTTTTCATCTCAACTTTTTTCATTAATAGGTACCTCACATTTTTTCTGGATATATTAATATAACCCCAAAAAACAAAAAAAATTGCGTGAAATTATATAAATATTAAGTTTTTTTACAAGTTCATTAAGCAATAAATTGCCATAAACCACTATTTAGAAAGCTCTATAAAAGGCTTATTCATGTTTTTATAGAAATAATATCCAAAAGTTTCTTCTTTTCCATCCATTTCTTTTGAAGGAACTTTCACCTCAAACTCCGCCATTTTTGAAAAATTGTTAGCATAATAATATTCATTAGAAATCATACAGCGCATTATATAAGGTCTCAATTCAGGATTATGACGATCTGTAATCATTCTATAATTTGTACTCAAATAAAAACATGGCACATCAGAATTTGCTCTGTAGTAAATTTTTCTTGTAATAGGACTTATATAGATATCACTTTTTCTTGTATCAAAATACTTTATATTTGTAGCGTATTGTTCATTAAATATAGTCATAATTAAGTTATATTTATTTATATCAATATTTCTGATATCTTCTGCCACAGCATAATCGATATGATATCCTTCAAAATCAAGCATTTTCAACAATAACAAATCAGTTGAAGTATTTGCAAAATATAAAATTCTATTTTCTTTGTCTATATTATCCTTTATATAATTAACGACAGTACAAGATTCGTTAAAATACTCTTTACGCTCATCACCTTTTGGTACTAAGTTTATATCTTTCAAAAACGCCCCACAATTTGCAGTCTCTCGCACTTGTGAAATAGTATACCCATGCCTAAAATAATTAATTATTCTTGTAAAAGGTCTAGCCCACAAATGTGTAGATACTAAAGTCATATAAAATAAAGAAAATAAAATCAAAATCCCCTTATAAAATCCAAACTTTTTCTTGTATGAATAGTATAAAATAGGAGAAGATAAAACACAGAAAAATGTTAAAAACCTGATACTATATATCATAAATTGCAATTGTGCAGACATAACAATAATATTTAAAACAAGAAGTCCACCAAAAGCAGCTAACATCCAAGTTTTCTTATTTTTTATACATATTGGTTTAACTAAAGAAATTAACCAACAAGGTAAATAAGTAATTATACCCAAAATACCTAATCCCATAAGAGGTTCTAACAAACTCTTGTTAACAACTTTATATGTAGTATAAATACCATCCTCAATATCTTCAAAACCAATTGCGCTTAAAAAGGAATCTCTTAAAGAAATAATTATTTTCCCACAATAATCAGCCCAATGGAAACCTGTAAAATCAAAAAACATAAACAGATACTTTATAAAATTAGCAGGTATAGCTCTTGCACCATAAGGATTTATATGAGCTTGCATCATTGAATCACTACCTGCAAAATTCTTATAATCTACAAAATTCAAAATATAATTGTATGAAGAAAAAATAATAAAATTAAAGAATCCATAGAATAAAAATCTTAAAATCGGTCTGTAAAACTCTTTACGAAGGTAATATACAGAAATTCCCAACATTGCAATACCAACTGCAGGGATTGCAATAATAGCTGTTGTCTTAGTTCCAATAGCCAAAGCATAAGCTAAAGATGAAAAATATATCGGTACTTTTTTCTCATTTTTAACAGAATACCAATACAAAAATAAACTACTTATAACAAGTCCAGATATAATTATATCTGTTTCTGTGCTTGAAATTTGTACTAATACAGAAGAAAAAGAAGATAACATAAATATAACCCACAATTTTCTTCTCAAACTAAATCCCATCATTGAACAAATCTTATAAACAGATGTAATAGTCAGTATAAATCCAGCATAAGACACAAATCCAAACCAAACAAGTTTTTTCGTAAACAAAATTATCCAAGTGTAAACAATCTCTGAATTAATAGGAAAAACTAATGCCCTGATATCTGCAAAAGGAAAATGATTTAAGTTTTTATTAGTTACCCAAAAAACACTTCTGATTACGTGATATGAAGAAGCATCAGCATTTACAACAGGAATTATGAAGCTTAAGAAAATACTTACTAACAATAAAAATACAAAACCTATACTCAAAACAGCCAACGATTTATCTAATTTTATTGCATTTATATACTTTCTTGAAAAATCCTTTACATCAGAAAGTTTCCATTTCGGACGTCCTTTTTTATTCCAAAGAAAAATTGTCACGACAAGTGCTAGCACATTCAACAACAACACACCAGGGACAGAAATCGCAGAAAATAATGATAAAACTTCAATAGTAGCAATAACATTTGCATAAGCTGATAATAAAAGATAAATTATACCAAACTCAGATTTATTATCTGCAAACATGGAAGCAATCATATAAGATGTTACAAAAATCAGCAAAAAAGATACACAAAATAATATCATTATTCTCTCCTCTCCCTAATGAAAAAATAGTATCATGAATTTTTCATGATTTACAACAAAAATTTTTAATATATAATACAAGTATGCAAATAGTTATCAATCAATACCGACGAATAGTAAAAGATTTAAAAGGCTTGTTTATTAATTAAGTACTTACTTTTCGTGGTGTTTTTAATATTTTAAACAAGACCTTTTTAAAAGGTCTTATTTTTTGTAAATAAAAGTAAAAATTATACACATTACAAGCAATAAATATTTTTAGACGTTTTAAGAAAAAAGAAAGGTAAAATATGACACAAAGATTACGACGAAGCAAAAACATCAAAGCGAATGCCCCAATCGTGAAACTTATGAATTTAATTTGGGGCCTATAGTATGTAGTAATTGCGTGTCAAAATAATCACGCAGGAAAGTAAAAGGATAGAAATGATTTCAGCAATAAAAAGCGTTGCAATAGGCTTAGGCATAAATTCAAGCAATATATATTCAACCCTAGGAAGTAACAGTTCACTTGTTCCACTAGCAATAAAAGACGTAGCAAACAGTGTAGGTATGACAGCCGGATCATACATCACCGGCAAAAAAACAGAAGGTGAAGACAGATTTATAGATGAGTTCGGAACACAAGCTATCTGGCTTGGCGGAATACCTTTCTTCAAGAAATTAACCGACTTAACGTTATACAAAGCTCTTAAAATAGACCCCGAATTCGATGTTAGAAATTTCAAAAATAAAGAAGTTTTAAATGTTTTATTAGAAAAAACTCCTGATAATCTTAAAAACAGCGTAGAGAAAGCTATAAAAAATCCTAATTTTACAAAAAACCTTTCAATCGCAAAATTTGGAATTTCTACAGCATTAACAGTTGTATCTTATTTAGGTTTAACGAAATATAGACAACATCACAGATTACAACAAGCAATTAAAGAAGAGAAATTAAAACAACAAAACAGTAACAAAACCACAGATCAAAGCAAGCAATCAAACAACAAAAATATAAGCTTCAAAGGTGGATTCCAAGATTTCATGATTAACCCTGTAAAAAATCTTATGATTTTAGATGGTGTAATCACAGAAGAAAGATTGAGAAACTCTGAAAGCAAACAAGAATTTATTAACTACTCAATCAAAGAGGGAACAACTTGGGGCTTTATGTACTTTGCTGGTCCTGTATTCCAAAAATTCTTTGAAAACAGAGCAATGCAAAAACATAATATTCCAATAAATTTTGATTCAAGAATTATTGAAAATAAAGATCTGGATAAAGCACTAAAAGATGGAACTTTAAAAAACAGTATTGAACAATATGAAAAAATACTTGCACAAAACCCATCAGATGCAGATGTATATAGATTTATCCACAATAATAGCGACAACTTCATTGTAAAAATGGCAAAACAAGCTGATATTGTACAAGTTGATAAAAAATCAGGAAAAATTGATACAAGAAAATACATAGATATTGAAGACTTCAAAAGTTTAAAAGACAGATTCGGAAAACTTCTAAAGGCTTCAGAAAACCAAGATATTGACCAATTCATGAAACAAGTAAGAAAACTAAAAAGAAATGCAATCTTCAAAAACATGGGAATTTGTATATCAGCCCTAGGTATAGGAGCTCCACTTATGATGATAGCATCAAGATACTTAATACCGAATAATAAAGAATATAAAGTAGCTGAAGCAGCGAAAAAACAATTAGCTAAAGAACAAAACACTTTATCTAAGACTGCATAACACCTTTTGCGGCAATATAACCTGTAGACCAACAATTCTGCAGGTTAAAGCCACCGCAAAAACCGTCTATATCAAGTACTTCACCACAAAAATATATCCCCTGCTGAAGTTTTGATTCAAGAGTTTTCGGATTAATTTCATCAAGAGATACACCACCACAAGTAACAACCTCTCCATCTTTTACTGGAGCTACAACTTGTACCTGATAATTTTGTAATTGATTCAAAATTTTATCTCTTATCTGCGCATTAATCTTGTGCCCTTTTAAATCCATAGCAATATGTAACTTAGTCAATACAAACTCTGCAAATGATTTTGGAATAAATTCTGCCAAAATATTTTTTATATCTTTATGTGAGTTTTTATTTAAAACATCTTGAAAATCAATATCTCCAACAAAATCAATATAAATATTATAAGGAAAAGCTTCTTTAGCCATCAAAGATGAAATTTTATAAATCAAAGGACCTGATACTCCTTTATGGGTAAATAAAATATCTCCAACTAAAGATTTTTTACTTCCAAACTCAGCTCTAACACTCTTTAGAGCAACACCTGCTACTGAAGAAAAATCTTCATTAGTTTTCAATGCAACCAAAGCAGGGACTGGATCAACTATTTTATGTCCAAGATACTTAATCAAATTGTACGAAGCATGCCCTCCAGTTGCAATAACAATTTTATCAAAATTGTAACTTGCCATGTCAGTAACAACCTTGAATAAATAATTCACACGGTCGACACGCAAAACTTTCTCTTTAATAAATCTGACCTGCTTTAAAGCATCAAGAAATTTATTTCTTACATCTGCAGAGCTATTCGATGTAGGAAAGATTCGAAAATCATCCTGCATATAAGTATCCACACCAATTTCATCAAATAAGGAAATAGTATCAGCAGTAGAAAAACGAGAAAAAACGGAATATAAAAACTTCTCACCTCTAGGATAATTTTTCACCAATTCCCTGAAATCATATTCACCATATGCCAAATTGCATCTTCCACCGCCAGTTGGTAAAATAGTTCTCAAGGGAGACGCAATGTCAAACAAAGTAACTTCAAACTCATTCTGCAAATAATAAGCACAAGTGCACCCTGCAGGTCCTGCACCAATTATGGCTATTTTAGATTTCAACTCTAGTACCATATAAAAACACCATTTCTGGATTTTCTAAATCATTATGTAATTCAGCAATAGACTTGTGCAATACAGGGTGCTCGAAATCAGGAATCAACTCCAACAAAGGCACCAAAGTAAAAGCCCTCAAATGAACAAATTTATGCGGAACAACAAGATTTTCTTTATTTATAATCTCCTTACCATAAAATAGTATATCTATATCAATAGTCCTATCTTCATACTTATCAGAATTTTCTCTTTTGCGCCCTAATTGATTTTCTATCCTCTGACACTCAGCAAGAAGTTCATCTGGAGACAAAGAAACTTTTGCCTCTACAACAGCATTAACAAACCAAACCTCAGAATCCATATTCCAAGGTTCTGTTTCATAAAACGCAGAAGTTCTAACAATAGATATACCATCAACTGCCCCTAATAGACCAGTAGCTTGTTGAATATACCCAATGCGGTCTCCGCTATTTGAACCTAAACTTAAATATACTATTGCCATATAAATATAATAAAGATTTTAACAGCAATTGTCAATAATAATTTTTCTTAATATGATTGTATTTCAGACACTTTTAATAAGTAATTAATATATTATATTCACAATATTATTTTTATTATATAATTACAGGTGTTATGTTTATATATGGAATAATTTCTACAATATTATTTTTATTCACTTTGCCTTTTTACTACCTAATAAGGGTTATTGCAGGTAAATATCTTTATGGTTGGGACAAAAAATTAGGTTTTTTTGAAAATCCTAAACTTGGAGAAAAAGTTATTATGCTCCATGGAGTTTCTGTCGGAGAAATTAATGCACTAGAAAACTTAATCAAAAGAATTAAAGTAGAATTTCCTGAATATAAACTTGTAGTAACAACAGGGACAAAGACAGGTCAAGAAATAGCTCATAAAAAATTTGAAAATATTGCAGATTTTATTACATATTTCCCTTTTGACATACCATTTTGCGTAAGAAAGTTTCTTAATCGGATTAATCCATCTGTAGTTATGATTGCAGAAACAGAACTATGGCCTACGTTTGCATATCATTGCAAAAGAAGAAATATACCTCTATACGTAATTAATGGAAGAATTTCTGACTCAACTTTTAATGCTTATAAATTCTTTAAACCATTTTTTAGACAAGTATTAAAAAACTATGAAGGAATACTTACACAAAGTGAAGATGATAAAAGAAAACTTATCCAAATAGGAGCAGACCAACAAAAAACATCTGTAATGAAAAATTTAAAGTTTGACATAAAAAAGCAAAAAAATCAAATAGATATTGGGCAAAATGGATATAGGGTAATTATTGCAGGCAGTACCCATCAGGGCGAAGATGAAATTGTCATAAATGCATTTGAAGCATTAAAAAAAGAAATCAATGATATAAAACTGCTTGTTGCTCCTCGTCACCTAAAAAGGGCTCAACACGCTGCAGATTTAGCAAAACAAACAGGATTGAATTTTGGTTTTAGATCAGACAATGTAAAATTTACTGATAACGACATAATAATCCTTGATACACTTGGAGAATTGGGCAAAATGTATTCAATATGCGATTTTGCATTTATTGGAGGAAGCTTCAATAAGACAGGAGGCCACAACCCTCTTGAAGCTACCGTATATGATAAACCAACAATATCAGGTCCAAACATACATAATTTTAGAGATATATATGCAATACTTTCAAAAGCAAACTCTGCAAAGATAGTAAAAAATCCTGAAGAACTAAAAGAACAAATGCATAGACTTCTATCTGATAAAAATTATTATCAACAAAGTTGTGAAAATAGTAAAAAAATATTTAATGAGCATCAAGGAGCTTTAGATACAGTAATTAATACTTTAAAAAACATTTTATAACTTCTATCTAAAATAATAATAAGGGATATCTCTATTTTAATGCTTAATAAAATCAACTAAACGGATGATTTTTATTAAGAAATATTAAGTTATTTAATTAAATTATTAAAGAAAATCCATGAATATTCCGTAGAAGAAGACATAAGGGACAAAGAAGAAAGGAAAGATTGTCATGGGTATGGCAGCATCTCAAGCTCGTTTCTTGGGCTTGACAGCTAGAAAGACAAATGTTGAATATGAAGGACAACAAGTCAATCAACAAAGAACTGCATTGTCTAACCAATCCGCTAACTACTACAATCAGTTGTTAGGTATGACAGTTCCTACTCCACCTTCTATTCAAGATTTCACTAAAACTGTATATTCTTTTAACGATGGAGCTTTAACTAATAATATTACTTCATTAATTGCTCAAGCAAATGGTACTTACATAGTTAGTTATACTTCTTCTTGGACTGATGATTTTGCAGCTGTTTCTGCTGGATCTTCTATCATCACTGAAAAAGAACTTGATTCTTCATACACTGCAAGCAATACAGTTGCTGCAAATTATGAAAATGCTACTTTAGAAAAACAAGCTGACGATACATATGCTATTGTAATTGATGGCAAAAAGGTTGAAGAAGGCATTATTCTTAAAGACGGTAAATACACTGATAAAAACGGTATTTATGAATATAACACTAGTGGTGGTAATGTTAACAAAGTATATTCTAATGTATACACTATGACTGATGATGATGGCAATGTTATTACTAACTCTGCTTCTCTTATCAACGGCAAATACTACACTCACTCTGTTGGTTCTAAAGAATTAAGAACTCTTGGTTCTATTACCACTGATGATGAAGGCAATTATACTGGAAATGATGAGTATCTTAAAACTTTATCTAAACCTCAAATTGCGAAATTAAAAACTGAAGAAGATCAATATGTTAAACTTTTAAACAGTCAATATGGAAATGCAGATTGGCAAGTAAGATACGTATTTAATTCTACTACTAAAACTTACTCTCCATACTTCTATAAAAAAGATGATGTTGATAAAGCTACTTATTCTGACAACGGAGCTTCTCAATCATATATTCCGGCTTATACTATTGGTTCTGCACAAAAAACTGAAGAACACAAAGGAGTACCGGCTAGAATTGAACAAGATTCTTCTGGAAGATTAATTAACATTACTCTTAACCCTGGTACTGATGATGAAATTACATATTCATTAACTACAAATACTACTACTGATCAAGCGGCTTACGATGATGCGATGAACCAATATGAATATGATAAGTATCAATATGATCAGTCTATTCAAGAAATTAACGCTAAAATTGAAATTGTTCAAGCTGAAGACAAAAACCTTGAATTAAGATTAAAACAACTAGATACAGAACAAGATGCTATACAAACCGAAATGGACGCTGTTCAAAAAGTTATTGAAAAGAATACTGAATCTACTTTCAAAACTTTCGGTTAATAAAACAAATTCCTCCATTAATTTTACTAAATGGAATTTACGCAAGATTTATAGAGGAATTTGTTTTTATAAAAAAAATTTTTATTTTTCCTTTCCCTTTTTCCCTTAATTTAGACTAACTTAAGTTAGTCTTTTTTATTATTCTGACTGTATCGATATATTCATAAGCTCAATATCATCATAATCAATATACGCATGTTGAGTAAGATTTCGACCTGTTTTAATAGTTATTTCATTGTTTTGTTCTGGTTTAACTAAATTAGAAGGTAGTAAAATTCTTTGGCCATCTCCATTGAGCTGAATTTCAGAAATTTTTGTACCATTAAAATACACCTCAGGAGCTGACGCATAAGAGTTTAAAACTTTATTCTGTCCCATTTTTTTAGCCATCATAGTATCTATACCAATAATTGAGCCAATTACTAGATAAATTTTTTCAGATTTAGAAACCGAAGGCATTTTAAAGGTCTTTGAATAATAGGGGCCCAAAGCTCTACCTTTAAATTCTGTAGAATTCGCAGAAGCATTAGAATAATTATCATCACCTAGGTGAAACATTTCAGCAGAAAGAATAATATCTTGAATATTACTTTTTTCTATAGCAACCACCATAGGAACAGAAGCAATTTTATCATCAATTGTTAAAGAAAAAGGCCTATAACCATCTTTTTTTACGGACAAAATCTGAGGCCCATTAATCTGAGTATTCAAATTAAAAACCCCATTGTTATCAGTAGTAGTTGAATAATTCTGCTTTGGAATAGAGACAGTTGCATTCGGTACAGGCATATTTGTCTGATTATCAATGATCCGATTTTGTTCTCCTATCCCAGTCTTGCTAACTCCACCCTCCATTACTGCAGCGTTACAAGGTAAAATAAATAAAGCCATAAAAAAAGTAAATAGTAATATTCTTTTATACATATAAACCAAATCCTCAACTTTATAAATATAATTAAATAAAATCAAGTTAATAAAAGTCTCTATATAAAAAATTAATTGGATAATCAAAAAAATATAAAAATTTTATTTGAAATTTGAAATGTTTTTGATATTATATAATCATGACAAATGCATAAGCCGATGTGATGAAATTGGTAGACGTGCTAGACTCAAAATCTTGTGAGGGCAACCTCGTGCCGGTTCGACTCCGGCCATCGGCACCATAAAAAAGACCTTTAATAAGGTCTTTTTTATTTAAAAACTATAATCAAATCATTTAATAGTTTATACAAACCCTATTCATCCAAAATTTTTACAAATATAATCCCGTTAATTATGGCATATTCATCTTTTTCACAATAATTTATAGGAGTAAGAATAACATATAACGCGTTTTCAGACTTTTCATACTTTTCATTATCATTGATATTTTGCAAATTTATTTTTTTTTGTTTGATTTGCCAATATGAAAATTCATTTTCTTTGTCATAGGGATCAAATATTTTTAAATCATTATCATTTATTGAAATAAGATTTACATAATGCCCATATTGCCTAATATATGAATTATTTGACTTTTTATAAACTCCAACATTGATAATTACAGAATAACCGTCAGTCAAGTATTGCTCTATCGTTTTTAAATCTAAGTTTTGTTTTTCTTTAAATTTATGAACCTTTTTAATTCCATAGTATTGGATATCAGCATCAATCATTTGATTTGCAAAATATTTTTTTAATCCGTTACAGAGATTGAATGTTGTAGTGCCATTCTCATTCGTCTTTAATAACTTACTTAACTCCGAAATTTCACTATTTTTACAATCTTGGCATTTATCTTTTATGAGATTAAAAGCACTTACCACACCACAGGAATACTCATCATTTTGCTTTTCATAAGCAAAACAACATACTCCTTGTAAAAGAACAAATAAACATATAAGTAAGCATTTAACCATAGTTAAATTTTATCATAAATATAATTCCAAAATTTATAACTAAATATCCGACAATATTTAAACATAGCGTTATTATGGCCTAAATCTATGGTAGACATTCCCAATACTTCTTTGTTGGATCATCAGGACAAATATCTTGCAATGCATACCAAGCACACCCCATACCATTACCTTTTTGATTATTTTTAGTTGTACAAGGATAACCTCTCTGTTCTACACCTGCTATTTGAGAAGCACTAGCTCCTGAGCTAGGATCTCGATTAGGGAGTGCATCTACTTCATCCTGAGTCAAATTATTTGTTGTTTTCATTGGTACTAGAAAGTCATTATCATCTACATAAAACAGAAAAATGTCATGCCCAAGTTTATTTGGACGTTTATTAGCACCATTTACATCTACAGTTATACCAATTGTACCTGCATTAAGAACTAACTGAAAACAGGAACCATCCGGAGCGAGGTACTTTGGTTTAGCAGTAGCACCTATATCCATATAGGCATCGTTCGTATTATTGTAATTACGCGGAGAAATAGTATAAGTACACTTACCTGCTACTTTCATAATCTTATTATACTCATCTATAAGCAACTCTCTATAAGGAAAAGAATTATTGGCTTTATCATACTCAACAAATGTTTTTTTAAAATCAGCAACACCCAATGAATTTTTTGTCTGAAGCATGGCCTGAGAATGAATACTCGCAGCCTTTTTTAATTGAGAAGCTAAAACTTTGTGTTGATATTTTTGTATAACAGAAGGTAATGTTAAAGCTGCAACAACACCAATAACACCTAAAGTTATTAACACTTCTGCTAAAGTAAACGCATATTTCCAACCTTTTAAATATTGTTTAATAGGTGCATCATAATTTTTTTTTGTATTTTTTAAAGAGAAAGAGACATAGCTAACTAAGCCTTGAGAAGTGCCCCCCCCCCTAAATTAAATTTTTTTATTATTTACTCCTCCGTTCTTTCATAAAGTAGTATAAACTATTTTAATTCCTATTTCAAGTAAAAACAAAAAAGAAGTTTAACTAAGCTTCTTTTTCAGGTATTAATAATTTTCCAGGAACAAATACTCCTACCAAAAGCATTATCAATCCAATAAACGGAATCACACCACATAAAATAGTCAATACAATAGAGGAAATAACTCCAACTTTTAAACTTCCAAACAAATCATAAAAACGTTTTGAAAATGCTGCAAAAGATAACCAAAAGCCGACCAATAACAAAATTATTACAACAGGAAATAAAAGTACTGCAAGCCCAATCAATTTTAATAAAATTACTGGGACAACAAAAAATAAAACAGCCAATTGTGCCCAAATAAAATCCTTTCTGCCAATTGGACCATCTATTTTCCAAATAGACTCACTCTCGTCAAACTCATAATACGTATGCAGATTATCACCCATCTCAAAAACCTCCTGATTAACACAACAAAACAATTATAATTCAAAAGCGTTTAATGTAATCATATATACAATGTATTAAAAGATTAATACAAACATTCTAGACATTATTTATTTTAGATGTAAAATTATTAATGTCGTTGGATAAAAATTTTAATAGGGATAAATATGAGAGTTTCTTTTAGTGTAAATTGCGGTTTTTCAAAAAATCATTTTAATAATTTTACATCAAATCAAATCGAAAAAAGAACAGAGCAAGAAAAGGATCAAAAAACAAATTCAAGAATAATAAAGAATTCTGCTTATGCAGCTACTGCTCTAGCTATTTTAGGAACAGGGATCTATATTTACAACAGCATAAAAAAGCCTTCTCAAAATCATGCTATACAAAGCACTATTACAAAAGATATGCTACCTAGCCTTCCTGATACACCATTAGCTAAATCGCTGCCAGACTTTTTAAAAAAAGCACTTAGTACTGATGACAACTTTGAAAAACTTACAAAATTTATGACACATCCTCAAGAAACTGAAATACTTGGTAGTGGGGCTAATTCTACAGTTTATAACTTACCGTTTCTAGATGAATATGTTCTAAAAATACTAAATCATGATAAACTTATAGAATCTAGTAAAATTCCATTAGGGATTTTTCCAGACAACGTAAATTTAGGCCAACCGGTTTGGGTTAATCCAGAAAATAAAAGATTTATTTTACTTAAAAAAGTTACAGGTAGGCCAAACTCTATTTATAACTGGTCAAAGACAATCTATAATCAAGAAACAGGACGTCCTCAAAACATTGAACCAGAACAAGCGATTAATTATTTCTTTAATATAACTAAAATTTCCCAAATGAGCCAAAAAGCTTTTGATGACTTGGCTAATCAAGTTAAAATTCTTGATACAACACCTAAATATAATGGAGACCCACATATTGGATTCAAAACAGACTGCATAAATCCAAACAATCTTCTCATAGATTTCAATAAAGAAGAATTTCACTTCATCGATTATTTTGCAAAAGATAATTCAAAATACCAAAATTCCTACATGGATATGGTTGCCGTAATAAGTGATTTTACATTAATGCCAGAATTTTTTGACCTACTTCCTCCTAATGAGCAAAAACAGTTATTAAGTTCCCTAAAAGAAATTGATAAAAAATGCTTTAAGGCTGCCGAAAAAGTTGGGTTAACTACAGACAAAGACACATTCTTAACTTATATCGACAAAACTAATAAATATTTTCCAATCCAAAGTGTAAAAAAACATCACGAAGAAGGCGAATATAAAAGAGAGTATTCCTATACAGCTAGAAAGCTACTTGAAATCTTAAAAAACAACGAATAACTATTTAGTCAAATTGATATCAGGCTTAACCAACGACAATTTCGCAAACAAACTCTTAAAAATTTCCCTTATAGTAAGCCCACTTTTTTCATAACCAAAATCATTCATCTCAAATTTTTGATCTACACATTCATTAATATTAGGATTAAAACGAAAATATCTTCCCTCAGCACTTCTCTTACCAGATTTCAGATCACGTTCAAAATTTGTACAACTGCCATCTATTGTACTCAACAAACCTTGAGACATCCTGCCATCTTTGTCAGATATTACAATATCCAAGCATTGTCTTTCTAATTGAGGATTCTCAACTTTTTCATAAGAGTACCCATAACCAGGATACCTAAACACGACTCCTTTTGTATCCGTAAAAATATTTATTTTTGTCTTACCTTTAAGAGTTTTATCCATATTAATATAAACCAATGCATCACCTAATTGAGTCACTACCGGTTTAGAAGTTTTATCATTAACACCTACAATTTTATTTAAAAATTTTATTTTATTAACAAGTTTTTCTACTCCATTTGCGACATCTTGCTTTGCTACTACAGAAGCATCAATAACTTCTTTAAGACTATATAATCTATCTCCACGAAAACTTGGACTGGAATAACTCTTATTCATTTGATACTTTGGAGAATTTAAACTACTTGCTGCTAAAATATTCATTTCAAAACTTCCTTAAAATTTGATAAATTACTATTTTTAAAATAAAAAATATTAAAAATTGCTAAATTATGAAGATTCATTAAAAAACTGGATTGTATTACTAGTAAATATTATTAACTCTAACAAATACAAATATATTATACTTAAAGATATTCCTAAATTACAAATATAAACTTATATAAGTTTATAAGTTATACTTTCACCTAAATAAAAGGATAAAAAGATACAATACCAACATTATTATGGTGTCGGAGAAGGGACTTGTCTTGGTCGCTCGCGTTTAACGGCAATTCCGTGTTTTGTTTTCGTGATTTTATCACTCCAAACAAAAACACTCCAGCCTCAGCTCGCTCCCGCTGAACCCGCTAAAAAGGATTAAAGCCCTCACCAATCAAGCATATTAAAAAAAGGATAACTCTAGTTATCCTTTTTTTAATTGTCGGAGAAGGGACTTGAACCCTCAAGGATTTCTCCATGCGCACCTGAAACGCACGTGTTTACCATTTCACCACTCCGACATTAATCTCTCGTTGTATTATCAATCCAATTTAAATCCTTATCAAGTCCTTGATCAATACCCAGTGAGACAACCTCAGGGACTTCATAAGGATGATGCTTTACAATAAAATCTTTTAAATCTGAAAACAATCCACTTTTTGTTTTCATTATCATTAAATATTCACTATCTTCAATTATTTCATTTTTCAACGAATAGATTGATGTAATATTCGGGATAATATTCACACAAGCTGCTAACTTAGATTCTACAACCATTTTAGAAATCTCTTTAGCTCGTTTTTCATCATCAATTGTTGACAGCACCAAAATATATTCCATAAAATCATATTAATTAATTTTTAGAATTTTGTAAAGCTTTTTCTTTATTATACCTATACTTGGTAAATAAATTTGATGTCCCTGCAATAAAAAATCCCATTACTCCGATACCAAAAAGCATTGGAACAGAAGCTATTAAAAACTTTTGTTTTAACAACTTTTTATATACATCTGTTGCATTAAGAGATTTATCTTGTGCTATTTTAGTTGCAATTTGTTTAAGCTCATCTAATTTTGCTACACTATTATCTTTTTTGATAATATCTTTGCACACACCTTTTTTCTGTAATAGTTTGTTGAAACCACTTTCTAAGAGCTCATTACCTGTGATAATATAAAACCCTACAATCGGGAATCTAAAAAGAGTCTCAAGAAAATTTTGCTTACCTCTATCTTTAGAAGCACCAAAGTAACCTGCTCCACCAATCAAAACACAAGATGTAAGCTGTCCCTTGCTCATCGTTAACTTCCCATTATTGTCTGCGAAATCAAGACTAAAATATTTATTAAAAAACTTCTCGCTCTTAGGCTTTTTCCCAAACAATTTTGTCCCTGGAGCAAGTACCAATTCTGATAAATTTTGCAACAACTTTGAATCTTTGCCCTTGCTTACCAACAAAGCACTCAGACCTAATGATCCTAAAAATATAGAAAATGCTTTTTTGATATTTCTTTTGGCACTTTTTTCTACTCTACTATTTAACTCTTTATTTTTTTTTTGAGATTTGTCTAGATTTGCAATATTATCAAAATTTCCTTGTTTAAATAATTTAAGTGTCATAAGATTTTTAATATAATTCAATGTAAATTCAATCAAAGGAATAGCTAATCCACTTAAAGCTAAAGCAGCCTTTACCGGCAATAACTTTTTATTATCTACATTTTTAGACTTCAATAAATCTACTGCAGGTACTGATATTTGTTTTTTCAAATCTTTTGATAAATTCTTAGAATACAATTTTCTAAATACATTTTCACCCAATAATGTAGGGCAATAATATACAAGCCCCGACTCCGCAAGTTCTAAGAAAGAATTTTCTGTAAGATCAGCTTTACTTCTTGCAAAAACAGCCTTTGGAACCAAACCGGTCATTGTATCTTGAAAAAATTTCACATGAGATAGACCGGCTCCACCCTCCTGTACAGCAATAACTTTTTTAGCAATACTATAACCTGTCCCCAAAGCAGTACTATTTTTAAAACTTGTTCTATCAACATTATTTATTTGCATAAAGAAATTCCTTTCATAATTTAAAATAAGCTACAAAAAAATACCCGTCTCTCAAGACAGGTATTTTTATCAAACCGATTATTTATCTTAAATTATCGCCAACAAAAAACGCCTGTCTTAAAAAACAGACACCACCAAGCTTGATTTTGGACATAATTTGTTGACATTTAATAAAATTCCTTTCGCAAAACAAAAACTAACATACAAAAAAAATAAAGTCAATCCAAATTATTCTAAAATTTTAGTTAAAATATCATTAATACACAAAATATTGTTATGCAATTTACTAAAAACATATTGAATAACATGTATTGAAAATTCTTTTCCAACAGAGACTTCCTTATATGGAATAAAATACAAATCCATTTCTAAACCTCCATAATTATTCGGATAAATATAATTGATATCCAGCTTTTCTGCTCCATTCTTTTTATAAAACTTGACTCGTCTTACAGTCGTAATATCATCTGAATTTACTTTTTCTACCTCAAGATAACATCCAGTATAATCTGGATACAAAGATTTTAATCCATCAAGAATTCTCGATCCATAGCCTAAAGAATGAAATTCCGTAAAAACAGCAATATAATCAAGCCAAATAACTTTATGAACTTTATCTTCAAATAAAATCACATAAGCTACTTCAACATTATTATCAATCACCTGATAGATTTTGTACTCATCAGTCCCTAACAACTCTAAAAACTCATCATAAGTTTTTAACTCCTTAACTGGAAACTGATTAAGTAGATCTTTATAAATATTTTCAAATGCGTCACAATTAATACTTCTAAACATCAAATCCATTTATCAATAATAGCACGAAATAAATATTTTAAGTTATATTAATATTTTTCAAAAAAATAGCAATTATTTTTATTTTTGAATATTATAAATAAGTACAAAGGTGTGATAGTAGTAAAATTTGACTTGTAGGAGAATTATTTTGATTAAATTAACCCCAACCAACGTTAATGCAAACACAAAGACATTAGCATTTACATCAAGCCAAAAAGAAGCTAAAAAAGAAGAAAAACCGGCTCTAAAGACATATGAAGACCCACTAGTTCAATGGCCAGCAAGAGGTCTTGCTTATACAAATGAAATAGGAGCTGCAATTAGTGAAGTTGCACCTAAACTTGGTCTTGCACTATGGGCACCAGCTCTTTTATATATTGGTGCAGACGTATATGATAAATATAAAACAGATAAAGATTCATACAATCCAGATGCTAAACGCGGTACTAAACAAGCAATATTCCAAGGTTTAGCAAGTGTCCTAATGCCTACAGGAGCGGTTATTGCTGGACAAAAACTTGCATCTGTTGCCGCGATCGCAGGCAAAGATGGTATTTCGTTACAAACTAAAGAAGAAATCACAAACTTCCTTTCTGATTTTATCAGCAGAAGAGAACTTTCTGAATACAAAGGACAAAAAGAAGAATTTAAAAAAGAATTTTTCGAACAACTTGGTCACAAACGTGAAAACTTGATGAGAGAAAGTAAATTTGAAAACCCTATAAAATCTTTCTTCAAGATGATATTCAAACGTAGACACCCTGAGGCTATGGCTAAAACAGAAAAAGAAAAAGTTACAGCATACGCTGACAAGTGTATAGACCGAATTTTTGATTTGCATGACAATCTAACTCAAAATAAAAAACCTAAAGAATTGTCAACTAAACTATATGATCATTTTATAAAACTACAAAATACATATAAACAAGACAAAGATCCAAAAATTAGCGGTAAATACTTAGAAAACGCAGCAGCAGACGTTATTCAAAAGTTTGAAAAGAGTCGTTTGTTGAAAAGTACAAAAATGTTAAAAACAATTGGAGGATTTATTGCCCTTGGATTAGCAATAAAACCGATTGATAAATTTGTAGAAAAAGTTATTATTGAAAAACTAGTTGAGCCTAATTTGAATAGATTAGATAATTCTCAGGTAGCTGAAAATAAACAAAAGTTTTTTAACTAATCAACTTTGATTTTAATAACTGCTTTTTTTATCTTGCATGACGCATTAAGATAGTTCATCTGAGGCATATGAGCTTCGCTTGGATGTATAATAGCGCATACTCCATCTTTTAAAACAACAGTATTAATAGTCTTTTTAGGAACGTAGAAAAACTCTATATCACGCTTTTCATCATATTCCTCTTTTACCAACAAATCTACAACATCAGTAAAATCAAGTCGTTCAACTCCTGAAAGAACTATCTGAATATCCATATATTTTCTATGGTTTTCCAAATAACAATTATCATGCGACTTTGTATAATACTCTTCTACATTTACAAAACAATCTTCAGACAAATTTATTCTTCCTAAAGGCAAGTTAGAATTTAATCTCCCTAAAAAATCCACTACACACTTAGGTAGATTGTAATTTTTTATATTTTCAATTTTATCATATATCATTATATTAATTCCTTAATTTCTCAACGGTTTAATTATAACTAATTGACAATTAGCATCTTGATTCAGACATTTTGCATCGACATTAATTCCACTACAATAAAAACCTGTTCTTACATAACCTGCAGTACATGCAGCTTCCTGAAAACTTACACTTTTTAAAATCCATTTTTTTACTCTACTACCAGAAGTATAATCATCGTAACTTAAACTTACCTCAAGTTCAGATTTTGAATTTCCTCCAGATTCAATATTTGAATCAAAAGCAGGGACAACAGTTCCTGAAAGAGTTATGTAAAAAGGAAATACATCCTCATATAAAATAGAGTCTCCAGAATCTCCATTTACATCTGCATATACTGTATAACCTCTTGATGGCAAATTCGTAAAATCTAAACTATCACCTTCATAAGCATATGATGGTAAAATAAACGCACTACTAATAATATTTGTAAATTTATTTATATTAAAATTACTAGCAAACTTATATCCACTAAAATCTATTGCTATAGGATTATTACCGTTTAATTGAGCAATATTCGTAGGATCATTATGTAGATTATACAATTTTATACCATTTTTCAAAACAATATCAGGTTCAAGATTACTAAAATCACTATTATTAGCAGCAGTAGTTATTGCCAAGGGGCCTGCACCAGTACAATCTCCATCTTTAATATTCACACTATCTAAAAACATTTCACAAAATTTAGTCCCATTTTGTGGCAAAGATGCAGGACGATTTATGCAAGTACCTGTTGTTTCATTCCAATATTGCAGGCCAGTACACCCATGTTCAATATCAGCCTGGCTTCTATCTTCACTAACATAACCAGCCATAATTTCACCAGTAACAGTCTTTATAGTATTAAATGCAGAATAGTAAGTATATGAAATTAATACATCAAACTTAGTTTTTGTAATTTTTATACTCACAGCAACTACAACAGCTATTACTAGCATTACAACAACTAATTCTGATAAAGTAAAAGCTTTAATTAATTTATTTTTCATACTCTTAATTTCCCTGCAATTTTTATATAAAAAACTATACCTTAGATGTAAATATATTATTCCACTCTTGCAAATGTTTATAACTATATACATCCACACTATACAGTTAATTCTGCAATAGCCTGTTCAAATTCTTCCTTTTTAGGAGCCCTACCATGCCAATCAGCATTATTTTCCATAAAACTAACTCCTTTACCCTTGATTGTATTTGCTATAATAGCAGTAGGATTTGAATTTGACTCAGCTTTTTCTATTGCATCATATATCGAAGCAATGTCATGCCCATCAATTTCTATAACATCCCAACCAAAAGCTTTTATTTTTTCATCTAAAGGAGCAACATTTTTCACTTTTTCGGTTAAACCATCAATTTGGAGTCCATTTCGGTCAATTATAGCAACTAAATTATCCAGTTTTCGATGCGCAGCATGCATAAAACCTTCCCATACACTTCCTTCTTGAGTTTCGCCATCTCCCATTAAGACAAAAACTTTAGCCGGATTTTTATCTAACTTCAAGCCAGTTGCCATACCACAAGCAATAGAAAGACCTTGCCCTAATGATCCGGTAGCAACTTCAACTCCCGGGCAAACCGGAGTAGGATGTCCTTGTAACCTTGAGCCCATAATCCTAAAAGTCATTAACTCTTCTTTTGGAATATAACCCAATTGAGAAAGGACACTAAACAAAAGAGCAGAAACATGTCCTTTAGATAAAACAAAACGATCTCTATTTGAAAAATCTTTATTATCTTTCCATCCCGGAACAGTTTTCATACATTTATGATACAAAACAGTAAGTATATCTGCAGAAGATAGCGCTCCACCAATATGCCCTGACTGAGCGTTATAAACCATTTTTATAACATTTTGTCTATTTTCATTAGCTAACTTTTTTAATTCATCAATTTCAGCATTATTCAACATATTAAACTCTCCCTGTAAACTTTTCTTTCAACACCTGCAAGACGAAAAGAGGCAACGTAGGGAATATTCTTTTAAAACGTTTTGGCTCTTTTAAAGTCCTATACAACCACTCTATGCATAATTTTTGATATATTTGAGGAGCTCGTTCTACAACACCTGACCAAACATCAAAACTTCCACCTACTCCTATCATTAAAGATTTAGGAAGAATTTCTTTAAGCTTATATATTAACTCTTCCTGCTTTGGAGAACCCAAAGCTACCAATAGTAAATCTGGTTGTTTTACCTTCAACTCTTCAATTACAGGCATTTCATCTTTGAAATACCCATCCTGAATATAATTTATATTTATACCTTCAACTTCTTGCTTTAAATTTGCAACAGTTTTTTCAATGATATCAGGTTTAGCCCCAAGCAGCCCAATAGACCTACCGTTTTTCGAATAGACATCAATCATTTTTCTTGCAAACTCAATACCTGCAATTCGTCTTACCCTATGTCCTAGAATAATCAAGCCAAGTTCAACCCCAATACCATCAGGAATCACAAGCTCAGCTTCTTCAACAATCTTTGCAAAATCTTTATTCTTCACAGCATTTTGAATCATTTCAGGATTTAAAGTCACGACCTGCCCATGCAAATTTTCTGCATATTTAACAGCTGATTCAAAATCTAAATTATCAACACCTAAACCTTGTATTTTTACTCTATCATCTTTCATAAGTCTATTATATTCTATTTTCCTATATTAATCAATTATTTTAGCTAATTTGAACAAATAATCATCCTTCGCCCCTGATTGAAGTCCTTTAGGAATAAAGTTTTCTTCAAACTTCATAACTGCGTATCTATCAGTCATGCCGGAAATATAATCAGTTACAATTCTTTCAATCCGACATTCCTCACATATAGGTTTTAACATTTCTTTGTATAAAAAGAATAATTCTTTTATAACATTTCTTGCCTTCTTTTCTTCTAATTTTGCAGGGGAATCAATATAGACATTATCAAACATCCATTGTCTTAGTTTTGTTGTATAGTACCACCCCTCTTCACTCATAGCAACTTGAGGTTTCCCTGCAGAATTAGAAACTATTTCATGAATCATTTTATTCAAACGCTGACTTTGCACAGAAGAAAAATAATTTATGCAATCTTTTGGCAAATCACTTTCAGCAATAATACCTGCTCTGATAGAATCTTCAATATCATGGTTTATATATGCAACCTTATCAGCGAGCTGTACTACCTGCGCTTCTGGAGTTTTTGGAGTAAAGCCCCAAGTATGCGTCAAAATCCCATCAATAGTTTCCTGACATAAATTTAAATGTTCTAAAACTTCTACAACTCTGACACTTTGAATATTATGATGGAATCCACCTTTTACTAGTTCATTTAAAACTCCTTCTCCACAATGACCAAAAGGAGTATGCCCCAAATCATGTCCTAAAGCTATTGCCTCTACTAAATCTTCGTTCAAATCCAATGCTCTAGCAATAGTTCTTCCAATTTGTGATACTTCTAATGTGTGAGTCAAACGTGTTCTAAAATGATCATCAAAAGGAGATAAAAATACCTGTGTTTTGTGTTTTAACCTTCTAAATGCTTTTGAATGGACAATCCTATCTCTATCTCGTTGAAAAGCTGTTCTCAAATCACATTCATCTTCAAGTTTTTTACGGCCTTTTGAAAAACGACTTTTTGTCGCAAATTCACTTAAATTATCAATCTCACGTTGTTCTAGTTTATATCTTATTGTTTCAGTATTTAACATGTAAAATCCTCTTTTGAAATCTTCGTTGTTCGATTATAACAAAAACAATTACCAAAACTATACTGTTTTAGGTTGAATTTTAGGCATTTGATTAGATGTTTGAACTTGATTTTAGTTTTCTTGAGATTGCTTTGCTTTTATATTCTTTCTAAAATCATCTACGTATACACCAACTTTATTCATTACAGCACCTGATAACAAACCAACTAACATTGCCTTACTACCAGAAACAAGACCTGCACTGCAATACAAAGAAGTGCCTACAGCTGCTACAACCGGTATACCTGATTTAAGTGTAACAGAAATTCTATCATCCTTATTATCAGCCTTAGTCAACCCATAGCCGATTGCACCAATAGAAAATAATATTGAAAGCACATCAGTAGGCGCAGAACCTAGAACCAAATCTCTCAATTTATCATAGAATTGAACCGTTTCCAGATCAATTGACTTATCAAGAGATTTAACTGCTTTATTAACTTCTTTTTTTAATTTAATATAATCTTCACGAGGTAAAACAGCTTTATAGATCGTTAACAATTCTTGAAGCGGACCTTTTTTATTTTGAGAAATTACTTCACTTACTTCATTTATATAATTTGTTACTTGTTTTGTAGAATCTTCAGTATATTTATACTTTTGACTTGCAAATAATTCTTTATAATTATCAGATAAATTTTTCAATTCATTCAAAATTTGTTCATTCAATTTTTGTCTTTCAATAGCCTCGTTCGTACCTGACAATTTTTTGTACGCAGTTAAATGATTTCTTATTTTTCTTACAATTTCCCTTGATGAACGATCGGCAGGATCTAAGAAATTGTCAATATTATCCAAAGCTAAAGTTGTTGCTTTATAGTTATCAATCACATCATGAGTAATTGCTTGACGTAGTCTTGCAACATTGTTACCCATTGCCATTTTATCAGCTTTTATATAATCATCAGCAATAAATGTCTGCCATACATCTTTTGAATATAACGATTTTACTGATTTAAAATTCTTAGACCAAAAATAATCAAACAAGCCTGAAACAGAATGACGCATTTGTCTATATCTTGAAATTCTCGCATCTTTGCCAAAACCTGCTTCCATATTAGTATTTATAGCTGTTCTCAAACTTGCGGCATCAGCAAGCCACTCTTTTAGAGTTTTTTCTACTCCGTTAATATTTATAACTTTATCAGCAGAGCCTACATCAAGTTTAGAATTTATCCCTTCAAGATGTTGGAAAAACTTTTCGAATTTTTTATTTGTCGTTCCATAAGAATTTATAACAGTATTTCGTCCAATTCTTTCAAACAATTTAGTAACTGACTCATGAATCTTTCTAGTGAATTTAAAGTTTCCGTTTTTGCCCCACATCAAACGCTGAAATCCTACATCTTTCCAAGAAGTTATGTTATTAATGCTCTCAGATTTTTTCATAAAGGAATCAACTGCCCTTAACGATATAATATAAAATTCTTCAAATTTACTAGCAGTTTTTCCAGCCTTTATATTAGCAATTTTCTGTTCTAATTTGAGTTTTAACTTCGCTAAATATTTTCCAGCACCTTTTGATGCAAAACCTCTAATCAAAGCTAAAGAGCCAAAACCTGCAACTAATGCTCCTATTGCAACAGTTTTTGATAATTTATTAGTCTTACCTTCTTGCCCACCCTCTTTTACCCGTTCAATCTCTTTTTTTGAATTCAAAAAATACTTACTCTCCTTATCCTTAAAAGGAGAATTATAAGTACCTGCAGTATTCAAATTTGAAACAGAATTTATCATATACGCATACTAAAAATTACTAACCTTACATATAAATAAACACCCAAAAGCACATAAAATTGCACAAAATAAGACTTTTTATTAAAGATTATTACAAATCAAGTTCTCTAGCAATCTCATTTGCAACTTCTACCGAAGAAATTTTTTCAGACAATAAAGCTTTAACTTCTCCTAATTGTTTTATGTTATCTTCTCTGTAGCCTTTATCAAATAAAAGCTTTTCTATCTCATATACAATGTTATTTACAGAAACCTTATTTTCAATTATTTCCGGAACTATTATCTTATTTGCAATTATGTTAGGCAAAGATACCATCTTTATGCATCTTACTAATAAATAAATCAAATAAAATAAATATGGTCCTCTATAAGCAATTATCATAGGAGACTGATACAAAGCAGCTTCTAACGCAACAGTCCCTGAAGCGAGAATCAATGCATCAGATACACTTAACAGAGCCTGATTTTCTCCTTTAATAACTTTAAAACAAGCATCTTTCAAATACTTATTATAAACATCATCTTTCAAATTTGGTGCTTGAGAAATACAAAACTGCAAATCAGGATGTCTTTTTTGCAATTCTTTTGCTGATTTTACAAAAACATCCATCAAATACTTAAGCTCAAAGACTCTTGATCCAGGAAATATTGATACAAGTTTTTTATTAATATCAAACCCATGCTTTTCAAAAAATTCTATTTTATCCGCTTTTTCTGGCAACTGAGAAACTAATGGATGCCCACAATAATGGGTAGGGATTCCATAACTTTCGTATAAATCCTTTTCAAAAGGAAATATACACAATACTTTATCAATATTCTTTTTAATTGTATTAATCCGCCATTTCCTACTAGCCCAAACTTGAGGAGGAATGTAATAAAAAACTTTTATACCTGCTTTTTTCAAAAATTTAGATATTGATAAATTAAAAGCACCATAATCTATCAACAACACCAAATCCGGTTTAAACTCTTTTGTTAAATAGTCTACAACTCGTTTCCCAAGAGTCAAATGATCGATGATTATTTTAGGGGAAAGTCCCACAGCACCCATCTTTTTTTGATCAGAAAACAACTTTGCTCCAGCATTTCTAAGATTTTCGCCACCAATACCCTCAACAACAAGTTCTGGATACTGCTTTTTCAAGCACTCAACAACCTTACCTGCATGGATATCTCCTGAATATTCTCCGGTAACAACAAAAATCTTTTTCATTTTTATACAGCCATAATTACAATATTGTTATCATCTGCAAATTGAATAACTTTTTCCTGATCTACTATAATAGTCTCATTTGCTTCTACTGCAATCAAATTTGCCTTGTATTTTTGCATAGTTTTCAAAGTTCTCAAACCTATAGCAGGAATATCAAAGCGTTTATCTTGAGACGGTTTTGAAACTTTTACAACAACCGCATCTTTCTTAGCAAGTTTAGAACCTCTTTTGATACACATATCAGTACCTTCAATAGCTTCAACTGCCATAATCATCTTATCTTTAATAACAACTGATTGACCTACATCAATTTTGCCCATTTCCTTTGCAAGCCAAAATCCATAGTTTACATCTTCAAGTTGCTCTTTTGTTGGCTTTAATTTTCCTAAAACACCCGCAGGAATCATGCAATTTTTAATAAATATAGTCTGATCTAGTACAGTTATGCCTAGTTTTTCAAATTCCCTTACAATCATAAGCATAACTTCATCATCGTTCAATCTTTGAGCAGCTTTTAATAATTCAATCGCTCTAGAGTCAAATTTATGCAATTGTAAAAGGACTCTTTTATGAACTTTACCTAAAAAAGTAGCTTGTTTAATTTCTTCATCTTTTAAAATTTGTTCAATTCTATTAACTTCACCAGGATGGCAAGAATATACTTTTGAACAGTATTTTTTTAACTGTCTCAAATTATCTTTAGCTAAAGAAATACAAACAACCTCAAAACCGTTTTCTTTAGCATACTGAGCCATTTTTACAGGTAAAGTTCCATCTCCTGCAATTAATCCTTGTTTATTTTCCAACATTATTGACACGACTAATATTCCTCTTTTTCCAAAACAATTATATCACAACATTTTATTTTTTCAGAGAATTTATTTCACTTACCTGAAAATCATTCAACAAAACAGCTCCACCAAGCAACTTTGTATTCAATATTACTTGAGCATAAGATTCTGCCAATTCCAATTTTAAATACGCACTTTTAAGGTCACTATCCCCGACTATTACTCCATGGTTTGCCATTAAAATAACATTATAATCTTTAAAATATACAGAAGTTTTCTCTACCAAATCCTTTGAAGAAGGAAGCCCATACTCTGCTAATGGTATTTGTCCAAAATAAAAAATATTTTCAGGCATTACCGGCTCATCTAAAGCAAGTCTGCAAGCCGCAAATGAACTTAGGTAAGGAGAATGCATGTGCAAAATATAATTTATATCAGGTCTTTGTTTGTAATATTCGATATGTAACATTTTTTCAGATGACGGCTTTTTATCTCCTTCAATAACATTTCCATCAAAGTCAATAAGGACAAAATCATCTTCTGACAAATAACCGTTAGCTGATCCTGATACCGTAATCAAAATTCCATCAGAACATCTAGCAGATATATTTCCTGAAATTCCAGGAGTCATATTCTTTTCGCCACAAAGCTTACCATATTCAATTAATTCTTTTTTCAATTTACTCAAACTTTTCATTATATTTCTTCCCTATCAGGATCTTCTATATCAATTACTTCTGCATAAATCTTTTTAACAGGAGTATTTAAACCATTCTGCTCTTCGAATTCAACCAATTTTTCATCTTTTTTGTTGCTATTTGCTAACTTATCAGGATTTTTAATCTCCATTTTATCGTACTCTAAAGAAGAATTTTTAGTATCCATATACACATTCACTGAAAAGTAAGTCTGACCACGAACAACATCATAACCAATACTCAATTTCAAATCATCAGGCCCAAATGACACAATAAATGAATTTTCTTGGAACAATTTTCCGTTTATAGAATCATCTGTCAACGTCAAAGACCCAGCCCAAGCAAGTGTTAAATATTTATTAACACGAAATGCTTCTCTCAAATATACATTTGAATGACCATAACGATAAGCATCATATACTGGCATAGGAGTTCCATCTTGAAAAGCAGATGCAAAATAACCCAATTCTTGCATCCAACGTTTATATTGAGTATGAATTCTTGGTCCTATACGACCAACAAATTGTGTATCACCAGTACCGTATAATGCAGCACTACCTTGTAATACTGCATCCACACTAAATGAAATAGCATCTTTAGGTCTTGAATAAGAATACAAATTTTGAGCCAATTCTGCCATATAACGAGTTCTTATAGTCCCAATATTACTAATAGGAATTTTTTCCCCGTATCTATTTTGGTCATTATCTTGCATATAACCAAACGATGCTCGATGTTGGAATCTCAAATTACGCCCTTCACCAATTGTATTTGGCACCATAACCTTGTCCTTATAGACCAATTCGGCAGAATATTTCGGTATTCTCATACCAAACCACCAATCATCTAAGTATGAATTTGCACCATATTGTAAATATAGCTTGTCATCAAGATGTTGCTTACCTCTTAAAACAAAAATATCATTTGCAGATCCATACATAAACTCAGTCATATTTGTGCCACTGCGATATTTAAGTCCGCCACCAAAACCAATCTTGTCTTTATAGTTTAGCATTGGCATAACTTTAACTATGGCTCCATTTGGAACATCAAACACAAAACCAGGTCCAATAAACATACCAATCTTAGTTCTTGAACCAAACTCAGGATAGCTTGCTTCAAAATACTCTTGTTTTTTATTGGTATGAGCAGTAAATGAAGGAATTGTAAATAACTTCTTATCACCATAAAAAATAGAAGCTTTTTTCAAAGTAACAACATCATGCTCTTTTTTCGCATTAACATATACTTCCTTAGCTTTTATTTTTACAGCAGTGTCCCCATATTCTTCACCTAAATGATCAGCAAGATAAGATCTATCACCCTCTGCAATCAACATGTTATTAAATACATTCCCACCTATCATTTGAGTATGAAAATTTATAACATGGGATTCTTCTGAAAGTAATTTACCATTTTTTAAAATAATTTTATCCTGATCATAGTCTGCAGACCTAGCCCTTACAGTTAAATAAGCCCTTTTGCTAGACACATTTTCCATAAATGAATTTTCTTCATTCATATTAATCTGAATAAAATCACCTTTTATTACATTATCATCTCTAATAACTTCAACATTACCATATGCTTTTAAAATATTTGAAGCTCGGTTATACACCATTTTATCAGCTTTTAAAGTAACCTTTTGAGGAGGAAAAACCAATACAGGTCGTCCAGTCGCAATCAAATCTTCCGTTTTGTTGTCATAATCAACAACATCAGCATCTAATAAAGCTTCATTAGTCGTAACTTGTTGTTTTACACCACCCTCAAGCTCTAGAGTTTTTTCTTGAGAAACATCAAAATTTTGAGACTCTACTCCTAAAGGTTTATCAATAACACTACTTTCTACAGCTTCTTCTTTTAAAAGTTTTTCATGTTCCTTCTTTTCTTGATCTAAAACTTTCTCTGCATTGCGTAAATCTTTAGTTCTAAAATAATTAGTCATCTTTATACGACACTTTTTAAATAAAGGCGTAGCTTTAATTGGACTCATCATACTTTGAGGTTCATCAGAAGTAACATTAGGTCCAGGAATTATAGGTGCTTCATAAAAGTATTCTTGAAAATTTTCCAAATCCTGAGGAGAATCGAACAACTCTTTAGCAGCAAATGCAGGACTTGCTACTGTTAAAATTAATGCTGTCAATAATATAAAATTCTTTTTCAACTTCCTACCCTTAAATATAATTCAACGGATTATTTGGTTTACCGTTAACTCTTACCTCAAAGTGACAATGTGGTCCTGTACTGTATCCTGTAGAACCTTCATACCCTACAACTTCACCTTTTTGAACAAATTGACCTTGTCTTGCTCTTATAGACGACATATGCGCATATAAAGTTGTAATTGGACGACCATTAACAGAGCCATGATCTAGAATTACGACCTTTCCATATCCACCATACCACCCTGCATATATTACTTTACCAGAATTCGAAGCTCTTATACTTCCCCTATTTGGCCCTGCAATATCGACTCCTGAGTGGAATGTTCTACTGTTAAATATAGGGTGAGTTCTCCAACCAAAAGGAGATGTAATACGTCCCCCAATAGGTTTCATAAATCCTGTTGAAGTAATTTTAACAGTAGAAGAGCCTCTGTTTCGATTTATCATACTTTGAATACTTGCAGACTGTCTTGCAAGTTCTCGTTCAGCTCTTTCATAAGTTGCTCTATCTGTTTTATACTTATTAATCATGCTCTGATTTTGAGCAATTGCATTCTTAATATATGCTTTTTGCGAATTTATTGATTGAATAGACTGTGCAAGCTCTACCTTCCTAGCTTGAATATCTTTCTTCATCTTTGCTATTCTTTCAGATTTGACTTTTATCGCTACCATTCTCGCATAATCTTTTTTCAGAACTATTTTCTCAAAATAAACAACGTCCAATAAAGAATTCAAATCTTGAGCACTGAATATCAAATCAAACATACCAGTACGTTGATTTTTAAAAACTTGTCTTATTCTATTTTTCATATCAACATTCGCTTGATTATACTCATTAATCGCTTTAGTTAAGTCAACTTCCATCCTTGATAACTGAGACTCAAGATTAGAATACTGAACTTTTGAAGACTCTAAATTTGCAGAAGCTGACTCTAGACGTTGCTGATTTTTATAAAGTTTATTTTTTTCAAGATGCTCTAAGATACGCAAACGTTTAACTTTCTCATGAGCTGCTTTTTGCTTTCGTTGAATTGTATGCAACTGATTACAAGATGCTGACTGCAACTGGCAAATAGATATTGTCAGTACAGATAAAAAAATTATAAATATTTTCTTTAAAATCTTACTTATAATCACTATAATCCTATTTTATTACAAGAGGCAACATCATAAGTCCTACTGTCCAAGCAATAAAAGTAACAGCAATAATTCCGATAATTAATCTTTGATGTTTTCTAAAAAATTCCATTTGTTCCCTCTAAATATTCAAGACTGGTTCATTAACATTGTACTATCAAAAAAATTAAAGTGCAATTATTTAAATTTTATTTGCAAAAAATCGAAAAATCTATTAATATTGACTATATGGAATACAATTTTATTGATGACATCATTGAGAAAAAGACTATTTTAAAAAGTGAAAGTAACATAAATCCGTTCTTCCTTGAAAACAATGTAAATCAAATTGAACAAATCATAGAGTTTTTTAGGTCGAAAACTCCTCTATTACTTGTATCAGGATTTATCGGTACAGGAAAAAACACAGTCGTAAAAGAGGCACTTAACTATCTAAGTGGAAACTCAATCGTAATATCATATAACTGCTTTGAAACAACTATTTTAGACGACATCTTACTTAGTTTTTTTGAATCATTTAGAAAACTTTGTACTCAAAATATCATTCAACCACCAAAACTAAAATCAGAAAATTTTACACAAAAAATTAACACATATTTTCAAACAATAGAAAAACCTATAGTTATAGTCATCAACTCTTTTGAGGAAGTATTAAAAGACAATAAACAAGAAATTCTAAATTTCTTAAAATACCTTTCAAACTTCCAAAAGATAAAAATCATTATTACATCACGAAAATTTGATTTATATGATTTTGAAAACAAATTTGAATATAAAAAAATATCAATACTTGCGCTAGAAAAAGGAATATTTGAAAAATACCTGCGCGCAAATGATATTAAAAACATCGGGCCATTATCAGACGAACTATACAAACATACAAGAGGATACTGGTTCTACACTTCTTTAGCAATAAAAATAATGTCTCTCAGAAAATTATCACTTGTAGACTTTCTTGCAGGATTTACCAAAAGCCTTACATCTTTCAACGATTTTATTTTAAGAGAAGCTCTATCTTTTGTAGATCCAGTAAGCGGTCATTTATTTAGATTTCTTACAATAATGCGTCATCCTGTAAACATAAAACTGCTAAAAACTTTAAATTTGTATAACGAAGAAAAAATCAAATTTTTCATAGACAACATGTTACTTGCTCAAGATGACGAAAGCATATACCTGCAAGATTATTACAAAACAATAGCAGAAAACTCAATTCCAGATAATATTGCAATAAAATTGCACAAAGGATGTAGTGAATTATATTCAACTCAACTACCTCTAAAACCTCTAGAAAGAGATATTCTTGTCTCTCGTCAAACAATGAGAAAAGAGATAGAATATCATAACATGTTTGTTCCTAAAAAGCCAAACTTAAACACCAAAGCTGTTTCTGGCGCAGATATAATGGAATATGGAATCCAAACTCAAAATACAGCTCAAAAAGAAAAAACTATAGAACAAACACCTTTAGAAATTAAAACAGAAAAAGAAAATCAACTAAAACAAATCTCGTTTGTTTTTGATTCTGAAGAAAATGAAATGGCTATTATGAATAAAATAGCACATTCAATAAATACATACATAAACAAGCAAGAACAGAAAGAAAAAGAACAAGCTGAAATCAAAAATCTCAAATTAATTGAGCTATTGAACCTTGCAAAACAAAAAGAACAATTATTTGAATATAAAAAAGTAATAGTAATTTATAACAGAGCACTTGAGTTAAACAGCGATGATGATTATTATACTTTTTTACCAACCATATACACTAAACTTGCAGAAGCATATAAAAATCTTTCTGACTGGTTTAATGCTCTTAAATACAATGAGCTTGCTCTTGATTTTTATAAATCAAGCGGAGACTTAGAAAAAATAAATGAAATCAAATATGAGCTTGCTAATATTTACTACATTACATTTAAACACGAAAAAACAACAGAACTGATAGACGAAATTCTTGAAAGCGGTGTACTAAACAAAACACTAGAAGTAAAAACTTACTTACTCCTTGCCAATATTTCAGAGGCGAAATCAAATACAAGTATATCATTTGAATACTATAAACATGCAATAGATATCGCAGACTTAACGGTTGAAAAACCTATTCTTTCAGAGCTGTTTTTCAAATATGCACTTATGCTTGATGAACAAGATAAACCTGAATTAGCAATACAGTTCTACAAAAAATGCGTAAACATTGACTCTAACCCTAAAGTCAATACATATCTTTCATCAGCTCTCACAAATATTGCAGCCATTTATGAAGAAGTCAATAAAACTGAATTTGCAACAAGGTACTACCAAGAAGCTCTAAAACTTGATGAAAAGACTTCTAACTATAATGGAATATATTTATCTTCAATAAAACTTGCAGAAATATTTATAAAAAAAGAGCCTGAAAAAGCATTAGACTTCTTAAAACAAGCTAAAGCTTCAGCTATACAACTCAAAGAATCATTCTACATAGCATCAGCTGACATTGCACTAGGAGACTTCTACTACAACAAAAAACAAAACAAAAAAGCAATGGAACATTACATACTCGCTTACAAACTTGCAAAAAATTCATTTAGCAAAGATAATATACTAAAAATAGAAATGAGAATCAGTGATATCAAATTACGCGTCGGTGAGAGCAGTTTTGATATCCTAGCGAAAGAATTAAACTATGAAAAATAAAAATTTTTATAACGAATATATTGAAGCTTTTTTAAAACAGAACTCAAAATTAAACCTTATCTCAAAGAATGATGAAAAATTTCTGTGGGAAAAACATATATTTGATAGCCTTGCGATAGAAGAATTCTTTACCAAATTCCCAAATGCAGAACGAGAAACTTTACTTGATATAGGTACAGGTGGCGGATTTCCTGCTGTACCTATAGCAATTACTTACCCAGAAATTAAAGTATATCCACTTGATAGCATTAGAAAAAAAATAAATGCTATTGCTCAACTAAAAGAAGAGCTAAATATCCAAAATCTTTTCCCAATATGTGAAAGGGCTGAAAATCTAACTCAAAAATTTAATTTAATAACATCACGAGCAGTAGCACCTCTAAAGACAATTACAGAATACGCAATGCCATTACTTGAAAAAAATGGCTACTTCATTGCATACAAGTCAATTAAAACACAAGAAGAAATTTCTGATGCTCAAAAAATCCTGAAAAAATATAATGCAAAAGTAATCGAAATTATACAATATGATCTTCCACTCAAAGAAAATCATACAAGGAATTTAATAATAATTTCAAGAAACTAACAAAAATTTAATTGTAAAAACATTCAAACAAAATATCGAATACATAAATATAATCTAAAATCACTGAATTTTCACTGTGATACCGGAATATATTTGTATCAATCTGTTCATGAATAGTTTATATAAAAAAAACCACTCATTTCTGAGTGGGTCGTTTTCTGCATCCTAATGGTCTCTTTTAGTGTTTATTATTTAGGAGTTTATATGTTTTTGGGGTTAATGAATTCTATTTATATTTAGTGTTTCAGCTACACTTAAATCTTATGTAATTATTATGGCATAAGCATTTTTAAAAGTCAATAATATGTTTTAATATATTTTTTTAATTTCCTGAAATCCTCATATAGTGTACAATCCACACTTTACAAAACTTAATACTATGTTATTAATTAAAAAAAACTGGGTAAATAGATATGCCAGAATTTAATTTTATTAAATTTATAGCATTAACTTTTGTTAAGCTTAGTAAAACAAAAGAGCAATTATTTACCATTTATATACTTTATATATATAAGATTAAATAAAGGACAACTATATCATGGCCGCAGGAAGAATAGACGCAATACAAAGACAATATTTTAGTCCGGTAGACGCGGTAAAACTCTACACAGACATAAACACAAGAACTGCAGAAGATGCAAGACATGTAAGCGGAGCAAATAATCCATTTGCAAACACACGCAGTGAGCTTGGTCTATGGCAACAACCTACAGCAGGCTACGTTGGTCAAGTAAATGGTCAACCACCTACTGAATATACAACAAAAAACGGATATACAGAAGAAGTCAAAAGAACATTTATGATGTTTGCATAAAAATAGAGGCTAAAGATGAGTTTTAATCAAGGAGGATTATCTGAAATAAAAGAAATAACGAGTGCTAACTCAATCAATATGTCAGCACTCCAAGGTACTACCATTCCTTATCAGTTTGGCGATATTACCCGCGCTAATTTTGGGAAAGGTAGTGAAATTGCAGCTAATCGAGCATTAAACTTAGATGAAATTTTTATGGATAAAAACGCAGTAGGTCTTAACCCTTTCCAAAAACTGACACCAGATCAGGGACAAAAATTACATACAATCGGATAAAAAAAACGACTTGAGACAAAAATCACAAGTCGTTTTTTATAATGAGTTTAAATTATTCTATACAGCAGCAGCTGATTTAGACAATTCAATACATTCTTTAACTGTCTTAGCAACAGTTCTTTGTTCTTCTTCTGTTAACTCAGGGAACATTGGTAAAGAAATTACCATATCAGTATTCTTTTCAGAAACAGGTAAAGAACCTCTACCAACTCCTAGGTATTCATGAACCTTTTGTAAATGCAATGGAATTGGGTAATACAACATTGCTCCAATACCTCTTTCTTGAAGCATTTTATGAACAGCATCTCTATTAGGAATTTTGATAGTATATTGGTGATATACACAATAAGTATCATCTAATTCTTTAGGAGTTTGAACATCTTTGCAATCAGCAAATAATTCATTATAGTAATAAGCATGTTTACGTCTTGCTTCATTCCAATCCTTAATATGAGGAAGTTTTACACGCAAAATAGCAGCTTGAATTTCATCAAGACGGCTATTTACACCGATTTCGTCATGGTGATAACGAATAGCACCACCGTGATTACGTAGAGCAATAACTCTATCACGAAGTTTTTCATCGTTAGTCATAATAAGACCACCATCACCCATTCCACCTAAGTTCTTAGTAGGATAGAAGCTTAAGCAGCCAAAATCTCCGAATGTACCAACCATTTTACCTTTATACAAAGCACCAATTGCTTGGCAACAGTCTTCAATTACATGCAAATTATGACGTTTAGCAACATCCATAATTACATCCATATCACAAGGTTGACCATACAAGTGAACAGGAATAATTGCTTTTGTTCTTGGCGTAATAGCTGCTTCCAATTTTGAAGCATCTAAATTAAAAGTATCTTCATCAATATCAACAAAAACAGGTTTAGCACCAACAATTCCGATAGCTTCAGTTGTAGCAACGAATGTAAATGCCACTGTAATAACTTCATCACCAGCTCCAATATTTAAAGCTCTTAAAGCCAAGTGTAAAGCATCAGTACCTGAGTTCAAACCAACTGTGTATTTGCAACCAATAAAATCAGCTAATTCTTGTTCTAAAGCTTTACAATTAGCACCTAAAATATAAGAGCCTGAACGTAAAACTTCACATACAGCTTTTTCAACTTCTGAGCCAATAGTAGCATATTGACGTTTTGAATCCAAAATAGGTATCATATCTTTCTCCTTCTTTCACTACCTTTATGAAATTATCCAAACTATCTAATTCAGAATTAAAGGAGGAAAACCCTCCGTTTCTATCCTCTAATAATAGTTTAACACAGCTATTCCATGCCTTTATATAAACTTAATACCAAACTATTCAGAAATAACTATACTTCTAATTATTGCAACCATAGTCCAGAACACAAATTGAATTTGCGGTCTAAAAAATACAGTATCAACAAAGCCATGTACGCAAACTGAACATACAGAAATAAGACATCCTGCAACTATAACTACAAATTTTAAATCAGAAGATTTCAAAACAAACTTTAATGCATCTTTTACTAAAGTACCTAAAAAGCCTAAAAAAGCAATAAGAGCAAAAACTCCACTTTCTACTGCAATTTCAAGGAAAATATTGTAAGCGCTCAATGCATCAAAACCTGTCTTCATATATAATCCGTATATTTCTCTAAAATTCTGATTACCAACGCCAATACCTAAAAGCCAATTATCTTTGAACATTTGCAAAGATGAATGATAAACATTAAACCTAAAAGAATTTGATGAATCCTGCCTCATTGCAAAAATAGACAAAACTCTTGCTCTTAAAGATGTAACAAACATCAACGCCATAGTACCTAAAGCAACAACACTTCCAATCAGAGATAAATAAACCTTTTTATAGTTTCTCCACAAAAATTTTGCAGAAAGAGCAAACATACATACAAAAGCGAACATTAAAGCGATATAAGAACCTCTACAACCTGTTAAAAATAAAGTTATAACAGAAATCAAAGCAATTGCTATAGTTATAATTGATAACTTATATTTTTTATCAACTAACCAATATGCACTCAAGCCAAAAATTGCAGGTATAGCAGAGACAAAGTATCCACCCAAAAGATTTGGATTAAATGGCTTTAAAGTACCATAAACTCTGGTCATAACTTCTTCTGGATTCAAAGACGACATATCCTGCCAAGAAGAAATTTCCTCCACATGAGAAAAGTTTTGCAAAAAGCCAACTATAGCCTCTGAACCGACACAAACAGCAATCACTGATAATATAACAGGAATTTTATTCCTATTATCTTTTAAGTATTGCACTAAAGAGCCATAAAACCCCAAATATGTAAAAGTTTTCATGAACCCTTTTAAACTATAATGAAAAAGAGTTGATCCAAATAAACTAACTACAACAATCATAAAATAAGCTAAAAGCCATAGTTCAAAACTCTTACAAGACAGAGTTTTCTTGGGAGTTGTAAATAATTTAACAACAGTTAAAAATATAGTTATTAATGCAACAAAGCCAATAACATCTGACGACATAAAAGTCGATGCAAAATACACAGTAAGTATTGATACGAAAATAAATTTATCAATATTTTGCAAAAATAAACTATTTTCATAGCAAAAATTTAGTTTTGATTGAGAAAAATTAAGAATTTTATTGAACATTGTCTGCTTTATTTATTGATTTATCTAACTCTTTATCATCTGTAGATTGCATTACGCGAATATCTGAAACTGTACCTGTAAATTTATAATCCCTACCTTCTAAAGTTATAGGCAATCCCATCTTAATTTTGTTACCACCAACAACAGCACCATCTTTAGTAATTTTAGCTGTATCAGTTAAAGTGACAAGAATATCATACATATTAGCTTGAGAAACATCGTCCACAACCATAACCTTATTAGGTTTCAAAGTAGGTAGTACAACCTTTCTTCTATCAGCCTTTACATTTACGATATCCAAATCAGAATAAGGAACATTTCTAATACTTATAAAAGTCTTATCACCTGGTTTAATTGGCAAATCACTACCTGTATAAGTAATACCTCTAATAAAGACTTGAAATGATATTTGAGAAGTAGCTTCAATTTGCTTTGCAGCAGTTTGTCTAAAGTTTTTGAAAGTCAAAAACCCAACAAACAAAGATATGATTACACCAAGTATTATAATCAAATCTACAGGTCTTACCTTTTTTAGTGTATCTGTTAAATTTTGCATAAAAAATTCTCCTTTTTAGAGTAAAAATCTATAAAAGCTCAACAGCCTTCAAAAGTTCATCAATAGTTGTAGTAGCACAACCAAACTGACGAACAACAATACTAGCTGCGATATTTCCGATTATTGCAGCAGTGTATGAATCAGCACCGGCAGCTAAAGCTAAAGTATATACAGCCGTTACAGTGTCACCTGCACCAGTAACATCAAACACTTCTGACTTATTAAAAACAGGAATCTTAGAATAATTTTTATCAGGTTTTGCAACAAACATCCCATCAGCACCACAAGTAATCAATACAGATTTTGCGTTGGTTTCTTCTAGAAGTTTATCTCCTGCACGTTTCAAATCATCTTCACTGTTTATAAAAAATCCCACAGACTTTTGAGTATCAGGCAAATTAGGAGTCATAGAAGTGATATTTTTATAAGTACCCAAATCTTTTTGAGCATCAACTACAACAATCTTACCATATTTATTTGCGCACTCGATAGTTTTTTCAATTATTTTAGGAGTCAATGTCCCTATATGATAATTGGAAAGAATAACTGCATCATGCAAAGGCACAGCCTTTTCGATATTTTGAATAACTTTTCCTTCTATATCCTCACTCAAAAAGCCATCAGTCTGTCTATCAATTCTTACAATTTGTTGAGTAATAGAAGTTGTAATAGATCCGGAAATTCTTGTTTTAGTAGTTGTTTTTCTCATAGGATCCACTACAAGATATTGACAGTTCACATTAGCCTTTTCAAAAGTATCTCTAAGTTGTCCTGCTTGAAAATCTTCACCACATACACCAATTACAGAAACATTTCCGTTATTTAAAGTCGCAACGTTATGTGCAGCATTCGACGCAGCACCCAAAATAAGTTTTGTATGTGAATGACGTAAAATCAAAACAGGAGCCTCTCTTGATATACGTTCGGCATCACCATAAACCATTTCATCAATAGCTAAATCTCCGACAACTAAAACTTTCGGCTGATTTAATTTTTTTATATAAGAAATAATTTGCTCTCTATCTTCAAACATACTTAAAATCTCTTTCAAAAATATGCTAACACAAACAAAAATTTTAGCAAAACAACGCTAAATATGTCTATCTTTAGGATTTAAAATCATACTTGCCAACTTTAAGCACCCATCAAAACCTCTTTGGGAAACAATTCCTGCAGCTGTTTCCTTATCATAATTGACAAATCTATGTTCAATAGAAAAAGTCCCGTTTTCAAAATTTGCAATAACATAACAAGCTTTAGGTTCCCCATGCATAGGGCGTCCAACACTACCTACATTAACAACTGTTTGCTTTTTATTAGTCTGATACCCGCAAGGGATATGAGTATGCCCGCAAAAAATCAAATCAGCATCAGTCCCAGAAATAATTTCTTCAACTTTTTCTATTGGGAAGTCAGGTAAAATATCTTCATTATTTTTTCTTGGAGAACCGTGTACCATCAAAACTTTAACACCACAAATATCAATTTCTTTTTGCTGAGGCAAATTTTTCAAAAAATTCTTTTGAGCATCCGACAAAATTTTCACATCATCAGCTAAAGCATTAGCCATAACTGGAAAAGTTGAATATACTTGTTCAAACAACTCTGTAGAATACTCAGCAATCATTTTATCAGTATTACCTTGGATAATCTCCCAACCATCTTGTTCTTGAACGTAATCAATAATCACACCAGGTTCTGGCCCGGCCATAGCAAGATCTCCCAAACAAAGAATTTTTTCACAACCAAATTTAGCCATGTCATCTAAAACGCTTTTCAAAGCCTGAAAATTCCCATGAATATCAGATATTACAGCGACATTCATAAAACTACCTCCAAAAATTTTCTTATGATATTATATATATATTATGATAAAAAGAAGAGAATCAAAAGAAATATCAATCGGAAATGTAAAAATCGGTCACAATAACCCAATAAGCGTACAATCAATGTGTAACACCGATACAAGAGATGTAAATGCAACCCTTACTCAAATAGAAAAAATGCAAGAAAGAGGTTGCGAACTGGTAAGGCTTGCAGTACTTAACAAAGACGCTGCTTCTGCAATAAAAGAAATTGTAAAAAAATCTCCACTTCCGCTAATTGCAGATATACACTTTGACTACAGATTAGCAATAGAATGTATTAATAACGGAATAAATGCTCTAAGACTTAACCCTGGCAATATAGGAAAAAGAGAAAATGTTGAAAAAGTTGTTTCACTTGCAAAGCAACAAAACATTCCAATAAGAATAGGTGTAAATGCCGGATCTTTAGAAAAAGAATACCAAGATAAAGATATACCACTATCTGAAAAAATGGTGCTCAGTGCTCTTGGTCATATCAAAATATTAGAAGAACTTGATTTTGATTTAATAAAAGTATCTTTAAAATCTTCTGATGTACTTACTACTATTGAAGCGTATCGTTCTATTGCAGATAAAATACCTTATCCTCTTCATCTTGGAGTTACGGAAGCTGGCACCTTACGAGGTGGCTTAATAAAATCTTCTGTAGGATTAGGTACACTTCTTGCAGAAGGTATAGGAGATACAATAAGAGTATCTTTGACAGAAGATCCGGTAGAAGAAGTCACTGCAGGTTTTGAAATTCTGAAGAGTTTAAATTTACGACAAAAGGGAGTCAATTTTGTATCTTGTCCGACATGCGGCAGAACTCAAATTGACTTAATAAATTTAGCTAAAAAAGTTGAAGAAAAATTTAAACACCTAGACCTTCCAATTACAATTGCAACTATGGGTTGTGCTGTAAATGGACCAGGAGAAGCAAAACACGCTGATTTTGGAATTGCCGGAGGAATAAATGAAGGCTATGTATTTAAAAAAGGAGAAATCATAGCTAAAGTTCCAGAGGACCAACTTTTAGAAAAATTAGAAGAAATTATAAATAAATCATACAAATAATATATGCCGAAGTTGTGTAAAGAAATTATAATGATTTTGTAGTGACTTAAAATAGTGTTATAATTTTAATGATATAATACTAACTGAGGTGGAAATGAAAAATAAGTATTTAATTTTAGGTTTAATAGGTCTATTCATTGCTTCTAATCAAGCGTTTGCGGAATTAACCACATCTGATACAGTTAATCCTGAATACCTTGAAAATAAAGGACATTCAGAAGCTATGATAGAGGCTACACAATATTGCAAAAGCAGAGCTAACGGAGAAAAATATACACCTAAAAGACGTATTCCTCTCTATGACAAAGCTCCGATAAAACAAATCAGATACTTTTTTATGAACGTAGATCCGGCATATGATGACGAATCATTTATGAATCACGACGTAAAAATGTATCCTCATTGGCGTGATTATTAGAAATAAGATAAAAATTATTTCCACCTTGCTTATAGTATTTCTTCTTTTTATATCATTAAAAGGAGAATCAGTGTTTGCTATGCAAACAGCTGGTATTGAATATGATAGTTTGACTTTTGATTACAAAAAAGTTAACAAAGCAGAACTAATACAAGAAGCAGATTTTTATTATCATAAATTTGAAAAAGCAACTTCTGAAATAGAAAAAAATCATTATATGCAACTTGCAATGGGGGAATATTATACTCTTACAATGCTTCCTACTGCAGACATAAAATCGTTCGTAAGACTCGCAAGGCTATATGACATTGCAGACAAAAGCAGTTTAGCAAGAAGCTATTTTGACAAAGCAATGAATATTAATAAAAACAATGCTGATTTAAACTTTTATCTTGGAGAATTTTATTACAAAAGACATGAATTTAATCATGCTTTACACCATTACAAAATCGCTTATAATAGCGGATATTCAAAACAATATAATATTAATTTAAAAATGGCTATCATATACGAAAAACTTGCGGATTTGATAAATGCAAAAAAATACTATCAAATATCATATTTGCTAAACCCTCAAAACTCAGCATTGCAAGAAAAAATACACTCTATAAATGAGCTAAACTACGAGAAAACAGACTATTATAATGTCACCAGGGAGTGAGAAAATGAAACTTAAATATTTATTATCAGTAATTTTGACATTAATTATATCAACTTCAACATGTTTCGCGGATGAAGCATTAGAAAAGATATCAAATTTATCACCAGAAAACAACAAACCTACAACAACAGTAGTGCAGCCACCATGCAATTTGGACAACTCCCTTGAAAATAAAGCTATTCCCCCAGCTTTTAGACCATACCAACCTTCAAAAGGAGAGGTTGTATTCAGTTACACAAAAGCTTGGATTAACGCAATAGATCCGACAGCCTCATCAAACAAAACTGGCAGCTATCTTCCTGGCGCAAGAGGCATAAATCAACTTGTAATATACACTCCTTCGTATGGAATAAGAACAAATACAAATGAATTTGGAGCAGAAGCAGTTGTAGAAGGTAATACTGTAACAGAATTATCAGGAGCAGATTCTTTTATACCTCCAAATGGTGTCGTAATAAGTGGACACGGAAAAGCAAAAACTTGGATGAATCAAAGTATTAAAGTAGGTACTAAAATATTTATCGACCAAGAAGCTAATTTAGTATACACATACACAACATCAGCAAGTTACATATTTGAATCAGAAAAAAAGATAGCTGAAGCACAACAAATGATTGATTTCTATAAAGCAAGTGTTCCTGATTACAATTGGAGAGTTCCAAACAGCTATATTGATGATGCAAAAAATTATCTAAAAAAAGCTCAAAAAAATCCTGATGAAGTACAAAAATATTCAAAACTTGCAATAGAAGCAGCTAATGATGCTCTAAAAAGTGTTGTTCCTTATAAAAGTAATGAACTAAAAGGAGTATGGATTAGACCAACAGAAAAAACTGAAGATGAGATTGAAAATACCATTAGCAGAATTAAAAAAGCTGGAATAAGTGACATATTTTTAGAATCTTATTTCCACGGCAAAACAATCTTCCCTTCAGAGACAATGCAAGCTTATGGATTTACAGTACAAAATGAACAATTTGCAGGAATAGATCCACTTGCAATATGGATAAAAGAAGCTCACAAGCGCAATATGAAAGTTCATATATGGTTTGAAACATTCTATGCTGGGCCACAAAACCCTAAAGACAATCCACAAAGTATACTAGGAAGAAACCCTTCTTGGGGAAACAAAACAAAAAAAGATGCTGATGGCATAGATCCATCAAAATCAACTTCAGAGCACAATGGTTATTTTGTAGATCCAGCTAATCCGGAAGTACAAACGTTCATATATAAATTAGTTGATGAAATTATTACAAGATACAAGCCTGACGGCATAAACCTTGATTACATCAGATATCCAAATACAGTAGCAGTAAATGATAACTCTAGTTGGGGATATACAGATGTAGCCAGATCCGAATTCACTCAAATGTATGGAGTCGATCCTATCAATATAACTGTAACAGATCCACTATGGCCTGTTTGGTGCGGTTATAGAAGAAGTAAAGTAACAGATATGGTTCAAAAAATAGGAAAATTATGTCGTTCTAAACATACATATATAACTGCAGTAATTTTCCCTGACAGACAAGCTGCTTTAGATAAAAAACAACAAGATTGGAAAACTTGGAGTCTTAATAACTACATTGATGGATTCACGCCTCTGTTTTTAACTTGTGATTCTAAAATGGCTAATTCAATGATGCAAGATGTACTTAAATCAAAATCAGCTAAAACAGATCTTTATGCAGGCTTGTTTGTTACATTCATGAACGGTTCAGAAGAAGATTTAATAAGACAAATTCATGAGGCAAGAAAACTTGACGCAAAAGGTGTTATAGTATTTGATTATGCTCACCTTTCTGACAAATATGTAAAAGCTCTTTCTACGAGTGTTTTTGCGCCGCATTACACAATCAAAATAACACCACAAGATAAAAAACAAAATCAAACAACAAATCAAAATAAAACAAATCCTAATCAAGAAAAACAAAAAAAATTCTGGATATTTGGAAACAAAAAATAAAGTAAAAAAAGAGATTGCTAAAGCAATCTCTTTTTTTATAGTATGATAAACCTATGATAAGAAAAGCACTACTGGAAGTATTACAAAGAAAAAATTCTTTAATGTTTATAACTTCACTAGTATTTATGCTTGGCATCATTGCATTCTTTAATAACAGTGCAATTATATTAGCAACAATTTTAACAATCTTATCGATTATTCTCATCATTAAAAATATTATTTCTATAAAATATATAATCTTTTGGCTATTGATATTTTATTTTGGATTCTTTTTATCTGTACTAAAAATCCATTCTAGCGATGAACTTGTCAAATATGCACCTTCAAGCAGTAAAATTGTTGGGCAAATCATATCGATACCAAACAGTAATATAAAAAATAAAACAAAATTTTTTGTAAAAGTTTCAGAAATTAATGGAGAAAGAATACAAGCTAAAACTTTAGTAACAGCAGAAAGTGATACTAATGATTTCAATAAATTAGTAATTGGAAATACTTATGAATTCAACGGACAATTAAGAACACCATTCAAAGCAGGAAATCCTTCGCAATTTGATTATGGTAAATACCTAAGAAATTTTGATACATTTACTGTCTACTATGTAAATGAAGATAATATAAATCAACTTAATTCCCAGACAAGTCCAAAATGGAAATTTATCCAAAATCTAAATACAATTAGAACAAAAATCATTTCAACACATGCTCAAACTCTAAAAAGTCCATACCTAGAACTTCTTGGAGGTATTGTATTTGGAGATGATGCAATTGCACCACCTGATTACATAAAAACATCTTTCGTAAACTCAGGGCTTTTACATATTTTAGCCGCATCAGGAATGAATGTTGCATTCATATATGGTTTCTGGTTCTTTTTTGTAAGAAGACTAAAAGTTCCATACAAATTATCAGTAATTTCAGGAATCTTACTAATAGTTTTATATACATTCATGACAGGACTTGGTCCTTCAGTGATAAGAGCAGCACTTATGCTCATAATTATCCTAATTGGAAAACTTATAGACAGAGATACACATAGCATATCACTACTGTCTTTTGTTGCAATGATAATGCTCATTTATAACCCTGCATATATTAATGATGTCGGATTTCAACTATCATTTCTCGTAACCTTTGGGATTTTAGCCACAGGAAATGTTTTATTTGAAAAACTCAAAGGAATAAAAGTACCTGAATGGATTAGTGGTTCTGTATTACTACCAGTTGTGGCTCAAATTTGGGTTGCACCTATTCAGATGTTTTACTTCAATACATTTTCAACTTATTCAATTTTTGCAAATATTTTGAGTGTTCCATTCATAAGTGTTGTAAGTTTTGGTGGATTTGTAAGCTCTATTTTTGCAACTTTCAGCCCATACACAAAATTTATATGCATACCAATTGATTTTATCTTAAACTTTCTTCTTAAAGGTATTGTATTTATTTCTACATCATTTGCTAATTTCCCGAACTCTCTTATTGAGACAACTCATCCAAGTGTTTTACAAATATCAATATACTATTCAATAGTAATACTTCTTACAATAATTATAAAAAATCACCAAGAAAAACAAATAATAAAAAAACTAGGTATTACATCTCTAATTCTAATACTTGGCTTACTAATCACAATTATTAAAATACCAAACCATAAACTTGAATTAATAACATTTGACGTACAAAATGCAGATTGTTTCCTAATTAAAAGTCCAGATGAAAAATATTTCATAATCGATACCGGACGTTCGCCATATAAAACCGGCAAATCACAAGCTAGTTCGACAATAATAAAATATCTAAAAGACAGAGGTATAAAAAATATAGAAGGTTTAATCATAACTCACTTTGATACCGACCATGCAGGTGGAGCATACGATATAATTAAAAATCTCAATGTAAAAGAAGTATATCTTAACTCTTCTACAGACCAATCCCCCACCGCTCAACTAGTTTATAAAGCCCTACAAGAACATAAAAAACAACCTCAAATAATTAACTCTAACCAAAACATATACAAAGAAGAGAACAGTTTTAATATAAAAGTTTTTTATGCAAACATACCATATACTTCTAAAAATAAAAAAGATATTCAATCTATTGAAAATGAAAATTCAATTATTAGCCTAATTCAATATAAAAATTTTGACATACTTTTTATGGGAGATGCCGGAATTAAAGCTTATCAAAAAATAGAAAAACAAATTCCAACAAACATAGAAGTCCTAAAAGTAGGACACCATGGAGGGAAAAATACAGTAAATCAATCGATGTTAAATAAGATAAATAATCAAGTTTCAATTATTTCAACAGGTAAAAATAATTTTGGCCATCCTAACAATGGGACATTAAATGAACTAAGAAATACCGAAATATACAGAACTGATTATGATAACTCGATAAAGCTCACATCAGACGGAATCTCATACGACATATCAGTCTTTGATAAAACAAACAAGCAATATATATTATCTAAAAAATACACATCAAAATAAATTAAATTGCAGCAGTTTTTTCTGACAATGTTGTTTCTATTTCATCAATTATAAGTTTAGCTGCACCAATTCTATCTTCAGCAGTCGTAATTGGTCTGCCTACAACCATAAAATCAGCTCCTGCTAAAATAGCATCTTTTGGAGTATCAACTCTCACTTGGTCATTAACCGAAGCCCAAGTAGGTCTTGTTGCAGGACATAAAATAATAAAATCGTCAGCTCCATCTTCATCTTTGAAAGCTTGTCTAATTCTTTTAGCTTCATCAGCACTAGCAACAACTCCGTCAAGCCCTGACTCTTTTGCAACTCTTGCAAGTTGTAATGCATAATCTTCAATATTTTTTTCTACACACAATTCAGTTGTTAAAGTTCTTTGTCCAAAACTTGATAGCAAAGTAACTCCAAGTATAGTAGGAGGATTTACTCCCATAGATTTTGCAGCGGCTTTTGATGCTCTCACCACTGCAGAAGTCATTTTTGACCCTCCTTGAATATGGACATTAAAAAAATCGATATTATTTTTTACAAGACTAATACAAGCTTTTTGTACAGTATGAGGAATATCATGAAATTTGCAATCATAATAACATTTAGCACCTAATTCCTCTAATAATCTAAAAGCTTCAAAGCCATAATTAACAATCAAAGGAAGACCTATTTTAAAATACCCGACATAATCTTTCAACTCATTCACCAATTCACGAGCCTCTTTAAGATTATCGGTATCCAGTGCTAAAATTATCCTATCTTTTGCTTCTTTTGGTCTATCTATCATAATACCTGCCTAGTCTATCACTGTATAAAAATAAAATCAATACTATAAATTAACTATTCGTAATCCTTCAAATCTTCTGGTAACTCGGGTAATTGTTTTGACATTACACCTCCGAGTTTTTCGATTTTCTTAATCTGATTTATTATATTACCAGAACCGTTCAACTTTTTCAAAGTTGTATCTAAATTAGTCCTTATTTTTAACAAATCTGCTAGCAAAGCAGCAAATTTATCTAGCATTGCAGAACACAAACGTGATATTTCTATCGCATTTTTATTCTGTCTATCTACCACATGGAAAGAATTAATTATTTTCAAAGCAGCTAACAAAGTAGATGGAGACACTGGCATAACTTTATTTTTCCATGCATAATCCCATAAAGAAGAGTTATCGCAAAACATCAAAGAATAACAACTTTCTATTGGAATAAACATCAAAACATAATCAGGAGAACTATCTTCTATAGAATAATCTCTCTTTGCTAATCCGTTAATATGAGCTTTTGTAGAATCAATAAAACTTTTCAAATGGATATCTTTTTCATTTTCATCCTGAGAATTAACATACCCATCCCAAGCTGCAAAAGAAGTTTTGCTATCAATAAAAATACATCTGTTATCAGGTAAAAATACAGTAGCATCAGGTCGACCTTCTGCAGTTCCCATCTGAATTTTATATTCTTCATCTTTTCTTAACCCAGAAGCTTCTAGAACTCTCTCTAAAACAATCTCGCCCCATCTGCCTGCAGACCTGTTATCTGATTTCATAACATTAACTAAAGAATTTGCATCATGTGAAATCTTATTACCGGTTTCCAGAAAACTTTTAATATTCATATCAAATTTTGTAAAATTTTCTGTTTCCATCTTGAAATTTGCATCAGCACGCTTTTCAAAATCCTCTATTCTTTCCTTAAAACGTTTGAAAAATTCATCTAATTTTTCAACATTTTGATTTGACAATTCTTGAGAATTTTCCTTAAACAGTTTATTTGCAGTATTTTCAAAATACATTTTCATCTGCTCTAAATTCTGATCCTGAACAGATTTACTATTTTTATTCACAAAGTGAAATATCAAAAATACGCACAAAGCACCGACAATAAAACCAACTAAAAATATTAAAATATCCATATTCCCTCACTTATATTTCCTAAATAATACCATAAGCGAATTAGTACAAAAAGACGAATTTAATAAAATTTATCAAAAAATATCAACCATGCGGTTACATAACCTAAAAGCATGATTTAGAGCATGGTTGACCCGTTTTCTAAATCCATAGATTTAGAACAATTTCTCAAACCGAACTATTTTAATATCAATCGCTACATGGATGAAAGCACCCCTCTAAAAGTTGTAGTATGTATAGTGTAGAGGAAAGCAAAATTAATAAACATAGGGAGATAAAAAATGAGAGAGTTTAAAAGAAAAGCAAGAGTAATACTTATAGATGATAATGCAGATCATTTAAGAGGAGTAAAAGAGTTAATTACTCTTGAAAGTAGTTTTGATGTAGTAGGTGCAACTACAAGTGCAAACTTAGGAATTAATCTCATTAAAAAACATCGTCCTGAAATCGTTCTAATGGATATCAATATGCCAGAAAAAGATGGATTACAAGCGATTCAAGAGATCGAAAAATTAAACTTTGGAGTAAAAGTTATAGCACTTAGCGGCTATGATGATGCAGACCTAATCTTTAGAGCTATGAAATTAGGTGCAAAAGGTTATGTTTTAAAAACAATGGCTTCAGCTCAATTAATTTATGCTATGGACGAAGTTGCATCTGGTAAAATTTATCTTCCTTCTGCACTTACTTCAAGATTTTTCGAATATTTTCAAAACTCTTTCAAAAACGAAGCAGAAACATCTTCAGAAGAAAATCTTCTTTCATATCTAACATCTAGAGAAGAAGAAGTACTTGATTTACTAACACAAGGTAATAACTACAAGGGTATTGCAAACAAATTATTTATATCAGAAACTACAGTTAAGACACACGTAAATAATATATTCCAAAAACTACAGGTAAATGATAGAACTCAAGCAGTTCTATACGCCCTAAATAATGGATTTGCAAACAAAAGAAGAGCAAAATTAGCGATCTAATTTATTACAAATAAAGCTTACATACTAATTTGGAAGGCTCGGTTTTGGATTCAAAGTCGGGCCTTCATTGTGGACGAGGGACAATGGAGCAAGAAATAATTCAACAACAAGCAAGATGTATAGCGCATGAAATAAGGAACCATCTTTCAATATGCGAGCTATACTCTGAAATAATCAAAAAGAAATTAAGTACAGACAACTATACAAATCCTTCTGTAGATAACGCAATTTCAAATATAAAAAAAGCTATAAAACTCATGAATAACTCCTTGCTGGATTTAAAAACTCTAAACAATATCAAACAAACTGAAATTGATCTAGGAGATATAATCAAAGAAGCTATTGAGTTATCAAAAGTATATATTAACGATAAAAAAATTGATATTATCGACAACATAAATACCACCGCAATTGTATATATTGATGAAAATAAATTTCTTGCCTGTCTTATAAACATCATAAAAAACGCAATAGAAGCAATCCCAGACAAAGGTTGGATAAACATAAGCCTTATACTAAATCAAGAAAAAGCCACCATAAAAATTATAAATAATGGAACTCAAATATCAAAATCAAAACAAAAAGAAATATTTTCAGAAGGATTTACAACAAAAAAAACAGGCAGCGGTCTAGGCCTCTACATTTGTCAAAGAGATTTAGCCTCTCAAAATTGTGAACTAAAACTAACAAAATCCACATCTAAAGAAACTGAATTTGATATCATACTTCCTATTGTTAAATAATATTTACATTTATAAAAAAATCCGCAAATAATTATTTCCACGATATTTATATAATATATAAGGGAAAAATTGGAAGAAAAATGGATTTTTTTAATTCACTAAATGAAGTTAGAAAAAATAATCACAACTTCAAAAAATGGGAAGAACAACAAAAAGATAATCAAGCTCAACGTGAGGAATTAGCGAAGAGACGTCAACATACTCAAGCAGAATTACAACAAGCGAAAGAGCTTGGTAAGACCATTATTGACGTTGTCGACATCATGGATAATCACTCTGAAAACGTAGCAGAAAACGTTGAAACAGCAGTGGATCCATTATCATCTCTTGCAACTATAGCTACATTCTTTGGAGGAAATTATTTAGTTGGCAAACACTCTACTGCAAAGCAAATGGATAAGATTTCTAAAATAAAAGATACTTTTAGAAATAGTGAAGAAGCAAAAAACTTAGTAGATAGAGTTGTTGAATTTAATAAGAAAACTGGCAATGACAAATACTTTGGTGCTTATGATTTATTAAGTCAAAATAGCATTAAACGTATAAAAGACCCTCAATTAAAAAAAGAAGCAAGATTACTATATGAAAAAATCCAAAAACAAATAAAACCAATAAGAAATTCAATCATAAGAAACCACTTAGGAGTTATTGGAGCTACTATAGCAGCATTCATCGGAGCATCAATATTTGAAGCAAAATTATCAACAGATAGTTCTAAAATCGCTCGTTATCAAGCAAGAAAAGAATTAGATGATGCAAAATCTTTTGTAAATTATACTCCTGAACAAATTGAAGCTGCAAAAAAAGAACTAAAAGAACATCCTGAATTACTAAAAAAAGACAAAAAATCCAAATTAAAATCAGGAATGTTTAAATCAATATACAATATTTTTAAAGATAGAAGAGCATATCTAAAAGACAAATCAGCAAGAACAGACGATTCACAAAAAGTTACTCGACAATTGACTGCTGAAGAATTAAAACAAGCTAAAAAAGATCAAGAAGTAATTCAAAGAACAGTAAGAATCATCAATAATGAAGCAGAAAAGAATTCTGAAAACATGGAAGTAGCTGCAAATGTAATTATGGGAACAACTCCTATACTTGGAGCTACTGTTGGTGCATTTACAGGTTGGGTACTTGAAAAAACAGGAGTACTAGATAAATTCATAGAACGTACTGTAAAAAAATACGGATCAGAAGAAACTGCAAATCTATTAAAAGAATTTAAACAAAGTAAAAAAACAGGTATGGCATACCATGCACAATGGGGAGAATTATTCAGCTCTTTAATGGATGGTAAAAAACAAGCTGTAGAAGAAACATTAGATACAGCCACCACAAAAATTAAAAGTTCTCGACCAAAAACAAACTTTAACGAAATTCTAAGTAAACTTACAGCTGGATCTATGGCTCATAAATGGGGTAAAAAAGGAGTTCTAGGCTTAATAGGTGGTACAATTACTGGCGTTGCAGGCATTATTTTAGGTCTTAAATTACAAAAATCAGCAGCAAGAGCTGGTCGTTTCACTGCAAAAAGAGAATTGGAAAAAGACCCAACAAACTTTATTGGCTATACAGAAGAAGATTATAATAAAGTAAAAGATGTAAAATCTAATAAGAAAAATCAAAGTAAAATAAAAGAATATATACTATTCATTCCAAATGTTATAAAACAATATTGGGCATATAACAAATATAAAAAGAATGAATACAAAGAAAAAGTAGCACTCAATGAAATTCTAAAAAAACAAGAAGTTACAGACGAACAAATGAGAGATGCAAAAAATCTACAACGAAAAGTATTCAATACATTTGAAAAAGTAGATGACAATTCTCAAGTATACTCTGAATCAATGGAAGCAGCAACAGACATCGCACAGCCATTCATTTGGTATGGCGGTATGGCGATGGCAGCATCTCCATTAATTTATACAGGAGTCCAAGCCGCAAGAGGCAAAGTATCTCCTGCAAAACTTCTTGACAAAATAACCAATAAATTAAGCTCCGCATCTAATATTATGCAGAAAAAATGGTTTAAAAAATATTTAGATGGAGTTTCAAAGAATATTACAAACCAAGTTAACAACGTAAACTTAAAAGAAACTCACTATGTCTATGCAAATGGAACAATGAATAAGTATAAAATTGACGTTAAACCTCTTGGCGCAATGCTAAAAGGTGTTGACTTACAAAAAGATCCAATTGTAGACGTAATTAAAAAGATAATTCTTAATACACAAGATGGTGCTAATTCTATAAGAAAAATGAGTAACGAAGAACAAATCACTTATCTATACACTATAAAGGATAAATTAGTAAAATTATCTGAAAACTCAGTCTTATTTGATAATGCAATAAACAAAAAAGAACTCGATAAATTCTTTGATGTAATTATGCATGGCAGCTATATTGACCCTGATACAAATAAGTTCGTACGGGTTGTAGATAATATTACTCCAGAACTAAGAGCTAACGTAATAGATATGTTCACAAATCCGAAAGTACTTAATGAAGAACAAGCTTTTGACGTTCATAATATACTAGCTCATGCAGTTAGCCCTGACTTTGCAGGATATACTTATCAAATAGCACCAACTATTGCAGATACAATTGACATCATTAATTCAAAAGGATTTAAAGAAGGTATAGCTAAATTGGAACAACAAATAAAAGAAATATCCCAAAACAATCAAGGATATGTTCCGTTGAGCCAAGACATAATAACTATGCTTCAAAAATTCTTGGGCAAAGAAGACTTCAACAAGCTTCTAGGAGAGGCTTCTTTGAAAAACATACAAGAATTTATGAGTCCAAAACCAGGCATTGTGAACCCTAAAGAAGTTCCAACCTGTGCAGCAATTGATTTACGTGAAGCTATGGATATTCTAAAAGCTGTAAGTAATAAAGTTCAAACAACTACAATAAAAGAAGCTATTGGATTTATTCCTGAAAGATTAAGAAATCCAAAAAATATTCTTACTCAAATGAAAAATCAAATACAAAATATGACTCCTGAAGAATTTGAAGACTTTGCATTCAATACATTACATATCAAGAGCATGGACAAAGATACAATGCTAAAAATTATTCCACGCCTTGAAAAAATAATAGATAATGTACCAAAAGAACAATTAAATAAAATTTGTGATACTTTGGTAAAAGAATTTAACGAACATCCAGATGAAGTTGTTAAATTACTAATGAATGGCAATATCAAATCAATATTCTTTACACCTGAGTTGCAAAAAGCTCTTACAATAGCAGGTATAAGTTGGACAGTATTCTCTGTATTAGTAACATATACAGTAGAAGCGATAATGGCAGATATGCAACTTAAAGCAGGCAGACTTGGTGTTATGAAAGCAATGGAAAGTTTGAAAGATCCTGCATACTACGCAAATATTGAACCAACAGAAACTGCACAAGCAAAACCAGAAGAACAAAAACAACTACAAAACAATTCAGGAAATTTGCTTGAAAGATATAAAAAAGTTTCATAACAATATCAAATCAGCTATTCTTTACACTCCTGAATAGAAACTGACTCAATCCCCTCAAGGCTTTGAAACTTTTTATACATATTCTTAATAGGATCTTTGCCTCTAACATCAAGTACTACAGATATTTTAGTCAATTCCTCTGTTTGTTTATCAAATTTTTTAGAAATTTCAACCAACTCAGGATAATGCTCTATGACGTAATCATATGCAGCTTCAGCTTTTGTCGTTTGAACACAAAGATTAACTTTCAACCTTTTCATAAGTTTTGTACTTGAAGGAAGAACATTCATTTCAAGCATTCTTACTGAAACAAGAACAATTATAGAAAAGATTGTTCCGATAATCGCAAGTCCATACATTCCAGCACCACAAGCCATACCTATACTAGCAGAGATCCATAACGTTGCAGCAGTAGTAAGGCCAAATACAGTTGCACCATGTCTTAGAACAGTACCACCACCAATAAAACCGATACCTGTAACAACCTGAGCAGCAACACGAGCAGTATCACGTGTTCCAAACTCATCACCGGTCACAGATACCATAGGGAACCCGTAAATAGAAATTATCGTAAATACACAAGCACCAAGACAAACTAAAATATTTGTCCTCAACCCAGCATACTTATTAGTCATTTCTCTTTCAAGTCCAATTGCAAAACCAAGCAATACAGCTGAAAGAACTCTAACTACAATTGAAATATCAAAAATCTCTGTTAACGTTTCCATTTCTTATCCTTAAAAATCTCTCTTATGAATTATACCCAGAATTCATATCTTTATAAACAAAACTATCTTACTCTACTTTTTGGATCAAGTATATCTCTTATTGTATCACCTATTAAATTAAAAGCCAATACAGCTATAAAGATTAAAAAACCAGGAGTTAAAAGCCAAGGTCGATAAATTATATTTGTATACTCTTGAGCTTCTTTCAACATATTTCCCCAACTTGCATCAGGTTGCTGAATTCCAAGCCCTAAAAAGCTTAAACCTGATTCAGACAAAATATAAGAAGGAACAGATAACGTCATCGCAACAATTACAAAACTAGTTGTCTGAGGTAAAATATGTTTTACAATAATTCTCAACCTTGATGCACCTATTGATTTTGCAGCTTGAACGAATTCTTGATTCTTAACAGACAACACCATACCTCTTACGACTCTCGCAAAACCAGCCCAGCCAATAAGAGCCAATATTACAACTATAAGCATAAAACGCTGAACACTCGTCATACTAGAAGGTAATATTGAAGCTAAAATAATTAATAAATAAAAACTTGGAATAGACATTACAGCTTCAGCAAATCGCATCATCACCGCATCAACCTTACCTCCAAAATATCCAGCAATACCTCCATATAAAAGGCCAATAGGAAAAAGCACAAACAACGCAAGAAATCCTATTGTCATAGAAATTCTTCCCCCAAACAAAAGTCTGGAAAAAACATCACGACCATTTATATCAGTACCTAATAAAAACAACCTACCATTATTGTCAGTTGTAACCAAATGTCTATGCATTGGTATTAAATCTAAAAATTTATATGGCTGTCCTTTTGCAAAAAACTTCAAATAATGTTTCTCACTTCTATCAAGTTTATAGACAATACGTAATTCATCCTGATCAAATTCTCTTTGATAATTGTACGTATAAGGTCTAGATAATTTTCCATTTTCATCAATAGTAAAAATTTTAGAAGGAGGAACATAAGCCATCGTTCTATCAGAGAAATCTTTTGTATAAGGCGCAATAAAATCAGCAAAAAATAAAGCAAAATATATAAACACAAGAACAAATAAAGCAATTCTTGCAAATTTATCTTTCATTAATTGTTTGAAAATATCTTTTATCATGCCTGTTTCCCTCCATTATCTCTGATTCTTGGATCAGTAATAATCAACAGAATGTCTGCAATCAAATTTCCTACCACAAGCATGATAGCTCCCATCATCAAAGAAGCCATCACAAGATTTATATCAGAACGTAAAACTGCTTCCAAAATCAAACGTCCTAATCCAGGATATTGAAAAACGTACTCAGTTAAAGCAGCACCACTTAATAGTCCTGCAAATTCAAATCCTAAAAGAGTAATCATCGGATTAACAGCATTTCTCAAAGCATGTTTAAATATAACTTTAAACTCACTTACTCCCTTTGCCCTAGCGAATTTCACATAATCACTGTCCAAAACATCAAGCAAATTACCTCTCATCTGTCTTTGTAACCCTGCGAGAGAAATTGTAAACAAAACAGTCACCGGCAATACTAAATGTTTTGTAATATCAAATACTTTTTCTAAAAAGCTCATCTCTAAAAAATTTGAACTGGTAAGCCCACCAATAGGAAACCAGCCTGTCTTAACAGCAAATATCAGTAATAAAACTGCGAAAAAGAAGGAAGGGATCGCCATTCCAACACTTGTCAATACAGTAAGCATTCTATCAAAAGGAGTTTTCCATTTAACAGCAGCCGCAATTCCCAATGGTACACCAACTACCCAACTTAAAAATATTACTATCATCGTTAAAAGTAGAGTATTAGGAATTCTTTCTTTTAACTTTACAGCAACACTCTCACCATTTGAAGTGATTCCTAAATCTCCTCGAACAAAAGACTTTGCCCATTTCCCATACTGAACAATAATAGGTTTATCAAGTCCCAATCGTTCAGTTTCTCTTTGAAGAGTTTCTTTTGAGACAGAAGGATTTAACTTTAGTTCGGCTAAAGGATCCACAGGAGAAAGTCGTATTATAAAAAAGCTTATCAACGAAACAATAAACAACAAAGGAATAGTCTGTAATATTCTTTTTAAAATATAAATAAACAGTTTCATCAGTTGTCATCTCCTATAAAAATTTCCTCAATATTATGAGTCACTCCGCCTAATGAAGAAGGGAATATGTTCTTAAATTTATTTCTAATTGCTACAATCCTAATCGGAGAATAAATATATATAAAAGGTTTTTGTTCATACACAATTTTTTGATACTCATCGTAGAATTTTTTACGTTCCTCAAAATTAACTGCTAAAGCTCCCTGTTCATATAAATAATCAATTCTCTTTTCCCAAGGCAAACGTTTGCTATTCATATCTTTTTCAAGTCTTTGGTTAAACATATGCAAAGTCCCGTTAGACATCCAAACATTCTTGCCACCGTTAGGTTCCAAAGGAGAACCTGTAAGTCCCATTATCACCATATCCCAATCAAGAGTACTTACAAGTTTATTTACCAAAGAATTAAACTCAATAGGCTTAAAATTAACCTTCATACCCAAATCTTCAAGATCTTGTTTAACCATAACACCTATTGCTTCTCTCTCAGTGTTACCTGCATTTGTATAAAGATCAAACTCCACATGATTTCCGAAACGATCTCTTAAATGACCTTTCTTATCCCAATAAAAACCTGATTCTCTAAGTAATTCTTTTGCCTTATTAATATCTCTACCATATGGTTTTAAATTTTTATTCAAAAAGATTGAATTTAAGCTTTCAGGAGTAAATAAAGGTTCGCCCAAGCCATTTGCAATATTCAAAACCATATTTTTTCTATCTATAGCATAATCGCATGCTCTTCTAAAGTTCAAATCCCCAAACCATAATTGTTTTTTAGGATCAACATAAAATTTACCATTACTATCTTTCCTATCATTCAAATTCATAGAAAGATACATAGTTCCGGTATCAGGCCCAATATTATAGACAGTAAAATCAGAATGCTTTTCCATCTCCTTAAATCTTGCAACATTTGCTCCCTGCAAACTAATTACATCAAGCTCTCCACCTTCAAACTTTAAAACTTCATTATTTACATCCCCAACAATCAAATAAACAAGTCTATCTAAATAAGGGAGTTTTTCCTCTTTCTTATTAATCTCATAATAATTAGGATTTCTATCATATACAACACGCTGAGCAGGCACATACTCTTTTAATCTAAAAGCACCAGAAGTAACCAAATCTTTTGGATTTATATTTGTAGATTGAAATGTATCAAAATATGCCTTACCCTTTTTTACAGCAGGTAAAAATACATGTTTCGGAGCTATTGGAGATGCAAGCATTCGCAAAAAAGGAGCAAAAGGTTGTGGAGTAACAAATTCTACAGTATAATCATCAATTTTATATACCTTAGGTAACTCGCCATTAATAATTATTGAATCTCTTATCGATGTATTTCCAAACCCTGCTAGAATAATATCTTTCCAAGTAAATACAACGTCATCTGCAGTAATCAATTTTCCATCAGACCATTTTATCCCCTTACGGAGATGCACAACATAACGACTTCCATAAACCTCAAAAGATTTTGCCAATTTTGGAACAACCTCACCAGTAATCGGCTGAGTAGTCACAAGTCCATCATACATAATTTCAGACATCATAGAAGATATATTATCTTTTGTATTAAATGGATTAAAAGTCTTAGGCCCCTCACCAATTGTCGATAAAACAATAACTCCTCCAAAATTACCGACAGGATTTTCAGACATCAAATAATCCACCCCATTTGAACTAAAATTTGAGGGCTGTTTGTAATTATTTGATATAACATCTGCCTTAGGTCTAAGTTTAGGTTTTTCTAGCTCAACAGTATCTCTTCTTATGCATGCCTTCCCCAATAACACTACGGCAATTAAAACAACTAAAACACTAATTATTCTTCTTCTCATACACTAAAGTGTATCATGAAAAATAAAATTGTTTATAGCCAACCTCGGTTAGATAGAAGATAAAAATTCAATAGAACGTTTTGTATATAATTCAGCCTTAAGCTTTTTGTTCTTACGTTCTTTTTTAGGTAATTCTAAAGGAGTTAGAATACCCCAATTTGAATTAATTGGCTGAAATTTATCATGATTTTCATCAGTAATATAATTAGTCAAAGCACCTAACATAGTTTCTTTTGGTAAAACAATTAATTGCTCTCCATTCAAATATTTTGCCATATTTATTCCAGCTAACAATCCAGATGCGATTGATTCAGTATACCCTTCAGTTCCTGTTAATTGACCTGCAAAGAATAAATCAGCGCGTTTTCTTGTCTGCAAAGATGCATTAAGAATTCTTGGACTATTGATAAAAGTATTTCTATGCATAACTCCATAGCGTACGATATTTACATCTTCTAATCCTGGAATAGATTGCAACAGTTCTTTTTGAGCACCCCATTTCAAATTAGTTTGAAAACCAACAAGATTATACAAAGTCTTAGCGGAGTTATCCTGACGCAACTGAACTACAGCATAATTCTCCTCACCTGTTCTTTTATCAACCAATCCAACAGGCTTCATAGGCCCAAAACGCAATGTATCAAACCCTCTTGAAGCTAAAACTTCAATAGGTAAGCAACTCTCGAAAAATTTAGCACCTTTTTCAAACTCTTTTAACTCTATTTTAGGAGCATTAATTAATATCTCATAAAACTTCTCATACTGCTCCTTATTCATAGGACAATTAATATATGAAGCTTCTCCCTTATCATACCTGCTTGCATAAAAAGCAATATCAAAATTAATACTATCTTTCTCAACAATCGGAGCAATAGCATCAAAAAAATGTAAGTGCTCACTTTCAGTAAATTCTTTAATCGAATCAGATAACACATCACTTGTTAAAGGACCTGATGCCACAATTGTAGGACCTTGAGGGATAGAAGTAACTTCTTCTCTTATTACATTTATAAACTCATTTTCTTCAATTTTTTTAGTCACTGTAGAAGAAAACAACTCTCTATCTATTGCAAGAGCACCACCTGCTGGAACTTTACACTCATAAGCAATCTTAATTAACTCCCCTCCCAAAAGTTCCATCTCTTTTTTCAACAAACCAGAGGCATTTGAACAATCGGCAGAGCCCAAACTATTAGAGCAGACAAACTCCGCAAACTTCTCTGTTTTATGAGCTCCAGTAGACTTTTTAGGGCGCATTTCAAATAAATTAACTTTTATTCCTCTTTTAGCGAGTTGCAAAGCTGCTTCTGAGCCAGCTAAACCCGCTCCAATTACATTTACTTCCATAAAAAAAGATTATATCAGACATAAAAAACTGTCAATTTCAAGTATGTTTTTTTTCTTATAATAAAGTTTATTACAGAAACGTAAAGATTTTATTACTTATGTAGTAATTTACTTGTAAAAAATATTCAGATTAAGTATAATAATTACACTTATTGTTTAATTTTTGTAAAAAAAAGTTAACTTACCCACAAAAAAATAGCAATAAATAAACCTTACGGTTTTTTAAATAAGAGTGTAGATATGTAGTTATTAGTGAAAAGTAGGGATATGTCAGTAAAACCAATTAATTCAGCTTTGCAAAGCGCAAAAAATCAACAATTAAAAGAACGAAATCAAAACAACAACAAAAGCAATAATAATCCGTCTTTCAAGGGATTTAACCCTGTAGTAACAGTCATGGACGCAATTGATAAAGGTGGATTTGCAGCATCATTTATTGCACAAGATGGTATTGGCATGGTGGCCCCACGTATCTACGAAGGTCTTAATCGTAACCGAAAAAAAGATGAAAAAGGTAACTTAACAGGTCCTTTAAACTGGGAATTTGCAAGAAGAGAAGGTATTAGAGAAATCCTCAGCGGCCCTAGTGCATTCCTAATCCCTATGGGAATCATGGCAGGAGTTAAACGTCTAAGCGGACCGGCTAACAACGTACATATAAGTCACATTAAAGCATTAGGAAACTCTTTTGAAGACTTTGCAAAAGACAATCATAATATACTTGCAGACTCCAATAAAACAAAAGAAGAGTTTTATAAAAAAGTATTTAATAATGTTTTAGCAGAATCAACCGATAACAATCTTTCAGGAGAAAAGTTATCAAACACAGCAGAAGAATTCGCTAAAAAGTTATTACAAATTGAGACAACTAAAAATAAAAAAGAAGCAAAAAAATTATCTTCAGAATTAGTTGATACATTTATGGATTTAAGAAAATCAACAACTAATTCTTCTAACAATGAATTAGATGTAGTATTCAATACAGGAGACGGTAAAAAGCTTAATACAACATTCAGACGTTTAACTCAAAGCATGCAAGAATATACTGATGACGTCATCAAAAATGTTACTAAAAAGGCTGACAAGGCAGCTTCTTCTGAAAACATACAAGGGCTTATTAAAGACTTTAATAACAAGCGTATAGGATCAAGATTATTATCTATACTTGGTATGTTCTCAGCAGTTGTAGGCTTCTATACAGTTATTCCAAAGTTGTACAATATGGGCTTGAAAAAGGATCCTGGACTTGCAGGTCTTGAAGGAGCAGAAGAAAATAAACCAGAAAATACAAATGATAAACAAACAGCCAAAGCAGACGATAAAGCAAGTAAAAAAGATGTTGCGTTCAAAGGCGGTTTAGCTTCATTAGGAAAGAATATTGCTAGTAACCAAACAGCAGGAAAAGTAATTGACAAATTTGAGTTTAACGGAGCATCAATGTCTGTACCTGCAATGTTAACTCTGCTATTTGGCTTCTGTCTACCTCCTCGTTATACAAACGCAAAAAGTGATCATGAAAAACGAGAAATTCTTGTAAGAGACGTAACAAGTTTTACAGCAATTTTATTTGCAGCTAAAGCTCTAGCTAGAGGGTTCTCTGATATGTTTGCAAACCTTACAGGTCTAGCATTAAATATCAAACCTCAAGATCACTCAAAATCAATACTTCATAAAGCTAAAAACTATTTCACAGCTGGAGCTGGAGTGGATGTATTAACATCAGAACAAATTGTAACTAAATACAGTAATATCGATAAATATAAAGATGGCATAGTTGGTTTTGTAGACTTCCTTGAAAACAATGGAGGAAATGCAAAGAAAGTCTTAAGTATGGATAGTACAGTTGCAGAAAACATGAAAACTATACTTGGTAAAGACTTGAAAGATGCTAGTATTGACGAAATCAAGACTAGTTTGAAAAAAGCAATGCAAAATAAAGATACTGCGTTAGATAACATATACAAAGTATTTGCAGGAAAAGATAATAAATTTATTCAACGAGCAAAAACATGTAATAGTGCCTTTGGCTTCCTATCAACTCTAGTACTTGTTCCGGGATTTATGATGTGGCTTGCTAGATTCTGTGAAAAAATGACAAAAGAAAGAGTTGCAAAAGAAGCAGAAATGAAAAAAGCTCAATCTCAACAACAAGCTCAACCTCAAAATAATACAACAGCACAAGTCACTACTACAAATAATATCAACAAGTTATCAATGACAAATTTTGTAAAATAAATCTTATATCTACACAAAATAAAAAAGACGACTTTGTAAAGTCGCCTTTTTTTATTTAACAAAAACTATTCTTGAATTAATGCATTAATTTCTGCAACCATTTGATCCGGATCAAAACCATGCACTTTTGCACCTGCCTCCAAATTTTCAAAACGAGCAGCTGCACATCCTAGACAACCTAGACCATATTTTTGAAAAATTTCAACACTTTCCGGACAAGTTTGAACGATTTCAATAATGTTCATATCTTTACTAATTTTTTTTGACATAATATTTTCTCCCTTTTTTGCTTTCTGCTAAAATATAATTAATAATATTATACATAAAAAATAAAAAGAAGGATGTGTATATTATGGGATTTATCAAAAAATTATTTAACGATGACGACAAAGTTGTAGGCTTATGCTCATTAAAAAAGAAAGAACAGAAAATCTATTCTTTCCAACCAAAATTTAATAAAACAAAACTTGCAAGTAATAACAATTACTCAAAAAATATTTTTTTACGCTAATATATCTAAACGATTAGCTACAGCAGAAGCTTTAATACCTTCCATATCATTTGCCCTAGGATGAGTCAGACTATATGGAGAGCTGACAGCATTTTGTACAAAACGAGATTGGAAACCAGCTTCACGCAAAGGAGCAATCTTATTTACATTTAAAGCAGGACTAATACCTTGAATTCTGTTAACAAATAATGACATACTTTTCCCCATTTAATAACTTATATATATAAAAAAACTTTTCTTAAAAAAATTGCGCTAAAGTAGCTATATATTAAGAATTATTAATTTTTTTTATTGATCACTCTCATGGTGATCATTGTCCTTCATTAACTTCGCAAAATCAGAAGGTTTTATACTTTGTACAAATTTCTTAAATTCTTGAGCTTCTTCTTCATCCTTAGCAGAATCAGTAGAAACAGAACCATTCGAAATAACATTAGCCGTAACAAAAATAGGTGCATCCACTCTAATAGCAACAGCAATAGCATCAGAAGGTCTTGAATCAATTTCTAAAACGTTACCATCATTGTTTCTCAAAAACAAAGTTGCGAAATAAGTATCCTTTTCAACATCATTGATCTCAACTTTTTCTAGTTCATATCCTGCCTTTTCAATAATGTTTATAATCAAATCATGTGTCATAGGTCTTGCAACATTTAAGTTTTCAATTTTACGAATAATAGCACTAGCTTCAGCAGACCCTATCCAAATAGGCAAAGCTTTTCTATTCTCTTTATCATGCAAAACAACAATAGGAGAACCTGTTCTAGTATCAAGAGCAATCCCCATAACTTTCATTTCAATCATCGAAAAATACCTTTCTATAAACTGTCAATGATATTTTAGCCCAATTAATGTAGTTGGTCAAGTTTAGTATAATAAAAGTTTTTAATAAAAAATATTTACGAAAAAGAATTTTTATGATATCATATTCATATACACATGCGAGATTGTTGTGTAATGAAAATTTTATAGAAATGGAGTAATGGCCGAGTGGCTGAAGGCGGCACCCTGCTAAGGTGTTATGTGGAGCAATCTGCATCTAGGGTTCAAATCCCTATTACTCCGTTTTTTAGTCCGCAAACTGAGAATCAGTGCAGATACAAAATTGAAAAACCGCCCACTGTGGGCGGTTTTTTGCATGTGATTTTTTATAGAGAATTTTTAAGCCTAAATTTCTGCCGATTCTTATCAAAATTTCT
>CALVFT010000004.1 GCA_944326915.1 Candidatus Gastranaerophilales bacterium
GTAGCCGCGGGAGGAGAAACTAATACCGTTAATGCGACGGGAGCAGGTAAAAAAGCCGCAAAAGCTATTAATGAATTGTTAAAGTAGATTGAGTAAAGCCTGAATTTATCAGTATAACTGATAGATTTAGGCTTTTTTGTGGAGTTTTAGGTGAAAAAATATTTTATAGTATTTTTATTATTAGGTATTATATCCTATCCTGTATCTTCCATAGAGCTGGATGCTTCTATTGATGATGAAATAAGAAGAACTTATGACCCGTCAAAATTAGAACAGTCCTTGCCTGCTTTACCTAAAACAACTCCAAGTCAACCTCAAATTCAGACAAAAACTGTGACTTCATCTCCGAAATCAAATTCAAATTCTTCATTACCACCCAAAGCTTTACCTGTTGAATCTCCTGCATCTCCTCAATTGGGAGTAAAAAAACTTCCAAATGATTATAAGTATGATAAGTCAACTGCAATAAGAATTAAAAAAGGTACTAAATTTCGAGTAAAATCTAATTCTGTAATATCAGATTATTTAAAAGAAGGTTCTGTTGTATCTTTTACCTCTTTAGAACCTGTAACGCAAAGGTATATAACTATCCCTCAAGGTACTAAATTTACTGCAGTAGTCCAAGATTCCCATATGCCTCAGTACAGTGGTAATGGTGGACTTGTTGTGTTGTTGGTAAATGGTATAACAATTAATGGTCAAACTCGAAGGATTCAGGGTAAGATAACTAAAGCGAATTATAAGAAAATTTTTCTTAATAATATTAAAGGAAAACGTTCTTACTTAAGTGGAATTGCAAAACAAGTAGACAAGGGCGAAAATTTTTATAAAAAGACAAGAAGAACTTCCTCAAAACTTGCTGACAACCCTGTAGGAGTAATTATATCACCTATTCCGACTATTGCAGGAATGCTAGTATATGCAGTCAATTTTGTAGGTTCTCCTGTTTTTGCAATTTGGAGTAAGGGTGGTAGAATATCTATTCCTGCTGGCAGTGAATTTGAAATTAAGCTTTTGGAAGATGCTTATCTTGAGTAGAATTTGTATGCCGTCTGAATAGATGATTTATTATTTTGGTATTGTTTATTATTTAACTTTAGAGTATAATAACTGGCAGATTATATTAGTAGTATAAGTAGTAGAACGACTTAATTTCGTGAAGGAGAAAACATGATTAAAAACTTAACTTCACCAAAGGCATTGATGGCTTTATTAGCTGCTATGTTAATGGGTATTTCGCCTGCTTTAGCAAGCGAAGCGGATTTAGTTGTTCCAAGTATCAAAGCGGCAAGTCCTGAAAGTTTTAACTTGCTTGTTATTGGGATTATTATCTCATTTGTAGGCTTGATATTTGGTTTCGTTGAATTCGCAAGAATTAAAAGATTACCTGTGTTCTCTGCTATGGCAGATGTGGGTAATACAATTTTTGAAACTTGTAAGACATACCTTATTCAACAAGGTAAGTTTTTGCTTGTATTGGAAGTATTAATCGGTCTATGTATCGCTTTTTATTTTGGTTACTTGCAACATATGAGCATATCTGAAGTATTGACTATCTTAGCTTGGTCAGTAATCGGTATTTTAGGTTCATATGCAGTAGCTTGGTTTGGTATCAGAATGAATACTCTAGCAAACTCAAGAACTGCTTTTGCTTCATTAAAAGGAAATCCTTTAAATATTTTAAATATTCCTTTAAAGGCAGGTATGTCAATTGGTGTTTGCCTTGTATCAGTTGAATTGATTTTGATGTTAACAATCTTGTTATTTGTACCTGGACATTTGGCAGGAGCTTGTTTCATTGGTTTTGCTATCGGTGAATCTTTAGGTGCTTCAGCTCTTCGTGTAGCTGGTGGTATTTTTACAAAGATTGCTGATATCGGATCTGACTTGATGAAAATTCAATTTGGTATCAAAGAAGATGATCCAAGAAACCCTGGTGTAATTGCTGACTGTACTGGTGATAACGCTGGTGATTCTATCGGACCTACAGCTGATGGTTTTGAAACTTACGGTGTAACTGGTGTTGCTCTTGTTTCATTTATCTTATTAGCTGTTGCTGGTGCAGAAAATCAAGTTCAATTATTGACTTGGATTTTTGTAATGAGATTCTTAATGATTGTTACTTCAGTTGTAGCATACTGGATTAACGGTATTGTAGATAAATTTTATGCTGCAAAAACTCAAAAATTTGATTTTGAAAAACCTTTGACAAATCTTGTATGGTTAACATCAATTTTGTCAATTGTAATGACTTTTGGAGTAAGCCACTGGTTACTATCTGATATGGGTGGTAATTTATGGTTAGTATTATCAACAATTATTTCTTGTGGTACTTTAGGAGCTGCATTAATTCCTGAGTTTACAAAGATATTTACATCTCCAAAAGCTAAACATACAGAAGAAGTTGTAACTGCTTCTCGTGAAGGTGGTTCATCATTAACTATCCTTTCAGGTATAGTAGCAGGTAACTTCTCTGCATTTTGGATTGGTATGGTAATTGTTCTATTAATGGCTTTAGCATACGTTGCATCAACACATATTCCTGAAGCAACAATGATTTATCCATCTGTATTTGCATTTGGTCTTGTTGCATTCGGTTTCTTGGGTATGGGACCTGTAACCATTGCTGTTGATTCATATGGCCCGGTTACTGATAACGCTCAATCTGTTTATGAATTATCTTTAATAGAAGAAATTCCTAATGTAAAAGAAGAAATTGAAAAAGAATTCGGATTCACTCCTGATTTTGATAATGCTAAACAATTCTTGGAAGAAAATGATGGTGCTGGTAACACATTCAAAGCTACATCTAAACCAGTTCTTATTGGTACAGCTGTAGTTGGTGCTACTACAATGATTTTCTCATTGATTTTGGTTATCAAATCAACATTGGGTATTGAGCCTGAAATGATTTTGAATGTATTGAATCCATATACATTACTTGGTTTCTTAACTGGTGGTGCTGTAATTTACTGGTTCTCAGGTGCATCAATGCAGGCTGTTACAACTGGTGCATACAGAGCTACTGAATACATTAAAGATAACATTAAATTGGATGATGAAGGATGTAAGAGTGCAAATGTTGCAAATTCAAAAGAAGTAGTAAAAATTTGTACTTTATATGCTCAAAAAGGTATGGTAAATATCTTTATTGCGCTATTTGCATTCGCTTTAGCTCTAGCTTGTCTATCAGCTCCATCTTGCAATAACAATGCTCCAGTAGCATTCTTTGTAAGTTACTTAGTTGCAATTGCTGTATTTGGTTTGTTCCAAGCAGTATTTATGGCTAACGCAGGTGGATGTTGGGATAATGCTAAGAAAATTGTAGAAGTTGATTTGAAAGAAAAAGGAACTCCATTGCATGAAGCTACAGTAGTAGGTGATACAGTTGGTGACCCATTCAAAGATACTTCATCTGTTGCAATGAACCCAATAATTAAATTCACAACTTTATTTGGTTTGTTAGCTATGGAAATCGCAATTTCTGAATCATTCAGACAAGTTGCTCCAATTGCAGGTTGGATATTCTTAATCATTGCATTGGTATTCGTAATCCGTTCATTCTATGCAATGAGAATACCTGTAAAAAAATAATAGGGAAATGAGTATTATCTCATAAAAAGAAGAAAGTTCCTCTAAAAAAGAGGGACTTTCTTTTTGTATTTGTTATATTTTCTTTTAGGTGTATTGTAATATATTTTTTTGTGATAACATGAGCATATTGATATTTTAGTAGAGGGAAGGATATGAGTTTAACAGTATATTTAGGTATAGACGTAGGATCAGTTACAACAAAACTTGCACTTGTTGATGAAAAAGGTAAATATGTAGACAGTTACATGTTAAGAACTGCCGGTAAGCCTGTAATGGCAGTGCAAAAAGGTTTAAAAGAATTGTATGCTAAAAAATTGACTGATTATACTGTTATGGGAGTTGGTACTACAGGCTCAGGCCGTAATCTTGCTGGAGCTTTAGTAGGTGCTGATATTATTAAAAATGAAATTACTGCCCATGCTGTAGCTGCTAGTATTAATGTTCCTGGAGTTCAGACTATTCTTGAAATCGGTGGTCAGGATAGTAAAATTATCTTATTGAGAGATGGTATTGTAACAGACTTTGCGATGAATACAGTGTGTGCTGCTGGTACTGGTAGTTTCCTTGATCAACAGGCAAACAGATTGAATGTGCCGATTCAAGACTTTGGTGCAACTGCATTGAAATCAACAAATCCTGCTCGTATAGCAGGTCGTTGTGGTGTGTTTGCAGAAAGTGACTTGATTCATAAACAACAACTCGGATATCCTGTAGAAGACTTATTGTATGGCCTTTGTCAGGCTCTTGTTAGAAACTACTTATCTAACTTGGCTTTGGGTAAAGAATTGCTTCCTGTATTTTCTTTCCAAGGTGGTGTAGCTACTAATTCAGGAATGGTAAAAGCTTTTGAAGAAGCTCTTGGACATAAAGTTGTAGTTCCAGAAAACCATCAAACAATGGGTGCTATAGGTGCTGCATTGCTTGCTATGGAAAATCACCAGTATACAGAATCTCAAACTAAGTTTAAAGGTTGGGAAGTAGGTGATATGCACTTCCATTCAATTACTTGTGAATGTAACGGATGTTCTAACAATTGTGAGGTAATTACGATTGTAGAAGGTGTTGATGAAGTCCAACATGTAGAAAAAATTAAAGATATTAAGGGTAATATCATTGCTCGTTGGGGTGGCACTTGTGGCCGTTGGGATACTCATTCATAAACCGATTAAATTATTAAATTAAATAATTTTTGGTGTTTATTTTATGTTATCATAATGTTATGGACGATTTAAACTCAAAAATAATAAGTGTTAAACAAAAATATCGAGAGATTTTTTTGAAATCTTTTGATGCCATACAAGAAAAAGTTGCCCAATTACGACCAGACGGTTTTAATGGTGATATTTTCGAAGTTTATCCTAAAGATTCTTTAGGGTATACTTGGCAGCAAAAAGTTATAGATATGTTTGAAAATGAAATATCTAAGGATATTTTTAATAAATGGACTGAGATTTTAGCTTATCGTAAGCAATTCCATTGTAAAGGTTGTGCGACGTGCTGTAATTTGGCTTGTTCAGAATTTTCCCCACAAGAGTTGAGAGAAAAGGCTGATAATGGTGACAATTTTGCGACACAATTTTTGAGTGTATTTATCCCTTATGATTCGAAAGAGGAAGCAAGAAAGATTTACCCTGAATATATCAAGCTTTTGGATGAAACAATTGAAGAGGATGTACATTTTTATCATTGTCCGAAATTAAATGATTGTAACCGTTGTTCTGATTATGAAAACAGACCGAAAATTTGCAGAACTTTTCCGGATAACCCGCTCAGTATTTTGCCGGAATCATGCGGTTATTATGAATGGCGTCAAGAGGTTGAGCCTATTGCATTGATGCTTCATTCTATGGTAGAAATAGTTGATTATTATAAAAGTAAAATCCAAAATTTAAAGGAATAAAAGATGGAAGTTTTATCAGGTTTAACCTTAAAAGAAATAGAAAAAATTACTGATTCTTTGCACGCTTCAAAATTTCGTGCAAGACAGATTCATAATTGGATTTATTTAAAATCAGTTTCTAATATTGATGAGATGACTGATTTGTCTTTGAAATTTAGAGAAGAATTTAAAAAAGTTGCTACCGTGACAGATGTAAAAATAAAAGTAAAACAAGTCAGTAATGATGGTACTATAAAGTATTTACTAGAGTATCCTGATGGAGAGTGTGTTGAAACTGTATTGATGAGGTTTGATAACCGTGCAAATTTAACTGCTTGCGTAAGCTCTCAAGTCGGTTGTGCCGTTAATTGTTCTTTTTGTGCAACGGGTAAACGTGGTTTTATTAGAAATTTAACTTATAAAGAAATAATCGAACAAGTCTTGACTATCCAGAGAGATACAGGCTTAAAGGTTACAAATGTTGTGTTCATGGGCCAAGGCGAACCTCTTTTAAATCTTGATAACGTGCTAAAAGCTATGGAGTTGTTTAATGATTCTTTTCAAATAGGTGCAAGACGTTTAACAGTATCTACATCAGGAATTATTCCTCAAATTAATGCTCTTGCAGAAAATGACATGCAATCAACTCTTGCTATATCTTTACACGCACCAAACCATGAAATAAGACGCAAGTTAATGCAAATAGAAGACAAGTATCCTATGCCTGAGTTAAAAAAGGCTTTGAAAAATTATGTAGCCAAGACAGGCAGAAGGATTACTATCGAATATCTTTTGATAAAAGATTTGAACGATACTATAGAAAGTGCAAGACAGCTTGTGGAATATTTGCATGATATAAAATGTAATATCAATTTAATTCCATATAATCCAACAGAAAAAAATGATTATCAAAAACCGTCAGGTAATTCTATAATGCGTTTCAAATCGCTTTTGGAACAGTCAGGCAAAAAAGTCACTGTTCGTTTAGAACGTGGAGCTGATATTGATGCTGCATGCGGACAATTGCGTGGGAAGGTTAATTAATCGCATTTCGTTTTTTTGTCCCATTCTAATTCATCACAATGCAGGTAGTCCATATTCTCATATGTCAGCACCCAGGCAGTGCATGTTTTTATTTGCACTCCTTTGACTGTTCTATTGCATTTTGGTTGTATACTTGCAGTAGAGTATAGAGGACTTCCTTCAGGCAAAAGTTTACTTTTATTATATCTTTCAATTATAAAATGAAAGGTGTCTATTCCATATTTGTTAGGCCCTTTTTTACCATTTATATCTGCTACAATTTCCATACTTGTATTATCAAATACATTAAATTGTATAGCAGTACCATCTTGAAGTAAGTAACTATTATTGGTTGTTAACATTCCATAATTATTACTGTTAATTCCTCCATATGCTTTTGGCGAGAAACATGTTGCCTTTTGAATGCCTGGAGGACATTCTCTTGTAATATTTAAGTTTTTAACGAATTCTTTTTCTATATTTTTTTTAAAATCTGTAAAGCTTGGTGGAGAGGAATTTAAGTCATATTGACATAATCGGCAAGTATAATCAGTGCCGTGCTCCATAACCATTACTTCATTTGCTACAGAAAGCGTTGCATAGACTTTTTTTAATTGTGCAACAATTGCTTTTTCTCTATAATTTTCAATTACTGAAGGAAGAGTCAGAGCCGCAACTACTCCAATAACACCAAGTGTGATTAGTACTTCAGCAAGAGTAAACCCAAATTTGCTTTGCTTGTATTTGTATAAATTGTAATGCAAGTATTGACTTAATTTATCAATTTCGGGGGGGGGGCGATTCTCCAAGCTCTTCCTCTAATCATCTCATTCTCCTTTTTATATCCAGCACAAATATATTATTTACTATTATTTGCTAGTTGTCAATATTTGATTTTTATAATAGACTGATTGAATGAAAGCATTAATTCAAAGAGTAAAAAGAGCTTCTGTTAATATTGATGGGAAATTATTTTCTTCAATAAATTCAGGTTTGCTTGTATTTGTCGGAGTAGAAAAAACTGATGAAAAAGAAAATGCGGAAAAACTAGCTCAAAAAATTCTTAATTTGAGAATCTTTGAAGATGAAAATGATAAGATGAATTTTTCAGTACTGGATAAGGCCGGTGAAATCCTTATTGTATCACAATTTACATTATGCGGAGATTGTAAGAAAGGTACTAGACCTTCTTTTGATAAATCTGCTCCGTTAGATAAAGCGGTTGCGTTGTATGAATATTTTGTAAATTGTGTAAAGACAAGTAATTTGAAGGTTGAAACGGGTAAATTCCGCGCAATGATGGATGTAGAGCTGATTAACGATGGCCCTGTGACTTTTTGGCTAGAAAAATAATATTTGTACCACTTGTCAAGATTTGAAAGTCATGGTATCATGTAACTATTAATGTAGAGTTGTTATTTGATTAATCATCTACCGAGGAGCAATTTATTTTAAATTTGTAAACCCAGAATTATGTATCACGTTATTATTATTTTTTAATTAAGAGGCTTTTATTATGTATGTAAACAAGTGTATCAAATGTGGTCGTGAGTTTGAGACTAAAAACCCCAAAAGAGTTATTTGTCCTGATTGTTTGTATCCTGATAAGAAAATGGCAGTTTCTTCTACAGATTTGTCATCTACTTCAGCTCCGGCACAAGAGACTCAACCTGTTCAAGAACCTTTAAGGGGATATAGCGCAGGCCCGGAAGAGCCACAACGCTTCTACAGTGCAGGAGGTAATGACCAACAAAGATATAACAGACCTCAAAGATCTTATAATAACCAAGGAGGTTACAACCGTCCTTCAAACAATTACAATAGATCTTCTTATGGAAATAATTCGCGTCAAGGCGGTTATTCAAGAGATAATCGTCAGGGTGGTTACGGGAATCGCCCAAATAATAACTATAATCGTCAAGGAGGGTATTCTAACAGACCTCAACAAGGTGGATTTAATCGTCAAGGTGGATTCAATCGCCGTCCGCAACAAGGTGGATTTAATAGAGGTCCAAAACGTCCTGTAAAAAATAGAGCTCCTAAACAACTTTTGGTAAGTAGAGAACAGCTTGAACAAATTGAATTGTTATACAAGATGATGTTGCCTTTACCAAATCCTGATTGTCATGAAGTTATCGGTGAAAAAATTGGATTGGAACCAAGAAAAGTGTTCTTTGGAATCAATTTGGTAAGACAAAAAATGATGTTGCCTAAGTTGCCGTTCCCTAAACGTAAACTAGCAATATCTCCTGATCAGTTGTTCGCTATAAAGAATTTATATGAACCATTGTTGCCATTGCCTCCGATTGGTTGTCATAAAATTATTGCTGCACAATTAAAGATGGATGAATGGCGTGTACACGTTGGTATTGGTTTAATTCGTTCACAAATGGGCTTGCAGCGTTGGAATCAGGATAGACCTGATGCTCCTGAAGAGTTTAGAAATCAAAATGTTCAAGAAGAGGCTAAGCCTAAAAAAACTTCAAAGAAAAAAGCTGCAGAAGAGTCAGTAGAGGAAGTCGCTGTTAAAGAAGAAAAGATTGAATCTCCTGAGTCTGTTGAAACTGCTCCTGTAGAAGAAGCTAAACCAAAAGCAAAAAGAGGTAGAAAACCTAAAAAGGTTGAAGAAGAAAAAACAGAAGAATAGTTGCGATGACAAAATATATTTCTGTTGGTAAAATTCTTAATTTTCATGGAATTCAAGGTGAAGCTAAAGTTGGTTTTTCTAAAAATCAGCAAGATTTCTTCTGTGGTTTAAAGAAGATGTTTGTGAAGTTGGATGTAGATTACATCCCTTTAAATGTTAAGAGTATTAGGCTTCATAAGAATTTTGCGATTGTTAAATTTGAAGGTATTAATTCTATAAACGATTTAATGGAATATAAGAATTGTCTTTTATTTGTAGAAGAAGAAACAGTAAGAGAAAGTCTAGAAGAAGATGAGTTTTTGATAGATGAACTTGTTGGATTAGAGGTATTTGATCAGGCTGGCACAAAAGTTGGTTTTGTAGTTGGCGTATCTAACAATGGGGCTACTGATTTGCTTTCTGTTAAGACAAAATCAAAAAAAATATCTTTAATTCCATTTGTAAAAGCTATTGTAACAAATGTGAGTATTAAAGATAAGTCTATTATTATCAATAAACTGGAAGGTTTGATTGATGAAGTTTGATGTTTTGACACTTTTTCCTGAAATAATTCAAAATTACTGCTCTTACAGTATAATGAAACGTGCTAAAGAGGCTGATATTATTTCTGTTAATACAGTAAATCCAAGAGATTATACATTAGATAAGCACAAAAAAGTTGATGATACTCCATATGGTGGTGGGGCTGGTATGGTATTGATGGCTCAACCTTATGTTGATGCTTATGAAAGTATCGAAAAACTTTCAAATTCAATAACAATTATGCTTTCGCCACAAGGTGAGCCTTTGAAGGATTCCTTAGTTAATGATTTATCCAAATATGATCAAATAGTTATGCTTTGTGGTCATTATGAAGGTTTTGATGAACGTATTAGAGATATTATCAAACCAAGGGAAATTTCTTTAGGAGATTTTGTTTTAACAGGTGGAGAATTGCCTGCATTATGTTTGATTGACGCTGTTAGTCGAAAAATTGAAGGTACTTTGGGTAAAATTGAGTCGGCTGATGAGGATAGCTTTTCTAATGGACTTCTAGAGTATCCGCATTATACAAAACCTCGAGAATATAGAGGTCTAAGAGTTCCTGAAGTCTTATTGAATGGTAATCATAAGGATATTAATGAATTCCGTTTAAATCAAAGTATAGAAAGGACAAGACTTAGACGCCCTGATTTGTATGAAAAATGGATAAAAAAGTCTTAGAAATTTTTATTAAGAGGGTCATTATGTCCCATTCCAAGTCCGTCTTTGAAGAAACTTATGATTCCATATCCTGCAAGTCCTATTGCACTGCCTTTTGAAATTTTTCCTTTGCCTAAAAGGGCTCCAAGACCAAGTGTGAGAGGAATTACATTACTTACCAACATGGAACCTATGCCTTTAAAGTAGCCGATACCTTGGTTTACAAAGTTTCTGAAATTGTTTTCTACTTCCCATCTGAAGACTGTCTTTTTCATTCCATCCATTGTCATGCTTGGATTAGAAAGATATAATGTATTATTGAATCTTTTTTCTACTGCATTGGCATCACAACTTTGTGAGTATGTATCAGCTTGAATTTTTCCGATAACGTGAGCATCTCTCGCTATAAGCCCAAGTCCAACTATACCGGTTCCTTTGGCAAGATAGCTTACGTAGTTTGATTTTAAATTTGATAATAATTTAATGCTCATACGTTATTCTAACCTTTTTTTTGAGTTTGTTCTTGTTTTGGTTTGTCTTTTACTTCGAATTCTTTTTCTACTGTTTGACCTGACATTTTCAATAAGATGTTTGAAGCTTGTAGTGCGTCTTGGCCGTATCCACTGCTAGTATTTTGCATGTTCTTTAATAGACCTACTGTATAATCATCACCAGTTACAATTCTAGAATCGAGGGCTCCTAGAGCAAGAACTTTTACCGGTGTATATGGGTCTTGTAGCATTTTATTGACAAGAGCATTTAGTGCAAGATCATCTTTTCTTGTATCATCTTCTTGTAATCTTGCAATAACTTCTTTTGCACCCATCATTCTTACTTCTTTATCTTGACTGTTTAAATAATTTTCAAGATTTTTAATATATTCATCTGTTAGTTGAACAATTTGTCGTTTTTCTGTTTTTTTCTCATTAGTATTTGTGGTTGTTGTATTCGAATTTGTAGAATTATTTTCGTTTACATTGTTATTACCTTGAGGTGTTCCTGGTTGTCCATTTGGATTTATAAATTGTTGAGTGTAATAATTTGAAGGGTAGCATTGAGGGGTATTATTTTGAGGCTGAGTTTGATAAGAAGGAGCATTAACATTGTATACTGGACTTCCTCCTGGAGTAGCTACAGATGGATTAAATATTTGAATATTTACACCTGCATAATTTGGAGCAGGTTGTTGGGCACCAGATTGATTATAGACTTGAGTCGGTTGTTGTACTGGTGGCGCTTGCTGTACTACTGTATTTTGAACAGGTTTTGATTGATATTGAGTTTGTCCTACTGTACTTTGCATAATAACTCTACCTTTTACTACTACTTATATAAATAAAGTTAATTTATAGAAAAATATTGCTAAAAATTTGAAACTTTTAAGAAATGTAACATGTATTTAAAAAAATATAGCTACAAGTTATAATTATTCTATGACAAGTTATGAAGAAAGTTACTTAAATCAACGTCCTCAACACTTGTGCAATATGTGTGGGAAGTGTTGCAGGGTAGTCTATACTCCGATTCCATATAGTGAGTTATTGGAAAAGTACAAGGCTGGAGAGCAAGCTGCTATAGATTTTTTAGATATTTTTGTTCCTTATGAATCAATATCAAAAGCTAAAGAGGTTGATTCTTCAATTGTTGATAATATTATTGCACTTTCAAAAATAGATAATCCTAATTTTGATGAGACTCGCATGACTTTTTATTATTGTAAGTATCTTCAAAATAATAATATGTGTGGAAATTATGAAAACAGACCAACCTTATGCCGCCATTTCCCAAGTACTCCTTGGTCGATAGTTCCTCCTGGTTGTGGCTTTGAAGGATGGTTGTTCGGTCGAAGAGAAGAGGCTAAAGCTCAAATACGAAAAGTAAAAGAAGAACTCCTTGACTTAAAAGTTCTTGAGTCTAAAACCTCTGACAAGGCTTTACTGGCAAAAATCGAAGCTGTAAAAAATAAGCTTCAACAGCGAATAGATTTGTTTAAAAGATATGGCTCAGAAAATTGGTAATACAAACTATTGCAGCATGTATTTATCTAATTTTTTTTCATAAAATTCTGTATTAATATTTAATTTTTTGCCTATATCTAAAAGCATTTCAACAAATTTTCTATTAGTATTTTTCTTGGTAGGAGACGGATTTTCTAATATGTCACCTATTCTGTGGAATATTTTTGAGTAGAAAATATTTTGTGCTTCTGCAATATCTATTTGAAGTTCAAGTTTTTCAATATCATCAAATAGTTCTAATACAACTTCAGCTTGTTGTATTTCAAAGCTATGTACAAGCCTGTTAATGTTTTGAAGAACTTTTTTACAAAAAACATTATTAGACAGGTTCTTATCAAGATTAACGTCCATTCTTCTTGCTTCAAAATTTATATCCATAGCTTGTTGAATAGAGTCTTCATCAAGGAAGCCTCCTGAATGGATTACGATATCGTTAAATCTTCTACTCAAAGCATAACCTGCTGCAATCTTAAATTCATCAGGAATTTTTAAGCCTAATGATTGTAGATGGTATATAGAACCTTTGCCCTCATCGTACATATCTTGATAGATTGCACCAAATTTCGCAAGTTTACCTTTAAGTAAGACTTGTAGAATTTTTCGTCTTTCTTCAATAAATATATCTTTTAATGTGAAATATTCTTTTCCAAAGTATTCATCAAGTGCTCTTATAATTTCTGTAATCGGATTCATCATAAAAGTCTTGATTAGACTAACTTTTATATTATTAAATTCCGCATCGTCGGTGTATTCTTTTATTGCACAATGGAAATCCCCACTAGCGTACTGCATTAGTGCAAACATCATGTTGTATTTAATCATTGTAATTCTTGATTGAATTTCAATATGCCCGATTACAAATGTAGAGCTTCCCTTTTGAACTTTTTTGTAAGCATGTTTTTTAATCGTATAGCAGTATACGTTTTCTTCTTCTTCAAAATCCTGATACAATGAGCTTATAGCCCACAAACTTGCAATTTGTTTTGCAGTAACTACTGATGGCTTTACAAATCTTTCAAAAATGTCTTTTCCAGTACCGAATTCAGGTAGGTTACTTTTAGCTTGAGATAGTATGTTTAGGAAATTTTCTTCAAGATTTTTATTTGTGTACCTAGCAGCTATTTGCATAGCTCTTGCCGCATACTTCATAATTTGTACAGTTTCTATTCCTGAAATCTCAGAGAAGAACCAACCGCAGCTGGTGTACATTAAAAGCAATTGTCTTTGCATTTCAAGCAATTCCATCGCTTTTACCTTGCTTTCATCTGACAAATCAGGTAAGAAGTTTTCTTGTTGGAATTTTTTTACATTCATTAAGCTTCTGTCAAGAATAACTTCAATGTAGTTATTTCGAACTTGCCAAGGGTTTTCAAAATATTTAGAACCTTCTTCTTCGAAAGTGGATGCTAACTCATCTCTTAGATAATCAAAGGCTTCCCTTAGAGGTTTTCTCCATTTTTGATTCCATCCAGGATGCCCGCCGGTAGAGCAACCGCAGTCTTCTTTCCATCTACCGACTCCATGGAAACAGCTCCAGCTGGAAGCTTGTTTTATATCTACCTCTGTGTCAGCTCCAAATAAGTCTAAAAATTCTGCATAGTTTGTTATCTTAAATCCTTCATCCTTTGCACGAATTTGTAGTACATAAGCTAAAGCCATATCTCCAAATTTTGTGTGGTGTCCATAACTTTCACCATCTGTCGCAATATTTATAAGTTGAGGATAATTTCTAAAGTCTGATACACCCTCTTTTAATCTTTTTATAAATCTGTTACCATCTTTAAGTAGTTCGTCAAATGCGACGGATTTAGAAATTGCACCGTCATAGAAGAACAGATAAATTGATTTTCCTGGAGCTGATTTTATATTGTATTTATAAGCTCTTGCAGGGTCAATATTCCCCCAACTTACATCTGTCCAATCTTTAGCTCCTTTTTCTTTTATTTTAGCAGCTTGGTATGGTGATAGGATTGTAAACTTAATGCCATTTTCTACTAAAACTCTTAAAGTATCATCATCAACAGCAGTTTCTGCAAGCCATATACCTTCAGGTTTTCTACCAAATCTGTATTCAAAATCTCTAATTCCCCACTTAACTTGAGTTTGTTTATCATTTTCATTGGCAAGTGGCATAATTATATGGTTATATACCTGAGCGATGGCATTCCCATGACCGTTGTGTTCTGCGATACTTTCGATATCTGCTTTTATGATTCTTTCATAAGTTAGCGGAGCAAACTGTTCCATCCAAGAAAGTAGAGTTGGTCCAAAGTTGAAACTCATATGAGCGTAGTTGTTGACAACATCTAAAATTTTGTTTCTGCTGTCTACAATTTTGGAAACGGAATTAGGGTTATAGCATTCTTTGTTAATTCTTTCATTCCAGTCATGGAATGGTAAGGCACTATCTTGAAGTTCAATTGCTTCTAACCAAGGATTTTCTCTTGGTGGTTGGTAAAAGTGCCCGTGAATAGTTAAATATATATCTTGTTTTTGATTGCTCATTTCTTAACTCCGTTTTTTAATAAAATTTTATTTTTCTGCTTTTGCTTTAGGTTTTGATACTAGTACGGAAAATTTATCAACATCTATCCATACATCACCAAGTGCATCAGAAAATACTTTTCCTGAAAATTCTATTTCATCACCAGAATTTAGGTCAATATATTTTTCAACAACTTTACGATTTAGAAAAATCTTCATTTCTGAAAGTGGAATATTATGATCAGTTACATCCGGTCTTTGAATTAGGAATGAAATGTAGTCTTCTGAACTGCGGTAAGCAGGTTTGTAGTCAAGACCTAGTGTTGAGAATTTATCAAATTTACCTTTGATTTTTACATATTTATTTAGGTAAAAGTTTGGTCTAGCAACTAAATCTAGTGGATTTACAGACATATAATTTCTTGTTTGTGTCTGCATTGGGTTTTCTAAGTTTATTTGAGTTTTATTTACAGGAGCTTGAGTTACTGCATGTACATTAAGCCCTATAGCAACGATTGCAACTAATACCAAACCTTTTATTTTATTCATTGATGAGTCCTCTCTAAAAAATTTATAAAAAATCTCTCTTTTAGCAATATTCTATCACACTTTTTATGATTTGTAACTACCCGAGTCAATAATAAAATAATATTTTGGTCAATTAATATAAAATAAAGAATTATTCTTCTTGCTGCGCGATATTTACGATTGCATATGCATTAAAATCAATGTTCCCAAAAATAATTCGAACTTGTTTTGTGCTGTATTGAGAAAGTTTAACAAATGTAATAGTCTTTTCTCCGAAGTCGTCATTAGTTTCTGTTGCAGGAATATTGGCAATGAGGTAGTGTGATTGATAGAGTTTTAAGTTTATTTTATTGTTATTTTTTTCTGCAACTACTTGATAGTAACCGATAGGTACTGTTTGATTTGCGTCTACTTGTAATGTTAGTGGTATAAGTAGAGTTGGTAATTCTTCTGATTTTTTGTTTATAATTTCTGTTTCGTTACTTTGTTGAAAGCTTTCTCCTTTAGGAATATTTTTGTTCTTTTTCTTTTTTTGTTTGCTTTCAAGAGCTTTTTCAAATTCTTGATCAGTTACAGGCTTTTGCCCATATACATTTTGATCTCCAAAATTATCCCAAAGGTCACCTTCAGCAAAGCATATTCCATTTATTCCGATGAAAAAAAGTAATAGTAAAACAAAAAATCTTCTCATATTTTTATAATAATGATTTTTTAGAAAATGTACACATCTGTTTATATGATACAGTCGTTATTTTTGTATCTGTTGATAGTAAGAATTAAATAAAATTATTTTGTTTACAAAATTTAATAATTAACTATTTATATAGCAAAAATGAATATTGAGTTGTTTTTGGTAAGAATGTAAGTTTTACGAGAATTTAATGAAGTATTTAAAAGGAGAAATTTGATGTTTAAAAATATTGTTGAAAATATATTTGGAAAACTTTTTGTTAAAGGAGATTTAATTGGTTCCAAAAATGGCATAATGGTGTTTAAACAAATTGCTAAAGACGGAACACAGACTATCAGATCTTTCAAAAATTTTAAACCGTTTAAAGTTGTGACTAAAAAGCAAATTTCTGATATGCCGGATGGAAAGCATGTCTATACAGATGCAAAACATATTTTTACAGAAGTTGAAGATTTAGTAAGTGGAGTAAAGTCTAAAATCGTTTCTACAAAATATCACGTAAATTATCATGTTGATCCTATTTTAAGCGAAGAATCTCCAAAACATTTTATATCAGATTTACAAAGAGTAAAAATTTATCCGGATGGAAAACAATCAAAACTTCATGTCATAAACATGTCAGATAGTATTAGTATGCATAAAGAAGACGTAAATGGTAAGAAAGTTCTAACTAAGTACAATAAAGCAAAAAATGGAAATATTGGAATGGTTGATTTCCAAACTCCATATTATAATAAGACAACACCTTCTTATCGACTTTCAATATAGAAACATTGAATTACAATAATATAGTTAGTTTAATAAGAATTTTGAAAGATAATTTTGTTGCTATTTTCAAAAAAAAGTGCTACTATGATTCTATGGTTAATTTAGGATAAGAGTCGTTTATTCTGTTTATAGTAAAAGGAGATTGATATGGCTACAAAAGAATTCTTTACCAATTCTGATGAATTGAAAAAACTTTATTCTGCAGCGAGAGCAACTATTACTGCTCCGTTTTTTGGTAATAATGTAGAAGAAGTTAAATCTGTTTCAGAAGCATACAAGTTAGCTAAAAACAGCCCAGGAACTGTGGAACTAACTGGTATGCCTATTTATAAACCTGAAAAAATAGGATTGCCTCAGGGAGCAAATCAACTTTTGTTTAATGATGGTACAGTTGTTGGTCGTTGTGCCGCAGCAAGAAAAATTGTTGGTGAACCAAATTGTGATCTAAAATATCTTCTTCCAATCATAAGAGAAGCTATTTATGGAACTCGTGATAAATTAATGTACAAAACAGAAGTCGTAGTAGGGCTTGAAGAAGATTTTATGATCAAAGCTCATTTGATGATTCCTGAAGGTTTTGAGAATATTATGTATTCTTGGATGCTAAACTTCCAATATATTAATGAGTGCTATGCTCAAATGTATGCAGATTCAAGAGAGTTACCAGAAGGAGATATCTATGTATTCTCTGACCCTGATTGGTCACACCCTGATTTTCCTTATGGATTGACATTCTTTGACCCTGAACATAACTGTGCTGCTATTTTGGGTATGAGATATTTTGGGGAACATAAGAAAGGTACATTGACTCTTGCGTGGGGTGCTGCAGCTCGTAATGGTTACGCATCTTGCCATGGAGGTATGAAACGTTATAACCTTGATGGCGGTAAATCATTCCAAGTTGCGGTATTTGGTCTTTCTGGTTCCGGAAAATCTACTATCACTCACGCAAAACATAATAACAAGTACGATATTACAGTCCTTCATGATGATGCGTTTATTATTAATGTGCATGATAAATACACCATTGCACTAGAGCCTGCTTATTTTGACAAGACTGCAGATTATCCTATTGGTTGTGATGATAATAAATATATTCTTACTCAACAAAATGCCGGTGTAATCCAGTTGGCTGATGGTAAGTTAGTTTCAATTACTGAAGATATAAGAAACGGTAACGGTAGAGCTGTTAAATCTAAGTTGTGGTCACCTAATAGAGTTGATAGAATTGATCAACCGATTAACGCAATTTTCTGGTTAATGAAAGATCCTACTATTCCTCCTGTATTGAAGTTATCTGGAGCATCTTTAGGCTCAGCTATGGGTGCTACTTTGGCAACAAAACGTTCTTCTGCAGAAAGACTTGCTGCCGGGGTTGATCCGAATGCTTTAGTCGTAGAACCTTATGCAAATCCTTTCAGGGTATATCCTTTGGCTATTGATTATGAAAGATTTAAACAATTAATTGCTGATGGTGTTGATTGTTATATCTTGAATACTGGTGAATTTATGGGTACAAAAGTTAAACCTGCTCATACATTAGGTATTATTGAAGCTATTGTTGAAGGTAGTGCTAACTTCCATAAATGGGAAAATTTCTCAGATATCGAAATTATGGATATTGATGGTTTCGATGCTTCATTTAGTAATAGAGAGTACGCTGAACAGTTTGTTGCTCGTATGAATGATAGAATTGCTTTTGTAAAATCAAGAGAAACAGAAAAGGCAGGCTTAGACAAACTACCTTCTGATGCACTAGATGCTCTTGAAGCTGTTGTCAGAGAAGTAAATCTATAAATCTTATTGCTAATTAAAAAAATAGAGTTCATTTTTTTAAATGAGCTCTATTTTTTTACCCTGTGTTATAATTTCACAGTAAATCTGTTACGGAGGTTTTTATGAAAAGAAGTGCAGCAATTTCTGCTATGGGTGTTGGTATAATTTTTGTGATAGTACTGGGCATTGTAATGATTGTTAGTGCTCCAATGCTTGCGAATAAACATAAGAAAAAGATAAATACTTATGATGAAGTTGAAGTTCAAGAACCTAGTTATAGACATGAAGAAAGAATGCCTGAAGAGCCTTCAAGAGAAACAGAGTCATATCGTACTTCTACGTCTTCTGATTCATCAAGTCAGTATAGCGATTATCAATCTAGAATTGAAAACTTGCAATATGATATTAGAAGGGTTGAAGAAGATATGAATCACAAAATTGATTCAAGTATGGATGCTATGAGAATGGAACTATCTCAAAATCAAAGGACAGTACGTGATAAATACGTATGTTCAATTGTAAGTTATGTTGATGAGCAAGGTCAGCCTATAAGTCCTAATTCTCCTGATAAATCCAAAGCATCAAAATTTGTTTTTGAATGTGAATACACAAGATAAAAAAATAACTGTAAGGATTTCCTTACAGTTATTTTTTTTGTTATAGTATAGAACTACTCAACAACGATTACGCCTACTGGGCAAGATTCAGCTGCTTCTTTAACGCAATCAATGTTAGCTTCTACTTCAGCTTCGTTTACTGTAGCTACGTCTTCTACTTTGAATACTGCATCACAAATAGATTCGCAAGCGCCGCATCCGATGCATCCGTCTTCAATTCTTACTGTCATTTTCTTTCTCCTTATATTATTTATAATAGTCGTGAAATTTTTCACAATCCAATTATAAACCAAAAATTTAAAATTTCAATTGTCCAGTTATGATAATAAGTGTTTTTTTATAATTTGAGCAATAAAATCAAATCCTTTTATCATTCCTAAATTTTTAGGTTCTATGCTGTTACCAAAAATAAGTATAGGTACGTATTCTCTTGTATGGTCAGTGCCAGGGACTGTCGGGTCGCATCCGTGATCTGCTGTAACAATTAGTATATCGTCTTCTTTTAAATGTTTTTTGATTTCAACTAAATATCTATCAACTTCTTCTATGGCATTTCCATAACCTTTTGCATCGTTTCTATGGCCATATAGCATATCCGTATCTACTAAATTCGTGAAAATAAATTCTTCATCATTTGTAATATTGATATCAGGATATGCAATTTTTTCTAAATCCATTTCATTTTTGATAGCTTTCAATGTTAATTCAAGACCTTCTTTGTTAGATCCTGTGTGAATAGCATGTGTAATCCCTGATTTTGAAAAGATATCTTCTATTTTTCCGATACCTATCACCTTACATCCTTGATCTTTTAATTCGTTCATAATATTTTTTGGTGGAATCATAGAATAATCTCTTCTGTCTTTTGATATTCTTGTTGGTTTTCCATCAATTATTTTGTAAGGTCTTGCTATTACTCTTGATACGTTGTAGTTATCTTCATCTAAAATCTTTCTTGCAATTTCGCACCATTCATAAAGTGTTTCAAGTGGTATTAAATCTGTATCAACTGCAATTTGGAATACACTATCAGCACTTGTATATACAATAGGGAATTTTGTGTTGTGATGTTCTTCATTTAGTTCTGCTATTACTGCTGTACCTGATGCAGGTTTATTTGCTAGTACACCATTGCAACCTGTTGATTTAATAAATTTATCAATAAGTTCCTTTGGAAAACCATTTGGGAAAGTGGCAAAAGGTTTTTCGGAAACAATCCCCATCATTTCCCAATGACCGGTTGTAGTATCTTTACCTTTTGATTTTTCCATCATAGTTCCATATTGAGCTATAGGTGAGTTTTCTTTAGCAACTCCTTTGAAGTCTTGAATATTTCCAAGCCCCATTTTTTCCATAATCGGAAGGTTTAAACCATTGTTAAATTCGCAGACATTCCTTAGAGTGTTGCATTCTGGAATATCATTAAAATCTTTGCAGTCAGGCATCGCACCGATACCCATAGAATCAATTACTATACAAATAACTCTTTTCAATTTATTACCCCTTTTCTTTTGCTATTATTTTAGCATAAATTTGGGTAATTTTGTAAGTAAAAATTAAGGTTATTGAATTTTTTCAATAACCTTTAAGTAAATCTTCCAAATAAATAAACACGATGAGGAATTAATACCTACCTTTCTCTATTCAATGTAATTAGCTAAAACTTCTTGTCCGATTACAGAAAATCTCATTTTTTTTAGAGCTCTAAGTTCTGTTTGTCTAATACATTCTTTTGTTACGCCATATATGTTTCCGATCTCTTCCAGAGTGTATTTTGTACTGTCATTAAGTCCGTATCTCATTTTGACAACTTCTTGTTCTCTTTCTTTTAAAGTTGATATAACCATATTTATATCATTTTTTAGGTATTCAAATTCAACAGATTCAGTCGCTGAAGCTTTTTCATCTTCGATAATATCTGCTATACACATATCTTTTCCATCATTGTTTTCAATTCCGCTTTCAAGAGAAATTGTCTTTGAATAAGCGTTTAGAAATGAATCTATTTTGTCTGCGGATATATTCATTTTTTTTGCAACATCCTTAGTTTGTACACTAGTGTTATTTTCTGCTTCCATTTCTCTTTTTATTTTAGAAAATTTAGATAGTGTCTCTTGGATATATACAGGTATTTTCATACTGTATGATTGTTCTGAAATAGCTTTGAACATAGCTTGTTTTATCCACCAGCTTGCATATGTTGCAAATTTATATCCCAATTTATAATTAAATTTTTCTGCTGCTATCATAAGTCCTAAATTTCCTTCTTGGATTAGGTCAATCATAGGGATTTTTGACATATGAATAGCTTTTTTTGCAATAGTTACAACTAGTTTTAAATTAGCTTCTATAAGTTTTTGTTTTGCTTTTTCATCGCCTTCTTTTGCCAATTTAGCTAACTCTTTTTCTTCTGTTGGTGTTAAATTACGAAAATCACTTATTTCCCTTATATAATTTGATAAAACACTATCATTTGATCCGTTAACAACTTCATTTTTTGCTGGGTTTGAAAAGTCATTTACTTTTTTCATTTTAATAAGTGAATCTTTTTTCATAAATTTTAAACTCCTTCTTATTTAATTTTTGCGTTTGCAGTTTTTGCAAGGGGTGTACCTTGATACTAGGGTAACCCTTGACTTTTGAATATAAATGGACAACGAGAATATATATTTAGTATATACCATAGTATATACTTTTTTAAACAATATGTAAAGAAATGTTTTAAATATTTCTTAATAATATAAAATATTTAGTTTTTATATTTATTGTATAATTAAATTAAAGGGGAGAAATAAATATTATGAAAAAGAGAGTAATTGTAAGTATTATATTATTATTTGCGTTTTTATTCACTTCAGCAGTAGGTTTTGCAGTGACTAATTTGATGGAGAAAAAACATCCGTCAGATTATAAGATTGGTATTAAATATGAACAGGCATTAGAGTCTGATAAACCTTCTGTTGTGTTGTTTTATGCTGATTGGTGTACTTATTGCTTAAAATTTATGCCAAGATACAAAATATTGAGTATGGTCTATAAGGACAGATATAATTTTGTAATGGTGGATTGTGATGATTCTTCTTATGCAAGATTGATAAATGATATGATGATTTCAGGATTTCCTACTGTTTATATAATTGATCCGAAATATGATAATAGAGTTCACCTAACACAAGGGTTATATGTGAATACAATGAAGTTTAGGGAAGAACTTGACAGATACTTAAGAATAAGAGAAATGCTTGATAGGGCAAATTCTTTATCTGATAAAAAATAGCAAAAAAAAAGACCTTGGTATTCAAGGCCTATCCGTTTAAATAAGAAGAGAGAGCTTTATATATTTATATAAAGTATGGTATTAGAAAAAAATTGCTAAAAAGAAGCGGTTTTGTTAAGAAATTTTAAGGAAAAATATGAAAGACATTCAAAATTTAAAAGACAATCGTAATGTAGATATTCAAAAAGTAGGTATAAAGCATTTAGAGCTACCTCTTATTATTCAGAGAAAAAATAATTCTAATCAGGTAGTTTGCGCAAAGGCTAAGGTAAGTGTTTCATTACCTAGAGATTATAAAGGTACTCATATGAGTCGTTTTGTTGAAGTATTGACTGAATGGCAGCATAAAAACCTTTTGGGTGTAGATATTAAGGGATGTCTTGAAAAAATAATTAAAAATCTTGAGGCTCAAAGTGGTGAATTGGAATTTAAATTTACGTATTTTGTAGATAAAAAATCTCCGGTTACAGGATTGGTGTCTCCAATGAGTTATGAATGTACTTTTGAGGGACGTATTGAAAATAATGATTATAAATTCATTTTAGGTGTAGTGGTGCCTGTAACTACTTTATGTCCTTGTTCAAAGGAAATTTCTGATAATGGCGCTCACAATCAAAGAGCTTTTATAAAGGTTAATGTTTCATACGATGAGAGTGAGCATATTTGGCTTGAAGATTTGATTGAATTGATAGAATCTTGTGCATCTTGTCCTGTATATCCTCTATTGAAAAGAGAAGATGAAAAGTTTGTAACAGAAAAAGCGTGGGAAAATCCTAAATTTGTAGAAGATGTATTGCGAGATGTAGTAGTAAAACTTCGAAATCATGATGTCGTAAAAGAATTTGAAGTTGAGTGTGAAGCTTTTGAAAGTATTCATAACCATTCTGCTTGGGCTTATCAAAAAGAGGTAAAGTAACTTTTGTACTAAATTTAAATGTGTAAAGAATTTTTAAAATTTAGTTGTTATTTTATCAAAAAAAATATTTATGTATTTTAATTGTATTATATACATTTATTAAAAAGGAGATTTGAAGTGCCTGTAGTTTTGGATGTAAATAGAGCATATGCTGCTACGAATTTTAACAGAACAAGTTTAAAGAATAATTCTGTAGATCTTTTGGATAGAAAGATAAGTACTGGTAAAATGAATTTAATCCAAAATGGTCTAAGTCTAAAAGGTATGGATAAAAGGTTAGCAGCTAAAGATGTTGATTTATCTATTTTATCAAGAGTTGATTTTTCGAAAGTGAATCCTAAGACTCAGGAACTTGCAAATGGTAGAAGTTTAAATGAAGTTGTAAGAAAGCTTGTTAAGTACGCAAAAGCATAAACACTATAAAATATATCAGAAATAAAAAAAGCCCATAATGGGCTTTTTTTTATTCTTTAAGTAATTTTTCTGCGAGTTCTGATTCGGTTCTTCCATTGAGAGTTTTATTTATTTTTTGTAATTTTTGAGAAATTATTTCCATATTGTCTGTCCATATAAAATTATCTTTTACATATTTTTCCGCTTTTTCAAAATCACCATCTATTTGAATTCTGATAATTTCTTTAAGCATTTCTTTTGCAATAGGAACAACTTTGTCAATATTTACGTGTATTTTTCCGTCAATTATTTCATAAGCTCCGCGTTCAGAAAAATACTTGTTTTGCATAACAGTTCTTACTCTGTGTGCTTGGCTCATTGTAGGTTTTGATTTAAGGAAGTTATCAGCTATGGTTGTGACGATAATTTGTTTTCGTTGTTCTTGAGTATACATTCCAAGTTCTGTCAACAAGTCTACAAAAGCAAGTGCACCCATATCAGCCTTGTTCTCTTCGATAATGTTTCTGTATTTACCAAGTGATTCGCAAGCTTTTTTAGGTCCAAGAGAGTGTGCGTTTTCATGTCCTATTGTAAACCAGTGATCAGCTTCATTATTATAAAATTCGTGTTGATCTTTATCTAGTATTGCATCTAGTCTTTCTTGTAATTTTTTATAGTCACTAACAAATCTGATTTGCCTGTGATATACGTTTCTTCTACCTCCACCAATTGTAAGTGATAGTTTATCATCATTAGGAAGGTTTTCTGCAAGAGTAATACCTCCTCTGTATGCTCCGACATCACCGCATACTGCAACTAAGTCGACATCTACCATGGTTTGTTTAGCATCTTCGTTTTGAGATATGTTTTGTTCATACTCGTCTGCAAATGGCATATTTTTTGCAAGAGTTGGTAGATATTCTTTTATTGCAAGTAGTGCATGTGTCCCTTCTTTGTTTACTATTCCGACTCTTCCTCCAAGAAAATCTTTTGGGATCGGAGAAATATTGTGTTGTTCTAGTAATGCAGAAAGCTCTTTATTTTCCACAATTGTACCAGTCATTTCATCTTCATAGTTCTCTCTTGTGATTGTAAATTCAAGAGGAGTGTCTTGAAGAGTTGCCCATTTTTTATCAGCATAAGCATCAAGCATAGGATCAGGTTCTTTAAGTGCTTTAGCTTGTAGTGTTAAATACTCGCTAAAGTCTTTATTTGTAGAGTATTCTGCTGCTTTTTCGATCTCTTCTGCCATTTGAGAAAATTCTTGCTTGAATTTGTCAATATAGTCTATACCGACTAATTTATCTCCTTTTCTTTCAACTACAGAACGTTGAGTAAGAATTTTTTTGACCTCTTCAATATCTCCATTATTAATCATTTCTGTAAGTATTTTATGAAATTCTTCTTTAGTTAAATCTTCAGGATATACCCCCTTACCAGGAAGTTCAATTATTCCTTTTGCGAGATTGATTTTTTCAGACATAGTATCGATAGCATTCATACCTTTTTGAGCATCAAAAAGAATTTTGGTAAGTTCTGCTTGTTTGTTTCCTTTTTTTATTTCTTCTTCTAGGAAAGTTTGGAATTCCAAATTGTGATGACAGTCAAGTTGCATGTTAATTTTCTCAAGTATATAAGCAGCCTTGACCAAATGTTTAAGAGCTTTTTTATCACCGTCTTGTAGATTCATATATTCTTTAGCATCAGCCTTAAGCATTTTTTTTGTCATCAAGTAGTCTTTGCTTGTTCTTTTTTCCAGTTCTTCTATGGAAAGATTTAATTCAAATTCTTTCATAATAAATTCTCCTTTTGGAAGAATTATAGCATATATCTTTAATGTAAAATTAGTTCAAATAGATGAATAAACGTATAAATTAGGAGAGAAACTATTCAGTTTCTCTCCAGACTCTTAATATCCTTATTTATTTAGACATTAGTATCGATTTTAGGAGGTTGGGGTTGTTTATTTTCTTGTATATTTTTATTTGTTTCTTGATTAGCTTGATTAATTTGTTTTTTATCCTTGCTTTCAAGACCTAAAAATCTCAGTGCAGGGTGAATGAATGCGTGGCTAGCTTGAGGTGCAATAATAGCAAGCCCAAGTACTGATCCTATTAAGTTTGAAAGCTCAATTGCCCCTTTTACATCTGCAAATTTTTCAGGATCTTGTTTTTTTAATTCATTTATAAGTGTTTGATTATATTTATCCTTTACAGGGGTTTTGTCAGCTAGTTCTTTATTTAATGTTGCTAGTCTGTTTGTAATTGAAGGATTATCTGCTAATTTTCTGTAATGTGTATATTCTTTTACGCTGTTAAAGTGCTCAAATCCATTTTTATTCTTAAATATAGTATTTTTGGCAAGTTTAAAACCACCATTTTTAAATATAGGAACGATAGCAAATAAATAAATCAAAAGACAAGTTGCTTGGTATAAAAACTCTTTAGCAGCTGCATATTGTTTTGTATCAGGATCAATGTCTTTGTCTATTAATATGAATCCAGGTCTTCCTATTGATTTCAAAGTTGTTTCTATCCCTACAGAAGCAGATGTGTTCTGAGCAATATTAGCTAAAGTTGAGTTTGAGGCTATAGTTCTAATTGCATTTATCATAAGCCACCTACCCTTAGACCAACTTGAGGTCTATTTGCATATGTATTCAATGTATTGTATTTGTTATTGTTTATATTAATAGTTTGATTAATTGGTTTTGGTTGTTGTAATACTGTATTGGTGTTTAAAGTCGTATTTTTACTTAGTTCTGGTTTTGGTTGTTTTTTCTCAGGAGCTTTGAGTCCAAGTTTATCCATAATTGGTTTTATAACTACAGAGCAGGTTCCAGGGATTATGAATAATGCAGCTGCACAAACCCCCATGAACATAAGATTTTTTTTAGCTTTTAGCAAAGCAGGATTTACTGCTCCGTTTTTTGTTTTTTGAGGAAATAATTTTTCTGCTGCTTTTGCAGAAAGTTCTCCACAGGCCCAGTATGCAGGTATTGCAATTACTTCTGTAAGTCCTTCTCTTAGTGCTGTATATTTCTTTGTTTCAGGATTTTCTGTTTTGTCCATCATTGTAAATGTTGGACGAGCAATCCCTTTTACTGTAGCGATGGCCATTACAACATAAGTAGGTTTGTTGTTTGTGCCCAAATTATGACATATTTTCTTTATGCTATCAGTTAATCCCATTTATATTTCTCGACTTCCTTATGTCTTAAAAACAAACATAAAAATTTTTGCTAGTTATTTAAAAATCTCTATGATAATATTACGAAATATTTCGAAAATCAAATTTTATGATATTATAAAATGAACTTTTTAATTTCTATTTCGTTTTATAAGCATAGAGGTTAAGATAATGGAAAACAAATGTAATAAATATGAAGCAATATTTACTTTTTGTGATGAAGAAACTTTTAAGGAACATCTAAAAAATTGTCCTGATTGTCAAAAAGAGCATGCAAAGATGGAAAAAGTTTCTGAGTTGTTAAAAGAGGTAAGGCCATATTATAGAGAAAAACGTAAAAATATAGTGAAAGCAAAACTTGCTTGTGCTTTGTTTGCGTTATGTCTAAGTAGTGTCACATTAGGTGTAATCAATTTAAATACAGATATTTCTGATACTATAAAGTATGGTTCAACTCTTACTGCAGAAGATTTAGGACTTCCTGTAGATTCGTACGGATTTATAATGGTGGAATAGTAGATGGATTTTAGAGAGCTTATCAAAAGCAATCAAAATAATGTGAAAAATATAATAAGACTAATAACAAAAGAAACTAATGAGGACTTGGAACAAGAAGTCTATATTAAAGTATGGAAAAATCGTGATAAGTACAAAGAGCAAGGAGCGTTTAAAACTTGGATTAATACAATTGCAAAGAACGTATCAAAAGATTATTTAAAATCGTCATACAAAAGACATTCAGATATAACTACATCAGATGATGATACATTGAAAATAGTTAAAGACAGAAAGGAGACTCCAGAACTAAAACTAATTTCTAATGATCGTCAAAAAAGAATTTCGACAGCTATTGAAAGTTTAAGACCAAAATTTAAAGAAGTCATTCTTTTATGTGAAATTCGAGGATATTCATATGAAGAATGTGCAAAAAAATTAAAATGTCCGACAGGGACGGTAAAATCGAGACTATATAACGCAAAAAAAGAATTAGCAGTCCTCCTCGAAGACCTGCTTTAAAAAAGAAAGGATAAGAAGATTATGATGAAAAAGACTCTTATTTTAGCAAGTGTGATTGCATTTACAATGTCAGCATCTGCATTTGCAGCTACTACACAACCAACCACAGAAACAACTCAAAAAGCTGTTTGTCCTGCTAAAGTAGAAGCTCCAGCACAACCACAAATGCATAAACCTCCAAAACGTGGAGACTACAAGAAAAAACAAGAAGCATTTGAAAAACGTTTAAAATTAACTGATAAGCAAAAAGAACAAGCTAAACAATTGAGAATTAAAGGCCATGAACAAATGAAGCCTATAATGGAACAAATTAAAGCAAAACATCAAGAGGCTGAAGCAGTAAGACGTTCAAGAATTGCTCCTCAAATGCAGCAAGAAAAGCTTGAAAAAATTAACATGGAACTAAAAGAACTAAGAAGACAAGCTCATGAAATAAGAATGCAAAATATGAAAGATTTTGAAGCTATATTGACTAAAAAACAATTGAAAGAGCTTGAAAAAATGAAAAAAGAAGGACGTGAAAAATTTGAAAAAAATCATAAACGTCACCCAGGTGGCCCAGGTTATGGTCCAAAACCAGAAGGACCTTGTCCTCCGACAGCACCTCAAGATTAATCATAAATAAAACAAAAAAGAGGAATTTTTCCTCTTTTTTGTTTTATAATAGCCCTATGAATAATATCATTCAAAAAGCGATGCAATATCATTCTCTTTCTAAATCAGAGATTGTTTCTATTTTAAGTACAAATGATTATGATAACGAATTATTTACTGCTGCTGATAGTGTAAGAAAAGAATTTGTAGGTGATGCAGTTTATCTAAGAGGCCTTGTAGAGTTTACCAATTTTTGCAGATGTAATTGTTTATATTGTGGAATAAGAGCTGAAAATAATGATACTTTAAGATATCGTATGTCAGAATCTGAAATTTTATCTGTTGCAAAACAGGCTATTGCTTTTGGTTATAAAACAATTGTTTTACAAGGAGGAGAAGATTGTTTCTTTAGTGCAAAGTATTTAGGCGAGATTATAAAGAAAATTAAACAATATGATGTCGCAGTTACTTTGAGTATTGGAGAAAGAAGTTTTGAAGATTATGATTACCTAAAAAATTGTGGTGCTGATAGATTTTTGTTAAGAATTGAGACTACTGATGAAGATTTATATAAAAAAATGCATCCAAATATGTCTTTAGAAAACCGAAAGCAGTGTCTTTATAATTTGAAAAAATTAGGTTATGAAACAGGAACAGGATGTCTTGTTGGGTTGCCTAACCAAACTTTAGAATCTTTAGCCTCTGATATTTTGTTTTTTAAGGAACTAGATGCAGATATGATAGGAATTGGACCATTTATTCCTCATCCAAATACACCGTTAAAAAATGTAGAAGGGAATAATTTTCTTTTATCACTAAAAGTTATGGCTCTTACACGATTACTTCTTCCTGATATAAATATTCCTGCGACAACAGCTATGGAAACTCTTTATCCGAAAGGACGTATGATCGCTTTACAAAGTGGTGCAAATGTTGTAATGCCAAATGTAACAGATTCAATTCATAAAAAAATGTATGAAATTTATCCAAATAAGGCATCTGTTGACTATTCAGAATTAAAACAAACACTAAATTCTATAGGAAGAACTATAGGTATTGATAAAGGATTTCGTAAGAAAAAATACTAAAAAGAGGTAAATATGAATTTTTCAGAAAACATGTTAGATTTGATAGGAAAAACTCCCTTAGTGAGAATAAATAGATTAAATAAAACTAATACAACAATTTTAGCTAAAATAGAAAGTCGTAATCCTGGTGGTTCAATTAAGGATAGACCTGCATTAAATATGATTGAGCAAGCAGAAAAAGAAGGTATAATCACGAAAGGTGCTACAATTATTGAACCAACAAGTGGAAATACAGGTATCGGATTAGCTATGGTGTGTGCAATAAAAGGGTATAGAGCTATTTTTACGATGCCTGAGACAATGAGTCTAGAACGAAGAAAACTATTAAAAGCTTATGGAGCTCAGCTTGTATTAACAGAAGCTTCAAAAGGAATGCAAGGTGCAGTAGAGAAAGCTATTGAGTTAAGAGAAACAATTGAAAATTCTTTTATTCCAATGCAATTTAATAATCCTGCAAATCCTGAAAGCCATGTGAATTCAACAGCAGAAGAAATTTGGAACGATACTGATGGAATGGTTGATATTGTGGTCGCAGGAGTTGGTACTGGCGGAACAATTAGTGGTGTAGCAAAAGGTTTGAAAAAATATAATGTTTTAATTCAAACTGTTGCTGTAGAGCCAATGTTATCACAAGTTTTGGCAGGCAAACCTGCTGGCCCACACAAAATTCAAGGTATTGGTGCAAATTTTGTTCCTCAAAATTTTGATAGAAAATTGGTAGATAAAATAATACCCGTAAGTGATGAAAATGCTATGGATACTGCAAGAAAACTTGCAACGGAAGAAGGTATATTATGCGGTATTTCATCAGGTGCTGCTATGTATGCAGCTATGGAATTAGCAAAAATTCCTGAAAATGAAGGGAAATTAATCGTTGTAATTTTACCTGATAGCGGAGAAAGATATTTATCGAGTGAATTATATTAAATATTATCTTTAGATAATCTTAGACATAAAAAAGACATGTATTAACTTTTTAGTTTATACATGTCTTTTTAAGTTCTTTATGCGGTTATTACTATCATTTTCTTAATGTAGTAATTTGAATTACATCATACCGCCCATGCCACCCATTCCAGGCATTGCAGGAGCTTCTGGTTTTTCTTCAGGAATATCTACAACAGCTGCTTCTGTTGTTAGTAGCATTGATCCGACTGAAGCTGCGTTCATTAAAGCTGAACGAGTAACTTTTGCTGGGTCTACAATACCTGATTTGAACATATCAACGTATTGATCATTCAATGCATCATATCCGTAAGATGCTTCATGAGATGTAACCATATCTACTACAACATCAGCTTTTGCACCTGCGTTGTATGCAATAGATCTTAGAGGTACATCAAGTGCTGCTGTAAGAATTTTGAAACCGATTTTTTCGTCATCAGAACTGAATTCGGTATTGTTAATTACGTTGTTTAGTTTTTGTTGAACTCTTACTAGAGCAACGCCACCACCAGGAACTATACCTTCTTCGTTAGCAGCTCTTGTTGCATTAAGAGCATCTTCAATTCTTAATTTTCTTTCCTTTAATTCAACTTCAGAAGCTGCACCTACTTCGATTACTGCAACACCGCCAGAAAGTTTTGCGATACGTTCTTGAAGTTTTTCTCTGTCATATTCAGAATCAGATGCTTCCATTTGTTTTTTAATTAAACGAGCTCTTTCTTCAACAGCTTGTTTAGTTTCGTTACCAACAACGATAGTAGTTTCATCTTTAGTAACAGTAACTCGTTTTGCTCTACCTAGCATTTGGGTAGTAACGTTTTCTAATTTGATACCCAATTCTTCAGTAAACATTTCTCCACCAGTTAAAATTGCGATATCTTCTAACATAGCTTTTCTTCTGTCACCAAATCCAGGAGCTTTTACAGCTACAGCTCTTAAAACTTTTCTCATTGTATTAACTACTAAAGTAGCTAAAGCTTCACCTTCTACATCTTCAGCAATTAATAATAATGATTTACCATCTCTTGCAACTTGTTCTAGTAGTGGTACTAAATCTGAGATAAGATTAATTTTTTTGTTGCAACAGAATACATAAGCATCTTCTAATACTGCTTCCATTCTTTCTGCATCAGTTACGAAGTATGGAGACAAGTAACCTTTATCAAATTGCATACCTTCTACAACTTTCAAGTTGGTACCGAAAGATTTACTTTCTTCAACAGTAATTACTCCGTCATGTCCAACTTTTTCCATTGCTTCTGCAATTAATTCACCGATTTCTTTGTTATTGCCTGCAGAAATAGCAGCTACTTGAGCGATTTCTTCTTTTGTATTAACCGGTCTTGACATGTCTTTAATTTCTTTTACAGAAATTTCAACAGCTTTATCAATACCACGTTTCATAGACATTGGGTTAGCGCCTGCTGTCAAGTTTTTTAAACCTTCTCTTACGATTGCTTGAGCTAAAACTGAAGCAGTTGTTGTTCCGTCACCTGCTACATCATTTGTTTTTGATGAAACTTCTTTTAACAATTGAGCTCCGGCATTTTCAAGTCCGTCTTTAAGCTCAATTTCTTTTGCGATAGTAACACCGTCATTAACGATTTGAGGTGCACCGAATTTCTTTTCTAAAATTACGTTTCTACCTTTAGGTCCAAGTGTTACTTTTACAGCATCTGCTACTGCATCTATACCTTTAAGAAGTGCTTTTCTTGCTTCTTCATTAAATACTATACGTTTTGCCATAATGTAAATCTCCTATAAATATTATTCAATAATTGCCAATGCATCTTTAATAGAAAGGATTTTGTATTCAACTCCGTCCATTTTGATGTCTGTTCCTGCATATTTTGCATAAAGGATTGTATCACCTACTTTTACATCCATAGGTTCTCTTTCGCCTTTATCGTTTAATTTTCCTTCTCCTACAGCAACGATTTCACCTTTTTGAGGCTTTTCTTTTGCACTGTCAGGAATAAAAATACCGCCAGAAGTTTGTTCTGTATCTTCAATAACTTTAATAACGATTCTATCGCCTAGTGGTTTTAACATAATATAATCCCCTTTCTTCTACACGTTATAATTCAACTACAAATATATTTATATAATATTTTTTGATAAAAATTAAAATTCTTAAGGAAATATTAATTATTAGAGTAAAATTTACTTGTGGTAGGTTTCACCCTTGATAATTTTAAATGCACGGTAAATTTGTTCAACGAGTATAAGTCTTGCAAACTGATGTAAAAATGTCATTTTTGACATGCTCATTTTTAAATTTGCTCTATTGGAAACAAGTGGAGAAATTCCACATGATGACCCAATTACAAAAATAATTTCGCTCACTCCGTCATTAGTGAGTTCTGAAATTTTTTTTGCAAACTCTTCAGATGAAAACATCTTTCCGTTAATTTCTAAAGTAATTACATAAGCTTGAGGTTTTATATGAGAGAGAATTTTTTCTGCTTCTTGATCAAGTATTTTACTTGTCAAATTCTCATCTTTAATTTCAATTGCTGGTAGTTCAAGAACTTCTACACTTGCATATGGTGTAAGGCGTTTAAGAAATTCTTCAATACCATCTTTTAGAAATTTTTCTTTGATTTTCCCGAGAGCAATAATTTTTATATTCATAATTTTAATTTTCTTTTGCCATGTAAACTGTTTGAGAAGGGAAAGCAAATTCTATATTTTCTTCTCTAAATCTTTTTACTACTTCTAAAATAAAATCACTTCTGATTTTTACGAATTCAGCATAAACATTAGTAGTAGTATACGCATGCGCTTTAATGTTTATAGAACTACTATCAAGAGTTTCTGTATATACAAGATAGTCATTTTGAATATTAGGATTTTGTTCTGCGATTTCTTCAATTATTTCAATAGCTCTTTTTAATTTTTCATTACTTGTATCGTAGGTAACTCCAAAGGTTTCAAAAATTCTTCTTTTACGTGCAACAGAAACATTCTTTATTATAGTTCCTGCGACTACATCATTAGGCAAGATTATTAAAGAATTGTCAAGTGCACGAATTTTGGTTGATCTCATATTTATTTCTTCGACAGTTCCTTCGTAATTACTAACTTCTATATAATCACCTAATTGATAAGAATGATCAGATAATATGCCAAGTGTTCCAAAGACATTTGCGATTGTTTTTTGTGCCGCAAAACCAACTGCCAAACCGGTGATTCCAAAACCAGCAATTAATGATGACATTGAATACCCATGACTTTGCAAGAAAGATGCTAGTAAAAAGAATACTATAATTCCTTTAAAAATATTACTCAAAATTGGTACAAATCTCGTAAGAGGAGAGTTTTTGCTTGCTATTAATTTATCTTTTAGTTTAGAGTCAAAGATATCAACAAGCTTAAAACAAATATAGCCGATGATTGTTATTACGATGATTTCAAATATGAATTTTATTTTCATTGCAACAAGCAACTTTTCAAGTTTATCTGAAAAAGCATAAATCTCGTTTATCATATGACTCCTTAAATTAATTAAAAAATACACAAATACAAAAAATAAGTATCAAAAAAGCGGAAGACGAGACTCGAACTCGCAACAACCTGCTTGGAAGGCAGGGACTCTACCATTGAGTTACTTCCGCATACCAATACTCTAATACAAACAAATATTTTTTGCAATAGGGTAAAATATTTTTTTTATAATTTATTAAAAAAACTAATCCTTAAGAATTAGTTTTCTAATGTTATTTTTGTAGTAAAAAAGCTATTCTTTGGGGTGGTGAAAAAGTATAAAAAAAACGTTATCATATATATGTAAGCTTGTTATATCCAGGCACTTTTTCGGGGTTGCGATAAGAGTTTTTCTTTAAGCGGTTTGGTTAAAATATAACAAGCTTACTCCTTTCGAAAATAATACTATGTACAATATACAACAAACTCTATGTTTGATATGCACGACTTGTTTAGCCTCCCGCGGAACAGGTCTTTTTATTGGTAAGATTATTTATTGAAAACTTTCTTAATTTATGCTAATTTTTAGCAGTACACAAAATTAAGGAGTTATCAAATGACAACTGAAGTAAGAGCTAGCCATATTTTGGTAAAAACAGAAGAAGAAGCTAAAAAATTGTATGATGAAATTAAAGGTGGAAAATCTTTTGCTGAAGTAGCAGAAGAAGTTTCATTATGCCCATCAGGACAAAATGGCGGAGATTTAGGATTTTTCTCTAAGGGAATGATGGTAAAGCCGTTTGAAGATGCATGTTTTTCAATGGAAGTAGGAGAAATTTCTCAACCTGTACAAACTCAATTTGGATGGCACTTAATACAATTAACAGGTAAAAATTAATAATGACAAACACTGTTGAATATATACGAGAATTTTTGAAAAATAATAATATTGACTTTATATTAATAAATTCTACTAATAAATTTTTAGTAGAATATAATACTTTGGACGAAAATTCTCGTTATATTTTAACAGGTTTTTCAGGGTCAACTGGAGATGCATTAGTAAGTAAAGATAAAATTTATTTATTTGTAGACGGAAGATATCATATACAAGCTGATTTGGAAGTTGACCATAGTGTAGTTACTGTCGTAAAACTAGCGACAGGACAGACTTTTTTAGAAGAAATTGCTGCAAGAATTGACGAAAGTTCAATATTTGCTATTGTGGCTGAAAAAAACTCGCAAAGTAGAATAGAAGCATTTGAAAAAGCATTAGAGAAGAAAAATGTAAATCTAATTTTATTAGATAAAGATCCTCTTGATAGAGAATCCGAAATCAAAAGTAACTCTTTTGTCGATATCCCTTTGAAATATACAGGCATGTCAGTGGATGAAAAAGTTAAAGCTGTTTGTGCAAATTTGAACGAAAATGAAGCAATTTTAGTGACTAATTTAGAAGAAGTATCATACCTTTTTAACAAAAGAGATTTTTCAAGACCATATTCTACAAATATCAAGGCTAAAGCTATTGTGCAAAAAGATCTAGCAATGCTTTTTGATGAAGAAAATTTATCGGGGTATGAAGAGTTTATAAAAAACTTTGATGGAAAAATTTATATAGATAAGTCCTCTATAAATGGTTATGATTATCGTTTGATAGGTGAGCGAGCAGAAGTTTTAGAAAACAGTCCTGTTAAATTGATGAAAGCTGTCAAGACAGATGCAGAGATTGAACATTTAAAAGATGCTTTTTCAAAAACAGATAAAACTATTTCAGAAATTAGAGATTTTATAAACTTAAATGATAGTATTTCTGAATTTGATATTGCTCAAAAACTTGAAGAATTGTATAAAAAGCATGGCGCAAAGAGTCTAAGTTTTAAATCAATTGTTGCCAAAGACAAAAATTCAGCCTTAGCTCACTATTCAAAATGTTCTAAGGATGAAATAATTGAAGATGGCAGTCTTATATTAATTGATAGTGGTGCTTATTATGAAGGCGGCTTGGCTACAGATATTACAAGAGTTTTTGTAAAAGGAGAGCCTTCTAAGTTACAAAAGAAAGTTTATACAATTGTGTTAAAAATGTTTTTGCAGGCGTATAATTTTCCGTGTAAAACATCTACAACCGGATATGAGATAGATGATTTGGCAAGGAAAGTATATTCTGAAAATCTCATTGAAGGATTTGAGTTTAATCATGGACTCGGGCATGGAATTGGTGTGAGTGTGCATGAATATCCTCCAAATTTAAGTAAAGGGGATTTGGCGAAAGTTGAAATAAAAGATAATATGGTCTTTTCAATTGAGCCTGGACTTTATAATAAAGATTTCTTTGGGGTAAGACTTGAAAATTCTTGTTATATGAAAGAAGGTAAAATTAATTCTTTTGTGAAAATGAATTATGAGAAAAAATTGATAGATTTTTCTTTATTAACAGATGAGGAAAAAGTCTGGTTAGGTGACTTTGAGGTTAAATAATGCAGGAAATAACAAGTTTAAATAACAATTTAGTTAAAGAGACAGTCAAATTACAGCAAAAAAAGTATAGAGATTTAGAACATAAATTTATTCTTGAAGGATATAAGTGTGTAAAAGAGGCTTTTGATGCAGGAATTGATATTGAGTACGCTTTTGTTTTAGAAGAAAAAGTTGGAGAATATGAATTTCTTTCTGAAAAATTAATAAAAACAAATGCAGTTGTATTAAAAAAAGTTTCTACTACCGATTCAGCTCCTGATGTTGTAGCTGTAGCAACTCAAAAAATATATGATGAAAAAGATTTAAAAAATGCTAAAAAGGTTGTTTTGCTAGAAAATATAAAAGATTTAGGGAATCTAGGAACTATTTTGAGAACATCTGTTGCATTTGGTGCTGACGCGGTTGTCTTGTATGGAGATTGTGCGGACTTATATAATCCTAAATGTGTAAGATCTGCTGTAGGTAATTTGTGGAAAATTCCTGTTGTTTATATAAAGAATTTTGAAAAATTAAATATGCTGTTTGCTTCTTATCAAAGAATTGCGACTTTACCTCGTACAAATAATTTGTTAAAACAGTTTAAAGCTAAACCTCCTTACGTTGTTATGTTTGGCAGTGAAGCAGATGGATTGAGCGAAGATTTAATTGAGTTTTCAACAAGTGAAGTGAAAATCGAAATGGTATCATCTGTTGAGTCTTTGAATTTGAGTGTTTCTTGTGCTGTTGTTTTGTATGAGTTGTTAACATAATAAAAATTTACATTCGATAAATGCTTTTTTATACTATAATGATTTTATGGAAACACAGGAAGTTAAAAATCTTTGGAGTGAAGTAAAAGCAGAGCTTAGAGAAACTATTCCAACCCCCGCTTATCAAATGTGGTTAGAACCATTGGAAGCAGCAGATTTTGATGGAAACGTTTTTTCTGTAATAACTGTGCATTCTCTTGCTCCTCAGGTTGTTAAGTCGAATTATAATAAACAAATTCTCGATGCTTTTGCAAAAGTCCTTGGAAAAGAAGTGAGTTATCATATTACATTTGATTCTGAGTTGGCTGATAGGTATCAAAAAGAAAAGAAAAAAGAACTTGCTAAACAAAAAAGGGCTATTCCTGATTCAGAAGAGTCAAGTATGGTAGATAATCTTGCTCAGATGCAGTCTTCTGCTAATTTGAATCTAAAATATAAATTTTCAAATTTTGTAGTTGGAGAAAATAGTCGTTTTGCACATGCTGCAGCGTTTACTGTTGCTCAAAATCCTGCAAAAAAATATAACCCGCTATTTATTTATGGTGCGTCAGGACTTGGTAAAACTCACCTTATGCAAGCAATCGGGCATTATATAATATTTAACAAACCTAAACTAAGAGTAAGGTATATAAAGACTGAAGAGTACGTAAATGAGCTGATAAAAAATCTTCAACATGGTGGTGAAAGAAATTCAAGAATGGATAAATTTCGCCAAAAATATAGAAATGTTGATGTGTTGCTGATAGATGATATTCAGTTTTTAGAGAGTAAGACTTATACTATGGAAGAAATTTTCCATACTTTCGATAGCTTGCATAATAACAATAAGCAGATAGTTATTACATCTGATAGATTGCCAAAAGATATTCCTACTCTTCCTGATAGACTGCGAACAAGATTTGAGATGGGATTGGTTGTTGATATCACTCCTCCTGATTTTGAAACTAGAGTTGCGATATTGAGTAATCTTGCAGAGCAAGCCTCTTTGAAAGTTGATTTCCCTGTTTTTGAATATATCGCTAATAATTTTGTAAGCAATGTTAGAGAATTAGAAGGTGCTTTTAATAAGGTAAGTGCATATGCTGATATTGAAAATACAGATATAACTCTTGAGTTTGCTAAAAAAGTTCTTAACTGTGAAGCAATGAAAAAAGCTTTGACAATTGAGAGTGTTGCAAGAGCGGTTGGAGAATTTTATGGAGTATCAATTTCTGACTTTTTAAGTTCCTCAAGGAATCAGAGAGTATCTTCTGCAAGGCATGTTGCTGTATACCTTGCAAGAGAACTTACCCAAAAAAGTTTTGAGAGTATAGCAGAATATTTTAACAAGAAACACACTACTATGCTTTATTCTTATGAAAAAATAAAAGAAGAATTGCGTGTTAATAAAGAATTGGATAGAACAATTGCAGAGATTCGCAGTTCTTTGAAGGAGTAAAAGTTCATGTACGATTACATAAAAGGTCTTTTAACAAGTAAATCAAATACATCTAAAGGTGTTTATCTAACTGTTGAGACTGGTGGTATAGGTTATTTGTTTGAAGCAACTGTGAGAGATTATAATAGTTCTCCTCAACTTGGAGAAGAAGTGAAAATATACTCAGTGTTGTTGCATAGAGAAGATAAAATGTCTTTGTGTGGTTTTTTGCATAAGGAAGCTAGAGATATTTTCAATATTTTAATATCTGTATCTGGGGTTGGATCTAAAATGGCTTTAACTCTTTTGGATGAGTTTGATGCTTCTGAACTTATAGGACTTGTGATTGAAGGTAATTATAAGGAACTTACAAGAGCAAAAGGTGTAGGTCCAAAACTAGCACAAAAAATAATTTTGGAGCTTAAAGATAAATTGATTAATTATCAAACAAAAGAACCAATAAAAATTACCTCTATTACTTCTTCAAATCAAAATAGTCAGGCTCTTGAAGATGCTCAGGCTGTTTTAATTTCTTTAGGATATGAACGTAAGGAAATTCAAGATGCTTTGAATAAAGCGTTGCTGCTAGTGTCTGATAAAGATTCTGCTGAAGATATTCTAAAAGAATCTCTAAAAATTCTTTCTATATAAAAAAAGACTTCGTTAATCAACGAAGTCTTTTTTTATTCAATGAGTTTTTTATAATATTAATAAAATAAGTGCTGCAACAACCATTGCCGGTCCAAAAGGAAGACAAGTTGCAGATGAAGGGTTTTCTCTTAGCCCTCTAAAGATTTGGTAACAAGTGTAAATTCCCAATCCTGCAAGTATGATAGTTAATATTATGTATAATATAAAGTTATCGATATCTATTACGCCTGTATGTTGTAGAGAGAAAAATGTAATAGCATAAATTACAAAAAGGATAAATGGTATAAATGTTTTCCAATCTTTTTTACCTATCAGATCTTTAATAAAGAAAGGAAGAAAATATACAACTTGTATAATAACAGAAAGGATTAATGCAAGAATAAGAGTTTTCCATCCTAAAAATGCTCCAAGCCCTGCAGCGATGTATGTATCGCCTACTTCAAACATTCTAACTCCTTTTTGTACGAGATAACCAAATCTTGCAAATACTTCCATAATAATGATACCTGCAATGATACCAAGTACAGAATTAGTAAAAGGATTGTTTAGTAAAAGCTGTTTGCTAAACTCAATACTTCCTGTTGTTTGGTGCATCATAAACAAACCGTATCCTGTTACTATTGCAGAATATACCAATCCTACTCCAACAAGGGATAGAGTATGAATATCATATACTACTTTTTCTTTAAAGTCTGTTCCAGCTATAACAATAAGCAGACTTGCTATAATCCAACCTGCAATTGTATCGAGTGATATTCCAAATTTGCAAAATACTAACGCAAATATAATCCCCGTTAAAAGTTCTACAATAGGATATTGTATACTAATTGGTTCTTTACAAAATGCACATTTGCCTCTAAGACAAATATATGAAATAACAGGTATATTATGCCACCATTTTAGAGGGTGTTGGCATTTAGGGCATTTAGATGCCGGAAAAACAATTGATTCTTCTGATAATGTTCTTAATATTACAACATTCAAAAAGCTTCCGATGCATAACCCTGTTATAAATACGAAAGCCAAAATTACTAAAAGTACCGTCATTTATGATATCTCCTTTTTACTTTAATTTTCTTCGGACTTGATAATTTCGTACATTTTATTTAGTGCTTTTTTCAATCTTCTAGAGACCTGCATTTGAGAAATATTAATCCTTTCAGAAATTTCTCGTTGATTTAGGTCTTCATAATAACTTAATTCAATTATTTCTCTTAAATCTTTAGGTAATTTTTTTATTGCAGCTGCAATCATTATTTTATCTTCATAAGAATTTAAAAATTCTTGATAGTCTCCTGATGGGATTTTATCCAAAAGAGATATGTCATCATCTTCAGATGTGAAAGATTGGTCTAACGATAGAGTACTTTTGCAGTGTTCAATTTCTAATACTTCGTGAATTTTAGAGGTAGGTACTCCAACTTCCTCTGCTATTTGTTCATCTGAAGGATCTTCTATACCTTTTTCATTTAATTTTTTTACAGCTGTATTTATTTTAAACACAAGTTCTTGAAGCTCTCTTGGTGCTTTAATAATTGAGGCTTTGTCACGTAAGTAGTGTTTTATTTCTCCGCGAATAAAATAAGACGCGTAAGTCTTAAATCTTGCATTTTTTTCGGAATTAAAAAATTCAATAGCCTTAATAAGCCCAATAGAACCAACTTGAATTAAGTCTTCTACAGGAGTTCCTGATTGTGCAGCAATATTACAGGCGATCTTTTTCACAAGATACATCGCATTTTCTACGATACTAATGTGTATCATCCTTTTTTTCTTTTCATCCTTACAGGCCTTGTATGCCACAAGTAATGAATCCAAATCTTCTGCTTTATCTATTTTGCTCTCAATCAAAATAATTCTCCAATACTACTTATTAGTATAGCATAAAGCTTATTAAAAACAAAATCATCAATTTAATTTATTTTTCGTAATAAAAATTATGTGATTTATTTTTTGTATGATACAATGAGAGATATATTTTATATGGAGCAAATGAAAAATGATAACAATCAAAGATGTAGAACATGTTGCAAAATTAGCAAGATTAGAATTAACAGAAGAAGAGAAAGAATTATACACAAAACAATTAGGAGATGTTCTTAAATACGTTGACCAGATGAATGAGGTTGACACATCCGATGTAAAACCGATGACTCAGGTTATTGATTTTGTAAATGTAATGCGTGAAGATGTGGTGCATTATGAACAGACTAAAGAAGAGCTTATGGCAAATGCACCTGAAGAAGAAAACGGATTTTTTAGAGTTCCAAAAATTAATTAGAGATGATGCCGCTTTAGCTGCGGCATCTTTTTCAATATAAGTATTTTGAGTAGTTTGTGGGGTATAGAATGACTAAATATATTTTTATTACAGGTGGTGTTGTTAGTTCTTTAGGGAAAGGTATTGTAGCAGCTTCTCTTGGAAGACTTCTTAGGGCTAGAGGTTTTTCTGTTATTAACCAAAAATTTGATCCGTACATAAATGTTGATCCTGGTACAATGAGTCCGTTTCAACACGGTGAAGTTTTTGTTACAGATGATGGAGCTGAAACTGACTTAGATTTGGGACACTACGAAAGATTTACTGATACATCATTAGGAAAATACAACAATGTTACATCTGGTAGTGTATATCAACATGTAATTAAAAAGGAACGTCGTGGAGATTATTTAGGTGCAACTGTGCAAGTAATCCCTCATATTACTAATGAAATCAAATCAAGAATAATTGGTGCTACTAAGCAATTCAAGCCTGATTTTCAATTAATTGAAATTGGTGGAACAATTGGTGATATTGAAAGTTTACCTTTTATTGAAGCAATTAGACAGTTTAAGGCTGAGGCTGGCATTGGAAATTCGATATCAATACATACTACATTGCTTCCATACTTGCCTACTTCTGGGGAATTAAAAACAAAACCGTCACAACACAGTGTTAATGTATTAAGAAGTTATGGTATACAGCCTGAAATTCTAGTTTGTAGAACTTCAAAATCAATTCCAAAAACTGAAAAAGAAAAACTCGCATTATTCTGCTCCGTACCTAAAGAGGCTGTTATAGAATGTAGAGATATGAAAAGTATTTATGAAGTTCCACTTGCTTTAGAAGCACAAAATTTGGCGGGCGTAGTACTTGATATGTTAAGAGTTGAAAACCGTCCGGCTGATTTGAAGGGTTGGGAAAATCTTGTTGAAAGAATTAAAAATCCTAAAAAGACTCTAAAAGTTGCAATCGCAGGTAAATATACAAAATTATCTGATGCGTATATTTCGGTTGTAGAGTCTTTAAAACACGCAGGCTATGCTAATGATGCTTCAGTAGAAATTAAATGGATAAATTCTGAGGAATGTGTAGATTATGAAAACTGTAAAGCCTTATTACAAGATGTTCAAGCTGTTGTAGTTCCTGGAGGGTTTGGTGTAAGAGGTATTGAAGGTAAGTTGAATGTAATCAGATATGCAAGAGAAAATAACTTACCGTTTTTAGGCTTATGTCTTGGTATGCAATGTACAGTAATTGAGTATGCAAGAAATGTACTCGGTCTTAAAGGTGCAAATTCTACAGAGTTTGATGAAAATGCTCAACATCCGGTAATCGACTTAATGCTAGAACAGAAAAATGTTCAAGGTTATGGTGGAACAATGAGATTAGGTGCTTATGAATGTCATCTAAAGAAAGGTTCAAGGGCAGAAAAAGCATATGGTACTGATGTGATATCAGAAAGACACAGGCACCGTTATGAATTTAATCATGAGTATTTAAGGCAGATGTCTGAAGCTGGACTTGTATTTTCAGGAATGTCTCCAGATGGAATGCTTGCAGAAATTGTTGAGCTGCCTGAGTTGGATTGGTTTGTAGCATCTCAATTCCATCCTGAGTTCAAGTCTCGTCCAGAAAGACCTCATCCATTGTTTAAAGGTTTGATAGACGCAGCTGTAAAAAGAATATAGTTAGATTAATAAAAGCCCAATTATTGGGCTTTTATTGTTTTTGATATTACTTTTTGGTTGACTATAAGGTGTTTTCATTGTATCTTAAAGGGACAGTAGTTTATTTTGTGGGGAGATTTTAATATAATGGAAGAGAATAATAATGTGTTGAAAAAGTTTACATCTGCTCAGTTTTTAAATTTTGCATTAGGATTTTTTGGTTTGCAATTTGCTTGGCAGATGAGAATTATTTTATCAGGGCCTGTTACAGAAAGTCTTGGAGCTTCTCCTTTTATTTATGGTTTGATATGGCTTGCAGGACCTTTTACAGGAATGGTTGTTCAGCCAATTGTTGGAGCATTGAGTGATAAGACAGTATCTCCATTAGGTAGAAGAAGACCTTATCTTTTAGGAGGAGCATTATTAGCTTCTGTTGCATTATGGATATTCCCGAATTCTGCTAGTGTTGCAGACTTCTTGGAGAAAATGGTTGGAATACATCTTCCTGCATTGACAGCGTTGTTAATAGCCGCAATTATGATTTGGATTATTGATGCTTGCGTAAATGTGGCTCAAGGTCCATATCGAGCTTTAATTCCTGATATTGTACCTGAAGAACAATATTCTTTAGCTAATTCTTATATTAGTTTAGCGATAGGGTTAGGCTCAGTAATCGCTGCAGGTGCAGCACCTTTTTTGAAGTATTTCTTTAATTATCAAATGTCTATTCCTGCACAGTTTATTATGGCAGCATTAGCTTTTACTTTGGGTATGGTTTGGACTTGTATTACGATAAAAGAGCATAATAATAAAAAAGAAACATTAAAAGATGTAGCTACAGCAGAAAAACAGGAAGATTCTTTTATTGATGCATTAAAGAATTTCTTTGCACTATCGCCAGAGGTTACTAAAATTTGTACAATGCAATTTTTTACTTGGATTGGAACAATGTGTATGATGATATTTTTTACACAGTATGCAGTGCATACTTTATACTGTGTTCCAGATTTAACTACTGCTGCTGATTCTACAAAACAAATGTTTGATAATGCAGTTGTAACCGGAACTAATTTTTCATCTATATGTTTTGCTATATTTAATCTTGTATGCTTTTTAGTAGCTATTCCAATTGGAGTTTTGTCTGCGAAGTTTGGAAATAAAAAAGTTCACATTATATCTCTTTTATCAATGGTATTGGCGTATCTTGGAATGGCGTTTGCAAAAGATCCAAAAATTGTTGCAGCTATGATGGGATTGGCTGGTATAGGTTGGGCTAGTATTTGTGCATTACCTTTTGCTATGTTGTCTCAGTACATCAAAAAGGGAACAGAAGGTTCAGTAATGGGTATTTTTAATATATTTATAGCAGGTCCTCAAGTTTTTGTTTGTACACTTGTAGCTTGGGTAATTTCTAAATGTGGTTTTAGTATGGGATCAGATTACATAAATTATCACTGGGAATATGCATTTCTGATTGGTGCATTTTGTTTATTAGTAGCTGCAGTAATAGCAAAATCAGTTAAAGAGAAGGCTTAAAAAATGACAGAAAATATTGAAGAACAAAAGAAGAAAAGAGTTTTACTAATTTATCCGCCATCCCCTGTGATGAATCGAGAAGATAGATGTCAGCAACCGACTAAGGAATTGTTAGTAATCCCACCACTACCACCTCAAGATTTGATGTATCTTGCAGCTGTTGCTGAAAAAGTTGGATTAGAGGCTAAAATTGAGGATTATAGTCAAGGTGGTGATTATGAAAAGGATTTAAAAGAATTTAATCCTGATTACTTAGTTATTAATATAGCAACTCCAACGCTAGAACATGATTTGGATGCTGTAAAAAAAGCAAAAGAGATTTGTCCCAATGTAACTACAATAGCCAAAGGTGCAGCTTTTTTAACTTTGGGTATGGCAATTCTTGAAGAACATAAAGATTTAGATATTGGTATTCTTGGAGAAGCTGAGGAAACTTTAAAAGAAATTTTAGAAGGAAAGACCTATTCAGATATTTTAGGTATATATTACCGTGATGACTTGTTAATTAAATTTAACGGTCCACGACCTTTTATAGAAGATTTGGATTCTATTCCATTCCCAGCTCGTCATTTAGTTGATAATTCTATTTATCGAAGACCTGATAATAACAAGGTTCAAGCGACTATAAAGGTCTCAAGAGGTTGCCCTTTTCATTGCTTTTTCTGTTTAGCAACTCCTGTATCAGGAGCTAAAGTAAGACGTCGTAGTGTTGAGAATATTATGGCAGAAATAAAAGAGTGTGTTGAAAAATATAATATAACTAACTTTTTATTTTGGTCAGATATATTTAATCTTGATAAAAAATGGGTTTATGACTTGTGTCAAGCAATTATTGATTCAGGATTAAAAATTACTTGGTCTGCAAATACAAGAGCAGATACTGCAGATTACGATATGGCTAAAAAAATGTATGAATCAGGTTGTAGACTTGTGAGTATAGGTGTTGAAAGCGGTTCTCAATATATGCTTGATAAAATGGGTAAAAAGATTACTCTTGATGATATTAGAAGAACTGTAAAAATTTTCAAAAAAGCTAAGATAAGAATATATAATTATTTTGTAATAGGCTTGCCTTGGGAGAGTGAAGAAACAGTTGAGGATACAATTCGTTTTGCTATAGAGCTTGATAGTGATTTTATTAGTTTCTATACAGCGACACCTCTACCTGGATCAACTTATTATAACTATGCAAAGGAACATAACCTATTTGATAAAGATACTTCTTTTGAAAGTGCTTATTTTTATCCGGCTGTAAATACTCATCATTTAACAAAGGATAGAGTTTTTGAATTACATAAGTCTGCAATAAGACGTTTTTACCTAAGACCTATGTATATTTTAAGAATGCTTTCAAGAATTCGTTCTTTTGAAGAGATTAAAAATTATTTTCGAGCAGGTATGAGTGTTTTATTAAGAAAATAAATAGATTTTGTACCCAAAAAAGAAACGGGTTTTAAATGTAAAACTCGTTTCTTTTTTATAAATTTTATCTAAAGATCTAAAGAACTATAAAGTTAGTACAAAACCGCCTTTGTCAGCATTTTGTAACTTTTCACCTTCAATTTTTGCTCTAAGATTTTTGATGTATTTATACACATAATCTCTTGGCAAGTCAAGTAATGCAGCAAGATCTTTTGCATAAACAATTTGACCTTTATGTTGTGCAAAATGATCAAAAACTTTTTGTTCTCTATCAGTAAGAGCTTTTTTAAATACTACTCTCACATCATCTCTAAGTTCATCGTTAGAAATACTTTGAGTATTTTTAGGAGCGACTTTTTTTGATGTTTCCTTTGAAGTTGTTACTTTCGCTTTTGTTGTTTTTGCTTTAGGTTTTGATTTAACTTCTTTTTTAGTTTCCTTAGGCATAGCTTTTTCAGCTAAATCGTTCACAATTTCTGCAGAAAGTTTAGTCGCTGAAAATGGTGAAGGAGCTATTTCTTGTTCTCTTTCATAAGCTCTTTCTGCTATAGAACTTAATCTTTCAGCACGAGATTGCATCCAGTCTTCACTTGTAGAAACTACAGGTTTTCCTTTTAACACTATATCAACTAAGTCATTTGTAGGCTTAGCTTCTTCTATTTTCTTCCCTAATCTCGCAGCAAATTCCTCTAAAGTTATCTTTTCTAATGAGCTTCTCCATTGTTTAATCTCTTCTTTGCTCAAGTATTCAGACATTCACTAATCTCCTTCAAAAACTATATCTGTCTTCTCTATATTCTTAATCTAGCATAAACCATGCCCAAAAGTTCAAAATGTTTCATAACGTAAATTTTTGTGTTCTTTATTTAACATTCCCTTAACAGCTTGTATTTACGTGCTAAAACTCAATTTTAGTATAGTACTCCGGAATCTAATATTTTTTGAACTTCTTTTTGCATGATTGAATGAATTTCTTCAATGGATTTTGTTCCATCTATGCTTTTGAAGTTATATTCTTTTTTCATTCTGTTGTATTGTTCCAGACACTTGTTTTGATAAATCTCAAAGCTTTTATAGAAATCTGTTGAAAATCCGACATCTCTACCACTTTCGTAATAGTTAAGTCCGGTTGTTCCAATTATTCTTTTTAATAGAACATCTACAGGCATATCAAGATAGAATATTAAATCAGGTTCAGGTGCACATTCATACAAGTTTTTTACCCATTCAATATCTTGACCTCTGACAACATCTCTTGCTAGTGCTGTATAGTAGTATCTATCAAGAAGTACTATAAATCCTGATTTGAGTGCAGGGATAATTTGGTTTTCTAATCTATCGACAAAATCAGCTGCATACAAAAGACTGTATGTTGTAGCATTTAATAAATTTCTGTCTTTTGCATCATCAATTACATTTGCAATAAGTCTTGAGGTTTTCCATTCAGATACCATAACACCGTATGATTGTGCCTGAATAGAACGTTTAAGCAGTTCTAGTTGTGTAGATTTTCCAGAACCATCTGTTCCTTCTATAACTATAAGAAGTCCTTCATAATTATGTTTCTTTTGAAATTTTTTCATTTTCACCTCTGCTGTTTTTGAAATGTAATTTATATTTCTACACCCTTTGCGTTTAATACTTCTTTAAGCATATTTCTTATAGCTACTTGCTTTGAATGGATTGAGTCAAGGGCATTAAGTTTTACCAATCCAAACTCATCCACCATTTTTTGATATTCTTTTATCACTCTGCCTTGAAAAATCATATAACTTTCATATGGATCGTTGCTGAGTTTTAAGTCCATACCTGCTTCATAGAATTTTGGAGCTCTGTTTGAACAGATTCTTTCCATAGAAGTTTTAGGGTCTATGTCAAAATAAAGAGCTAAATCAGGCTGGTATGCAAAACTGTATACTTTTCTTACCCAATCAGGATCTACACCTCTTGCGACATCTCTTGCAAAAGCAGTATATGCATATCTGTCTGCAAGTACAATAAATCCAGCTTTTAGAGCAGGTCCAATTACTTGTTTTAGTCTGTCTGCAAAGTCTACTGCATGTAATAGCGAAAAAGTTCTTGGTGAAAGTAAATTCTTTTTCTTTGCAAGTTTGGTTGTCTGACTAATTAAATCAGAAGAATTCCATTCTGTAAAAATAACATCTTTCCCTGAAGATTTTAGCCAATCTCTTAACAGCGTAATTTGAGTAGACTTCCCAGAACCGTCTATTCCTTCTACACATACAAGAGTTCCCGGTAGATTATGTTTTTCTGTTAGTCTTGACACTTGCTAGACTCCTTCTTTTTCTAAAAGTTGTACATTAATTTTACCAAACTTGGCAGATAAATTATCTACAAGGTGAATAAAGTATAATTCAGGTTCTAAATCTTTTTCACCTAAGTCAATAATTGCTCCCCATTCAGCTCTTCCATGGTGAGCTGCAATCATTCTTGCAATTTCTTTAAAGCCGTTTGTCATACATATTGAAAAACCAAACTGAGAATGACTAATCCATTCTTTTCTAAAGTTTTCATCATAATCAATCAAACCGTTTTCTACATCAATAGTATATTCAAAGATTTTGCCGATATCATGAAGCAGACAAGCGGCATAAATATGATCGGTATTAAATTTATGGCTTGAAATAGTCATATTCTGATCAGCAAACTTTAAACATTCAAGAGTGTGAACGATTAATCCTCCGATGTAGTTGTGATGCATAACTTTTGCAGCTGGCATAATTTTTATTTTATCTTTATTTTCTATAAAAAATTGAGTAAGAAATGCATTTAATTTCTCATCTTTAACTTTGTCAATGTATGAAATAAGTTCATTATAGACTTTTTCTTGTTCTTGCTCGTTAAGTCCCATTTTTGCTTCTTTTACAAGTTCGAGTGCTGATATCAAACAATTATTGAATTTTTCATTAAAAGAGGCTGATACAATCCTTACGATGTTTCCGCATCTGAATATTTTATGGTCGAACCTATTTAATGTTTCTTCCCATAATATGCAGTTTAATAAAGAACCGTCTTGAGGATTTTTTAGTTGTAATTTCCCCATTTTAGTTCCTGCTTTTGTATCACCAACTGCAAACACTACTACTTCGTAATCTATATCAGTACTGAACATTGTATCCTCTTTTACTAATTTTTCTTTCTGTCAATAATTTTATTATCATTTCCCCATTTGAAAGAAGAACGGATTTCTTCTCCTACTTTTTCTATCAAATGGTCTGCATTTTCTTTTCGTAGTTTATCGAAGTTTTTGCAACCACTTTGCATTTCTCCAAGGAATTCGTTTGCAAAATCTCCACTTTGAATATCTTTAAGTAGAGCTTTCATAGCTTCTCTAGATTCTTTGCCTATAACTTTCGGACCTCTTGTCATATCACCATATTCTGCGGTATTTGAGATAGAATACCTCATATCTGCCAGTCCGCCTTGATTTATTAAGTCTACAAGAAGTTTCATTTCATGTAAAACTTCAAAGTATGCCATATATGGAGAATATCCTGCATCTACCAGAACTTCAAATCCTGTTTTTATAAGAGCTGATACACCACCGCAGATTACGGCTTGTTCTCCAAACAAATCTGTTTCAGTTTCTTCTTTAAACGTTGTTTCGATAATCCCAGCTCTTCCTGCTCCGATTGCAGAAGCATATGAAAGTGCAACTTCTTTTGAGTCTTTTGACGGATCTTGATATATCGCAATAAGTGATGGAACTCCTCGGCCTATTTCAAATTCACTTCTTACTGTATGTCCAGGCCCTTTAGGTGCAACCATAATTACATTAACATTATCAGGTGCTACAATTTTTTTGTAGTGGATATTAAATCCGTGAGAGAACATTAAATATTGACCTGCTTTCAGGTATGGCTTAATTTGTTTTTCATAAACTTCAGCCTGAATTTCATCAGGAATAAGTATTTGTACGATATCAGCCCATTTTACAGCTTCTTCGATTGGCATTATTTTGAAACCATAGTGCTCCGCTTTTTTAGCTGATTTCCCGTTTTCTCTAAGACCCAGTACTACTTCACATCCTGAATCTTTTAAATTCATAGATTGACCATAGCCTTGAGAGCCGAATCCGATGATCGCTATTTTTTTTGTCTTTATAAGTTCTGAATTAATATCTTTATCAAGAAAAATATGTAAATTATTCATATCCGCCTCACTAAAATTCTACTCCTTGTCTAAATTCTAGCACAAAGAAAAAATATAAAAGCGATATGTTAAATAAAATAATATTTTAGTTACAGACTTTATTTTCGCCTAATAAAAATACTTGTATCGGGCTATTTTCTGATTCTTTAACAGGCTTATAGAAATCTTTTACAAGAACACATTGTGTTTGAATACAATTCAAATTCCTTTTATGTAAGTATTCTTCAAGGTTATCAGCTGTTTTTGTGTATTGTCTGTGTTTTAAAAATGCATAGAATTTACTTTTTCTTCTTGAAATTTCTCCAAGAGCAAAATTCAAGACTTCATCATAGTCGATACCATAAGCATCATTGATTGACATATCAATTATAAAGTTTAAGTTATCACTTGTCGTAATAGAAAGATATGCAATAATTTTATGTCTTGCAGGTTCTTCCAGTACATATCTGTTTTTGTAAAAATTTGTAAGGCCTTCAAAAAAAGGTTCTTTGTACTCGTCTTTAACCCTTTCAAGAGAAGGCTTGAAATGACTTTTTAGTTCAGAATTGTATAAGTCTGCGACATTTCTTGCATCAGAGTTTTGGCAATATCTGAAATTAGCTTTTATTGCTGTATCTGGATTAAAGTTTTCAATTTTCCATAAGTTTTCATAGCTGCATTGTCTAAATCCGCAACCGGTAATAAAAAGGTTAATCAACTCATCATGTGATTGGTCAACTGCTGCATGAAAGGATACTGCACCTCTTGCTCCAAATCTTGCTATAACAAATTCTACGAGTTGTTTCCCTATTTCATAATCATTTTGTTTAAATATAAGTCTCGTAATATTTATCTTGTATGGATTTCCGCGAGTTGGTACGACAGTAATAATTCCTATAATCTCATTGTTATCTAAATATAAAAATGTTTCAGGTAAAAATTTATACTTTAAAGGAACAAAAAGATTTATAATTGAGCAAATCTGTCCTATTAAAGTCTTTAATATTATATCACTGCAATCGTAGCCGATTTGAGAGATTAATTTTTTTACACGTTTAGTATCGAAGAAATTAAATTTTCTGATTACTGTCATATACATATTATATAATTTATTTCATCAAATCGCAAGTTTGTGTTAAAATTTTTCTGCGAGGCGAGATATGAAAATAGCTGTGATTGATAAAGATACAATACAAACAAAAAATGTAGAGGATATCAAACTCGGGACAAGACTTGGTGCAATTGTCAGAGTTATCGGATGTGGCTTGTGTGGGTCAGATATAGTTAAGTTTGTCCATAAAATATCAAAAGATGGAACAGTTCTTGGGCATGAAATAGTTGCTGAGATTGTGGAAATTAATTCTCAAACTGATTTTAAAATTGGAGATGAGATTGTTACATCACACCATATTCCTTGTGGAGAATGTTGGTATTGTAAAAATGGAAATGTTTCTATGTGCAGTCATTTTAAAGAAACTAATATAAAACCAGGAGGTTTCTCTGAATATGTTTATCTATCAGAAGAGCATCTCCAAAATGTTGCTCATCTAAAACCAAAAAATTTAACACATATAGAAGCTTCTTTTTATGAACCTTTAGGATGTTGTGTAAGAGCGGTAAAAAGAGCTCAGTTACTTAAAAATTCTACCGTAGCTGTGATTGGATTAGGGTCAATAGGCATTCTTATGGCACAAGCTCTTAAAGCTTTTGGTATGAATGTTATTGGCTGTGACTTAATAGATGAACGATTAGAATTTTTACAAAAATTAGGTATTGATGCAATTAATTCAAAAGATACTAATTTTGCAAAAGATTATATTTTCAAAAAAACTGATGGATATGGCGCAGATGCTATATTTATGACATCAGGAGCTGATAAGGCTATTGAACCTGCATTGCAGTTTGTTCGTAACGGTGGAAAGATTTTAGTATTTTCTAGTACCCCTCATGATGCATCAGCTTATTCTAATAATGAGATATATTATAGAGAATTAACAGTACTTGGAAGTTATTCTCCGTCTCCTGATGATTTGAAAGACTCTTTAGAGTTGTTGAGAACAGAACAAGTTAATGTAAAAGGTCTTTCTACTGTGTATAATTTAGATTCAATACAAAAAGCTTTTGATGATACAATGTCGAATAGAATTATGAAAGCTTATATCAAGATAAAGGAATAAATTTTATGCGTGCTATTCAATATTACGGACCACAAGATATTAGGTATGAAGAAGTGATGGTAAAACCTCCTGAGGAAGGTGAGGTTGTTGTAAAGGTTATGTCAGCTCTAACTTGTGGTACTGATGTAAAAACTTTTAGAAGAGGTCATCCTGTCCTAATTAAGAGTGTTCCTTCTGGATTTGGACATGAATTTGCAGGGATTGTAGAGAAAGTTGGAAAAGGTGTTGATAACGTAAAAGTTGGAGATCGAGTAGTTGCCGCTAATTCTGCTCCTTGCGGAGATTGTTTCTTTTGCAGACGAGGAGAATACAATCTATGCGAACATTTAGATTTATTAAATGGTGCTTATGCTGAATATATAACTGTGCCTGCTAGAATCGTTAAAAAAAATATGTTGATTCTTCCAAATAATTTAAGTTTTGATAAGGCAGCATTTTGTGAACCTTTAGCTAATGTTGTGCATGGTGTTGAAAGAACCGGAATTAAACCTGGACAAACCGTAGGTATTATTGGTATTGGTCCAATTGGATTGATGTTTGCAAGACTTGCAAAACTAAAAGGTGCCAATGTAATTGTAGCTGGTAGAAATCCTATCAAATTGAAAGCTGCAGAGGAGTTTGCAACTGCTGATGAGATTGTAGATTTGACTAAATATCAAAATCCTGAAAAAATATTCAGAGAATACACAGAAGATCATCGTGGGCTTGACGTTGCAATTGAATGTGTTGGATTACCTGAAATTTGGGAAAGAATGTTTTCTTGTGTAAGACCAGGTGGTACTGTACATTTCTTTGGAGGCTGTAAATCAGGATCTACAGTAACATTTGATACTACTAAAATGCATTATGGTGATATCAGATTAATGAGTGTATTTCATCATACTCCTGAATATTTTAGAATGGCTTTAGATTATATTGCGTCTGGAGAGTTAGATGTTGAAAAATTAATTACTAAAACTATTGGTTTAGAAGATATTGAATGGGCTATGCAGGAACATATTGCAGGACGAGCAATTAAATTTTTGGTAAAACCTTGGAAAAAGTAATTAATATATAAAAAATTAAGGCTGACATTTTGTCAGCCTTTTTTAATTTAAACTCTCTAATCTTTTCTAAACAATAAGCACTTTGTAAATACTTATTTGACTGCATGCAGTCTAGCTTGAATACCTGCATCTGCATTAATCATTTTTGCAGATGATAACGCCATACTACGACGTTTTTTTGCTCCTCTTAATATAAATTCCACACTGTCGCATACATTACACGAAGGTGTTACAATCTTTTTTATCATCAAGTTTACTCCTTAGATTTCTGATTACAAATTTGTTATCGGAATATTTTTTATTTTCTTTAGGATTTTATTTAATGTTGTTACAAAAATTAAAATTTTAAAAATTTTGATAAAAAATAATCAATTTATTTTTACTAAATGTTTTTAATTAAGTATATAGTGAAAGGGGAAAATAACATGGCAGAAATTTCAACAGTAGGTGTACAACAAAACACTCCAGTCGTAGTACCACAAAAAGCAGAAGCGGAGAAAACACAACCTCAAGAGCCGCCAAAAGAACAAGCTCCAGCTCCTGAAGTAGCTCCTGCAATTGTAGATAAAGCAGCTTCAGATGCAGCATCAAGCTATGCTATTGCATCTATTAATGCGCAAACTCCGAAAGCGTAAATATTTTAACAAACCGCAGAAAACAAAAAAAGAACTACTTGAAAAACAGGTAGTTCCTTTTTTTATCTTTTTTTTACTCAACTATTGAGCAGCGTATACACTTACTTGCTTTCTGTCACGTCTGTGTGGTTCAAATTTAACAACACCGTCGATTAAAGCAAATAGAGTATCATCTGAACCGATACCTACATTGTTACCAGGGTGAATTTTTGTTCCTCTTTGACGAACAATGATATTACCGGCTTTAACATTTTCTCCGCCGAATTTTTTTACGCCTAAACGCTTCGCTTCGGAGTCACGTCCGTTACGGGTAGATCCCATACCTTTCTTATGTGCCATTTTTATTCTCCTTGTTTGTTTTTACTAATACGTTATTTTGCGCTTATGCTTCAGTTGTTTCAGCAGCTTCAGCGGCTTTCTTTTGAGCTGTAGTTCTGATTTTTGAAATCATAACTCTTGTAAATTGTTGTCTGTGACCTTGTTTTTTTCTATAACCTTTTTTAGGTCTTTGTTTGTAAACAATAACTTTTTTAGCTTTGTCATGTTTCATTACTGTACCTTCAACAGAAGCACCTGAAACATATGGTTGACCTACTTTAGATTTTTTTCCGTTAACAACCATAACTACTTTATCAAAAACTACTTTTGCATCTTGTTCTGCATCAAGTAATTCTACATCAAGATAGCGACCTTCTTCTACTTGGTATTGTTTAGCACCAGTTTCTACAATTGCGTACATTTTCTTTTCCTTTCATTTTGGGTATCGTATTTTCTTAACCTTCGGCTAAAACAATTTGCGGGGTTAATGAAAATTTTTCTAACGAGTTACCGCATACTAATACACAAGTTATTATCCCTTACTAATATCCGCATGTCAAGTAGTTTTAATATTTATTAACTTTATGTTTTCATATTCATTTTTGGAGTAAAATTGTAATGTTATGAAAATTACTATAGAAGAGATTGAGAAAGCTAGCAGTGCTAAAATATTGCATTTAGCAGATGGAATTGATGGAAAGTTTGAGATATCTACAGATACCCGTACAATAAAAAATGGTGATATATATTTACCGCTAAAGGGTGCTAACTTTGATGGGGAAAGCTTTTGCGATAAATCAATTGAACTAGGTGCAGTAGGTTGTTTTGTTACAAAAGATACTTACCCTAAAGATGCGAAAGTTGTTTTTAAGGTAGATAATACTTTAATCGCTTATCTTTCTATTGCAAGATTCATCAGAAGAAAATATTCTCCTAAAACTATTGCTATTACAGGAAGTTCTGGTAAAACTACAACAAAAGAAATGGTATATTCTGTAGTGAGTGAAAAGTTTAAAACGCAAAAAACATTTTCTAATCACAATAATGAAATTGGTTTGTGTCAGACTGTGATGACAATGCCTGAAGATACAGAAGTTTTAATAATAGAAATGGGTATGCGAGGTCTTGGAGAGATAGAATTACTCTCTAAATATTCAGAGCCTGATTATGCAATTATTACAAATGTAGGTTCAGCCCATATTGGAAGACTTGGTAGTCTTGATAATATAGCGAAAGCAAAATGTGAAATTACAACTGCGCTAAATTCTAATGGTGCTTTGATTGCAAATGATTCTCAAAGAATTCGTAAATTTGCAGATTATGATGGCGAAAAGATATATTATTCTATAAAAGATGTAAAAGTTTTGGAAAAATCACCATCTCATTCCCTTTTTGAATATAGAGGTTTACAATATGAGTTAAATGTTGAAGGTGATTATAATATTGAAAACTCTTTAGCAGCAATTGAACTCGGTTATAAGCTTGGTATGAATTATGAGCAGATTAAAACCGGACTTGCTTCATACAAACCTATTGAAAAAAGATGGGAGTCTCAAAAAATTAAAGGGTTCAATATTATAAATGATAGTTATAACGCTAATCCTGAGTCAATGAAAGCTTCTGTTTCAACATTTTTGGAATTGTACAAAGATAGGGCTGTTGTACTTGGTGATATGGGCGAACTTGGTGAGAATGAAGTTCAATTCCATCAAGAGGTTGGAGAGTATTTAGTACAAAAAATTAAGAATATTAAAAATGTAAAATTTATAGTTGTAGGAAATCTTGCAGCAGAAATCGGGAAAGTTCTTGAAAATAACTATGTTTCAGTTGCATTTTGTAAGACTAATCAAGATGCAGCACTTTACATTCTTGATAATCTTGATGTCGGTACTACAATATTTTTAAAGGCTTCTCGCTCTATGAAGTTTGAAGAAATTATAAATAACCTTAAGGGAGAAAATTAATATGATAATGCTAGCTGTTGCATTTTTACTTGGAATGATTTTATGTCTTTTGTTTGGCGTTCCATATATTGACTTTTTAAGAAAGAAAATGATTGGTCAGTACGTTAAAGATTGTGCTCCTGAAGCTCATGCAAAAAAACAAGGAACTCCTACAACTGGTGGTGTGTTCATTGTTGTTGCTATTATGCTTGGAGCAGTAATTGCTCTTGCCTTGGCCCAAAGGCTTACAACAGAGGCATTTATTATATTGTTGACTTTGTTATTTTACACATTTGCAGGCTTTCAAGATGACTATATAAAAATAAAAGGAAAAGGTAATGATGGACTTACTGCTAGAGGTAAATTGTTACGTCAAATTGCAATAGGTTTGTTGCCTACCTTGTATATAATGATGACAAATTCGACTGCTACCGATCTTACTGTTGGAAGTTTTGTAATTCATTTAGGCTGGTTGTATCCTGTTTTTGCAGTGTTTGTTATAACTGGTGCATCAAATGCTTATAATTTAACAGATGGATTGGATGGTTTGGCTTCTTCTACTGGAGTTTTTGCTTTTATAGCTTGTGCTTTGGTTGGTTTTATTCACGGGGAGTATGAAGGGGCAATAATTGCTGCAACTGTTGCTGGAGCTTTATTAGGATTTCTAAAATATAATAAACCTAAGGCAGAGGTTTTTATGGGAGATACAGGATCATTAGCTTTGGGTGGTTTGTTAGGAACTCTAGCTGTGATGGGTAAATTCGAAATTTTACTTATCCTTATTGGAGCTGTGTTTGTTATGGAAACTTTATCCGTAATTATTCAGGTTACAAGTTTTAAAACAACTGGTAAAAGAGTCTTTAAGATGGCTCCTATACATCATCATTTTGAATTGTGTGGATGGAGTGAAAAGAAAATTGTTGTAGTGTTTGCACTTATTTCTGCTTTGTTAGGAATACTTGCTTTAGTTTTAAATATAAAGGAAATATTATAAAATGAAATCAATATGTCCATCGTTAAAATTGTTTGATAAAAAAGTTTTAGTATTAGGACTTTCTAAGAGTGGAATATCTGCTGCGAAATATCTTGTAGGTATTGGAGCTGATGTTTATTTGACAGAAAGTAGAGAACAAAGGGCAGAGGATGAGAGAAATATAAGTGAATTAAAAGCTCTTGGTGTAAATATTGAAATGGGTGGACATTCTGAAGAATTTATTAAGGATGCATATTTAGCGGTAACAAGTCCTGGAATCCCTCCACACAGTGAAATTATGGGAAGATTAAAAGATGCAAAGGTTAATGTAATATCAGAAGTTGAGTTAGCTTATACTCAGTCAGGTGTACCTTTTATCGCAATTACAGGTACTAATGGAAAGACAACATCTACTGCTTTGACTTCTCATATATTATCGGAAGAATTTAAGGCTGTGCCTTGTGGTAATTATGGAAAACCTCCTTGTGATTTGTTAAATGAGGATATTGATTATTTTGTATGTGAATGCAGTTCATTTCAATTAGAATACAGTCCTTCTTTCACTCCTCAAATTTCTGTTTGGACGAACTTTACACCGGATCATATTGATTGGCATAAGGGGTTGGAAAATTATTTTAAAGCAAAGGCAAGAATTTTTCGATTACCTCAAGCTCCAGCTTTTTCTGTATTAAATGCAAAAGATGAAAAGTTGTTAGAATTTTCTAAACATTGTGATGGAACAGTTTTTCTATTTGCCGGAGAAATTGGTGATAATTGCTGCTATGAAAAAGATAATGCAATATTTTTCAAACGCAATGGTAAGGAAGAAAAAATAATAGATATTTCTGATTGTCCATTGATTGGTGAGCATAACTATCAAAATATTATGTGCTCAGTTATATGTGCAAAACTTGTTGGAGTAGATAATGAAAAGATTAGAAATGCTATTATGTCATTTAAAGTACCAGAGCACAGACTAGAAAAATTTGCTCAATATAACGGGATAACTTTTTATAATGATTCCAAAGCTACAAATCCTGAAGCATCGCTTGTTGCAATAAGATCTTTTAATGATCAAAATGTTGTGTTAATTGCTGGCGGTCGAGATAAAAATACTGATTTGACAGAGTTTTCAGAAGCTTGTAAAAAACATATCAAGGATGTTATTTTGATTGGCGAAGCTGCTGATAGATTTGAGATAGAATTAAGAAAAAATGATTATAATAGTATTATAAGAAAAAATTCGATGGAAGAAGCTATAGATAATGCTATTGCTCTAAATCCTGATGTGGTATTATTATCACCAGCTTGTGCAAGTTTTGATATGTATAGCGGTTATGAAGAAAGAGGAAGGGTTTTCAAAGAATATGTCTTATCAAAGACCGATGCCAAATAGATTATATAGAGACCGAGATCCAAGATATGGTTATAATAATGGTGACCAACCTATACAAAGCGTTATTGTGTCCGCTCCTGACAAAACTTTGTTGATTGTTGTCGCGTTTTTGGTAATTATTGGTTTCCTTGCAATATTTTCTGCAACGGCACCAAAATGTCTTGATGAAGGAGGAAATCCTGCTCAGTTTTTGATAAAACAGGTAATATGTTTTGTTGTTGGATTTTTTGCTATGAAGTTTTTTATGAACTATGATTATAAAAAACTTGCTGATTGGAATGTAATGGTAATGGTAGGTATTTTATTATCATTGTTCCTTGTAGATTTTACTCCTTTAGGTGTTGTTGTAAACGGTGCAAAAAGATGGATAAATGTGGCTGGGTTTCAATTACAGCCGTCAGAGTTCGCTAAACCTGCAGTTGTGCTGTTGTTAGCTGGAGCTATGAGAAATAATGCTGATTTATTCGATCAGGATAAATGGGTAAAAGCATTTATTCCAATTATTATAATGGCAGGGTTGATCTTTATTCAGCCGAACTTAAGTATGGTAATTTTACTTGGTACTACGACTATTGTTATGTATTTGGCTGCAGGTGGTTCGATGAAACTGTTTGTAGGATTTGTTTCTGCTATGGTGACTACAGTTGTAGTTGCTGCAGCTACAATTATTAAACCATATCAGTTGCAACGTATAAAAACTTGGCAAAATCCTGAATTAGATCCATTAGGAGCTGGTTATAATATTATTCAATCACTTATTGCGTTTGCTTCAGGAGGTTTTAGTGGCGTTGGGTATGGTGGCTCTATCCAAAAATTGTCTTATTTGCCTGAATGTCATACAGACTTTATTTTTGCAATTATTGCAGAGGAACTTGGATATGTTGGTTGCTTTTTGATTATTGGTTTGTTTTTTACTTTTATTCATAGAGGATTTATTATTGCCGCAAGATGTCCTGATATGTATGGGAAATTATTGGCTGTTGGAATAACATTTTCTATTGGTTTCCAAGCATTTATGAATATGAGTGTTGCTAGTTCTTTCTTACCAACAACCGGTGTGCCATTACCTTTTATTAGTTATGGCGGTTCTTCTTTAATTGTATCTTTGATTATGGTAGGAATTTTGTTGAATATATCTAAAAAAAGAATTAAGAAAATAAGGAATCGTGCAAATGTCTAGTAAAGCAGTTTCTGAAGATAAAAAAAATGTTTATTTTATAACCGGTGGTGGTACTGGTGGACATATTTACCCTGCTGTCGCAGTAGCAGATGCTTTGGCGAATGATAGTAATTGTGATTTGTATTATGTCGGGAATCCAAAGAATTTGGAATATGATATTGTAAGTCAAAAGGGATATAAATTTTTACCTGTGTATGTGCGTGGGTTGCCAAGACATATGAGTTTGGACTTGATAAAATGGTTATTCCAACTATTTTATGCTTGTTTGAAATCTTGTTATTATATTTTTAAATACAAACCTGATGCTGTATTTGGTACAGGAGGATATGTTTCTGCTCCAATACTTTTAGCTTGTAGTTTTTTACATAAGGCAAAAATAAAAGATATTCCATATATGATGCATGATTGTGATGCACAGCCTGGTTTGGTTACAAGAAAAATATCAGGAGATGCAAGCTTTGTATCGTTAGCTTTTGAAGATGCAAAAAAGTTTATAGCAAATAAGAATTGTATAGTAAACGGGAATCCTATAAGAGATAGGTTCAAGACTATATCTAAGCAAGAAGCAAGAAAAGAGTTGGGGTTGGAAGATAAATTGACCCTTTGCGTTATGGGTGGTTCTCAAGGTGCTCGTTCTATAAATGATGCCGCTGTTGAAATTTTAAAGAAACTGTCTGAAGAATATAATATACAAATAATTTTTCAAACAGGTAAGAAAAATTTTGAACGTGTAGTAGAGCAACTACTGACAGTTTATCCAAATTATGAAAGTGATAAGAATTTGTTGATAAGACCATATTTTGAAGACATGGTAACTGTTTTAAAGGCAAGTGATATAGCAGTTTCTCGTTCAGGATCATTGAGTATTTCTGAAATTTGTGCGTCAGGTATTGCTCCGATTTTTGTACCGTATCCTCACGCTGCAGCTGATCATCAGAGGAAAAATGCAAAGTATATGGTCGCTCAAGATGCCGCTTTATATATTGAAGATTCCGAAATCTCATCACAAACTCTTCTTAAAGAATTGGATTTGTTGATTAAAAATCCTGATAAATTAGCTGATATTCAGAAAAATTCGTTAGCTCTAGCAAAATTTGACGGAACTGAAAAAATAGTTGAACAATTAAAATCTTTAGTAGTTAGAGGATAAGTGGTATATGGAAAAAATATATAGTTATGATGAGGCTGTAAAATTACTTACATCTCAGGGGAAGTTTTATATAAATCTTGGACTGGAAAGAATTTCTGAAATTTTAGCTATACTAGGGAGTCCACAAAATAGTTTAAAGTGTATTCATGTTGCAGGAACTAATGGCAAGGGATCTGTATGTGCAATTATTGCAGAAATATTATCAAAAGCAGGTTATTCTGTAGGTTTGTATACAAGCCCTCATATATTTTCATATACTGAGAGAATTCAAATTAGTGGAGAGTTTATACCTGAAGAAGATTTTGCTAAGTATGTTTTTACAATATGTAATTTAGCCGAAGAACATGGTATTCATTTAACAGAATTTGAAATCCTTACAGCAGTTATGTTTAAGTATTTCAATGATAAAAATGTTGATTATGTGGTGTTAGAAACTGGATTAGGCGGACGTTTTGATGCTACTAATGTTATCAAAAGTAATCTATGTGCAATTATTACTCACATTGATTTTGATCATACTGAGCGTCTTGGTAAAACTCTATCCGAAATTGCCTATGAAAAAGCTGGAATTATTAAACCAAATTGTCCTGTAATAACATCAGAAGGCTATGAAGTTATCAGAGATAAAGCTGATGAATGTAATTCCTTGTTTGTAATGGTTGCCCCTTATGAAGATACACAAAATCTTTCTTTAAAAGGTATGTGTCAGCAAGAAAATTTATCTCTTGCTCTTGCTGCTGTAAGACAACTTTTCCCGACTATACCAGAGGATACAATTCAATCTGCGTTGAAGTCAGTTAAACATCCTTGTAGGTTTCAGTATATTGAAGATAAAAATTTAATTATTGACGCATCTCACAATCCTAATGGAGCAATGGCTTTAAGAGAGAGTTTGGATTTTTATTTCCCAAATATGAAAAGACGATTTGTTTTTGGATGTTTAAAAAATAAAGATTACAAGCAGATGATGCAGATATTATTTTCTAGAGGTGATGATATTTATTTTTACCATTTTAATAACCAAAACTCCTGCACTATAGATGAGTTACAGGAGTCCTGTGAATATTTTTCTCATATTTTTAAATCGATCGATGATTTTTCTTATGATGAAAATACGCTTACAATTATTTGCGGATCATTTTATATGTTAAATGAAATAGTTCCTCGAAATATTATTTTTCATTAATATCTGCGACCATTTCTTCTATAATATTTTGTACTGGTGCCGGTGAGAATTCATTGCATGAATTCCAAATAAGAGTAGGTTTTGGCTCTTTTACAGAAGGGCTAGGATATGATATATTACAAAAACCTTTAAGCATATTTGTAGAACCATCCACGCAAGATGTGAAATTCTTGCAGCAGTCACATATTTTTAGAACGAAACCGTAGTCATTCAATTTTAGTTTTAATTCTTGTAAAGCATCAATCATTCTTAAGTGTTTTGCTGTAACAAACTTTTTACTTTTATATATAAATTTAACTTTCGCAAGTCCGCTTTCCGAAATAAATTCCAGTCTGCATGGTAACTCTTTATTTCCATTCATTACAAATGCGTCAATACATAATTTTTCAGTACCTTCAGGAAGATCTTCTCTGTTCAAAATTTTATTTCTGATAGCTCTTATTGGAGGCAAGTTCTTTATAATATGGCATAAAGAATAAATTGGATATAAGAATAAAAGTCCGATTTCTTTCAAATTAAGTTTTGCGTTAATCAAACTTATTCCAAAACCGACAAGCATTATCAAGAAAGTAAATAAAACTATCTTAAAATCAACAAAGAAATAGTATCTGTATGAATGTTTTAATACACAAGCATAAGTTAAAAGTATTAACCAGATATTTGGATACAACAATGATAATGTGTGTTCTGCAAATACAAAATTGTTAGACCAAATTTGTGTAAAGCAGTTTTTAAACAAATCAATTCTTGCAGATAGTCTAGGGCTTCTAAATTCATAATTTGTGGTATCTACAAATGTTTGAATATTAGGGTTGTATGTGCAAGGGAACTTAATTTTAGACAAAAGCATGCTGTATTTTAATTCAGAATTTATGTCTTTAAAGTCCACTGATTCTATTTGGTCTACAATATCTTTTCTAATAATAAATACCCCTGAATCAGCTCTTGCTGCAAGTCCAAAAAGAGATCTAGCCTGACGTAAGAAGTTCATATGATATTTTTGGTAAGCAGCTTTAATTTTGTCAACAGGTCCTAAGTTTTCTGTAACCATAAGTGTTTCTCCGCTAAGAACACTATTTTTAGCTAATGCGGCATTTACTGTTGATAAAAAGTCAGCAGGGATACTTCTATCACCATCTATGAATACATAAGAATCAATTGTTTGATCTTTGCATAATCTTTCCAACAAAATTGATATAGCCTGATCTTTTCCGATAGTTCCAACGTCTTTTATGTTAATTACATTGATTAAAGGTGTTTCTATTTCAAATATCTTCTCAGAACCATCTTGGCAGTTATCTAAAATAACAAATACTTTAAAATTATCAATAGGATAATCTTGCATTTTTATTTCGTTAATTAAATTTGCAAGAGTCATTCTGTTATTGTGAGAATAAATAACTACTGCTAAATTCTCTTTTTCTTCGTGTTGAGCGTATCTTTTTTCTATTCTAAACGGTTTATCATTAAGGTTTCTTATTGCTAATGCTAAAAAATAAACTGAATACAACGCAACATATACGTATAAAATATCTAAAATTAATTCCATAAATACCCTTTCCTATATATGTCAATTTTAGTTAAAATCAATAAAAATTGCTATTATTTGTTAATAAATGTTATAATCATTCTTTTTAGTAAATATCAAAGCAAGTAGATATGTTATAATTGATGTATACGAGTATTATTATGGAGATTTTGTAATGTTTAATAAAAAATGTGCTTTTACATTAGCAGAAGTTTTGGTTACTTTGGGTATAATTGGTGTTGTATCAGCGCTGACTGTTCCAACATTAATGAAAAATCATCAAAAGCAAGTATTTGTAACCCAACTCCATAAAGTTTATTCTGAAATGTCTCAAGCTTTAGAATTGTACAAAGAAGACAACAATGCGGTAGATTTAATGGAGGCAGGTTTGACTAGCCAAGCTGCTTTAGATTCATTTATGTCTAACTACTTCAAAGTTGTAAAGCAGTGTGACTCCATGACAGGTTGTTTTGCTCCATCATATAAAAAACTTGCTTCTGCGAGTGTGACATATGAAGCAAATTCAAAATCATTTATTACTGCTTCTGGAGCTGCAATTCGTCCTAGAATTTTTCTTTCTGGAGATCGTATATCTAATGTGTTAGTTGATATAAACGGACAAGAGGGACCAAATATCTTGGGAAGAGATTTATTTCTTATGACAATATACAAAAACTGTGAAATCGATGATGAATCTACTACTGCTCCTTTGACATCAGAAAAAAGACTCCAATTATACAACGATGGTTGCATGGCTGATAATACTCAAGGATATGGTTGTTTAGGTAAAATAATAGAAGATGGTTGGCAAATGACTTATTAGTTTTTGCTATTTAAATTCTAATATTGATAATAATTATCCTGATAGATAAGTTATAGATGGTGACTTTTTTGAAGGATATTAAATAATACTTTTATAGAGGTATTATTTATTATGGTAAAAAAATTTTTAGTATTTGCTGCTGTATTATATTTTAGTAGTTTTAACTTAGTTTATTCTCAAAGCTTTTCACCTGATGAGCAGGTAAATATTAGTGTTTATGAAAAAATAAATCCGGCAATAGTTTCTATTGATGCTAATTTAAGTGATGGGTTCTCTGCCGGAACAGGCTGTATAGTACGCTCTGATGGACTTATTCTTACAGGTACACATGTAATAGAAGGAGCAAAGGATATTGAAGTTACAACATCGGATGGTAAAGTCTATAAAGCATCTGTTGCTGCAACTATGGGAAAAAAGAAAGATCTTGCGTTGTTAAAAATTGAGCCTAAGAAACAATTGGATACAATTGCTTTTGGAAACTCAGATGAAGTGAAGGTTGGGCAGAAAGTTCTTGCAATTGGTAATCCTTTTGGATTTGCAGGAACATTAACTTCTGGTATTGTTTCAAGAATAGATTATTCAAAAAATCGTATTCAAACAGATGCAGCGATAAATCCAGGCTGCTCAGGTGGTCCTTTACTAAATTCTCACGGAGAGGTAATAGGTATAAGTCAATCTATTTATAATCCTGACAATAATATTTCGAATATAGGAATTGGCTTTGCTATTCCTGTAAATGATGCAAAAGAGTTCCTAGCTAATGCAAAAATTGATGAAAATAATCAGCCGGCTGTGGAAAAAAGACATTTTGCTCTAAAATCTAAAAAGTAATTGACTTGGTAACATTTGTAAACTTTTAGCTCTGTTTATTTCTTTTCGTGCTATAGTAAAACTAATAGATAAGGAGGAAATATGACAGAGTTTTATTTTATGAACGGGGAATATGTCGAAGCATCCAAAGCTGTTATTCCTGTTCGTACACATGCTTTTCTATATGGAACAGCAGTTTTTGAAGGTATCAGAGCTTATTGGAATGAAGAAGAAAAACAACTTTATGCTTTTAGAGTTCCTGAGCACTATGAAAGATTACAACGTTCTGCAAAAGTAATGTATATGGAAAGTCCTTATACAACTGAGGAATATTGTGAAATTACTAAAAAACTATTAGCAAAAAATGGTTATAAAGAAGACTGTTATATGCGTCCAAATCTTTATAAGTCTGCTCAAAAAGTTGGACCGGGACTTTATGACAACCCTGATTCATTTATGATTATTGTAAATAAAATGGGTGACTATATTGATACTTCAAAAGGTTTGAATGTTTGTGTATCAAGCTGGAGAAGAAACAGTGACAACGCAATTCCTCCTAGAGCAAAAGTTGCAGGAGCATACGCAAATGCTGCATTAATTAAAACAGATGCTCATAATGCAGGTTTTGATGACGCAATTGTACTAGATGAAGCTGGTCAAGTTACAGAAGGTTCTGCAATGAATTTATTCCTTGTACAAAACGGCAAGCTTGTGACTACTATGAAATCAGATAATATCTTAGTTGGTGTAACAAGAAATACAATTATGGAATTGGCAAAAGATGTTCTTGGCTTAGAAGTAGAAGAAAGAGCAGTAGATAGAACTGAAATTTATATTTCTGATGAAGCTTTCTATTGTGGTACAGGAGCTCAAGTTAGTCCTATAGTTACCGTTGACGGTAGAAAACTTGGAGATGGAAATGTTGGTCCTATTTCTAAAGAACTTCAAAAATTATACTTTGATGTTGTAAAAGGAAAAGTTCCAAAATACAAACATTGGTGTATGCCAATTTACTAAAAAGTAGAGGATGTAATGATTGAGTTTTTCGGATTATGTGTCCAAAACTTATTTAGATGTATAAAATATTTATTTGCAAGACAAGTGAGATTTTCGAGCATAATATCTCAAGCTGCATCAATAAGCTACGATAGCTTGCCAATCTCACTTATCATTGCATTTATTGCTGCTGCCGTAATTGCAATTCAGGTATCAAAACAATTCTTAATGAGTGGTGCTGAAGCATATATTGGCGGTACTATTACTGTTATTATGATAAGAGAAATTGCGCCAGGCTTTGTTGCTTTAGCAATAGGTGCAAGAGCAGGTACAGCAATTTCTGCAGAAATCGCTAATATGCAAGTAACAAGTCAGGTTGATGCAATAAAGACTCTTAAAGTAGATCCTGTTGGTTATTATTTTACTCCGAGACTTTTAGCTTCAGCGATTACCGTACCTATGGTTGTTTTGCTTGCTGAATTTGTAGGTGTAGTTGGTGGAATGTTAGTTTCACAAGCTACAATAAATCTTCATCCTTCTAGGTATATGAATTCAGTGTGGCTTTGGCTAAGCACTAGGGATATTTATATAAGTTTATTAAAAGCGTTGGTATTTGGTGTTGTTATTTCTCTTGTGTGTGCAACACAAGGATACAAAACAAAAGGTGGTGCAAAAGAGGTTGGAACATCTACCACTCAAGCCGCAATTTTGTCTACTATATATATGTTGATAGCTGACTTTTTAATAAACTTGGTATTTTATATCGTTAAATAGATTTAAGCTAAGTATTTTTGTACGGTTGTTTTATCAAATACTTCAATACTGTTTTTGGAATGTATAAAAATCATGCAAGATATTATAGATTTAAGAGTTTCAAAATCAGAGAAAGACATTTTATTTCTTAAATCTTCCATGTTATTTGCAAGAAATTCCATAATAATTGTTTTTCCTTCAAACACGAGACTTGAAAAATAGTCGAATGACTCTTTTGTTTTAATTCCTTCAAGATATATTATATCAGGAGATTGGAATTCAATGAATCTTGCTGCTTTGTCCATGTTGAATCCTACATTCTCATTTAGTTCGCATTGATTTACACCTTGAAGGTTATATTTTGCAATACTTTCAAGAGTCATTATGTTTTTATTTGAATTTTTATTAGCAGCCTCTAAAAGAATGGAATATATTATATGGGTTTTTCCACTGAGTGGAGATCCGCATACCATAATTATTCCTGGGGTTGAAAGCGCATTTCTTACTGTAATTAAATTCTTTTCAGAATTTAAAATATTGCAAAGAGCTTTAGGCGGTTTGTATATTTTAAGGAAGATTCTTTCTCCCATAATTGTAGGGAATGTAGAAATGCTAGCAACTACAGTCGTATCATCTACTTTAAAACAAATTTTACCTAATTGAGGTACTTCTGATACTGATGGATCCAGTTCTGCAAGAATTTTTAGCTTTGCAACAAAAGATGATGTAAGTACATTGGGGATATTACCTTTATTTTGGAGTTCACTATTCTTTTTAAAATTTACCCCAAAACCGACATCTTCTCTTTGGAAAGTGATTTCATGTACACCCTCAAGCATAGCTTGTTTCAGTATTGAGCGAATAATCTTTTGAATATGATTATCAGATAGATCTTCGCTATGTAATTCTTCTCTCCAATCGTAGTCTATATTTTCAGAATCTGTAAAAATATCGCCTACGGTCACATCTTTTTTATAGTATTCTTCTATTTTTTTTAGAATACTGTTTTCTGAAGAAATAACAGGCTCAATAGAGCATTCCGCAGATTCAATAACTTTATCAATTGCAAACAAATCAAGTGGATCTGCCATTGCAACAGTGAGTGTTTCTTCAATTTTGAATAGAGGAATTATTCTATATCTTTTTGCATCAGAGTAGCTTATATATTTTAAGCATTTTGTATCTAGTGTATAGTCTTCTAAATTAACATATGGAATATGTAGTTTTGCTTCAAGAAATTTAAGTATAGTTTCTTCTGAAAGAGTTCCAGAATTTATTAGAGCTTGCCCGATGTTGATATTTTGCGCATTAGCAATTTCTTCTGCTTGTTCAATTGTCTCGTACTGAACAAGTCCTGCTCTAACTAAGTCATATTTTAATTTTTCTAATGTTTTATTTGTAACTACTGTTTCCATAATTATTTGAGGTATTCTTCTACTTTTTTTACTACTTCATCTAAATCAAAAGGTTTTGTAATATATTCATCTACGCCGGTTTCTTCTCCAATAAGCTTATCTTCTTCTTGAGAACGGGCTGTTACCATAAGTATAGGTATATTTTTGTATTTGTTATCATATTTTAAAAGCCTGCTTATTTTATATCCGTTAATTTTAGGCATCATTACATCCAAAATCATTAGGTCTGGCATGATTTCTTTAGCCATACGAAGCCCGTCTTCTCCATTATAAGCACAATAGCAAGTATAATCAGAAGCTTCTAATACAAATTTCAAGCTTTCTACAATATCTTGTTCGTCATCAACAATTAATATTTTTTTCATAACTTCCCCTAATCTAAAGTCTGATAATTAAATTATAACATATCAAAAATCTTCTTCTATATTCTTAATATTTGTTAATCAATTTTCAATATTAGGCAATAATTAGTGTTTACCTGTTTTAACATCTATGATGAAGTTAATGTGTAGAAAGGAAAAATAATGAGTTTGTTTAACAAAGTTGTATCAGGTATCAGTAAAGGTGCTTCAGAAATAACAGGTAATTCTGTAAAAAGTCCAACTAGACGTATATGTGGTGGAGGTTGGCAGGTTATGGGACCTCATACAAAAGCTCCTGACACAAGGACAACTGAACAATTGCTAGATAATATTGATTATTTTGCTCAAAGAAATCCTGAAGTCGCAAAATTTCAACAAGAACTGAAAGAAATGAATCCAAAGCATTTAGGGTTAGTTTCAGATATCTGTGAATTAGCAAACTCTACTGAAATGTTGGGTACTTCATTAGATATAAAAGATCCAAGACTAGTTGGAAAAAATGTTTTTGCAACTTGGATGGAAAAGTTGCCTAAAGCTTCAAAGGAAAATCCTGAAGCAGTTGAACTTGCAAAAGAAGTAATTAATCAAACTGATGATACAGCTTCAAAATATTTCTTGGCAGCTTATAATGGAATATTAGATCATCCTGAAGCTGCAAGACATATGAGTGCAACAAGACCTTTAGTAAAAGATATTGCAGAGTCTACTTTAGCAGGTAGCTATACAATGGATTTTTCAAAAGAACAAAAATTTATAAATGCTCTAAATGGTTATATCAGTCCAACAGCTGATGTTGAAAAAATTGAGTTGATGCCTAATATGTTGAAGACAGCTGGCTCAATTCCTGGAGATGCTGACATTAGAATAGAAGCTTTCCCATTTATTCAGTCAAAAGTCCCTATGAGCAAAATTAAAGAAAATTTAGAAGTATTTCCTCAAGTTGCCGAAGAATCTTTAAGACAAGGCAAAGATATTAATATGACCGATTTCTTAATGTATAATACTAATCTTGATTAATTAACGGTATTACAAAATAGAATTTAGAACCTTTATGAAGCTCACTATCGCACCATATTGTGCCTTGGTGAGCTTCTAATAGTTGTTTTGCGATAGGAAGTCCAAGTCCTGTACCACCAGCTTTTCTTGATAAGGAGTTTTCTATTTGTGCAAATTTATCGAAAACGTGCAATAAATCTTTTTCTTCTATTCCAATTCCCTCATCGGTTACACATACCTGAATATAGTTTCCTTTGGCTAATTTTGTTGTTTCTTTAAAACTTTCATTGATATGTATATCGTCAGAATTTATAAGAGTTGAAGAAATTTTAATTTTTTTGTTTTCAGGAGTAAATTTAATTGCATTTGATACAAGATTTGTCAATACTTGTTCGAGTCTTTGTGCATCTGCATTAATTTTTGGTAAGTCATTCTCTGTTTCTGTTTCTAATATAAGACCTTTTGATTTTGCAACTTCTGACAGAGCTGATTTTACGTAATCTATTACTGTGTTAATATTTGTCGGAGCAAAATGAAAATCCATTTTCCCTGCTTCGATTTTGGAAAGATCAAGTAGATCATTAATGATTCCAGAAAGTCTTTGGACGTTTCTTCTTGCCATCGTTAAGAATTTATCGGCAGCTTGTGTAATTTCTCCACAGCGGCCGCTGAGTAATATATCTAAAGAGTTTTTGATAGATGTTAGTGGTGTTCTTAACTCATGTGATACTATTGAAATGAATTCAGATTTAAGGCGTTCAAGTCTTTCAAGTTTTTTATTTGTTTCTATAATTTCTTGGTATAAGGTAGCACTTTTTAGAGGAAGTGATACTTGTTGAGCTATTGTTTGGAAACATGTTGCATCTTCTGCAGAAAATTGCGCTTCTTTAAAAATTTCAATGCATCCGAAAAAATTTTCTCCAAGACTTATTGGTGCAAACATATTATCAAACTGGAAAAGCGTAAATGTAAATCTGCTTGCAGGGTATTTGATATTTTTTATGACTTTTAGATTTTCAGGATCTATTTCGAATGGAAGTGTTTTGCCTTCAAATAGTGATTTGTAATTTAATACAGTTCTTAGTTTTATTGCGGCAAGTAGTTCTTCTGAAATTTCATACAGAGAATTTAAAATAAGTACCGGTTTTTCTTCTGTACAAAAGGATAATGTGCAGGTAAGTGAAAAACTTAAAGTTTTATCAAGCCCCTCTATCATATAGTTTAGCAATTTAGTTTTGTCAAGAGTTCCTGCAAATTGAGAACTTGTACTGTATAGTGCATTTAGTCTGTAAAGGCTGTCAGCGAGATCCTTATTCGTATTAGATAGCATGTCTAGAGAACTTTTCATTCGAAGATTGATATTAATAGTTGATAAAATGATATTCTGTGACATTGTATCTGTAAGAATTGCGTTTGCATATTTAACCAAATCTTTTTCAATAGTCTCTGACGCTGTAAGAAGTATAATTATTAGATTGTCTGATAATGATTTAATGTTTTTATTTAGAGTTTTTAGGTTAATTGATTTTACTTCTGTATCAATAATTATTATGTCTGGAGTATCAACTTTTATTAAATCCATGATATAAGTTTCATCGACGGAGCAAAAAAGTTCATACATATTCTTATTGAAGAATGATTGATATTCTTCAATTTTTGTTTGTCTATCTGAAACTAATAAAATCTTAACCATACTATTTATATGGTATCAAGAATTATTTAGATAGCAAATTGGTTAATTTTTTTTACGCTTTTGATATTTTTGTTTTCCATTTTTGGAATTTCTTTGATGATTATGATTAGGACCGGCATATGATGTTTGTATACGTTTTACGCTATAAACATCAGGAATAGCTTGGATTGCGAGAATAACTTTTTTCAAAGTTTCTATATTATCAAGTTCCATTCCTAGTTCTACTATACCGATTTTATTATTTTTTGATTTAACATTAGCGTATGTAATATTTGTATTATTGTCTGATACTGCTGCGATAATATCTTTAAGAAGTCCCATTTTTTCTGCGGTCTCAACTCTAATAGTTGTAGAGTATGTTTTGCTTGTATTATCTCCTGACCAGTGTATATCCATAAGCCTTTCTGGCTCGATGTTTTCAAGAGTTTTACAGTCTATTCTGTGGACAGATACTCCTTTAGATCTTGTAACTACTCCTACAATAGGTTCTCCAGGGATTGGTGAACAGCATTTTGCAATTCCATATAAAAGCCCTTCAAGACCTATAATATCTTTTTCAGATTTTCTTTTTGTTGGAGAATGGAACGTTGATTCTGGAGTTTTATTTGGTGCAGGTTTTCTTAATTTGTTAACTATTTTATTTAGGGTTGTTTCTCCATATCCTAATGCCGCAAATAAGTCTTCTGCTGATAAATAGTTCATTTGTTTAGCAACTTTATCAAACTCTCCTTGTTTCATAAAGTCATCAAAAGTTGCTTTAGTAAGTTCATGTTCAAGTGTTGATTTCCCTGCTTCAATATGTTCTTCTCTATTATTTTTCTTGAACCATTGTTTGATTTTTGAAGAGGCTTGTTTCGTAACTACAAAATTTAACCAATCAAGTCGTGGAGCAGGGGTTTTGGATGTTAAAATTTCAACGATGTCGCCATTATGGAGTTTTGTATCAAGCTGAGCAATTCTGCCATTAACTAGTGCTCCGACTGTTTTGTGACCGACTTCAGAGTGTATTCTGTATGCGAAATCAACAGGTGTTGCATTAATTGGCAAATCAAACACGTCACCATTAGGTGTAAAAGCAAATACTTGGTCTGAGAATAGGTCAAGTTTAACAGAATTTACATAATCCTCTGCATTGGTCATATCTTTGTCATATTCAACCAATTTTCTCATCCAAGAGAATTGCATATCTGTCGGATTATTTGCTTTTTGAGAACCTTTTTCTTTATACCTCCAGTGAGCTGCAACCCCATATTCTGCAACTTCATGCATTTCCCAAGTTCTGATTTGAACCTCTAGAGGTTTTGATTTTGGACCGATTACAGATGTGTGCAAGGATTGGTACATGTTACCTTTTGGCATTGCAATGTAATCTTTAAACCTGCCAGGAATTGGTTTGAATTGCGAGTGTATTAGTCCTAATACTTCATAGCATTCTTTTTCTGTATCAACAATTACCCTTACTGCTGTGATATCATATAGGTCATGAAAAGCTATATTTAATCGTTTCATTTTGCTGTATATACTGTAATAATGCTTTGCACGTCCTGTAATTTGAGCATTTATTCCGGCTTTTTTTACATCAGCAGTAATTTTGTCAATAAGGATTTTTACTGTAGCTTCTCTGTCAGCTTTTGTCTGTGAAACTAATCTTGCAATTTCAAAGTATTTATCAGGTTCTAAATATCTCAAAGATAAATCTTCTAGTTCTGCTTTTATTTTATAAATCCCTAAACGGTTCGCAAGAGGTGCAAAAATATCAAGTGTTTCTCTTGCTATTTTTTGTTGTTTATTTGCAGCCATAAAATTTAGAGTTCGCATATTATGCAAACGGTCTGCAAGTTTCAAAAACACTATCCTGATATCGCTAGCCATTGCGATAAAGAGTCTTCTGAAGTTTTCAGCTTGACGTTCTTCTTTTGACTTAAATTGAAGTTTTCCAAGTTTAGTTACTCCCTGTACTAGAGTAAGAACATCTTTGCCAAAACGTTTTTCTATTTCTTCAGGTTGTGTATCTGTATCTTCTAAAATATCATGCAAAAATGCAGCAATCAGCGTATGTGTGTCCACTTTTAAATCCACAAGAATTTTAGCAACTTCAACAGGGTGAATAATATATGGTTCCTCTGATATTCTATATTGTCCCTCATGAAGTTTTTTTGCAAATAAATATGCTTGCTCAATCAGTTCAATATCTTCTTCTTCTCTGTTTTGTTCTATTAATTTTTGTTTAATTTCATTAAAAAGTGGTTTTTCTGACATGATATAATCATAATACAGATTTTATTTCTAATTTTCAAGTAAAATAATTCAATATCATTCATAAGGACTAATATCATGTTGAAAGAATCAAAAGATGGAATAATTTTGCAACTTAGAATTTCTCCAAATGCAAGTAAAAATGAAATTATTAGAACTGAAGAAATTTTAAAAGTGAAAATAACAGCTCAACCTATTGATGGCAAGGCTAATAAGGCGTTAATTGAGTTTTTGTCTAAGAGTTTTAAAATTCCAAAATCATCTATTGAAATCTTAAAAGGAGAAACTTCCAAAGATAAAACAATTTTGATTAAGACTTTTGATAGAGAGAAAATAGAAAAAATTTATGAAATCTGTAAATTAATGTAAATTGTTAGTGAACTTGTATCAAATTTTTTATTCATAGATCTTATTTATGTATGACTTGAAAAAAAATTTTATTATTGTTAGGATTATGTAAGGAAATTATGAAAAATTTTAGTTCTTTAAAATTACATCATACTCATCATCATAGCGTCCTTGGAAGGCTATGGAGTTGATGTTGTGCGTTTTTAAAGAAAATTAAGTTTAAATTCAATTCTGTTAAATAGCCTTTCAGGGATATGTAGAACGCATCGAAAGGTATTTAGTAAAGAATTGGAGAAAAAAGAAATGACATTTACAAGTATAATATCAGCCGTAGGTAATAATAATAGCATATACCCTCTTATAGTAAGGGATTGTGGAATTGAGGTCCCATCAAAGATTCTTTTGACATATAACCAAAATAAAAAAGAATCGAAAGCTGTTGCAAAACTTGCAGCTAGAGAAAGATTTTTGGATGAGTATGCTACTTCTGCAGTTTGGTTAGGTGGTATTCCTTTGGTGGATGGGGTATGTAATTATTTAATAAAGAAAAAAGGTTTTAATCCGAATGTTAACTTGAAATTATTTAAAGAAGATGATTCTCAAGGGATAGATTTAAATATTAATAAATTCAAAGGTAAAGTTTCTCAAAATATTATTGATGATTTAGAAAAAGTAAAAGCTAATAAAGGTTTGTATGAAAAGTTATTGTCTGCAAAATTTGTAGCATCTACAGCTATTCCTGTCTTGTTTATGGGCTTTATCTTGCCTAAGCTAATATTTGCTTCATCTGCAAAAAAAATTGCAGCACAAAGGGCTAAAGAAGCTGCTCAGTCTAAGGATACTTTTGACAAATCTAATTCTTCAGTTGATTTAAAAACACCAAGTTTTACGGGCGGGTTTGCGTCAACTGTAGCCAATTTTTCAACAGTAAATAAGATGGCAGTAACTGATGGAGGATATGCAGTAGGAAGAGTTGCTACTGCAAGAAATAAAAATGAAAGACTTGATATCTCATTTAAAATGCTTGGTATGATGTTTTTAAATTTTGTCGCTCCAAAATACATAGAAAAATTCTTTAATAAATTGTCTGGTTTGCAGTTAGATCCTTTGATGTTGGAAGATAAAGAATTTTTGGATGCTATAAAAAATAAGGCATTAAATTTACCAAAGACTGATAATCCAAAAGAACTTCTTGAATATATAGATAACAATCCTAAGAGTCTTTTTGCAAAATATGCAGAAAAAGCAGGTAAGATTAAATTCTTAGAAAACGGTGTAAGAGATCCACGTTGCTATGTTGATACAAAGGATTTATTAGATTTTCGAAATAATATAAAAGATTTTGTAAAAAAAGCAATTGATTCAGGAGATGTTACAAAATACGCTAAAAACTCAAAAATAGGTAAATCTTTAACAATTCTTGCAAATGTCGGAATAAGTAGTGCTTTATTAGCCTATGCGTTACCAAAAGCGCAATTTGCTTTCAGAAAAATTGTTACAGGTTCAGATTTAGAGCCTGGTTTAGCTCCTGCGGAAAGAATTCTTGATAAAAATAAAGAGATGTAATGAAACATCTCTTTATTTTTATATTTAAGTTTTATTTTCTTCTATACAGTAGCTAATTCTTTGTTAATGAATTCTACTTTGTTATCTTCAAAATGGTTTACATCTGGAAGAATTGTATCTTTGATGTTTTTCAAGTCTTCTTTCATAAGTCTTCTAGGAGAACCTTCATCTAGTGAGTGATTTCTCAATAGGTATGATGGATGGAAAATAGTCATAGCTTTGTAATCTTTTCCATCAACATTGATAGTCATCCATTGACCTCTTACTTTTGAAATAGTTTGTTTTTTATCAAGATTAACAAAAGATTTCAATGCAGTAGCACCACACAATATTATTGCTCTAGGGTTGATAATATCAACTTGAGCATTTAAGAATTTTCTGCACTCAGCTTTTTCAGAATCTTCTGGAACTCTGTTTTGAGGAGGTCTGCATTTAACTGTATTAATTATATACAAGTCTTCATCTCTTGATATTCCTGCTTCTGCAAGGAAATCATTTAATAATTGACCTGCACGACCAACAAATGGTTTTCCGCTTTCATCTTCCATCTCCCCTGGTGCTTCGCCGATAAGTACAATTTTAGCTGTTTCAGGATTTCCGTCAGAGAAAACAATATTTTTTCTTGTTTTTCCAAGAGCGCATGCAGTACATTTTTCACATTTAGATTGTACTATCTCCAAGCAACTTTTCTTCATCTTCTTCTCTCTCCTCTATGTTGTTATGTTTAAATAAACCTACATCATACTTTTTACAATATCTTTTCAATTCTTTCATAATTACGTCTGATAACATAAATACTGCTATTAAGTTTGGCACAGCCAAGAATAATGTAAATGCATCAGATAGATTAATTATGCTTTTAAAGTTCATGGCAGAACCTATAATTATGAATATACAATATATAACCTGAAAAGTTCTAGTTGTCAATTTTGTTTCGCCAAATAAATAATTCCAAGCTTTAATTCCGTAATATGAGCCACACAGCATAGTTGACAGCACAAAGCAACTTGCCATAAAAGTTAACAATATAGGGAAAAACGGACAAACTGAACCAAAAGCTTTTGATGTCAATTCAATACCAGCAATTCCTGTATAGTTTAAGTAAGCCCCTGAAACTACTATTACAAAAGCTGTTGCAGTGCCTACAATAACTGTATCTACAAAAGGTTGAAGCATGGCAATAAATGCTTGAGATACCGGGTTGTTTGTTTTTACTGCAGAAAAAGCTATTGGTGCAGTCCCAAGCCCTGCTTCGTTTGCAAACATTGCACGTCTAAATCCCCAAAGCATACAAGCAAAAGCTCCACCTGTCATTGCTCTAGGGGAAAATGCTTCTTTTATAATAATAGCTATTGTATGTGGAACATGGTGAATATTTAGTACACAAACTGCAAAGGCAGTAAGTACATATAAACTACACATAACCGGTGTTACTTTTGATGTAAATTTTCCTATAGCTTTAATTCCACCAATAATAGTAAAATAAGTGATGACTGCAACAATAAGACCTAGTAACCAACTTTGGTTTGCGAAAAAGCTATTTTCTCCACCTGTAACTTCTGTTATTTGAGTAGTCATTGCATTAATTTGGAAAAGATTCCAACCGCCAATCATTGCAAAAACACAACATATTGCATATATTTTAGATAAATAAGGTGCTAACTTTCCTATATATTTGTTTTTGCTAAGAGTAGCTTCTATATAATACATAGGTCCACCGGCGATAGTTCCGTCAGGATTAACTTTTCTAAATTTTAGTCCTAATAGGACTTCAGCAAATTTTAAAGCCATAGAGAAAAATCCTGCCATAATCATCCAAAAAATAACACCAGGCCCACCTACAGACACAGCTGCTGCTGAGCCTGCAACATTACCAATTCCTGCTGAAGCTGAGATTGTTGCAGTTAGTGCTTGGAAGGATGAAACTTCGCCTCTTTTTTTCTTTTTAATTACATCTTTATGTTCGTAATTTTTCGTTATTAATTTTATTGCATGTTTAAATCCCCAAATCCCGATAAATCTTGTTCTAAAAGTAAAATAGAACGCAGCAGTCATTAGTAGGGCTACCAAAAATTCAATCTTAACTCCATGTACAGTAACTGAACTGAATATTATCCCTGAAATTTTATCGGCTATAGGTGATAAAAAAGTATCTATTGCACTATCTAAATTCATCACTATAATTATAATACAAACAAGAAAGATTACATAAAATCTATAATCTTATATGTTATCTTGTTAAGAAACAGCAACTTTTTGATTAGATTTTGCAAAGTTTACCAAAGCTTTAAAGACTATTGGATTAAGTTTACCATCTTTTACGTCAGCATAGATTATTGTCAAAGCCTGTTTTGCTGACATTGGATCCTTATAGGCTCTTTTTTCTGTGAGTGCAGAGTATTTATCCGCTACAGATAATATTTGTAAATTTATATCTGCAGTGAAATCATTACTAACCCAAGGGTATCCTGTTTTTTTAGCGTTTTGATGGTGATTTCTGACAAGGTTTAGGGTTGTTTGATCAAGACCTGTAGTCTTAAGTAATTCATAACCTAGTTCAGAATGCTTGTGCATAATTTCTGTTTCTTTAGCATCAAGTTTGCCATTTTTATTTAATATTTCTTTTGGAATTAGAACTTTTCCCATATCATGTAGATATGCTGCATCTTTTAATGCCTTTTTATTAACCTTTGAACTTAATGAAAATGGTAAGTTTTCACTTATTCCTATTGCAATATTTTGTACATCTGTAGCATGGTTTGCAAGTAATTCCTTAAAATCATCCATATTTAAAACAAGAGGAATATTACTGTTTTTTAGAATATTTTTTACTTTTGGATTCGCAATAATCATTTTTTTTATTGCTGTTTCTGATGTATATTTTTCAGGTCCGCTTTTTTCAAAAGTATCTTCAGCTAAATAATTCCCGAAGTTTGTTTGATACCTGTTCGGATTAAAGTTGATATTCGGAGTAATTCCGCTAATACCAAGCGGTCTGAATATTTCTATTCCCATCTACAATTGCACACTAATAATTATAACTACACTACCTATGTATTAATAAAGTATTTTTTTATTTTGAAATTGCTTTGTTATATTAGCCATGTGTACAATTTTTAACAAATTTTGATAAATAATTTATAAAGATACATAAAAATTTATTTATTGCGTGATAAAATAAAAACTATGAAAGAAATAAATAATGTATTAATTTGTGGGATTGGAGCTGTCGGTAGCATATATGCCGATAAAATTCAAAGGTATTGCTCTAAAAATTTAAGAGTTTTGGTAGATAAAGAAAGGTTTGAGAGATATTCTAAAAATCCGACAATATTTAATGGGAATGTCTTGAATTTTAATTATGTTCTACCTGAGGAAAATAATTTCAAAGCTGATTTGATAATCATAGCAACAAAATATGAGGGCCTTGATGAAGCTTTAGAAAATATTGCCAATTTTGTCTATGACGACACTGTTATTTTAGCGCTTTTGAACGGAGTTACAAGTGAAAAAATCATAGCAGCAAGGTATGGCAGAGAAAAAGTGTTATATTCTTATTTCATTGGACATAGTGCTATTAGGACAGGTCGAAATATTATTCATGATGATGTAAATACAATTGTTTACGGCTCAGAAAATGCAAAAGATTATGATAATGTTCAGAGAGTAAAAGAATATTTTGAGCGCGTAGGCATAAATTATTTAATTCCTGACGATATCATTCACTCAATGTGGTTAAAGTTTATGCTGAATGTGAGTGCAAATCAAACTACAGCAATATTAAGATTTGATTTTGGACAAATGTTGAATAATGAAAAATGTATGCAATTCGCTGTCAACGTAATGAAAGAAGTACAAGCAATTGCTAAAGCAGAAGGTGTAAGAAATTCTGATAAATTGATTGATGAAACTGTTGAAAAGCTGCATACAATGATTCCAGAAGGAAAAACTTCAATGTTACAGGATGTTGAAGCAGGACGCAAAACGGAAGTTGATATGTTTGCAGGTACGGTTATTGCGTATGGTAAAAAACATGGTATTCCGACTCCATACAATAAAATCTTGAAAGAATTAATAGATACAATATATGAAAATGAACAAGTGATCAATAATAAAAATTTAGTATTGACTTAATAGTCAATACTTTTATTTTGGTTATTATTAATTTCTATTGTTTGATTTCTTATATTTTGAATTTCATTTACTTGCGCATCAATTTCTTCTTGTACACTTCTTGTATTAATTGAAGACCCTCCAATTCCTGCGCCTCCAATTCCTTTGAATGTATTTATCATTAGTAGGAACATTACAGAAATTATAACAAGTCCAAGTAAAAGACTAATCATTCCAAAAGCATTTTTTTTCATAAACCTATTTCCCTATGTTAATTTATTTTTCTCTATGAAGAAAATGATAGCGTCTTCTTTAGTTTTTGGTGTCCTTAAAACATCGTTAGCAGTATTTGAGATATTAACATTTCTTCCAAATATTCTGTTATAAATTGTTAAACCACCAAAAATAAGAAAGGAAGATATTACAACTCCAGCCATTGCGTACAAAAATTTGATAATAGTTCCATGTAATGAAGGAACTGCTGTACCAGTTGTGACTTTAGCTACAGGCTGAACAGATTGTGCCGCATTACTTGTTGCGGCACAATGTCCAATATCATTTGTTAAAAAATACACTAAAGCTATTAATCCAATAATGGATATAACTTTTATCGTACTATTCTTCAACTTTTTCCTCACTTACTTCTTTTGTTTTTTGGCTCGCTCTTGGTTTTCTTGTTTTAGAAGTACCTCTATTAGGCCTTCTTGTTTTTTTAGGTTTTTCTTCAGTAGTTTCTTCTTGACTTTCTTCTTTTGTTTCTGATGAAGTTTCTACAGCCACTTCTGTATCAGATTTTTCTTCAGATTGAGCGGGTTCTTTTTTGTCATTTTTTGTTTTTGTTTTAGGTTGTTCTTCTTTTTCTGTTTTTTCGTTTTTAGTAGAAGTTGTTTTTTCTTCTGATTGTTCTTTTTCTATAGCAGCATCTTCTGTAATTATTGGTTTTATTTCCTCGTTTGGTTTTAATACAGTTTCAGCTGTTTCTATTTTATTCTCAAAATTAATTTCTAGATTTTCTTTTTGTTTATTTTTTTCAAATCTATTACGTTTATTTTTCTTTTTGTTGTTGTTTTCTCTTTTTTCATTTTCTTGAATTGCAACATTTGAAGGGTTTTCAACTTCAATTTCAACAGGAGTTTGAGGTTGTTGTTCCACTACTTCTTGTTGTTGAGTTTGAGGTTGTTGATTATTTTTATTCTTTTTAAATTTGTTGTTGTTATTATTAATCGGTAATTTCATTTTTGCAGCTTTAGCTCGATATTCACCTTCAGCTGTTGGCGTTGCAAAATTGAAATCAATCATTGAATATCCTGTACCTTGACAGTGAGGACATTTTTTAGTGAATATTTCAGAAAGAGATTGTCCTTGTCTGTGGCGAGTTAATTCAACAAGACCAAGATCAGAAAGTTGACCAACTTGAGGTTTTGCTTTATCAGGTTCAAGTGCAATTTCTAATTCTTCCATAATTGCGAGCTTATCAGCCCTTGATAGCATATCTATAAAGTCTACGATAATCATTCCACCGATGTTTCTTAATCTTAATTGTCTTGCGATTTCGTGGACTGCTTCTATATTTGTTTTCAAAATAGTTTCATCTTGAGTAGAAGAACTTGTAAACTTACCACTGTTTACATCAATTACAGTAAGTGCTTCTGTTGTTTGAATGAATAGATATCCTCCGGATGGCATATTAACTTTTACATTCAATGCAGCTTTTATTTCTTTATGGATGTCAGTTGCAACAAGTAAAGGTTCTGTTCCTTTGTATAGAGTTACTTGTACATTTTTATTCATATGCCAGTTTTGTAAAATGTTTTGTACTCTACTTAGGGCAAATGCTGTATCTACAATAATTTCTTTAGTATTTTCTGTACAAGCTTCTCTTATTACCCTATATAGTAAGTCTTGATCTCTATAGATTAAATTTGGAGGAGTAAGAGTTTCTGCTGAAGTGATTATGTTATTCCATTTTTCAAGTAAAATTTCTAAATCTTCTTGAATATCTGCTTCAGACTGCCCCTCTGCTTCTGTTCTAATTATTACACCAACTCCAACCGGTTTGATTAGGCTAACGATTGCTTTAAGTCTAGCTCTTTCTTTTGAGTTTTCGATTTTCTTACTGATACTAATTCCAGGCTCATTTGGCATTAAGACTAAAAATCTTCCTGGAAGACTTATTTCTGTTGTAACTCTTGGACCTTTGTGTCCAGTTGGTTCTTTAGTTACTTGTACAATCAACTTTTGTTTTGGAGATAATTTATCTTTTAGAGCTCCTTTGCCCATAACATCTTGAGCGTGTAAAAAGCCCATTTTATCCGTGCCTACATTTACAAAAGCGGCATCAATACTTGGTAAAATATTATCTACTGTTGCTAAATAAACATCTCCTAAAATTACTTCGCCTCGGTGGATAAAAAAGTCTGTGACTTTTCCGTTTTCTGTAACCGCAGCAATATTATCACGTTCAGCGATAATAATCTTTTGTTCTACGTTCTGAACATTTCCGTTTCTGTTTCTGTCGTTTGCCATAAAAAATCCTTTTAATTAAACTTATAACTCATTTAATTCACTATCTAAAAAACGGGTTCTTTTGATATTAAACACGACATCAGGTGCTATTAAATTCATTAGTACATCAGCTCTCAATGCAGGAATATCAATGTTTTGACCTGTCTTTAAGATTATGAACAGACTTTCATCTTCAAATCTATATGATTTTATTGATGGTTTTATGTCTGTTTTTTTAATTAAACCTTTTTTGTTTTTCTTCTCGATAAAAATTTCATTAGAAGATAAAACTTTGTCTGTATTATATCTTAAAGTTTCAAAATCGTAAAGGGTCTTGTTGAAAATATTTATTTCATATTCTGCCCAACAAGCTGTCATATCAATTGCTTTTATATTTCTTTCTATTTTTACAATACTTATTATCTTTGATTGCTCAGGTAGAACTTTTTCCAGTTTAGATTTTAGCTCTGCTTCTGATAAATTGTCAAAAAGTTCTATATCTACTAATTCACATTCACTTTCAGCAAATAGAGGTAATGCAATACCCATAGAAACTTTCATTGATGGATTATATCCTAGGGAAAATACCACATTCAAACCGCTTCTAGAAAGCGCTTTAAAGAAAGTATTTTGCCAATCAAGGTGAGAAAAATATTTTAAAATTCCTGTTTTTGTTAATTTAATTCTGTATTTATAAATTTCTTTGTCATATGCTTGAGTTGTTTTAGGGTCTTTATGTTCTATTTTCAAATTTTGTGCAGCATCGCTTGCCGTGTATTTAGGAGCAATAATTTTTCTTACTTTTAAATTTTTGCACACTCCACAATTAACACAACCTTTTTCGCAAGTTGGTTGAATTCCAGAGGCAGTTTGTGCTTTTTCAAACTCCTCTACGAACCATTTCTTATCTACACCTATATCAATAAAATCCCAAGGAAGTTCTTCAATCGTTGAATATTGCTTTTGTGCAAGTACTTCTAAGTCAATACCTAATTCTTTTGCGGTATCTTCCCAAACATCTTTATTAAAATATTCACCCCAAGCGTCAAGGTAGCAGCCTTTTTTATAAAGAGCCTCAATGTACTTACACAAAGATTTATCTCCTCTTGTAAGTACAGCTTCAATTCTTGATACAACACCTTCGTGGTAATTAATTTTTAAATTTTTTATATGGGCTGTTTTTTCTTTCAAATATTTAATATGTTCTGAAACTTTTTCTAAATTCATTTGTCCATACCATTGGAATGGTGTAAATGGTTTTGGTACAAAAATTGACAAAGTACAAGTTACTTCAAGACCATGTGCAAGTCCTTTTTCTTTTTTTATTAAACGAGAACGGTATCTGATTTTGTTCAAAAGCTCTGCCATTTCATCCATATCTTCAAGAGTTTCAGTAGGAAGTCCGCATATAAAATAGAATTTAACTTTTGACCAACCGTTTTTATAAAGAGTAAGTACAGCGTCAAGAATCTGATCTTCTGTAATATTCTTTTTTATAACATCTCTAAGTCTCTGGCTCCCAGCTTCTGGAGCAAGTGTCATTGTTGATTTTCTTACACTTTGAACTAGATCTGCAAGTTCTAAGCTAAAGCCATCAATTCTTTGGCTAGGAAGAGAGACTGACACTTTCTTTTCATTAAAATCCAGTGCAAGTTCTTTAATTACTTCTTTTATATTTCCATAGTCATTTGAAGATAATGATAATAGAGAATATTCATCATAACCTGTATTTTTTACTAATTCTTTTGCAATTTTGATTATATCTTCAGCAGGTCTTTCTCTTATTGGAAGTGTAACATGTCCTGGTTGGCAGAAACGGCACATTCTACCGCATCCGCGTCTAATTTCGACAACTGCTCTATCTTGTACCGATGTAGAAAAAGGTATAGGGTAGGATTTTAGAGCTGTATCATATGTTAATTGAGCTATTCTTTTGGTGACTTTACCTCCAAAAATTGAAGCCCATCTTCCTGAATTTTCACCTTCGACAAGAGATTTTATTCTCTCTTTTCTTGGTAATCCTTTTGTTTTTTCTAAAATTTCACAAACTTCAATAATACTATCTTCGCCGTCACCAATCATGAACACATCAATAAAATCTGCGACAGGAAGTGGGTTAAAAGCACAAGGTCCACCTGCAATAATTATTGGATCGTTATCTGTTCTATCTTCGTTTCGGTATGGAATTCCAGCCATTTCAAGCATTTTTAAAACAGTTGGGTATGCCATTTCGTACTGCAAAGAAAAACCTACCGCGTCAAATTCTTTTAGAGCTTTTTTGCTTTCTAATGTATATAAAGGATTTGGTTGGAAATCTTTTTCAGGAGCATAAACTCTATCAGCCATGTAATTCGGTTGTTTATTTACTAAATCATATAGGACTCTGAGTCCAAGATTGCTTATGCCAATCTCATATTTATCAGGGAATGCAAATGCAAATCTTACTTTTGCACTATCAAAATCTTTATTATATGAAAGAAATTCTCCACCTACATATTGGTATGGCTTGTTACTTTTGAAAAGGGCTTCGTGATAATCTCTAAAAAAACAATTCATGCTACTCTACTTTCTTTATGCTAAACCTTCCGGAAAATATTTTTCTATTTCTATAATAGTTCCATCAAGTGTATTTTCTTCAAATGAGCGAATAAACTTAAATAAATCTTTGTTTGGTACATCATAATTATACAAAACAGTTTCATTTTTATATTTTCTCATAACACGCACTATATAATGGCAACCTTCTGCATATTTCAAAAGATGTTCTTCGTTGAATTTATTCCCGTTTGTATCCTTGTCCAATCTAACGTAATTAAATCCCGCATAAAACTTTACTTTTTCTTGCGTTGGAAGCTCTTTGTTATGCTTGGAGAATATATTAATAACTTTTTTATTTATTTCGTCACTCATTTCACACCAACTTTTATCCATGCTTATTAAACTACATGGAATACTGACATGTCTATAATGTTAAGTAAACTTAAACTACACTTTGTCAGGATCAAAATCTTCGTATTCTTTTATAAAATCAACGATTTCTAAAGCCATTTGATGTCTAATATCGAAAGGGGCATTTCTAAGGTATTCCATTGCATGTGATACTTTTATGTTTTTGTCATACCATCTTCGAAGTATATAATTGTACTGGTCATCTAAAGACAACTCAATGTCAAACTCAATATCTTTGAGTTTGTCAATAATAAAATCAGCACAACGAACCTGAATATATTCTTCAGTTTTTTCCAACTTAGCAATAGCTCTGCTTAAAGCAGGATCAATATCATACCAACGCATTTTCATAGCTAAATAATAACTATTTTTTTTATAAAAGTCAATATACAAGCTCTTTAAGCTGGAGCTTTTTCTCTTAATTTAAGTAGGACTTCCTTTGATATCTGTATTTGATTAGCCTTAGTCATGCATTTTAGATACCTAAATGCGGTAGATAAGGTTTCATTTTTATCATACCATCTTTGATATTGATTTTGTTCAGAGGAATTACTTCCTGCTTCATTTTTAATAAAGTTTAAATCAGGATCAAGTTCTTTTCCTCTTTGTATAATATATTTTGCACTGTCTATTTGTAATCTTTCACTTGCAAGTTCTATCATACTGATTGCTATACAAACATCAGGTTCAACATCATACCAACGCATAATATCCTCCCTATATACAATATACATATTTCTTGTACCCATATTTTAACATAATCAAACATTATATAAAGTTTTGTTTTTAAAAAATCCTGTTGTATAATTTGATTATGAAGAAAAAACTTGCGGTATTATTATTGATATCTTTTTTGGCTAATACATCATTGGCTTATGCAGATGTGTTAGAAGGGCATGCAGAAAAGTCTGATAATTATTATCAAGATAAAATTCAAAAAGAACTTTTTACTGGAGAAGTAGAAAAACTTGAAAAAAAAGATGTTATAAATATGACAGTATCTCAGGTTTTAGATTCTACTATAAATATGGAAGGTGATGAGTTTTTTGCAGAAGTAACATCTGAAGTGTACGGTGATAAGGGAGTGATTATTCCAAAGGGAACAATCGCTCATGGCAAAATAACTCAATCAGGAGATGCAAAACGTCTAGGTCGTTCTGCTTGGATTGAAATGGATTTTGATTATTTAATAACTCCAGATGGTAGGGAGATTCCTATTGATGGAAAAATGACGACAAAGATGCATCCTGTAGCAGAAGCGGGGAAAATTGCAGTACAAGATGTTGGCTATACTCTTGCAGGGGGTGCTGTTGGAGGGTTTATGGCTCTAAACTGGTTGGGGCTTGAGGCTGCTATAGCATCTCAAGGCTATACTCTCGCAGGGGGTGCTGCTGTCGGTGGAGCAATAGGACTTGGTATGGCGTTGATAAGAAAAGGACATGATGTTCTAATCGCTCCTGGAGATGAAATAAGAGTAAAAGTTAATACAAGCGTTTCTTTACCTGTATATAAAGCTACTGCGTTGATGCAACATGAACTTTTTTATCCTGGACTAGATATTCATATAAGCGATATAAGGCATGAAAAAGATCCGTTTGGAGAATTAAATACGCTTACTTTAACAATTCTTGTTTCAAATTTGTCTGACAAGACTTTATCAGGTCTTGATATGGCTCTAATAAATGATTATAATTCATCTTTTAGACCTTCAATATTTGGTGATACGAAAATTATGTTTAAGCAGATTAAGCCTGGTGATAAAATAGCCGGTCAAATTTCTTTTTCTGTTGATAATATAAATAGAAAGTTTTGGTTGGTATTTTTTGATAGGCGTAATGGAAAACCTTTATGCAAAATTTCGTTAGATAACGCATATAGAGGAGTGTCTGCAAAGACAAAAAGAAGGAATGAAAAATTAAGAAAAAAAGCGACAAATTTTAAAAAAGAAGAAGATTTGTTTGATATAGAATAATTGTAAAAAAATTTGTATAAATAGCTTGTGTTTATTCGTTTATGTGTTACAATATTAGTAATTGATAGTAAGTAAAGAAAGTAGAGGAACATATGGTTTGTGGCAGGCTTGAAATAGATATTTTAAACTCGTTCTGGAATTTAACGAAAGACAACGAAGATAGGGACGTTTCTATCCAAGATGTTGTAGATGAACTTTCAAAGAATGGTGTTGATAGAGCTTATACAACAATAAAAACAGTAATGGATAGACTTACTGTAAAAAGTATACTTGTTCGTTATAAGGTTGGTAAAAAATTCTATTATAAAGCTACAATGTATAAAAAAGAGATGTCTATGGATGCTGTAAAAACAGTAGTAGATCAATTTTTTGATGGTAGTTATGTTTCTCTTTTAAGATTTATAGAAAAAGAGTGCGATAATTTATTAGTGTAAAAATGTCAAAAGAATTATCAAATCCTGAAGATAGAGCTGTTGTTGCAGAACTTATCAGAAAAGTTTTGATGCACTATATTTGTGTTAGGGAGGCTATTTTAGCTTTTCCTAAAGATTCGCAAGATTCAAGTATAATTGCTGCATACCATGCTCTTGTGCATTACGAGGCAGATGAAGATTTAAGGCTTAGAGATCCTCTTTATAAAGAGGAACAGGACGACTATTTAGAATTTATTTCATATATACTTGAACGTGGAGAAAGTTTGCCTGATAATATTATAAAAAACTATGAAAAATATTATTCTTCAGCGAGTCTTCCTCATGAAAATAATACAAAAGGTTTCTTGCATAGTTTTTTAAAGTTTTTAAATATAGAGGAGAAGAAGTAATGAAAAAACTATTAATTTCACTAATGGTATTGACTATGACTGCTTCTGCTGTGTTTGCATTTGGAGCAAAGCCTCAGCAACAATCATTAGAAGTAGTTCCGTTGATGACATCAGAATCGCTGCAAGCTAATAGAGTTTGGGTGGGAACATTTCAATTGGTTTGGAATGATTTAATTGATGGAATAGTCGGAGGCCCAGTAAGATTTGTTGGCGCTAAGTCAGAGTTGGCAAAAGAGCTCAACAAACAAAAGTTTAAAACAAGTGATTTGTCTGAGGATTCATACTACACAGTATATGGAGAGACTTCTCCTGAGTTAAAAGTTAAAATAGAAAATGCTATAAAAGAAAAATTTAATGAAACAAGTGATGTCTTAAACAGTATCGACTGGACTCCTGGTCCTCAAAAGTATGTTCTTTATGCGATGTTGAAAAAGAATTTTAAATTCTTAACTGCTTTTGATAAGTTAGGTATGGATAAATTTGGTAAGAATAAAGAAAAAGTTCAATATTTTGGTATAAACAAGGATAGTGAATCTATTCTTGACCAAACAGTGTACGTTCTATTCTACAATTCTTCTAAAGATTACGCTGTATCTATTCAAACAGAAGGGAAAGATGTTTTGTATCTATATAGAACAAAAGATGATAAATCTTTTGATAGACTATACAGTGACATGATGATTAAACAGGCTCAATACGATGGACCAAAAGAATTTTTGAAAGCTGATGAACTAAAAGTGCCTGATATTAATTTGTATAGTGAAAAATCTTTTGCAGAACTATGTGATAAAGAAATCAAAGGTACTAACGGTATGATGATTGATCAAGCTTTGGAAACCGTTGATTTCAAGATGAATAATGAAGGTGTTAAACTTAAATCAGAAGCTGTTATCGCAACAAAAATGTCTATGCCTTTAGTCCCTGCAAAGATGAAACCTAGAAAATTCTATTTCAATGATACTTTTGTAATGTTCTTGCAAGAAAATGATAAAAATAAACCATATTTTGCATTGAGAGTACAAGATGTAAATTTGATTAATAAAACAGGTAGAAAATAACTTAAAAGGCGGCATTAGCCGCCTTTTTTAATCCAAACATTTCGTCTTTAGTTCAAAACTAACTTCTTCAAGTTTTCTACATTCAAATTTTAATTGGTCTGTAATTATATAGGTGTATTGCCCATACTCATCAAAGTTGTTATTGTCTGCAATTTTCCCGAGAAATGTAATCATGTCAATTATTTTTCCATAATGTTTTTCAAAAGCTTCAAACGTCTTTTTTAATTCATTTCGCTCCATAATTTCTCCTTTTATTGTGTATAATAAGTATCAATATTAATAATATATTAATGTAAATCAATGTTATGTTATTGATATTTAATAATATAATGCATAGTATAATATTTGTCAATTTAATATAATAAAATTTATGAATAAGAGCGATTTACTATTGTTAGGTGATAATATAAGAATTGAGCGTGCGAAACGGAAATTGACTCAAGAACAGCTTGCAGAGATGTGTGGTTCTATGAGTGGTCAGCATCTTGGTAGAATTGAAAAAGGTGAAATTGATATACGTGTTACAACTTTATTTTCTATTCTTCGTGCGTTGGGTTGTGAATTAAAAGATTTGATAGATATTCATGGAGAGAATAATGGCTAAGGTAAAATCAAAATGGATATGTCAGGAATGTGGTTACGAAAGTGCAGGATATTTAGGGAAATGTCCGGAATGTGGAAGTTGGGGTAGCTTTGTAGAAGAAGTTCAATTTAGTACTAAACCTCAGCAGGTATCTGCTCATGATGAGTTTATAAATACAGAAAAACCTACACTTTTAAAGGATATAAAATTTGATGAAGAAATTAGAGTAAGTACAAATATTTCTGAGTTTGATAGAATTCTTGGCGGTGGATTTGTTCAGGGGTCTTTAGTGCTTATTGCAGGTGATCCTGGTATTGGGAAATCTACAATTCTTTTGCAGACTAGTGGAGAATTGTGTAAGAATAATAAAAAAGTCTTATATGTATCTGCAGAAGAAAGTGCAAGTCAGTTAAAGCTAAGGGCAGAGCGCTTATCCATAAATTCTGATAATTTGTATGTCTATCCTCAGACTTCAATGGAAAATATTAAAACTCAGATAGACGAAATATCTCCTGATTTTGTTGTAATAGATAGTATTCAGGCGATATATTCTCAAAATGTTGCAAGTTCTGCAGGAAGTGTTTCTCAAATAAGAGAGTGTACAAATCTTTTGATGCACATAGCTAAGACAAAAAATATAACAGTCGTAGTTATAGGTCATGTAACAAAAGAGGGTAATATTGCAGGACCTAAAGTTTTAGAACATATGGTAGATACTGTTATATATTTTGAGGGTGATAAGTATAAATCATATCGTATGTTACGTTCGATGAAAAACCGTTTTGGAAATACTTCAGAGGTAGGTATTTTTGAGATGAGTGAGGGTGGGCTCAAGTGTGTTACAAATCCAAATGAATTATTTTTGAATGAGCGTTCTCAAGGATCAATTCCTGGGACTGCAATTGTTGTTGCTAATGAAGGTACAAGACCTTTGTTGGTAGAGATTCAAGCTTTGGTCGGAACAACTCCATATCCGTCTCCTCGCAGGGTTACAAACGGTGTGGATACAAGTCGTGTATTACAGATATTAGCGGTGTTAGAAAAAAGAGTCGGGTTAAACCTTTCTAAGCAGGATGTATATGTGAATGTTATGGGAGGGCTTGATGTTACTGAACCTTCTGCTGATTTAGGTATTGCTTTAGCTGTCGCAACTTGTGCAAGAGATGTTGTTGTTGATTCTCAAACGGTAATTATTGGAGAAATTGGCCTTTCAGGAGAAATACATCCTGTTAATAATATCGAAAAAAGATTGAATGAAGCTGTTATGTCAGGGTTCAAGAAGGCGATTATTCCATTTTCAAATTCGGTTCCTAAAGATTTTGATAAGTTGGAAATTATAAAAGTAAAAAGATTAATTGATGCAATTTCTGCTTGCGTAAATTCTTCTAAAGTTTGATTTATTTAATCTATAAGAGTAGAGTGTAGTTAGGTATTTAAATAGATGAGAAAATTTCGTTATCATGCTTTAAAAAATAATACTCAAATAATTCAGGGAGAAGTCGAGGCTTATTCTTTAGCAGAAGCTCGTGCTAAAATTCGTGATCTTGGTTTTTTGCCGACTAAAGTTTATATGGAGAGTAGTAGTGAAGCTACTATTGAGGAGTCTTTTGCTCAACAGGTTACATCAGATAGTCAAATAAAGTTTTTGAGTTTAAAGGATAAGATAAATTTCACTCGAGAATTGCAGATTATGCTTTCGTCAGGTATTGCAATCCTTGATGCGTTACATATGTTAGAAGTTAATTCTCCGAGTGAAAAAATAAGAAAAATCTCTAAAGTTTTGCAAAGTGAAATATTATCTGGTAAAACTTTTGCAGAGGCATTAACTTCTCGCTATGGAGAAGTTTTTGGATTTGTTTATACAGGTTTGGTTTTATCTGGAGAAGCTTCTGGGGAACTTGATACTGTGCTTGAAAGAGTTCTTGAATTGTTAAAAAAACAGGATGCAATAAAGGGAAAAGTTATACAGGCATCTATTTATCCTGGGATATTAATTTTGATTATGTTTGTAGTTCTTGTATTGTTTGCAAAAGTAATTTTTCCTGCATTTGCAAGTGTATTTACATTTAATGGAGCTGATGTTCCATTTTTGGCAAAGACTTTGTTTGAGTTATGTAATTTTATTTCAAATTTTTGGTATCTGATTATTGCAGGTGTAGTCGGTGGTGGCTATTTGCTTAAAGAGATGCTCAAAGACAGAACATTTAAGAGTCGCGTAGATTCCTTTTTGATGAGAATTCCAGTTTTATCTGATTTTATAAATTATGTTAATTTGTCAAATTTCATAAGTGTTTTGCAGGTTTCTTATGAATCAGGTGTTCCAATTTTAGAAGGGCTAAAATTGTCAACAAAAACAATTGATAGTTCGGTTGTGAAAGCTCGAGCTAATGCCTCTTTGGGGTATGTAAAAAATGGAAGACCACTGTCGGAGAGTTTTAGTTTTAGCTCTCTTTTGCCCAATGAACTTATAATGATGATTGCGACAGGCGAAAAGTCTGGAACTTTAGGGAAAATGCTTTTGAATATAGCAAATGTGATTGACAAGAAAGTAGATATTGTTCTTGAGACTTTGACTAAATTATTTGAACCTATATTAATTGTAGTTATGGGTGGATTTGTTTTGTTTATCGCAGTAGCGTTTTATCAAATGTATTTTGGAATGTTGGGTGCGATTTTTTAAAATTTATAAATATGAAATATGAAATATGAAATGACTCCGTTATTGTTTTTATATCGGAGTCATTTTTATTTTTCTTGGCTATATGGGCGTATTAATCTTTTTAATTATTACTTAGTACTAATTTGAAAGTGGCAAGATTCTTGATAGACAACATAGCGTGTTTTACGTGTTGTTCTTTTGATATGTTAAAAATACGTATAATGCGTTGAATTTCTTCCAAGTCTTTTCTTGATTCAATTTTATATACATTTTTAATTGGGTCAGAAACAACTGACATTAAAGTATTTAATTCCTGTTCTTTCATAATATCTTATCCTCTTTCCTGTATATTTATATAAAGGATTTTGAGTTTTAAAAATTGCTTTTTATAGAAAAACATTTGTAATATTTGTTAACATATCTCCTTAAAGTCAATAAAATCAATAGGGGTAGCTATATAGAAGATTTTGCTTTTTTCCATAAAGCATCGTATTCTTCAAAAGAATATTCTTCTAGTGGTTTTGTTGCGAGTTCTTCCATTTTGCGGAAACGTTTCATAAATTTATTATTAGCTTTGATAAGAGCTTGTTCTGCATCAATTTTGTTCCATCTTGCAAGGTTAACTATTGCAAATAGAATATCTCCAAATTCTTCTTCCATATGCTCTTTATCATTATCTTGTTTTGCCTCTTTGAATTCTTCAAATTCAGAATTGATACATTTATAAAGTTCTTCTTCATTAGGCCATTCAAAGCCTGTTTTAACGGCCTTTTTACTAATTTTTTGAGCGCTCATTAGTGCAGATTGTGCTTTAGAAATACCATCCATAGCAGATTTTCTGTGAGGTTTTTCTTCTTGTTTAAGTTTTTCCCAGTTTGTCACTACGTCATCTGCAGAATCCACTTTTGCATCACCGAACACGTGAGGATGTCTGTGTATTAGTTTATCGGTAAGTTCTTTGGCAACATCTTCTATATTAAAGGCATTTTCTTCTGATGCGATTTGAGAGTGAAGAAGTACTTGCAACAGGACATCGCCAAGTTCTTCTTTTAAATGTTTCATGTCATTAGCATTAATTGCATCAACTGCTTCATAAGCTTCTTCAAGCATGTTCCTTTTCAAAGAATCATGAGTTTGTTCTCGATCCCAAGGACAACCCTCAGGAGAACGCAATACTCTAATAACCTCAATAAGTTTTTCTAAATTTACATATCCCATATATGTTATTTTACCATGAACAAATTTCTAACTAAAGTATAAAAAATTCCCTAAGAATACATCAAAAGGTTGATAAAATAAAAATATCCTATGGTATTCTTATAATGTAATAATTTAGACGAAAGGATATAATCATGGCAAATTTATCAATTTCAAGTATCCGTGAACGTATTTTTAACACTACAAAACACGAACAAACAGTTGCAAGAAGTTCTAATCCTTTTGCACAATCATCTTTTAAAGGAAACGTGTTAACTGCGGATGTTTTTGAATCATCAAAATCAAAAGAAAATCAACCTAGTTTTGCAGGCAGAATAGCTTCAGTTCCTGCTAAAAGTAAATTATATTTAAGTGCAATGGTTGGTTCTATAAACAATTTCGGAAACAAGATTTCTGAAAAATTACATGCCGGAATAGAATCTGTTAATGCTTTTTGTAAGAGAATGTCAGATAACGTATCTAATTTCTGGTCTACAATGAAAAATACAGAAGTAAGATTTGACTTTATGGATAACATTAAAGATGCAATGCGTCCTGGTATCAGAAAAAATGATATCGCTAAAATGGATTTAAGTAGTGATGAAGTATATAATAGTGTGCATGAGTTATTCTCAAGCAAAGCAAATGCTTGGGCAGAGGCAATGGCATAAGTATTTGTGGAGGTTATAAGTATTATGGTAGATAAAAGAACAGAAAAAGACGTAAGTAATATAATCGAAGGTTTGAGAATTAATCAAGATCCAAGATCTATTGAAATGCTAGAAGATGTTGGAACAAACTCAAGTGTTGATGCTATCAGAGAGCTTACTTCTAGAGCTTTGGTAAAGAAAAATCAACATGATTCTTTAAAAGTTGTAATTGCTAACAAAGGTAAAGGTATCAATGATATGTCTACAGTTGTAGCTATGAGTACAATAAATGAACTATTATCATTGGAAGACAAATCTGAAGCAATTAGAATTCTTGAAGATACCGTAAATATGCATTCAGATGAAGAAGTAAGAGATAATGCGCGTTCTGTAAAAGCTTTAATGGCTTTATCATAAATTACGCGGCAAAATATTTATAAATTTGCCAGTTTTCATATAAATAAAAGCACCTTATAAATAAGGTGCTTTTTTATTAGCGTAATTTATTTTTTCTCGAACCATTTCATTATTTTATCTATAAGCCCTTCATCTTCTTGCATATCCGTATGAGCTAATTTTTCTACTTTATTTTTAATTTTTTTGTAATCAGGATCTCCTTTTCCAAGTTCAAGAAATTTATTGTAAAATTCAATAGCTGCGGGCTTATTTCTCATTTTTTCATAAGCAATTGCTAGTTTTTTTATGTTAAGAGTATTCCTTTTATCAAGCTCATATAATTTTTCAAGATAATCGCATTGAGACTTGTAATCACCTATACTTTCGCGGAATTCGGCCAATTTTTCAAGCGCTTTTTTATCATTTGAATCCAATTGAGATAGTCTTTCATAAAATTCCATTGCGTGATTTTTATTTCCGGATTCTTCAAGTAGTCTAGCTAGAGTGCTAACTAAATTTTCGTCATCATTTTTTAGTTGATATGCATTTAAAAATTCATTTATTGCAACATCTTTATCGCCTCTTATCAAATTATATTTACCCCAGTTTAGGTATGAATTGTAGTCATCATTTTTATTTTCATAAATTAATGCTCTCATTTGGTACGTAAGTGGGTTATTTTTACTGAATTTGTCAAATTCATTAACGCATTCTAGAGCTTTTTCAAAATCATTTGTTATGTAATAATATTGAGCTTTTAGTGAATGATATTTCCCGTTAGTTTTATATTGGTCTTCAAGCTCATTTAGCTTATTAAAAGCTTCTTCTTTTTTATCACATTCAAGTAAGCATTTGATTTTGGTTAATTCATCTTCTGTTATTTCCATTGCTTTATCAGCATGACCATCTCTTATATAAATTTGAGCCAAATTTTCAAGAAGATTTTTGCTGTTATAACCGTGTTTTCTAGCTCTTTCTAGGACTTCAATTGCACTGCCTTTTGCATCTTCTTTCAAGTACAAATTTGCTAGTCTTAGGAATGCTTCTTCTGGAGTATCTTCAAAATCTAATAGTTTCAAATATTCATCTATGGCTTTAAGATTTTGTCCTGTTTGTTCATACATTGTAGCAAGCACAAATCTTGCAGCGTTTGCATCTTTTTCTTCTTGAGTATTTGCAAGAGCTTTTTTATAGTCGTTAATTGCATGCTCAAATTTTTGTTCAACCTGGTGTAAGTTTCCTCTGTAAATGTAATATTTGTATCTGTCGGAGTTTGCATATATATCCATTAATTGTTCGTATGCAAGTGTATTTGTTGCATCGAATTCAAGAATTTTTGAATAATATTCTGCAGCATCTTCTTTTTTATCCAAAACCATTGATAAATGACCAAGTCTTTCTATAATACTTAGATCTTTAGGGTCTTGTTCATGTAATTTTTTATATTCTTCAAGAGCTTCGTTATATTGCTCATTATCTTCGTATTGTTCTGCTAATTGTAAGCCCATTTTTATACTCCTTTTTATCTATTATATTAGAAATATTTGTTTTGGTAATAATCTGGTTGGTTAGTTAAATTTATTTTGAGATTTTTCTATATTATTTTCTAAGTAGAACATAACTGCTTCTGCAGATGTGTTTAAGACATCTTTTAAAACTTGTTGGTGCTCTTTAGGAAAATTTTGTAGTACATAATTTTCTGAAGGTATTGGTGGTTGTGGGCCTATACCTATTTTTAGTCTATCAAATTTATTTGTTCCAATATGTTTTATAATTGACTTTATACCGTTATGTCCACCATCAGAACCGTTAGCTCTGAATCTGATTCTTCCGAGATCAAGTGCGATATCATCATAAACTACAAGGATATCTTCTGTTTTTATCTTGTAATAATCCATTACCGCTCTTACTGCTTCTCCTGATAAGTTCATAAAAGTTGTAGGCTTAATTATAATTACATCTTCATCAGCTTGTCTTAATTTTGTGATAAAACATTTGAGTTTGCTATCCTGTTTGAAAGATAAATTATTTTCAAGTGCAATTTTATCCACAACCATAAAACCTGCGTTATGTCGTGTGAAACAATATTTATCTCCAATATTACCTAATCCTGTTATCAGTTTCATTTTTACTAATCCTTTTTATTTATTATTTTAACGTAAATAAATATTACCGTTATGATTTACCTCACTTTCGCTTAACAAATCGATAGAATATTTGTATTTTAGTAATGCATAAATAAACCAGATGAGGATGATAGTTATGAGTTCAAAAAACAAACCAATAGTTCAAGAAAAAAGTTCAGAAAAAGTTGCAAAATTTTTAGATAAAAATTCTTTGCATAAGAAGGATTTTGCAGAAATGATTGGGGTTACCCTTTCATATGTATATAACTTAATAGATGATACAATACCTTTTTCTACAAGAAGTACAACTCTTGAAAGAATTGCTACTGTCATGGAAGTTGAACCTGAAGTTTTTGAAGAATATAAAATTCCACAAGAACCTATTTTGATAGATGATTCAATTGAATTTTTTAAAGATGTCATGAAAGAAAAAGGCATGTCTGTTGTTAATTTTTTAAAAGCTTTTCCTCGTAAAAAAAGAATTGATATTGTAGATATGCTTAGAGGTAGTCTTCCAATTCCTATAGATTTTAAGGAATTATTGATGATTGCTCAAGTTCTGGAACTTAATCAAGAAGATATATACTCGATGTGGGAAAAGCGTATGAAACAAGTTCTAGAAGCAAACGGGATGAATATTTATGCAAATGCAGCTTTAGTTAATGCTATGTTTGATTGTGCAAAAAAATATATTAGTCTAAAATAGTTTCAAATACTCTAAAATACTGCAATTAAAGTTAAAATTTAAAAGGTCAGGAAAATTTCTTGACCTTTTTTTAAAAAAAATAGTTGACATTAAATTTTTTTCTTGTTACACTAATCTTACGGACGAAATGAATAGCATTAGTCGGTATGAATAATTAAAATACATTTGCGCTTGTAGCTCAGCAGGTAGAGCACTCCCCTTTTAAGGGATAGGTCGCGCGTTCGAATCGCGCCAAGCGCAATTTTTTGTGCTTAAAAATAAGGTGGCTGAATGGGAAATTTATCTGAGCAACTTTTTTTTAGATACCAAGAAGAGTTTCAAAATTCTATACTCAGACTCGTTGAGCCTTTTGAAAAAAAGAGAATAAAAGCAATTTTTAAGATGTTTTTCTTTTCTTTGTTTTTTGTGTCTGTTGGAGTTATTTTAGTTGTTTTTTTCTTTTATTTATTTCTTCATTCTATTTTCAATACTTTTTTATGGACAATAATTTTATTCGTAATTTATGCTTTTTTATTTAGAGGAATTTTTTACCATGTTGAGGTCGTAAGGGATTTTGAGGTAGAATTTTCCAAGTATATTTTGAAGTATTTTCTGAAACCGGTTGCAAATTTCAAACCTTGGCCGTTGAACTACAATAAAGAAAGTATTATAGATTCTGGAATATTTCCTAATTTTGTAGTTCAGGAAGATTTAGAAAGTTATTTTGGATTTTATAATAAAACGAATGTTATGATAACTGATACCTCTTTAGGTACCGTAACTCCAATGGATAAACATGATTTATTCAAGGGAATAATTTTGCAGTTTGAGTTTGAAAAAAAGTTGGCTGAACATTTGATAATTAAGCCTTCAAATGCTTTAAAACCAATTGGATATGTAAAATTGGACACAAGATTTGATAATTATTTTTCGGTATTTTCAAAAGATAAAAATGAAGATATTAATTTTATAGATGATGAATTTTTTGAACTAGTTAAAAATCTTGTTCTAGTATTTGGAGCACTATCTTTTTCTATGTCAATTTCTAACAATATCGTAGTTGTTGGACTCCCAACTAAAACAAAAGCTTTTCAATTTAGATGTATGTTTAAGTCTTTAAAAGATATAAAAACATACGATGAACTTATAAAAAAGTTCATCGCAGTTTTTAACTTAGTTGATAAGCTTAAAATTTAAGCAGATTTTTTTATTTTATCAAGTAAATTTGATTGTTCATTATTTGTTGTTGTAGCTGGCTGTGTCATAGTTGAGCTTGGGATAGAAGTCGTTGCGGTATTAGCTTTTTCTGCAACTAATTTGTTTGCTTCTTTAATTAATTTGCTTGCTTTGCTAAAATACCATCCGCCAAAGCCTAGTGCAGCAACAGAAACACCGCCAGTAAAAGCTGCAATCTTTCCAAGCTTAGAATTATTATTTGTTACGTTTTCAACTACTTGTTTAGGTTTTATGTTTTCGACAGCTTTTTTTACTGTTTCTTCAACAGTATTTTTAATTTCTTCTATTGAAGTTTTTTGAGCCTCTTCTATAGATTGTTTTGCACTATCTACAGATGCTTTAATTGTTTTTTGAATTTCTTCTTTTGAAGTTGTAGTCAATTGTTCTATAGAAGTTTTTGCTTTTTCTATTGCTTCTTCTGTGACTTTTTTAATATTCAATTCAACTTTTTTCATTAAATCATCTACAGAAGTTTCGATATTTTCTTTTACCTGAGTTGTAGATGTTTGGATTTTTCCAAGTAAACGGTGCATTGGATTTTTGTTTCTTGCTCCAAATCCTTGATCTATTTTCCAAATATCTTCTTTGTACATTTTATTGGCAGATTTTCCACCGTTAAATTCTCCGTTATTATGCCAATCAAAATGTTCTTCAATATTCTTTTTACATCTTGCTAAATAGCTTGGTCTGTCATTTACGTACTCTTCTGCCATAGCTTTAAAGCAATCAGACACTTCATCAGATGATCTTGCAATTCTTGCGTCATCTATTTTATCAGCAGGAGTGCTCCAATCCAAACCGTCAAACGGAGGGTTCATTTCTGGAGCAGTTTTAGTTTTCCATCCGTTTTTCTCATTGATGTAGTCTACCGGACCACCTGTTGCTGTAACAGTTGATGGAACACCTGCAGCTTTTGCTTCAAGTGGTGTGATTCCACACATTTCTCTTCTTGATGTAAATATAGCATGTGTCGCACATCCTACCAATTTATTTGGATATCGTCCATCTGCCAGCATAAGGTTATTTTTATATATGCCGCCATCAAGATTAATAATTTCATTGTATATTTTGTCTATCAAGTGCCATTCTCTTGAATTTTTATCAAAAGGTAAATCTCCCCAGCCTATTTGTAGGTTTACTCTTTGTTTCATTTCAGGACTGACATCTTCGCGTTTTAAAAATTTCAAAAAGCCTTCTAATGTTATCGGGAAACCTTTTTGTTCATCTGGTCTTCCCCAGCCGACAACTAAAAGATCTTTACCAGGTGTAAAGTTTAGAATATTACCGATAACACTTCTTCCTTGTTCTATTTGTAAATCATTATACAATACTTTATTTACGGCATCCGGACCTTTTTCTTGTGCTTCAGCAAGTATATCCATTAACCATTTTGAATTTTTTTCACGAGTTTGAACGTATTTTTCAATATCTCCGTCATATACTAGCGGATGAAATCCACTTTTTCTCTCAGATAGAATATTGCCACCACGTCCAAAGTCTTGAGTATTATTATCTAGCCCCATTGAAGCAGGAGTTGATCCGTTTAGAGGACTTACTGTTTCGATTTCTCTTAAGTCAGCTCCGATTCCTGAAGCAACATCCATGTCTGGATTTTTCATTTCTTTGTCAAAATTTGGAGAAACTGTTCCCACAGATGAATTATCAGGATTTATCTTTTTCGCAACAATAGGAATTTTAGTTATGTTATAAGCGTTAAAGAAGTCTTTAAACTGTCCTATAATTGGGTCAAAAACGCTTCTTACAAAATTCTTTTCTGTATCAGTAAGGTTATTCCAACCTCTTGCATTAAAGTTTTGTAGCAAATCATATTGCGGGTGTTTTTTTAGTGCAAGTACATCTTCTCTATCAAAAATTATGCGTGCGAACTTAAATGGATCATCAGTAAAACCTTGATAGTTTCTACCAGGATTGTGTAGTGAATGGTGGGCAATTATTCCATTGAAATTGTCATCACCTCTAGCTGAGGCATCTGCAACAAAGCTGAATAATGTTGCAACAGTTCTGTCATGTAGCCAGTAACTTGCAGGTCTCCAATTGCCAAATTGTTCTGTGTTCATTTTTCTTTCAGCATCAAGTACAGCTCTTACAAAATCAGAGTTTACAATTTCTGCTTCAAATCCACCATTTCCACCCGGGCCATATGAATAAGGTTTTGTAGTTTTTGCTAATTCTCTTGTATATACCCAGTAGTTAGGGCTATTTTTCATTTTATTATAGGTTGGGTTATCTTTGGATATTTCAAAAATTTCATAACCTACGTTTTGTAATTCTCCGATTTTTTCATCAGACATTCTTTCAATGCTGCCTTTTACACCAGTAGGTTCGATCAAACAATATTTTGACAAACTAGTTGCTTCTTTACCGTTAGGTTCGCTTTGCACAACATAGCGTAAATCTTTAACATCAAACTTATGTGCTTTTGCAAATTCTTCAATAGATTGACCTGGTTCTGCACTCATAAAATGTTTTGCTTCTATTAAGTCTGGAAGCTTTCCATCAATTAATTCTATATTTTTAGTGTAAAGAAATTTATAACCACCCTTAGGGTTGTTATGTTGGTGAATAGGTGAGAAAGTTCTTACATCGAGTCCTTCATTTTTTATCATGCTCTGAGGTCCTTCGTAAGTTACTACTCCAAGTCCACCTTGGTAGTCTTCTGGAAGTCCAATCCCCATATTTTCGTATGCTAATGATGATACTTGATTAACATTTCTATCTGCTCCGGTAAAGCTTACTATTGACATTTGTGGGTGAAAGTTTGTTTTTATTCCACTAAAAGAATAGCTGTCTTGGATATTATTTGTATATCCTTGATTTGTTATTTGTTTTGTTTTTGCATTGTAGGTTGCATTATTTGCTTTTACTGCAGATGATGTTATTGACAAGACACGCATTTCCCTATTGCTCCTTATATTTTATTTTGACCATTATTGTCTAACTTTTACCATTAATGAATATACTATGGATATACTATCCTTTCAATGGCTATGCCAACCTTTATTAAGATTTATTAATGCTATTTTTTGTAAAGATATGATAATATTTTTTCTTGTTTTTGATACAATATTTTTGCACATTTATATAAAGGAACGATAATGAATAGATTTTTTGGCTTAATTGGTATTGTATTAATTTTTGCTATTGCTTATTTGATGTCTAATAATAGAAAAGCGATAAATTACAAAACAATAGGTATGGGTTTTTTATTGCAGGTCGGATTAGCAATATTTATTTTTAAAGTTCCTTTAGGTAGAGCAATATTTTTTAATATTGGGCTATTTATCCAAAAAATTCTTGAGTTTGCAAAAGAGGGCGGAAATTTTGTATTTGGTCCTCTTATGAATGAGCCTAAACTTGCTGATTTGTTTGGAAATGGTTCTGCTCAGGTATTTGCTCTTCAGTTGATTGCATCTTTAATCTTTATGATGATTTTGGTAAATATTCTATATTATTATGGAATAATGCAAAGAGTTGTGCCATTGTTCGGTAAGGCAATGAATAAGTTGATGTCTGTAAGTGGTGCAGAAGCATTATCAAATGTTGCAAGTGCTTTTGTTGGTCAAATTGCAGCTCAAATTATGATTAGACCATATCTGGCAAAGCTAACTAGATCAGAACTATTAGCATCTATGGCAGGTAGTATGGCTTGTATTTCAGGAGCTACGATGCCTATTTACATTGGAATGGGAATTCCTGCACAGTATCTATTAGCGGCTTCTGTTATGGCTGCACCAGGAGCTCTCGTTTTAACCAAGATTGTATACCCAGAAACCGGTACTCCTGAGACAAGTGAAGATATTAAAATTACCTATAGTAAAAGACGTAAACCTTATATAAATGTATTTGATGCTATTTCACAAGGTGCATCAGAAGGTATGAAAGTAGCAATAAATGTTGTTGCTATGATATTAGCTCTTGTTGCATTGGTAGCTTTTGTTGATTGGGTTTTAGCTTCTGTTGGAATGTTAATTGTAAAATATTTGCACATAAATTTTGTATCTTTTGACTTGACTCATTTATCTTTAAAGATGATTTTAGGTAAAATATTTGCCGTTTTTGCATTCTTTATGGGAGTACCTTTGCATGAAGCTACTACTGTAGGAAGTTTAATGGGTACAAAGCTCGTATTAAATGAGATGGTTGCTTACGTTGATTTGACTTCTGCACCACAACAGTTATCTGAAAAAAGTTTCCTTATTGCATCTTTTGCATTGTGTAGTTTTGGAAACTTTGGTTCTATAGCAATTCAACTAGGTGGTATTGGAGAGTTGGCTCCAAACCAAAGAAAAAATCTTGCAAGACTTGGAGTAAGAGCTTTGATTTGCGGAACTTTGACATGTTATATGTCTGCTGCGATAGCGGGTGTTTTATTTAACTAGATATCAGTCACATTTGGGTAAATGTTTATGCCAATTGCCATCCAAGTTTTTTATAAAACGATGGGCATCTATAACATCGTCATAACTAATTGGCTCTGGGCCTTCTTGGACTTCCATTATAAGGTCTTGTTCTGATTTAACTTCTAAGTCAGAAAAACCTAAAAATGCTACTCCAAAGTTTTTGCCGCAGTGTTTACATACCAAATTTATTACTGTAAGTCCCTGTTCTTCTCTTTTGATAACAATTGAGTCTTCGTCGAATCCGTTTTTACAATGAGAGCAACAAAGATTGCTAAATAAAGTCTGGATGTTTTTCTTTTTCATATAAATCCCTCGTTTCTTCATTATAAGTGTATTTTTAATTTAATTAAAGTTCTAAAAATAATTTATTAAAAAATGTTAATATTATCAGCAGCATGGGAATAATATACATGTAAACTGATAGGAGGCTCATATGGAAGCTATTAACTTAATCTTATTTGGTTTTATCGTTTATACTGCGTTAATCGTAGTACCAAGTATTTGGGAAGAATTAACAACAGAAGGATAAATCCTTTCATATTTGAATAGACGTTGAAGTCTGAAAAGAGTTCCTTTTAGATTTTTCAAACTCGTGAGAAAGTGTTTGCAGGGTGTAAGAAGTGTTTAAGATACGTTAATTCATTAACGATCAGCTTTGAGTTGCAAATTTATTCCGGAAGTACTTCTTTAAGACACTCAAGAGCTATGTCTGTTACATAATCCATGTCTTTTTTTCCTATTATGAGTGGTGGATTAAAATACAACACGTCGCCAAGTGGTCTAAGAATTACACCTTTTTGTAGTGCTTTTTTGTAGATTTGATAACCTGTACGGAGTTTGCTATCAAAAGGAGTTTTAGTCTTTTTATCTTTAACTAGTTCAATAGCGTTAATTAGACCTATATGGCGTACTTCTCCAACATTTTTATGAGGAAGGAATTTTTCTTTAATTATGTTGTTAAAGTATATCGCGTTTTCTTGTGCTTTTTTTAGTATTTTCCCGTCTTCAAGTAAGTCAAGTACGGCATTTGCTGCAGAACATGCAAGAGGGTTTCCGCTGTATGTATGGCTGTGCATAAATGCTTTTCCTGTATTGTATTCGTCATAAAAAGCGTCATATATTTTTTGTGTTGTTATAAAAATGGCCATAGGCATATAGCCGCCAGTGAGACCTTTAGATAGGCACATGATATCAGGTGATACATTTGCATGTTCAAAAGCAAACATTTTTCCTGTTCTTCCATATCCTGTTGCAATTTCATCTGCGATCAAATGTACATTATATTCATCACATAGTTCTCTTAATTTTTTGAGATATAGTGGTGGATAAACTTTCATCCCTGCTGATCCTTGTAATAAAGGTTCAACAAGTAATGCAGCTGTTTCATTTCCATATTTTGCAAATGTTTCAGCCGCTTTTTGTGCACATTCACAATTACAATTTTCTCTGTTTTTGTTATAAGGACATCTATAGCAATCAGGTCCTTCTATTCTTATTATATCCATTAATATCGGTTTATATAACTTGGTGTATAAATCGCAATCACCAACTGATAAAGCTCCAATTGTTTCTCCATGGTAAGCTTCTGTTAGTGCCATGAATTTTGTCTTTTGTGGATTACCTGTCTGCTCGTGGTATTGAAAACTAACTTTCATTGCTGCTTCTATAGCAGAAGAACCGTTATCTGTAAAGTTAAATTTGCAAAGACCTTTAGGTAGTATTTTTGATAATCTGTCACACAATCTTATTGCTTGATTGTGTGAAAAGTTTGCAAAAATAACGTGTTCTAGTTTATCAACTTGCTCTTTTATAGCATTGTTAATAGTTGGATTGCAGTGCCCTAAAAGATTGCACCACCATGAACTAATTACATCAACATATTTATTGCCTTCTGTATCGTATAAATAAATCCCTTCTCCGTGATCGATTATTATAGGTTTTAAAGTTTCATAATCTTTCATCTGTGAACAGGGATGCCATATGTATTTTAAATCTTTTTCTATTAAATCTTTTGTTGATGTATTCATTTATATCTCCTTGAAAATTGAAAGAAGTTTTTCTTCTGTAATATTTAAATCTTTTTCATTTATTGACACTTCAGTAATAACATTAATACCGCTTAAATATTCTATCTGATTCTTATTATCTACTTCCATAAAATCATTAGGGTTGTAGTTATTTAATATTATACCTCTAACATTAATTCCTTGGGATTTTATATATTCTGTAGTTAGTACTGTGGCATTAATTGAGCCTAGTTTTGCTGTTGCAACCACAATTACATCTAAGTCCAGTGATTTTATTACATCTGATAAAAGAAGTTGATTATTTTTATCAAGATTAAAAGGACATATTATACCTCCGGCACCTTCTACAATTATATAGTCAAATTCTTGTTTTAGAACTTCAAAATCTTTTTTAATTTTATTTTCTTGTATTGTAACCCCTTCTATTTCTGCCGCTAAGTGAGGAGATACAGCTGTTTTAAAAATATATGATGCAACATCTTGAGGTTTTTTATTTATCCCAGCAGTTTTTAGAACATAAGCACAGTCTCCAGGTATAATTTCTCCATTTATTTCTTCTGCTCCACTAAGTGCAGGTTTAAAATATCCGCAGTTGTATCCTAAATCTCTCATTTTTTTTACTAAAAGAGCTGATATGTATGTTTTTCCAACATCAGTCCCGGTAGCTGTAATGAATATCCCTTTAGTCATAATATTTCTCTCCCTATGTCAAATATTATGCGATAACTTTAAAAAGTTATCGCATTTAAATTTTATATTTTCTTTTTCTATAGTGAACCGCCGCCACCATCTCTAAAGTAATCATAATGTCTAGTATCATCATAATTATTTATATATTCAGCTTCGACATTCTTTTGGAATTGAGTTTTTGGAGCTGTACTTCTGGCTGCTAATAAAGCATCAATATCAGGTGTTAAACTTAACTCAAAGTGGAAACGTCCATATTTTCTATCTTGTTCCCATCTGTTATTGATTAATGGATAGCCCCAATATAGTCTGGCACTTAAATCACCTGGTAATTGTATTCTTAACCCCATACCAACGGAAGCTAAGAAATAACTGCCTCCATATATATCTTCTCTTGCTGATGGGAAAATACCTGCATGGTCTGCGAATACAGCACCTTTAACATAACGTCCGATAAATGGAATTTTTTCTCCAGTACGAGGACTTGTAATTGATCTTGGTAAAATAGGGAACATCAATTCACCACTTACAAAGTATCCGTTTTTACCAATCATCAAACCTTCTTGGTACCCTCTTACTGTAGCAAGACCACCTGATTGAATTTGGTCTAAATAAGGTATTTGTTTGTCTCCAGGAACGATTTGGTAGTTACTTCTCAATTGTCCAATTACGCCGTGAGAAAAGTCGTGTAATCTCACTACACTACCGCTATATTTAAAATAATTGTTATCTCTTTGACTGTTGAAAATAGGTATAGCATATGCTGCATTTTGATTTAAATACCAAATACCGTATTTAGTATCTTTTCTTAATTGCAAAGCTGCTTCAACACTTGTAACTTGGTCTGTTCCACCAATCCAATCATCTAGAATATCAATACTACTGAATGTTCTTGAACGTTTGTAGTTCAAACCACCGTATGCTTTTAATTCTAAACCTGGTTTTCTAATAATTGGTTGAGAATAATACAATGTATATTGGTAAGCATTACTTCCCATTCCAAAATCTCTATAATCACCATATTTGATTTTAGCGAATGTTGATGAATACAAGAAGCCAACACGTCCATCGTGTTTGTTTACCGGAACATTGTAATCAAAGAATGGGCTGATTGCACCTTTAGAGAAGTATGAACCTAGAGACATTCTATCTCTAACTCCAAATAAGCTATCAGCATATAACATAGCTCCACCACGGATACTACCAGTTGCATAACGACCTTGGTTGTCCATTATACCTGTAAGATGGAATGGGAAACTTTCGTTTGCTACAAGTTCAATATCGGTAGTTCCAGGTTGTTGGCCTGCTTTTAAGTTAGCAGAAAGTTTAATCCCTTCATTATATCTGTTAAAATCTAATACATCTTGTTCTAGTTCAACAATATCGAACAACTCAGACTGCTTTTGAGGCATTCTGTCTGTGATATATTTTGATTTTGTCCAACGGTTTTGTTGTACTGTGATATTTCCAATTTTACTTTCAACTAAATCAATTCTAATATTGCCGTTTTCAACTGTTTGCTCTGGGAGGTATGCTCTTGCTGTTACAAAACCTTTTTGTGCGTACAAATTGTTAATATCATCTATAGCTTTTTGTAAATCATTGATAAATATATTTTTACCGACTAAAGGTTGAATAATGTTATTAATTTCTTCTTTTGTTAAAACTTCAGAAGGAGATACTTCGATTGAATTTACATAGACACCTTTTGTATCCATTTCTTCGATAGTTGCTTGATAGCCACTGTCTTGAGGTGAATTGTTTTTAATTATCTGACGATCAGTCCCTGTTTGATTTCTTGTCCTTTCGTAGTGTTGATAGTCTTCTTTTTGACGATATTCATCACTTTTATAACGCAGACTATCTGTATCGTGTTTAATGTTTCCGCCAACTTCATTCATTATTGATTGTGGCATCACAAAATCAGGAGCCGCGTAAGCTTTGTTCATCATTGTAGGAAGAGCCAATGCACAGCACGCAGAAACTGATAAAATTGCTCTTAAAATATTTTTTTGATATTTCACCTTTTTCATTATTCACCTATTAATTAAGTAATCTGGATACTTTTTAATCAAGTATGCTAAAGTTTAAATTTTGCCCTTTTTTTTATAAAATGTTGTTTTTTTTAACTTATATTACAAAAAAGTTACAAAAATTAATCTATTCGCAAAAAGTTATTAACACCTGTTATTATTATAATGTATATTTACATATTTTGTAAAGGTCTTAATCTAAAAAATCAATTTTATTTTGTAGTGATTTTTTTAATTTAGTTCATTTAATGTATGTGAGTATAATTTGTATAATATTGTTAAGGAGAAATTTATGGACAACAAATTGAAGTTTTTGATGGTTGGAGTTTCAACTTTTGTAATTGGTTTATCTGTAAGTAATTTTGCTATGTCAGATGTTCCTCCGAGTTACAAGATAGCAGTCGTAGATGTTCCTAAAGTTGTAAATTCTTCAAGCCAAGTTGCAGCACTAAAAAAAGAGCAACAAGCAAAAGCACAAGAAATTGTAAAATTTGTTGAAAAAGCAAGAAAAGATGTAGCTGCAACTACTGATGCTAATAAGAAAAAAGCTCTTGAGGATAAGTATAATAAAGAATTAAATAAGAAAAAAGCTGATATGGATAAAAACTACGCAACAAAACTAAGTGCTATTGATACAAATATTTCAAATAAAATTAATGAGCAGGCAAAAGCGGGAAATTATAATATTGTACTTGCTAAAGGCGTAGTTTTATACGGTGGTGAAGATATAACAGATACAATTATTAAAGCTGTAAAATAAAATTATGGTAAAAAAATAACTCCCAGTTGCTAATTGGGAGTTATTTTTTTATGCACATTTTTAGTTATTTTTAGATACGTCTTTATATGATCCAGTAAATTTATCATTATAAATTGTATGAAGTATTTCATGTGCCTTATGAGAGTTCGGATATTCCAAATATTCTTGATATAGCTTTTGGATAGAAGGATTCATATGTGATTTTCTTTGAGGAAGTTGAGCATCTTCTTTATATAGTCCTTCTGCTCGTTCTTCTTTTATTTTGCTATCATCACAACTTCTTGGTTGGCCGCCTCCATTTATACATCCTCCAGGGCAAGCCATAACTTCAAGCATTTGGAATTTTGCTTTACCTTCTTTAATTTCTATCAGTGATTTTTCTGCTTCTTTTAGTGTTGATACTACTCTTACAGTTACTTTGGTTCCCTTTATATCAAGTTCTATATCTCTTGAACGGTTAGAGGTACCTCTGAATGATTTTATATCAACATCTTGAAGTTGTTCTCCTGTTGCAAATTCATAAGCTGTTCTAACTGCAGCTTCTGCAACACCTCCTGAAGCTCCAAAAATTGTACCAGCACCAGAGTATTCTCCAAAAGGAGAATCTGCTTTTTCAGGTTCAATTGCTTTGAAGTTTATACCAGCTTCTCTAATCATTCTGCCAAGTTCTTGTGTTGTAAGAACGTAATCTGTATCAGGACGTCCATTTCTTGACAATTCCGGTCTTTTACATTCATATTTTTTAGCAGTACAAGGCATAATAGCTACAACTACAAGATTTTCTCTATCTATATTAAAGTGTTTTGGGATAAGATCAACTAACACTGGAGATAGCATACTCATAGGTGATTTGCAACTTGATAGATGATTTAGCATCTCAGGATGTTCTGTTTCAAGATATTTAATCCAGGCAGGACAACAGGATGTAAATATAGGAAGATTTTTCCCAGTTTTTAGTCTTTCTAAGAATTCAGTAGCTTCTTCCATAATAGTAAGATCTGCTGAAAAGTTTGTATCAAATACTAGATCAAATCCTATCCTTCTAAGAACTGCATTCATAAGTCCAATAGAATTTTCTCCAGGTTCTAGTCCAAATAGTTCACCTATTGCAACTCTTGTAGCAGGTGCCATTTGCACTACAACTTTTTTATTAGGATTCGTAATTTCTTTCCATACAGCTTCTATATCTGATTTTATGGTTAATGCTCCTGTTGGGCATACAGCTGCACATTGTCCGCAGTTTACACAATCAACTTGACCTAGAGGTCTGCCGTTCATTGGTTGAACTACTGTTTTTGAACCTCTATTTGCAAAGCCTAGAACAGAATGACCTTGAAATTCGCTACAAGCTCTCACACAAGCTCCGCATAGGATACATTTATTAGGATCTCTAACTATTGATGGACTTGAGTCATCAATCGGCAGGTATTCATCCAGAGGTTTTTCAGGATATCTGATTCTCTTAATACCATATTCTTCAGCGTATTGTTGTAATTCGCAGTTGCCTGATTTGTCACAAGTAAGACATTCTTTGTCGTGATTTGCAAGAAGTAATTCTAGTACAGTTTTTCTAATTCTTCTTGTTTTTTCTGTATTCAAGTGAATTTTAAGTCCTGCTTCAGGAGGCATTGTGCAAGATGATTGAATCCCTCTGCCTTCCACTTCTACTACACACATTCTGCAAGCTCCAAAAGAAGTAAGGTCAGGACGATAGCAGAATGTAGGGACATTAAGTCCTGCTTTTCTTATTACTTCAAGAAGATTTGGTTCATCAGTGAACTCTACTTCTCTTCCGTCTATAAATAATGTTTTTTTATCGCTCATTTTTATTTCCTTTATTTTAGATTTATTCAAGTACTATAGCTCTGAATGGGCAGCTTGCAAAACAAGCTTCACATTTAATACATTTTTCTTGATTAATGTGATGAGGATTTTTTACAGTGCCTTCAATTGCTCCTACAGGACAAGTTCTTGCGCATTTTGTACAACCTTTACATAAAGCTTCATTTATCACTACTTTTTTCATTGCTGTACAAACTCCTGCAGGACATTTTTTGTCTTTAATATGTGCGATATATTCATCCCTGAAATATTTTAATGTTGATAACACAGGGTTTGGCGCAGTTTTTCCAAGACCGCATAAAGATCCGTCTTTTACTGCGTGAGCCAGTTCTTCAAGAGTGTCTAAATCGCTCATTTCTCCTTTTCCTGCAACAATTTTTTCAAGGATTTTTAACATATTTTTCGTACCTTCTCTGCAAGGTACGCATTTCCCGCAACTTTCGTGCTGAGTGAAATTCATAAAAAATCTAGCAACTTCAACGATACAAGTTTTTTCACTCATAACAACAAGACCGCCAGAACCTACCATTGCTCCTGCTTTAATTAGGTTGTCATAATCCATAGGGATATCAAGATGTTCTTCAGTAAGACATCCTCCTGAAGGCCCTCCGATTTGTACGGCTTTGAATTTTTTACCATCTCTCATTCCTCCGCCGATATCGAATACAATTTCTCTTAAAGTTGTTCCCATTGGGACTTCTATTAAGCCTGTGTTATTTACTTCCCCTGTAAGCGCAAAAGTTTTTGTCCCTTTAGAGGTTTCTGTTCCCATTTTAGCAAACCAGTCTGCTCCATTAAGGATGATGACCGGAACATTTGCTAATGTTTCAACGTTATTAATAAGTGTAGGTCTGCCAAATAAGCCCTTATTCGCAGGGAATGGCGGTTTTGGTCTTGGCATACCGCGTTCACCTTCAATGGAAGCTATTAGAGCTGTTTCTTCTCCACATACAAATGCTCCAGCTCCTTCTTTGATATGAATTTCAAGAGAAAAATCACTTCCCATTATATTTTTACCAAGGAAGTTTCTTTCTTCTGCATCTTTTATTGCTTTTCTTAGACGTTTAATTGCAAGAGGATATTCTGCTCTAACATATATATAAGCTTCATCTGCTCCTATTGCATATGCCGCAATAGCGATACCTTCAAGTAGTTTGTGCGGATCTCCTTCCATTACGGATCTATCCATAAAAGCTCCAGGATCACCTTCATCCCCGTTACATACAACGTATGATTTACCGCCACGATTTGCTGCAGTAAATCTCCATTTACGACCAGTTGGGAAACCTCCGCCTCCACGTCCTCTTAGGCCAGATTTTTCGATTGTTTCGATAACTGCATCTGGATTCCCTTCTTCTAAAATATTAGCAAGTGCTTCATAACCTCTCACGGCGATTGCTTCATCAATACATTCTGCATTGATATTTCCACAGTTTGCAAGTGCTGTTCTAGTTTGTTTTGCATAGAAATTTATGTGAGCATCATCAAGAACTTTTTCATGTGTTCTTGGATCTACATAGAGTAAGCGTTCTACAGGTTTGTCATTTTTTATATGACTTTCATAAATTTCTTCTACATCTTTTTCTTTAACTTTTACATATGTGACGTGTTTGTCAGGAATTACAACAAGTACACCTTGCTCACAAAATCCATGGCATCCGGTAGGAACTGTTGTCATTTTGTCGTACTCAGATAGAACAGAAACGTTTGCTCCAAGTTCTTTGAATTTTTCAATAACTTTTAAAGAACCGTTAGCGACACAGCCTGTTCCTGCACAAACAAGAACTCTTAGTCCTTGTTTTTTTACAAGATCTTGAGCTTTTTTTTGTTCCTCTTTTATGTCAATATTTAATGCTGTTTTTTCCATTATTTTTCCTCCTTGATAAGCATATCTAACACCATTGTTATTGCGTCAGAAGTCATTTGAGGATAAACTTTTTCGTTAATAACAACAACAGGAGCAAGACCACATGCACCAAGGCAGCTTACTGTTTCTAAAGAGAATAGTCCATTGTCACTTGTTAGTTGACCTTCTGGCATATTTAATTTTGCTCTAATCGCGTTTAATACAGGCATTGATCCTCTTACGTGGCAAGCTGTACCATCACATACTTTAATTTCATATTTACCTTTTGGTTCTAATGAAAATTGAGCATAGAATGTTGCTACTCCAAAAACCGTTGCAGGAGATAGACCTTCTATTTTTGTACCGATATAAATCAAAGCTTCTTCAGGTAAGTATCGGTAAACTTCCTGTACTTTTTGCAAAATCGCAATCAGGTTAGATTTTTTACAACCATATGAGTTGATGATTTCATCTAACTTGCATGTGTCGATTTTGTGAGGATTTTCTACACTCATCTCACACTCCTATATAATAATTATTATTAACCCCGATTGTATCAAAGGACCATATACAATCTTATGCAAATTATCTCATATTTATTTTTTTTATGCAAGTTATTTATTTTTTATTATTTATTCAATATTTTTGCACAATATTTTGATATAGGACATTTATCACATAAAGGTTTTATAGGCTTGCAGATATTTTGTCCATGCGTTACAAGTAAAGTATTTATATCAATCCAATATTTTTGAGGTAATTTTTCTCTTAGTGCAAATTCTGTTTCATCAGGAGTTTTTGTCTTTATATATCCTAGTCTGTTAAAAATTCTATGAACATGTACATCTACACATATTGCAGGTTCGTTAAATCCTAATGAAACTGTTAAGTTCGCAGTTTTTCTGCCTACTCCTTTAAATTTTGTTAATTCTTCAATAGAATTTGGGACTTGAGAATTATATTTCTCAACTAATTCTTTGGATAATTCTATTATTTGTTTTGCTTTGTTTGCATAGAATCCAACTGGATAAATCGCTTTTTCGAGTTTTTTTACATCGCATTTAGCAAAGTCTTTTGGGTTTTTCCCTAGTTCAAGCATTCTTAATGTTGCAGGGTATGTTGTTTTATCATTTGTTCTTAGACTTAGTATACAAGCTATTAGAACCAGGTAGGGATCTTTAAATGAATCCATTAAAAGAACAAAATCACTTTTAGGTTGATCTGCTTCCTTTAATATTTTTACAATACTATCAATATCAGTAGTTTTATTCACTTAAGAGCTCCTCTACATTTATTATTGTTTTAAGTTTAAGAGCGTAAATGTTATCTTTATCAAAGTTTTTTAGTTTTACAGCATCTTTTTCTGTTGTGACTATATTCCCTTTTATATTTTCTATATCTTCTATTTTATATTGATGGTGATCATCAAATGGTATCATCTCTTTTACTTTATAATCTTTAAGAAAGTCAAAAAATTGTCCAGGTTGCCCGATCGCGCATATTGCAGTAATCTCAGATTCTAGGGGAAGTCTTTCTCCTGTTGTTATATTATAAATATAATCTGGTTCAGTTTTGCATATATAAGTTGGGATTTTCATTCGTTTTGCAGTTATCTTAACTATTTTTTCGGCTCTTGTATGGTCAATATTTTTACTTACAATGACCATTTTACTAATTCTTTTGAAAGATTCTGTACCTTCTCTTAGTGGACCTGCTGGAAGTAATTTTTCATTTCCGAAGCCTTTTTCACTGTCCATCAAAACAATATCTAAATCCCTGTGTAGTTTTCTGTGTTGGAAACCGTCGTCTAAAATAATTTTTGTTACTGCATAATTTTTTATAGCATACTCGCAAGCTTTATAGCGATTTTTGCAAGTTATCACATACGCACCTTTGGTATTTTCTGCAAGCCAATAGGGTTCATCTCCTGCGAGTTGTGCATTATAAAATATATCTTTTCCATCAGATATAATGTTTATATTTTTATTTGAAAGTTTTCCTCCATATCCTCTAGAAATTATTGCAACTTTTTCTCCTTTTGCGATGAGGTACTTTGCAATTTCAGAAACAACAGGTGTTTTTCCGACCCCTCCTGTTGTTATATTGCCCACGGATATAACGTATGCTTGAACTTTTTTAGGCTTAAGAATTCTTCTATCATAAAGCTGATTTTTTAGACTGCTGCCAATACCATAGAAGATAGAACAAAATTCTAAAAATCTTACCAAAAGACCGCTTGCATTTTTATTATAATGTATGTTTGTTATTTCTGTTTTTAAATTCATTTCAGAAGTTTCCTAGAACATTAATCTCCATAATAAAAATCTTTTATTCAATTTTTCAGAGAATTTTCTTAAATTGCAAGTTGTAACTCTTGTATCTTCTATTATAGTCTGTAATTCAGTTTTCTTTTCCGGAGTAAGAGCATTTACCGTATTTAATGTTGTCGAAATATCTGTCATAGCAGTATTTACGTTTGCAACAGCTCGGTTGATATCTTTTTTCAACTGGTCATCTTTTGTAAGAGAATTTACGTAACCACTAATTTCATTAACGTTGTGAGCAATTTCTCTGAAATCGTTAGCCATTTGTTGAGCTTCTTGTTCGTTTCCAAATAATTTGTTCAAGTTTTGTGACAACTTATCAACAGAATCAGCTGTTGAGTACATTGTAGTCTTGAATTTTGGATCACCAATTATAGAGTTCAAGTTATATGAAAGTTGGTTGAAGTCAGTAGTAGCCTTATCCATCATAACCATCAATTGGTCAATGTCTCCGCGAGAACTGTCAATCAAATTGTTAAGCTTGTTCATTGTAACACTTGTCTGTCCGGTAAGCGCGTTTATGTTTTTTACAGAAAGTTTTAATTCCGCAATTACTTCATCTGACAACAAGTCATTAATTTTTCTGTTTGTTTCTGTTAATGATTCAGCAGCTCTGTATTGCCAATCCATAAAATCAGCTATTCTCATCGGTTCTATCACTGTATATGGAGAATTTTGTTTTGGATATGGCAGAGTTACATCATCAAGTGTTGAGATTCTTAACTTGTATTCTCCATTAGTTTTTACTGCTTTACCTTTCAAAAATTCTGGAAGAATTAGTCCAGGCAAATCTATTACATAATCTACTTTGTATGCAAAATTAGTTTTGATTGAATCTCTAAAGTTATAAGGAATAGCATTTTTTGAGATTACTTCAATATTTTTAATCTTACCAACATCGTAAAATTTATTATCAAGTTTCATTTCAACTTCATCATCTTTGTATAAAATATCTTTATTAAGCATTGGTATATATACAGTTCTCATTTTAGGAGGTGTTATTTCAAGGAATAATTCTCCGATAAGCCCTGTCTGTTGTATAGAAAAAACAGATGCTTTAGGGATTTTTATGTGTGGTTCTGTAATTACAAATTTTACATTAACGTAACTATTATCACCATTTATTACAGGAGTTATTTCTTCGACTTGACCAACTCGTAGTCCCATCATTTGAACTCCTGCACCAGGACGCATGCCATTTACATCATTGAATTGAACTTCAATTCTTGATCCGGAAGAAAAAGCTCTGCCTTTAACTCTTAAAACAACACCAAGTAATAAAACTAATGCTAAAAGTGTTAAAAGCCCTACCTTAAAAGATGATGAAAATTTCATTTATATCCCTTCCTATCTGGATTGCATAATACTGAAATTATTGTAGCAAAAACAACATAATAAAGTAAAGCCTTTAATATAAATTAATTATAGATAGTTGGCTAGTATATTTCTTACATAATTTTGGGTTTCTTTATATGGAGGAACGCCGTCATATTTATCTACAGCATTAGGGCCTGCGTTGTATGCCGCAAGTGCTAAAATTACGTTCCCATTGTATTTGTTGAGCATAGATTTTAAGTATCTAATTCCGCCATCAAGATTTTGTACGGGGTTGAATGCATTATTCACACCTAGACTTTTAGCTGTAGACGGCATTAATTGCATTAATCCCATAGCACCTGCTTTTGATTTCGCATTTGGATTGAAACCTGATTCTTGTTTTATTAATGCTTTTACAAGATTTTCATCAACACCGTGCTTTTTAGACATTTGTGATACCAAATCAAGTATTTGTGTTTTAGTTGTGCCTGTGTTTGTTCTTATTGCTCCTGTTGCAGCAGCAGCTTCTTGTAGGGCATTATTCAAGCTAACTGACGGGTTGTTTTGGACAATATTTGCATTAACCTTAAGAGATTCAGGGTTAAGTAATAATGATCCAAAATTTGTCTTTGTAGTACTTTGAAGTACTTTTTCAAATGATGGAGAATTTATTTTATTTCCGTTTGCGGTATTAGGATAAATTGTATCAAGAGGATTTTGAGGAGTTTGTACTCCTTCTAAATTTCTCTGATAATTGCTGATTTGAGCATAACGTTGCATTGCAGCAGTCTGCCCGCCGGAGTTTAATAAATTTTGTATAAATTGTGAAAACATTCTACCTAATCCGTTCCGTTTTTTCTACCCGTCAATCTCTTTTAAGAGAATACTACTTCCTCCAATTCTATTCTACTTTCAATTGAAGTTTTGTGTATCCTCTATTTGAATTAATGATTTTTAGTAAAAAGGCAAATTTATAATTAATTTACATAATATACATGCAATCACCATATGAGAAAAATCTGTAGTTGTGTTCAACAGCTTCTTTATATGCATCGAATATAAAATCTTTTCCAGCAAGAGCACTTACTAACATTAACAATGTTGATTTCGGTAAATGAAAATTAGTAATAAGGTTGTCTATTACTTTGAATTCATATGGAGGATATATAAAAAGTTCTGAATGATCATGACAAGGTTTTATACATCCGTATTTTTGGTATGCAGTTTCAAGAGTTCTCACTGTTGTTGTACCGACTGCAATAATTTTTTTTCCTGCTTGTTTTGCTTTATTAATTTGCTCTGCAGCTTTTTGTGATATTTCAAAAGTCTCAGAATGCATTTTGTGCTCAAGGATATTTTCACATTGAACCGGTCTGAAAGTTCCAAGTCCGACATTTAAAGTTACATATGCCAGTTCCACACCTTTTTCTTGTAATCTATCTAAAATATCTTTGGTAAAATGTAAACCGGCAGTTGGTGCAGCTACTGACCCTTCATCTTTTGCATATACTGTTTGATATCTTTCAAAATCAAGTTTTTTTAAATCTTCATTAGGAATTTTTCTTTCAATATAAGGAGGTAGCGGAATCTGACCGTTTCGATGAAGAATATCAAGAACATTATTCCCTTCAAATAATAATTCAACGAGCCATTCCCCGTTTTCTTCAAGTCTTTCTATCGCTTTTACAGATAACTCATCACTTATTTTTATTATTGTATCTGGTTTAACTCTTTTTGATGGCTTTATTAAAACATCCCATAAATGTTGATTATTATTTCCTTCTTGTGTTTGTTTTAGAAGAAAAACTTCAATTTTAGCTCCTGTATCCTTGTGCCCTATAAGTCTTGCTGGCAAAACTTTTGTATTATTCATGACAAGTAAGCTGTTTTCATCTATAAGATCTACAATGTCATAAAAATGTTTATGAGAAATGGTTTTATCCTTTCTGGATAAAACCATCATCTTCGAATTTTCTCTTTTATCTGCAGGCATTTGTGCAATCAAATTTTCGGGTAATTCATAATCATATTCTGATAATAACATTTTGCGTTATGCCTTTCTCATTAATCTTTTTGTTGAATTTTTTTTGCATTTTCTACTTCAGCATCAGATGCTATATTTTTAGTTCTTTCATGTTCTGCATCAATTTGTTTGTTAACAATAACTGTCTGTACGATTTGTACCAAATTACTTGTTACCAGGTATAGTAAAACACCAGCAGGGATTGGGATAATAACAAAAGTGCCGATAATCATTATTGGCATAAATGTACCCATTGACTTTTGTATAGCTTGCTGTGTCGGATCCATATTGTTGTCAGATTGTTTTTGAGATGCCATCATCACTTTTTGTGATAAGAACATTGTAAGAGCAAATAAAACTATTAATGCTAATACATCCCAATGGAAAGATCTTGAAGCAACAGTTGTTGGTACAGATGCTGCTAGTACACTACCTTCTTTGGTAAATGTAATATTTTCAACTTCTTTATTTGTCATATCTGTTACAGATATTTCTGCTTTTTGGATTTGGTCAAGTTGTGCGAATTTTAAGTTTAAGTGATCCAAATCCAATTTAAAATCTATATTTTCACCAGGAGTGAATTCTCCTTGAATTTCAAGAGCTTTGTTTGGATTTTTGATTTTTACATTTTCTAGAGTTTCGTTTGGTAAATATACAGTTGCCATTTTACCTAGCATAAATGTATCATTTTTAGAAACCCCGAAAGTTCCGTCCATAGAACGACCTGCAGTCGCTCTAAGAGTTGTATCCAATCGTTTTACAAATCCGAACGAAGTATCTCCGGCAATTTGAATGAACTGAGGGCTCATTAATGCAGAATAAAGCAAAATGAATATAGGCATTTGAATTAATAAAGGTAAACAACCACCCATAGGGTTAAAATTGTGTTCTTTATAAAACTCCATCATTTTTTGTTGCATTTTCTGCGGGTCATTTTTATATCGGTCTTGAATCGCTTTTAGTTTCGGTTGTAAATTTTGCATCATTTTCATAGAACGTTGTTGTTGTACGTTCAATGGCCACATTGCAAGTCTTACAACAAGTGTAAGTAAAATAATTGCTATTCCGTAATTACCTACAAAATGCGCAAGCAATTTTAATAAATGTATAGTCGCTGTAGTAAAATCCAATTTCCCTAATCCTCATATAATCTTATATAACATTCTTTCAAAAGCTTATTATAAAATATAGAGCAAGTCAACTTTAAGAATTGTGTATCAATGAATACTAAAACAAAAAAAAGACTCACCTAAGTGAGTCTTTTTAAATGGTCGGGATGACACGATTTGAACGTGCGACCCCCTCGTCCCAAGCGAGGTGCGCTACCAAGCTGCGCCACATCCCGACGGGGTCAGTCAACCTTTCCGGCGACGAGTTTTATTCTATGATAAACATTTTTTACAGTCAAGTGTTTTATGAAAAATTTTTTTATAAAATTTTCTGTTCGATTCTATTTTGAACAAAAGTTTGTTTAGCTGCAACTCCTAAACCTATTCCTGCAAGTAGGTATGTAGACCAAGCAAATAGGTAATTTCTTTTTAGTGCTTTTAAATTTGCACTATTCCCGAGTACATTTTTAGCAGCTTTGATACCTCTTATAGATGCAATACCTTCTTCTATAATAGTTGGTACAAATGATAAAAATCCAAGTATTCCTGCATTTTTTTCTATAAAGTTTGGTTTATCATCTTTATTTCTAAACAGACCATCAAGCATTAACAAGGTCGTAGGGGCTGCAGATGCAAAGCCTCTTGATTTTTGCAAGAATTTTAAAAATTTACCTTTGTGTGCATTTATTGCATGACCCAGTTCATGCAAGATTAAAGAAGGCTTACTTTTTGGCGCAACTGCTAGTTTTAGCTGATCGGTGTAAAAAGCATTTTTCCCCTCAGCTACAATTTCAAGTTGACTCCCTAATGCATCTCCAAAACGGTTTGTATAATGTCTTAAATTATTTTTGTCTATATAACCCACTTCAACGTTCAAAGAATTATCTTTAATCATTTTGTTTGCAATTTTTTTGACGTTTTCAGCAGAAGTAAATTCTTTGCCTTGCATAAGTTTTGTACTGCACCAGTTAGAAACTTTTTGCAAAGACATTGCAATCCCTTGTAATATTACTGCTAAAGTAGCGGTTTTGCCTAAGTTAGGAGATTGTTCTTCTGGTTGTTCATAATAGTTGTTGTAGTACGGTAAATGTGCATTAAAATTAGTACTTTTTGATGCAGAATGTATTGTATTATTATAATAATTAACGTTTGTATTATAACTATTAATGCTTACCATGGTACCTTCTACTTTAGTAGATATTATAAAGTATCTGAAAGTAAAAAATTGCTTTGCAAATAAAATTTCATTAAATTTTGTAAAAGAGGAATTTATTCAATTCCTCTTTATGTAAGTGATTATTCTTCTTTTTCAAACATGTCTTTCCCTACTCCACATACGGGACATACCCAGTCATCCGATTGGTCTTCAAAAATTTTTCCTTGTTCTTTTTCGTCATAAATCCATCCGCATACTGTACATTTGTACTTCATAATTTTCTCCTTTCATGATATATTTTGTGTATGAAAAAACATATTTTTGAACAAAAAGTTTATTATTCTGATACCGATGCATATGGTGTTGTTTGGCATGGAGCTTATTTAAGGTGGCTTGAAGCAGGTCGTGTAGAATGGTGCGAGATGATGGGGCACAATTTAATTGAACTTCGTGAAAATGATATTGTTTTGCCTGTCGTTAATTTGAATGTTCGTTACAAAGCTTCTGCCAAGTTAAATAATAATTTGATTATTGAAACATGGATTACTAAATTCAATAACCTATCGGTTACATTTAGTCAGGTGATAAAATCAAAGGATACTGGGAAAGTATTTATTGAAGCTGATGTTGATGTTGTGGCAATTTCTAATGAGGGGAAACTCCACCGTAGAATGCCAAAAGTTTTGGCTGAAGTTTTTGAAAAGGAATTGGAAGAATGTCAGGCACTCGTTTAAATAAATATATTGCATCTTCTGGATTATGTTCAAGAAGAAAGGCTGATGACCTTATTGAACAAGGACTTGTTAATGTAAATGGTAAAATTGTAAAAGAACTAGGCTATATTGTTAAAGAAAAAGACAAAGTTTTTGTTAATCAAAAATTAGTTAGACCAACAAAACATGAGTATTATAAATTTTACAAGCCTGCTGGTTATATAACCACTTGTGAAGATACTCAAGGTAGAAAGACTATTTATGATTTGCTTCCTGATACAATGCTAAATCTTAAACCTGTAGGTCGTTTGGATAAAGATAGTACCGGATTGTTAATCTTAACAAATGATGGAGATTTAATTTATCAGCTAACTCATCCCTCTGTTAAAGTGCCTAAAGTTTATTTGGTTTCTGTTGATGCACAAATTCATAGGCATGAGTTGGAGAAAATTGCAAATGGTGTTGAAATTGAACCCGGTAAAATTGCATATGCTGATATAACTGTACTTGAAATGGATAGTAAACATACTTTTATGCAAATAACTCTTTATCAGGGGATGAATCGTCAAATAAGAAAGATGTTTGCCTCTATTGGTTATGAAGTAAAAACATTAAAAAGAATTCAACATGCAACTATTGGTATTGAAGGTTTAAAAAGGGGGGAATTTAAACCGATTAAACCTAAACAAATAAAAGAATTAAGAAACTTTTTAAATAGGATTTCCAAGTAATGTTAAAAGTCGCGATATCTGGAAATATTGCATCTGGAAAGACAACTGTACAAAAGTTAATGCTTGAAAGAGGCTACAAAGTATTAGATACTGATGATGTGTCTAAGGATCTTTTAACCGTTGAAAACAAAGAGTTGCTTGATGCTTTTAAGGATTATGATGTTTTTGAGAATGAAGAATTTTCAAGATATAAAATGGGACAGTTGATTTTTTCTGATGGAAAAGCAAGAAAACTAATCGCAGAAATCATGCATCCGCAAATAAAGGAGAAAATGTTGGAATTTTTTGAGAAAAATTCTTCAGAGAACATTGTTTTTGTTGGTATTCCTCTTTTATTTGAAGCAAATATGCAGGACTTGTTTGATAAGATAATTTTTGTATATACAGATGATGATATTCGTTTACAAAGACTAATAAAAAGAAATAATTATACTAAAGAGCATGCAATATCTAGAATACAGTCTCAAATGCCTCAGGATGATAAAATAAAATTATCTGACTATGTAATTAATAATAATGGGACACAAGTAGAACTTGAGAATCAAGTAATTGATTTGTTGAAAGAATTGATATTTTAAATTATACTGGTACAAATACGTGTGCTCTGTCAGAAGGTTTAATTCTTTTGTTTACAAAGTCACTGACTGCTCTTCCATCTCCTAATGTAATTTCAACGTGACCATATCTAGAGCTGTAACCTTGATCTCCTCTATCATATACGATTATACAACCTGCAGGAAGACTGCTTAGTTCTGATCCTGATACATTTATTTCTTTAAAGTTTGGATTATTTTTAAGTATGTTTGCCCATTGATAACCATGACCTGAGCCATATCCCCCAAGACCAGTATTTTCAACAGCGATTCTTACATATCTGGCACAAAGTCCGTGAGAAGAATTTGAAGCATTTTTAAGTACTTCATTAGCTAGTCTTGCACCTTTTGATTCGTTGTAGTTAACTTCTTTTAGTTGAGGAAGATTTGTTTTTGTACTGATATTAGTTGTAGACGGTTTGCTACTGTAGCTTGGTGTTTTATTTAAAGATGCAACAAGACCATTTGAAAAATTATTTAAAAATTCAAATGGATTATTTATGTATGTATTTTGATATTGTGGAGTCTGATACGCAAGAATATTGTTCATTGAATTATAATAATTAGTATTATTATAAGCATTTTGAGAACTTAAAGATAACCCAAGAGCATTGTATAGAGAAGGACTTACGTAATCTTCACTGTTTGTTTGAGCTTGGTTGTTATTAAACATGTTATTAAATGAAAATAATGAAAGTAATCTATTAAAGTTGAAAATAGAATACATAGGAGAAACACAAGGCATGCATGGTGTAAATACATTTGTCATGCAAAACGGATTTGGCATATATGAAAAGTTAAAATTAAATCCAAAGCTAAACAAAACGATTTCCCCTTAATTTTCCTCTGTATATATAAAGTTTTTTATTATAAAAAAATTGATATATTGTTAAGAGAATGAAACATTTTTATATGTAAAAATTTGTAAAAAGAATTTAAGAGTTTTATTATAAATGCCGATTCATATGTAGAGGTTAGATATGTTTGATAATATTTACACTTTCTACGATGATGCAGAGTATCATATTAATAGTTTGAACGCAAATAAAATAATTAAACTTTTAAAGAAGCGTATTTCAAATGGAGAAGAGACCAAGCAAAATTATGCTTTTATAGCAGATGTGTATTTAATGAAAGGAGATTTGGAAAATGCATTAAATTTTGCATTAAAGTCGAAGCAATTAGATCAAGATTATTACTATGCTGATGTGATAATTGCAAACATATATATACTTGAAGTAAATATTTGTATGGCTGCAAAGTATGTTGAAAATATTCTTGAAAAATGTTCAGAAGATTATTATCTAGGATATTATATTGCAGCAGTTTTTTATACTTTTCAAGGAAATGAGGATAAAGCTCAAGAATATATTGATAGATTTATGAATACTAGCGATGAAAATCCTGATTTTATTCGTTTAAAATTAGAATTACTTTTTATTTTTAAAGATTATAGTAACCTTCTAAAAACTTCATTTTCTCTTTTAAAAACTTTTCCAATCAATATAGACTATTTTTATAATGCTGTAGCTATGATGTTTGTATCAATTTTTTCTATTTTATTTAAAAAGATAGATTTGCCTTATTTGTTTTATCTTTTGTTTTCTAGTTCCAAAGATGATAGATATTTAGTTCTTTCAGAAAAATATAAGGCGGATAATAACTTAGAAAAATCTCTATATTATATCGATAAGGCATATGAAGTGAATCCAAAATCATGTTATTTGATTAAAAAAGCTGAATTATATTCAATGTTCGATAAAAAAGATGATGCTATAAAAATATATAAAGATATTTTGGAATTAGATCCTACTTATATTCAATGTTATTATGATTTGTCTGAAATTTACTATTTTATTGGAGATTATAAACAAGCTATAGAATATTCAAATCAAGCTATTTTGGTTAATTATAATACAGAAGAAGCTTTCAATATTAAAATTTTGTCATTAATAGAACTTGAAAATTATGATAAAGCTCTTGAAAATATTAAAAAATTTGAAAAAGATTTTCCAAATAGTGCTGATTTGAATTACCATTATTATTCAGTATACAAAGGGATGAATGATTTTAACAAAGCTTTGGTTTATATAAATAAAATACTGTTATTAGATATGCATCCGAGCTTCTTAATGTGTAAAGCTATATTACTATATTATAAAGGAATTTTTGAAGATGCGATAAATACAATTTTTAAAGCGATAGAACTTAGTGAAAAAGATGATGGTGCTATGTATTATTGGCTGGCATGTTGTTATGAAGCAAAAGAAGAATATACCATAGCTCTTGAATATATAAACAAATCGATTCTTTATGGCGAGGATGGGCTTTGGACATTTTTTCACAAATCCACTATATTATCAGCTTTAGGTAAAAAAGCCGAAGCTAAAATTGCTTACGATAAAGCTGTTACACTCGGATATAAAGAAGAATAGTGAGAGGTTATTTTACAAATTTATAAAACCTGCTTCTGATTTTCCTATATCAACAAGATCAAATGGTTTATCGATATCTTCTGTTTGTTCAATATCATCATTATTAAGCCCAAAAGAAAGCCTTATATCAGGTTTTCCCTCAAAAACATAAAAGTTATTAACGTTTTTCATATAAAGCCCAAAATGGTTATTCTTTCTCAAATCTTCTAAAAATTCTTTCTTTGTATTATTTTTTGAAAAACCATCAAATTTTAGAACTTTTATAAGTTTACAGTCTTTTTTTATTGTTTCTAAAAGAACGTACGGTTCAATCCATTTTTTTAGAATTATATTCATTTTTAGACCTCTGCAATTTCTTCTTGATTTTTAAATTGCATTTCATAAAGTGTTTTGTATTTTCCGTTATCAATACTCATTAACTGATCATGTGTCCCCAGTTCAACTAGTTCTCCTTCGTTAATTACTGCAATTCTGTCAGCATTTTTAATAGTTGATAATCTGTGAGCTATAACGAAAACTGTTTTATTTTGGATTAAATTATCAAGAGCTTTTTGTACAATCGCTTCTGATTTATTATCAAGTGCTGATGTTGCTTCGTCAAGGATAACAATAGGAGCATCTTTTAACATTGCTCTAGCGATTGCGACACGTTGTCTTTGACCACCTGATAATGAAGCACCTCTTTCGCCGACAAATGTATCAAGACCTTTTTCTAAAGTATTAGCAAATTCATCTAAATGAGCCATTTTTATAACTCTTTCGATGTCTTCATCCGTTGCATGTTCATTTCCCATTAAGATGTTGTCCTTAATTGAACCTGTGAATAAAAAGTTATCTTGGAATACAAAAGAGATGTTGTTTCTAAGTGATTCTAGGTCAAATTTTCTTATATCAACGCCATCAAATTCAATTGCACCTTCTTTTACATCATAAAATCGAGGAAGAAGACTAACTACTGTACTTTTTCCTCCTCCGGAATTTCCAACAAGTGCAATTGTTTCATTTTTATTTACTTTTAAGCTAAAGTTTTTTAATATTGGAGTGTTAGGTTCATATTCAAAGAATACATTTTTAAATTCAATTGAATTATTCAAACCTTTAAGTTGAATAGCATTTTCAGGTGATTTGATCTGTGGTTGTATTTCAAATAGTTCAAATACACGTCCCATTGCAACAAATACGTTCTGTAAGTTAGTTAAAGTATTACCTAAAGTTTTAGTTGGCTTGTAAAGTAATAATAGTGAAGTTACAAAAGAAGCGAAACTACCAGCAGTCATTTTCCCTGAAAGAATAAGATGGTTACCATATGCCATTACAAGAGCAATACCTATTGAGCATACAAAATACATTATCGGAGACATCCAACCAACTCTCTTTGTCAAAGACATTGCAAGGTGGAATTGTTCGTTTATTTGATCATCAAATTTCTTGTTTTGATTTTTTTGTAAGTTATATGCTGTCATTATTTTGTTGCCGGCAAATGTTTCATTAAAATTAGTTGTCATATTTCCACCAACAACCATTGAGGCATTAGAAACTTTTTTTATTCTTTTTCTAATTAGCGTAACTGGTGTAATTGCAATACCCATAACGGTGACACCAATAATAGCTAACTGCCAAGAATTGTATAATAAAACACCAACAAGTCCAACAAGACCAAATACAGTTGCAATAAATGATTTTAAACTTTCAATAATTGTTTTTGATGCTGTATCTGGATCTGATAAAAATCTCGTAAGTACAATTCCTGATGAGTTAACATCAAAAAATTGAGGATCCATCATTGTAAGTTTTTTAAATAAATCCATTTTTAAATTATTTGATATTTTATTACCTGTCCAGTCTGTAAGATAATTACTAACGTATTTAAGGACTCCTTGGAATAGTGCAAATCCAACTATGCCAAATGGGATTATAAAAGCAAGAAAACTTTGTGAATGGACAGTTATTCCAAAGTAAGTCCAGGTATGTTCAGGATTTCCATTGATTACAAAATCCAAATAAGGTTTCAAAGAAAGAGCTACAATACCATCAAGCAGACCAAGAGGAATTGCTATAATTAAGTTTATTAAAGCTCTGCCCATGACAGGTTTAATGTATGGAAAAATCTTTTTAAGCAAATATCCATACTTAAAAGCATCTTTTGATACGGTATTTTGTAATCTATAATCCATAAAATTTATCCCTCTCTTGTAATGATTTTATAATACTAAGTTTATCACACAAAAATTTAATTGTTGCAAAAAATGCCTCATTCGTAAATTTGTGTTACACTAAGAAAAGAGATAACTCAAGAGGAGCTGAATTTATGAAAATTTGTGTAATTGGTACCGGGTATGTAGGATTAGTTGCAGGAACTTGTCTTGCTGAAATGGGAAATGATGTAATATGTGTAGATAATGATTTAGAAAAATTAGCTAAATTAGAAAAAGGTATTATCCCTATATATGAGCCTGGTTTGGAAGAATTGATAAAGGCTAATGTTGGTGAGGGACGTTTGAGCTTCACTTCTGATTTGGCTTATGCAGTACAAAAATCATTAGTTTGTTTTATAGCTGTAGGTACACCACAAAGTGAAGATGGCTCAGCTGATTTACAATATGTAGAAGCAGTTGCAGAAGAATTAGGTAAGGCTATAAACGGATATAAAGTCATTGTTGATAAATCAACAGTCCCTGTAGGTACCGCAGATAGAGTTACAGAAATCATGAAAAAACATACAACGCATGACTTTGATGTTGTATCAAATCCTGAGTTTTTGAAACAAGGTGCAGCTGTTGAAGATTTCTTAAAACCTGATAGAGTAGTTATTGGATCTAATTCACAAAAAGCTACTGAAATCATGCAAGAGCTTTATTCTCCGTTTTTAAGAACCGGTAATCCCGTAATAATCATGGATGTTAAGTCAGCAGAAATGACAAAATATGCAGCAAACTCATTCTTGGCTGTAAAGATATCATACGCAAATGAAATTGCTAATATTTGTGAGGCAGTAGGTGCTGATGCAGAAATGGTTCGAATTGGAATGTGTTCTGATAAAAGAATTGGTTCTCAGTTCTTATTCCCAGGACTTGGTTATGGTGGAAGCTGCTTCCCTAAAGATGTAAAAGCCTTGTTAAAAACTGCTGTTGATAATAATTGCGGGCATAGGCTTATTGAAGCTGCAGATGAAGTTAATAAAGAACAAAGAGTTATATTCTTAAATAAGATTCTAAGAAGATTTGGCATGAATTTGGCCGGCAAAACTTTCGCAGTTTGGGGATTGACTTTTAAACCAAAAACAAATGATATGCGTATGTCTCCTTCTATTACAATAATTAATGCTTTGCTAGAGTTGGGAGCTAAAGTAAAAGCTTATGATCCTAAAGGCTTTGAACAAGCAAAAGCTATTTGGGGAGATAGAATTACATATGCAAAAGGCTCTTATGATGCTATTGAAAACGCAGATTGTCTTTTGTTGTTGACTGAATGGAATGAATTTAGACGACCTGATTTTGATAAGGTAAAGACTTTGATGAATGCACCGATTATATTTGATGGGAGAAATCAATATGATATGAAACGTATGAAACAAAGAGGTTTTGAATACGTTTGTGTAGGAAAGAGATAGAAGATAAAATTACTTTCTCATAAAAGATTATAAAAAGCATGCATTTCTCTGAAAATAGAAACTGCATGCTTTCTTGTTGTGTATATTTTTTGTGATAATAAGCATAAAAAAAAGAACCTATATCAGGTTCTTTTTAAGTGGTGGGCCCGGAGAGACTCGAACTCTCACACATTGCTGCGCTAGATCCTAAGTCTAGTGCGTCTACCAATTTCGCCACAGGCCCTAATTGGTTTTTGCATATACCTACTCTAGCCTGAACAAGGATAAATGTCAAGAACTTTTTATCAATTGTTTTTTATGTTTTCAGGATGTGCAGAATTTGAGAGTATTATTTCATAATATTCATTTTTATCTATATTTACTCCCATGTTTTTGGGGTCTGCAAATTTTTTCTTTTGATGTTTTTTTAATAGTTTTTTATAATCACTTCCCATAGTGTATATTATATTACAAAATTTTAAAAGCTACTTGAATTTTTTATGTATTTGTCTTACGATTATTTTACGTGCGTCGATGTATTTGTGGAGCATCGATTAAGGAATTTAAGAAGTACGAATTATTTAATATAAAGGAAAAAGAAATGAACCCTATTATTGATGAATTAGAAAAACCATTTTTAAGAGAAAACTTGCCAGATGTAAATCCTGGTGATACTGTTAAAGTTTTCGTAAGAATTATTGAAGGAAACAAAGAAAGAACTCAGGCTTTTGAAGGAACTGTTATCAAAATGCATGGTTCTGGTATTAACAAAACAATTACAGTAAGAAAAGTATTCCAAGGTGTTGGTGTAGAACGTGTGTTCTTAATCAACTCTCCAAGAATTGAAAAAATTAACTTACTAAGAAAAGGTGATGTAAGACGTTCTAAATTATATTACTTAAGAGAACGTTCAGGTAAAGCAACTCGTATCAAGGAAAAAATTGAAAAAAGATAAGCTTCATATTCATTGGTATCCGGGACATATTGCGAAAGCTGAAAAGAAATTGAAAGAGCAGCTTTCTTTAGTGGATGCTGTAATTGAAGTTTTAGATGCGAGACTGCCTTATTCTAGCAGTTATGATAATATTACGAGGCTTTTAGGTGAAAAGCCTCGTTTAATTTTGCTTAATAAAGCAGATTTAACAGATAAGCAAGAGTTAAAAAAATGGATTTCTTTGATTGAAGAAAAAACAGGGTTTCCTGTTTTGCCTACAGATGCTAAAAATTCTAAGGATTTATCAGTGATAGTTAAAAAATCTGTTGAGTTATCAGAACCAAGAATTCAGGCTTTGATGAAAAAGGGTTTATTAAGACGTCCTGCTCGAGTTATGGTTGTTGGAATGCCAAATGTTGGAAAGTCAAGTATTATTAATAAACTTACTCGTTCCTCAAAAACTAAAATTGGTGCAAAAGCCGGTGTTACAAGACAACAACAATGGGTTCGTTTAAATCCGCAACTTGAATTACTTGATACTCCAGGAATTATTCCAATGAAACAAGAAGATCAGGATAGAGCAAAGAAATTGGCTTTTGTGAATGCTGTATCAGAAAATGCTTATTCAAGTGAAATTGTTGCAAAAGAACTTTTATCCATGCTCAATTCTAAGTATCCGATACTGACAAGAGAATTTTATAAATTGGATAAAGATTTAGATTTAACATTAGAAAATATATCTAAGCAGAGAAATTGGATTGTTGCAGGAGGAAATCCAGATATTGAAAGAACTTCAGTATATGTGTTAAGGGATTTTAGGGAAGGAAAGATCGGCAAGTTTATTCTTGATGATTTTTGTGAATAATTATGGCAGAAAATTTTGCTCATATTAGTGAACTTTTTAGTTTTGATAATTCTAAAGGGAATATAGTTATTGGAACGGATGAAGCAGGCAGAGGCCCTGCGGCGGGTGGTGTGTTTGCAAGTGCTGTTTGTTTTGTATCCCCGTCTAGTGAGTTGATTGAACAGTTATTAATTTTAAATGATAGTAAAAAGCTTTCTAAAAAAAAGAGGGAAAGTCTTTTTGAATTAATTAAGACATCTACAATTAATTCTACAGTTTGTATTGAGGTTGATGAGATCGAAAGACTTAATATTCTTAATGCTTCTTTAAAAGCTATGAATTTAGCTTGTAGTGGGGTTATTTCTAAACTAAAAAATAAGTTTGATGAAGAGTATGTTAAAAAGAATTCTATAGTTCTTGTAGATGGTAATAAATTGATAAAAGAATTTCCTTATCCGCAAAAGTATGTTATTAAAGGAGATTCAAAATCAGCATCAATTGCAGCTGCAAGTATCTTGGCGAAGGTTTCAAGAGATAGATATATGGATGAGTTAGACAAAGAGTTTCCTGAATACGGGTGGTCAAAAAATGCAGGATATCTGACAAAATCACATATTCAATCTATAGATAAATATGGTTTGTGTAAGTATCATAGACCTTCTTTTTTACAAAAGCATTTTGCAAAACAAGAGCAACTCAGCTTATTTTAAATATCAAATAGCTTATGAAGCCTTGCAACTATTTCTTCTTCATCAAGATCTTGGGTTATTTTATTTAAATCAATAGACATTTGATAGTAGTTAGCCGCATCATTTATGAATCCCATAGCTTCACTTGCTCTCGCAGCGTTGAAGTATGCAAGTGTGTAGCTTGGATTAAGTTCTATTGCTGTTTCAAAGTATTCAAGAGCTTCTTCTGCATCTCCTAGTCCATCAAAATATATAATACCTAAATTGTTTTGTGCAAACTCATTTTCAGGATTAAGTTCGATAGCTTTGTGGTATGCGATTAAAGCTTCCTCCAGATAATCCTTTTCCCAAAGGGCAATACCTGCCTTTGAATAACCTCTATAATCTTCAGGATTTCTAGTTATAGCATCACAATAGGCTCTTATAGCATTGTCTAAATCATATTCTGCCATGTAAATATCTCCAAGGGATAAATATAAATCGTAATTATCCGGATTTAAGATAATTCCCGCTTGGAAGGTTGAGACTGCTGCTTCTACGTTTCCTTTTACTTCTGCATAAATAGAGCCTAGTGCTTGGCATACAATAGATGTCCATTCTTTATCAGGATTGTTAGCTATTGCTTTTTGATAATGCTCTATTGCATCATCATATAACTCAGCCTTTGAGTATGCGTATGCTAAAGAATTGTGATAGAATGGGTTTTCACTGTCTTTTTCTAATGCAAGTTTAAACGCGCTTATAGAATTAATTTTATCTTCTTTTCTCATATATAGATGTCCTAATTCATAATATATTTGAGGGGTATCTATATTAAATTCAAGAAGTTTTTCATAACAATCAATTGCTTCGTCCGTATTATCAGGGAAGTAGGTTTGTAATACCGTTGCAAGTTTGATTAGCACTTCTCTATTAAGTGGATTTTCTTCAAGAACTTTTTTGTAGCAATCTACAGTTAAATCGATTTCTTTATTTTTGAGTGCTAAATCTCCCATTTTATTGTAGAAAATTTCTCCATGCGCTGTCTTCATTATTGCTTGTTTGTAGATATTTTCTGCAACAGGATACATTTTAAATCTTTCAAGAAATTTTCCTACTGTATTGTATGTGAATACAGAGAAATCATCTGAAATATTTTTGTAGAACATTTTCATAGATGGTCTATCCCATGCTAGCATGACACTGCCTGATAGGAAGTAATACAAAAAGCTTAAGTAGTCAGCTGCTTTTGCATCTTTTGAATTAATCTTCTGTAAAATTGATTGAGATAAAATAAGTCTAGGACGAGCAGATTTTAATCTATCCATGTCTATAGCTGATTTGAATTCTTTTTCTGCTGACTCGAAATCCTGAGCCATTTTCATGAAAAAGCCTGTATAAAGGTGAGCGTTCACATTGTCAGGAGCTAATGAAATTGCTGTTTTACACTGCTCAATTGCCGTGTCAATACTAATTTGACCTTGTTCCCACATTAAAGTTGCCAGTCTATAATATGATTCTGGCATCATTGGATCGAGTTTGACTGCGTCAATGTAATTTTCAATAGCTTCTTGTAGGTCGCTATTTTGCTGTCTTACCAAATATTTTTCGTGTGCAACCCTAGCTTTTTCAAGAGCTAATTTTGCTTTTTCGGCTTTTTGATTCGTATTGCTAGGTATATTTTGTATTAAAATTTGTTCTGACATTTGTGAGCTCCAATAAAATCTAGTCCATGGATATTTGTGTATAATTACGAATAAAAACAGTTTGAACTTTATTAATATATGAAAATATCCTCTAAATATATTAGATTGTTGATTAATTTTATTTAAAGAATTAAATTTTAATTTTTCTTTTGTAATATAATGTTTGTGTAGCCGAATAGGGATGTGTGAAAATGAGTTATTTGAATAATAAGTATGATGTAATAGTAGTAGGTGCTGGGCATGCAGGATGTGAAGCAGCTATATCTTGTGCTAGATTAGGTGCAAAAGTATTGTTGTGTACATTAAATATAGACCATATCGCTTTAATGCCTTGTAATCCTGCAGTTGGTGGCCCTGCAAAATCCTCTTTAGTAAGAGAAATTGATGCTCTTGGTGGAGTTATGGGAGAAGTTACTGATGCTACTTATATTCAAATGAAAATGCTAAATTCCTCAAAAGGACCAGCCGTAAGAGCGTTACGTGCTCAATCTGATAAAAAAGAATACATGGCTTATATGAGGAATATTATTGAATCAAATGAGAATATTTATCTAAGACAAGCATGTATAACAGATTTGATTGCAAAAGACGGAAGAATTGTAGGTGCTGTGGATGAATTCGGTATTGAATATTCTGCATCTGCAGTTATTTTAACTACCGGTACATCATTGAACGGAAAAATATTTGTTGGTCTTCGTTCTTATTCCGCAGGAAGATTGGGAGAAAAGGCTGCTTATGGCTTGTCTGAATCATTGATGAGCTTAGGTATAAATATAAAAAAATTAAAAACAGGTACTCCTCCAAGAGTTGATAAAAGAACAATTGATTATTCTAAAATGACTATTCAACCAGGAGATTCTGAATTAAACTTTTATTCTTTTAAACCTAACAGACCAATTAGGCCTCAAGTCCCTTGTTACCTTACAAGAACTAATGAGAAAACTCATGAAATAATAAGAGCAAATCTTGATAAATCACCTATGTTTAAAGGCTTGATTCAAGGTGTTGGCCCTCGTTATTGTCCGTCAATTGAGGATAAGGTGGTAAGATTTAGTGAAAATCCTTCTCACCATATATTTATAGAACCGGAAGGATTGGGTACTTATGAAGTTTATATCCAAGGTTTTTCAAGTAGTTTGCCAGCAGATGTACAATTGCAAATGCTAAGAACTCTACCTGGGCTTGAAAATGCTCATGTAATTAAACCTGCTTATGCTGTAGAGTATGATTATGTGCCTGCTGTGCAAACTACTCATTCATTGATGTCTAAGAATATCAAAGGTTTGTTCTTTGGAGGACAAATTAATGGTACAAGCGGTTATGAGGAGGCTGCAGCTCAAGGCTTGATAGCTGGTATTAACGCAATCAATTATTTAAATAATTCTGAAATGTTAGAATTGTCTAGAAGCTCATCATATATTGGAACTTTGATTGATGATTTGGTTACAAAAGATATTGAAGATCCATATAGAATGCTTACTTCACGCTCTGAATACAGATTGTTGTTGAGACAAGATAATGCAGATGCTCGTTTGACTGAAATTGGTTACAGACAAGGCCTTGTTGATGATGCACAATATCAAGTCTTTAAAAATAAGCAAGAAGCTATAAATAAAGAGCTTGAAAGAATTAAAGATGTAAAAATATCTGCAAGTGACCGTGTAAACGAAATTTTAGCTAAATATGGTGAGCACTTGGACAGAGGAATGAGAATCGGAGAACTTTTGAAGCGCCCGAATGTAGACTATAAAGTTATAATGGAGATTGATGAGGATACCAAAAATTTAAATATTCCTCGTGATGTCTATGAACAGGTTGAAATTCTTGTAAAATATGATGGTTACCTAAAACGTCAAGAATATCAAGTTGAGCAGTCAGGAAAGTTAGAAAAATTCAAAATTCCTGATGATATCGATTATTCAAAAATAGAACATATATCATCAGAGACAAAAGATAAACTTAACAAGATTCGTCCTAAGACTCTTGCACAAGCATCTAGAATTGGTGGGGTAAAACCTGCTGATATATCAATATTGATGGTATTGCTGGAACGTCATCAAGTTGCAAGACTTTAGTTTTAATAGTATTTGACATTTGTATCTACTTTTTTGAAACTTATATTTTGATTTTTCATTATTTGTTCAAAAAAGTAGTCTCTTGCATCTTTAACATGGAATATTACAGGGCCATATACTCCGTTGTATCTCATTTCTTGGAATGTATATCGAGCGTTGTTAACCCAAAAATTATTCATCATCATGCCTAAAGTAAGAACTTGTGATCTTGTATAGGCTGTTGATAGATCTACTTGGTAATCACTTTTGAAGTTTGGCTGTTTTTTTGATGGCTGATATAGTGGTTTGTATGTTATGTTATTTGTGATTTTCATTGATGTTCCTTATTTTAATGATACTTGTTAAAGTAAAGTGACAGTGTAAAATTGATAAAATATTAAGAATTATAAATAAAAATCTATTAATGTATATTATAATATGTTATAATATATCAGTAGATAAGAAAGGAGCCTGGTATGTTGAATACAAATTGGAATTTCGGGGGGGGGGGGCGAATATTTAGCCGCTGAGAGGAATATCCTATCCGATTGTAAAAAAGAAAAAATGTGTTATACTAGTGATATGAAGCATCACTTTAAAAGTATAAAAAAAGGATTTACTCTTGCAGAGGTACTGATTACTTTAGGCGTAATCGGAGTTGTTGCTGCGCTAACTTTGCCAAGTTTGGTCGCTAAATATCAAAAAAAAACCTATGTTACTGGGTTAAAACGAGCATATAGTTTATTACTTCAAGATATGGACTATATTAAATATTATTATAATATTTCAAATTTAGATGAAATTGATTGGGGTGCAAGTACTGCCTCAATTGATAACAAGTCTTTTTCTACTCCTGCAGAAAGAGATATGTATATAATCTATAAAGGTTTTCATGGTGCAAAATATTTGGAACCATCTGCTCCAGAGTGCACATATGATGTTTATTATTCTTTTTTAAATAGAACATCACCTATTAATAATTATAATTTGTGTGTTAATGGTGGCTTCTTTACTCCAGATGGAATGCTTTATGGATATCGAGACAATTATATATATGTAGATGTCAATGGTATGGATAAAGGTCCTAATGCTCAAGGACGTGATATATTTCCTTTTTTGATAGATAAAAGTAAAGTTATCGTATATGGCCGTCAAGGATGGGATATGAATAAAGGTTATTGTATGACTGATCCATCTAAACCTCAAGCTTTATGGGGTTCATATTGTACTGCTAGAGTCTTAGCAGAAGGCGATATGAAATATTAATTTGTTAATAAAGCTCTATTTATAATAAATATCGTAAATACCTTATAGCATATATTATAATAATATGTTATAATATGTGCTATAAGAAAGGAGCTTGGTATGTTGAATACAAATTGGAATTTCGGGGGGGGGGCGAATATTTAGCCGCAGAACGACAATCTCTATCCCATTGTGAAAAAGAAAAAATATGTTATACTAGTGATATGAAAAATCACTTAAAAAGTATTAAAAAAGGATTTACTTTAGCAGAAGTATTGATTACTTTAGGCGTAATTGGGGTCGTAGCTGCATTCACTTTACCTAGTGTTATTGCAAAGTATAAAAGTATACAGTATGTTTCTATGCTAAAAAAGAACTATACTGAGATATCTCAAGTTCTAGTACAGATAGAGGCGGAAAGCGGCCCCATACTAGACCTTTTAAATGAAATATCTCCAAACGATTTTATGAAGGATTATTTCTATCCAAAACTAAATGGTGCAAAAATTTACGATCCCAAAGGTACTTATGCATTTGTTATGTGTGGTTGTAAGAATTTGTTATCTTATAAATGGAGAGGATCAAATAAGCAGGGAATAACATCTGGACCTTTCCCAGCTTCTTCAGTAAGTTCTGTAATGTTAAATAATGGTGCTTGTGTTGTAATTTGGAATGAATATAGTGCATATGCTCTTACAATAGATATAAATGGACCAAGTGGTAAACCAAATATTATGGGGTATGATTTGCACAAATTTTATATAACGAATAATGGTATAAAACCTTTCGGATATAATATGTCAATATCTAACATAATATCAAATTGTCCAGATAATCCTAATGAAAAAGGAGCTGGTGGGCACTATTGCACTGCAAGAATTGTACAAGACGGATGGCAAATGAAATATCGATAAAAATAACGGAGTTATGCAACTCCGTTATTTAATAAATCGTGAATATGTATTACGCCAATTGGTTTGTTATTTTCTACAACAAACATATTGGTAATTTTTTTATCATGCATAATTTTAATAGCTTCTGAAGCCATTGTATTTTTAGCAATAGTCTTTGGATTTTTTGTCATAATATCAATAGCTTTTTCTTCAAGAATTTTTGGAGTTAGACATCTTCTTAAATCTCCATCAGTAAGCATTCCAGTAAGCTCTCCTGATTTGTTTACAAAACCAACGCATCCAAGTCGTTTCGATGTCATTTCAAGTAGAACGCTTTGCATATTTGCATTTTCTTCAAGAATAGGCATTTCTTCATTTGTATGCATAAGATCTGATACTCTTTGCAAGATAGATCCAAGTTTTCCTCCTGGATGTCTTGCATTAAAATCTGCTTTAGTGAATCCTTTTCTTTCAATTAAGCCTGCGGTTAGTATATCTCCTAAAACTAATGTCGCTGTAGTAGAATTGGTAGGTGCAAGACCTAATGGACATGCCTCTCCGTTATTTGGAAGTTTTAGTACAATATCACCTGCTTTTGCTAGTGAACTGTCAGGATTTTTTGTAATGGAAATAAGTTTAATTCCGAATCTTTTACAGTAGTTTAGTATATCTACAAGTTCTTTTGATTCGCCGCTATTAGAAATTGCTATTACAACATCTTCTTCGGTAATCATGCCAAGATCTCCATGACTTGCTTCTGCTGGATGTACAAAAAATGATGGAGTCCCTGTAGATGCTAAAGAGGCAGCTATTTTTTTCCCTATATGTCCTGATTTACCCATGCCCGTGATTATTATTCTTCCTTTTGAATTTTGCATTAAATCAAGTGCTTGGGTTAGAGTATCATCAATAGTATCTTTTAGTTTTGATATAGTTTCAATTTCGCTATTAATGGTTCTAATAGCACATTCCTTATCTAATAATTCTTGTTTACTTCTTAAAATTTCCATTTATCACCTATTTGTAATACTTATTTTAGCACGTAATTTGAATTGATTAAAATAAATTAGTAGTTTATCGATTTTATATGTAAAATGTTTTTAAAACTATACCATTTCCCAAATAGTAATATCTTTTGTTGTTTGAAAAATATTCTAAATATCATCTTTCGATATAAATGTATGTATTTATGTAAGTATTTTAATTTATTTTCTTTTTTACATATTATATTTAGTATTGCGATGTCAAAAATTACTTTATCTTGCTTGTTGCAGCTAGTTGAAATGTAGCTATTAGGGTGCATTCTCCAGTTAGTTAGTTTTTGGTTTATGTAATAAAATTCATTATTTAATGCAATTTGTGTCCATAAATAGTAATCAAGTATTTTTTTTAGAGGAGAATTATAATCAATATCTTTTAAAATTTCTTTTTTTAACATTACTGTAGAAAATGTCGGTATAATGTTAAATTCTTCAAAATCGCATAAAAAATTTCTAGGATTTGGGTTTTGAATAATTTTAGACTTTTGAGAAATAAAATATTTCTCCATTTCTTTTACTCGGCCACTATCACCAAAGCAATTTACATCATTAAAGATAAATTTAATATCTGGATTTTTTTCGATGACATCAAGTTTTTTTTCTATGTAATTTGGAGTAATAGTGTCATCTGATTCTAGAAAAACAAGCCAGCTACCATTAGCTTTTTCAATTCCAAGTTTTAATGTTTCAGCTAATCCCTTATTTTCATTATTATGATGCTGATATAATTTTATTCTTGAATCTTTTAAGCAATAGTTTCTAATTACATCAACAGAATTATCTTTTGAACCATCATCTAATATTATCATTTCCCAATTTGTATAGGTCTGGGATATTACACTTTCTATAGTTTCTTTTATGTAATTTTCATAATTATAACTTGCAGTAATAATACTGATTAGCTCATTATTCATTGGAAGTTTCCTATAATTTTATATCTCTGTCAATTATAGCATAAATAACGATTTGAAACTATTATATTTATTATTTCAAGTCTTTAGCTTTGTCTATTCCAAAATTTAGGTTCTTTCCAATTAATTTAACAATAGCTTCAGTGGAGTCGTTGTAGTCTATGTGTTTAATTTTTCTTTTTTCTACTCCGTCAGTATAAATTATTTCATTGTTATGTTTTTTAAAGTAATGAGGTTTCCCAATATAAATATTTCCAAGATTGTTTGATTCTTTTGTATAATGGATACTTACAGGAACTACCGTCACACAATCTTTGGTATTTGTAGCTGCTTTTATTAAATTTCCTATGCCATTTTGTATACGTCTTTCTAGTGGAATATTTTTTAGTATAGAGTTATTACCTTCTGGGAAAATAAATATATTAATTTTATTTTTTGCAAAATCTTTAAGTAGAGGAATCATAGAGGCTGCATTGTATCCACAATCTTTATTTTTAATTTTTGCATCTATTGCACTAAGCCCAAGTTTTTTGTATATAGCTGCAACTTTTGGATGTAGTATGTTTAGCATATTTTTGCTAACTAAAATTTTAGGTATCGGATATTTTGAAATATTTTGGTTACTTGTGTATAGCCTTCCTAGAATTGAGTTTAAAATAATATAAATAAATTTGTCTTTATTGTAATTAGGGTGATTAAGTACAAATATTGTTGAATTTTTAGATTTTGCAATTGTTTCCAGAGTTTTATTTTCTGAGTTTATTACTATAAATTTATCATCAATAGAATTTCCTATTTTAGCGATTTCTTTAGTAAGATTTTCAGGATTATTGGAAATATCTTCTAATAATTTTGCACTTGAGTTAATTCCTCTAAGGTTTTTGAATAAAAAGATTCTATCAGAAAGTTTTCTTGTATACGTAATAAATTTGTATAGAGTTTGACAGAATGATTTTTTGATTGTAGATTTCGGAGATGAAAAAAACTTGTACATCATATTTTTCATTGCCATTGTAAAATTGTCAAGCCCTTCTACAATCATTCCTTCCTTAAAGACAACATCCAATGTAGTATGGCGAGATTTTGCATTATTATTAAGATTGTTTGGTTTATATATGTTATCAAGATTTTGTAACTTTATTCTTGCATTGAATGTTGGAGTGTGTAAATTATTTGGGGTAGAAATATTCATATTATATTTAAATCTGAACAAAAAAAATTTTGTTATTTATATGCTAAAAAAGGTATGTCTTTTTTGACATACCTTTTATCATTTAGTCAATTAATCCTTTTTTAGTACTTGTAATGGTCGCAAGAATTAAATCATCACAATTTTTTAATTCTTGTTGCTTTTCTTTAGATTGTCTGGCTTTCCATTCTTTCAGTTCTTTTCTGAATGTATCACCATCAATTATGCAGTTGCCTGTTCCTGCAAGATGTGCATATTTTTCAGTGAATTCTTTATTGAAGTCAGCGTAAGTATCTGTGATTAAATCAGATACAGTAAGTGCATTTTTCAGAATTGTTTGAATATCTTCGCTTGTATCATTTTGAAGTTTAGTAGAGAGTGAACCTTTGTTGTATAAAGATATTTTTCCTGTTCTTGCACCTTGTCCCATCATTTTAACCATTAATTCAGCATATCGTGTTGCACTTTCCAAATCAGCTGAAATTCCAAAAGATCCATCCATTCCAAAGAACATTTTTTCTGCAGAATGACCGCCATATGAACATACTATGTCAGAGAACATTTTTTCAAAAGAATATTCTCTATTTTTATCAGGACTATGATACACAGCTCCTCCATATGTGCCTCTAGGATCAAGGGTTATAAAGTTTACTGTAGTTGGTAAATGCCAAGGTTTACCGGAGGACTGCATTAAGTTGTTCATAACTTCTAAGTTTGTAGCATGACCACATTCATGCGACGTAGCTATTATTTTTTCGTGTTCTTCTATTTTATTTGTAGAAGGTCTTCCTGTAGTTATTTGAAGATATGCTTCTGTGAAATCTCCTTTGTTTAAGTTTCTATGACCTCTTTCTTTTGCAATTGAACCAGCTTTTTTCACTATATTTTTAAGAGAAATATGTGGGAAGTATTCAGTTATGTGTGCAGCATATTTTATTGTGTCTCGTTGTTCTTCTGGAGAACCTGCAAGTTTAAGTTTTGATTCTTTGATTGTATGTGTGATTATATCGGCTCTTTCTTTTTCATTAAATGCAGGAGTTGACACTTCAATGCTATCAATAAATTTGAAAGATTTCATTGTTGCTTCTCCAATATATTCAGGGTTAGAGACTGAGCCTACAACCAGAATATTTAATCCTGCATTTTCTGCTTTTTCCATTTCTCTAAGTAGCTGTGCCATAGCTTTTTGGTGATATTCTGATACCATTTCTCCGATTGAGAAGTATTCAAAGTTTTCAATGAATAGTACTGCAGACTTATTGGAGTTGGCCTCTGCTTGAGTTGTTACTATTGAAAATAGTTTTTTCATAGATGCTTCTGGAGAAAGACTACCTCCTCCAAAGATTCCTACATCTTTTGTCCCAAAATCCATTGTATTAATTTCTATATAAGGAACTTTAGCATCACCTGCTATAGCTTGGGCCGTGAATTTTCTTCCACCTCCGGCACTACCGTCTTGGGAATATATTATTAATCCTTTTGTACCCATTTTATTCGATTTTATCTGTTTAACGATAGACAATGCTTCTTTTTTAGTTGCATCTTTACCTACCATTTGTTTTATACTTTTTCCTGTATCAAAGATAACTTCCACAGAGCTGTCATCGTTGTTCTTTTTTAATAATTTTGTAGCTTCTTTTAGGTAGTTTGTAACATCTTTTTCATTAATTTCTTTTTTATCTATATTATAGCGTACAACTGATTTTAATAGCTTTTGGGTTTTGTCAGGGAATATTCCATCCAATTGAGCTGAAGCTTCTATAACTTTGTCCATTGCAGCTTTGCTTAGGGGCTTTTTAACTGACTTTACTAAGTCAGGGTTTTCTTTATAGAATTTAATCATCTGCTTTGTATCTAGTGCAGGAATTGGAAACTCTTCAAAATCTTTAAAAGAATTTGATAGTAAATTTTGCATAGTTTCATAATAATTATTTTTTGAATCATACATTATGAATTGGATGTTTGGTGGTTGGTTAGTAAGTGTATTTATAAGGCTTACAGGGATTGCAATTCTTCCTGCATTTAAGTCTTCCATGTTTGAAGAATTTGCAATCAAACTAGTTGGATTTAATATGACAATGTGATTTTTACGTTTATCTTTTGTTAGTGTTTTTATAGTATTTTCAAAAAATAAATGGTCTATTTGGCTATTTAATTCAGTTATTGTTGTGTTTTTAGTCATACCATTTTTTTCTGCTACTTTATGAATTGTATTGATGAAATATTTAGGATCATCTTTTTGAGCATTATAAGTAACAAATATGTTAGTTCCTAACGTTATGTTTTTTAGCACATTATTAGCTTTTTGTTCAAAATCGGAAAAAGATGGTCTTTTTTCAATTGGTGTATTATTTGTCATTAGTGCATTATCAATTTGTAGGATTAAGTTTGTAGTGTGATCATATATTTCTTCTACTGGAGAGTTATATGCACCGCTGATGATATTATATGGAGAAGCTTCTTTTGAATTTTCTTCTATTATATCAGAGTATACAGCATCAATTAGGTCATCTGACATTTTAATATCTTTAGCATTAATATTATTTTTAACATCTGGTTTGTTTTCATCAAGAAGTTGATCAATTAACTTAGCTTCTTGTTTAAGTACAGGTTTTAATTTTTTTCTGTTTTCTGAATTATAAAAAGCAGTAGCAACTGTGGATCCCATTATAAAAGAGGCTAAAGGCGGCATTTGATCTGGGTTGTAATCAGTCTTTTCTGATTCTAAATCGTCAATATATTTTATAGTATCAGCAGTAGCTTCTTTCATTACATGTAATACGGTTACTTTATCATAACCTGTTTCTTCTGCTGATTTTTGGAGTCTTTTCATTAAATTTTTTGCAGGGGTATTCATTATACTGGTTATTGAAGTCTCTTTTGAATTGGGATTATTTGTACCTTTAAAAGATGGAATAAAATAATTTTTCAATAATATTGGATTAGTTGGGGGGGGGGCGACATTTTCCGGCTTAGTTGAATATTTTGTTTGTAATTGTTTATATTGTTCTGATTTATAATTTGACTTTGTTAAATTTAACCCTACTTTTTCAATCATTAAAATACCTCCTAAAACATATTTCTATTTTAAATATAAACATAAAAATTTTTGCTATGCTTGTAATAATTATTTACAAAAATTATGCACACCAAAAAGGCTAAATGTAATTTAGCCTTTTTTTTATTTTTATTTATGTCAAATTTAACCCTCTATGTCATGCCAGAAACATTTGTTTTTAGTGTGTTTTTAAAAACATTGTCTTCTTGTATTATTTTATTTAAATTTGTATTATAATTCTCTTCTGCTATGGTAAGAGCTTTGTCATACATAATTGATACAGTAGGTTCTTCCAGTTTATTTTTATTGATGGCTTTAGCTGTATCATCTACGATTTTGTTTGCTTTTTTTTCACATGTAACTACACTTCTTAAAAATTTAGCAAGTTTCGTTGCTATTCCATTTACTGTTAGGTTATCTAGCTTTTTGAATCCTTCTTTGGAGAGAATATTAAAGCGTTGTAAATCTCCATCATATGTTGATAACACAACGTCATCTTTACTGTTGAAAAGTATTAATTCATAATTGTCTATTTTAGAAGTTTTACTTTCAAAAATTCTTTCTACTTTATCCCATTTTTTAGTCCGCTTAGCTAAACTTTCAGTAGATAGTTTTGCGGTAAATGAAACTCTATTGTTAAGTTCGTTCATGTAAATCTCCAAAGTACTACTTTTTTATAATCATAAATATTCGAACAAGAATTTTTTTGCTAACTTAATTGAAGAATTTTAAAATTTATAAATCTAAATATTTAATTGTGTTACAATAAACTGATATAAATTCTACAGATAATATTTAATGTGTTAAGTATATTCCAAGAAAGGTAAAAATGAAGGTTCCCAAATATCAAACAAATCAGAAACTTAATTTTGGTGCAAAATTTATCAATAATGTAAAAAATTTGGATATTGATACAAATAGGATTGGAGCCGTATTTGAAGAATTAACAAAAGATTCTCCTGGTGAAAAATTAATTTTAGAATAACAAGAAAATTCCTACGTTGATGGTGATGTATTTACTCTTACTGATAGAAAAAATAATGAATTAGCAAAAGTAGCCTGCGCTTTTTCTTTTCATAGTAAATTTAATAATAATCCTGATACACAAGCATTATTGTTAAATAATATATATAGAGTTATAAAAAAAAGATCAATTGAAATTTCTGCATTGAAAAAAATAAAAGATGAAATCGCTAATTTACGAAAACAAGAAAGAATATTGCTAGATAAAGAAGATGAATTCAAAAATCAGCAAGCTAAAAATATTTTGCAAGATGCAAAAGAATATAATATTGAAATACTAGATTTGAAACCAGAAGATAAAAATTTTAACCGTTTTTATAATTTGGCTCAATATTCTATAGAGCGTAGATATAGAACCAAATAATATAATTGTAAAAGAATAACCTGTTCATGATTATTTGATAACTCGTTCTGGATTTTAGTTACAGATAAATTTAGTGATAATTTATACCTTAAACTATTTTTTCTTAAACCAATTTGTTATAGTTTCAACAGGAGCAGAATATGTAAACATAACTT
>CALVFT010000005.1 GCA_944326915.1 Candidatus Gastranaerophilales bacterium
CATACTCCCGCTCCTTTCTTTTTATTAATATGATTATAAAATATTTTTGCACCTTTTGCAACAGATTGAGGTATAATGGACTTATGAAAAGTGATAATATAAAAAAAGGAATAGCAAGAACTCCTCATAGAGGCCTTTTAATGGCTACAGGAGTTAGTAGAAAAAATATGCAAAAACCATTTATTGGTATTGCAAGTTCTTTTTCGGATCTTGTTCCCGGACATATCGGTATGAGAGATTTGGAACGCCAAATAGAAAAAGGCATTCACAGTGCAGGAGGGCAGTCTTTTATTTTTGGAGTCCCTGCAATATGTGATGGAATAGCAATGGGACACAGTGGAATGAGATATTCTCTTCCTTCAAGAGATTTAATTGCGGATTGTGTAGAAAGTGTTGCTGCCGCTCATCAATTAGATGGAATTGTTATGCTTTCCAATTGCGATAAAATCACACCAGGAATGCTTATTGGTGCTTTGAGATTAAATATTCCAACAATTATTGTCACAGCTGGCCCAATGCTTGATGGAGAATGCAAAAGTCACCATAAACTTACAATGGTTACAGGATCTTTTGAAGCAGTAGGTAAATTCAGAAAAGGAGAAATTTCAGAAGAAGAATTGCTTGAGCTAGAAGAAGAATCTTGCCCATCTGCAGGAGCTTGTCAAGGGATGTATACAGCAAATACAATGGCAAGTCTTACAGAAGTAATTGGAATGAGTCTACCGTTCTGTTCATCATCAGCTGCCGTTTCAGCTAAAAAGCGTCGAATAGCATTTGATAGCGGAATGCAAATAGTTGAGCTCGTTGAAAAGGATATAAAACCTTCTGATATTATCACAAGAGAAAGTCTTAGAAATGCAATAGTTGCAGATCTTGCTCTTGGAGGTTCAACAAATACATTCTTACATATACTTGCAATTGCTAACGCAGGAGAAATTGATATCACTCTTGATGATTTTGAAGAATTAAGCAGAGAAATTCATCAGATTGTAAAAATTAATCCGTCATCAACACTTACTATGACAGATTTTCATAACGCTGGAGGAATCCCTGCGGTAATGAAGTCTTTAGACAAATTTTTAAATAACACAATAACCGTATCAGGACTATCAACAAAAGATATTGCAAACTCTGCGTGGGCTGACACATCAGTAATTCCAGAATATGATAAATCAACATACACTCAACCAGGACTAGGAATCCTTTACGGCAACATAGCAAAAGACGGATGTGTAATAAAAATATCAGGAGTAGCTCCTGAATGTTATGAATTCGAAGGTTATGCAAAAACCTTTAACAGCGAAGAAGAAGCAATGTCAGCACTTGAAAATGACAAAATAAAAGAAGGAGACGTCATTGTTATTCGCTATGAAGGACCTAAAGGCGGACCAGGAATGAGAGAAATGCTTGCTCCAACATCACTACTTGTCGGTAAAGGTTTAGGTAAAAAATGTGCACTAATCACAGATGGAAGATTTTCAGGTGCAACAAGAGGTATTTGCGTCGGACATATTTGTCCAGAAGCAGCAAATGGTGGCGTAATTGCTCTTATTGAAGATGGAGACAAAATAAAGATTGATATAAAAAATCGTTCAATAAACCTGCTTGTAAGCGATGAAGAACTAGAAAAAAGGCGTGCAAAACTAAAACCATTTGAACCTAAAGTAAAATCAGGTTATCTTGCAAAATACGCAAAAAATGTTCAAGATGCTTCCCACGGAGCCATCGTCTAGATATTTATTAGTTAAAAGCTGTAATTATGTATTTTGTGCTAAGATGTCTTTGTGGATAAATTAAATGATTTTCAAGATGATATAAATAAATGTTCTAAATGCGGACTATGTCAATCAGTTTGTCCTGTATACAAGATTACAGGTAATGACTGTGCTGTATCTCGTGGAAAATTTATTATGCTTGATGGCGTCCTAAAAGGTGATTTATCCATAAATAAAAATGTTAATAAATATCTTGATTTATGCCTAAAATGCAATAAATGCAAAGACTTTTGTCCATCATCTATTGATGTTTGTAGAATTTTTGCCTGCGCAAAAAATGAATACTTTAAAAACTCTTTTGAAGGTAAAATTATAAAATTTCTTCAATCTAAACAAATATTTGATAATATACTGAATATTGGAGAAAAATTTAGCTCTTTATTCCGAAAAAAAATCAATAAGCAAGGAAAAATTAAAATTCTATACTTCAAAGGCTGCGTCAATAAAATTTATCCTAAGGTTGAAAATGCTACAAAAAAAGTTCTTGAAAACTTTGATGTAGAACTAATTGAAACTAATTTTAGTTGTTGTGGAATGCCTTTTTTATCCAGTGGAAATCTTGAACGCTTTGAGCAAGTTGCAAAACATAACATTAGTTTAATGAATGGGGATTTTGACTATGTGATGACAGACTGCGCAAGTTGTGAATTTATACTTAATCAATACCACAAGTATTTTCAGGATATTAAGATTCCACACATCATAAATATTAGCGATTTAGTACTAAAATTAATGGAAAATGAAAATAAAATAATTACATTCCCTAAAAATACAAAAGTAACATTCCACAAACCTTGTCATTTAGAAAATGTAGATTTTTTAAAACCTCTTTTGAATAGATGCAAAAATGTTGAATATATAGAAATGAATGGTTATGACGATTGCTGTGGTTTCGCAGGAGAGTTTGCAATAAAAAATTTCAAGATTTCAAAAGAAATTTCAAAACAAAAAATAAAAAATGCACTGGCTACAAATGCAGATTTTATCCTATCAATGTGCCCTGCCTGCAATATGGGACTTACGCAGGGACTTATATTAAACAAAAAATTCTTTAAAAAAGGGGCAAAAATTAGTAATATTATTGAATTTTTAGCTTCTGCATCTTCTTGCAATATTCTGCAAAATCACGATAACCTGTAGATATAGCCATTTGATCAGAAACCGGGTCCCTGAATTTTCTTAAATTTTTATTAGGGAATTTCCCTGAAATTAAAGGTTCCAAAGCACCAAAAGAATATATTCTACCTAAGAATTTTGCGAAACTTTCAGGAAGACCTATTGCAGCACACATAAATCCATAGATATTATTAGAAAGATAGTTTCCTGGAACTATTTGGTTTTTATATAATGCATATTGAACTTTTCCGTTTTTATCCCTACCAGGAAATTCAGGTATAAATTTAGTATCCCATTTTTCACCTGTAGCAAAATTGTCTAAAAATTTTTTCAAAACCTTTAAACGCCCAAACACTTTTCTCTTTAATCCGATGACCTCATGTAACAAATCTTTTTTCAACGCATCAAAATCATTTGTTATGTCGGGATAAAAAGATGTATGATTATGTTTTACAGTTGGAAAATTCTTTAGTTTAACCCCCGTATATCCATCATAAGCCGCATTGACTATTGATGGACAATTATTAATTTGTCGCCACACTAACATACGTTTTTTATCTTCTGTTCGAATTAATTTATTTACGAATGTACTTATTTTCACTACCATAAAAAAACTTACACCTTTTAATTCTTATAAAATAAAAAGTATAAGTTTTTTGCCTATTTGTAAACAAAAATTTCAAATTATTTTCCTAATTCACTAGCTTTTATGGTTGTTTTTTCAATCACATCATAAAATAATTTATCAGAATGTTCTTCATTCATAACCGTAATTCCAACAAAAGTACATCCTCCTTTAGTCGCAACATTATCTATTAATGTTTGAACTGGTGTATTTCCTCTATTTTCAACCATTTTAGCAGATCCTATAGCTGTTTGAGTTGCAAGCTCTAAGGATTTTTCATAATCTAGACCTAATTTTTCACCTGCTCTTGCCATATCTTCTATAACTTTATAGAAAAATGCCGGTCCTGAACCAGATATAGCTGTTACGATATCTATTTGGTCTTCTGAAACTTCAATGCATTTTCCTATATTTGACAATAACTCTATAACAAATTCAGCATCATCATCAGTAGCAAACGAACCTTTGCAGACTCCGCTCATACCTTCTAAAACAAGCGCTGGAGTATTAGGCATTACTCTTACAACTCTATTTTGACCAACTACACTCTCAATTTTTTTAGTAGATACACCTGCAGCAATTGATACAAGTAGTTTATCTGGAGTTAATTCAGATTTAATTTCTTCTAAAATATCTACAACATAATTTGGCTTTGTTGCAATAAATATAACGTCGCTATCCATTACAAGAGCCCTGTTATCAGTTATAACATCAATCCCCAAACGTTCTTGAGCTGCTTGCGCAACCTCAGGATTTATCTCAGCACCTTTTAATCGATCTTTTGCTAAAAAGCCAGAAGAGATTACTCCCTTTATAATTGCACTAGCCATTTTCCCACAACCGATAAAACCAACTTTACAATTTTTGTTCATATTATTTAACCTGTCCCTCTCTTTGTGTTGACTAATAATTATTTTTCATTTAACATAAAAATTATACGACAAATATAATTAAAAAGGGAATTAAAAAATGAGACGTACACTAGAAGGAACAAAGATTAAAAGACAACGCGTAAGCGGTTTTAGAGCTAGAATGGCTACTCCTGGCGGTAGAGAAGTATTGAACAGACGTCGTGCTCGTGGCCGTCATAAATTAGCTATCACAGCAAAAAAACGTGCTTAATCGAATAAGGAGAGTTAATGCTCCCTAGACAATTCAGATTAAAGAAAAAATCTGCATTTACTGCAACATATAAAGTTAAAAACTCCTCCCATAAGGGTGGAGTAACTTTGTTTGCAGGCAAAAAGAAAAGCATCCCTGATATCCCTACCAAAGTAGGATTTGTAGTCAGCAAAAAAACTCACAAAAGAGCGGTCAAAAGAAATCGATTAAAAAGACTTATGAGAGAAAGTTACAGACAACTGCTCAAAGAAAATGATCTTGAAAAAGCAGAATTGTTTGTTTCTTTGATTTTTGTTGGTGGAGAGAATGCTTTGGATAAAAATTTTACAGAAATAAAAAAAATTGTAAAAGATTTATTAGCAGGTATAAAATGTTAGAAGGCGTATATGTAAACGGTGTATTCAATCACCCATCTTTAAGACCTGACATAATATCTCCCCAAGAAACTTCCGGATATTACTTTGGAACACAAGCAATTTATCGGTATTCTTTAAAAGATTCTGACTACCCGACATTGAGTTTAGCAGAACCTATTTTTGATGGCAACGGAGAAGTTATTCCCCCTGGGCACTATGAGCTAGCTCTTTCTGATGAAAAAGATTTTTTTATTCTCATGCAATCAAAAAATCCACGTGCGATTATTCCTGTTTTTCAAGTAGATGAGGATGTTAATGAAGAAAAAAGATTAAATGACCCTGAATATAAAAAATCACTAAAAAAACAAGAAAAAGCAAGAAAAGAAACAAACGAAAAAAGAGCTAAAGTAGGAATGCCTCCTGATGAACCGGATATTTTTATGGAAGCAAGTATTGAATATATAAAAAAAGGTGGGTATTACCTAATAAAATACCAAAGAGGAACAATAAAAGCTTGGGGAGCAATTAGAGGATAAAAATGTTAGCAAATTACCATATGCATACAAATTACAGCGACGATTCTTCTTTTGAACTAGAAGAATTAATAAAAACAGCAATTTCATACAACTTAGATGAGATATGCATTACAGATCATTTAGATTGTATGACTTATTACCCAAATTGTTTTCCATTATCACAATACAGTGACGAGATTAAATACTTTCAAAAAAAATATAACAATCAGATAAAAATAAAAATAGGTATGGAATTTGGGATGCAAAAGGGAACTATTGATACATTTAACAAAATATTTTCTCAACTTGATTTTGATTTCATATTAATGTCTTGCCATTTGATAGACGATAAATGGCTTTTTAATCAATCATTTCAAAATAACAAAACCCAAGATGAATACAACAGACAATATTATGAAGAAATTCTATATTTAACTAATCACTTTGATCACTACAGCGTACTTGGACATCTTGATGTTATTAGACGTTACGATCCTAAAGGCGATTATCCGTTTGAAAAAGTTGCTCATATTATAGAAAAAATCCTAAAAAGAGTTATCTCACAAAACAAAGGAATAGAATTAAACACATCAAGTTATAGATATCGACTTGAAGATACAATGCCATCAAGTCATATTTTGCAAATGTATAAAGATCTTGGAGGAGAGATAATCACTATAGGCACAGACTCTCATTGTCCGTCACATGTAAATTGCGGGCTAGAAGAAGCATATCAAACATTAAAAAAATTCGGGTACACAAAATACTGCACCTTTGATAAAATGGAACCGATTTTTCATAAGCTTTAAAAAAAAGGGGTTGCATTTTATTTTTTTTTGTTCGATAATCATGTTGTAAATTAAATATCGCGGGATGGAGCAGTCTGGTAGCTCGTCGGGCTCATAACCCGAAGGTCGTTGGTTCAAATCCAGCTCCCGCAACCATTTCACTGGAAGTTTCAAACTTAGAAATTTCCAGTTTTTTAGACCTTAATCATTTGAATGAGATAATCAAAAATCTCTTTTGAGTTTGAAAAGCTGTTTTTTACAATATCTGTTCAAAGGCAGACATTGTAGAAATTTGATTTTTTGAACCAATTGGGCTGTGTTTCAAATATATCTTGAATTTTTTAGTCAAAATTTACTAAAAATAAAATTTCTCAACTGGTTGTTCTTTTACAATTATGCTGTTAATAGTACTACAAACTTAACTTAAAAATTTCAATAATCCTTCTATAATTCCTTTTGCACCAGATGATAGTGAAAGAAATATATTTTTATTTTCTTTACTTAATTTTTCACAAACTTTTATAAGATTTGGCTTAGAATTGTTTAGACAGATAAATTTAGAACCTTTTTGAGATAATTTTGCCATTGATATATCATTGTTATCATTACCAGCCATTAGAATTTCATTATATGGAATATTGATAATTTTTCTAAGATAATTAATAGCTGAAGCTTTATTAAATGGAGCTATATATAAAACCTGATTATTTGCCCCTTCCCCTTTATATCCACATAAAACTTTTATTCTTTCTTTTGAAAGAGCATCTAAAATGTTTTATCTATACAAATATTCTTGAGCTAGTTACTCTTTTAAGTTGTATTATGAATACTTTTTTAATAAAAAATAACTATATCAGTATGTCAGGCAACTTAATATATTTTCTTTTGGCAAGTACATGATACCTGCTAAAAACGGAGCATTTTCTCTATTACCACCGTTTTTTACCCATTGCTCCAGTTCTTCATTACTATATGGATCAGGCATTCTAAAACCTAGTTTATAATAAAATCCTGCTGGAGATGTTTTTCCATCAATACAACAAGCATCAAGAGTTACTCTTCCTTTTGTTTTAGGATTCATTAAACTACTCAACACAACATTTTTGACTGCTTCTTTGCCTGTACCTTTCCCACGACTCCATAGTTCATCAATACGATAATGAGGAAGCAATACATATATATCTTCATAATGAGCAGGTTGAGCTTTCTGAATTCCCTTTTTACTCTTAAATTTTACAGCTATTTCAGGTTTTTCATCAATAAATACTCTGGAGAAAAAAGTTGTGTAATATTCCGGATACCCAAATGCTAATATTCCTTTGGGTTCACAATGATATCTTATCGCAGCTGATTTTAAAGGGGTATGATCATTTAATAATTTTAATAATGATTCTTTTATTTTTATTAAACTATTCTCTGCTATAACATCTTTAGCACAGCTGTATAGAAATTTATCACCACCAAGTCTTGCACGATTTGCAAGAGTACAAATTTCCTTGAATTCTTTTGAGTCGACAGCTTGGCTAATATCTTTTCGATTTTTTATAGTCCAGCCATTATTGACAACTTGTCTTAACTTATTAATATTCATAAAACACACCTTCTACATTGATTAAAACAAATGAGCAAAAAAAATTGCTATTGTTATTATTTTTCATCACTAGCCAACTTGTGATATTAGTATTGATGAACTGGCATCGCAGTATAGCCTTATAGATATAAACTAATTAATTTCTAATTAAAACATTTTTATTTAACAAGCAAGTGTAAGCAAGCAAATTCTGACTTTAATAATGTATTCGCATCAGACACTCATTGTATAACCATAATCTGACAAACTTTTCTTAGAAATACTTTTCCTCATTTTATCTAATTCTTGCAAATCTTGTTCCGTTATGAGCCCCTTTATTTCAGGTCCTCCAAATTTTTTATATTTAGCAGTAATCTCCGGAGAAAATTTAAAACCTCTTGAAGCTAAATGGAAATAATCTGCAACAAATTCACATCGATTTGCTAGCATATTAGGCATATAATACTTAACCGGATTTTTTCTAAAATCACTATATAACTTATTTAACTCTCGTTTTAATTTTACTTTTTCAGCATCTGTTTTACAAAGAGATAGACGTTCTTCAATACTAGCTTTCGCAGGATTATGAGTAAAGAAACCTCCATCCCAAGCTCTTTGCAAATCTTTTGCAAGAATTTCCTGCTCAGACTTTGTCAAATGGTTAAAAGTTTTGTTTTTAAAAAGCCCTAATTTATGAAAAACATTTCCGAAAGATTGCGTATAATAATCTTTCATTAAAGATAACATTCCAGATTTTTTATGCATTAAATGCCCCATCTCATGAATAGGAACCCTTAAATCAATATATTTAATACTTCTAGGGTTATAAATAACTGAATAATTCTTTATAGCTTCAGCTGCAAGTCCAGAACCGCTTGGGATTCTATACTCCATAAACACCAATTCTTCTGGTTTTTTATATCCTTTAGAAATAAGAAATCTATGAAATTTTTCTATGAATTCGACATTTTGCAATGTTTCTAACGTCTCACGCTGAAAGCCATGTGAAGCTGCAGTTTCTTCAAATGTCTTTACTATGTCTATTTTGGTACATGAAGTCTTATTCACTTCTTTTTGGTAATGAGAAATAATCTTCCTATAATCTTTATAAGCTTGCGGTTTAGGATTCAAACCGACAAGTCTTTTTAGCATTGCTCTTCCACCAATACCAAAAGTTTCTAAACATAACTGATGCACAGTTCCCATAAATATTTTCCCCTTTAGTTTCGTCTTTAAAGATATAAAGTCTTTAATTTTCTTTAAATTGCTTTTTCTTAACAATTATTTACACAGACATAACCTCAACAACAGAAAAAATAAATTATCTTTAGCTAAGAAAAGCTTTTAGAGCATATTTTTTTCAAAATTTAAATATTCTATCTTCATCGACACCGACATCATACAAAAAGTTATTTTTATCAATAAATAATATGAAGATATATAAATATTTCCAATTCTTTTTATTATATTTATAGCAAAAATTTTTACTTTTATTTTTATTAAACAATACCACTCAAATAAAAATAAATAATGGTACAAAGGAGAAAATTTATGAGTAATATGCTAGGAAGGATTCAACAATTTATAGGGCCAACTATTAAAGGATATGGAAAACAAATAGGAAAAACTTCAAAAAGTGGTTTGAATTGTTATTCAAAAACACTTAAAGACGGGAAGAAATATACTTTAGTTGATTCTAAAACAGGTCAACTTGTTCGTACAAAACTTATTCATGGTGATAAAAAATCATATATGGATATTTCGACTTTTGATAATAAATCTAATTTATTGCAGTACGCAACCATTTTTTATGAACCTGTAGGATTAGGCCTAGGCTCTCATAATCAATTTGCAAAAAAAGCAAGAGTAATCCACCAAGATTTTAATAAGTTTGGTCAAGTTACAAACTATCATGATGCAACATTTACACCAAATTCTACAGCAACTAAAGCAGATGTATTCATAAATCATAACGGTCAATTATCAAAAACTTATATTAATACACTAGATGGCACAAAACGTATTATTAATTGTGTTGAATAACTTTTGAATTACAGGTTGGAATCTATATTCCAACCTGTTTGTCCAAATCCGCTATTTAAAAATCTACCAAAATCATTACAACTAGCAAAAAAAAAATCTTTTAGTATTTTTACTTCAGTATGAGAGTTTCCAGATTAAATTACAATACATATTACCCAAATACTTATAATAAAAATAATTTTACTCCATTATATAGAAAATCCCAAGTAACTTATAATGGGAGTATTAACAATATCAATTTTAATGGAAAATTTAACAAAAATTTTTTTGTTAAATTGTTTAATATCGACCCAATTTATGCATTCAAAAATTTTTCAAAAGAAGAATACATAAAACTTTCTGAAAGCCAGAAAAAACAATTAATACAAGAATTTTCTTTAATAGCAGCACAATCTCCTGATAAATTAACTAACATCGGAAAAATTCATGCTTATGCAGCAGATTGCATTCAAAATACATTTGACAAAAGATTTGGGAAAAACAATTATTTAGTAATTCTCATAGGAAGATCATTATCTAGTATCGGGAAGTCTCTCGGCTTGAAAATTGGAGAAAAGAATGTTGTTGATATTCCAATGAGTTGTGCAGACCGCTTTTTTACATTTGCAGGTTCTTTGTCTGAATATCAAAAATTTTTAGATAGTGTAAAACAAGAAGATGGGTTGAAAACTTTTCTAAGATACTTAAAAAAACATAATTTATCAAAAAAAGATATTGAAACCTCTGGCAAAAATTATATTCTTATGGATTATTGCTTTACAGGCGAATCCTTAAAAGGTGCTGAACAGTTTTTCAAATCCGATGAAATCTGGGGAAATAAAAAAAATAATATTTTTGCTGTCGATTTTTTGAAACTTTTAAACAAGTATGATGACCAAGTCGCGAAACAAAAAATTGTATCAGCACAAGAAGAACTGAGTATTTTTCAAACATTAAGATATGCGTTGTTTTCAAACGCATATAAAAATTATGCAACAATTGGGAAATCAATAACTTTAAAAGATACAATATCAGCATCAAAATCAAAACAAAATATTTTCACAACACCTAAGGAAACTAAATTAGTATGGTTTAATTTAATCGATACAATAATGTCTGGGAAAGGCAATTTTCAATTAATATTAAAAACAAATTCTCTTGATGATATCGAAAAGCAACAAGCTGTAAAATTACAAAAAAATAGAACCTTGGCATGACAGTCAATCTCAATACGTAAATGATTTAACAAATACTTTAAATGAAATTAATAAAATTTTAATTAAATATAATTCTCTAGAAAATCCTAATAAAAATTTGGGAAATGAAACATCAATAAATAAAATTAAAGAAATTTATCACTATTTATGTAATTTCAGTACATATAAAACTGTAACTACCCTGGAAGATCAAACAAATTTTTATAAACTTCTATCTTTCATCAATAAACTAATAAATAAAATAAACTCAAATTTAGAACCTTAGTCAATACATCTAACTAAAACAACAAATATTAAAAGAACTTAACAAAATAGCAATTTATTGTATAGTAAATACTTATTATATGCCATGGTAGGTAATATTAGAAATTTAACTCGTACAGTTGTTCCCAAAATATCAACTAACGCAAAAGAAAATATCACAAATATTAATTCTATGCCTGAAATGGTATTGCACAATTTGATGACTAATGGCGACAAATCCATAGTACACGTAGATATGAATGATTGTGCAGCTGTCAAAATCACTCCTGATGGAGTTAATACAATCTACACAGACGCATTAAATGGTTGTAATTCTGTCGGAATAATTGCGAAATTAAAAAGCGGTAATCCCCTAGCGATACTCTCTCATTTTGTACCAACAGATACAAAAGGGCAAGTAAAAGCAATCGAAAAGCAACTTGATTCTTATGAATCTCATATTGATAAACGCTACAAGCCAAAGTTATTTTTCAATATAAGAGGTTTTAATGACTATGGTAAATTTGAAGCAGTACCTAACGAAATTGTAGATAATATCAAGTCACTTATCAGTAAATTTTTTCCACAAGGTGGCGATACTTGCGTAACACCTTATCCAACAAAAGGCAGAGGTGCATTTTTCTCTTCTGCAAATATATTCCAGTTTGACCCTCAAAATTTAACTCAACTAAAAGTAACTAATGTTGGAGAAGAAGAAAAATTTATCGACTTATGCGTATAAGTCAATAAACTAGATTTCGATCTTTTGCTTCAAATAATAAAATTGTAAAAATACCCAACAATAGTAAATGTTACAAACATAAAAATCACATACCTGATTATCAATTCTTTTTTCATAACCCTTGATAAAATAATCATCTCAGGTAGTGATAGCCCAACAACACCCATCATAAAAACTAAGACAGTACCAACTGCTGCTCCTTTTTGGATTAAAACCTACTAAATGGAATAATAGTTGTAATTACTACCAAAACAACTTCTTAAAAATGCGATTACAGAAATTATTGTAAACAACAAAAATAATATTTTAAGTACGTAATACACAAAAAAGTGTAATGCTGAACCAAAGCTAGTTTCTGATGAAAAACATAATACTTGATATACAAGCCAATCTGCAAATTTTATAAACATAAATAGTAACCTCCTTATAATATTCCAAAATTGGAATATTATAATTGAAAGTATATTCCAGTTATGGTATATTGTCAACAATGAAAAATATTTGTGAAACAAACTTTAAAAAAGAAGCAGAAATATTCAAAGCTCTTTCAAATCCAGTAAGACTAGAAGTCTTAGAATGCCTTTTTGATGGTGAAAAATGTGTATGCGAAATTATTAGTAAACTAAATAAATACGAGCAGGCACATATTTCAAAAAGTCTAATCAAATTAAAACAAGCAGGAATACTAAAAGATAGAAAAGAAGGTTTAAATGTATATTACAGCATTGCAATGCCATGCATAATACACTTTATTAGTTGCTTAAAAACAAACATGTAAAAACTTAGGAGCATAATTTTATTCCAGCATTGGGATCAATTTAATTTGAGAGAAAAAAATGAAAAATAAATTTGATAATTACTTAAAAACAAGAGGTTTATTTCTATTTATAATTTTTTCAATTATTAATATCATAGCTTTTTTGCCTATTGATAATTTTTTAGTTGATATTTTTTCTCACTTTAAATTTCAATATTTTTTATTTGGTTTCCTATTTTCAGTTTTGTTCATTTATTTAATAACACTATCAAAAAAATATATAATTCCTTGTATTATTTGTATTTTAATAATATTTTTTAATTTTTTAGAAATATCTCCATACATCGGACAATATAAAAAAGTAAGTGAACAAAAATCAATAAAACTTGGACTATATAACTTACTTACATCTAATAAAAATTACAAAGGATTTCTTGATAGTGTAGAAAAAGAGACTCCGGATATAATAATTTTGCAGGAAGTGAATGATGTTTGGATAGAAAAAATAAAATCTATTAAAAAGCAATATCCGTATTCTATTGAACACCCAAGACTTGATAATTTTGGAATTGCATTGTATTCCAAAATTCCATTAACTGACTCAAACATTGAGTTTTGGACTGACAATGAAGTCCCTGTAGTAATTACAAATTTATACACAAATTCTAATCATGTTAAAATATATGGGATTCATACATTACCTCCAACCGGTAAAGAATATTTCGCTATAAGAAATCAAATGCTAGAAAAAATAAATTTAGATACATTACAAGAACCTAATTCCAATCTTATTTTTGCTGGAGATTTTAATACTACAATTTACTCAAAAGCTTATAAGCAATACTTAAAATCAACAGACTTAAAGGACTGTCAAATACTTGCAAAAAATTTAAAAGGGACTTGGAATACAAAACACCTTCCATTTTTTAGAATTCCACTTGAGCACATACTAATTTCTCCCAATATTCATCTAAAATCTTTCAAAGTAGGTAAAGACTTCGGCAGTGATCATTTACCTATGTATGTAAAATTATATTTCTAACATTTCGATTCAATTATAATTTAAATGTTAAAATACAGTAATAAACTCGCAAAAAATTTTCTTTTTATCTTTACAATACTTACTATACTTAACAGAAAGAAAAGGAGTTAGTATGAAAATTTTACCGGATTATTTTTCTAAAGCAACCAGAATTCAAAAACAAATTAATAAAAGAGCAGCAAGAAGAATAGAACTATTCATTAACTGCTCTGACAAACTTAATTCAGAACAACTTAATCGCAACATAGACTCTATATCAAGATATGCAGCAAAACACGATTGTAGACTAGCTTTTTCTCCTATAAATGGATCTGCCAATAATGAAATTAAAATGGATGTTTACAAAAAAGGTTTGAGACTACTTGATGGTTCTGACGGTCTACCTATAGTTGCTATGGATTGTGAAACCTTATCAGGCGGACAGGTCTTACCTCAATGCAAATCTGATAAAAGTTTTATGAAAGCAATCAGACATATCGCAAGAAAAATAATGAATAACGATCCTAATTGGGAACAAAAACTATCTTAATTAATATTTAAATGTATGCAATAGTAACAATCATTATTAATGGTTAAAAGCTACCAGGGATAATCACTTTTTATTTTCCAGCCATCCCGTACTATTTTTGTAGAACAGGTCAAACCATTATAATAAAGTTGACCTGTGCCAGGCCTTGAATATGAATTTTTATCTGCACAACTTTTATTAATATTATCATTTGTCCAATCTATATCAGGGAAAGAAAGTTTTACAGGAGAATGCAACATAAGTTCAAAAACAAAAACATCACGACCTGCAATATTGGGCGGTTTTGATGCGTTCAAATCAACTCCAACATATACTCTGCGATTAGTGTTATCAAAAGTTTTTACGACCCAATAGCAAAAACCTTTTGGGAGACACATTGGAGCATTATCATCAGCATTATAAGTCCATATTACAAAATGATCATCACCAGTTTTATTGTTTATTTGAACTCTCTCCCTTTATATTGAACCACACCATTTAAATAAGGATCAATATATTTTTTACTAAAAGTAGGAGAATGATACCACGAATTAAGAATAATATCATCAGAAAGACTTAATTCATCATTATAATCAAGTTTAGCTCTTTCTACAGCTTCTGAAATTACAGAATAAGCAGTTTTCAATTGGTTTACAGTAACCTTTTTTTGATAACTGCTCACCAACACCGGAGTTGTAAGAGCTGCTACAATACCTATGACTCCTAAAGTTATCAAAACTTCTGCAAGAGTAAACCCTTGCTTGGCTGAAGAACTATCTCGTGAAGGAAAGCATATCATATAAATATTATAACTGACCAATGCTCCTAAATCAAGCTTTAGCTTTGAAAAGTGCCCCCCCCCCGAAATTCTGAGGTAAAAGGTTCTTTTTTATTTAATTGACTCATATTTATAAAGACCTCCGTATGCACTAACTCTAACAATTATGAATATTAACTTACTTTTTGTCAAGAGATATCTAATATTAAAAAAGAAAGATACTTTTTGTTGGTATCTCTCTTTTTTAACAAATGAATTTAGATATTTTAAAATATTGTCTTAAATTTTCTCAACAACTCACCAATCATAGATGCCTTTTTGTTTTCTAATTCTTGTTGTTCTTGCATCTGTTTTATTTTTGCAAGATCATCCTGCCCTTTTTTAGCTTTTTTAGCTAGTTCTTGAGTTTCTAGCATTTTTGATAATTCTGCTGCCTGATGGAGTGCATCCAATTTTTTGAATTCTTGATACCTTTGATCGGCTTTGGTTTTGTATAAATCTCTAAATATATTAGGAGATGTTGGATTAAAAAAGCCAGATATATCTGTATCATCTATGGCTGTATAACAATACTTACCAAGATATGGTTCTTCTTCTTTTAACTCTGCAAAATAATCTATTGATTTTGGATCTCCTACTTTTTTGACTTGCGGAGTTAGACTCCCATCAAGAATAACATCAAAAAGCTTTACTTCCTTAACATCTTCGCCAACTTTTTTGACACTTCGCAAATACTCAACAGACTGCTTACTTAATTCATTTTTTACATTAGGATTAATTTTCAAACTCATTCCAAAATTTTGATTAGAATTGTGTATTGGTGATACTTGCATTTATACTCCTTTCATTTCCCCTTAAACTAAATAGTTTTTTCTAAAAAACTTGCATAAACAGGATAATCTGCTCTATCTGGTGCAAATAATGACTCAAGTTTTTTACCCTCAACAGTATTTAGCTTCAGACCTTCAAAACCTTGTTTCTTATAAAAAGGTACTGATTCTTTATATGCTACTACAAAAGATTTTTTAAATCTGTCTTTCGAAGCTGATATTACATTATTTAACAATTGTTTTCCAATATTTAAGCCTCTGCTTTTTTCATCTACAGCCAACAAATCTATATATAAATACTCACCTTTTTTACCATTTTGAAAATTTACATCTAATTTGTTTGTAAATATAGCTCCAACGATATTTTTCAATCTGTCAAATCCTACCATCAAAGTTGCATCAGGATCATTTAGTTTTGATTTAATAGCATCCATTAACTCTTCATTTCTGTAGCTTTCATAGATTTGACGATCAAAACTTGGAGACCCTTTTTTACAAAACTTCCAAAAAGGATGGCTTGATGTACTCGCAAATTTGTCTAAGAAAAAACCACCTAATTCTTCTAATGCATGAGGCGTCAAGCCTTTTTTATAATCAATTTCTTGAAACGTAACCAAACCAGTTTTTGTCATGGTAGTAAAAGGTTTTACAGGGTTATTTAATGACCCAAAAGAAATATTATGATGTCCTACATTACTAATATTATTAATCATACAGGGATAAAAACCGTAAAAAAAATTTTTGCTAAATTTTTAATAAAATTTAACCTAATGTAAAAATAAAAAGCTAAAAATCATGTTTATAATACAATTGACATATTCCCCAAAAATTCAAAGACTCTAAAAATTTTAAGACAAGGTAAAATATTTATGGCAAAAATAGATAGATTATTAACAACAACAATATCAAACAGTACCGGGACAAAAATAGAAAAAAAGTTAATAAATGGCAGATGGCTTGGGACTCAAAATTTGTTACGTAAAGTAATTACATATGGAGAAAATACTCCACTAAAAAAAATAGGAATAGATAAAGTTGAAATAACAAAATTACCATATAACTACTATAAAGATAAATCAAGCAGATATGACTATTACTCAAAAGGTATTAGAATCATATCAATTGATAAATCAGAAGAAAAAGGAACTATAGGTTCAATACTATACAATCAACGAATTACCCATCTTATAGATCGTAATAGTTTTGGAAAAACTTTAAAAAACTATTTTAACTTTATCAAAGATTTGAATTCATAGAACAAAACTACAAATCCTACATATAAGGATTATAATCATAGTTTTCTAACTCATCTATGTATTTGTTAACTTGTTCAAGACGTTCATCCATGTTAGGATAACGTCTTCTCAAGTTGCATAAATCAGCTTGAATGTCTCGCCATGGAGTTTGAATATCACAGAGTCTTAAAGCCTCATTTAGTTCATTTTTTTCAGGGAATGTTGAACCGAAATAAAGTTCATTTTTTTCTCCTGCAAGAATAAGTTTTCTGAAGATATTACGTCGCAAACCAATTGCCATAACATCATACTCTGCTGGAGTATTTCTATCAAAAGATGTCAAAAATACTTTCATCATGCCTGCAAGACTATTAAAAAATTTATCATCAGGTGATTGAATATCATCAGTTATTTTAAGGGTATCCCCATCTGCAAGAAAGTTATTTGGATTGATAGTATCAAAACTTTTTCTTTCTTTACTTAGAACCTTAAAGTCAGCCGCGACTTCATCAAACGCTTTTTGTGGCAGAGCACTAAACCTTTTTAAGTATGTATCTCTATAATAATTCATTTTTTGCCAAGAATCATTAATCCCTTCTTTCACTCCTGCCTCTAGAAAATTATCAGAAGTTTTAGCATTTTTCAGAATTTTAAATTCTCCAAACTTTGCTACAAAATCTCCATAATAAGTCTTTAATTTTGCCATCAAAGGATTAGAGTTTAATTCAACTGAATCTATACCTGAATTTTGATTATGGGGAGCTTTCAAGACAAATTCGTCATCAATTTTATAAACAATACCGAATTGTCCTGACCCAATTCTATTTTCAGGATTTATAAAAGTTGATAAAAACTCCTTAAATGATGTGATTAATTTTGATTCCGCATTTTTATCTTTTATCGGGGCTGTAATATATTCATTCAATTCTTTAGAAAATTTGTTTGGAATACCATTAAATTGTGGTCTGAATCTACTATTCTGATTGTTCGTTGCATAATTTGGAAATAAAGTAATATTCATATTCAAAATCCTTTTTTACCTCACAACGACTATCAAGATATAAAATTGCCTTTTTTAATATTTAACAAAAAATATTTCTTAATATTAGATATAAATTATCTTGTTGATAACTTCATTTTTAATTGATTATTTAAAAATTTTTAAGTAATATTCGAATATGCAAATTTTCTTAAATATCATAGCTGTTTTATTTAGAATACTGAGTAATTCTTTTGGGAACGTATTACAAAAACAACTTACTAACAATTATAATCGTCCATCTTTTGTAAATTGTGCAAACTATCTTATATTATCTTGTGTTTGTATATTATTTGCACCTTTTATACATTGGACAAATTTAAGTTTGGAATTTTTTATATATGGAATACTTGGAGGAATTACAGGTGCAATTGCAAATTGTTTTATGGTAATGGCTTTAATGAAAGGGGATTTATCTGTACTTGGGCCGATTAATTCATACAAAGCAGTAATTGGATTAATTGCAAGTATTGTAATACTACATGAAATACCTAATTTTTGTGGAATTTTTGGAATATTTTTGATAATTTTCGGCAGCTATTTTATTTTTGACACTCTTGAAGAAAAATTTTCATTAAAAGTTTTTAGAAGAAAAGATATTCAATACAGAATTTTTGCACTTATATTCTCTGCAATAGAAGCAGTCTTTATAAAAAAAGTAATCATATTATCATCAATAAGTATTTCATTTGTTACTACTTGTATTACAGGCTTGATGTTTTCATTTTTAATTATGAAAATATTCCAAATAAATATCAAAGAAGAATTCAGACTTATTTGTAAAAAAAGTACTTTTCTATATTTGTTAACTGCTTTATCATTCGGGATTATGACTTACACTACAGCTTATGTATTTAAACATATTAATGTTGGATATGCACTTGCTCTTTTTCAACTATCTATAATCCTAAATCTATTTTTAGGATACAAAATTTTCAATGAAAAAAACATCAAAAAGAAATTACTTGGCTCTGTAATAATCCTTCTAGGCTCAACTATTATAATACTCTTGGGTAATTAATCTTTTAGAATTGTAAATAATATTAAATATATTGGCAAAAAAATTTTTTAGGAGTATTAATTTATATGGGAAAGTATGTTTACACAAGTAAATCCAAAGTTTAATATATATACAAGTGATGAGTTTGCAAACTTTTATCAAAACAAAAAGCCTAAACGCAAATTTGATATCACTACATACCGCTATCACCAACAAGAAGATTTGTCTGTTAACGCAAAAGTTAAAATTGGGCTGGGTGCAACTATTGGGACAATAATTCCAATGGCTATTTTAGCTAAAACTCAAAAAAGGAATATGTTCAAACTTCATTTTGGATTGAAAGAAATGGTAGCAACAAGTCTTGGCAGTATTGTTGGAGGTGTTGCAAGCGGTCTAATGGTTGATAAAAAAGAGTATAAAAAGCACAAAATCGATGAGGGTGTATTCCAATTTCTAAACGCATCAATCCCGCCACTACTTGTATTACCTACAATAAAAGGTTGTGAAAAAGTAAAATCATTAAATAACATAACAGCCAAAGCCATTACTACAGTAGGAGTATTGTTCGGAGGAATGAAAGTTGCTGCAAATTTATCAAACTTAATTAATGATCCAAAAGATATCGAACCTGACAGAAAACTTACCTTAAAAGATGCTATTGCAAACATCGATGACGCATTAGGTATATTTGTATTAGCTAAAATGCCTTTTGCAAAACATCTGCACGTCGAAAAACTACTACCTGCAATATATGCTTGGTGTGGATATAGAGCAGGAGAAAGTAACTAGAATTATTCTATGCTTTGAATTTTTATCTTGCCTTCATCTTCCACAAATCGAGATGAGCCACCATTAATAATCCTATTGAATAACGGCCTTTCATTGATAGAGTCTTGTTCAAGCTCTTTTGCATAGTTGTCTTTTATATCTTGTATAGACTCAGCATCTTTTATCTCTTGACGCTTAAATTGTTGATCCCTAAGCATTTGAAGATTTCTTGCATTTATAGATCCTGCATCATACATAGAAGGCGGAGTAATATAGCCGTCAAAGGCGTATACTACTCCGTTTAAAGATAAAAATACTAAAAATGAAAATAATAATTTTTTCATATAAATTTACCTAATTTGAAAATGAATATTTGCAACAGCAGTAACTTTTTTATCAATTGTAGATGTATCACTTATACCCATATCAGATACGTTTGTAGAGTCTACAGGAGTAATTTGGAATACACCCATTTGAACTGATTGAATTTTTCCTGGTCTGTTATGTGTAGCTTTCAACATAGCTGTAGCACGTTGTTTTGCATCTTTTGTAGCATCTTGCAATAAATCAACTTTTAAATCAGATAACTTTGAATAAAAATATTCCGGACGCATAACATTAATATCGATACCTTTATCCATCAAACTTTGAATATCAACTGAAATTTCTTTAATTTTTTCAGGATCATTTGATGTTATTTCAAAAGGTTGTGACAAATTATAAAATGCAATCTCGTTAGTATTATTTCCTCTAGCGTCATATTTATAATTGTAATAACCATTTGAGGCTTTTTGTTCAACCTCTACACCCTTTGATTTTAAATACTCCATAACTACAGGAATTTGTTTTTTTACTTGATTATATGCTGCTGATTTATCAGCTGCCCTTACTGATATGTTAAATTCTAAACGACCTGAATCTGATTTTACAATTTTATAGGCAGATCCAGTGACATATATAGTATCTTTAGACAAAGATGAAGTAATTGCATTTACTCCAAAGAACAAAGCTAAAGACAGTAATACACCAAATACTACTAATTGTAACTTCTCTACTCTTTCTAAAAACATGACTAACTCCTTTAAAATCTATAAAACACAATATAATTATAACCGATATTTTTTTTTAATCAATTGTATAATTACAAAAAATATGCTAAAATTTTTCCAAAAAACGGTACTTTAAATTAGAGAGGTAAAAAAAATGAATAGCTATCTTGAAAAGGTTTTAAACGAAACAAAAAACAAAAACTGCAACGAGCCAGAATTTTTACAAGCCGTAAATGAAGTTTTATCATCGATTAAACCTCTCGTAGAAAAGCACCCCGAATATGAAAAAATTGCACTTTTAGAAAGAATGGTTGAGCCTGAAAGAATTATATCTTTTAGAGTCCCTTGGGTAAATGATAAAGGTGAAGTTATTGTAAACAGAGGATATAGAGTTCAATTTAGCAGTCTTATAGGTCCATATAAAGGAGGACTTAGATTTGATAAAAGTGTAAACCAAAGTATTATGAAATTCTTGGCATTTGAACAAATATTTAAAAATGCACTCACTGGGCTACCTATCGGCGGTGGCAAAGGAGGTAGTGACTTTGACCCAAAAGAAAAATCAGATAACGAAATAATGCGTTTTTGTCAAAGCTTTATGACTGAACTACAAAGGCACATAGGGCAAGATGTGGATGTCCCTGCCGGTGATATTGGAGTAGGAGCTAGAGAAATAGGCTACCTTTTTGGGCAATATAAAAGAATTAAAGATGCTTATGAAGGAGGCGTACTAACTGGCAAAGGGCTTTCTTATGGTGGCTCTTTAGCAAGAAAAGAAGCGACAGGCTATGGGCTTATATACTTTATGCGTGAAATGCTGAAAGCAAATGGAAATCAGTCAATAGAAGACAAAACAGTAACCATATCAGGTGCAGGCAATGTTGCAATTTATGCTTGTGAAAAAGCTCAACAATTTGGTGCAAAAGTTGTAGCAATGAGTGATTCCCAAGGATGCATATATGATAAAGATGGAATTAACTTAGATACAATAAAGCAAATAAAAGAAGTAAAAAGAGGAAGAATAAAAGAATATTTAGAATATCATCCTAATGCAGAATACCTCCAAAGAGAAAACGAAGATTCTCCTATCTGGACTATAAAAACAGATATAGCTCTACCTTGTGCAACACAAAATGAACTTACACTAAATTCTGCGAAAAAACTTATTAACAATGGAGTAATTGCAATTGGCGAAGGTGCTAATATGCCTACCACCCAGGAAGCTTTTGAATTATTTATTAATAACAATATTCTATTTGCACCTGCAAAAGCGGCAAACGCCGGTGGTGTAGCTACTTCTGCAATAGAAATGAGCCAAAATAGTATGAGATACTATATGACTTTCGAAGAGGTTGATAAAAAACTTGAAACAATTATGACAAACATCTTCAATTCTTGTAAAAAATATGCAGAAGAATATAAATTAGGAAACAATTATGCCGCTGGGGCTAACCTCGCTGCATTTGACAAACTTGCAGAAGCAATGAAAGCTCAAGGTATCGTATAAAAAATCAAAAATAAGAAAGCCTATTGTGCAAATAGGCTTTCTATACGAGCAGAGCTACAAGCTTTCGGATCTCTTTCCAAGACTTTGAAAGCATTGTATTTACAGTAATCTTGTACAACCTTTTTCAAATATTGTAACTGTGCATTATTTGACTCAATAACAAATTGAGAAGATACGTACGGATACACATTACGATAATTTTTATAATCATTATTTGATAATGGATATATAGCCTGCTTAAGATTTAACATACTAGCTTCATTATCACCACAATAATTATTTATAGCTCTAGTAAATGTTGAATCTTTTCTAAAGTTAACAATTATACGGTTACAGACCAAAAAACGATGATCTGAACTTTGTCTTGCTTCCCTTTGAGCAGCCCTTGCATTCGCATACTTTTGACTATCAGAAGCAAAAGCTATACTACCTAAAAGCAAACATATTAATAAACCAATAAAAAAACAAGTATTCTTCATAATAGCAGTATAATACATAAAACTCACTAAAATGTCATATTCTTAACATTTTTAAATATTAAGCCAACTTAATTCTTGAAAGAAATCTTTTTAATGAATATAATTCTATTTGAGAAGGAGTACTTCACATGGTAGTAGAAAAAACTATACTTGTAAGAGATTACATAAATCCGTCAAGATTACCTGACTATGATTTCGTAATCAATCCATACACAGGCTGTACACATAAGTGTTTATATTGTTATGCTGAGTTTATGAAAAGATTTTCAAAACACGAAGAAGAATGGGGTGACTTTGTTGATATAAAAAACGCAACAAGACCAATTAATCTTGTAAAATTAGATGGCGCATCTATATTATTAAGTTCAGTAACTGATCCATATAACGCAGCTGAAAAAAAAACATAAAATTACAAAAAATATTCTTGAACAAATTAAACACGCCAATATCAAACTAAATATAGTTACAAAATCAGACCTCGTACTCAGAGATATTGATCTACTAAAACAATTCAAAGATGTAAGTGTAGCTTTTTCTATAGCGACATTAGACGAAACTTTAAAACAAGAGATTGAACCTTGCTCTCCTTCGATTAAAGAAAGGCTAGATGCGCTCAAAAAACTTCATAAAAAAGGAATAAAAACCATCGTATATATGTCACCAATATTCCCTGAAATAACAAAATATAAAGATATTATTGATGCTACAAAAGACTTCACAGATGAATATTGGATTGAAAACCTAAATCTAAGAGGAACTTTCAGACCAAAAGTAATTAATTTTATCAACGAAAGATACCCTCAATACAATGACCTATACCGCGATATATACAAATACCACATAAATAGATATTGGGATGAAAAAGAAGTAGAAATTTCTGAATATTTAGAAAAACATAACTTAAAATATAAAAGTTATTTTTATCACGAAAGAAACAGAAAGAGCTAAATAAAAAACCTCCAAATCATTTGGAGGTTTTATTATTACTTTTTACACCTTTTACAAGAAGGATTATCACCTGATTTTCCGAATAAAATCCTCATTCCGCCAAAAGGTTTGTCCATTGTTTTAGAAATATTACAACTTATATCTGCAGCATTTTTCACTAAAGAATAAGTTTCACCTAAAATACTATCAACCTTTGGTAGCATTCTATCAACTTTTTGAGTCATATTACCAAGCTGATTAGTTAATTTGGTAGTACTATCTACAATTTCTTTCATTCCTTCTGTTGAAGTATCTAAGTTTGTCATAGTATTTGTAAGTTTCTTTTGAGAAACAGAATTATTAATTTTTTCACTAACTTGTCTCATATTACTTGTCATAATTTTTATATCACGAGTTGCGCTCAAAACATTTGGTCTATTGTCATTAATAATGCCAGACATAGCATTTAACAAATCAGTTAAAGCAATTAGAGTTTCGTCTAACTGTTCAGAAGTCTTTACCAAATTATCTCTAATCGTAATCAAAGAGTCTGGATCTTGAGATGCTAAAAATGTATCAAAATCAATAGTTACAGTGCCAGGGATTTTATCCCCGCTTTCTAATTGGAAAAAAGAAGGATTTTCCGGATATATCAAATCAACATAGTCAACCTCACGTCTTCCGCTTTTTTCACGTTTTAGCTTGGCAACCATATTTACGGGCAATTTTAAATCCTTGGCATGCAAAGTCACTGACATCAGTGTAGTTTGATAATCATCTGCCGGACGTAAATCTCCTGCGTGTCCGATTTTAAACCCCTTATAATAGACATCTATCTTATGATGAAAAGGTCTTAAATCCTTAAATTCAACCGTAATATTCACATTGTGCATTTTGTTTAATGTATAAAAAAGAAAAAATAACATTAATACAAAAAATAATATCCCGATATTTAATCTGTGTTTTAAATAAAAATCTTTCATATTTTTCATATTGGCAATATAAAAACTTATAATATTTTACTCAATTGCTCAAGTGGGTAATTGCCATAATAAAATAATAGGAGTTAAATATAATTAAATCTTTTTCATACTTCCAGCTATTCTTAATTCCAACGGAGCCATTGGCTCCTTTTTTTATTAAAAATATATTTGAGTTAGAATATAATTATGAAAGATATTGAAACATACAAAAAGAATGGTGAAGCCCTATTCTTACAAGGATACAACTGCGCTCAGTCAGTTTTTTGTACCTTTGCAGAAGAAGTTGGAATGGACATAGAATCTGCATTTAAACTATCATCATCTTTCGGCGGAGGCATGGGGCGTTTAAGAGAAGTATGTGGTGCTGTCAGTGCTATGTTTATGATTGCAGGGCTTAAAGACGGATACACATCTTCCAATGACAACAAAATAAAAGAAGAACACTACAAAAGAATTCAAAAACTTGCAAAAGAATTTGAACTAAAGCACAATACCATAATTTGTAGAGAATTACTTAATTTGAAAATAAAATCAGACACACCAACACCATCTAAAAGAACTGCTCAATATTACAAAGAAAGGCCTTGCACAAAATTTGTATCTGATGCCTGCGAAATAATTGCGAAATATCTTATTAAAAATAATACAAAAATTGAGAACTAATTTCATATTCATTTATATTACTCAACATTACCTAGATTTAAAATATTAAAGTTGTAGTATTAAAGTGTGTGGAAAAGTTTTAGAATATTTTTAGCGATAGCAATTACTCTAATCTGCATGCAAAAAAATTGCAATGCAGAAGCTTTTTCTGATGCAATTACTCAAATACAAATTCAAAAAAATATAAATAACTCAATCCCTATACCTAAAAATCAAACTAAAAAAGCAGAAGAAAAAATATTAGAAGAGGAAGCTTTAGAAGAAGATGAAAAAATCCTCGACAATTCAGACAGTGAATTTGCAGAATTTACAGAAATAGAAGAAGAATCTCCTATTGAACTTGAGTTAAAAAAAGAGGAAGAAAGAAAAGAAGGACTTTTCGAAAAAATATACAAAGCTGAAATAGAAAGAACTGACATCCCATCATATTTACTTAAGGATGAATTAACATTTACGTTTTCGAAAGGTCCTATTGATAAAATCCAATTCTATGGGGCATATCACAGTACTTTCAACAATTACTTTGAAGATTCCGATTATGATACAAGCTACGTAAATGAATACATACAACTTGGTGTAATATCTACAATGAAAGATAAATATACAGGATTTCAGGGATTGTTTAACTTAAAACCGCACAACCACAGGGATTTTATTCAAGATTTCATAGCAGATGCGTATTTTATTAATACAAGAATTCCTCATCATAAAATCCTACTAGGTGTATCAAGAAACCAAATCGGTGTAGAAGGTGGTATGAGCGAATTCACACTACCTTTTGTAATGCGTTCCCAAATATCCAGAACATTTGCATCAACAAGAGCTTTAGGCTTAAGACTAGTAGGAGATTATTCTCTTATAAATTATAGCCTTGCCCTAAATAGTTCAGACAGATACTTTAATGCATTTTTCCCTGGCTTAGAATTTACCGGTTGGGTTAATTTTAAACCGCTAGGAAAAACTGACGGCAAATATGGTAGTCTTGTAATAGGAGGCGGTATCAATACCGGGCAAAATCACGATAGTTACACAGTTACAGGGGCATATATCGGATATAAATATAAGCGTTTTATGGCAAATTTTGAATACGCAATTGCCGATGGATATAATGGACATTTCGTATCTACTGACAAAGCAAGCGGTTTTTATACAACATTAGGATATAAAATTAACCAAAAACTTCAACTTCTTTTACGAGCAGACCATTTTGACCCAAATAGAGAAATAGCTAATAATTCCAAAGATGAGTATACCGTCGGATTAAACTATTTTATTAAAGGTCAAGCTCTCAGACTCATGCTGAACTACGTATTCTGCAACAATCACAACGGTCCTGCAAGTAACAGAATAATTGTTGGAACTCAAGTCTTAATTTAAAGATTTATAATGTTTCAATAAATCTTATAAATGCAGCTTTCCCTAAATCATTCCGTTTAAAGACTCCTGCATCCTCAAGAACCTTAACAAAAACATAACCAACTTCTTGCTCAATTATTTCCATAATATTTTCTGCATTTATATTCGGGTATTTAGGAAGAAATTTTTCAACCCAATCAGCATGTTTTGCGAGCAATTCATCTGAGCGAATATCAGCCTTGTCTAAAATCACTTGAGCAAGTTTTTTAAGTTCGACATCCAACCTGGAAGGTAATACCGCAAGCCCCATAACCTCTATCAAGCCGATATTTTCTTTTTTGATATGATGCAATTCTTTGTGAGGATGATAAACCCCTAAAGGATGTTCATCCGTTGTAATATTGTTTCTTAATACCAAATCTAACTCATACAAATCATCCTTTTTACGAGCAATTGGAGTAATTGTATTATGAGGTTCTCCATCTGTTTCTGCAAAAACAAAGACATCTGGATCAGAATATTTTCGCCATTTTTTCAAAATATGATCTGCAAACTGAATTAGCCTTTCAGAATTTTTATGACGAATTCTAATCACAGACATCGGCCATTTTAAAATTCCAGCCTCTATATCTTCAAAACCGGTTACCTTAAAAGTTTTTTCAATCTCTGCCCGAGCCATTGCAAACTCATAATTTCCTCCCTGAAAATGTTCATGAGAAAGAATTGAACCGCCAACTATAGGCAAATCAGCATTTGAACCTATAAAGTAATGCGGGAATTGTTTCACAAAATCAAAAAGTTTTCTAAACGCATCAATATTGATAACCATTGGAATATGTTTGCTATTTAGCAAAATACAATGTTCATTATAATAAACATATGGAGAATATTGAAAATACCATTTTTCAGAATTTATTTCTAGCGGAATAATTCTGTGATTTTGTCTTGCAGGATGATTTATTCGCCCTGAATATCCTTCATTCTCAGGGCAAAGCATACATTTAGGATAACCGCTTTGTTTTGCATTTTTGGCAGCCGCTATAGCTTTAGGATCTTTTTCAGGTTTGGATAAGTTTATTGATAGATCAAGTTTTCCATACTCCGTATCTACAGTCCATCTCAAATCCTTTTTAATTCTATAACGTCTTATATAGTCTGTATTTTGACTAAAATCATAAAACCAATCAGTAGCTTCTTTAGGAGATTTTTTACAAAGTTCATAAAACCAAGTAATTACATCATGCGGAGGTGGTGTAAGAGCCCCCATAATTTTTGTATCAAACAAATCTCGATATACAATACTATCTTCTATGATATTATTTTTTACGGTATAATCAAGAATCTCTTTTAATGTATTTTCTAAATCAACATCACAAAAATCTTGTTCCGGTTCTTCATAATCACTCAAATTCAACACTTCCAGAACACGATTTGTTGCATAAATTCTATCTTCTTCTGTAATCAATTCGTGCTCCAGTGCATATGTAATTAATTTTTTAATAGCTTGATTAATCATTATTTTCATATCCTTTTGGATGATTCTTATGCCACTTCCAAGCAGAAGCAATTATATATTCTAGATCTGCATATTTCGGTTTCCAACCTAAAATTTTCTTTGCTTTTTCGCTTGATGCAACAAGTTTTGCAGGATCCCCAGCTCTTCGAGGTGAAATCATTGCTGGAATTGGATGTCCAGTAACTTTTCTTGCAGTCTCAATTACCTCTTTAACGCTAAAACCGACACCGTTACCTAAATTAAAGATATTACTTTCCTTGCCTTCATTCAAGTATTTCACAGCAAGAATATGAGCCTGTGCAAGATCTGTCACATGAATATAATCTCTTATACAAGTTCCATCTTTAGTGTCGTAATCATCGCCAAAAATTGCAATCTTTTCACGTTGACCATTTGGCACTTGTAAAATCAACGGAATTAAATGACTTTCAGGATTATGAGCTTCTCCTATCTCGCCTGATACATGTGCTCCGCAAGCGTTAAAATACCTCAAAGAAACAAACCTGAGTCCATGTGCATTTGCAACCCATTTAAACATTTTTTCCATAGCCAACTTCGTCTCACCATAAGGATTTGTAGGCTCAGTTCTATCATTTTCTAATATAGGGATATTTTCTGGTTCACCATAAGTCGCAGCAGTAGAAGAAAATACAATCTTTTTGATATCATGTTCTACCATAGACTTCAGTAAAACCATTGTTCCGTATAGATTGTTTTCATAATATTTTAAAGGTTTTGTAACACTTTCCCCAACTAAAGAATTAGCAGCAAAATGTATTACGGAATCAATTTTTTCTTTATTAAATAAATCATCAAGAAACTCTTTATTTCTTATATCACCTTTGTAAAATCTTGCCTTTGGATGAACTGCTTCAATGTGACCTGTTTCAAGATTATCAGCAATTACAACATCTTCTCCTGAATCTATCAATTCATACACTGTATGAGAACCAATATAACCGGCTCCGCCCAAAACTAAAATAGTCATACTATATATCTCCTTGAATTATTATACAAACTGAAAACCTCCAATAGGGCGAATAGAAAGAACATGACAATATCCATCACCTAAAATTGCTTCTATTTCCCTCTTAAAATCATCAAGCATATCTACAGGCACAAAAGCTTGCACAGTACCGGCAAATCCACCACCATGAACCCTATATGCACCTTTGCCTTGCAGAAATTCTTGGCATAATGCAAGTACCAAACCAACTGCTTGATTTTGAACAGAACCGCTTACACAAACATTTTGCAAGTACATATAAGATGAATAACCAGACTCTTTAACAAGAGATAAAAATTCATCAAAATGTCCATCTTTTAATGCTTGAGCTTCTTTAACAGCTCTATCGTTATCTTCAAAGAAATGAATTGCTCTTAATACTGCTCTATCACCAACTTTTTCACGCAAAGATCTTATTGAAGAATAAAAATCAGATTTATTTACATTCCTCAAATATTCTTCTTCAAAATAATTAGCAACAGCTTTCATCTCTTTTGGGATTGCAGCATATTCATCTGTTAAGTCAGCATGATCAGCTCCTGAATCAATTATACAGAGTGCATACCCTGTATTAGAAAAATCAAAATCAACTTTTCTTATTACCGGATTTTCTGTATCAGAAAAATCAATTGAAACAGCAGCACCAATAGAGCAAGCCATCTGATCCATAAGGCCACAAGGCTTTCCAAAATATACATTTTCAGCATATTGACCAATTTTTGCAATATCTACTGCACTGACCTCTCCATTTGCAAAAAGCCCGTTAATGATATTCCCGATTAAAACTTCAAAAGCTGCAGAAGAAGATAATCCTGATCCTTTTAATACATTTGATGAAGTATAAGCATCAAAACCTTTAATCTCATAACCTAGAGTTTTAAATTTTGCAATTACTCCTTTTATCAAAGCTTTAGCTTGATTATATTCCTTCTCATCCGGTTCTATAGAATCCAAATCTATTATATCCATAGGATACCCTTCAGATTGAACTCTTACTATATTTTCGTCATTTAATTTAACCGCTGCGATAACATCAAGATTTATACTACCGGCAAGAACACAACCGTGTTGATGATCCGTATGATTACCACCAAGTTCAGTTCTTCCTGGAGCGCTAAAAAGACTTACATCTTCAACACTTCCAAAAGTTCGTTCTAAGCCTTGAATAACATTCAAAAATCTTTCAGAATAATACTTTACATCTTGCTTTTCAATACAATAAATTTTAGCAAGTTTCTCATCATATAAACCATCTTGCAAATTCTGCAAAAGTAAATTTTTTTGAACCATTTAATACCCTCTTTTTTATTTTATGCCCGAAGATATTCAAAACAAAACATTCAATTATACTAATTTAATATTTTTAAATGATTTTTTAGAAAAACACGTGATAATATCTAAAATCACTGGGTATAATATATTATACGTTTTAGAGGAGAACTATATGGAAGATTGCATTCACACTAATGGAACTAATGAAGAGCGAATCAAAAAAGCTAAAAGGATGAAAATATTCATCTCATTTGCTGCCGGAATGGCAGGTTTATTATTTGGGCTTGATATAGGTGTAATATCAGGTGCTTTACCTTTTATCACAACACATTTTGATCTCTCTAGCAGATTACAAGAGTGGGTTGTTAGTACAATGATGCTTGGTGCGGCATTAGGAGCTATCTCAACAGGTTGGATTTCCTTCAGATTGGGACGTAAAAAAAGTTTAATGACAGGAGCAGCCCTATTTGTACTCGGTTCACTTGGATGTGCTCTTGCTCCGAATGTAGGCTTATTACTTATTTCAAGAGTTATGCTCGGATTTGCTGTAGGTATAGCATCGTATGTTGCACCGTTATATCTTTCTGAAATGGCAGAAAAAGAAGACAGAGGAAAACTGATTTCAATGTACCAAATGATGGTAACAATTGGTATATTAGTTGCTTTTGTATCTGATACAATATTCAGCTACGGCGGACATTGGCGAATGATGCTTGGAGTTATTAGTATTCCAGCATTGCTACTTATGATTTCAGTATTCGGACTTCCTGATAGCCCAAGATGGTTAGCTTCAAAAGGAAAATTCAGCAAAGCTAAAGAAGTCCTATTATCATTAAGTTCTACTGACGAAAAAGCTGAAAATGAACTATCCGAAATTAATGAAAGCCTAAAAGTTAAACAAGAAGGCTGGGGACTATTCAAGTCAAATAAAAATGTTAGAAGAGCAGTATACCTTGGAATGTTATTGCAAGCTATGCAACAATTTACAGGTATGAACGTAATTCTATATTATGCACCTCAAATATTCAAACATGCCGGATTTGCAAACACAGAACAACAAATGATTGCGACTGTAATATGCGGACTTACAAATACTCTTGCGACACTGATTGCTATGAAAACAGTTGATAAACAAGGTAGAAAACCAATACTGACAATCGGCTTTGCAGGTATCGCAACCGGTACATTCTTGCTTGGCGTATGTTTGTATATGATAAATGCAGGATTTAGCGCATTATGGATATCTATTGCAGCTATAGTTATGACTTTATTTACAATCACAAGTTTTGCGATGAGTGCAGGACCTGTTGTATGGATTTTATGTTCAGAAATACAACCGCTTAAGAGTCGTGACTTTGGTGTTGCTTGTTCTACTACTACAAACTGGATTGTTAATATGATTATCGGAGCTACATTCCTAACTCTTATCAATGCATTCGGAATCGCAGCAACATTCTGGATTTATACAGGTTTGAACTTGCTATTTATCCTACTTACCGTATTACTAATTCCTGAAACTAAGGGAATTTCTCTAGAAAAAATCGAAAAAAATCTTATGGATGGCAAACGTCTAAGAGATATAGGTGTTTAACTAAAGCGATATTCAATATGTTTATTATAGATTTCCCCTGACTTCAAAATTGGTTGGGGGAAATTTTTATGATTTATCGCATCAGGATAGTTTTGACACTCAAGACAAAAAGCACTACGATTTTTAATTGGAGAATTCAATTTTCCATTTTCTGCACCATCTAAAAAATTACCAGTATAAAACTGCACACCCGCCATATCTGTATATACCTCAAGTGTTATTCCTGTTTTTTTAGAAAAAGCAGTGGCAGCCTTTTTTATAGTACCGTCATATGAATTTATACACCAATTTTGATCAAAACCTTTAGCAAAATTAAGTTGATAATAATTTTCATTGATATTTCTACCAATTGATTTCAACTGACGGAAATCCATAGGAGTATCAGATACAGAAATAAGTCTACCTGTTGGGATAGAATTTTCATCATTTTCTGTATAATAATCAGCCAATATTTGGACTTCTTGCTCAAGGACATCACCACTATCAAAACCACTTAAGTTAAAATATGAATGATTAGTCAAAGCACAAATCGTATCCTCATCAGATTTGGCTACATAATTTATTTTGAGCCCTTTATCGGAAATAGTATAAATTACTGATACATCAAGATTCCCAGGATAACCCTCCTCCATATTAGGGCTATAATAAGAGAATTTCACTCCACTATCAACTATTTCAGAAGACCAGACCCTCTTATCAAATCCTACTTTCCCTCCATGTAAATGATTATACCCATCATTACGGGACAAAAAATACTCTTTAGAATTTAATCCAAATTTTCCATCTTTAATCCTATTACAACAGCGTCCGACAGTTGCACCAATATACTCTTCCTGACGCTCGTATTTTGCTAAATCATCATACCCAAGTACAATATCAATTTTCTCACCATCAACAGCTGGCACTTTAATTGAATTTATATTTGCACCATACTCAGAAAGTACTACTTCAATATCTGAAGATTTTAGCACATAATTTTTCACAACTTTTCCATTAGAAGTTTTTCCAAAAACAAAATCATCTATCTTTATCATAAAAATTATTATATAATAGATTTGTAAAAAGGAGAATATATGAAAGTATTAATGATTAATGGGAGCCCAAACTCAAATGGTTGCACATACACAGCCCTAGAAGAAATTGCAACAATTCTACATAAAGAAGGAATTGAAACAGAAATTATTCAAACAGGTAAAGAAGCAATAAGAGATTGTATCGGTTGCGGAGCTTGCAGAAATTCTGATGGAATGTGCATATTCAAAGATGATATTGTAAATGAAATCATTGAAAAAGCCAAAACCGCAGACGGTTTTATTGTTGGTTCACCTGTATACTTTGCACACCCTTCTGGAAGGATTTTGTCAATCCTTGATAGAGTATTCTATGCAGGCAAAAAGGCCTTTCTATACAAACCTGTAGCAGCTGTTGTATCAGCGAGAAGAGCAGGTACTACAGCATCACTAGATGTTCTATACAAATATTTTACCCTTAATAATATGCCTATCGTTTCTTCAAACTACTGGGCTATGGTACATGGGAACAAACCGGACGAAATAAAGCAGGATTTGGAAGGAATGCAAATAATTCAAGGTATCGGCACTAACATGGCTTGGCTACTAAAAAGTCTTAAAGTTGCAAAAGAAGCAGGAATCGAGACTCCTAAACCTGTTGAAAAAATTAAAACAAATTTTATCAGATAAAAAAAGACCTGCATTTTGCAGGTTCTTTTTTATAAACTCAACTAACTAAGAATAGAGTAAAATATTACTATAATGTAACTCTTTCACTATTCCCAAAATCTTGTTAATAAAATGTTTATATGCAGCTCTATCTGCTTCCCCTGAAAGAATTATATCAGCCATTTTGGCTGTTGGATGAATATAAATCTTAGCTTTATCAGAAGCGTTTTTATACACTTCATCAACAGAAGAACCAAGACTTCTTTCTGCTGCACGTCTGTAAAATCTTTCCTTTTGAACACTACCAGTTACATCGACATATATTTTGAAATCAAAAGCATCAACCACTTTTTGTGTCAATGTAAACAAGCCTTCTGAAATAACTATTTTTGATGGTACAGCTTTTGTAACATTATCATTTCTTATTGCTGTGCCTGACATATCATATTTTGGGAGGTAAACGGTCTCTCCACTTAATAGTTGTTTAATATGTTTTTTCATCAATTCCAACTCAAGTGCTTCAGGAATATCCAAATCATAGTTTTTAGCAAACTCTGCAAAACTTCCTGCCTGTTTTACCATTTCAGAACGATCGTAATAATAATCATCAGTATTAATTCTTGTAATAGCGTTGTCAACACAATACTCTTGAGCAAAAGCTTCTATAGTATCAATAATGTCATATGTAATAGTTGACTTACCGCTAGCTGTCTCACCAGCAATACCTATAGAACAAGATCTATCAGTATAACCTGATAAAAACAGAGCTAATTTATGAATAACACTATCTGAGACCTTAATTAAAATCGAATCGGAAGAATGCATTTCTTCTTCAAAAATATTACGTAATCTTTTTTCTACATGTTGGAGTAAAATAATATTGTTTTTCTTAAACTTCAAGGAACTTGTTCGTTTCCCTGAATTTGTCGTTTTTGTCACTGTATTTTGCAATTTATAAATCCTTTTTTTCTGATTTTTACTCTTGCTTTACTCTAATAAATCACAAACATAAAAAAAATTGTCTTAATTGTAAATAAATGTATATTAAGATTTTATTTAGCCTTATTATAACGATATTTTCCCAGTATAAGCGGGAAATTTCGTTCAAAAAACAAAATACAAAAGAAACAAATCCCCAAAACTAAAATCGCAACTAGCGAAATCAAAAAATATCTTACAAACAAAATATTGATAGCATTAATTTTTTGAGGTATTTTTATCAATTCCAGAAAAAATAGTAAAAAATCCTGACCAAAAATTATAAATAATGTATTTTTAGATATTTTATCCACATAGGTATTTTGCTTTTTAAATAATATTGACAAAAGAATAACCATAAAAATACCAATCATTGCGATAATATACATAATTAAAAGAGAAGGATCTGAATTATACATAGGCTCTAACGGTCTACTTATTTTTACAAGACCATTATGTTGCAACAACAAATTCATTAAAAATCCCAACAAGAAAACATAGACAACAAAAAAATATTTACTATGAATTTTTTCAAAATTCACCCGATTTTGTTTTGCTAAGATACCTAAAATAAAATACGGTAACGCAACAAACGTACAATTAAGACAGCAAGGCAAAAGAATTTTTGAAACCACTAAAAATTTTGAAACCATAAAAGAAGAAATTAACAATAGAATAAGATTTTTATTCGTAATTTTAATAACATTGGCTATCAGTCTTAACTGAATCATCACCATTATAAACCAACAAGGTCCGCAAACTAATATATATGGGGCATTAGATACCGTCGCAGCTTGTAATATTCCATTCAAACAACCAACTAAAGTCGTCCTAAATGGCTCGCCATTCAATATAACCAAATCAAATAATCTCAACGGTAAATATAAAAACTGGTACATCAAATACGGAATTAAAAGAGCCCAAAATATCTTTAAATAATTTTCTTTTTTGGATTTTTGCCTATATAAATATCCTGCCAAGAAAAAGAATAAAGGCATATGAAAAGAATAAATAAATGAATACAAATGAGATCCAGAAATTATCAAATGACCAAAAACCATCAAAAATATTCCAAAAAATTTGGCATAATCCACCCAAAGAATATTTTTTGAAACTCCATTCACTTCCATAAACTCATTCTACAATAAAAAATTATATTTTTTTGATATGTTCTAAATTAATCTTTATCAGGATTTGCATAATCTTTTATATCTCCTTTAAATGCACAAGGGATATTTTCTTCTTTCAAATAATTCATCCCCCACTTATTTAGCTCAATAATTGCAGGAATTAATGACTTCCCTCTTGGGGTAAGTGAATACTCAGTTTTTGGAGGCACTACCGGATAAAGCTTCCGAGAAATTATTTCATCAGCCTCTAGCTCTTTTAACTGTTGAATAAGCATTTTAGGTGTAGCGTGAGGTATTAAATTTTTCAATTCACTATACCTTAAAGTTTTACCAATAAGATGCCCAATAATAACACCTTTGTATTTCCCTCCTATAATCTCCATAGTAACCTCAAGAGGGCATTGATATTCTTCCTTTTTTCGATTAGACATAAAACACAAATCCTTAGTTACTTTTTAGTAAGTATTATACAAAAAAGTATGTACTTGTCAAAAAGGAAATAATTATTTAAAATTAACACGAAAAAGGAGGAAAAATATGAAAATTACTCAGATTAGAAACGCAACAATTATTGTGGAATATAATAATACAAAATTTCTAATTGATCCTTGGCTATTACCGAAAGACAGTATGCCTGGGTTTGATACAGCAGTAAACGCTCAAGTTCGTCAACCAAGAGTTGATTTGCCTTTCGATATAAAAAAAATTATTGATGTTGATGCTGTAATTATTACACATATACACCCTGACCACTGGGACGAAATTGCGGAGACAGAACTTGATAAAAATATAAAAATTTTTGTTCAGTCAGAAAGCGATAAATTGTACGTTGAATCAAAAGGATTCAAAAATGTTGAAATTTTGTCAATTGAAGGCTCTAAATACGACAAAATTACATTATACAAAACCGGAACTCAACACGGAAGAAAAGAAATAGTTAAACCATTATGTGAGTCAATAGGAATGCCATATGATGCAATGGGAATAGTATTCAAATCCCAAAACGAAAAAGTTCTATATGTTGCAGGTGATACAATATGGTGCAAAGAAGTAGAAGATACATTAAATAAATATCTACCAGATGTAATCATTATAAATGCTTGTGCTGCGACCGTATTAAATGGAGAACGTCTAATAATGAATATTGATGATATCAAAGAACTACTTAACCAAGCTCCTAAATCAACTATAATAGCTAGCCATATGGACACAGTAAGTCATTTAACAATAACAAGAAATGATTTGAGAAATTTTATAAATAAAGAAAAAATTAAAAACATCTTAATCCCAGATGATGGAGAAACCATAAATCTAAATTGAAAGGCGTCTTTTTTTTTACTAGTTTAAATTACTATAGATTGGAGTTCTAACCCAACTTACAAAATAACAATTTTGCAGTCCGCTTAATGTAACCTAACAAGCTTAATTTAATGTAATTCATATCAATATTTCTTTACAAATTCAGCAAATTTTTCAATCTTTGGTTTTTATCATCTAATTAGAAAAATATTAATATAATTCTAATATGCAAACCATTAAAACATAAAACAATAAAAGTAATTTTTAAATATCATATCATTACTTAAAATATGTGTGTTACAACAAAAAAGGAGGTTAGAATGAAAAATCTTATTATTGATAAACTACTGAACCCTATTGGCGGGGAAATAAAGAAAAAGCCTCTCGCGTCACCATTAAAAGTTGCAGCAGATACAATTGCGAACAATATTGCGATGAATCCATTAAATGAGGTTACAGCTAAAGATAAAGATTTTATGAGAGCTTATGTAAAAATGGAACAAGCAAGATTAGGAATTAATATCGAAAAATTAAAACCTGAGAAATAATTTTACTATATTATTTTTAAGAACATAGTATTAAATGGAATTAGTAATGTCCACTTGAAACATATATCATAAAGGAATTAAACAAAAAAGAGGTCACAAAGACCTCTTTTTATTTAATTCAGAGAGGAAGGGATTCGAACCCTCGGTGGAATTGCTCCCACACAACCTTTCCAAGATTGCACCTTAAACCGCTCGGACACCTCTCTATATAAGTTTCCTTCAGCTTAGCACAAAATCTTCTTTTTTCAAAGTATAGATTAAATGTTTCATCTTTTTGCCTTGAACATTTTTTACAAACTCCCCTGTCACTTTTGCATTAAAAAACTCTGCAACTTTTATGGATTGAATATTTTCAGGCCGTATCTCAAAAATAACTGACTCTGTATCAAGATTTGCAAAAGCATATTCTATCATTGCTTTCACTGCTTCCCTTGCATAACCTTGATGAAAAAACTCTTCACGAAGCATATAACCAATTTCGTAATAATCAATACCTTCAATATTATCAGGCATCAAAGCTATTTGACCGACAACTTCATTTAATGTTTTATCCACTGCAAGGAAAAACCCTAGACCATATTTCCAATAATACTCTCGATTTTTCTTTATCCAAGCAAGAATATCAATATCTTCAAAAACATACTCCCATGCATACATTACACTAGGATTTTTCAACATGGAAGCTAAAATCTTAAAGTCTGTGTCTTCCATCTTTCGTAAAATTAATCTTTCTGTTTCAATAAAAATATTCTCCATAAAATTATTATATGCTAGAATATGTACTATGCAAAAGATTGTTAATAAAAATTTAAACGGACTTAAAGGCGAAGTAACTATACCTTCGGACAAATCAATTTCACACAGAGCAGTTATGTTTGCATCACTTGCAAAAGGGACTTCTCTTATCAAAAACTTTTCAAAAGGAGAAGATCCACATTCTTCTCTTAAAGTATGCTATTCTTTGGGAATTGAACACGAATTTATAAATGATACAACATTAAAATTATCTTCAACCGGCATACTAAAAGCTCCAATTAAGGATTTGGACTGTGGGAATTCTGGAACCACAATGCGTCTTATGTCAGGAATTCTTGCCGGACAAAAATTCAACTCGACTCTTATTGGAGATGCAAGCTTGTCTAAAAGGCCAATGAAAAGAGTTATTGAGCCTTTATCACTTATGGGTGCTAAAATCAATTCTAACGAAAACAAGGCTCCATTAGAAATATTTGGGACACAACTTGAAGGTATTAAATACAACTCAAAACTTGCATCAGCTCAGGTTAAATCATGTATTTTGCTAGCTGGTCTTTTTGCTCAAGGTAAAACAATATTTACAGAACCATATACTTCTAGAAATCATACTGAAATAATGCTTAAATATATGGGGGCTGAAATTTATACTGATAAAAATACAACAACAATTGAAAAATCTCAATTAGAAGCAAAAGAAATAGAAATTTGCGGAGATATTTCTTCTGCTGCATTTTTCATCGTTGCAGCTCTTATAGTACCAAACTCTAAAGTTATCTTAAAAAATGTCGGTCTTAACCCAACAAGAACCGGAATACTTGAAGTTGCAGAAAAAATGGGAGCTAATATAAAAATTCTTGATAAAAGGATACTAGCAGGAGAAGAAGTAGGAGATATCGAAATTTGCTCTTCTGATTTAAAAGCCTGTACAATCGAAGGAGAAATTATCCCTAAATTAATCGACGAATTACCTGTAATAGCAGTACTTGCAACCCAAGCACAAGGAACAACAATCGTAAAAGATGCACAAGATTTAAGAAACAAAGAATCTGACAGAATAAAAGCAGTTGTAAATGAATTGAAAAAAATTGGAGCAGATATCGAAGAAACACCTGACGGTTTTATTATTAATGGTAAAAAAGAGCTTATTGGAGACGCAGAAGTTGAAACTTACCACGATCATAGACTTGCAATGAGCTTATACGTAGCAGGTCTAATCAGTCAAAAACCTATTGCCATTAACGGTTTTGAATGGGTTGATATATCATTCCCAGAGTTTGAAAAATTATTCACGCAGCTTCAATTGTAAATATTTCTTAACGTAAATACAATTAAAATAGCAATTTCCCTAAACAAAAATTTTTTATATATACAAGGTTAGGTTATAAAAAATATTGAAAGGTTTAGGGTTAGTTTATGTCATTAGGAATTGGAAGCAATTATGGTGCAACTTACAATGCATTAAGTGATGATTTTATGGCATCACAGTATTTCAAACAAACAGCAGGTGGAATACAAGCAGGAATGGGAAGCTATCCTACAAATTATGGTTATGGACAACCACAAGCTGACACTTTCCAAAAACAAGAAGGTTCTAGTCTTGGCACAGGGCTTCTATACGGCGCTATAGGTGGTGCTGCTGCAGGTGCAGGAACATACTTCTTTAATACAAATCCAGTTGGCGAAAAAGAATTGACTAAAGGATTTGCAAAAGAATTCAACAAAGAATATGTAAAAAATCTTACACAAAACGCTTGGAAAGAAGCACTTGATTCAAGAAATCTAAAAAAGGAAACCATTAAAAACTTACAAGAATTTATGGAATCAGGTGATACCTCAAAATTAAGCAAAGAAGCTTCTGACTATCTTACAAGTAAAGGTCTTGCTAACACAAAAGAAGATGCAGGCAAAGCTTTAAAAGAAATCTTAAATGAAGTTTCAGGAAAAGTCGATGAATTTGACGTTGCATTACAAAACAAAAAACTTGCGCATTATCAAAAATTGAAAGAAACTTTCAAAGCTCTTCCTGATAAAAAAGATGCAACTTTGGAAAAATTCCTATTAGAACATGCAGATGATTTTGGTCTAAAAGGAGCAGATGAAGCTGCAACTAAAGCAAATATTAAAAACTATTTAACAAGTGCAGGTTCTACAAACCCTAAAGAACTTATCAAAGCTGCAATAAAAGATAAAATTAAAACACAAAAAACAGCAGTAAAAGATGCATCTGCAATATTTGATGATGTATTCAAACTTTGGGATAAAGATCAAAAAGTATTCAATGCAGGTTTGACAGACGATATCACAAAAGCTTGTGAAAACGGATTGAAAAACTATAAACTTAAAAAAGCTGGTAAATGGGGTGCAATTGCAGCTGGAGTAATCGCAGCAGGAACTTGGTTATTTAGCAAAAGCACTTCATCAAAAGCTCAAGCATAATTCCTCTTAAAATAGACCATAATATTAACCCTAAAATTAACCCTTAATCAATCAAAGGTTAACTTTCAAAAAAAAGTTAACCTTTTTTATTTGATTTTAATGTTAATTAACAGCTGAATTGAGTAAAAAAATCTAACTTAATATTTTTTAATAAACTAGCAAAAAAATAAAATTATAGAGTTATACGCTCCTAATACTTTATGCGTAAATATTAGGAGACTTTAAATGCAAATATCTAACAGCCTAGCAAATACATATAATAAGCCAAATTTTAATGGTAAAATAATTGATTCACACGTTCATTGTGGTAAGTGGACAAATGATTTGTTTAGTACAAACGATGTGCTGGATTTTTTTAGTAAAAAATTGAATCGAGGTAAAGATACCGTTGATAGGGTAATTATATCTAATCTAGATTGTATTATCAATGGTAAGAATAATTCCCCATATATGGATGAATTAAGTGGAAATTTAAAGTTACTAAAAAAATGTTTAAATAATGATAAACTTCTTCTATTTGTCTTATGCCAACCAGGACATGGAGCTGCAAAAAATATAGAAATATTGTTAAAAGAATATCCAAATTTAATTAAAGGTTTAAAATTCCATCCAGCATGTCTAGATTTACCTGCAAATGATGTAAAATATATTCCTTATATGAAACTAGCTGAAAAATATAATAAACCTTGCTTATTTCATAGTAAAATAATTACTGATTCAAATCATAATTTTGTAAGAACTGGAGTCTCAGATCCTGAGTATATTTACGAAACAGCACGACAATTCCCAAATGTACCTGTAATTCTTGGACATATGGGATTAGGTGGTCCTAAGGCTCATGAAGCAGGAATTGAAACGCTTATAAATTCTATAAATCGAGGAGATGCAAAGCTTTATGCAGATTTGGCCTGGGTAGATTGTGACAACCCTGCAAAACCCCATATTGTAGAGGTTGTAGATAAACTTTTACATAGTTCAAAAGGTGATAAAACAGAAAGATTACTTTTTGGAACTGATGCACCTCTTGGAGTCTTTGGTGAAAAAGCTCTAAAACAAAAAAATGCGTATGAAAATAATATAAATAACATAAAACAAGCAATTAGAGATAATTTTGGAGATGATGCAAATAAACTTATCAGCCGTATTTTTTATAGAAATAGTAAAAAATTACTTGGGCAAAATTTTGAAAAAAATGCTTAATTTGTTTATTAATCTAATTCATATAACTCAAATAAAAAAGCTCCGAAAAAACGGAGCTTTTTTATTTGGGACCAGAGGGATTCGAACCCACGACCAAGGGATTATGAGTCCCCTGCGCTACCGCTGCGCCATAGTCCCACAGCGTTTGCTTGTATATATAAGTTATCATTAAATAGAAAAAAAATCAACCCTGAATTTTTATTATTTCTTTTTGTATTGACTGATTTGCTCCTATTATTTGAGAATACAAGTCTGCACCAACCCTGCTATTAGAAGCGATTACACAATTTTTCAAGCTAACACCATCTTCTACTGTGACATTATCCCAAATAATACTATTTTCGATCACCACATTTTTGCCAATCGTGCAATTATCACCAATGGTAGAATTCCCTATAAATTTAACAGTATTATCGATTTTACTGTTACCACAAATATAGGATCCGAAACCTTGTGTAACAATCTCGACATGCTTAAAGTCACATAGACCTTTAAATAAATCCTGAGTAGACTGCTTGTACTGGTCAAGTGTTCCGATATCGCTCCAGTATTCTTTTATTTCAAAAGTGTTTATCTGTCTTTCAACTAAAAGCTTAGGGAATACATTTTTTGCAAAATCATAAAATGTATCTGCAGGAATATAATCGAATATTTTATAATCAAAAATATATATCCCAGTATTTATAAAATTGCTCTTAGCATCTTCTATTGAAGGTTTTTCCTGAAACTCTTTTATATATCCATCATCATCTGTAACAACTACACCAAAGTGTGGAACTTCTTCCATTGGAACTTCTTTTATTCCAATCGTTGCAATTGCATTTGAATTACGATGAATTTCAATACCTTTTTCTATATCTGCATTTGAAAGCCCGTCAGCAGAGAGAACTAAAAACGTATCACCTTCTGAGAAAAAATACTGGCATTTTTTCAAACCTCCTGCAGTACCTGAAAGAGATTCTTCTTTTATGTAATTAAAATTTATACCAAAATTATTTTGTTTATATCTATCTATAATTTGATCAGCAAGATAGTATGTATTTGAAATAACATCTTTTACACCAAGTGATGAAAGATTTTCAAACAAAATATCCATAACAGGTCTGTTTGCAATTGGTACTAGCGGTTTTGGAACAAGTTGCGTCAAAGGATCCAGTCTTGAACCTACACCTGCTGCCATAATCATAGCTTTTATATTATTATATCCCATATCTATCTCACTTCTCCCTTTTATTTATTTTGGCATAAATTGAGATATATTGCAAATCTGTTAATTTAAAAAGTCGTAAAAGTTGTAAAGTTGGTAAGGATATTTCTTTGTCAAAGTTTCTAAATACTCAACATACTGATCCTGCAAAGCATTTAATCTTTCATTTCTTTTGCCATTAAATTCAAATTTCTTAAGATGTATCAGAGTCTTATCTTCAGCTTCCTTTGTACAAACAACAAAATATATAGGTACACCCATTAAAAGTGCAAATTTAAAAGCTCCTACAGGATAGTTTACGTCATGACCTAAGAATTTTCTTGTAAAAATTGCATCAGAATTATTTGTAGCAACTCTATCTCCGGCCATAAATAAAATTTCACCACTATCCAGTTTGTCTTTCAATTCAATAGAGGTCGAAAGATTTATGTCCTCAATTGGGTATGTATTTATAGGATTTTCTGAAGCTATTTCATTAATAAAATTTCTAAAAATTTGACACTGACGGGTTTCTAAAAATAGATTAACCTTTGTATTTTCTATCTCTATACCAGACTTAAAAAAAGTTCTCATCGCATCTATATTTCCAAGATGAGAACACAAAAAATAAATCCCTCTATTATTCAATAAATCATCAAATAGTTTCTTTCTCTGCTCCTCATCCGCAAAACTTATTTTATTTATGTCATAGTTATCAGTAAAACATTCTATTTTATCAACTAATGAATAAGAAAAAGATAAAAAATGCCTAAAGGAATTAAATAAAGATTTTTGTCCGATTACTTCAAGATACTTTAAAGAACATTCTCTAGTCTGTTTTGCAACAATAAAGGCAACAAGCGTAACAAAAAAGACAATAAATTTAACCGCACCTTTCCCAAAAAGATTATAAATTATCCACAACAATTTTAATCTTTTTTTCCCAGCTGCCTGCTCTTTTACTTCATACCATTTCATGCTCTTACACACTCCAAAAGAGTATAATCGTGCACACCGATATTTTCATAACGTTTAGCAACTTTTAGACCGGATTTTTCAACAAGTTCTATCATTCTTTTTTCAGGATACATCTTACTTTTGCCGTTTGCCATACAAGTAAAGTATAAAGAAATATGCACTAATGAATAAGATGCACCATCAAACTGCTGAATATCAGTAAACGGCTCCAATATATAAATCTTTGTCCCCACATCCATTGCACTATTTATGTTAGATAAAATATGTATAATCTGCTTTTCTGAAAAGCAGTCTAAAAACTGACTCATAAATACTGCACCTGAAATCTCTGGGAATTTCACATCTTTTGCAAGAACATCTATGCCATAAAAACTCAAACGTTCATTTGAGAAATTTGATTTTGCAACACTTATGTTATCAGGCAAATCAATCATATTTACCTCTACTTGTGAATCAAAATTCAAACAAGCAATCTCAAATTTACCTGTATTACCACCAATATCAAAAATCCGCTTGATAGGATTTTTGAATATAATCTCTAAAACTTCATCAAAACACCTGTCTGAATAAAAATGGTCAAACTCAAACCAACTACGCTTCATCTGCTCCGGCAATTTATGAATCAATGGATAAATCGTATCAGATTTTTCTACAAACTTATAAAGCCCAATAGGTTCTTCTTTTTCAAAAGAATTTCTTAGTTCTGAAGCTCCTAAATAGCATACATCTTTGACGAAATTGAAATTTTTAATAGTCATTTCATTATTCAATAAGGCATCAGCAAGTAATGTATTCGAATATTTATCATTTTTCTTTTTAACAATATCCGCAGCTACAAATACTTCTAAAATTGTCTCAGCTGTATACTTCGAAATTTTGCATGCTTCAATAACTTCTTCTACGGTAACGAATTTACCATCAATAAATTTTAAAATTCCAAAATCTAAAGCAGCTGCAACAGCCTGAAAAGTAAGCGGTGCAAAAGCTATCTTTTGAGCATCTGCTAAAGCTTTTATTCTTGGAGATACATTTTTTCTTAATCTTCTATACTTCATGGAACTAATTATATCACCGACTTTTAATGCAAACAAGACTTAATATATAAGAGGTTACAAGCCCTAAAGATACTACTATACCAATTGAGCTAATAAGCTTAAAGCCTGCACAACCAAGCAAACCAAAAGATATTACTGTCGTCAAACAAGAAAGTAATACTGCCTCTTTAGATGCATCTTCTCCGCCATGCCTGAAAACTGAATAATCAAGTCCAAAACCAATAACAAGGAATATGGCAAGAACATGAAATAAATTCAGCTCTTGATGAAATATGCCTAATGTACCAAAAACAAATGTTGTAGCTAAAACTGACGGCAAGATTATCTTCAAAGCTGATTTACAATCATATATTTTAACTAAAATCAAATATAAAATAATAAATATTGGCAGTATCAAATCCACACAAATCTTACGACATTTCTCGATTTGGCTGGAAATATCTTTTTGCAAACTTATAGCACCGTCATAAGCTTTTGCAAGAACTATTACAGAAGTATTTTCATCTACCAAAAATGAATTTAAAAATTCAAAATCCTTGTCATATACAAGGTATTTTTCAGGATTTTTTTTATTCAACAACTTTTGTTTTTGTGAAGGATTCAAAAATGTAGCAAAATTATCTAACTGTTTTTTATACAATTCTTTTCTTAATGCAATATTCTTTTGCTGACGGTTTTCTGAAGGAATATACTTACTCAATGCCTGAAAACTTATACCTTTTAATGCTAATTCATCAGTAATCAGCTCTTCCTTTTCTAGCATATCTTGAAAATTATCACCTTTTACAACAAGAAAAGATGTCTCACCATTAGTTTTCATTACTTGTGCAAAGAGCTTCTCAGCCTGTAAAAGATCTTTTGATGGTACGTACATATTTTTTATATTATCGTCAAACTTGATCCGCACAAGCCCAACTAATGACACTAACACAACAAAACCTAAAATTATGTGTTTTGCCCTATCCGAAAATTCAAATGACAATTTTCTAATCGTAAAATTATCCTTCAAAACTAATGGATAAAAAAGTATAACCAAAGAATATACACAAGCAAGCCCTGCAATTGTAAACACTGATATTTGTTTTAATAATTCAAATTGAGAGAATAACAAAATCAAAAAAGCACTGGCAGTCGTCAAAAAACCAACAGTCAAACTTTTAAATATCTTCTTGCCACCAACAAAATAATGCAAAGAATAATCAACACATATACCGATTAACGTAGTAGAAAAAACAAAAGTCAAAATATGGATACTTCTAAAAATTTCTACAGTAGTTAAAAAACCTGCTAAAATTCCTAATCCAATACTCAATATGATGGGAATTATAGGAACAAAAGAACTAAAAAATATATACACTAGTCCAATTACAAATAATGTCGATAAAATACAAATTATATTAATTTCTAAAATAGATCGACTACTTGCATAATAAGAATGTATAGGCGTACCTGTTAAATAAATTTTAACATCATCACTCTTAAAATTATCTTGTAATTGTACTAATTTCTTCACTTCTTTATTCAACACAGTAGGTGATAATGCAAGATCTTTATTCACTTCCAACATTAGCACATTGTAATATTTATCGTTATAAAAAATTGCTCCACTTATCTGACCTCCATCAGACAAGCTCATTATATAATCCGTAAACAATAAAAAAGGATCATCTTCTAATGCGGCTAAAGGTGGCAACACCGGATTGTAAAGGGCTTCCAAACTATTTTGAGAAACCTGAGAATAATTTTGGCTCTGCAACAATAAATAAGTCCTATCAGACAACAAATTGTCCTGAAATGTTTCATACTTTCTTAAAACAACTTTTGGGTCGACACTTAACACCTTAAACCCTTTAGAACACTGTACGAATTCTTTTGCTATATTTTCCGATAACTCTGGGCTTGATGTCTCTATCAAGACATTTATCCTTGATGAAAATTTGTTACTTAAATCAACCAAAACATTATTTTCTCTCGGGAAAACTGCACGTAAAAGATTTGTCTCACTTTTCACCGGTCGAAACAATACCACCAGAGATATAAACACAAAAATAAATAATATTCTAAATAATCTAATTAATTTGGTTCGCATCTAAAAGAAATATCCGTTGTTCCATTCTTCACAGTAGAAATCTGTATTCTATTAATATCACGTTTCCCATCAATTACAATATTACGCAACTGGCTATGAACAACCGAATTTGACTTAGGTTTTAAACCAATAGTCCAATTCCCGTTATCCATTGTAATAAAATACAAATTAAAATTTCTATCTAAATACGCATAATTTTTATTAGACACAGCAATAATAATATCATTCACCTGTTTGTTTTGGCCAGATCCATAAGCAACAGTGGACTTTATAGGATACGTTGTTTCAAAAACAGCCCCCTTTTTAGAATCAAACCTAAAGTTTCCTCCAGATACTAATGAAGTCCCATTTATATTTTTACGCTGTGTAAATTTACAAGAAACATCTCTCAACCTATTCATATGAGAGGAAATATTTTTACTTGTAGATGGATGTGAAAACACATCAATGGCTGCATAAGATGATATTCCAAAAAATAAAGCTAAAAAGACTAAAACAATACTATTTTTCTTCATAATCCCTCAACTTTTCGACAAACCTCTTTGGAGGCTCATAAACACTCGTGTTTGATTTAACATCAAAACAAATCTGCATACTCTTTGCCTCGAAAATTTTCTCTCCGCTTTCTTGATCAAATATTTGATACTTAATATTCAAAGATGGCTCATACTCCAGCAAAGTCGTTACTACACGCAATTTTTGTGCAAAAATAGCAGGTTTTATAAATTTCAAATCCATTTTAGCTACAGGATAAGTATATCCGTCATCCTTCATATCAGAATATGTATACCCTATCTTTGACAACAAATCACATCTTGCTTCTTCTAAAAAACGGATATAATTCCCATGCCAGACCACATTCATCGGATCTAGATCATAAAACTGTACCTCTATTATTGTTTCCGAGAAAATATTATTTTTCATACAAATATTATAATTCAAAACTTCCACTAGAATAGCAAATGTCACCTTTTGTAAACTTATAATCTACACTGGTTTCTTTTTTCCTCAATGACAATTTTACTTGCATGTCAGGCTTAATTATTGAAGAGAACTTTACCCTCTTAACTTTTTCCGGAACAAAATCTAAGTGGAAAGCACTTTTTATAAACTCTTTTGCAACAAATAACTGAACTACACCAGGCAAAATAGGTACACCAGTAAAATGTCCCTCAAAAAAATTACTATTTTTAGGAAAGATTAATTCATACTCAGCTATATCTTGAGCTACAGTATTACGCACCACTATTGGATAAGAAAAGTTTGTATTGAATATTTCCTTAATCCTTTTTGCATCAATTTTCCCTCGTTCATCAACAGGGAGTTCATGCAAAAACCTCCATTTTTTAGGCATTATTTCTATATCAAGCTTTTTAAATTCACTAATTAATGAATTTTTACACCCTTTAATGAGTTTATTTATACCAATATCAGATAATATAACTGCTGCACATAATTTATCATCTATTTTCAGACAATAAGCATCTGATACATACTCACAGTTTTTTAAAACATCTTCTAACTTAGGTAATGAAACTCTTTTTTCTTGAATTTTAACAAGTCTGTCATTTCGTCCAACAATACTAAATCCATTACCAACAAATTCTATTTTGTCAGTCAATTGATAAGTATCTTCAGGGAAATAAGGAGAAGATATAATGACATCATCATCTAATTTTTTATATGAAACATTATTGAAAAATATAAAAGGAGCATTCGATTCTGTACGATACCCAACAACACCGGTTTCAGTACTACCATATATTTCTACCACCTTTGATTTTTTTTCAAAAAATGCAAAAACTTCATCCTTCAATTTCGCTCCAGCAGAAAAAATATACTTTGGCGGATTTTTGAACTCTTGTTGATATTTATACATTTTTTCTAAAAAAGATGGTGTTGAAATTAATACATAATTTTCATATTCTTTTATATCCTCAGGATAAAAAACTCTTTCTGTATCAATAGCACAACCAAGCATAGAAGGAAACATTACCTGAAAAGTTAGTCCAAATAAATGCACTGGAGTTGTTGTAGTTACAAAAACATAATCAGAAGGAATATTAAAAACCTCTGCTAAATCCTTAGCTTCGTTAAATAAGTTTTCAAAATTTTTCTTAATCAACTTAGGTTTTGTACTTGAACCAGATGTAAGAAAATAAATACCATCCTCTTGCATCTTAGCTTCCAGATTCTGATTTCCACTAACTAAATATACACTTCCATTCCTATTCAAGAAAAATTCTTTTATAAATTCTAAGCAATTATCTCCTCTTAAAATTTTCTCTTGAGGTGGTAATACCTTATCAAAATCAATTTCTATAACACTATTATCACTACAAATTAACTTTATTTTTTTTCTCATATCTTCTTCTCAAAATAATCCTTATTATATATTCTACCCCAAACATTATCCCCAAAGCTACATAAGAAATACATGCGTTGTACAATTCCCATATAGCAGGACTTAAAAATACAGTTATAAAGGATATTGATAAATTTATAAATAAAAATACACACCAAACATACGTCAACTTTCGTGTATAATTTCTCGAAAAATCAGTCAATTCACCATCGAGTTTTTTTACAAATTTTTGAATAATCGTTTCTTGACAAAAAAGAGAAGAAAAAAATACTGAAAATATAAAAAAATTCATCACAACAGGATAAAACTTTAAAAAATAAAGCTTACTAAAATGGAATAAGCAAACAATCAAAATCGTACCTATAATAGGGAACACAAACTTAATCTTCTTTAATAAGTTCTTCAATTGCCAAAACCACATCATCAATAGTCTTTATTTGTTTAAAATTTTCAGGCGATATTTTTTTCTCAGTAAAAATCTGCAATTTTACAGCTAAGTCAACAGCATCAATACTATCAAGCTCCAAATCCTCAAAAAGATTTGCATCAGGCTTGATCATATCCTCATCAATTTCAAAATCATCAACCAAAATTGACTTTAATTTATCAAAAATTTCTTCTTTTGTATATTTATTACTCACACTAAATTCCTTGTTTTCTTAAATAATCAGCAATAGTCTTTACCGAATAAAAATACTTCTTATTTTCATCCTTATCAGAGCTTAATTCTACATTATACTTCTTTTTCAAAGCCATACCAAGCTCCAATGCATCTATTGAATCCAACCCTAAACCACTTACAAAAAGAGCTTCGTTATCATCAATATCATCAACTGTAATATCTTCTAATTCCAATGACTCTATAATAAGAGTCTTAATATCTTTTTCCAAACTCATCTTAATTCACCTATATTAACATTTATAACTTAATTAATTAGTAAAGTCAAATTTTATTTTTTCAGAAATAGCTTTTCTTAACTTTATATCAGAAGTAATCTCTCCAAAATCTGAAAGTTTTATCTCAGGTAACACATCGATCTTATAAGTTATAGTTCTATCACTTGCATCATATATTGGTTTGCCTTTTTGTAAAAATGGATAGTCACAAGATATCTTAATAGGTATAATATCAGCGCCAGTCTCAATTTGCAGCATAGCTGCACCTTTATGAATCTTTAACTTTTCACCTTCAACTGTTCTTGTACCTGTTGGAAATATAATAATATTAAAGCCATCTTTCAATGCTTTTGCAGCCTCTGCCTTAAAAAATTCAACATCAATATCATTTGTTATATAAACATCTTTTATAATTTTCCCCATAAAAAAGTTATTCATTAACTTTTGTTTTGCCAAACACAAACAATTAGGAAACAAACCTATAAGAATTAGAATATCGATAAAGGAAGGATGTGTCGCTACAATAATTTTCCCTTTAGGCTCATAAAAATTAGTTACATCTATTTTAATTAATTTTAAATTAACAAAAAAACCAGTATAAATATTCCATAAATAGTGAATAACATTCACCAAATGATGACGCTTTTGACTTTTCTTAATCCATATTGACACTATTGGGATGTAAATAAAAGCTAGAATTAAAGATCCTATCCCAAAAGCAACAAAGATTAAAACAGTTGCTAATCCTCTTAAAAATCTAACCATCAGCTCTCCTTAAAACATATATAGGACAAGCGTAATAATCAACTTTCCCTTCCAAAAAATCAAAAAAACTATTTTCTTCTAAATTCTGACTATTGTCAGTACAAACAACCTTCAAAGCTTCTTTTTTAGGTTCAACTCCTAACAAAACCGAACAGCTTTCATATCTATCAACTGACTCTGCATAACAGAATAAAACTTCCTTTCGAGCCATAACAGATACCAGCAAAGCATTCGATAATGTATTTTTACAAGCTGCAATTGAATTATATCCACTATGGATTTTATTTATTAAAGAAAACAAGCCTACTGTCGAATTATGCACAGAAAAACTAAAACCTGCAGGAGAAATTTCATTTTCTTCTTTCTGTTGATTGATAAGTTTTAGCATCCGTTCTAATTCACCATACCTTGAAGCATACACCAATTCAGGCTCTCCACCTGAATAGCAATTTAACATTGTATGCATTGCAATTTTTCCAACCGGAGAAAGCTTTCGTCTTAGCATCATTGGAATTGATGACAAATCAATATTCGCACCATTACTTATAGAATATTTATAAATAAAAAATTCCAAGCTATTCATGGTAATATATTAACATGGAAAAGATTGTTATTACAAATGCTGTCGGCATACACGCAAAACAACTGGAAAAAGATAACTCAATAATAAAAGGGAAAGACTTTTATTTTGGAAAAATAAAAGAAAAACTTCCTCAACAAGAGTTAAGATGCAATAGTATAATAAGTTATCTAGCAGACAGACTCAACCTGGAGTCTATAAATCCAGACAAAACAGGAATAGTAATTGCAACAACCAACGCAGGTATTGAAGAGTACACAAACACTTTCAACAAGCATTATGCTGAACTGGGAAATCCTGCTGAATTTTTAAAAAATTATTTACATCTTAACAGTTTTGCTTGCAGTGTATCTACGGCTTGTTCTTCAGGGATAAAAGCATTTGTTCTTGCAAAACAGCTACTTGAAGAAAACGTCTGTACATCAGTTATTGTCGGAGGAGTCGACCCTATTGCAAGTACGCCATCATATGGTTTTAATGCTCTTGAAGTATTTTCTGATGAGAAAACAAATCCATTTTCTGTAAATAGGTCAGGAATGAATATTGGAGAGGCTGGAGCTTTATTTATTTTAAAGAAAAATACAGAAGGCATACGAATTTTAGGAATTGGAGAAACCTCAGATGCCTATCATTCTGCAACTCCTGATCCAATTGGGGAACAAGCAGCTAGAGCCATAGAATTAGCTTTAACGCAAGCCCAAATAAGTGCAAAAGGTATTGATTATATTAATTTACACGGTACCGGAACAATTGCAAACGACATAATGGAAGCTAATGCTGTATATAAAATATTCCAAGATAAAGTACCTTCAAGTTCTACAAAGCCAATTACCGGTCATTGTCTTGGTGCAGCTGCAAGTATTGAAGCTTATTTCTGCTACAAAATTTTAAAAGGAGAAATAAAAGCTCCAAAACACATATACGATGGCTACTATGATCCACAATTACCACCGATAAATATAGCAAATGAAGATTTTGGAAATGTTAATATTTGTATGAATAACGCATTTGGTTTTGGTGGCACAAACGCAGTTATGATAATGGGGAATTAATAATGCAGGAAATTGAAAAAATATTACCACACGATAGGCCAATGATATTAATTGATAAAGTTCTAGAAATCAATTTAGAAGAAAATTACGTTGTGTGTGATGTAAATATACACGAGAAAAAGATTTTTTTTAATAAAGATATTAACGGGATTTCACCACTTGTAGGTATTGAATTTATGGCACAAGCTATTGGATGTTATGCCTTTTTTAAATCTGGCGAAAATAATCCCAAAATCGGTTTTTTATTAGGAGCTAGATCATATACAAATTCTCTTGAGAAATTTGAAAATGGAAAAACATACACAATAAAAGCAAAAGAAATGTACGATGACGGTGAACTTGTTTCATTTGAATGTTTCATTTATAATGATAATAAAGAGGTGGCAAATGCTTTAATTAATGCATTTCAACCAGAAAATGCTGAGGAATATATTAAATGAAAAAGATTTTGGTAACCGGCTCAAGTAGAGGAATTGGTAGAGAAATAGCATTATATCTTGCAAAAAACGGATATTCTGTGGACATACACTACGTTCATAGCGAAGAAAAAGCCCTGAAAATTGTAGAGCAAATAAGATCACTTGGACAAGAATCAAATGCATTGAAATTTGACATAAAAGACCGTGAAGAGTGTAAAAAAATTCTTGATGGAAAACTATACTACGGTATAGTTCTAAATGCCGGAATTGCCAAAGATAATGTATTCCCTGCAATGGAAGGCGAAGAATGGGATGAAGTTGTTGATACTAATCTCGGAGGTTTTTATAATGTATTGAAACCACTTGTTATGCCAATGATTTCCAACAGAATAAAAGGAAGAATAATAACTCTTTCTTCTGTATCAGCACTATCAGGTAATAGGGGACAAGTAAATTACTCTGCCTCAAAAGCAGGAATAATAGGAGCAACAAAATCTTTAGCATTAGAGCTTGCAAAAAGAGGAATTACCGTAAATTGTATCGCTCCTGGAGTAATTGAAACGGATATGATAAAAAATGTTCCTGTAGATGAAATAAAAAAAATAATTCCAATGAAAAGAATTGGCTGTGCAAAAGAAGTAGCAAGCCTTGCAAACTACCTTATGAGCGAAGATGCCTCTTACATTACAGGCCAAGTTATATCTGTTAACGGAGGGTTATACTTATGAAAAGAGTAGTTGTAACAGGAATGGCTCTTACAAGCCCTTTAGGAAGTGATATTGATACAGTTTTTAATAACCTTTTAAAATATGAAAACTGCGTAGATTATGATAAAAACCTTGACCAGTATGAAAGGTTAAACACTCGACTATCTGCCCACTTAAGAGGGTTTGAAATTCCATCTTACTACAACAGAAAAGTACTAAGAACTATGGGGCCAGTATCTATAATGGCAGTAAGAACCGCAGAATTAGCTCTAGAAGACGCAGGGCTAAGAGATGACGAAATTATCACAAGTGGAGATTGTGGCGTGAGCTATGGTTCATCTTCAGGCTCCCTAGATGCTATAATTGATTTTTATGGTATGCAAGTAGACAAAGTAGTTAGAGGACTAAATTCCGGTTCATACGTTAAAATGATGCCTCAGACAACTGCAGTTAACATCTCACTATTTTTCAAAACAATAGGTAGACTAGTGCCGGCATCTACTGCTTGCACTTCAGGTTCTATGGGCATTGGCTATGCATACGAAGCAATAAAAAATGGGTATCAAACAGTTATGATTGCAGGAGGAGCTGAAGAAATTCATGCGACAGAAATTGCAATTTTTGATACATTATATGCTACAAGCTTAAAAAACGATACTCCAAAACTATCCCCAGCTCCATTTGATAAAAATCGAGACGGCCTTGTTATCGGGGAAGGAGCAGGTACTCTTATACTAGAAGAATATGAGCATGCAAAAAGGCGCGGAGCTAAAATTTATGCAGAAATTATAGGGTTTGGTACAAATACAGATGGGACACATATCACAAATCCGAATAGAAAAACAATGAAAAATGCTCTTAGTCTTGCTCTAAAGGATGCTCAAATTTCTGCAGATAAAATAGGTTACGTAAGCGCTCACGGCACAGGAACTATTGCTGGTGATATTGCAGAAACAAACGCAACTGAAGATATCTTTAACAGAAAAGTCCCAATAAGTTCTATTAAAAGCTATACAGGCCATACTCTTGGAGCTTGTGGGGCAATTGAAGCAATTGTAGCGATAGAAATGATGAGAAGAAATTGGTTTCATCCAACGATAAATCTCAAAGAAGTTGACCCTGAATGTGGAAATCTTGACTACATAAAAGATGAAGGACGAGAAATTAAAACTAACATTGTTATGTCAAACAATTTCGCTTTTGGTGGAATTAATACAAGCTTAATTTTCAAGAAAATCTAAAAAGAATGTAATAAAAATCCAGTATTGACATCCAATACCATATTTGCTAGGATTGGAATGTAAAAAGATTTGGGCTTATAGCTCAGTTGGTAGAGCAGTTGACTCTTAATCAATTGGTCGAGGGTTCGAGCCCCTCTGAGCCCATTTTATTGAATTTGAATTAATTGTAATATAGAAAAAAGGAGATTTTTTATCTCCTTTTTTTCATTAAACCTATTCAATTGTCTCTTCTTAGTTACCTCCTTTTTATTATCTCGGTTATTACTAGAGGAACCCTTATTTTTAGGTTATTCGCACTCTATTTTTTACGTTTTGTCCCGTCTGGGTTCCAAATATCAGAGCCTGTAACTGTTCTATGAGTAGTTGTTGTATGTTGATAAGTACCAGAGTTTGTTGCGTTTCTACCTTTATAAGCAACTTTTCTATAATTTGTTTTTGCGACATTTCCATCTTTATCAAGAGCTACATTATCATCTTTTCCAAGAACATCTCCAGGAATCCATTCAGGTAAATTATACTTATCACCCATTGGAATTTCTCCAGGTTTTAATCCATTAGCAGTTGTTCTTACATAATTTAATATTGCTTTGTACTCAGGAGATCCCATTTTTACTCCATACTTACCGCAGATAACTGCACCTATTGTTTCACCTGCTTTAAGTTTATATTGGAATTGTGGAATTTCCTTAGTTTCTGTTTGTTGTTCTGTAACTTCCTTACGAGTATCAGCCATTACGGGTCCCCTATCAGCAGGAGTTACAACAACTGTTTCTTGTTTTTGCTCATAACCTGTATTTGATCTGATTGCATCTTTTGCAGTATCGTCACTTACATAGTCATCTTTATCTTTCTTTTTGAATAAATACTGCAAACCTTTTGCACCTGCACCTATTGCAGCACCAATTCCACCGGCCTTAGCAATATTGCCCCAATCAAATTTATAGTCGACATGGCCTTTATATTCTGCTGGAACATCTTTTTGTTCATATGGTATATCAACTTTCTTTTCATACGGGATGCTTACATCTTTCTCATATGCAATACTTACATCTTTTGAATAATCAAGAGCAACATCTTCTGTCCAATCCACAGGCACTTCTGTTACTTGATGACCAACTGTTATATATTTACCAGTATTTGGATCATATTTTTGGACAATAGATTCATGTACAGAAGTAGCAGTACCACTTACAGTACCTTCAGCAGTACCAGTAATCGTTCCATTTGCAATACCAGTAACTGTAGTACTTGCAACACCATTTATCGTAGTACTTGCAATACCTTTAGCAATACCATAAGCCGTTCCATTATAGTTCAAATTTTTGCCAAGATTCAAAAGTTCTCCACCAAGAGCTGCCAATGCACCACCACCAGCTCCAATAGCACCAGCTTTCGCAATTTCTTTTGCTCTCATTGCATAAGTTCTATCTTTGGAAACCTGCAATCCTGCAGCCTCAAACATCTCACGTGCATCTCTACGTTCTCCCATTGTAGCAGGTCGGCCTTCACCTTTTTTAGCATGTTTGTCTGCAAAATCAGCCCACTCTGAAGTTGATACATAGTAATCTCCATCTAATTTAGTATCATCAAATCCTGATTGACTATTAGATAAACGTAACATTTCTTTTTTATAACTGTCACTATTTAATGACCAATATTGTTTATTTCCATTTTCATCAGTCGTTTCAAAATCATGACTATCTGCTGTTGCTTGATCACAAAATGCACTAGGATTTTTCTTAATTATTTCTTGCGCATATTTATTTAAGTGTGTATTATTTACAGCCGGATTGTCTTTTTCTGCATCTTTTGCTTGTTTTTTTGACCAGTGCACTGTTGTATTATCATAATTTTGTTTATATGTTTCAAATTCTACTTGCGCTTGTGCTTGATCTGCAACAAGTCCCTTTTTAATATCATCTAGCATTTTATCTTTATTTTTTGATAAAACTTTAATCTTTTTATCGATAACATCAAGTCTATCTTTATCTTTTGTTAAAATCCTTTCTTGAGACAAATCAAGTATCTCATTTTCATGAGTTATAGATTCCCTCATTTGAGCTTTTGCTAGTTTAGTTCTTTGTTCATCACTCAACTCTCCAGTAGGATAAATACTACCGGTAGATTTTTGTTCTGATGCAATTTGTTCTTCAATTGCCATAATCTTAGCTAGAGCATCAAGCTTATCATATGCAGCCTCTTTTACTTTAGGATTTTGAACTTTATTCAAATCCCAAAGATACTCGTTTTCTTTAAAGGCTTCTTCTTCCGTAAATTTAGCATTAAAATCTTTTTTGTATTGTTCTAATTTAGCTTTATCTTCAGCAGTTAACTCTGCTTCAGGCTTGTTAATTAATGCTTTCATATCTTCTCTTATCGCGTTTGCTCTTGTATTCACAGCATTTTTTTCATCCTGAGTCATAGCTAAATTATAGTATGTATTTTTATTTGAAGTTGGAGTATTCTTTTTAAGATTTTCTGCAAGTTCTTTTACCTGAGGTTTCCAAGAAGAATTTAAAGCCTCATTAATTAACAGGTCTTCTTTTGCCTTTGCTTTTTGTTCAGCACTTAGAGCTGGATTAGCATCTACTTCTGAAAGCTGAGCTTCTTTTACTTCCATAAACTTAGTTTTCACTGTATCAAATCTTTTTTCGACACTTTCCTTAATCGGTTTACCATCTCCATCTACTAATGGATCCTTAGTAGATTCCATAGCAAACTGAAAACCACCCTCTTTTAATTTAGAGTTTCTATTCCCAAATACGGTGCCACTAGTTGTTACAACTGTTTCTTGTTCTGGAAAATATTTGGAATCTCCAAAATATTGTAAAATAACTTTCTTCTTCATGGCTTCATCTTCACCAGCCATGTAATATAATTCTTGGTATTCAGGAGGTAATTTCTTTATTTCATCTTTATCTGCTACAACTTTCTTTGCAAGTTGCTCTGATTGAGTAGCAGCAGCAGCTCCATCTTCTACACTAACAGATGTTGGTGTTTCTTTTGCTTGGATATTATTGCTTTGAACAAAATTAATAAATATTTTTTCTCGATCATCTTTTGATCTTGCTGCAGATAATTCTTTTTGTAACTCTGCTTTTTGTTGAGCAGTAAGTTGATATTGGTCTGCACTTAAACGCACTTCACTCATAGTTCAATCCTTTCTTATGGGAATAAAATCACTATATTTTATAGCAATAATAAAACCATAATTTCTTTATACTTCTCTATGTACATATAAAAACATTTTTAAACGGAAAATTTCACGATATCTTTAATAAAAATTATTACAAATCTGAAAACACAGACTATTACGATGTTTTAAGGAATAAATTTGATTTTACATTTCTTCACATTTTACATATTTTATATATATTCTATAAATATAAACAACATACAAAATCGTTTTATTAATTTTTGTAAATATTTATTAGAAATTAGTCAAGTTTATCCTCAAAAAGCCGTTTATATACATGTATATTTATGAATTGTAATTCAAACCGGTATTTACCATTGCGAGGTGTAAAGTATGAAAATAAAGCGAATAAATAGAAAAAAGATAACAGCATTTTTATTAAGCTTTCTATTTTTAATGCATCAGTCATTAGCTTTCCAAGTATTGGCATCTACCATTACTAATGGGGATGGTAGTGCTATAAAACCAAACCCTGATACAGGGAACTTTGACGTAAGACCTGATGCTTGGAATGGCAATACTGGATTTAAACATTTTGATAAAATTGATTTGAGTCAAGGTGATGTACTCAATTTTATCTTTCAATGGATGCAACAAAACCAAGAATTAGCTGGGACTGGTTCATCTCACGAATATACATATGGAAATATTGATACATTCGTTAACCTTGTAAATAACGGGGTTAACATTCAAGGTATTATTAACACTTTGAACGGAGATTTCGGATTCACTCCTGGGAACTTAGTATTTATATCTCCTCAAGGCATGGTTGTAGGTGCAAGCGGTGTACTCAACGTTGGCTCTCTTTCAGCAATCACACCAACTCAAGAATCTTTTGATGCTTTAAAAGGGAAGTTAAATCTTCCTACTAGTCCTAACTATGCCGTAGAAAAAGTTGATATTGACGGAAACAAAACATATAGTGACTACTTAATCAATGCAGTACAAACTGACGGAAAATTAACAGACCTAGCAACATTAAAAGCTGGTTCTGGAACTATTCAAATTGATGGAAAAGTCCTTGCTAGAGGAAATGTAACTCTAAATGGAGGAAATGTTAGTGTTGGAAAAAACGGAAAAATTCTTGCAGGAGTAGAAAGTCCTGCTAAAAATCCAGACGGCACAGATCCTAACGTTTTTGTAAACGGACCAACTGGTACTGCACAACAAAAAGCTGATTCATTATTTAATGCTCTTGTAAATGCCGATAATATGGACACAGGTAACAGCTTTGCAAGTTCTAACGGAAATATTGTAATCACTTCAAATACAGGTACATCTGTAGCTGAAGGTGGTATGATTAGAAATTATGCACAAAAAGGTAATATTACAATTACAAATAACGGTGCAAACGGTATTAATATAAATGGAGAAGTATCAAATCCTAACGGGAATTTGACTATAACAAACAAAGATGGTTCACTAAATATCGGCTCCACAGGAAAAGTCTTAAATAAAGGGACTATGAGTATTACTAACGAGGGAAATGGTGACGGCATTTTAATTGCCGGAAACGTTAGTAATAAAGGGACTCTAAATATATCAAATTTGACAGGTCAAGACGGATTAACAATCTCTGGAACAGTTGAAAATGATGTTAAAGACTCTAGCGATAAAGGTATTGCAACAATAACCAACAAAGTAAATAGTCTAAATATTACTTCTGATGGAAAAATTATTTCTAAAGGTTCAGAATTAAATATTAACAATAGCGGAACAAACGGAACAAATATTCAAGGTTTAATTGAACAATACAACAAAGGTATTATTACAATTAATAACGAAAATTCTGATGTTACTATAGGAGATAATACTGACAATAACAACTATATAAGCTCAAATGGTACAGTTAATATTAATGTTACAGATGGAAACTTATTAAACTATGGAGTTGACAAAACGTTAGTAAAAACAACTGAAAATGCTGATTTAGTTGTTAATGTTATTAATGGTTCAATTGGAGAAGACCCTGCAGCAACTGGAGGTAGTATTGGACCTGACGCAAGAGATTTAACAAAATCTTTCAATGTTTCTATTGATGGAAAAATCACTGCTAAAAGTTCAGGCAACAACTCTCTTGCAAACATCGCAAGCTTAGATAAAGATATGCACGTTAACCAAATCTCAGCTGATGGTCAAGTGTACTTACTTGCAGACGATTCTGCAAACAAAGGCTCTACAGCTTATGATATTTTAAACTACTCAGATGATGAAACACAACCAAATGTTAAAGGAGCTGGAATATCAATTATTGCAAGTGGTAATGTTGGTTCTGAAGATAATGCTTTAACATTTATCCAAACAGATGGAGCATTTAACGATTCATCTTGGAATTCTGATAAATTCAACTACAATCCAAATGCAGGCCATAAAGTTGATGTATTGGCAATAAAAGACGTTAATATAAAAGGTCTAGATAATGCTGATGGAACAAAAAATGACACAAATGTTGGAGCAATAATTTCTAGAACAGGTTCTGTTAATGCAGAATTTTCTGGAGATACATACATAAATGAAGTTACTGCAGCTAATAGAATTGATTTAACTACCCGTGGACAAAAAATGTACATAGAAAACCTCGGTCAAGTTCCAACATATGAAACTAGCGGAGATTACTACGGAAAATATGATAAATCAATGACTCCAAAAAGAGTTAAAGTTACCGCTCTGGATTTAGGAACAAAAGAAAATCCAAATACACAAGCAGATTCTACTATTATTATCAAAAGAGGACAAATTGCCGGTGACGGTAAATTAAGACCTGATGGAGGAAAAGATCAAGATTTAACTCTTGTTGCAGATAATAGTTATGCTGGTGGCTACTACTTCAATATGGGTAAAGATAGAATGCCAGGTCATTCTCAAGTAACTAAAGATTCTAATACAGAAACAATTAAGAATGTAAATGGAGAAAAACCAATATCTATAAGAAGTAAAGCTGTAAGACCTGATGATGTAACAGCAATAGGCCGTGATGAGTCTGAACGTAATTACTATTACGGAAAAGATCAAGGCGATGAAAATGATAATGGTACAGGAAGCTCACAAGGTGATGATCCATACTATGATGGTAAAGATAATGAATCAGGAGAAGATGATGATAACTTAGTTGTACCTGCTGAAGATGATGAAAATCCTGCAGATACAGATAGCGATGGAGATGCTGATGCTGACGCCGATGCCGATGCTGACGCCGATGCCGATGCCGATGCTGATGCCGATGCCGATGCTGATGCTGATGCCGATGCTGACGCCGATGCTGACGCTGATGCTGACGCCGATGCCGATGCTGATGCTGATGCTGATGCCGATGCTGACGCTGATGCCGATGCCGATGCTGACGCCGATGCCGATGCTGACGCCGATGCTGACGCCGATGCCGATGCTGACGCCGATGCCGATGCTGACGCTGATGCTGACGCTGATGCTGACGCCGATGCCGATGCTGATGCTGATGCCGATGCTGATGCTGACGCTGATGCCGATGCCGATGCTGACGCCGATGTCGATGCAGATGCTGACGCCGATGCCGATGCTGACGCCGATGCTGATGCTGATAATGATACTGATTCAGATGATGACATTACTTCTGATGATACATATAAACAAACATGGCATCAAAGAGTTCTTGATGAAAATATTGAATCTATAGACAAACGTCAATATATGAGATTCGATGTAGATGAAGTTGAATATCCAGTGGTAATGGAGTCAACCCCTCAAGTAAAATCAATTATTAACATATCTAGAGGTGGCGTACAAATAACTACTGACGGTAACCTCAAAGTTGGAGACATAGTTCCAGTACATTTGAAATATGGAGACTTAGAATTTGATGCACAAGTAAAAATCGTAAGTACGAATAAACATATTGCCGGAGGTGAATTTATCGACTTGGATCAAGCTACAGCTAACAAGCTATTATATATGAACTTAATGATGGAAGATTATGTCCAAGCTAAACAAGGTAATATATCCTCTCAAGGAATAATAAACTTTGAATAAAAGATATAAATAGTTTAAATAAAATTAACGAATACCAAAAGAACCAATTATATTAATTGGTTCTTTTGATGTTTTAAATATTTTATTTATTTGAAATTTGCATGACTTTTATTTCCCATATATAATTATTTGGTTATGGAAAACACTACAGAATATACAGTTGAAAAAAATAATATCCTATATAGCATAGATAAGTCATTAAAAAAAATTAGAAACACAAAAAATTACAAATACCCATATGCAATAGTGATTAGCACACAAAACTCTGAAAATTTTAAGTTAGAAAATCTTACGTATCTAAAAAGAAATGGATTTCAAAGTATACCGATTGTTAAACACCCAAACATAAAAGCAAACCTCATAAAATTTGCTTTTAATGAGGAGTCTTTAATCAAGCTGATAACAAGCAGTCACTAAATAATGACATTTTACATTATATAGTAACTAGGCAGCATTTCGTTTCATTTCTTTATAAGCTCTTAAGCCTTCTTTCCAGTTTTCTTCAAACTTAACATCATTTTCTACAATATGTTTTGGGAATGTTGCATGGTGTATTTTAGGCAATAAATAATCTTCAGAATACTCAACTGCTCCAAAATAATCATCATCTGAATCATTGCATACAAAATAAGTCTTTCCATCTTTTCCTTGATGAGTACCAACTAGAGTAATTTCATGACCACCTACAATATTATTATTTTCATCTGCAAATGTATAGCCAATAATTACATTTTCTCCAGAGTTTAATGTATCAACTAACTGACGTTTAAATGTAGACATGTCGTATTCATAACCAATTAACTTACCACTGTCATCAATCTTTTGGTTTGTCAAAGTAATTTTATTCTTGTCTTCTACGACAGATTCTGTAAAAGTCTTTTCGAACTCAACCAAACCGGTATCTTGAGTGCTAAACTTTCCTTTACGTTTATCACTCAAAGAATCATATGTTTGTTGAGAACCAACATTCATAAACGTTGATTGCATCAAGACATCTACAGCAGAACGCTCTTTTCCATCTTGATATTTTGTTTGTATTTGAGCTCTTAATAGGGCATTTTTATCTGGTGCAAATTTCAATACAGCACTATCATACCCTTTTTTCTCATAAGGAATTTCGAATGAATTTAGAAGCCAAAATGCATCTAGTGTATTATCAGCTAAATTAGATAAGCTTATTTCCTTTTCAACAGCAACAGCTGGAGAACTTAGCCCCTCTACAAATCTTGTAAATTCTGCAGGAGATTTTTGAGCCATACTAAACTCAATACTTGCGGCAGGACAAGACCCAGAATTTTTAACATCTATGAGCTCTTTTGCCTCTTGAGAAGATTTTATCTCATTATTACTATTCAATTCCTGTAAAACAGCTTTTCCTTGATATTCCTGTGGAATATCCCCAAATGTTTGAGTTGACTTAAATGGGTTATCTAAAATCTCTATAGTTGATTTCAATATATTTTTACAGTCAAGCCCTTCTGCTCTTGGCGTTGTTAATATCTTATTTAAATTATCCAACACACTTGTATGATTGTTAGAATCAGAATTCAACAATACTCCCTTTTTCAAAAGAGATTCTAATTCTTTTCGAGATTTTTTATCTAGATTATTTAATATATTTTTATATATTTTCTCCTCTTGCGAATTCAATCTGGTTCTTAACTGTTTTTGCCCTCCGACATAAGTAGGTGCTACTGTGAAATCCCTATTAAAACCGAAATTAACATTTCTAGATGGATTGGTCACAGAGACATTATCTGTACATTTTGGTTGTACAGTATTAGCATAAACATTAGAAATACTATTAAAATTTACACTATTTATCATAAACTTACTACCATATATATAAACTCAAAAAGTAGCAAAAAAATGCTACTTTTTTAAAAAATATTACAAGTTTTTATGCCCAATAATTATTTTCTAATACAACATCTTTCTAGGGCTCTTGCTAGACGCACAATTGGTTTTTCAATATCTGCAGTAATAGAGTCAACTAAAATCGTCTTACAACCTAATCTTTTACCACACAAAACATCTGTCAATGGTCTATCTCCTACAAAAGCTGTCTCTTCAGGCTTTAGCTTATATTCTTTCAGAAACATAGAAGCGACTTTACAATCAGGTTTTCTTGCTTCAAACACTATAGGGAAATCCGATACTGCTCGAACCTTTTCCATATACATCGGATTATGATTATTTGAAACCACTCCAACAAAGAAATCTGATTTAACTTTCTCTAGCCAATCCAAAGTTTCTTGAGTATAATAGCCGGTTTTAGAGCCCATTAAAGTACTATCTAAATCAAAAAGCAGAGATTTTATACCTAAAGATTTTAAAAGGCTTAAATCAATATCATAAATACTTTTTAAATTAAAATCAGGTTTTAAGAACACTTATCTATCCTCACCTTTAATACCTACAGTACGAGCAATTGCATATTTATAATTTTTTGGACTTTGAGAAAATTTAATAAATACTTCATCATTCGTATTTCCAAGCTCTAAATTTTCTCCTTTATCATCTTTAATTTCTTCAACTATAGCTTTGAATTGTTCTTCTGGAGTAATAATTTCAACTTCGTCATTTAGCAATACTTTATTCTTAATTTTTACAAAATTAAAATTACCATCTTTTAAGTCTCTAAATTCACACAAAAAATCTGCACCAGCTAAACCCTTTGAGATATCGTAGCTATAGCTTTCGCCATTATTATCTCCAAGCGCAAAACCTGTTGTATAACCTCTATTCCCAACTTTTTTAAGTTCTTGGAAATATTTATCCAAATCAGCATTTGGATTTGATAAAACTTCATCAATAGCTGCTCTGTAAGTTTTTGCGACAGCAGATACATAGTACAAACTCTTAGTTCTTCCTTCAACCTTTAATGAGTCAACGCCTGCATTTATCAATTGAGGCAAATATTTTACAAGACATAAATCCTTCGGACTCAAAATATGAGACCCTCTGTTGTCCTGATGAATTTCATAATATTGTCCAGGACGAGTTTCTTCTACTAGTTTATAGCTCCACCTACATGGTTGAGAACAGTTCCCATGGTTAGCTTTTCTTTCTCCATTTGAAAAATAATCACTCAAAAGACATCGTCCAGAAAAAGATACGCACTGCGCCCCATGGATAAATGACTCCAATTCAATATCTGGAACTTGCTTTCTAATTTCTGCAATATCAGCTATAGGCAACTCTCTTGCAAGAATTACACGAGTTGCGCCTAAATCTCTCCAAAATTTTACACTTTCATAGTTTAGAGTATTAGTCTGTGTACTTATATGTACAGGAATTTCTGGCATATATTTTCTTACTAGATTAAACACTCCAAAATCACTTAATATAACCGCATCTGGCTTTGCAGCTTTAAAACGATCTATACAAGCCTCTAAATCCTCAATATCTTTGTTAAAAGCAAAAATATTTAAAGTAACATAAGCCTTTGCACCTAAAGAATGAGCTAAATCTACAGCTTGTTTCAAATTATCAAGAGTAATCAGCTCTCCTTTACGCATAGCTCTAAGGCTAAAATCTACCACACCTAAATACACGGCATTAGCACCGTATCGTATTGCATATTCTAATTTTTCCAAATTGCCCGCAGGCATCAAAAGTTCTACATCTCGCATAACTGTATATTACCCGAAAGATTATAAATAATCAACCGATTAGGTGATGACGATTTTTGATAATCATAGACAATAGAAATATAGAAAATTAAATTCTTTTTATTTAATACAATTTTGAGGTTAATGGAGAGAAAAGATTATGCAAACAATTGAAAATGCAGCAACTACAATTAAAGAAATTTGGGAATACCAACATCCGGTTATGCATACTTGGTTTGTACTAAGCTCACTATCACTATGTTTTATGTTTGCAATGCTTTATTTTGTTATTTAGGTGATATAATTTAGTATATGAAGAAATTTCGTATACTACTTGGTTATATAACTCTAATCTTGATTGCAACAAGCATGTTATATCCGTTTTTTGCAATGCTTAACCTGTCTTTTGTTGATAACAACAATATTTTTCTTGAATCAGGTAAAATTATTCACACAAATCTAACAATTCAAAACTATAAAAATGTATTTAATGATATTCCGCTTTGCAGATATTTTTTTAACAGCCTTGTAGTCGCAACTATTACTACTATCGGACAAGTTTTGTTTGCATCACTTGCAGGATATGCATTTGCAAGACTTAATTTTAAATTTAGAAACGGACTTTTTCTGATAATATTAATCACGATGCTTATTCCTCCACAAGTAAATATAATTCCATTATTCTTTATAATGAGAGAATTACACCTGATCGACACATATCAAGCTCTAATACTTCCTGCTTTATTTGGAGGCTTTGGAATATTTTTAATGAGACAATACTTCTTAGGGCTACCTAAAGATCTTGAAGAAAGCGCAAAAATAGATGGTTGTAATCTATTCCAAACTTTTTTCAAAATAGCACTACCTCTTGCACTACCAACAATTGCAACTCTTGCTATATTTACATTTGTAACTAATTGGAACAGCTTTATGTGGCCTTTAATAGTTACAAATTCTGAAAGCATGAGAACACTTCCTGTGGGACTTGCAATATTTAAAGGCAGCTTTAGAGAAATTACTTTATGGGGTGATTTACTTGCATGCTCTGTAATTTGTACTCTCCCTGTAATTGGAGTCTTCCTAATAGGCAAAAAATATTTTATTTCTGATATCCTTCAAGGAGGAGTTAAAGAATAAGTTTTAGTTAGATACTTTTAATTACTTTAAAAACAAACCCAAAAAAGAACGAGAAATAAATTCTCGTTCTTTTCTATATCTATTAACGATTACGATAACTTCCTATTTACCATCACCGTATAATACGTTTCTAGCAGCTGGAGTTGCTGGTAATACAGTTTGATCGTAGAATATTACAGGATATACGTCTGTAGGGTTTTTAACTTTACAATCATTATCTGTAGATCCAGAATCACATTTTACAACTCTGTTAGGATTCTTTTCACCGTTTACATCAATGAAACCTTTACAATTTGTCAAATTAACAGTTCCAACAGTTGCATCATTTGTACAATCAGCAGCAGCCTGTGGGAATGAGAATACTATACCATCATTAAAGAATAAAGTATAGTTTGTTGTTGCGTTAGTAAAAGTCCCTACACCAGTAGTACCAGTATTAGTAATTTCATAACCAGTAGAGCCAGCAGTAGTTTTTACTACGTTCATTCTATTTTTCAATGCAGCGTAAACAGAACCATCAGCAGTACCAGTAGTAGCAGTTGCAAAGTTGTAGTCATCAAGAGCTACGTTCAATGTAATAGCTTGTGATAATGCTGATAAACCTTTTTTGTAAGCAGCTTTATATTGAGCACCTTGAGTTGAGTTCATCAAAGTAGGCATAGTCATTGCAGCTACAACACCAATGATACCTAACGTGATCAATACTTCTGCCAAAGTAAAACCGAAACGTTTTGTCATAATCTTTTCACCTTTCTTATGTACTCTTATATACCCCATGTATTGTATTAAAGAGCGTGTAATAAAAACCAAAATTATATAGTTATTTTAAGGTATTTTTGAAAAATTGTCAAGTAGTATAAATAAAGGAAATTTTCAATTATGGCTAAAATTATGGTATAGTCAACACTTAATATATGAAGAAATATTTATATAAAATTTATTTATCTTTACATTTGCAATTATTGAAAAAATATTGTAAAGATATATACTCTCCCTTAGTTGAATTATTTTATTTGTCATGATAACATCTGCTATGTTACACATATGAAGAGGGGTATTTTTTATTATGATTTGTACTTTAGACAAAGCAACTAATGTTTTAGACGAAAAAGCTAAAAAAACAATAAGAAAAGCTCTTAAGACATTAGGGAAGAAAAATTTTGCATTCATAATGCACAACGGAAGTTTTCCTGCTGCAAAAGAGCAAAATACAGGATTTGGCAGTGTATATACAGATGGCGGGAAAGAATTTATTGAATACGCTTCAGGCTTATTTGATGCGATTCAATTAGGACCTGCAGGAAAAACAAAAGGTTGTGACTCTTCTCCATACACTGGAACAATTTTTTCTGAAAACCCTTTGTTTGTAAACCTTAAAGAATTAACAACAAAAGAATGGGGAAATATTCTATCAAAAGAAACTTATGAAGAAATTGTTAATGGAAATCCGAATAAAGATGTAAATAGAACTGCTTATTCTTACATTTATAAAAAACAGAATGAAGCACTTCAAGAAGCTTGGAATAATTTCAAAGCAAACCCAGTAAAGAAATTGGAAAAAGAATTTTTATCATTTAAGAAAGAAAATGCTTTTTGGCTAGACAAAGACAGCTTGTACGAAGCACTAAGTATTGAACATGGAAATGATTACTGGCCTTTATGGGATTCAGAAACAGATAAAAATTTGTTCAACCCAAAATCCATTGAAGAAAAAATGGAATTTGCAAAACGTATAGAAGAAATTGAAAATAAATATTCTGATGACATTGATTTTTATAAATTTGTTCAATTTATTCTTAACAAACAAGGTGAAGAAACTAGAAAATTTGCAAAAAAACACGATATTAAAATGATTGCAGATAGACAGGTTGCCTTTTCTGACAGAGATACATGGGCATACCAATCACTATTTTTAGATGGTTGGATGTTAGGCTGCCCACCAGACTACTTCTCAAAAGATGGTCAAGCTTGGGGCTTCCCTGTAATGGATCCAGAAAGATTATATAATGCAGACGGATCTTTAGATGAAGGTGGTCAATTATTGAAAAATCTTTACAAAAAAATGTTTAAAGAAAACCCTGGTGGTGTAAGAATTGACCACATTGTAGGTCTGATTGATCCTTGGGTATATAAAGCAGGTAAAAAACCTAAAGTAGAACAAGGGGCAGGCAGATTATACTCTTCACCTGAACATCCTGAACTTTCTAAATATGCAATTGCAAAACTAGAAGATTTGGATACAGAATTAACTCCAGACAAAGAAAAAAGAGTAAAATCTTTAACTAAGGCACAAATTAAAGACTATGGAAGACTAATCGAAAAAATTGTAATTGCAGCAGCAAAAGAAGAAGGTCTAAACAAAGATGCCATTGTATGCGAAGACTTAGGCACCCTTACAAACCCTGTTGCAGAAGTTATGAAAACTTATGGACTACAGGGAATGAAACTTACACAATTTGTAGAAGCAGATAAACCAGAAGACCCATACAGATGCTGTAATATCAACAAAAAAACTTGGGCTATGGTAGGAACTCACGATAATGAACCAATTAAAATGTGGGCTGATAAACATATTCACTCTCATGAAGGATACTTGCATGCAAAAAATCTTGTAGATGATTTGTTCGCAGAAGAAGAAAATAAAGATGATATTATCGTAAGATTAACTAATGATGCAGAATTCTTAGCTCAAACAAAATTAGTTGAAATATTTGCTTCACAAGCTGAAAATATACAAATATTCTTTACAGATTTCTTCAATGTATATGATGTATACAACAGACCAGGAACATCAGGAGATAAGAACTGGAGTTTAAGACTTCCAGATAATTACAAGGAACTTACTCCTATAAATCTTGCAAATATTCTAAAACTTGCTATAATTGCAAGAGGTAGTGAATTTGCACATAAAAATGAAAAACTTATCAAACAATTAGAAGAAATTCAGTAAAACAAACTCTTCATCCCTTGTGGGAAGAAGAATATTCCACAAGAGAATAAGGAGAATTTGATGAAAAAACTAATTATAAGTTTATTTGTATTTTGTTTAATGACAGGTTGTGTTTCTCTCGCAGAAGCACAACCTTATTTCCCAAGTACTGATGCAAAACTTGAATATAACATGGGAATAGACTTCTACAAACTTGGTCAATATGACAAAGCTATGGCCTCATTCAGAAAAGCTATTGAACTTGATCCCAATTATATTGATGCATACTATAATCTAGGTTCAATATTGGAATTTTTAAAACAATATGATGCCGCACTTACTGTATTTAAACAGATAATAGTTAGAAAGCCTGATGATTATGAGTCTGTTTATAAAGCTGCGGCTTTATCTGCGAAACTAGGACAGCCTGAAAAAGCAAAATCATACCTCGCACTGATTCCATCAGGTACGCAGCCTTTTTTAAAAGCTCAAGAACTATCATCAAGTTTAAACACTAATATGCAAAATGTTAAACAAGAACAACAGGAAGTTCAAAAAACTGGAACCAATTTTTCTCAAAATAATGCAATTTATGACAATATTATAAGTCCTACAGGCATTACCAGCGATTCCGAAGGCAATCTTTATGTAGCTTGTTTTTCAGACAATACAATTTATAAAATAACACCGGATGGAAAACGTATAATATTTCTGAAAGATACAAGACTAGATGGTCCAATAAGTATGATTAGTGATTCTAATGGAAATATTTTTATATCAAATTACAACAAAAATAATGTAATTAAAGTAAGTTCAAACGGTGCTGTATCTGTCGTTATATCAAACGTACAAAAACCATATGGAATACATATTTCTGGCAATATGTTATTTGTGGCTTCTCAAGGAACAAATTCTGTACTTAAATATAAACTATACTAATCTTCAAAAAATTTATTGAGCAATACCGGTACAAATTTCGCGTTTAAAGCACAAAAGTCAAAGATAAACTCGTTAACACCCGCTTTAGCAAGTTCATCCATCTTGTTAAAGTTTTCAAGGATGGTATCTTCGAACATATGCATTCTACAAAAGCCATCACAAGTAAAAGGAAATACCTTATCCAGTGAAGGATCATGTAATGCATACCCACCTCTATGACAAGGTGCATGACAAGAAAGACGAGATATTATTGCACTATCATTATTTAACGGGCACAAGCCTAAACTTGGAACTCTTATATTTCCTGCAATTGTATACTTTTTGTTTGGAATATCATTTTTTATTTTTTTTATCGTCTTAATCGCACTCTCCATATCAGTAAATGAAGTAAAATCAACTGTAGATATTGGAGAAAGATTATTCAAACACTTTATTGAAAGACTATTTAAAAGATTTATACCCTGACCAATCTCTATTGGGATGTGATTTATGTCTGGGTCATTGATAGCTGCCCAAAAATAACCAATATTATTGATTATCAAAGAATCAGGAGCGGGAGCAGAAAGTAATATTTGCTTTTCATACTCATATACTCTGTCAAAATCTCTTTCTATTAATATTCTAGGAGTTGAAAGTTGAAATTTGATGCCATACTTTGCACAGAATTTTTTAACTTTTAAAATAATTTCATGGAAACTACTTTTTGCCAAATCACAAGTTGCCAAAATTTCACCATATTCAATGGAATACACAGGATTTACACCTGTCTTTTTTATAAACTTTTCCAATTCTTTAAGTTGCGCTAATTCTGACAATCTAAAGTTTATATGATATTTATCTTTTTTAGAATAATCTCCGTCAGTTTTTATTCTTGGCTTTTTAATATCCCACTCGAAATTTTGAATATTCTTACTGAATTTAAAATCCTTTCCTTCCGCACTAACCATATCACCTGAAAAATGGTTCGTTTGATATATACTTTTTCTAACATGCTTAAATGGCAGCTTTTGATTTTTAAACAGCTTAGGCTTTTCAAGAATTTTTTGGACTAACTCAATACCTTCAAGAATTTCTTCAGAATTTGCAAACTTCCCTTTTATTACAACACTATCAATCGCTTTTAGTTTTTTTATATCTTCAGCACACCAAGGCAAATTATCACTATCTATTGCAAGAGGCAATTTAGTATATTTTTTAATCTTTGCAATATTTTTCATATAAATTTCTTCTGTAATAATTATTTCATCAACCTTGTGAAAATTGTTAACAAAATCAATACCTGAAAGATTATGAATATCAAAATAAGAGTCGACAATAACCTTAAACGGTAAATTGAATACTTTAATAGCCTCTAAAATAGCAAAACTATTGATAAAAATACCATCAATATCAGCTGATTTCAAAAACCTCAACATCTTTTTTATTTCAGGCAGATTCTCCTCTGTTATATCGTGTTTAAAATTAATATATACACGTGCAGAAGATTCCCTTGCAGCATTTACAAAATCTTTTACATAATCAAAATTATTATTTAAAAACTTTTTGTAATAGACATAATAATCTCGACATTTAGTTTGTCTTGAAAACTCTTTTATATCCTCAGGCTTTTTTACAGGCGAAATTATTTTTATATTTTCCATTCCTCAATTCTAGCATATTTTTTTATTATGGGCGAATTAATAATGTAAAGATATATTAACTTTATTTGAAAAATGAAGCAATTTTTTGGGAAAGAAATACTTAGTATATATATAAGGAATATTTAAGATAGTCTATATAAAAATTCGATTATTTTAAACACGGAAAATCATACACATAGGAACACACACTAAAAATTTAATTTGGGAGGACACCAATGGCAATAGGTGCTGAGGATTACATTGACCAACTGCTGGTCAAAAAATATGCAGAAGAAAAAGTTGACAATCACGAAAATATGGAATCAATGGTAGACCCTAATAAAATGATGGGTGCTATGAATGACTATGCCAACATGTACAGAAACATGATGACATTAAAACAACGTTTGAACATTGCTTGTTATGCTATAAATGCAAGAACAGCAAGATATAACAAAACTGCACAATACTAATTTCATTGTGCATTTTGTGCTGCTTCCCACAGCAATAAAAAGATTTATTTGTCCGCTTTTTTTGATATATAATCAAGAAAAGTAGTAAACAAAGGGACAGTGAAATGGGAAAAATTATACTTGCTTCTTCTTCTCCCAGAAGAGCAGAAATTATGAAAAAGATGAAGTATGAATTTCGAGTTATCCCGTCACCGTATGTTGAAGAACACACGACGACGGTTTTTTCTTATGCATTTGTAGAAAATCTTGCATATAACAAAGCAAAAGCAGTTGTCCCCTTAGTTGACGAACCGAGCTTAATTGTAGGTGCAGACACAATTGTCGTACTTGAAAATGAAATTTTAGGCAAACCAAAAAATAAGCAAGATGCATTCCATATGCTAAAAAAATTGTCAGGCAAAACTCATTTTGTCGTAACAGCTATTGCTGTAATAAATAGTGAAACCCTCGAATACAAACATAATGAGACAACAAGTTATGTCGAATTTGAAAACTTAACGGACAAACAAATTAACGATTATATAGAAAAATTCAACCCTCTTGATAAAGCAGGCTCATATGGAATACAAGAAATGCCTCCAGGTTATATAAAAACCTACAGAGGCAGTCTTGAAAATATTATAGGACTTTGTCCAAAAGCATTAGGTGAACTTTTATAAATTTGCTCCGCAACATTTTTTAAATTTCTTACCACTTCCGCAAGGACAAGGATCATTTCGACCTACTTTACTAAAATCTATATCCTCAGGAATTTCAGGTTTTTCACTTTCTTCTTCGATAATTCCTAAAGTTTTTGAAAATGCTTTTGATTTATACAATACTGTAGTTGATGAGAATATTTTATTCTCCAAATATCTTGATTTGTACTTTTCAAGCAATTCATCCAAAGTATAAGAAGTTCCCAAAGCTTTGTTTACTACTTCCATAAAATTAGGATGTCTATCTGCAACCCTTTTAATAATATTTGCAGAAAATTTATCGTTATCCAAATAGTATTTTATACATTCTGCGTAATTACCAATTTCTGAAAGATTATCAACTTCAAAAATTTTATTGAATGTTCCATAAAAAGGTACTGCATAAAGACCTAATTCTCTATCAAAGACAATACCGACATCGTATGTTTCTTTATGGGAAGAAAAACCGCCAAGAGAATTTTCCAAAAAGTTTTCATAAGAATTATTAAATTCAGAAACTTCAAAATAATTATACACTTCAGGCTCTTGAATTTTTTCCTGATAATCCTCTTTAGTACCAAATTCTGTGAAATCATTAAACATTCCAATCACATCATCTGCGAACTTGTTTGTAGTAATAACTTCATCTTTACCGAAATACTCAATAAATTTATTGTAGATATTTTCAACTTCTTTTTCGATTTCTTTTTGTTTTGCAGGATTATCTAAATATACCAATTCAGGATTTTGAATAATCTTGGCAACACAATATCTTAATGCGTCATCCCTTTTTGCAGACGGAAGAACCCCTGATATTTCTAATAAATAGTGTTTCTTTTCATATTCAAAAATTCTTGCAACAACAAATTGGCCTGATCCAATACCTCTAAAAGATGTCATCTTTACTAAAGATGTTACATTATAATCTTTCTCATTAATTATATTATTTAAATCAAAGCCGTTTTTAAGAACTTTTTTAACCTCAAATACTGCTGAAATTGATTTCATAAGAGCTTTTACAATTTTTTTAGCACTCGCAGATTTTTTAGTTTCACTATTTAAAAATAATTCTAATATACTTTTATGATCTTCTCCAAGATTACGTTCAAAAATGTAATTAAAACAAGCGGATTGAAAATTAACATTTCCACCATTATAAGCTCCGATAGTCTTTAAATATTCTTCAAAATCCGGTTTTACATTCTCATCTTCTTGTACAAAAGAAGCTAATTCTTTAATTACGTCATTTATTTCTTTTAATTCTTCTAAAACAAGCATCTCTCTCTCCTCTAAGTCTTTTCTTAGAATATCTAAAAAAAAATATAAACTCAATCCCTTAACAGGTTAATATCCTAAATTAATAATCAATAGTTGGCACGAAATCTAACCATTTTGAAGGATTTTCTTGATAATTGCAAGATACACACATTGATTCTGCAATTTCAATATCTTCCCTGGAAGATTTAAAGTTTCCTAATTTTGCCATTGCACTACCTCTTTTGAAATAAAGAGTAGCTGGAGAAAATAGAATTTTCTCATTATTATTAAATGCGTCAACTAATTTATCATATATCAAAACTGCAGCTTTATAATCTCCAATACTATATAAATAATTAGCTTTTGAGTACATTGCAGAATATGCATCATACTTTTTCTCTTGTTCTTTTATTGACTTATCATATTCTGCAAGAAGCTGTTGCTTTGTTAAAATCTTACTTTTAACAACATACAAATCAACATCATATACAGGCTCTGGAGAATATTTATTCGCTAAATTATAATCCTCAATAGCGCCTTTATAATCTTTCAAATAATATTTTGCAACAGCCCTATGCCCATAGTTTATTGAAGATATTGGGAATACTGTTACAGCAACATTAGACAGACCTAAAGCAGCTCTATAATTACCTTGTTTTATTAATTGTGATGTTATAGAAGGAACTGCATTTAAAAATAGTATAGACAATGTAAACAAAAATAATACAATAAGTCCTACCATAGACTCTTTTAAAATGCGTTTTTTATAATCTTCATATCCTGCAATTGTATTATTACCCAATTTAGAAGGAATTTTAAAAGCACCTAACTCCTTGACATATTTACCATATTTTTGTAAATCCCTTTCAAAAAAGAAATTCAATATTGAATATGGTAATAATATAGCCACCATCATTGGCAAAGCCAAAGATAAAGACTTAACCACCGTTGATAATTGCATTATTTCAGTATAAAACCTGAAAAACACAGCATATAAGAATACTAATATCAACCCAACAGAAAAAATCATTGAAATATAAGTATAGAAAGAAAACTTACTATCAATTTCTTTCAAATCTTTTTCAGAAAGTAATCCCGTAAACTTATAACACTGATTCAAAAACCCACGAACAAATGTAGAATTTCTGTCAAAACCGTAATAATATCTGAAATTATTAGCATAAAAATTTAAACCATCAAACATATTCATAGAAAAATTTTAACACTTTTTCGAGAATTTTTCAATATTTTATTGCAATATTTTTTCAAGTGATATAATTGAGGAGCAAATTAAACCAAATCGGGATGTAGCGCAGCCTGGTAGCGCACCGTGTTCGGGACGCGGTAGTCGCAAGTTCAAATCTTGTCATCCCGATTTTTATTGTTTATCCCTCAATTCTATGATTTTTGAGCTAAATATTTGATATTTAGCCTAAATAGTTGTATACTAGACGAGTAACTATTGAGAAGAATGAAGAGGTTAACTATATGAAATTACACATGCAAATCCTGATTGCCCTCGGTCTTGGTATCAAAAGAAATTGGCATATCTTTTTCGGGATTATTTTAGGTATTATTGTCGGAATATTTTTACACGGCAAAGATTTTGCTCTTATAGCAACTATTCTGACATTTATTGGACAAGTTTTTATAAGATTAATTCAAATGGTTGTTATTCCACTTGTAGTATCTGCAATAATTATTGGAATTACAAGTATTGGTGATAATAAACAACTTGGGAAATTCGGTTCCAAAATGGTGTTATATTATACAATAATCACCGCAGCTGCAGTTGCAATAGGAGCTGTGCTATCATTAATTGTTAAACCAGGTCTTGGAGCTGCTCATTATATTAACGCCAATACAGCAACAGCAGTACAAGCTACCGTTGCTCATGCTATGGAACAGCAACAAAATACTCTTAACTTAATTTTGAGTTTCATACCTAGCAATCCATTCCATTCTTTTGCAGAAGGCAATATGGTATCAATTATAGTATTTGTTTTATTATTTGCAGTAGCTTTGGCTAAAGTGGGCGATGTTAACAGACCAATAGTATCATTTTTCGAATCAGTATTTGCTGCAACTATGAAAATCACTGATTGGATTATGTTCTTTGCTGCTCCTGGTGTATTTGCTTTAACAGCAAGCGCTGTATCTAGTTTTGGGATTGATATATTTGCTAGTATTTCTAAATACTTACTTGTACTTACCGTAGGATTTGCAATCCAATTATTTGTAGTGTATCCGCTATTTTTAAAATTTTTCTCAAAAGTTTCTATTATCACACTTTATTCTGCAGTAGCAGAAGCTATGATGGTAGCATTTGGTACAGCAAGTTCTTCTGCAACACTTCCTTTAACAATTGCTTGTTGTGAAAAAAGAGGAATTTCCCACAAAATATCAAGTTTTGTACTCCCTTTAGGTGCGACATTGAATATGGATGGAACAGCCTTATTACAAACTGTTGCTGTTATATTCTTAGCTCAAGCATATGGTGTTGCTTTGACTCCATTCTTACTAATTCAGATTTGTGTACTTGCAATGATAGCATCTTCTACTTGTGCAGGAATTCCTGGAGCAGGCTTAATTACAATTGCATTAATACTTAATGGAATGGGCTTAAGTCCTGAACAATTAGTTGCAGGTTTTGCATTCTTATTTACAATCGAAAGAATTACAGATATGATGAGAACTCTTGTCAACGTAACTTCTGATACAGTTGTTGTTGCTGCAATTGCAGATAATGAAAATGAAATAAATTATGATTTGTTCAATGACCCTACAAAATATGAAGAAATTGCGTAAAGTATAAATCTCAATTCTCAAAAAAAGACCCGAATTTATCACGGGTCTTTTTTTTATTCTTTTAATTTAATTTTAATTTGTCTATCTGAATTGTAAAATAAATTGAATAATGCGTTTTTATAATCATCTGCGCTTATTATTCTTTTATTAGAAGAGTCCTCAGGAATAAATGTCCAAAATTTATGATTACCATTTACTGCCTTGTGAGCATATCTAATCTCACCTTCAGGTCGAACATACTCACGATATCCGCCTTTTATGTACTCCTTACCATAAAAAGGAGTTTGCAAATCATCAATTGAATATAACTCCATAGCTTTGAATTTTCCAGAATCATATGCTTTTTTATCAACTATTCCGGAATGAGAATGAAAAGAAGCTCCAATATATTTTCCATCTATAATTCCAACAATATCAGTCTGACTTCCTGAAGGATGCAGAACTGACATATCTTGCAAGATTCCACTTTTATCATTTTGGAACCCTAGTATTATTTTATTACCTGATTTATTCTGGAAAACAATTACTTTTTGTCCGTTTAATTCTGATGTTTGATGTTCAATTCCTGCTTTTTTTAGACCATCTAAAGTTTCTTGGTAATTTTTTCCGAGTATATTTTTTATACGACCGAAATTTGAAACGGAATTCTTATTTTTTACAACAGACCTAGTAAAAAAGTTTTGAATTTTTGTGCCTAAATAACCATTTTTACCAAGCATAACAAAGCCTACTACAGAAGCAATAGCTGTTGTGGCATACCAAATCAGTTTACTATAATCTTTCTTTGTTTGAGTTGGAGTTGTTGGCTGAGTTGATAGTTGTTTTTGTTCTGTATTGTCCAAAGAAAGACGACTATTATTAGAAGTATTTAAATCTTTTTTTTCAGGATTAACTGCCTGAGAATTATTAGACTTCTCAGAGACTTTTAAATTAAAAGAATTAAATGCACTTATCTGATTTACAGACATTAATACTACCTTTCTACAAGTATATAAAAACAAAATACGATAAAGAATTGACTCTTTTCGTAAAAAAGATTTACACTAGTTTAAAAACCTGCTAACATTAAAGCATAATAAATAAGAAAAGAGGAAAAATGTTAAATCAAACAGAAAAAATTGCGTCAACTTTTTTGGGTAAAAAAGTTGATGGTAGTGAAAAATATAATCCAGATCTTTTAGTAGCTATTCCTAGATTTGAAAACAGAGAACAATATAACATTCATAATGATGCCTTACCTTTTGTCGGCTGGGATGTATGGCACGCATATGAATTTTCTTGCCTTACTAATAACGGAATACCTGTTACCAGATTAATGAAATTAAAATATAACTGCAACAGTGAATTTTTAGTCGAATCAAAGTCTTTAAAACTTTATCTAAATTCTTTCAATATGACAAAACTAGGGGATAACATAGCTGAGTGCTTAGAAATTTGTAAACAGCAGATTGAAAAAGATATGAGTGAAAAACTAAAAACTAAAGTTACCGTTAACTTCATCCCGAACAACACAAAAAAAGTTGAAATATTTAGTGAATTTAGAGATATTATGAGCTTTGTTAATGAAGAAGCTTTAAAAATTGAAAACTACAAAGAAGCACCTCAAGTATTGAAAACTGAACCAACAGATATTGAAAATACATATTACCTAACATTTGATTCTTTAAGATCAAACTGTCGTGTAACTCATCAACCTGATTTTGGAGATGTTTTTATTTATTACAAATCAAAAAAACATATTATAGAAGCTTCTTTACTTGAATATCTTACTTCTTTCCGTTCAGAATATCATTTTCATGAAGAGTGTTGTGAAATGATTTTCAAAAGACTACTTGATATTTTAAATTCCAATGATGAATTGTTTGTATGTGCCCTATACACACGCAGAGGCGGAATAGATATATGTCCTTCAAGATGGAGTAAAAATTGTAATATTGAAGACGTTAACAAACTTATTGACATAACATCTTACGCAAGAAACAGTATAAAACAGTAGGAAAAAATATTGAATAACAAAGTTATCGGAAACGCAGGAGAGAATATCGCTTGTCAATTTTTACAAAAACAAGGATACAAAATTGTTGAAAGGAATAAGCATTTTTCAAAATTTTGTGAAATTGACATTATCGCTCAACATAAAAATAAGTACATATTTGTAGAAGTTAAAACAAGACAAACTTCTAACTTTGGTTCACCTTTTGAAGCAATTACCAAAACAAAATATGAACATATCAAACAAGGAGTACTTACTTATATTACAGAAAACAAAATTAAAAATTATCAAATAGACGTAATTGCAATAACTCTTAAACCTGATATTAAAATTGAGCATCTTAAAAATGTCTACATGTAAAAATCACTTGATAAAACTAGATTAAGCTACCATTGTCTATTTTATAAATCTGTACGTCTTTTAAGAACTCATCTTCAAACAATATCGTATCGACAGAAGTAATTATTGTCTGAGTTCTATCATTAATCGATTTTAACAGATAATTCTGTCTGATATCATCTAATTCCGCAAGTACATCATCCAACAGCAATATAGGTTCATCTCCTGTTTTTTCTGTAATTATATCAAGCTCTGACAATTTCAATGCAAGAACAACTGTCCTTTGCTGGCCTTGAGAAGCAAATTTTGTAGCTTCATTACCATTTATAAAAAAGATTATATCGTCTCTATGCGGTCCAACACAGGATTGTCCCCTGCGTAATTCTTCTTCTTTTCGCTCATCCAAAGAACATCTAAAAGCGTTCGCAATATCCTCAACTTCAGCCTCATCCTCAGTCAAAAAAGAACAGTCATACTTTATCTCAAGGTTTTCAGTCTCACTTATTATCAAATGTTTAGTCTTTGCATTCTTTTCGATTTCTTTCAAAAACTTCTTTCGTAAATAAATTATATTACTCCCTGTAATAACCAACTGCTCATTATAAACATCTAATAATGTTGAATTATAAGTTCCTGTCTTTAGAAAATCTTTCAAACAGTTATTCTTTTGAATTCTAATTTTATCGTACTTAGATAACCTATCATCGTAAGCAGGATAAATTTGAGAAATAGCCCTATCTAGCCAATCACGTCTATCAGAAGGATTTCCACGAAGAAGAAGTAAATCTGTAGTAGAAAATAAAACCGTTTTCAATACAGTTTTAAAATTCTTAGGCGTTGTTTTTACCCCATTAATTTTTAATTCTCTTTTTTTTTCTTTTGAATAAGAAAAATCAAGTTCAATCTCTGTATCAGCTTTTATAATATTTGAATTTATAGAACAAAAATCCGCATTAAAATTAATCAATTCAACATTATTTGAAGTCCTTTGGCTTTTAAGAGTTGATAAAAAATATATACTTTCAAGGATATTAGTCTTACCTTGAGCATTTTTACCAATAATCAAAATTTTATTTGCATCCATATTTAAAGTAATATCTCTGCAATTTCTGTAATCTACTAAGCTCAAATCCTTCAATTTCATAAAAAAATTATACCCCAAATATATGATTTATAATTTATATCTGGACTAATATTAAAATTTTTTATATAATACCCTATATACAAATTACTTAAAAGGAAATATTATGATACCTATAATATCAGAAGAAAATGCAGCAGTCGCTTTCAAGGAAATCTTTAAAGATATGCCCGGCTGGAGAAAAAAAATGATTCACTATCTAAAAGATGAGAATCCTGAAATTAATACAGCCATAATCGAAGCTGCAAACAATACCGATTTAGATCCAAAAGCAGTCGCTTTAGGAGCTTATATGACTTACATCCTCATAGAAATGGCTATGAAAGATGCTGACGCTATAATGAATTTTCAAGAATAAATAAGGCAGGTAAAAGAATGTTAATAGAAGAACTATTAGAAAAATTAGTCGCTGACGGCGGATCCGACTTACATATATCAAGTGGACTTCCTCCGGCTGCTCGTATAGATGGTGAATTGAAAAGATACGACTATCCGCCATTGAGCCCTGATGACGTTGAAACTCTATTGTTCCCAATGCTTTCAAACGAGCAAAGACGTACTTTGGAACAAACTTGGGAATTAGACTTTTCTTATGGTATCGAAGGACTTAGCCGTTTCAGGGTTAATTTCTACAAAGATAAAGGTAACTATGCCGCAGCATTCAGAACAATTACATCAATAGTTCCTTCATTCGATAAACTTGGTTTACCTGATATTGTAAGAAAAACAGCTGACAAACCGCGTGGTTTGATTCTTGTAACCGGTCCTACAGGTTCAGGTAAATCTACAACCCTTGCAGCTATGATTGATTATATAAACTCAAACAGAGCTGAGCACATACTTACAATTGAAGACCCTATAGAATTTGTGCACACATCAAAACAAAGTATTATCCACCAACGTGAATTGGGCATGGATACAAGGTCTTTTGCAAATGCTCTTAAATCAGCACTTCGTGAAGACCCTGATATCATACTTGTAGGTGAGATGCGTGACCACGAAACTATTGCATTAGCCCTAACAGCTGCAGAAACAGGTCACTTAGTATTCGGAACATTGCACACATCTTCTGCAGCACAAACAATTGACCGTATCATCGACGTATTCCCTGAAGGTCAACAACAACAGATTCGTGTTCAGCTTGCAAACTCTCTTGTTGCAGTATTTTCTCAAACACTTCTGCAAAAAATACAACCTGACGGGACTAAAAAAGGTCGTGTTATGGCGCAAGAAATTATGTTAGTAACTCCTGCGATTGCAAACCTTATCCGTGAAGCTAAAGCTGCTCAAATTTACTCTACTATCCAAATGAACCAAGGAATGGGTATGCAGACATTAGAAATGGCTCTTGCTAATTTATATAAACAAAAATTGATTACAATAGAAGATGCGTTGTCTAAATCATCAAGACCGGATGAATTGAAACGATTAATACAGAGTTAAAATACTCTATACAAATAATAAAAAAAGCTCTAATAATTCAGAGCTTTTTTATTGCCAAAAATTATTCATAAATCTTGTTTGGAGTTTTGTTTGTGTTAAAATTTTAATATAAGATTTTACAACATAAAGGAAGTAAAAATGGCACAACAAACACATGAAGCAAGTTCTTCTAAAGAACAAATAAGACAAACAAGAATTCAAAAACTTGCAGATTTAGCAGACAAAGGTGTAAATCCATACCCTTATTCATTTGACAAGGATATTGATGCAAAAGACTTGCAAGAAAAATACAAGGACTTAGAACCTGGAGTAGAAACTGAAGATAAATACTCTGTAGCAGGACGTGTTATGGCTATCCGTAACACAGGTATGTTTATAGACTTAATGGATGCATCAGGAAAGATTCAAATCTTCTCTCACAAAGAAAATCTTTCTGAAGAACAAATGAAAATACTTAAACTTATAGATATCGGTGATATTGTAGGATTTACAGGTACTATAAGAAGAACTCCTAGAGGAGAGTTATCTATAAAAGCACAGTCTTTGAAACTTTTATCTAAGTCACTACTACCTCTTCCTAACAAACAAATTAGTAAAGAAAAAATGGAAGAATTACAAAACTTCCATGGTCTTACTGACGTTGAAACAAAATATCGTCAAAGATATGTTGATTTAATTGTAAATGAAGATGTAAGAGATACTTTTAGAAAAAGAAGTTTAATAATCCAAAAAATCAGAAATTACCTAACTTCTCAAGGATTTTTGGAAGTTGAAACTCCAATGCTGCACCCTCAAGCAGGTGGTGCAAACGCTAAACCGTTCATTACTCACCACAATGCTCTTGATATGGATATGTTCTTGAGAATTGCTCCTGAACTATACCTAAAAAGACTTATGGTAGGCGGATTATCAGAAAAAATATTTGAAATCAACAGAAGTTTTAGAAACGAAGGTATCGACACACGCCACAACCCAGAATTTACAATGATGGAATTGTATCAAGCTTATGTAGACTACAATGAAATGATGGTACTAACTGAAAATCTTGTAAGTACAATCGCACAAGAAGTTCTTGGTACTATGAAAATTAAATATGGCGATAACGAAATCGATTTAACTCCTCCTTGGGATAGAAAAACAATGCTTGGAGCAGTTAAAGATGCTACAGGTATTGACTTTAACAATATATTCACAGTAGCCGATGCAAAAGAAAAAGCAAAATCAGTTGGTGTTAATGCTGATGAATGTGATAACTGGGGACAAGTTATTGATTTAATATTTGAAGAAAAAGTTGAACCAACATTGATTCAGCCTGTTCATATTATTGACTATCCTAGAGATATATCTCCTCTTGCAAAAGTTCACAGAGATAACGACAGACTAACTGAAAGATTTGAGACAAGAGTTAACGGATGGGAAATTGCAAATGCATTCTCTGAATTGACAGACCCAATTGACCAGAGAATGAGATTTGAAGCTCAAGCTTTAGCTAAAGTAAATGGTGATGAAGAAGCAATGTCTATTGATGAGGACTTTATATGCGCTCTTGAACATGGTATGCCTCCAGCAGGCGGACTTGGAATAGGCATCGACAGATTGGTAATGCTACTTACAGATTCTCCTTCTATCAGAGACGTAATAGCATTCCCAACAATGAGACATAGAGACTAATTAATTTTAAAGACCGGCAACAATTGAGCCGGTCTTTTTTTTTTAATAATAATTTATTTTCCATCCATCATTTATAACTCGTGAAGTACATGTAAGCCCTGATGCTGCCCTGTTACAGTTATAGGAATTATCTCTACCACTTGGAACAATTTCTTTTCCTGCGAGTACAAATGCAAAAATGTCTCGTCCTATTTGATTTGGCATAGAATCACCATTCACATCGACGATAAATACAACAGAATCTTTTTCAACATCCACTCCAAACTCAGATGCAATAACTTCTTTTGGATAGATATTCATTAAAACATTCATTCCATCAACTAGAGTAAACATATATTGATAAAATTGCGCCCTACGCATATATACCTTACCGCTTAAGAATTTTGTAGGATAGCGCCAACATCCGGTCTGATTTGAACATTCTCGAATCACTTTAAAATATGGTTTATAATAAGAATATGCAAGCGCAGATGAATCTTGAGAATATTCATCCAAGCCCCAATAATTTGGAGAAGATTTGTCCAAAATTACAAACATCGTAACTTGATTTAATGCAGTATATATCTTTTTTAAACTCGCAATATTTTTTAATTCTCCAACTTTATTTGATAATGCTGTTAATGTTAATGCAGTAACAACCCCTATGATCGATACAGTTAATAACACCTCTGACAGTGTCATTGCAGCATGTCTCAGTTTACTCAACGTCTCTTTCTTTAATTCCATACAAAAATTTCTCATAGTGCGACCATTGTTCCTCAATCAGAAAACTTATTACAATACAATACATACTATTTATATACCCTGAATGTCAAAAATAAAAACAAATCTTTACATAAATTTCAATAAAAATTAACAATAAAGCTTTATTTCTTATACTTTATTGTCCATCCATCACGAATAATTCTTGCAACACAAGTAAAACCATTCCCTGACAATGTACAATCATCAGTATTTTCAATTCCAGCCGGTTGCAATCCTCTGTCTGTAACAACAAAAGCAAAAACATCACTACCAATTTGATTTGGAAGTCTGTCAGCATTTACATCGACAAAAAATACTGCACAATCATGATCTACATCCATCCCAAAGGAAGTATTTAACATATCCTGAGGATAAATATCTATCAAAATATTCATACCATCTGTTAAAGTGAATGCGTACTGATACCAAGATGTATTATGAGCGTCCCAATATACAGTACCATTAAGGTACTTCATAGGATATCCCCAACAACCTGGTTTATTTTGACATTCTCTCATCATATTAAAGTATGGTCTATAGTAATTGTACACATTTGTTACAGCATCAATATCGTTATCGACCATTCCCCAATATTCAGGAGCTTCATGTTCTGAAATTGCAAGATTTGTAGCTTGTTGCAAAACAGAATATGCCTTTTTTAGTGTAGACATATTTTTTTGATCTGCCAATTTCTGATTTAAAGAAGGCATAGTCATAGCAGCAACAACACCAATAATACCAAGTGTTATAAGCACTTCTGCCAGTGTAAATGCGCTATTCTTTTTTAACTCCGAAATAAAAAATCTCACACACTTATTATAACATTTTTTTCAAAACCTGCAATAGACTTTACAGCTTTTTTGTCATAGATTTATTATATGTATGAAAATTTTAAAAATATAATAGATACACTTAACTCTAACTCTCATTTCAGAACAATAAAAGATTTTGAGAAAAAAGATAAAAAATATATTTATATTGATAGGAAAAAACTATTAAACTTATCATCAAATAACTATCTTGGCCTTGCAGACAACCAATCTATAACAAAAAAATTTTTGGATAGCACAAGAGAAACATATAGCTTTGGAAGCGCATCTGCAAGACTTCTTACTGGAACTTTACCTGTTTATAAAGAGCTTGAAGAACTAATTTCATATCTATTTAATAAAGAAAAGACATTAATTTTTAATAGCGGATACCACGCAAATGTAGGAATAAACAGTTCTTTAGCAAGTAAAGGAGATGTAATCTTTTCTGACAAATTAAATCATGCCAGCATCATAGATGGGATGAAACTTTCTCAAGGCAAATTTTTCAGATATCAGCACAATGATATGGAAAGCTTAGAAAGATTACTTAAAAGAGAAAGAGATAATTTTAAAACTGCTTTTATTGTTTCAGAAAGTGTATTCAGCATGGATGGAGATATTGCAGACATCGAAAAACTTGTTGAACTTAAAGAGAAATATAACTGTATGCTAATACTTGATGAAGCTCATGCTTTTGGAGTGTTTGGGGCTAAAGGGCTAGGAGTTTGTGAAAAGTTAAATCTAATGGATAAGGTTGATTTGATAATAGGCACTTTTGGAAAAGCAATAGGCTCTATGGGGGCTTTTGCTACAGGAAATAAAATTCTTATTGATTATCTTATTAACAAAGCACGCTCATTTATTTTTTCAACAGCTTTACCTCCAATAAATATAGCTTTTTCAAAATGGATTATAGAAAATGAACTTCCAAAGACTTATGAAAAACGTCGAAAAATGCTTGAGCTAGGGCAAAAACTTGGAAATCAAAGTCATATTATACCTGTCATCATCGGAACTAACAAAGATACTGTAGATTTATGCAATATACTATTTCATAATGGATATTTTACACTTCCTATCAGACCTCCTACCGTTCCGGAAGGCACATCAAGACTTCGCTTATCTTTGACAACAGAGATAGAATTTGAAGATATCGAAAAACTTGTAGAAATAATTAATCCATACATTAATAAATCAAATTAAACTAGATAATTGGAGAATTCAAAATTATGCAATACAAATGGCTTTGTAAAGAAAATAACAAAAAATTAATTGTATTTTTTGCAGGATGGAGTTTTGATGCAAAACCTTTTGAATACCTAAAATCAAATGATTGTGATGTATTAATGTTATACGATTACAATAATATAGAGTTACCAATACAAATCCCAAATTATCAAGAATCATATCTTCTAGCTTGGTCTATGGGCGTATTTGTTGCATATTTATTAAAAGACAAATTACCCAACTTTAATAAAAAAATTGCAATAAATGGTACCGTATTACCTGTCAATGATGAATTTGGAATACCTATAAAGCCATTTTTATTAACTCTAAAACACGCTAAAATTGGACTTGAAAAGAAATTTTATGAAAACATTTTTGAAAAAAGAGAAGAATTTGAACGTTATGAAAAAACTCCTGTAAAAAGAGACATTGATAATAGAGTATCAGAGTTAAATAACTTGTACAAACTCATAAAAAGCCAAAATATTCAATACTCACAATACTTTGATAAAGCAATAATTAGCAATAACGACAAAATTATTCCGACAAAAAATCAAATAAACTTTTGGCAACAAAACACAGAATATAAAATTGTTGAAAGCGGACATTTTCCATACTATAATTTTGAAAACTGGAATGAATTAATATGCTTATAGACCCTAAAAAAGTAAAAAAACAATTTGAAAAAAGTTTTGATAAATACAATTCTAACGCAGTAGTACAAAAAGAATTAGCAGAAAAGCTTGTACTAGAAGTATCAAAAATTGGCAACGACTATACCAAAATCCTTGAGATAGGAAGCGGAACAGGATTGTTAACAAAAGAAATATCAAAGAACTTTAATTTCAAAGAATATCATGCAAATGACCTCATCCCAAAATCAAAGTATTACCTTGATAAGATTTTGGACGAATATACTTTCATACAAGGAGATGCTCAGAAAATTAAATCGAATAAAAAATTCAACTTAATTATTTCTAATGCAGTATTTCAGTGGTTTAAAGATTTAAAAAAAACAAGCAAAGAATATAATTCATTACTTGAAGAAAATGGTATACTTGCATTCTCAACATTTACACCAAATAACTTCAAAGAAATTAAAGAACTTACAGGCTTCTCTCTTGAATACAAAAATACAAATGAAATAGTTGAAAACTTGAAAGATAATTTCAAAATTCTTCATATTTCAGAGTATGAAAATATCCTAAAATTTTCAAATCCACTAGAACTATTAGCTCACATAAAAAATACCGGAGTTAATGCTCTTTCAAACAAACCTCTTACATTTAAAGAAGTAAAAGAGTTTTGTGAAAACTATAAAGCTAAATACCCTGAAATTACGCTTACATACAACCCTGCTATTATAGTTGCCCAAAAGATTTAAACTAAATACTACCTTTCTAGTATTCCCTTTTGTAAAAAAAAAACATATAATCTTTACATAAAAACATGTTTATTATTTCATGTGGATATAAAAGGCGGTAAAAATTGTTAAATAATTATGAAAGCTTTGATAATTCTGAAACATCTGCAAGAAAATCTGCACTAATTCAAGAGAGAGTAGGTCTTGTATCTACCCATATGTATAAACAATTTCTTGACTATCAGCATGCAAATGTAAATACAAATGAAATATTTACAAGAATGATAGACAATTTGCAAGCAGTTGTAGAAACACTAAAAGAAGCTTTTTCATCAAGAGGTGTTACAACTCAAAATATATATGTTGATACAGACCCTCAAAAATCAGTAGTTATTGTAAATATTCTTTGGCACAAAATGAGCTTTACTACAAGATGCAATTACCAGCCACAGGCTCTTTATAGAGAAAATGGTCAACATCTTTTTTCTAGCCGTATAATGGCTATTAAAGGGAATTATTATGAGCTTATGAAAGGTGTTACAGACCATGATGAAGAAATGGTCAAACTTCTTGATAACGAAGTTGCATCACTATTTATTCCGCCAGAAACCAGCCAAAATTCAATTATGAAAATAAAACACCTACCAAATAGAGAATTTTATCTAAACCAAGTCGATGCACCTAGAGAATTTGTACTCAAAGTCGTAGAAACAATCTGCGGTGGCGGCTTCTACCATGAAGAAGGTGCTAGAAAAAGTTTTAATATCTAATTAAGACAAAATTTATTCCAAAGGCAACTTTGATGATACCTCTGCGATAATCCTTTGCACATCAGGTCCACCAATAGCAACTTCTAAAATTAAAGGACTGTGAATTAGTACTGTCTCAGAATACTCCATAGTATCTACATCTATGATATTGAATTCAATAAAATCATCTCCAGCATAAATAAGTTTACCGTATTCTCCACCAGTAGCCCATTTTATGAACATGTACTGATTTTCATACTCTTTTAATTTTTCCACTAATCTCATTAATAACCTACAATCCTATCAAAATCAAAAACGTATATTTATACTATATATTTTAGTCATTTTTATAAATAAGTCAAGAAACACAAAAAAAGAAGCTGTACCAACTCGTACAGCTTGAACAATAATCTTGGGAGGAGATTTGGGGATAGTTGTACATGCATGATATGCCAAGCATGTTTTTTTTGTTACATGAGAAACCAAAAAATTAATAAAAATTTACAATTACTTGATTTTATAATATAATAGTGATTGGAGACTTGATTATGAAAATTTTGATAATTAACGGCGTTAATATGAATATGCTTGGCTTACGGGAACCTGAAAAGTATGGATCCATGACATTACAAGATTTAGAAAAAAGTTTATATGCATATTCTTTTGAACTTGGAATAGATATTGAAACTTTTCAAAGCAACTTTGAAGGTGAAATTGTAGAAAAAATCCATAACGCAAAAAACAATTTTGATGGAATTATTATAAATGCAGGAGCATACACTCACACAAGCGTAGCAATAAGAGATGCCATTTCTGCGGTAGAAATCCCCACAGTAGAAGTGCATATGACAAATATTTATAAAAGAGAAGAATTCCGCCACAAATCATACATTGCAGCAGTATGCATCGGACAAATATCCGGCTTTGGATGCGATAGTTATAAACTTGGGATAAAAGGACTTGTAGAATATTTAAAGAATCTGCAACCTTCAAAGGAGTAAATCTCTCTAAAAGGATTATACTCCTAGCAAACAAAAACTACTTTGCAAACTCTTTAGCACAAGCTCCCATCTGAGAGCAAGATTCTTCATAAGGATTTTCATGACCTGCTTTTTGCAACATAGCATAAGCCTTGTCAAAATAATCTAAAGCAGCGGCAGCAACTTTTGGGTTTTCTTGGAAAAACTTCAAATCTTGCTCAATGTTGTCAGTAGAAACAAGAGAACGACCTATAGAATCTACACTAGGTAAATCCTTTGGTGTTACTTGTGGGGTGTTTTCCTGAACAGTTGGGATATTTTCTGACATTGTATCTGCAGCTTTCACCTGTTCAACTTTTGATGATTGTTGTGGTATGGAACCGGCTCCATTTTTAGGAATATCGTTCATCATAGTCACATCCTCTTTTCTTTCTCTCGTTATAGCACCTGCTATAAACCTTACCTTATATTCTCGTTTACTGCTTTAAAACACAAACAAAAATTTTTTTGCTAGTTTGGTAAAAAAAAATTACAAAATTTAATATATAATTTTTTATTCCAAGCTTTTTATGTTATATTCATAGTGTCAATCTTAATACAATGTATATAACATATTATATACATTATATAACATAAAAGGAAGTATTGCAATAATGAATTTTGCTAATTTATTCATGAATATAAATCCTAAAGAGGTTCTAAACAATCTGCCTGATGCAGTTTTGGTCGTGGAAGAAGATGGGAAAATTTCATGGGTAAATGACAAAGCTGCATTTATTTTTGAATTAGACAAAAAAGAGTTGACCAATTACAGTTTTGATAATGTTGTCGTAAATGGAATGTTATCAGCAAGTAAATCATCTGCAAAGAAAAACGCTATAGTCACCGGAGCTTTCACTGCTGATGGGAGTGAAATATTTGTAGAAATGAATGCTAAAAAATTCGGAGAACAATATTTCATAACCATAAGAGATATCACTGCAATGACACATGTACTTGCAGATGCTGAGAAAAGTGGAAAACTTAATAAGAACAAAAATTCAATGTTACTCAAGCTTGCAAATGAGTTCAAATCTCCCGTTCAATCTATCATAGGATTCTCACAAGCTCTTGTAGATGGACTTGGAGGTGAACTAAACGATAAACAAGATAAGTACGTTAAAATCATTAACAAAAATTCTAATGAGCTACTATACTTTTTGGACAAATTTTTTGAGTTTTCTAAAGCAGAATCATCTCTATACAAATACAATTTTCAAACATTTGATATCGTTAATACAATACAAAACATTATAAAAAAATGTGAAAAAGTTATTGAAGAAAAAAATCTTGAAGTTAAACTTAATACAGAAAACTTAAACAAAAAAACTATCTGTAGTGACGAAGATGCTTTAAAAATTGCAATAGAAAATATTATCGATACATCCTTAAAACAAACTGATTCAGGAGCTATCGAAATTACTGTTTCGACAATAAAACCAAACGAATATAGCAATATAAAAAATTTAAGTATAGATTCTCACATTAAGATATCTATATCAGATACAAGTACAGGCTTTGCAGAATCTGAATTAAATGGTTTATTTGAACCATATTCCCAACTAGAAAAAGTTAGCAAAAAAACACTTTGCCGTTCGATTGTACTTGGCACTGCAGAGATAATCATAAAACATCTTAAAGGTTTATTATGGGTGGAATCACAAGTAATGAAGGGCAATACATTTAATATAATTTTACCTGTAGAAAAGGAAGAAGAGAGTACCAATGAGTAATGTAATTCTAAAAAATGTAACTAAAGTATACGAGAACAAAAACAAGGTAATTGATAATATAAGCATAGACATAAAAGACAAAGAATTCATCGTACTTGTAGGAGCTTCAGGTTGTGGAAAGTCTACATTACTCAGAATGATTGCAGGACTGGAAGATATATCCGATGGAGAAATTTTCATTGGCGATAAAAAAGTTAATGATGTACATCCAAAAGATAGAGATATTGCATTTGTATTCCAAAGTTACGCTCTATATCCTCATATGACAGTAAGAGAAAATATTGCTTTTGGTCTAAAGATGAGAAAAATAGACAAAGCAACAATTGAGAAGAAAGTCCAAGAAGCCGCTGAAATTCTTGACTTAGGACCATATTTAGATAGAAAACCTAAACAACTGTCAGGTGGCCAAAGACAAAGAGTTGCACTGGGGAGAGCTATTGTTAGGAACCCAAAAGTTTTCTTGATGGATGAACCCCTCTCAAATTTGGATGCAAAACTTCGCGTGCAAATGCGTTCAGAAATAAAGAAATTACACGAAAAGCTTCAAACTACATTTATATATGTAACTCACGACCAAACCGAAGCCTTAACTATGGGTGATAGAATTGTTGTATTGGACAAAGGTATAATTCAGCAAGTAGATACTCCGGAAGAAATATACAACAACCCGGCAAACACTTTCGTTGCGGGCTTTGTAGGATCTCCACAAATGAACTTCATATCGTGTGAAAACATTCCTTTTGATTGTCCTAATAATTCTATAGTTGGAATAAGACCAGAGAAGATGATTAATTCTGGAGAAAGTTTATCTGATAATTTAATAAAAATGACAGTCAACGTAGAGATTACTGAGCTATTAGGAAGTGAAAAAATAGCGTACTTCAATATTGGAGATAGCAAATGCAGTGCAAAACTTCCATCAGAATTTAATCTTGGAAAAACTCTCGAGCTAAGCATTAATCCATCAGATATGTACTTCTTCAACGCTGATACAGGCGAAAGAATATATTAATCCTTTTCACAATCTCTGTCTACCCAAATAACTGTAACATTTAGAGGTTGTACATTACCACTTGCAAAAGGGTTAATCATTTTGATTCCTGAAAATGTATCACGATAGATATCGTCATACAAACAAATCTTTTCTGCTAATTTTTTGGTAAAACTAAATAAATTCACTATTATAATTCCTTTTCTTTTACATTTTTATTATGTGAAAAATTTTAAACCATCTAATCCCCAAAAAGAATTGTTTTTCAAAAATTACGTAACCAATAGGACTAATCTTGTATAACAATTGCAATATTTTTAGCAAAAAATTAAAATCCTCTAAAAAGGAGGTTCTATGTTAGATAAAGAAAAACTAGAAAAGAGTAAAACTCTACAAAACGTAATAAACGCTTTCGCCGGAGAATCCCAAGCAAGAAATAAATATACAATGTATTCAAAAATAGCCAAAAAAGAAGGGTTTGAACAAATAGCAGCAATTTTTCTAGAAACTGCAGAAAATGAACGAGAACACGCAAAATTATTCTATGAATACATCCCAAACGGCAAACATCAAGTAGATGCTCTATACCCATTCTTCAAAGGTACAACAGAAGAAAACCTTGAAAATGCTGCAAATGGAGAACATGAAGAATGGGAAATTCTTTACCTAAACGGTGAAGAAACTGCAAAAAAAGAAGGATTTGAAGAAATTGCAGATACTTTTCACTACATTAGAACTATTGAAATGCACCATGAAAAAAGATACAAAAAACTATTAGAAGAATTAAAAAATAAAACTTTATTTAATAAAGATAAAGAAGTAGAATGGCTATGTCGAAAGTGCGGATTTATCCATAAAAGCAATTCAGCACCTGAAAAATGTCCAAACTGCCACCATCCACAAAGCTACTTCCAAGTTCTTTGTGAAGAATTCTAAAATAAAAATCATCAAAAAGTCCCATTTATTCAATGGGACTTTTTTGTTAGAATATCAGTAGTTAAGTGCAAAAATTTATAAGAAAATTTTGCAAAAAACTACATTAGTAATATAATATTTAAGTATTGTAATGAAAGTAGGCATATTATTCTTGTAGAGGGGAATCCTATTAACAACACTGATAAAAAAGATAAAAATATAAAAGAGACATCAGAACTAAAAAAAACAAGAAAAAGTTTTTTTGCAGCTGCAGCTTTAGTATGCCTATATGGTCTATATTACTGGGGTATCCCTGCTGCAATAAACCTGCCTGCTCATAAAACCTTCATAGAAAATACTATTTTTAAAGAAAGCGGATACAAAGTATCGATTGAAAACCCATCTTTAAAAATGGGATTAACTCCTTCAATATGGTTGAGTGCAAACAATTTTAGTATTCTAAATAATGATAACTCTAAAGCTTTAGATGTAGAAGAACCAACTCTTGAAATTAATCTTTTACCATTAATTTTAAAACATATCGATATAGGGATTTTTTCTGCAGAGGATATTAACGCAAATTTAGTTTTTGACACAAACAAACAACTAAAATTAGGTCAATATCCGATAAAACAAGAAAAAATTAATATCCCACTACAATTAAATAAAGCTAAGGTAAAAGTTGGCAACTACAATATACACCTCAATGATGAAATCCAAAAAAAGTTAATAAATTTAAACGGAGAATATCTATGTATTGATGAGTTCAAAGCAGATAGGCATATCGCTCTTTCAACACTTGCAAATCTCTATGTTGGCAAGCAAGCTTCATATATTAAAACTGATATTGATGTAAGCCTCCCAATAAACAAAATACTAGAAAACGATCCTTATATTTCAGGACATATAATAGACCTTAACCTTGCGGATTTTTCTGTTTACGCAAACTATCTCACAAAAGGTAAAATTACAAAGTTATCCGGTCTAATAAATATGACAACCAAAACTGTTGAAGATGAATCTTCTAAACACAAAAATATACAATCTATTCTTACAATAAACAATTTAGGAGTATATCAAAAAGACTCAGCATCTTCTGTCTTTGCAAAAGATAAATTAACAATTAAATCCAATATTACAAGCAAAAGAAATGAAATTAACATAAACAACTTATCAATAAGCACAAATGGTATTAATACTACTGTATTTGGAAAAGTTTCAAAACTTAATGCAAAAATACCAAACTTAGCCCTTAAAGTATCAATTCACCCTAGTAAAATCGAAAATATACTACCATTACTACCTGGAGAAAAGGATTTATCTCCTGATATCAACCTGCAACTTCTAAAAGAAACAGGATTTTGGGGCGATTTGATGGGGAATCTTGAAATAAAAGGAAAAGCTGACAAACCAGACATTTTAGGAGAAGTATTAGTATCTAATGGATACCTACTAAAACCGATACCAAATGCAAAAAAAGCAACAATAAAAATTAAATTTATCGGTCAAAGACTCGTACTGGATGTAGATGTTCCTACTGCAAAAGATCAAAATGTATACGTTAAAGGACCAATAAATCTTTATAACGGAAAAGATGCTGATTTACATATTACTAGTACTGATAACGTAGACCTAAAAACTGCACAAATTGTACTGAATCCATTGCATGATATCTTACATTTTGATATTGGTCCTGTATCTGTAATGGATATAAAAGGTAAAGGTGGAATTGATTTACACATAATTGGAAATAGGAAAAACCCACACGGTTGGGGGAAATTCCATTTTTCAGACGCTACCGTATCATTCATTGATATCAAAAATATGACAATTACAAACGGTAGCGGATTATTGACATTTGACAATCAAAATACAAAATTTATAACAAAATCAGCCAAATTATACGGAAAACCTGTTAACGTAGAAGGTACTTGCTCTTTACAAGGAAAGCTTGATTTTAAAGTAACTGCAAACGGACAAAATTTGTCTAACATGTTAAAAATAATAAAAACCTCTCCAATGCTAGCAGATATTCAAAATATGATATCTCCAATAAAAAACGGTAGTGGAGCTATGAACTTGTTTATCAACCTTACAGGGCAAGTAAAAGACGTAAATGATATTAAATTCAACAAAAATATATTTGCGAAAGGCAAAATAAAACTTATCTCCGACACCATTTCTTTAAAAGATTTACCTATACCAATATCAAAAGTAAACGGAGATTTAACTTTTGAGAACTTGGATACCAAATTTAATATATCTTCAACGCTAAATCAATCATTAATAGCAGTAAACGGAGGTATTAATAACAACAAAGCTGACATAAAAATTTCATCAAATAAATTTGTCACAAAAGATGCTCTACAACTTCTTCCAAATAAAATAAAAATACCTTATATAGAAGATATCGCAAGTATTCACTCAAGTTTTGCTGCAAAATATAATGGTGCAATTGATAATATTGATTTGAATAAAGTTAGCGTAAAAGGAAAAATATACTCAAATAAAGGTAAAGGAAAACACATTGTAGTTAATAATACCTCTTATGAGTTGGACAATTCTAACTTCAAATTAATGCCACTTAGAGGTTCAGTAAATAATAGTCCTTTTTATATCAATATAAATATATCAAACCTGTTTAATCAATCAAATAGAGTTGTTAATGGAACATTCAACGCTCAACAAATAGCTCTAAACTTAATTAATGACAAACATATACAAGAAATACTTCCACCAGAACAAGCGAAAGTTTTATCGGATTGCAAAAATCTTCAAGGTAAAATAAATATTGCAGCAAAAGTCAAAAACAACAATATAAAAGCATTTACTGCGCTCAACAATATTAGTTTTGTATATCAACCAAAACGAATGTTAATCGGGGTAAAAAGTGGTAATATTTTACTTAATAATGATACGCTTAATTTAAATAAACTTAATGCAAAACTAGGTGTTATGCCTATATTTGTTAATGGCCAAGTAGGAAACATATACACAACCCCGCATCTTAATTTATACGTAAATGCAAAACCAACACAAGAATTTTTCGATCAATTCTTTAACTACAGATCTGTCTATCCAATAAAAGTCAAAGGTGATATAAATTGGGCTTCGAATATATCAGGGCCAATCGACAATTTCACAACTCATTCAGAACTTAAAGTTAGTGAAGACTCTAGAATTTATTACATGGGGGCATCTATAGGAGATGTTGAAAATCCTGTAAAAATAACTATAAACAACACATATTCTCCTGATAGAATAAAAATTAACCACTTACAATACGACAAAATTATATCATCACAAAATAACAAACCATTTGTAAACACTCAACTAAACGCTTCTGGAATAATAAAATTGTTACCAAATAACAACATTGGATTTAACAATTTTAAAGTAAAAACAGAAACCCCTACAGATGCCAAAATATTTAACATCATATTCAGAAAACCAATAATGAAACAAGGGGTATTCACTTCAGATATAACTATTAACGGAACAGCTCTTGACCCTAAAATACAGGGAAATCTTGATGTAACAAGTATTGATATGCCATTTTTTGATTCCACAATCAAAGATGTTAACCTAGACTTCAAAAAAGATAAAATATTTGTAACTTCTCGCGGTACAGTACTAACCAATGATATTAACCTAAAAGCTGTCGCAAAAAACAAGCTAACTCCTCCATACGTTGTGGAAGATATAAAACTAAAACTACCTGACTTGAACATTAATACAATAACTGACATGATGCAAGAAATGGAAGTAAATTCATCAAGAAATCCATCTGGAGGAAACATTGGTACGGTACAATATATTGATCCTACACAAATTATTATAAAAAAAGCTGAAATTATTGCAGATAAAATTCATGTAAGAAATATCGTTGCAGATAATTTCTATGCAAATTTAAGCATTTCTGACAAAAATATATTAAACATAAACAACTTTAAATTTAATATCGCACAAGGTACCGTCCTAGGGAACTTAAAATACAATCTTATAAATGATCAAACTAACCTAGCAGTACATCTTGATAACGCAAATTCCGCAATGATGGCAGAAGCACTATTTGATTTGAAAGGACAAATCTATGGTCTTGCAAGTGGAGATATTAACCTAGCCTGCAATGGAAAAACACATGAATCTTGTTTTAAAACACTTTCAGGCGAAGGCTACTTTAGCGTAGATGATGGACGTATGCCAAAACTCGGGTCTTTAGAATATCTTTTAAAAGCAGGAAACCTTCTAAAAGGAGGTATTACAGGACTATCAATCAACAGTCTTATCGATTTGATTACTCCGCTAAAAACCGGAGATTTTGACAGTATATCAGGAGATTTCCATATTAAAGACGGTATTGCTCAAAAAATTAACATATATTCAGACGGAAAAGATTTGAATATGTACATGACAGGCTCATACAACTTTGTAAACTCCATTGCTGATCTTACCGTATATGGAAGCTTAACCAAAAATATAACAACTGTATTCGGGAAAGTAAAAAATGCGTCATTAAATACGCTATTTAATCTTATCCCAGGCATAAATAATTCTGACGAAACACTTCTTTTACAAGAAGGAGTGAGCAAAATTCCTAATATCACAAATGCTTCTAAAATATATCGTATATTCAGGGCTGATATCTATGGTGATATTAATGGTGAAGGCTATGTAAGAAGTTTCAAATGGGTTAAATAGCTCTACTTAAGGAACAGGGTCATAACCACCTTTATTCCAAGGATGGCACCTGCAAATCCTTTTTATCCCTAACCAACCACCTTTTAAAACTCCATATTTTAAAATTGCCTGACGTGTATATTCAGAACAAGTCGGATAAAATCGGCAAACAGCTGGCGTATGTTTAGAAATTCTTTGATAAATTGATATTAAAAATAATACTATTTTTTTCATCTTACTGATCCATTGAATAAGATTCACCAATTGTATCAACAGCTTCAACCTTAATATCAGTAATCAATTCAGAATATGAAATAACTACAATAGTAGGAATATGGCGTTCAAGAAGTTGATACAAAGGTAATCGAATACGTGGAGAACACAAGATTACAGGTTGTTGACCACATGCCTGATGAGCCCTCATTAAAGTCGTTGCAGTAGTTTCAATAAGTTCTTGCACCTGCATAGGATTTAATAAGAACATAGTACCAAGCTCTGTTCTTTGACAGCTGTCATCAAGTATTTTTTCCCACTCAGGAGATAGAGTAAGAGCATATAATACTCTATCATCTCCAACATTTGACAAGCAAATTTGACGACCCAACGCAGCTCTCAACCTTTCTGATAAAATATCAGGTTCTTTTGAAAATCTTGCATAATCACATAATCTTTCAAATACAAAAATAATATCTTTTATAGAAACCTTTTCTCTAATAAGGTTTACAAAAATCTTTCTCAAATCACTCGTAGAAATAATTGTAGGAACAAGGTCATTTACCAAAGTAGGGTCTTGAGACCTTACTAATTCCATCAATTTCAACACGTCAGTCTTTGTCATAACTTCATCAACATGTTTTCTTACACACTCTTGTAAGTGAGTAACGATAACATCTGTAGCGTCAACAGCAGTAACTGATCTTGCAGCTTTAGCATCCTCTGGAGAAATCCAATAAGCTTGTGTTTGATATGTAGGGTCAATACCGATTATGGCATCTTGAGGAACTTCTTTTTTCATAGAATCCCACTGGTCAGCAATAACCATTAACTTACCCGGATATACATATCCTGTTGCAACCGTATTACCACGAATAGAAATCATATATTCATTTGCATCCAGAGCAGACGAATCCATAATTCTTATGTTAGGCAAAATATATCCTAATTCATCAGTAACTCTTTGACGCAAAGCAGCAATCTTCGCTAGCAATTGTCCTTCCTGATCAGGGTCAGCAATTACAAGCAAATTAGATCCCACTTGCAAACTCAAAACATCAACCCCCAAACGTTCATACATACGATTAGGGTTAACTAAATCTTGCATATTCTGACGAACATTTTCCAACTGTCCTAATTGAGATTGAACATCAGCATTAATAAGAGTAGAAAATCCTGCGATTCCTAACCCAATTGAAAAGAAGAAAAATGGCCAGAAAGGTAATCCTGTAAAAGTAGGGCCCGTAATTGCCAATAACATCAAAAAGGCAGCAGCTAAAAATAGAGCATAAGGCTTACTTATGATTTGTCCCGTAACATCTGTACCTAAAGAATTAGCTGCAGAAGAACGAGTCATAAAAATACCTGCTGCAATTGACATCAATAATGACGGAACCTGAGATGCAAGACCATCACCGATAGTTAAGATAGTATATTTTGAAATTGCATCAGCTATAGGCATCTGATTCATAATACAACCGATACACAATCCGCCGATAATATTGATAAGCACAATGATAATCCCTGCAATGGTATCCCCTTTTACGAACTTCATCGCACCATCCATACTACCAAAAAGATTTGATTCTCTTTGTAAGTCTTCACGCTTTTTAGTAGCTTCTTCCGGAGAAATTAATCCTGCGTTAAAATCAGCGTCAATTGTCATCTGTTTACCAGGCATCGCATCAAGAGCGAACCTTGCAGCAACTTCAGCGATACGTTCAGCACCTTTGGTAATTACCATGAACTGAACAACAGTGATAATAAGGAAGATTACACCTCCAACAATCATGTTACCACCGGTAACGAATGTTCCAAACGCGTGAATTACTTCTCCTGCTTCACCTTTCGAAAGAATCAACCTAGTAGAAGCAATTGAAAGCACAAGCCTAAACATCGTACCAATAAGAATTATTGAAGGGAATGAGGCTAATTCAAGAGTTTTTCTTACATATAAAGAAATCATCAAAAGAACAACACCTAAAGTGATATTCAAGCAAATAGAGACGTTAATAATCCAATTCGGCAATTCACACAACAGCAAAACAATTAGTAGCAATACGAATATTGCCATAAATACTTCACTTAAATTGTTTCCTCCGCCCCCTTGAGCTGCTGCTTGTTCTTGTGCCATTACACTTCTTTTAAAGCCTCACTTATCACTGCCAGTTGAGCTTCAATGGTTGCATCTATAACACCGTTTGTTGTTGTCACCATACAACCACCTTCTATTACTGTTTCATCCGGTACTATTAATATTTTAGCATCTAAACCTACATTGTTAAGTACTGTAGGCATTTCTTGTTTCAAAAAAGAAACCTGTGAAGGATTTACCCTCAATGTTACTTTTGTTTCTTCTTTTGATAAACTTTTCAAGATATCAGTTATATTATCCAAAATAATATTTGGATCTTGCTGTAATTCTCTTTTAATTATTTTTTGAGCAATATCAACACTAATCTCTAAAATATCTGGAGCAATATAATCAAATACTTCCTGCTTTGCAGACAAAAATGCAGTTATTGCATTTTTTACCTCCGCAATATCTTCTTTTGCTTGAGCTAGTCCGTCTTGATAACCTTCTTTAGCTGCAGCTTCTTTTATAGAAACAGCTTCCTCTCTCGCTCGTGATATTAAATTTCTATCATCAATACGTCTAAAGCCTCTACGACGATCTCCACGACGTCTTTCTTGACGTTGTTTGAAATCAATATTGTCTAAATCAAACAAATCAATTTTTTCTTCTTCTATTTGTTTTTCTTCAACAATACTCTCTTCAGCTTTTACTTCCTCAACTGAAGAAAAATCTACCGGCTGATTTTTTTGTATTTTTTTCTTTATAATCATGATTACTTGTATTATACACTATCTTCTATGTGAGTGGCAATAATGTTAGCAACTTTTGGAGCTACTTCATAATACTCACCTTCCAAAGCACTAAATACAAAGCGTTTTACCTTAGGACGTTCGGATCTTAATATTTGTTCTAACTGTGGACGTTGTACATATTGTGAAACATTTTGAATTTTATTAACAAGTTTTGATGGGCTAAGCGGTTTTGAAGTTGATGGCAAATTAGTCTTAATCTCTTGCAGGCATTGCATTGCGATATATGGATCAACCTTTGAAGGTAAATCTGGCATTCCCATAAACTTAATAACTGATTGTGCATCATCAGGATTAAATTTATTTAAAATTGACTGTACTTTTTCCTGCTTCATTTTTTGGAATAATAAAGCCAAAGTTGCCAATTTTAAAACTTTCGCATTCTCTCCAACGGGCATTTGAGCAACAGGAGCTCCTGATGGTGTTTGAGCAGGCATTGATTGAGCATTATTATATTCTGCTTGTTGCTGCGCTTGCTCAGCTTCTGCCTGTTGTTGCATCATTGCATCAATATTTGACTGACTTGCAGCTTTCTCCATAAGTTGTTCATCAATCAAATTATTTTGTTTAAGCTCTCCTATGCAATCCAAATAAGTTTTCTTTACATGGTGTTCAATAAGCTGTAAAATTTGGTCCTGTGGAAGAGATTGTTTAAACGCATTTTTTGCGATTTCAAAAATAGTAAATGCAATCTTCTGCATAATAGGATCCCAATACTGTTGTGGAATCCCTGAACGTATTAAATCAACAGACTTGTGAAAAGACCATTCTGCAATGATTTGAGTAATCATCATTGCTTGATCTAAATTAAAATTCAACTCAGGATCGTCATTTAAGGCCTGTCCTGCAATCATTGAAAAATTTCCAAGAGTATTTGCAACATAACTTCTTTGCACATCATTAAAATCTGCTGGAATAAGTTCCTGAGCCTGTTGTGCTAAATTTTCTGCAAAGCCTTTATAATCAAATCCCGGAATTGCCATAAATCAAATTCTACCCTTGTTCTATCCAACTCTTTATTTTTTCTGCAGCATCCTCATCATCAGCATTTGAAATTTGTGATGACAAATTAGATAATGTATCTATCAATTGGTCAGGACTTTGCTGTGGAATAAATTCTCTTTGTTGTTGCTCAAGAAGTCCCTGAGCCAACTCAGATTGTCTTTCTGTCAACTGAGCTGCTCTGTTATTTATCTCAGCAAGTTGTTGTTCTTGTTGAGAAGTTTTTTGTCTTAGCATTTCAACTTCTCTTAAGCTTTCTTCTTTTGCCTGACGAACTTTATCAGAAACTGCTTTAAACACAATCAACAGGCCTATACCACTTACTGCAATTGCTAACCACCATGGATTTCCTGTAGCATCAGGTTCTGGCTTATTTGATGGTTTATCAGACATCAAATAAGGATCATTCGGTTCAGAAAATGCTATTGTAACATTATCTGCACTAACTTTTGGACTCGCAGCGTGAGCAACAAGATCCTTTAATTCCTCCAAAGTTGTATTTGCCGGCAAAGCATTTCTATCAAGTGTTACTGCGATTGAAATTTCTTCTATTACACCCGGTTTTATATATTCATTAGTTTGAGTCTTAGTTACACCATATTGTGTTTCTTTAGCTGAACGAGAATAGTTTCTATTTTGAGAAGAATCGGAACCGTTAGCAGGCAAGCCGTTAGGCAAGTATACGCTTACTGCATTTACACCTTTATTAGAATCTGTAGTTCTATCACCTAAACCTTCTGAAAATGACTGTTCATTGACAGCTGTTTTTCTATTAGGATCATAATCAATTGTGTATTTTTCAACAGGTGCTTGACGAAGAAAAGTACTAACTGTTGCAACATAATTACCTTTACCGATAAGCCTATCTAACTGTTGTTGAACTTTCGATGTCATATACTTATCATTTTCTTCAATTTTTTGAAGCATTTCATCTTCAGCATCCATAATACTATGGTATGTATTACCATTAGTATCAGTAATTGCAATATTTTCAGCAGTCAATCCTGTTACACTGCCAAGCAAAAGGTTTGTAATCGCTTTTACTTTTGTCTGATCAAGTTTTGCATCAGATGGGATTGTCACCTGAACTGTTGCTGTTACAGGTTTTTGCATAGATGAAAACATTGACTGTTCTGGTATTGAAATAAATACAGAAGCATTTTCTATAGGTTTAATCCTTCTAATAAGTCTAGAAAGCTCTCCATTTATAGCTCTTGCAAGACGAATTTTCTTATCTTCTTTTGTTGATGTAAAATCCCCCTTATCAAAAATTTCTAAACCAACATTTTGATCCATTAGACCGCTTTGAACAATCTGAATAAGAGCTTCATCTCTTTGAGCTGTAGTACATTTTTTACGTCCTGTAGTACAGTCTCCTTTTTTTAGATACAAAGTAGACTTAGTACCATCTACACGTCTACTTACCGCAATATCATACTTAGCAAGGAGCGCTTGAATCTCAATGGCTTTTCCAAAGTTATCAGTTGTAATCAAATCAACATCTTCTTTGATTGGCTCTTCTGTAACGGTTTGACCATTTTTAGAAGCATTATTAGAATTTACAACAATACCCAAAGTTATAAACAGGCCTATTAATATAAAAAGTCCGCCTGCCACACCAAAAACTAATGCTTTGTTTTCTAATAATTTTTGAAAATCCATTTTTTTCCCAGTCTGTATTTATTCTATTTTTACTATACTACATTATTTTTATACTTGAATTTGCATTACTTTGTCATATGCTTGAATAACTTTACCTGTCAATTGAGTAGCCATATTAATACTAATTTCTGATTTAGCCATAGCCGTCATAACATCGTGAATATCAACATTACTACTACCAGACATAACATCTTTCAAAAGATTATCAGGAGCGTTAAGCTCATTATTCATATTCTCAACCAAGCCTGACATTACTTGTTTAAAATCAGGAGTATCAGGTGTCTCCACTCTGTCCAATCTTGCAGAAGGCATCATAGGCCCTACCCCTGTATCGAGTTTTGTATGTTGAATCCTTCCTGCTAAATCATAGTGAGGATAAAAACTATCCATTACATCCACCTGCCTTTCTATACTTATCATACCGTACTTTTGTTAATTTGTTACAGCTCAATAACTAAAAATCATCCAAATTATGTAGAAAAATACATAAAATTAGACCATAATAACTAGAGAGCTATTATGGTCTTAATGATTTTTTATCAAAAATCAAACTATACTTCTTCTAATTCTTTTCTTATATCATCAACTGTTACATGAAGTACAGGAGAATTTTCATCTTTTCTCAATACAACGTTGGTAATCCCTGATTGTACTATAAATCTTTTACATAAAATGCAAATAAAATTGTGTCCCCAAATATACATTGTAGAACCTTTACATCTGTCTTGACCAGCTTGAATTATTGCATTTTGCTCTGCATGAATTGATCTGCAAGTTTCATAACGTGTGCCTGATGGAATATTATTTTTTATTCTGTAGCACTCACCTCTTTCGTAACAAGATTCTACTTTTGACGGAGTACCATTATAGCCGGTTGCTTTAATTTTTTTGTCTTCTCCAACAATAACTGCTCCCACCTGAGCCCTTATACAATTTGAACGGCTAGCACAAGTCTTTGCTAAATCCAAAAAATAATCTTCCCAAGATTTTATTTCCATATTTCCACCTTCTTTTTTACTTTACTTTGATAGTTATATGTTACATATAAAATTATTCGCTTGCAATATAAAATTCATAAATATTCACTAACTATTGACACCGTAACTTATGCAAACTACCATAAACAATTATGAACAGCGGGAGAATGCTTATGGATATTTTTGAACAAATTAAATATGGTGAGGGGTTAAGTATTAGATTTGGAAGTTTTAAACTATCTTTCAAAAAAAATACTGATGAAAAGGACTTCCCTGAAATGCTAAAAAAATGGTACAAAAAAAGAACAGGGAAAAAACTTAATCTTGAAAACCCTCAAACTTTTAATGAAAAAATTCAATGGCTTAAACTATATGACAATTCTCCTCTAAAAACTCAACTCGCTGATAAATATTTAGTTAGAGAGTGGATAAAAAATGAAATAGGCGAAGAATATCTTATTCCACTACTTGGAGTCTGGGATAGTTTTGATGAAATTGATTTTGACAAACTCCCTAATCAATTTGTTCTAAAAGCAAATCACGGCTGTGCTTGGAACATTATTGTCAAGGATAAATCAAAATTTGATAAAAAGAAAGCCAAGAAAAAATTTGATAAATGGATGAAAAGGAACTATGCATATAAGGCAGGGCTAGAGCTTCAATACAAAGATATCTCTCCTAAAATCATTGCAGAGCAATATATTGTTGATTCTAAAGGAGAGCTCAACGATTATAAAACTCTCTGTTTCAACGGAGAACCAAAATTTATATGGATAGATTGCGGAAGATTTAAAAACAGAACAGAAAATATTTATGATACAAAATGGAATTTGCAACCATTTTTGATGACTTACCCTAACTCAAAAGATCCAATACCTGCTCCAGAAAATTTAGATAAAATGATAGATTTAGCAAAAAAACTTTGTCAGAATTTTGCTCTAGTTAGAGTTGACTTTTACAATGTTGACGGAAAAATTTATTTCGGAGAAATGACATTCACTTCTGCTAGCGGTGTTGACAAATTTATACCAGGAGAATATGACCTTAAACTTGGACAAATGCTTACACTGCCAAATAAAGAGGAGTAAAAATGAAACTTTTTCAAAAACAGAAAATAGGAAATAATCGTATAATAAGTTTTCTAGGCCTAAAATTTAAATATAGAGTCGGAAGAAATTATAAATTTGAAAAAGTTACAACATCTGGCATAACAAAAGAAAAAAGAACACCACAAATCATTGTATCTTTAACGTCGTTCCCTGCAAGAATTCCATTCCTACATAAAACTATTACATCTTTGCTTAATCAATCAATGAAACCGGATATGCTAATTCTTTGGCTTGCAGAAGAACAGTTTCCAAATAAAGAAAAGGATCTAACACCAGAATTACTTGATTTGAAACAATATGGACTTACTATTCAATGGTGTAATGATATTAGACCATATAAAAAACTTGTTCCTACAATAAAAAACTATCCTAATGACATAATTATCACGGTTGATGACGATATTTATTACGACCAAAAAATGGTTGAACTTTTGTACAATGCATACCAAAAATCACCTCAATATATCCATTGTCACAGATGTACAAAAATTTTCTACAAAAATGGAGAAATTAAAGCAAAAGGAGGCGGAAAAAAATATTATAAAAAGCCATCTTTTGCTAATAAACTAGTTGGCGTCGGAGGAGTTCTTTACCCTCCACAATCTCTGTATAAAGATATTACAAATGAAGAACTATTTATGGAATTAGCCCCAACAAACGATGATATCTGGTTCTGGTTAATGGCAGTACTAAATGGGACCAAAATAAATGTCATAAAAAATAATATCCCTGACCCAGCAGAACTTGATGAAACAATGCAAGGTCCTTGCCTCACTCATATCAACGACCATGGAGATAATTTGTTTTATAAACAATTAAAAAATGTCCTCTATCACTATGAAGGACTAGAGGACAAAATAAAACAAGATTTGAAGTCGTAATTAGTGCCTATAATTTTTTATTCCTGTCGTAATCATAGCAACACCATATTTATTACAAACTTCGATTAGTTTTTGATCTTTTCCAGACCCTCCAGGCTGAATTATTACAGAAATTCTACCTTGCGCTGCAGCATATATACAATCCTCTGCAGTTAAAGCATCATCGCTAGCAAGTACTGCCTCTTTTGATCCGTCACAAGCATAATTCAATGCTGACTCTATTGCTTGCAGCGAATTTGTATTACCTTGTGATATTGCAAAAGTTTTAAAATCTTTTGCTATAACTGCAGCATTTGTCTTTGCATGCTTTACTACATTCCAAGCAAACACAGCATCTTCAATTTGCTCAGGGCTTGGTTTCATTACAGTTACAACCTTAAATAACTCTTTCCTTAATTCACTGCTATTTGATTCTTGTACAAGCGTTCCAAAAGGAGAAATTATTATTTCCTCACTTGTCAATTTTCTATACTCTGCGAGAGATGTATTTAGTTTAATCAACTTGATATTATCATTTTCTGAAAACAATTCTAATGATTTAGAATCAAATCCAGGAGCTATAATAACCTTTACGTCCATTGAATTTATATGCTTAGCAATTTCAAAATCAACAGGTTTTGTAAATCCAAATGTTCCCGAAAAGCAACTAATTGGATCACAATCAAATGCTTTTGTATAAGCTTCATACAAAGAACGACCTAAGGCTACACCACAAGGTTTTGTATGTTTTACTGCAACTGCAGCATTAACATCATAAAATTCAGAAATTATATTCATAACCTCTGTAACATTTATCATATCATTAAATGACAATTCTTTATTAAAAAGAATTTCATAATCTATCATACGATCATTTTTATACAATGCAGCTCTTTGATGGGAGTTTTCACCACATTCTAAATTCCTCAACTTTTCAAAATTATAAACTTTTAAAGTCTCATCTGATAAAATACGATTGTATTCTACATTTTCCATATATTCATACCCCTTTGATATGTCTAATTAGTTTTTTTTAATTATATCATTAACAATGTATTTTTTTATATTTCCTTAGCATTTTGTAACTATTAAAGCACTTAACAGGTGCATTTTCTTGAAATAATTTTTTTAATATTATATAATTGCCTTGTGAGTTAAAGAATTTAAGAGGACAGAATGGTAAGTAATAAAATTACAGAGGGTGTTGGGAAGAAAATTGTAGAAGCTTTAAAAATGCAATCAGACATAGAAGTCCAAAACGTGATAGACAATTCAGAAGTTGAAACTCATTCTGATTTAAATGAATCTTCTGAAATAGAGTTTATCAATAAAGACAATCAAGAATATAATAATTCTATGTATAATGAACCTCTTGAAAATTCTTTTGAGACAAACGATCAATTTAATTCTATAAATAACTTTCAACATACTCAAAATCAATCTTTTGACCAACCGATCACATCAGGAATGATAAATTTTGTTAATAATGATGTTGAAAAAGAGAGTATTAATAATGACGTTGATGGTTTTGAAATACCTGCAAATGTTGCGGTTCTAAAACAGTTGATAAACCAACTTCCTGCAGGAGTATCAAAACAAACAGGAGCTCAAATTATCAGACAAACAATGGAAGCTCTTGGAATTTCAATGAAAAATGTACTTCAAGAAGCTCAACAAGTACAAGAAGGATTAAGCAACTCTGCAAGAGAATGCCAAACAACAATAATGGACTATAAAAGACAAATAGGAGTGCTCGAAAAGCAGGCTCTTAAATATCAAAAACAATACGGAGTGCTTAATGATATAATTAGTCTTTTTATACAAACAAATAATTAAAATAAAAAGCTCCAAAATCAATTTTGGAGCTTTTTATTAGTTAAAGTAACTTAATGTTTGCAAGTTTTTCGAGAACATTTCCTTACAAGAATTATATTCTGCATCAATCATCTTCAGTCTGTTTTGATATTGTAATAACTGACTATCAAGTTTTTGTTCCAGAGCCTTCAGCTTGGCCTGTCGTTGATTTAACATCTTTGTAATAGGAGATTCAGGATCATAATCATTACCCACTTGCATTAAGTCATCGCCAGACTGTGTTAACCCAATTTTAGTTTGAGTTATCAACTGGATTTTATATTCCAAGTCTAACCTTGCTTGTTGCAAATATTGCATTCTTAATGTCGCAGTAATTAATCCCATTTTTAATCGTCCTTATCTGGTTTCGTTGAGATTGTTTCCCCTTAAGAAACTATGCTGATTATTTTCTGCTATCAACTGTTCCATCTTTTGAAATTGATGACGATGATAATTCAGTCTATACTGAGCCATTTTGAGTTTTTTCTTCATCGTAAGAAAGTCTTTTATTCCTTCTACAAATGAATTCGCCATTGATTTCAGCGGATTTTTTCTTATGAGGAAGTTTTTTGAATAAATTAAAAAGTCTACCAACCTTTTAATATTCATCTCTAAAGTATCTCGAAGCATTTTTCTCCTTTACACTTTAGACCTACATGTATATTAAAACAATTGTTAACAAATTATTGCCATGATTTACAAGGTTTTCTTAACATGTCTTAACTTTTTCAGTCTGTGTTCTATTCTATTTTCTTAATAACGGATTTATGGGATTAAACTTTAACAAAAAAATCAAGAGATACTTAAATTCGTAATATATTTTTACAAGTTTTGAATAGCTTTACTATCACCATCAATTGATTCTTTTAACATCTTTTTACAAACGTCACCTTGTGTATCAAGCATTTTACAAACGGTCTCAATATTTCTAACTTTATTTGACAAGATTGTGTCAGCACTCGCCGTAATATTACCGGTAACATTTTGATATGCAGCCAAAGCAGCAGAACTTGTACCTTGCATCAAATTACCCATAACAATTGCAGGTAAACCATATTCTCCCAAATAAGGTGCAGCGGCTTGCATTATACCACCCCAACCAGATATAACACCAGCAATTGGAAGTACAATATTTTTCATTCCAAAGCCATAACCATTTGCAGCACCAACTCCATAAGCAGCAGCACTTGCAACATCAGCAATACCACCTAATCCAGATGCTCCTCCGGTTACATATCCACTATCAGTACCCCAACCTGAAAGAATAGAAGAAGCTCCGCCTGTTGCATATCCTTCTCCTAACCCCCAACTTATTGGAGCAGCTCCGCCAGGGAATCCTGAATAGTTGTATAAACTATTTAAACCAAAAGCGGAATTCCCTGAAAAACTACTTGAATAAGATGTTCCAGGAATTGCCATTGATTCTGCATTTCCAAAAACAGTGGCAAATGATGATGGAGCAAATAAACTTGCAAGGTTATATAAAAAACCACCCGTAGCGCCAAAACCTGTACCCATGCCACTACCTGACACTGTTAAATCTCTTAATTTATCATAAGTTTCCCACAACTGAGCTTTAGCATCTCCACTTGCTGAACCAAACTTATTTGCAATTACTAAATAACTATCATTCTTGTATGACATGTGTACCTCTCATTAATATTATTTGCTATCCAAAAACTTATTCAAAAGTCTTGAATGTAGATTCAATATTCTTATCAATAACCTTCTTAACTGCTTCCATCTCTGTTTGCAAGGCTTCTTGTTCTGTATCTAATTGTTTTAGACGTAATTCAAGGGTTCTATCTTGTTGTTGAATTTTTTCAGTCTTCGCATTTATATCAGCTATTTTCTTTTCGTATACCTGCATATCATAGTTGTATTGATTCATAGCATCTTGATAAGCATCTTCATCTGTTATAGTCTCTGTTTTTAGAGCATATGTTGCAGTTGAGTCCTCAAATCTTATTGTTTGAGGTCGTCCATTTTCATCTAAATCAACAAAAGCCTTTTCTTGCTTTTCAATTTTTGTTTTGATATTTTCAGCATTATACATTGTCAATTTTGCTTGATTTTCGGTAGGCTGTGAAGGATCTGGAGCACTTATAGCTGAAGCTGTCAAATCCTCTAAACATGCAAAATATCTTTTACCTTGAAATTCCCAAGTATAAATATCACTTGACCCTGCAAAAGCCTGATCAGGAAATTCTTTACAAATTTGTTCATATGCAGCTTTTTGTTCAGAATCATTTGGGTCATATTTTGAAACTTCACAATTACCCACATAAGTAGGTACTCCTGAATTTATATGATATTCATTGGAATCACCTGTTCCTGCAATTGAATTATCTAAATCAGTTTTTGTTGTAAAATGCATTTTTCCATCAGCATCTGTGTATGTATAAACATCATCTATATTTTCTTTTCCAAAATCAGGATAATCATTAACTAATTTATCATATATCTCTTTTTGTTCTGCGCTATTAGGATCATATTTACTAACTGCATTTCCATCGACAGTATAGGATCCATCTCCAGGATTTTGAGTAACAGAACCTGTATTTATTTTACCTTGTTCACTTTTTGTATCTAATACAACTTGAGGATTTGTTTTCTTTGACTGGATACCAGTATAAACATCTGAATAGTGATAGTGAGTTACCAAATAATTATATCCATCTGGATCATTTTCTAACGGAGTCATACTTGTAATGGTTTCACCTGTAACCCCATCTTCATATGAATACTGCAAAGTTGTGTAATCTTGAGTACTAGGAGCTGTAGGAACTTCCAAAGTTAATAATTCATTAAATGTATTTGCACTTTGGTTTGCTAAAGCTGTACGAGCTTGATTCACCTGTTGTCCTTCATATTCAACGTTAGTTTTTCTAGCTGTCAAACCTAAATATCTTGCCTGTGACGCTGCCATACCCATATGACTATTCTCCTCGTATAAATTCTACCTTACATTTTATTTATAATGACGTTTTTATTTTTGTCAACATCTCATTTAAAATTATACGGCATTTATTTTTATATATACATAGTAAATCCTTCAAAATCAATCAATTAAACGAGTTTTTATATTAGAAATCATCTTTATAATGTACAAAGGGGAGATTCATTACGAACCTCCCCTTTGCAATTCTTTATTTTAATATTATTCTTCTGATTCTTTTGTTTCTGCTTTTTCTTCATTTACAGTCAGAGCAATGCGTTTATCTGTTGGATTGAATTTCAAAATATATGTATCAATTTTGTCACCAACTTGTAAAATACATTCCTTTTGGTTTTGTAATTCAACAACTTCTGCATGAGGTAATAGAGCTTCTACTCCAGGGAATACTTCTACAAATGCACCAAAATGTTTGATTCTTGTAATAGTACCTTCTACCTTATCACCTTCTTTGATTTGTTTTTCAGCTTCTAGCCATGGATCTGGTTCAAGATTTTTCAAACTCAAAGAAACTCTTTGTTTATCATGATCTACTGCAATTACTTCAACATCAATTTTGTCACCTACATTTAGGATATCTGTAGGATGATCGATCCATCTCCAAGATAATTGTGATAGAGGTAAAAGTCCATCAATACCGCCAAGATCAATAAATGCACCAAAATCAGTAATCCTTACAACATCACCTTTTACAATTTGTCCGGGTTCAATTTGTGCAAACACATTCTTTCTAGCTTCTACGGCACTATCTTCATATACCTTTTTATTTGATAAAATGAAGTTATTTTGTTGAGGATCTAAAGTAAGAATTTTTAATTCAATCTTGCTTCCTACTTCTAAATCACTTTCTTTTGCTCTTAATTGAGAAGAAGGAACAAATCCTCTTACCCCTGATAATTCTACAAGAATACCACCTTTAACAATTCCTGCTACAGTTCCTAGAATTGTTTCATCAGCAGCTTTTGCTTTTTCAAGTTCTTTCCAAGCATATGCTTGATCAACTTTCTTACGAGATAATAAGAACTTACCATCTTCATCTTCTTCTCTAATGATAAGGAACTCATATTCCTCACCTTTTTTCAATTTATCTTCAACATTTTCATCTTTTTCAGCAGCTTCACGAGTTGGAACAACTGCAATTGTTTTTGCGCCGATATCGACCATTACACCTTGACTATCATAGCCACACACGATGCCTTTTACTAAATCACCTTTTTGAAACTTATAGTCATACTGTTTCAATAATTCTTCAAAATCTAATTCTTGAGATGTCATATTTACTCCACTGTCCGTAGACACTACACTAATAACAATTTTTATATTAACAGACGTTTGTCAATTTGTAAAGTTTTTTAAAACAAACTACTTAACATTTCTGACAAATGCTGATGCTATTTCTTTTACTAGATTAAAACCTTCAGCTACTCTTGGAGTAAGTTTATCTAAAATTATACCAAATTCTTCATCTAGTTTCCCTTCAGGCATTCTTGCACCTTTTCCTTCAAGGATTTTACCGTTTTTTACAATAAAACAATCTAAAGCATTATCGTTGAATAAAAGTTTTGCTGTAGATTTGTCCTTTAGAGGGATACTAGCAAGCTTTTTGCCTTGCATTTGAGCTAATTTTACAAAATTTAGAGGTTGTTGTATTTTTGTCATTTTTTGTCCTTTCTTATTATTTGATTACACTAAAAGAGGAACAAGTTTTTATTTGCTACTTGCCCCTCTTTATTTGTAATATTTCTTAATATTTATTAAGATTTCAAAGAATCTATTAAATCAGAAATCGTTTTTTCTTGGACTTCGATCTCTGCAATACGTTCTTTCGTTTGTTCAATTAATTCTTTTGGCGCATTCGCAACAAACTTAGGATTGTTAATACGTCCAAGCATTGATTTTTTCTCATTTGTTAACTTATCTAATTTCTTTTGTTGACGCGCAATCTCAGCATCCAAATCAATCAAATCAGCTAAAGGTACTACAATTTGAGAAGCAGAAACAACTGCCGATGCTGATTTTAGGGGAACTTCTGAATTTATATCTCCATAAGAAATATTTTCAACTCTTGCAAGACGTTTTACATAAGATTCAATTGCTTCAAATATAGATTTTTCAGAACCATCTGCACGTACTTCGATATCTACCTTAACAGAAGGAGAAATATTAAAACTTTGTCTTACATTTCTCAAGGATTTAATTGTTTCAAACACAAGTTCCATTTCTTGAGCTTCTTTAGGGAAAGATAATTTTTCACTGTATTGAGGGAATTCTGAAACCATAATAGCTTTTACATCTGTTTCTTTTGGAATCAATCCCCAAACTCTTTCTGTAATATGAGGCATTATTGGATGAAGCATTCTCAAAGACATATCAAGTACATATCTCAATACTCTTTGAGTATTAGCTTTTAATGTAGCATCTTGCAATTGGATTTTTGCAATTTCAACATACCAATCACAATATGAATTCCAGAAGAAATCATATAAAATATGTGCAGTTTCACCAATTCTAAAATCTTTAATATTTTCATTTATTTCTTTTGCAGTAGTATTTAGTTTATCTAAAATCCATTTATCTGCAATTGTAAGATTTTCAAAATCGATGTCTTTGTTATCAACACCATCAAGATTCATCAACACAAACCTTGAAGCGTTCCAGATTTTATTAGCAAAATTTCTGCCATACTCAAATCTTTCTTCACTCATTTTGATATCTTGACCACCATAAGTACAAAGTGATGTCATAGTAAATCTCAAAGCATCACATCCGTATTTATCAATAACTTTTACAGGATCTATTGTGTTACCTTTAGACTTAGACATCTTTTGCCCTTTTTCGTCTCTGATAAGTCCGTGAATATATACTGTTGAGAAAGGAGCTTTTCCAGTAAATTCTAAGCCCATAGTAATCATTCTTGCAACCCAGAAGAATATGATATCAAATCCGGTAACAAGAGTTGTTGTAGGGTAGAATTTTTTGAAGTCTTCAGCCTCAGTATTTGGCCAACCCATTGTAGAGAACGGCCACAAGCCTGAAGAGAACCAAGTATCAAGGACATCAGGATCTTGTGTATAATGTTCAGGATCAGGATTTTCTCTAGCTACAACCATTTTGCCTGTCTCATTATGATAATATGCAGGAATTTGATGTCCCCACCACAATTGACGAGAAATACACCAGTCACGAATATTTTCCATCCAGCCTAAATAGTTCTTTTCCCATCTATCCGGAACAAATTTTATTCTACCATCTTTAACAGCAGCAATAGCTTCTTTTGCTAGAGGTTCCATTTTTACAAACCATTGTTCTGAAAGTAATGGTTCAATTGTAGTCCCACAACGTTGACATTTACCAACGTTATGTTCATGATCTCTTGTTCTTAATAAGAAATTGTTGTAAGAAAGCATTCCTATAATTTTTTCTCTTGCTTCATATCTATCTAATCCATGAAGTTCTTGAGGCACTTCTCCACAAGCTTTCATAGTACCATCATTATTAATAACCCAAATAGGTTTCAAATCGTGACGTTTTCCAACTTCATAATCGTTAGGATCGTGTGCAGGAGTAATTTTTACAGCACCAGTTCCGAAGTTTTTGTCAACATATTCATCTGCAATAATTGGAATTTCTCTACCTGAAAGAGGTATTACAACAGTTTTACCAATAAGTTCTGAATATTTATGATCTGATGGGTGAACGGCAATAGCAACGTCACCAAAAATTGTTTCAGGACGAGTAGTTGCAACAATAATTGCGCCTGATTCACCTTTTAGGGGATAAGATATTTCCCACATATGTCCTTGCTCTGTTGCATATTCTGTTTCAACATCAGAAATAGCACTATTACAACGAGGGCACCAGTTTACAATATACTTACCTTTGTATATAAGTCCTTTTTCATAAAGTCTTACAAATACTTCTTTTACAGCATCAGAACACCCTTTATCGAATGTAAAACGTTCTCTCGTCCTATCGAAAGAAGCACCCAAACGCTTACATTGATCCAAAATCGCAGATTTATGTTCGTTAGCCCAAGCCCAAGTTTCTTCCAAGAACTTTTCACGACCTAAATCGTAACGAGATAGACCTTTTTCTCTTAGTTTTTTTTCAACAACATTTTGAGTAGCAATCCCTGCATGGTCAGTTCCAGGCACCCACAATGTTTCATAACCAGCCATTCTATGGTAACGTACAAGGATATCTTGTAATGTTTCATCCAACGCATGTCCCATATGCAATACGCCTGTAACATTAGGTGGTGGAATTACTATTGAATAAGGAGGTTTCTTACTTTTAGCATCTGCCTTGAAAAATCCTCCGTCTTCCCAAAATTTATAAATACTTTCTTCGGTTTCTTTTGCATCATAAACCGTAGGTAAATCATCTATTTTTGTTGCTGTCATATAAAAACACCTCTTTATTTTTCTCGTAATACTAAAATATCACAAAAATAAACGATTGTTAAACAACCTACATGAATCAAAATTTAACATTTTGTTTTTTTTAAATATTCAACTTTACTAGGACATCTACGATATGCTTGATTCCCATACATTAACACCCACTTTGAACAACTATAACCTTCAGTCTTGCACTCATCAAGACTATCCGAATCTATAAGAGGTAATAAATTCCCTTTATTATCATATTTGAAAGCAAATACATCATACCCTAAAGCATTAGGACCATTCAAGGGAGAATTAACATCTATATACATATATTTTGTACCAGAGTAGAAAAAATAAGAAACTCCATCAGTAGTAATAAAACCTCTATAACTATTTTCTGGAAGCCAAGTTGCAAGAGTTTTTCTATCTATTTTATATACTCTATTATCACCTCCTTTTTTAAAACAATAAGCATTTGAATTTTCGGGAATTGAACAATCCATTATAACTGTCATATTTCGTTTGAAATAATTTGCAAATTTTTCATGCGATTCTCTATTATAAAGGCCATCTAATGGAAATATTGAAAAATCTATATTATCTTCATACATTGATTTAATCTTAGCTTGCTCAATAGCTGAAATAGCTTTTTTTAGTTTATTTACATATTCTTGTTCCTGATAATTTTGAATTAAAGTGGGAAGTGTCATTGCAGCGACAACTCCTATTACACCAAGCGTTATGAGTACTTCAGACAATGTAAAAGCTCTTATTTTCATTTGATAACCTCCATTTGTTCTAATATTAGCACAAATTGTTCTAAATTTAGCACTAATATAATTATAATGCAAGAACCACTAGAAGTAAATAAAATAAAACTTAAACAAGCTATAGGTAATATTATAAAGCATTATCGTAAAGAACAGAACAAATCGATAAGCCTTATTTCTGCAGAGATTGGTATGACAAAATCTATGTGGGCAGATTTAGAAAAAGGAATAAAAGACCCACAACTAAGTACTATTTTTAGAATGGCAGAGGCCCTTAATATTAAATGCTCAGATATTATAACATTACTGGAAGAACAACTAGGAAAAGATTTTTCTATGATAGAATAGCATTATGAAAATTTTGATATTAATATTTACAATTTTATACTTATGCATAACCCCACAAACAGTATACAGTAAAGAGAAAGAATCTCCTTATAAAAATAACATAGTACCTTTTGAAGAAGCAATAAATTTAAACAAACCAATTATATTAGCCATAATAAAAGAACAAGACAAGAATTCTCTGGAAAGAATCTCTCAAATATATAAAACTCTTAACAAGGGGTATAAAAATGAGTTCAATTTTACGATACTAAAATATAGCAATTTCGAATATAATTTATGGGTAAGGAAGTTTTCTCCAACCTGTTATCCAAGCCTATACATCGTCAATCCAACTGATTACAGCTATATATATATCCCTGAAAACTTTTATAGTAAGAATGAACTAAAAAAATTTATTAATGCATACAAAAAAGGAACACTAAGATAGTGTTCCTTTTTTCTTAAATAATTATCTTCTGATTTATGCCTTAGGAATAGAATTTGCAATAATTTCCATTTCTTCTAAAGATGCATATACAGCATGACAACCACAATCTACATATAAGATTTGTCCAGTTGTACCTGTAGATAAATCAGACGCTAAATATAATCCAGCTTTACCAACATCTTCCAAAGAAACATTTCTTCCCAAAGGAGCCTTTGCAACTGCAGCTTTAAGCATTTTATCAAATCCAGAAATACCTTTAGCAGCAAGAGTTTTAACAGCACCAGCTGAAATACAGTTAACTCTAACACCTTTTTTACCTAGATCTGCAGCTAAATATCTCATAGAAGCTTCTAGAGCTGCTTTAGCTACACCCATAATATTGTAATTAGCTACAACATATTCAGATCCTAAGTATGTCAACGCAAATATTGAACCACCTTCGTTCATAATTGGTTCAGCATGTTTGCATAATGAAATCAATGAATATGCGCTAACACCCATTGCTAAATCCCAACCAGCCTTAGATGTATCAATGAATCGGCCTTGCAAATCTTCTTTTGCAGCAAAAGCTACAGCGTGAACAACGAAATCTAGTTTACCATAAACTCTTTCACATTCTTTAAATACAGCTGCTACTTCATCTTCTTTTGTTACATCACAGCTCATGATAATTTTAGCATTCATATCTTCTGCTAAAGGTCTTACACGTTTTTCCATAGCTTCTCCAGCATATGTAAACGCAATATCTGCACCTGCTTCATGTAATTGCTTTGCAATAGCATAGGCAATCCCGTGAGTATTAGAAACTCCGAAAATAACCCCTTTCTTTCCTTCCATTAATTTCATTATTATTTCTCCCTTCAAAATTAATAACTAAGATAAAAAAATCTTAGCAAAAATAAAAAATTTAAGCAAATTTTTTACACTTAAGGCGCAATATTAACAAATGTAACAAATCTAAAACATGGTGAAATCAGCCCAAATCGTAAGTTTTTATATATTTAAGAGAGTAAAACACGGAGAGCTTTAAAGTGGGCGTAAGCACAGTAAATACAACAAACCAAGCCGATTTAGTTAAACTTGCCTTGGCTGCAAAACAAGGAAAGACAAGTTCAACTGGTAATGCCATACCTACTTGGATGACATCAAACGGTTCTGTATTCAACGCTCCTGGAGTTAATTCTAACACTACAAGTGCAACAAGTAACTCTTCAATTCAAAATCTAAACACTCTAAGATCTCTTAATAACTTAAATAATACTAATTCAACATCTGCTGCAAATAAAAATTCAGAAGGTAATAATAACTCAATAATGAGCAATGAAGATATGCTCAAAATTGATAATGCATCAGACGGAAAAAAAGCTACAGCTCAAGTAGAAGCACAAAAAGAGAATGTTGAACAATTAACTACACAAACAGAACAAAATACTCGAGATATGCAAAAGCTTGATAAAGATACTACCAAGCTTAACAAACAAATAACAAAAGATACTAAAACTTTTGAAAAACAAATGAAACAACAAACAAAAGTTTTAGAAAAAAATCAACAAGAAATTGAAAAAGAAACACAAACTCTTAACGATACACAAACAGAAGTAGATGCAATACAACAAGAAATCGATAGCTTACTTGGTGGAGACAACACAGGAGTAGGCAAAACAAGTGCATTTTCTTTATCAATTGGAAACGCAGTAAATGAACCTGACCAAGGACAATCTAGAGATCTTTCAGGCGCAGAAAGAGTTGGTCTTTTACAAGAACAACTAAGTGCAAAGATTGAATTAATGAGTGGCAGCCAACAAAAAATCTACACACTCCAACAAACATCTACAAAAACAATTAATACAATGACAAAATTGTCTAAACAACAAGTTACTATAAACAAAGCTAACCAAGCAGAAATTAAAGAAAACCAAAGCACCGCTCAAAAAGTCATTCAAGTTGCAGACCAAATAGACCAAATAAGTGGCCTTGTAGCTACAGCTGGTACTACACTTAACTATGCTGGGAAAGGCTTGGTTGCTCTTGGAGAAGCATTATGCGCATCAGTAGCAGGTTCATCAGCAGGAGCAGCGCTTATAGCTACAGGCTCAGTTATGTCAAAAGTCGGAGTGGTAACAGAAACTGTAGGGCAATATGGACAAGCAGCTGCAGGATTAACAAAAACTGCAGCATATGCAGCTGAAGGGAACCTAGCTGGAGCATTAACAAGTGCAGCAAGTGCAATTACATCAGGAACTAGTGCTGCTAAAAATACCAAAAACATGTCAAAAACATTTGCAGAAATAGATAAAAAAGCAGCAGAAGCAACACAAAAAATAAACGAAAACATTGCAAAAAATGATGAAATAACACAAAAAGCTCAAGATTTAACAAAATCTGACGGAAAACTTAGTGATGTATCACAAAAAACAGGTAAAGAAGCTGTTGGACAAGAAGTACAAAATCAAGTTGCAGAAGGAAATACTCAAGTAAATGGAGCAACAAATACCGTTGCAAGTACATCAAATAAAGGAGGATCAAAAGTTCTTGACAACCTTGAAAAAATTGGAGGAAGTTTACAAGCTGCAGCCTCAAAACTTCAACAAATGCAACAGGCTAAGCAAACAGGAACAACAACTACTACAGGAACCACAAAACCATTAATTGATCGTCACGATTATGCAGGAACCGCAGATTTAATGGCAAGAGTAAACAAACAAAGATATGGTATGATGAATTATTACGCAAATAGAGCATAAAAAAGGAACTAATCTACGTGAGATCAGTTCCTTTTTTTTTATCAATTAATATTATCTGTTGAATGATATATTTCCTTTTGCCATAGCAGTCTCAGCTTCATCCAACAATATATTCATATATAGTAATTTATTTGCTGTAGCCTGATCCAAATTTATAAATTCAGCACCTGCTCTATCTTTAGATGCAGATAATATTTTTACATCAGCATCTATATTCAAATCACCATAAGTAATGTGAACCGGAACTACATCTCCGACCTTTAGATCATTATGATGTATTACAGCTATGCCACCTCTTGATATGTCTACCAAACCATCAATCTGGCTATTTTCTGCAAGATGAACAGGATGTCTATTACCTTCAACGCTAAATCTCATATATTGACGCTTATCTATTGATTGAACCCCATCATCAAGAACTCTTTGCTTCCAAGTTCTTTTGTATAATCCATCATCGTCAGCATCATTATCAGCATCATTATCAGCATCATTATCAGCATCATTATCATTATCGTTATCATTATCTGCATCAGCGTCTGCATCGGCATCAGCATCGGCGTCGGCATCAGCATCGGCATCGGCATCAGCATCGGCATCAGCATCGGCGTCAGCATCGGCATCGGCATCAGCATCGGCATCGGCATCGGCATCAGCATCGGCATCGGCATCAGCATCGGCATCGGCATCTGCGTCGGCATCGGCATCTGCGTCGGCATCAGCATCAGCATCGGCGTCAGCATCTGCGTCTGCGTCGGCATCGGCATCTGCGTCGGCATCGGCATCTGCGTCGGCATCGGCATCTGCGTCGGCATCAGCATCAGC
>CALVFT010000006.1 GCA_944326915.1 Candidatus Gastranaerophilales bacterium
GATCAGGATGCTCAGGAAGAAAAAGAAAATATTGAAACTATTCTTTTGAAGGGCGGTATTAGTTATAACAAATATATTTGGCACTCTGAAAATAGCGAGAATACATGTGATGTATGCAAATCTTTAGATGGCAAAGAATTTGATTTTTACGATGAAGTTCCAGAAAGACCTCACCCAAATTGCAAATGTACTGTTGAAATTGTAGAAGATACAAGTTCAAACAGTGATTTTGAAAGAGTAAAAGAAGAAAATAATGATACTAATAAAATTCCTTCTCAAAATCCAACATCTCAATCTACATCTAAATCTCAATCACCACAACCAAATCATGCACCTAAAAATACTCCACAATCGCAAAGATGGATAAAGCCTTGCAATGGACCTATTACAAGTGGATTTGGTAAACGAGTTGCTCCTGTTCCTGGTGCTAGTGAATATCATAATGGTTGGGATATTGGGGTTTCTGTTGGGACTCCCGTTAGTACGATAGCAGACGGCAAAGTGATTGCAGTTGGTCCCGCTAGAGGATATGGGAATTGGGTAGCAATAGATCATGGAATTATAAACGGAATAAAAGTAACTAGTGAATATGGACATATTTCATCCTGGAATGTATCCTACGGACAAACTGTTAAACAGGGACAAGTTATTGCAAAGTCAGGTAACACAGGGACATCCAGCGGCCCTCATCTACATATAACAATTAGAGAGGGTAATTTTCAAGGAAAGGCCGTGGATCCAGGCAAGTATATTAAAATAGGTTTTTAATATTTCTGACGAAACCAAAATAATTATACTCATTTGGATTGTTGATTTCCGTTTTTAGATTTTCAAAATAATCCATATTAAAATTAGGAATTATAGATGAGTTATTATCATAATATACTCCTTTATAATTATAATGAAATTCAGTTGGCCTTGAATTCTCATATTCATACTCTCCAACAGAACACATAAAACCTTTATATTTAGCCTTGAAAAACTTATGCGTTGGAGAATATTTTGTTGACGATATAACATGTGTTATATATCCTTCACCATACGGACATTTAATATTTTCGATATCTCCGCCGGGATCTAATTCTTCCATTACATCTATAGAATAAGTATCATATTTTTTGTTATACTTATAAGAGTTTAAATCATAATCCAAATATCCGCCATTTATAAAGTGGGTATCATTAATTTTATTTAAAAATTCTTTTGCATAAGCGAAATAATTCCCGTATAAAGCTATAACACATAGTGCTATTGTTAAGATTATTTTTTTCATAATTTAATACCTTGATAGTTTCTCCAGATAGACATTAGTTTATAATTTTTATTTATCTCAGGATGGTAAAAGTCGAGCTTTTGTCCAAACTTACTAAAAACAGCTCTGTATATATATATTTCAAAAAGGACTCTTTTTATTTGCCCAAAGAGAATTTTGATGCAAGCTTGATAAAATTCTCTAAAAATCACAACAAAGAAATTCTCTTGAATCCGCTAAGGTCTGCACGGTGCGGCAAAATTGGCATTAAAGGAATGGCTATCACAAGTCTCTGAATTTTAATGGTGGAGACGAGGGGAGTCGAACCCCTGTCCAAAATGGATCTTGACAAACTTCTACGAGTGTAGATATTAATTCTCTCGGATTATGCAGGGAATATCATAACCTTGGTTATAATCCATAGTGTTTTTTGCGGAAACACTAACCTTTAACGGTTATCTTGATGCATCTACCGTCATCGATGCACTGCCGCTTGCATAATGGACCCATATCACCGGCAAGCTGGGCAATATGAGTAGCTAAATCGCGACTACGCTGCTAAAGCTTGTGCTCTAGAGAAGTCTGCTTTAATTACATTGTTAGCATTTAATTTAAGTTGCTCGTTGATAACCGAGAACAGCGCTCGGACTCGCAATTCATCTCAACCGAACATCCTGTCAAATCCAAAACGTCCCCATATTTAGTTTTAAATGTGCTATGTATAATTATTATAACTATTTTCTATCTGTTTTACAAGTTATTCAGTTATGTGAAATGCGCATTTTGAACAATGTGCTTTAGGATGTAGCATTAAGTTGTCTTCTAAATCATACAATTTTGCAATTCTTGTGATTAGTGGTGCTCCACATTTAGGACATTTTAAGCCTCCTGCACCATTAAGAATGAGTTCTTTGATACTTTCAATGATTTGAGGCGAGACAAAATCTGTTGTAAAATCTTTCTCTAGTGATTTGATTTCTTCCGGAGTACAACGAAGTACCTTTGCTAGCGCCTGACGTACAGTCACTGACATGAACAAATCTTTTCCTGACTCAAGTTCTTCTATTATCTCAAGAGGAACATTGCTATGCATTGCAAGTCCTTTGGTTGAAAGTCCTAGTGCGTCTCGTTTTTGTTGAATAAATTGTGCTAATGTTTTCATAGATAATATTATAGTATAAAAATAAATAACCTCCCAGTTATATAAGGGAGATTATTTATTTGTTTATATATAATTTTGTTTAGTATTCTTCCACTTCTTCAACAGGCTTTTGGACAATTGGATTGTTTCTGTTTGCATATTCATCTCCTGTAGTCCATTGTGATGATACCTGAGTATAACGACGTCTTACAGTTTCTGTCGGATCAGTGTTTGCAAGAAGCATATCAAAGAAAATTGAAGATTCTTTATCTCCTTTTAGGTATTCACCTGTTTTTACAAGTTCACCATTTTTATCGTAAGTTTGGATTGTTACCTTGTTTCCATGTAATGTTTGAAGTGCTTCTCCTGAATATACCCAGTCTGCCGGTTCAAATTTTTTCTTGTTAGGGTCTACGCCAGGACGTAATTTTTCGTATTGTACATACAGACCTTTACCTTCAGCTACTGAAAATTTAGCTCTGACATATGATTTTTTAGGTTCAGGATTTGATGCATCAGTTTCTGAATAATCACTTCTTTCATCTATCATTACAAGTTGTTCATCAGTGCTTGCATCACCATCTAATAGCATTTTATGTGCAGTTTGCATATATTCATCATACATCATAATTGATAGAGGAATATTTCCTTCTCCATCGATATCAGTACCTAGTGAGTCTAAGTGGTCATAAATTGAATCACCTGCAGGTGGGTTAAGACCTTCTTTTACATACACAGTATCTGTTCTATCTACAAATACGGTATCTATTACTTCATTTGTAATTGTATCGTGTACGACAATTGTATCCGGTTTTGGATTAATTACGTAGAAATTTATGTAGTGGTTGTGAATGATTGGAGGTAAGTCAGGTATTTCATAAATAGTAGTATCAGGTTCACAACTTTGAAGAGCCATTCCGCCGCCAACAAGTGAACCTGCAATCATTGCAGCAGTTGTTGCATTACGTAAGCCTCTTTTAGCTCTTGATTCAGGTGTAATTTGGAATGTTCCTTCAGGATTGTTATAATATTTTCTTAGTTTTGTATCAACATTTTCTAAATTTAGCGGTCTGTATGACGGTTGATTATTTAAATTTGTTTGTGTAGATTTCATTTGATATGAAGCTGTTTGATTTGGGGTATGTTTTTTATTTTTGTGAGTTTGTTTGTGTCTGCCAGCTTCAAAGTTTAGGGTATTTATTGAACCTATTTGCATTATCTGACCTCCGATTTTTATTTATTGGTATTGTTATAAAGAACAAACATGTTTTTTATTGCTATAAATACAATATCAAAAACATGTTTGTTCTGTAAATGCTTTATTATATTGGATTTTAAGGCTTAATATTCCTTAATATTATTGTTGAGCAAGTTTTTCTCTAACTAGAGTTTCTACTTGATTTAATATATCAGGATTTTCTGATAAAAATTCTTTTGCTTTATCACGTCCTTGTCCCAGTTTTTCGTCATTAAAACTGAACCATGAGCCGGCTTTTTTTACAATATCAAGGTTTACTGCAACATCGAGGATATTACCTATTTTGCATATACCTTTACCAAATATGATATCAAATTCAGCTGTTCTAAATGGAGGTGCTACTTTGTTTTTCAAAACTCTTACTCTTACGTGGTTACCTACGTCTCCGTCTTCGCCTTTAACACCTTCAGTACGTTTAATTTCCATACGAACAGATGCATAGTATTTTAGTGCGTTACCACCGGTTGTTGTTTCAGGATTACCATACATTACGCCAATTTTCATTCTTAATTGGTTAATGAAAATTACTGTAGTATTTGTTTTGCCTATAACACCGGTTAATTTTCTTAGAGCTTTACTCATCAAACGAGCTTGTAAGCCCATTTGTTGGTCTTCCATAGAACCTTCTATTTCAGCTTTTGGAACAAGTGCTGCAACGGAATCTACAACTACAACATCAACAGCGCCAGATCTTACAAGTTCTTCTGTAATATCAAGAGCTTGTTCTCCTGTGTCAGGTTGTGAAATAAGTAAATCATCAACTTGAACTCCAAGGTTTCTTGCATATTCTGGATCTAGGGCATGTTCTGCATCCACAAAGGCTGCTATTCCACCTCTTTTTTGGCATTCTGCAACAATGTGTTGTGCAAGAGTTGTTTTACCTGAACTTTCAGGGCCGTAAATTTCAATGATACGTCCACGAGGTACACCACCTATTCCTAGAGCTACGTCTAGTGCTAATGAGCCTGTAGGAATTGCTTCTACGTTAACAGAAGCTTTATCCCCAAGTTTCATTATTGAGCCTTTTCCAAAATCTTTTTCAATTTTTTCTATTGCAAGTTTTAAAGCTTTACTTCTTTCATCTGCATTGGATGTTGTTGTATTTTCTTTTACTGCCATTATTTCTATCCCTTTATCTTATAAAACTATGCCAGATTTGTAATAAATCTGACATAGTAAAAAGTATTTCTACCAAAGTTGTTTTTCTTTTTTCTTATAAAAACCAAACCCAACAGGTTTGTAAGAATGAACATCATTTTTTAATTGATATATTTCTTTGTTCAATTCAATAATTTTTTGTCTTAGAGTTTCATTGTCTGTTTTGCAGCGAATAAGTTCCACTACAACTTCGTCCATGCCTTCTAATTTTTCATCGATAATTTTTGCAATTTTATCGCTTAATTTAGTTTCCATCTCTTTTAAAGATGTCAATATATTCATAACTGCAGAAGGTTGTTTTGCAGCCACAGGCTTTGCAGTTGCTCCAACTTTAGCTACAAGAGGGTTAGTTACACCTTTTTGGGCTTGAACGCGACGTAAATTTCTTACTTCTTCGTATGAAAAATATGTCTGCCCTTTTTTATCTCTCTTAGGCAAAATAGAAGCTTTTTTGCAAAGTTCTACAATCTCCTTGTTATCAGCCTTAAGTATATTTCTTACTTCTTGTGGTGATAAAGTTTTTCCCTTCAATTGTTGTTCTATCATAATTTTATTTGCCCTCAAAATTTCCCCATTTATATTGTATTTTACACATTATAAAAAGACAAATAATTCCTCAATCTTGTAACAAGACTTAACATATTTTTTCCTATATCAGGATGGTATTAATTGAACAAATTTTTGTTAAAGTGGTATTATATATTGGTATATAAGAGGTTATTACAGATGAAAAAATATTTTTTATTATTTGCACTAATTTTTATGTCTTCAACGGGTGCTTTTGCTCAAAATTGGGTGCAGTTGGAAACAAAAACAAACAATGTTTCTTTGGAAATTGATAAGGATGCAGTCAGGTTTTTGAATGATTATACTTGCCTTTATGCTTTGCGATTAACTCGAATTGGAGAGATTCCTAAGGCAGTTTTTGTAAAGGCTGACTTTAAAGAATCTAAAATGGGAGTAGTTGAAGTTGAGGACTTTAATACGCTTATGTATAATCCGCAAAAAGTATTTATAAATTCGGATACTTTTTTAAAACCTATAAATCCAACATCCTTGTTGGCTGTATCTTATAATTATGTTAACGATATTTATAATACTCGAGTAGCAGCAAACTCTTATAAAGTAAATGTTACTAAAAAAGATGTTTCATACAGAAATCAATATAAAGCGAAGAATAAAAATGAGTATATTAATATAATTGCAAAAGAGTTGTATAAAAATTGGGAACCTCCTAAGTCTGCTCAAAATTCATCCGCAATTATTATTGTTCAAATTGCAAGAGATGGTTCATTACAAAATTACGTCTTTGCACAAAAATCACAAGATAGTGCTAATAACAGATCAATTATGGCGGCTGTTGAAAAAGCAGTGCCTTATGGAATATTTCCGGATGACATAAAAACTGATAAGATTGATTTGCAATTTATATTTGAGTATAAAAAATTCCGAAAATCTGTAAAATAAAAAAGAGAGTCATTTGACTCTCTTTTTTTTTCAATCTTTTGTGATCAATAAAACCTTATACAGCTTTTTGAACTTTTCCTGCTCTTAGGCAAGATGTACAAACATTAATTCTCTTTGTTGCACCGTTCATAACAACTTTAACTTTTTGTAAGTTAGGTTCTTGTGTTTTAACGATTTGTTTATGTGAGAAAGTTAGTTTTGCTGCTTTAATAGGTGTTTTACCACAGATTTCACATTTTTTTGACATAGTTTAGTTCCTTTTCTAGCTAGTTGTATATTACAATAATATACGAAAAATTATATAAATCAAGCAACATGTTAAAAATAATTAAATAATTGATTTTTTATTTTATTTTTCTACCGACAGAAAGTCCTGCAGGAAGGCTAAGTACAACATTTTCATAGTTCGAATTTGAATTTATTGCATCAATGAAAGGTTTACATTTCGCTTCATGCGATAGAACATTGTCACATGCAATTATTCCACCGACTTTTAGATGCTTATCTATAAGTTCAAAGTATTTTATATATTCAGATTTATTTGCATCTACAAAAGCTAAATCAATTATATAGTCTTCTGGAAGACTTTCTAAAAGCTCGCAAGCTGAACCTTTTAAGGTTGTTACGCAATCTTCTACTTGACAAAGTTTGAAGTTTTCTTTAGCTATATCAAGTCTTTTGTCCCAAAATTCTATTGTTGTAAGATGCCCACCGGTTTTTTGAGCTGCTTTGGCTAACCATATTCCTGAATAGCCGTTTGAGGTGCCTACTTCTAGAATATTTTTAGCGTTTTCTTCTCTTATAAGTATGGTCAAAAATTCTGCTGTAACTCTTGATATGTTCCAAAATTGTTTTTGTGTTTTTTCTAAATTAATTAAAATATCTTGTGTCGTTTTGTCAAATTCTTCTATCATTTGTTTATCTTCTTTATTTTGTCAGTAACTACTATTGAGCTGAGTGGTGTATCTATTGTATTTCTTGTAATAACTTTTTTCATCCCAAGATCAAAAATAGTGTATGTAGATGCTTTTGTATCAGTAATTAGTGCAATATTTGTACCATCAATGTGGTAAATCTTTGTTGAAAATCCATATGTGCCAAGATAGATTTTATCTGTCATCATATCTGTATTTGTATCGAGTACTTCTATTACATTGTCTGTTGCTCCAAGGATGTATAGTTTGTCATGGAATGCTAACATATCTATAGGTTTATCACTTGTTTCTATTTCTGCAATCAAACCTACGGTATCATAGTCTATTATCGCAAGATGATTTTTAGTTCTGCTTGTGATGTATATTTTGTTGTTTGCAAATGCAATTTTGGATACGTTAGGAAATTTTCCGATTTCTTTTAGAAGATAATCATTATCAAGTTCTATGGCCCAAATATCGCGAGTCTTTTTGTCATAATAAAACAATTTTGAACCATCATCTGATAATGTTAGTTTTTCACACATTCCTGCTATTTTAATCTGACGGAAAAGTGTCATATTTTCAAGATTTACCATATAAATACTTGAGTCTTCAGAGCTAGAAATGTATGCAATTTTTTTATTTGTATCAATTACGATTTCATCAGGTTGTGTTTTTGTATAAATTTGTTTGATAATCTGATCATCTGCTAATGATATTACATCTACAGAAGGTTTGTTGTAAGAAGTTACAAGTAAAAATTTATTGTCATATGCTTTCATTGATATTGGAATATTTTTTTGCGCAAAAGCATAATCAGGAGTTTGTGTTGATTGATTGAACACTTGTATGTTCTTTGAATAAGGTGAACTTATATAGAATGTTTTATTTCTTAGAGGTGGCAGTGTATATAGATTTTTTAATCCACCTGTAGTGTTTGTTGTAGTAGGGGCTGTTTGAATTTTTATTCCAGGATCTGATGCTGTTGCAATTTCGAGGTTGCCTATTATCCCTTTCATGTTGTCAGGTATTTTTAATCCTTTAGGGACAAGCATATCTTGAGGTAGAAGCCCTGTTTTTATCTCTAGTGGAGGGTTTGCAAATCTGTATACAGTTTTATCTCCTTTAGTGTCTGTAAGGACTTTTAGCAGAACAAAATCGTTGTTGAATATAATTACGTTAGGCTTGTCTGCCAGTGTTTTCCCTGCCGGATAAGTTGATTTAACCTGTATTTGTTCAGGATTAAGTATCTTTGCAGGAAAAAGAGGTAGGTATATTGTATTGTCAGGAAGAATAATTACACCGTCAAATCTGAAGTTTGTTTGAGGGAAATCTTTATTTACGTAACCTTTGATATTATCAGGAATTTTCGCTGCATTTGCAGATGTAGCGGTTATTACCATTAATCCTAGACATACAAGCAATTTTTTCATTATTGAAAAACTCCTTTTACCTTATCCATAATTGATGATTGAGGTTTTTTATTCTTTTGAAGTTCGTATAGCTTTCTATATAATTGTCTTTCTTCGTCTGAAATGTGAAGAGGTGTTTTTACAGAAATTACTACGATATGATCACCTCTTTGAGATGGTCTTGATAGATATGGAACTCCTGCGTTTTTAATTTTCACAGAATTGCCGCTTTGTACTCCTGCTGCAATTTGAATTTTTTGTTCTCCGTCTAGAGTTTTAACCGTTACTTCATCTCCAAGTACGGCTTGTGCAGGAGAAATATCAAGTCTTGAATAAACATCATTTCCATCGCGTTTAAAATCTGCTGATGATTTTACGTGAAGTACTACGAACAAATCGCCTGCTGGGCCTCCGTTTGAACCGGCATCTCCTTCGCCTGACACTCTGATTTTTGATAAATTATCTACTCCGGCAGGGATTTTTATTTCAATTTTCTTTTCTTTGTTAAGTTTTCCAATTCCTTTGCAGGCTTTACATGGAGAGCTTATTTTTTTACCTTTGCCGTGGCAATCAGGACAGGTAACTATTTGAGCAATTGAACCTAAAGGAGTTCTTGTTACTTGTTGCACTTGACCTGTGCCATGACAAGTTGGACATATTTCAGGTTTTGAACCTTTTTCAGCTCCAGTACCATTACATTCAGGACAGTTTTCCAAGTGTTCAAATTTAATTTCTTTGTTTGTCCCAAATACAGCTTGTTCAAAATCAATTTCGATATCAAGACGTAGGTCATCACCTTCTATTGGAGCATTAGGGTCTTGTCTTCCTCCTCCGAAGCCAAATCCGCCAAAACCTCCGAAAAATGAGTTAAATATATCATTTAAATCACCAAAACCACCTGCAAATGGACCATTTGTATCAAATCCGGCATTTTTTAGGCCATCTTCTCCATAGCGGTCATATGTTGCACGCTTGTTGTCGTCTATTAATGTTTCATAAGCTTTTCCAAGCTCTTTAAATTTTTCTTCTGCATCTGGTGCTTTATTTACATCGGGGTGTAATGTACGTGCTTTCTTTCTGAAAGCAGATTTTATCTCGTCTTTTGAAGCATCCCTCGAAACTTCTAATATCTCATAGTAATCAGCCATTTTTTATTTTTTCTTCCCTATTCTCTTAAATTCAACCCCCGTATTAAGGGAGTTGATAATTAACCTTCTGTTGCAACGTTTACAAGTGACGGTCTAAGTACTTTGTCACCTAGTTTATATCCTTTTTGTAGTTCATTAATAATTGTATTTTCAGGATATTCATTAGTTGGAGTTTGCATAACTGCTTCATGGAAATTTGGATCGAATGATTGTCCGTTTGTGTCTATAGTTTCCAAACCAAGTTTGTTAAGAGTCTCTATTACTTGTTTGTGGACAAGGTTAAAGCTATCTTTTACTTGTTTGCAGTCTTCTACATTAGCAAGAGCTTTTTCTCCTCTTTCAAAGTTGTCTAAAACTTCGATAAGTTTTTTAAGAGCGTTTTCTGCTCCATATTTTAGTAAGTCTTCTCTTTCTTGAGCTTGTCTTTTTCTATAGTTATCAAAATCAGCTGCAAGTCTTAAATATTGTTGGTTTAGTGTATCATATTTTTCTTGTAATTCTTTTAATTTATCATCAGCTTCGTTTGTTTTGTCTACAGATTGTTCTTCTGTAGGAGTTTCTTTTTCCTGTTCTTTTTTTTCTTCAAATAATTCAGAATCGTTTTTAAACGGATTATTATTATGATGATGTTTATGTGTCATTTTCCCTACCTCTTAAAATAAATGTAACTACATTATAATTTATCAAGGTAAATTAACAAGGAAAATTTATTATTTTTTAATAATTAGTTTCCTTTTAAATTGTTTTGAGTTTTAAGAAGAGCATCCATTATTTTTGCTCCGTTTTGTACATATTGTGGGTTGTGCAAACAATCTATAATCTGGAATTTTATTTTAAATAGCTTTATTAAATTTGCTTCACTATAATTATCTTTTGTGCAGAATTCTCTGAATTTTTTACCAAAACCTGTTCCTTTAAGGAGCTCTAGTTCTCCTTTTTGTTCGTCAATATAGTCCAAAATATCTTCGTTTTGTATTAAGCCAAATTCAGCTGGAGTTGTGTATTTGTGAAATCTTTCTGTCTTTATTTCATTAGGTTTGAATTCAGAGATTCTGTTTACCATGTTCCTTGCAAATTTTCTAATTGCAGAATTACTTTCGTTATTTTTAGCATTAACGCCATTAATTTTTTCAAGATACCAAGTTCTATAATCGTCGTGATAATAATTAACTTCAATATTTAAAAAGTTAGAATCTATTTTGTTTAGGAATTGAGGATTTTCATTTATCAACTTATAATAATTTTTTAAATCTTGATTTTTATTGTCGTCTGTAAGCTGCATATTTATTGTGTATTTTACATTATTAATCCCATTATCATATTTTGAATAAGATTTTGTGTAACCGATATTTTTTATTCCGTTAAAGTTTACTGAATTTACCCTTTTAATCATTTTTACTCCTATTCGAGCTTTAAAAATCAAAGTTATTTTTTTTGAATAGTTCTTGAGAATTTTTACTAAAATTCTTTACATAATTTAACTTATTTACATCATTTGATTCTAATTGTATTATTATTTTAGTAGGTAATTGAAATTTAGAAATTATTAAATAAAGGTAAGAAAATTGACTGAAAAATATTTTATAAAAGGTGGTACCCCTTTAAGAGGTGAAGTTTCAATCGGAGGAGCAAAAAATTCAGTATTAAAATTGATGGCAGCTGCTCTATTGGCTAAGGGTGAGACAAAAATATATAATGTACCTGATTTGACTGATGTAGAGATTATGTTGAACGTAATCGCACAATTGGGTGCTAAGACTACTTATGATAAAGCTGAAAAATCAGTAACTATTGATGCTACTGATTTGACAAGTGTTACTGCAAAATATGAATTAGTAAGTAAAATGAGAGCTTCGTTTATTGTATTGGGAGCTCTTGTTTCTAGATGCAGAGAAGCAGTTGTTGCTTTACCTGGCGGATGTGCAATTGGTGAAAGAAGAGTTGACTTCCATATAAAAGGTCTTGAGGCTCTTGGTGCTAAGATAAAAATTGAAAATGGCTACGTGCATGCTAAAGCATCAAAATTGGTAGGTACTGATATTTATCTTGATATCCCTTCTGTTGGTGCTACTGAGAATTTGATGTTGGCGGGTATTTTAGCTGATGGTTCTACAAGAATTCAAAATGCAGCTCAAGAACCTGAAATTGTAGACTTAGCGAATTTCTTGAATAGTATGGGTGCTGATGTAAATGGTGCCGGAACTTCTGAAATTGTTATTAACGGAGTAAAACAAGATGATTTACATCCGATAGAATATACAACAATTCCTGATAGAATTGAAGCTGGAACTTTTATGACTGCTGTTATTGCAACAAAAGGTAAGGCTATTATAAAAAATGTATGCCCTGCTCATTTGACATTCTTTACTGATAAGTTATTGAAGATGGGTGCAAACATTAAATTAATTGAACCTAATTCTTTAGAAGTTTCTTGTAAGAACAGATTGAACTCAATTAATTTTATTACTCAACCTTATCCAGGTTTCCCTACAGATTTGCAGTCAATGGCTATGGCTCTTTTGACTACTTCAAATGGAGTGGGAATAATTACAGAGAGCTTGTATGAAAACAGATTTATGCAAGTTCCTGAGCTTCGTAGAATGGGTGCGGATATTCATCAAGACAGAAACCATGCAATAATTAAGGGTGTAAAAAAACTTACAGGTACAGCTTTGGCTGCAAGTGATTTGCGCGCTGGGGCTTCTTTGGTTGTTGCTGCTTTGATGGCTGACGGAAACTCTACTATTGAAAACTTACATCATATAGATAGAGGATACGAAAATTTTGAAAGTAAGCTAAGATTGTTAGGAGGAAAAATAGAGAGAAAAGATGATGCAATCATTTCTCCTGTTACACAAAATGTAAACCTAACGGAGGGCGTACGTAATGAATCCTACCTATAAGCGTTGGTATGACCATGATCCATTGTTACTTGAAGTCATTGAGCTTTTAAGAAATTATCAAACAGAATTAAGAGCTCAAGCAGAGATTTTTTTACAAAAAATAGAAGAAAAAGTCTCTAAGGAAACAATAGATAAGTTCTACGCTATGGTAAAGCCTGTTAATGCCAATAATCGTTGGTATGACAAAGATCCTGTTATTTCAAAGACTGTTGAAATTTTAAGGATAGTACCTCCTGAAGCTCAAAAAATTTGCGCTCAGAACTTTATCAGAACGCTTAAGGAAATGGGTATTGAATATGAAAGCCCTAATAAGACAGATGTAAAATAAAAAAAGCTCCTTGATAGGAGCTTTTTTATTATAAAATTTATTTCTTTGTGATTTTATGTATTTGTTCCATAAAGACAGTGACTCCGTCTTGTTTGTAATACAAAGATTTTACTGCATTGCCAAGTTTATCATATATTGTTTCCAGTAGTTTCTTTTTCCCGTCATTTGCAAAGTATATGCTATGAACTTTTTTATTATCACGAGTAAATTCTATTGAATAGCTTGGAGTTTTACCATCTTGCCTAAAGAATGTTTTTAATTTATGTCCTTTAGGTAGAAATTTTTCTACTTTTGACTTAGGTTTTTTACTTTCTCCAAAGAAATCTACTTTTTCAAGAGCTCTTTCTAGTGTGTTTTTGTAATCCGGGATAATTGTAATTTGAACATCTTCGGGGTTCATTCTTCCGGTGAATGAATAGTTGTTAATTTGTTGAATTTTCATACTTACCACCTCTGTTATGTGTACTCAAAAATCCGTGATAAGAATTTTTGCTATTTGTTATTTGCTATTTTTACATATTTTAACACGTAAATACTATTCGTGTTATAATATGCCGTATGTTTAAGGTACGTATTCCAGAAAATGATGAAAATTATTTTTTATTTGAAAGATATTTGAAAAAATCAGTATCTTTTGCTGTTACTGGATTAACAACTTTGTTACGACTTTTTCTTGTAGATAGAATAAGAGCAGTTACAGGGAAAAAGGTTCTTTTTATTACTTCTACGGAGCAAAATGCTTTGAGATATCAAAGTGATTTGTCTAGAGCTTTTGAGCTGAAAGCTGATATGTTTCCTTTTCAAAATATTTCAATGTATGAAACAGTTCAGCCTAATAGATATGATTATGCTGAACAAATGAGAATTTTATTTGAAAAACCTGATGTTGTTGTTGCTCCAATAAAAGCTTTTTTGGAAAAGTTTCCGGCTCAAAGTTTTTTTGATGAAAATACTATACACTTAAAAGTCGGAGATGATATTGATACAAAAAGTTTTGCTCAAATGCTTGTCAATTTGGGGTATAAACGTTCAACCATGGTGAGTGATATTGGTGAGTTCAGTGTAAGAGGGGATATTATTGATGTATTTTCTTTAGATAGACATGCAGTGAGAATAGAACTTTGGGGAGACGAAATTGTTGATATTAGGTATTTTGATAATGAAACCCAAAAATCTATTGAAAAAATTAAAGATGTAAAAATTTTTCCGATATATAAATTTACTTTACCAGAAAGACCTTCAAATATTTTTGCAGAAAATAATGAGCTTAATGAACAATTAAATGAAGAAGGATATTTTGAAGGAATTGATGTTTATCAAAATTATTTCAATTCTAATTTGGTTAGTTGTCTTGATTATTTTAAGGATTATATTCTTGTATTTGATGAAACTTCTGAAATATATGCAAAGTATGAGTTCCTTGATGAAAACTATCAAAAGCAAGTTGTAGAAAATTTAAAGCTTGAATTAAATATTGACTTAAAAGGCACTAATCATATTCCTTATGAATATTTCATCAATAATATTGCAGGGTTTGTAAAAATAGGACTCAACAATTTTATAGATAGTGAAATGGATGAGATTATTGAATTTGATTCTCAACCGGTTCAAAATTTTGGGGCTCATCTTGATGATATTGCTGCTTATATAAATGCTAAATCTGATTATAGAATCATTATTGCCACTGATTATCCTGAAAGAGTTAAGGAAATTCTAGAAGAAAGAGAGATTTTTAATATAGAGCTCACAGAGAGTATTTCTTCTCCAGGCGCTATTTTAGAAAACTTTAAGACAATTATATTAACTGATAGAGAATTATTTAACAAAAGAACAAAAGAAGTTACAGCCTCAAAACGTTCATATTACAAAGAAAAACCTGAGTATATCGAAAGTATTAATGATATCAAAGAAGGTGAATATGTTGTACATAGTATTCATGGTGTAGGTGTTTATAAAGGACTTTCCCAACAAGAGATAGATGGACAGTTAAAAGATTATTTAACTATTGAATACGCAAATAAAGACAGATTGCATATTCCAGCTGAACAAATTAATTTACTTGTAAGATATAGAGGTTCTGGTTCTGTAAGACCAAAACTGTCAAGGATGGGCGGAAAAGATTGGGAAAATACAAAAGCTCGTGTAAAAAAAGAAGTCGAACAGGTGGCTTATGATTTATTAAGACTCTATGCAAGGCGTAAAATGCAATCAGGAATTCAATTTTTACCTGATACGACTTGGCAAATTGAAATGGAAGAAGCTTTTGAGTATACAGAAACTCCTGATCAGATGAAAGCAATTAATGATGTAAAAGCAGATATGGAAAGTGATAAGCCTATGGATAGGCTAATATGTGGTGATGTTGGTTTCGGTAAAACTGAAGTCGCTATGAGAGCTATATTCAAAGCTGTTACATCAGGCAAACAAGTAGCAGTCGTTGTTCCTACAACGATACTTGCATTACAACATTTTCAAACGATTTCAGAAAGATTTAAGCCTTTTGGTGTCGATGTTGAATTAATGTCCCGTTTTAGGACTTCTAAAGAGCAAAAAGAGACCATAAAACATTTAGCTTCAGGAAAATGTGATGTGGTAGTAGGTACTCACAGGCTATTGCAGGAAGGTATTGTATTTAAAGATTTAGGGCTTTTGGTAATTGATGAAGAACATCGTTTTGGAGTACGTCATAAAGAAAAATTAAAACAATTACGTGAAAATATTGATATCATAACGATGTCAGCTACACCTATCCCTAGGACATTGTATATGTCTTTATCAGGGATTAAAGATATGTCTGTGATAAATACACCTCCTAAAAATAGACTCCCTATTAAAACATATGTGGGAGAGTGGAATGAAAATATGGTTAAAAATGCCATTGTGCATGAACTTGATAGAGAAGGTCAGGTTTTTTATCTGTACAACAGAGTTGAAACTATTGATGAATTTAGATTACAGTTGCAAAAACTTGTGCCAAATGCCAGAATAGCTATCGGACATGGACAAATGGATGAAAAGACTCTTGAAAAAGTTATAGTTGATTTTGCAAACCAAGAGTATGATATCTTGCTTGCGACTACTATTATTGAAAATGGTATTGATATTCCTAATGCTAATACGATGATTATTCATAATGCGGATAAATTCGGACTTGCTCAGCTTTATCAATTACGAGGAAGGGTAGGACGTTCACAAAGACAGGCATATTGTTATTGTTTCTATATAAAGTCAAAAGAAATTACATCTGATGCTGTGCAAAGGTTAAAAGCAATAAAAGAATTTACAACTCTAGGTAGTGGATATCAGATTGCTATGCGAGATGTAGAGATAAGAGGTGTAGGTAATATTCTTGGGACAAAACAACATGGGCATATGATAAATGTTGGTTTTGATACTTATTGCCAATTGTTAGAAGAAACAGTTCAAGAACTTCAAGGAAATTATACTGCAAAAGCTCAACCTACAATTGTTGATATAAATGTAACAGCATTCATCCCTGATGATTGGGTTGGCTCTGCTGAACAAAAAATGATTGAGTACAAACGTTTAGCGGATGTTAATTCTGAAATTGAACTTGATTCTATTGTAGAAGAATGGAAAGATAGATTTGCAAAACCTCCTGAGAGTGTTGAAAATCTTATAAAATTGATAAGAATAAGACTCGCAGCCACAGAAGTAAAAATATCTTTGATTAGAGAAACTGAGGATAATATTCGTATTTATATGCCTTTCACGCAACCTGAGTGGAGGATTATACAAAAAGAATTGCCTGCTGAAATTCTTAAACGAATAAAATTTACAATTGCTCCAAAGTCCTGCGAGGAGGGTAATTCCATTTTGTTATTAAATAATGCATATATGAATTTTAGTGAAGTATTTAACATTTTGATAGATTTGTTCTATTATATGTATAAAATAAGTCATGAATTTAATGGTTAAAAAGAAAGAGAGACATTATGAAAGGTAAAAAACTATTAGTAACACTGGCTGCTTCTGTAATCTTGTGTTCAGGTTGCGGATTGAAGTCACATCAAGCGATTATTAAAGTTAATGACCAAGCTATTACGCAAGCTCAGTTTGATAAAGCTTTTGACAAACAAGCAGGTGGTGGTATGGTTGCTCAACTTGGTTTGGATATTAAAAAGGATAAAAATAATTTCTTATATCTTCTAATAAAAGAAAGAGTTACTAATGAACTTATTGTAAAAGCTTTATTAGAGCAAGAAATGGCTAAACGCGGAATCAAAGTTTCTAGTGAAGATGTTGATAAAGCTATTAAAGAAATTGTTGATAAAGTAGGTTCAAAAGAACAACTTGATATACTTTTGAAACAAAATGGAATGACTGCTACTCAATTTAGAGAAGATTTAACTGAAGAAGTTAAAATGAAAAAATTGGCCAAAGAACTAGGTAACAGTTCTGTATCTGATGCTGAAGCTAAGAAATTTTACAAAGACAATATTTCTAAATTCCAACACCCAGATAGAGTTAGAGCTGCTCATATCTTGATTTCTGCTAATCCTAACGAAATTGAACAAACAATTAAATCAGATCCTAAGAATAAATCTTTGTCTGATGCTGATGTAAAAGCGAAAGTAGCAGAAGAAATGAAAGCTAAAGAAGCTAGAGCTAATCAACTTTTAGCTGAAGCTAAGAAAAATCCTGCAGGATTTGGGAAATTAGCAAAAGAAAATTCTGAAGATACTACAACTGCTGTTAAAGGTGGAGATTTAGGTTTCTTCGCTGCTCAAGAAATGGTTCCTGAATTTTCAAAAGCTGCTTTTTCTATGAAGCCTAATACAATTTCAGATAAAGTTGTTAAAACTCAATTCGGATATCATATTATTATGGTAAATGATAGAGCTGCTGCTATGACTGATCCTTATGAAAAAGTTAAAAACGATATCAAAGCTTATTTGGAAAATCAAAAACAACTTGAATTGCTTGATAAGTTAACTGAATCATTGAAAAAATCAGCTAAAATTGAATATATTAATCCTGAATATTCTCCAGAAGCTATGAAAGAATCAGTACAACAATCAATTAATGAAGGTTCAAAAAAGGTTAAAGAAATTGAAGCTAAACAAGCTGCAGAACAAAATAAAAAATAAAACAAAATTGATTTAATAAGAAAAACGACTTAGAGATTATCTAAGTCGTTTTTTTATGGTTAAATTTTTTTATTTAAAATTTAAGCAAGACTTTTAATGTATCTTTTTGTTTATTTTTTTCGAATGCTTCAATAGCATTATCTGCATCATATTTTGCAGAAATTAGAGGTGAAAAATCTATTTTTTCTGATTTCAATAGTCTTAATGCCGGACCAAATTGACCACATCTTGAGCCTAGCACTGTAATTTCATCAATTACTATAGGAGCCAAGTTTAATTCTTTTCCTGTAGCTACTGTACTTTTTAAGACTAAAACTCCGCGAGGTTTTGTAAGTGCGATAGATGTTTCAAATCCTGATACTGAACCTGTTGCTTCTACAACAACATCATATTTCTTTTCGATTGGAAAATCTTGAAGAAGTGATGTTTTTACACCTTGAGCTTTTGCAATGTCAAGTTTGTTTTGGTGTTTACCTACTAAAGTTACGTCTATATTTTGAGCATTTAATGTTAAGGCGATAATCAAACCTAATTTGCCATCACCTAGTACAATTACTTTTTCGAAAGGTTTTATATGAAGTTGTTCTGTAATTTCGCAAGCTGCTGCAAGTGGTTCAACAAAAACAGCTTGTTCGTCTGGAACATTTGCTGGGACTTCAAATAAAACTTCTAGCGGCATTGTAAAATATTCTGCAAAAACCCCGTCTTTTCTCCAAATACCAAGAGTGTGTCTATATGGACAGTGACGATATAGCTTTTCTGCACAATATGGACAATCAGGCTTTTTGCATCCATAGCTGATTTCTGGGACAACACGTTTGCCTAAAAGAGATTGATCTTCATCATTAATTTCTTCTACAACCCCTACAGCTTCATGCCCTAAAACTCCTTTATAACCCATATAACCTTTTGTAATTTCATAATCAGTATTACAAATACCTGCTAAAGTGACACGGATTAATGCTTCTCCTTTTTTAGGTATAGGTTTTTCATAATCATTTACCAATTTTAATTCTTTATCAAATACTACTGCTTTCATTTATACCTCCTAGGAGCTAGTCTAGCACAAATCTATATTGCAAATTGTAAAAAAAATCAGGTCATTGACCTGATTTTTAGCTTCTTGCAACTACTGTAGCTATCAAATCTCCGTAGCTGTTCATGCTGCCGTCTGTTTGTTCTACGATGTAGTTTAGTTCAGGATCTTTTTCGATTGCTTTTTCTGCTTTTTCCATTGCAATATCGTAATCTCTTGTTTCACAAATTAATGTTCTTGAAAATTCTGAGTGATTTCTTTCTGTGTATACGTGGTACATTTTTACCTCCTTATTAACACTTTTATTATAGATTTTAAAATTTATTTGTCTATATTTTCAAGTTTTTTCATCTTTTCTTGTAATTCCAAAACTTCGTATTTAAGTCTGTTTAACTCGCATTTTACCGGATCAGGAATTCTATTGTGCATAAGTACACCATTTTCATCTCTGATTTTTTGGTGAACAATTCTTCCAGGAATACCTACAACAGTTGAGTACTCAGGAACGTTGTCAACTACAACTGAACCTGCTCCGACGCGTACATGATCACCTAGGGTTATGTTACCTAGAACTTTAGCACCTGCACCAACAATTACGCTGTTGCCAAGTGTTGGATGACGTTTGCCTTGTTCTTTTCCTGTACCGCCTAAGGTAACTTGCTGGTAGATAAGTACATCATCTCCGATTATTGTCGTTGCACCTATTACTACTCCCTCACCGTGGTCGATAAAAAAGCGTCTGCCGATTTTTGCTGCAGGATGAATTTCTATACCCGTTATAATTCTTGTGATATATGATATAATCCTTGGAATTAGTGGAATATGCCATTTGTATAACCTGTGAGCAAATCTGTATGCTATAAGTGCGTGAAGCCCAGGGTAGCATAGTATTACTTCCAATAAATTATTTGCGGCAGGGTCTTTGTCGTAAATAACTTGGATATCTTCTTTTACTTTTGTAATTCCTCTTTTTATTATTTTAAACATTCTGCCCTCATTTATTGGTTGGAAGTTATTTTAAAAGTTTTGCAAATTTTCTTTTTCCTGCTTGCAATACTACACTTTCTTTAATGTCGAATGTATAAGTCATGTCGGCAATTTTTTCGCCGTCAACTTTTACTCCGCCACCTTGGATCAAACGTTTTGCTTCGCCTTTGCTTTGTACAAATTTTAATTCAGTTAGTACATCAAGAATACCTTTGCCATTCATTCCTTGAATTTCTTCGATATCATCCGGAATTCCTTTATTTGAAACAATGTTAATAAAAGCTTCTTGCCCGTGTTTTGCACCTTCTTCTCCGTGATATTCTTTAGTGATTGTATAAGCTAATTTCATTTTTATATCACGAGGATTTACTGAACCTTCTGCGATTTGTCTGTCAATAGTTTCAAGTTCTTCTTTTGTGGCGTCAGTAAGCAAGCTAAAGTATCTTGAAATCATATTATCAGGTATACTCATAAGTTTTCCAAACATGTCAACATCAGAATCTGTTAGAGAAATACAGTGCTCAGGATATGTCTTAGACATTTTTACTACACCGTCTGTTCCTTCAAGAAGTGGTAGAAGCATAACCAGTTGAGGATATTTTTTGCCGTATGCAGCTTGAATATCACGACCCAGTAATGTATTAAATCTTTGGTCTGTTCCACCAAGTTCTATATCAGAATCAACTTCTACAGAATCATATGCTTGCATTAAAGGATAGAAAAATTCATGTATTGATATTGGTCTGCCTTCAGCATATCGTTTTGCAAAATCATCACGTGTCATCATTTGTGCTACTGTGACTTGTGCAGATAGTTTTAATAAGTCTGTAAAACTCATTTTATGCAACCAATCAGCGTTATTTACAACTTCTGCATTACTTACATCAAGAACTTTTGACATTTGATCAAAATATGATTTTGCATTTTCTTCTACTTGTTCTTTAGTTAAGGCCGGACGAGTTTCTGATTTGCCTGAAGGATCACCTACCATTGCAGTTGCACCTCCTACAATCAAGACAATTTTATGTCCCAGACTTTGGAATTCTTTTAATTTTCTCATTACAACAGTATGTCCTAAGTGTAAGTCAGGTCTTGTAGGATCCATTCCTAATTTTACACGAAGCGGCGTATTCGTATCATGAGAATGTTGCAATTTGATTGCTAACTCTTCAATGCCACCAGGTAGTACTTCTGCGTTACGAGTTAAATGTTTTGCTTGTTCTATAAATTCTTGTCTGATATCAACCATAAATTCTCTCCATAATTTTGTATTACAATTGATTTAATTATATCAAAAACAAAAAAAGTAATAAAAAATGAGTAATAAAAAAAGAGCCGAATATTCGGCTCCTAAAATTTATGAACTGAGTTCTGTGAGTTCTTTTCTTAGGTCTGAAATTTGTTTGTTGTAATATTCAAGCCAAGTTTCTCCAGCTTCTCCATCTTTTAGTGCTGGTTCGCATATCGCACGAATTCTTTTTTTATCAAGCTCATCAAGTTCTATTTTTATTTCATAAATTCTTTCTTCTTTTTGTGTTGTTTGTAATTTTGTCCTGTATTCTTCTGTATCTAATTTTTCTGTTAAGTACCATTGATTGTCAATTTCAGATTCTGTAACATCTAATTCTCTCATTCCAAGAGATTTATAAAATTCATAGTTTGTTCCTATTCCGACTTGACATAAACCTGTTTCATTATCAATAATTTTACAATATTTAAGCATTTGTAACTCCTTTCAGTGGGAAAAATGTAAGTTTTGTTTTTCCATGTCCAATGACTTTATACCAGTATCCTAATGGCATTGGTACAAACAGAGTTTGTCTATCATTTGCACCTCCACCGATTCTTGCATATGTAAGCTGCGTAAGGTTATCTTCTGTTTTTCCAATATAAATATTTGCAATTTCAATATTTGATGTATTATCACCTCCCATTGCAACTAATATTCCATCAAATTCGGCTTGATGTACTTGGGTTAAAGTTATTGATACACCTGATTCGTAGTCTGGGAAAAACCAGTTAAGAATTTGTTTTTTATCGCTGCTTTTTAATATATTATTAGGCTTTTCGTTTTCTAAAGATAATATTGTGCTGGTATCTGTTTCGAATTTCCCTATTTTTATAATCTCACTTTCAGTCCAAGTTGTACCTGTATTAGTGGTCACTTTCCAAACATTATCTAATGGATTGTACCAAGCTCCTTCAGTTAAATTTATTGTCGGTTGCTGGGTCGTAATGAATACGGCAGTTTTATTATAAGAGCTGATTGTTCCGTTTGATGATAAAAAAAGTTCTTTTTCTTCTTCTGCCATGTTAGGTGTATATTGAATATCTTTATCGACTTTGTATTCTGTATTTTTGAGTGTATTATCAGAATTTCTTCCATTTGAGATAAGTACTCTTAGACCTTCTTTAACTGTTATTGTTGTATTTTCATAACTTGCAATTCCATTAGGGGCTTCTAGTATACAATTGGTGGTGAAATTTGTATTACTTAGGTCTTTGAGAGCGTTAGATTCATTTATTTCGGTTACTTTTTCGTCAAGTTTGCTTTCCAGTTTTGTAACTTCTGTTTTTGTATATTCTTTAGACTCATCAAGCCCGTTTGCCAGTGCAAGGAAATTTGCATTCACTTCACTTGCTTTTGCTTTGGTGCCTGGAGTGAAAGAATATGGTATAGTTGATTCAGCCATTAATTTGCCTTTCTGACAAATTTAATGAAAATGATAAATAAAGCGTAGTGTAATAATCAATTATACCTTATGTTTTTAAAATCTGTCAATAAACTTGAAATGTTGTTAGTTTTTTGGAATAATCTGTTTTATGATAAAAGTTGGTGTTGATATAGAAGATATAGAAAGATTTAAAGGTAAATCGCAAGACTTCTTGGATAGAGTTTTTACTCCGTCAGAGCAAGTGTATTGTAATTCTTTTTCGCATCCAGAAAGTCGTTATTGCGCAAGATTTTGTGCAAAAGAAGCAGTTGTTAAAGCTTTAAGTGGCTTCGGGATAAAGAATGTGTATTATTCTGAAATTGAAGTGTACCACGACGAGAACAATTGTCCTAATGTTAGAATTTTGAAGGAATTAGGAAAAGATTTTTGTATAAATTTAAGTATTTCTCATGAAAAAACAAAGGCTGTTGCTTTTGTTGTTATTGAGGAATCTCATTAGTTTGATTTTTTGGATATGAACCTAAAAATCTAAAAAATGTTGTTTGGGATTTGATTTTTTCTATTGCCAATTTAATTTTTTCATCTTGAATGTGTCCGTCAAAATTTACGAAGAAAATATAATCTCCAAAATTAATTTTTGAAGGTCTTGATGATATATGTGAAAGATTTATGTTGCTTTCTAAAAAAGTTTTTAGTACTTCAAGCAATGCTCCAGGTTTGTTTTCGGTAGAAAATGCGATTGAAGTTTTATCATTTCCTGTTTTTTCTGTAGTGTAATTCCCTACTAGGATAAATCTTGTTTGATTTGTTTTATCGTCATTAATATTTTCTTTTAGAATATTTAAGTTATATACTTCTGCTGTTTTTTTGCTACCTATAGCTGCATATGTAAGATTGTAGTTTTGTAGACTTCTTGCAGCTTCTGCTGTACTTGTTGCTTCTATTATATTTACGTTATAAGGCATTTCTGTATGTATGTAGTTTTGGCACTGAGCAAGAGCTTGAGGATGTGAGATAATACCTGTTATACTGTAAATTTCTGTTGTGCGAGATAGAAGGCAATGACGTATTGGCATAATATATTCTGCTATAATTTGGATATTATGATTTTCAGCGGTCATAAGATTATCCATAGTCTCTCTTACACCACCTTCAATTGAGTTTTCAACAGGTAGTACACCTAGGGTATTGGCTGAATTTTTGTCTACGTATTCTATTACCTGTCTGATTGTTTGCATCGGCATTGGGTATGCTTTTATGTTATTTAGTTCGCAGAGTTTATCTTTTGCCATTTCGCTAAAAGATGCTTGTGGCCCTAAATATGCTATTGTTTCTATTTCGTTGAAATTTATCATTGCTCTTACCTCATATTTCTATTATGATTATATAAGAAATACTTGTATGAGGGCAATTTTATGGCAAATATTAAGTTTGGAACAGATGGCTGGAGAGCAGTTGTAGGAAAAGACTTTAACAAAGAGAATGTTGAGACTGTAATAAAAGCAGTTGGTAAATATGTATTTGATAATTTTGGTTTGGGTAAAAAAATTATCATAGGATACGATCCAAGGAATATGGCTAAAGAATTTGCAACTGATTCTGCTAAACAACTTTCAGATTATGGTTTTGAAGTTCTTTTGAGTGATAAAGTTATACCAACTCCTGTCCTTGCTTATAATGCAAAAAATTTAAACGCTTGTGCGGTTATGTTTACGGCATCTCACAATCCGCCTGAGTATTTAGGAATTAAGTTTATTCCTGATTATGCAGGCCCTGCTACAAGTGATATTACTGATGAAATTGTAGCTAACCTTAGCTTAGATTTTGCATCGAAAGGAAATGGTAAATGTTTAGAATACAATTTTAAACCTGATTATTATGCTCATATAAAAGAGTTAATTGATTTTAAAAAGATAAAATCATTTGATAAGCATATTATTTTTGACGGTTTGTATGCTGCAAGTATAGGGTATTTTGATGAATTACTTGATAGTGAAGGTATAAAATATAGTAGTTTACATATGCACCATGATGTAAATTTTGGTGGAGGAATGCCTGAGCCTAAACCGAAGTTTTTGAAAGAGTTAATTGAAGAAGTAAGAAAATCAGATAATGCTGTAGGTTTTGCGAATGATGGTGATTCTGACAGATTCGGTGTAATCAATGAAAATGGAGAATATGTATCTCCAAATGAGATTATAGCGATATTACTAATGCATTTGAAAAAACATAAGAATTTTGATGGCCCTATTGTCAAGACTGTTGGAGCAAGTCTTTTGCTAAATAAAGTTGCAGAAAAACTTGGAGTAGAAGTCGTTGAAACTGCTGTAGGATTTAAACATGTAGGCGAAGCTATGAGAAAGTTTGATCCAATTATTGGTGGTGAAGAATCAGGTGGCTTGAGTATAAAAGGTCATATTCCTGAAAAAGATGGAGTTTTGGCAAATCTACTTATTTTGGAAGCAATGGCTTATGAAAATAAATCATTGGTTGATTTACAAAAAGAGTTATATGATTTTGTAGGATGTAGATTCTATAATGATAGAATCGATAAGCATCTTGATAACGTAGATGAAATTAAACCAATTTTAGAAGAATATAAAAATAAATCTGAAATTGGTAATTTTAAAGTGAAAAATATTGATACCAAAGATGGTGTAAAAATTTATTTCACAGATGATTCCAGTTGGATACTTGTTCGTCCAAGTGGTACTGAACCTTTGTTAAGAATTTATTTTGAAAGTGATAGTGAAAACAAACTAGTAGAACTTATAAAATCTATGACATAGTGTATCTATGACTGATAAAAATACTCTTGAGCTGAGTGATCGACTTATACTTCGACAAAAAACGCCGTTAGCTTCTTCTTTGTTTGCTTCTTTTAAGAATTGTTCGATGTCAATGGAATCGCTCGCGCTTAGGTTTATTTGTTGGACGGTTTCGCGTTTTTTGAATTTTTTTCTTACACCTTCAATTTCTCCGTAATCAAGAAAAATTCCACCGCATTGATAGCAAGTATCAATTTCAATGCCAAATGCAAAAGTTTTTGTCATTGGTATTTTGCATATTGGACAAACTCTTGTTTGTTTTGTATCAACAGGCATGAAATTTTTATTTGCCAGTACGGATTTAATTTCTTCGAGGTTTTCATTTTCTCCTGAAAATTCTTGTATTTCTTTATTGTCCAAATAAATTCCACCACATCCGTTTACACAGATGTCCAAATTAATTCCTTTTTCCGGAATGAATACTTTTTGCATTTCTGTGCCACAAGCAGGACAGATAATTTGTTTTATTGTATCTCCCATTAAAAAGCTCCTTTTTATAAATTTTAGCATTTGGTCTAATTACTGTCAATAAAAAAAACCTCCTTTTATAAGGAGGTTTTTTATTATGATTTTTTTGCTACTTAGTTTCAGAACTTTCAGATAAGTTTTTCAAAATTGTGTAAGAAGCATCCCATCCTGTCATTCCACCTGTAACTTTGTATTTTGCGATTTGTTTAGCTCTTTCTTTTTTTAGTTTAGCTTGTTCTTTTTCAAAGCTTGCTAATTTTTTCTTGTCTGAATTCCTTTCGTCAATTGTCGGTTGTATGTAAGCCAAGAAGTTTCTGTATTCTTGGCAAGCATAACCGGCTTTTACTTTTGACGGATAATTGTAAGCTAAATAATCGTATATATACATTGCTCTTTTGAAATTGTTTGGTTGCCCTTTTAGTACATCCATTGTACTTCCAGGAGTTTTGTATAGTACAACAATCATTGCAAGAGGATTGTAGTTTGCTTGTACCATCAAATCAACGCCTGTAATATCTGCAGCCATAAGATCTTTTTCTGACATATTGTTCATTGCAAGCTCATTTGCAATTAATGCTGTGTTCTCCAAGCTTGTATTTAAAAAACTGTTTGCAAGTGATGTTGTTACATTAGATACAATTTTTTTCTTTGATGCATTTGAGTTTATTACAGCTCCTATTTCTTGAGAAATTACTGCTGCAACTTCATTGTCATTCCCTGCATATTTTAAGCTTGTTGTAGGAATATATACAACCAAATTTGTATTAGATGTCGTATTTTGTACGCTCGTTTCTGTTACTTCAAATTTTGTTGTAGATGGTAAACCATTTTTGCTTAAAACTTGAGCACCTACTGTAGGTACTCTATCTTTTGCATTGTAAGCTGCAAAGCTTGGCATCGAAATCATTAATGATGCCACAAAAAGTAGTAAAATCTTTTTCATTTCAAACTCCTTTTCTTAGTCACTAAATCTAAATCTAATTAGTGCTATTACTGCATGAATACCGTCTTTCCAAGTAATTTTTTTCCCTTCTGCAAATTCTCTGCCATAGTATGAAATAGGTACTTCGTATAATCTTGCACCGCGTTTGAGAACTTTTGCAGTAATTTCAGGTTCAAAATCGAATCTGTTTGATTTAATTTCAATACCTTTGATAAAATCTGACTTAAATGCTTTATAGCAAGTTTCCATATCGGTTAATGTTGCACCGTATAGAATATTTGTCAACAATGATAAAAATTTATTGCCTAATAAATGGTGGAACATAAATGAACGAGAAGGTTTTCCTCCAGAAAGTCTTGATCCGTAACATACATCAGCTTTACCTTCAACTATCAGTTTGATTAGCGGTTCATAATCTACAGGATCATACTCTAAATCTGCATCTTGAATTACTACAATATCACCTGTAGCTTCTTTGAATCCTGTTCTTAGTGCTGCTCCTTTGCCTTGGTTATAATCATGATAAAGTACTTTGTAAGGGAATTTTGAATATAATTCTCTAGTTCCGTCTGTTGAATAGTCATCGATTAAAATAATCTCCTTTTCAAGACCATAGAAATTTGCATTTTCTACTTTTTTTAGTATCTCTTCTAAAGTATTTACCTCATTGTATACAGGAATTAAAATTGTTACTTTTTGCATTTTATATAAGCTCCCTTAAAAAAACTTTAACTACATTATTTGGACTTTGTCATATTAATAAAAATATTGTACAATAAAAACATATAGTTGTAAAATGTTAGTATAATGGTTAGACAATGGAAAATTTAGAAAAGAACAGTATGGAAAAGGTTAATGAAGGAAAAGAGATTTTAAGAACTTGTCTTGCAAAGTTAGCGGACAATGATTTGGCTGGGGCAAAAGAGTTGTTAGTTCAAGCCCAGAACTTGTTTAAGGATTTAGCAGCTGATAATTATTTATCTGTTTGTTTTAGCCTTTTAGGACTTATTGAATACCTAACTGATAAGGCGAATTATCAGAAAGCTTTGGATTTTGTAAAAGATGCAGAGTATTTAGCTAATTATTCTAACTCTGCTACTGCAAAATTATTTTATGAATATGTTCTAGGAACGATAAATTTTGGCGAGCACTGCAATGATGTAGCTCTTATACATTTTGAAAACGCAAAAAATACAGCGGTTGCAAATGGTGATGAGTTTGCTGTTATTGGGTATGTTTTGACACGATTGAAGCAGGTAAAAGAGGGAATAGAATTTTCTATACCTGTAAAAAGTGATCCGTTAGTTTCTCTAGTCAAAATCGGTCGTTCAATTACTGCTCAGACTGATATCAATGTCCTTTTAAAGGTTATTGCAGAAGAAACTAAAATCGCGATACAGGCTGATAGGTGTACGGTTTTTCTTTTAGATAAACAAAAAAATGAGCTTTGGTCTAAAGTTGCGTTGGGTATGGATAATGAGGAAATAAGATTTCCAGCAGATAAGGGACTTGCAGGTTATGTTGTAAAAACTGGTGAGTCAATAAATATTCCTGATGCGTATAATGATAGTCGATTTAACCCTGATGTTGACTCAAAAACCGGCTATAAAACAAAGACAATTTTATGTATGCCGATAAAAAATAATAATCAGGAGATTATCGGAGCTTTTCAAGTTTTGAATAAGTTAAATGGTGTCTTCACAAAAGTTGATGAAGATTTGCTTGTTGCGATTGGAGGAAGTGCAAGTATTGCAATTGAAAACGCACAACTATTTGAACAGCAAAAGGAACTTTATAAAGAGCAAAAGGCTTTATTTGAAAGCTTTATTGATACACTTGCTACATCAATTGATGCGAGAGATAAAATTACAGCAGGTCATTCAAGTCGGGTTAAACTATATTCTATGTTGATTGTTGACGAGCTTGGCTGCGATGAAAAGTTTAAGGAAATTATTGCCAAGGCAGCGACTTTGCATGATATAGGCAAAATTGGTATCAGGGATTCTGTCTTGCAAAAAGAAGGTAAATTAACACCTGAAGAATATAGTCATATTCAAGAACACGTAAAAATTACGCATAATATTCTTGAAAAAATTTATATGTCTGAAGATTTTAAAATGATTACTGAAATTGCTTGTTCTCATCACGAAAAATACGATGGAACCGGGTATTACAGACAATTAAAAGGCGAAGATATTCCATATGGCGGAAGAATTCTTGCTGTATCTGATGTGTTTGATGCTATTACTTCAAGACGTCATTATCGTGACAAGATGCCGATAGCTAATGTTATTAATATCTTAATAAAAGATTCAGGTACTCATTTTGACAAAAATATAGTAGATGCATTTTTGAGAATTAGTGCTGATAAAATTGTAAGAGTATTTTTAACAGAAAATCACCACTCATTTAAACAAGAAGATGCAGAGCTATTGAGTCATTACAATTTACGTGATATATTTAACTTTATAAATGATGAAAATGTAACAGATGAACAAAAAAATATTGTAAATTTGTTTAATTTTTATTATTCAGGGAATGTAGTAAATAGTGAGGGTGTTTAATAGGTTAATGCGTATAAATAAAAAACTACTTATAGCTTTTATATCTTATATTGCGATTACTGGGCCTGTTTTTGCAGAAGGTTTGTATGATTACATTCCAACAGCAAGTCCTTTTGGGTTTCAACAAATGGTAACTGCTTCTGCGATGCCTTTAAAACGTGCTACATTAACACATACAGATATTCGTAATCAATATTCTATTGCATTCAATAGGTTTGTCCAAAGTAATGTTAGGTCAGCTTATATGGATTTTGCAATCTTGATCGAGAGTATGGCTCCTACTGATTACGGGTATATGCAAATAGCACAAAGAATGGCTGATATTGGGTTGTTCAATTTATCAGAAATGGCAATTTCGAAAATTTCTGATAAGGATATTTCTTCTTTGGTCGTAGACGATACGAAGAGATTTTATTTCCCTGCTAAAAAATTGCAGAGAGATGATGAATTGTATTTAGGAGAAGTTTTCTCAAACATTGTATACAATGACCAAAGTAAGGAAGCTACTGCTGAGTTGGTGAAAAATACGAAACTTTTATCCAAATCAGATTATGCGAATTATGTCGCTGCATTAGGATATCTAAGGTCAAATGACTTTGAGAATGCTAAAAAATATATTGATGTTGCAATTTCAATGAATGATCAGAATTTAAATTATAAAAAATTAAAAGCTGATATTCTTGTGCAAACAAAGAAAACTAAAGATGCTTTGAAAATTGCTCAATATATAAAACAACAAAGACTATATTCATTGGATTATGCAAATAAAGGAAATTCTCTTGAACAGTACATTCTTTATAAATCTCAAAAAAATGAAATAAAGAAAGCTTATCATTTAGGTTACTATTACTACTATGAAAAAGAGTATGGCAAAGCTATAAGAACACTTCAAGGTGCGATCAGTACAAAAAGAAGTACTAATAAAGACGTCTATGCTTTGCTTGCAAGAGTGTACTATGATAACAATGATTTTGAGAAGTCTTATGATACTGCTATGAAAGCAGATCGCTTAGATGGCGGCAATCCAATGGTACTACTTGTTTTGGGAGATCTGAATTATCGCAAAGCAAATTATAAAGATGCTTTGAAGTACTATAAAGATGCTGAGTCAAAATCTAAAAATATGTCATTACCATCGATAAGAGTTGCTCAGACTTATGAAAAATTGGATAAAGCTAAGAAAGCTATAGAAATTTATGAAAAAGTTTTAAGAACTTATTCAGATGCTTATATCGCATATTATAAAGTAGCTTTGCAAGACAAGAGTAAAGAGATATTATATCTAAAAAAAGCTGTTGCTATAAATATGAATTTTGCTGATGCTTGGATTGATTTGGGGCGTGTTGAAGTAGAACGTCAAAATTTTAACAAGGCAAAAAAATATTTAAGTGTTGCAAACTATATTGACGAAAATAATTTTAGATATTATTATTATCAAGGGTTGATTTGTAAAAATCAGGGACAAAAATCCGAAGCGATTTATAATTTTAAAAAGAGTTTGTCAATTAACCCTGAGTATCAGCCTGCCAAAGAGGAATTAAGCATATGAAGATAAATATCCTTATTGTAGAAGATCATGAATTAACAAGATTTGGTTTAAAAACAACATTCGAAGGTGTTGACTATGTTGACAATATTTTCGAGGCTGATTCAGCTGAGGCTGCTATAGATACTTTTAATAATAATCAAATAGATGTGATTATTATGGACTTAGGTCTGCCTAATATGAATGGTATCGAGGCTACAAAACAAATTCGTTCTACAAATAAGGATGTAAAAGTTATAATATTGACTTCTCATAACGATGAAAAAGAAGTTTTGAATAGTCTTAAAGCTGGAGCAAATGCTTATTGCTCAAAAGAAATTAACCCTCAAAGATTAATTGAGGTAGTGCGCTCTGTTGCAGATGGAGCAGCTTGGTTTGATCCAAGTATTGCACATATTGTATTGAAAGCAAGTGCTAATTCCCCAACTTTTGATAATGAAAATAATCGTAAAGATTATGATTTGACAACACGTGAAGCACAAATTTTGAAACTTATGACAGAAGGCTATAGCAATATGGAAATTGCACAAATCCTTGTTATAAGTATTAATACGACAAAAGCCCATGTAGCTAACATTTTACAAAAATTAGAAGTAGATGATAGATTGCAAGCTGCTTTGAAAGCCTTAAAAAATAAAATAGTATAAAAAAGGATACTAAACATGTCAGGATTGGCAAATATTCTGTTAGTAGACGACAATTCCAAATATTTAAAGGACGCATTGCCGTTGTACGGGTATGATGTGAAAGTTGTGCATGGCGGTGTTCAAGCATTAGAGGTTTTGACTAATAGTGACAAAGCCTTTGATATGGTAATTGTTGATATTTTATTGCCTGATATTAGCGGGTTTGATTTTATAAAGAAAATAAGAAATATAAATTGCGTGAAGTATATTCCTATTGTCGTGTTGAGTTCAGAAGCAGATGAGAAAAAAATAATTTCCGCTCTAAAAATTGGGGCAGATGATTATATTACGAAACCTTTTTTGTTGCCGAATCTCCTTGCAAGGGTAGAAGCAATATTGCGCCGTGCAAATTGGTCTGTTTCTCAACATAATCAGAAAGTCGTTTCATTTTCTAAAAAAGAACTTTCTGTTGCATTAACATCAAGAGAATTAGAAGTGTTACAAATGGCTGCAAAAGGGGTAAGTAATAAACATATAGCAGAGAAACTTTTTGTTAAAGAGGTTACTGTAAAGACGCATTTGAATAGTATTTTTAAAAAGCTTAAAGTTGATAATAGAACTCAGGCAACTCTTAAAGCTTTACAAATGAATTTGATTGAAGACTAAGTTAATTTAAAGGAGAAAAAACTAATGATTGATTATACAAAAGAAGAACTTGTAGAAATACTAAGACGTCATCCTGAAAAATTCAATGAATGGAAGGCAGAGCAGGACGAGGTTGATTTATCTGAAGTTGATTTTTCAGGTATAAATTTATCTGAAATTGATTTTTCAGAGGTTGATTTAAATTCAAGTTCCTTTGCTGATTGTGCATTGTCTTTTGTTAATTTTACCGGTGCTGATCTAACATCAGTAGATTTTACTCGAGCAAGAGTTTTGGAATGTGATTTTACAGAGAGTCTTTTGACTGGTGCGGATTGTAGTTATGCAGAAATGACATATTGCAATTTCTCTGATTGTGATATGGCAGGATGCGTACTTTCTGAAACGGATTTGAGTAATTCAGATTTGTCAGCAAGCGAAAATTTGAATTCAAGTCGCTTTGATGAAGATACAATTTGGCCTGAAGATGATATGTTACCAGAAGATTTTGATGGGGCAAGTCATAGAGATTTGTCTGCACTTCAAGATGAAGATGATTCAATGGTGAGTGATTATTAATTTTTGTTTTTATAAAAAAAGAGGTGTGATTTTTCTAGATCATACCTCTTTTTTAGTGCTTAAGTAAATTATAATAATTCTTGACTAAGCCTTTTCAGCACGTACAATAAATGTTGTATATAACCTGAAGGGAGTAGAAAAGATGATGGATCGTATACAAATTACACATGAAGTAGAACAAATGTGCTGCGTTAAACGCGGTGTTAAAGGTGAACCTGCTCCAATTCCTCAAGAAGGTGATTGGACAAAGGTTAAAGAAATTAAAGACATTTCTGGTCTTACTCACGGTTGTGGTTGCTGTGCACCTCAACAAGGTACTTGTAAATTAACTCTTAACGTTAAAGACGGTATCATTCAAGAAGCTTTAGTAGAAACATTAGGTTGCTCAGGTATGACTCACTCTGCAGCTATGGCTGGTGAAATCCTTCCTGGAAAAACTTTGTTAGAAGCTTTAAATACTGACTTGGTTTGTGATGCTATCAACGTTGCTATGAGAGAATTATTCTTACAAATCGTTTATGGTAGAACTCAAACAGCTTTCTCTGACAATGGTCTTCCTGTTGGAGCTGGTCTTGAAGACTTAGGAAAAGGTCTTCGTTCTCAAGTTGGTACTATTTTCTCTACAAAACAAAAAGGACCTAGATACCTTGAAGTTGCAGAAGGATATGTACTTGAACTTGGTTTAGATAAAAATAACGAAGTTATTGGTTATAAATTCGTTAACATGGGTAAATTTATGGAAGCCGTTAAAAAAGGTGTTGATCCAAAAGAAGCTTTGGAAAAATTCACTGGTACTTACGGAAGATTTGCTGATGCTGTTAAGACTATCGATCCAAGAGTTGAATAGTTTCCGTAGTTTAGGCTTTTGCCTTAATATTTAGTAAGTAAAATTAAGAGGAAAATAAAATGACAGTAAAATTTGAAGGACAAGATAGACGTCAAGCAAAATTAAACAAAATTTTACCTGAATATGGTTTCAAATCTTTAGAAGAAGCTAAAGAATTATGTGATTCTAAAGGTATTGATGTTGACGCTATTGTTAAAGGAATTCAGCCAATCGCATTTGAAAATGCTGTATGGGCTTATACATTAGGTTGCGCTATTGCAATTAAAAAAGGTGTTAAAACTGCTGCTGAAGCTGCTGAAGCTATCGGTGAAGGTTTACAAGCATTTGCTGTACCTGGTTCAGTAGGTGACCAAAGAAAAGTTGGTCTTGGCCATGGTAATTTGGCTGCTATGCTTTTGAGAGAAGAAACTCAATGTTTCTGTTTCTTAGCTGGTCACGAATCTTTTGCAGCTGCTGAAGGTGCAATTGGTATCGCTAGAAATGCTAACAAAGTTAGAAAAACTCCTTTGAGAGTTATCTTGAATGGTTTAGGAAAAGATGCTGCTTATGTAATTTCTAGAATTAACGGTTTCACTTCTGTAGAAACTAAATATGATTACAAAACTGGCGAATTAAAAATCGTTAAAGAACAACCATTCTCAGACGGAGAAAGAGCAAAAGTAAAATGCTATGGTGCAGATGACGTTTCTGAAGGTGTTGCAATCATGATTCATGAAGGTGTTGATGTTTCTATTACTGGTAACTCAACTAACCCAACTCGTTTCCAACACCCTGTAGCTGGTACTTACAAAAAATGGGCTATTGAAAATGGTAGAAAATACTTCTCTGTAGCTTCTGGTGGTGGTACTGGTAGAACACTTCACCCTGATAACGTTGCAGCTGGTCCTGCTTCTTATGGTATGACTGATACTATGGGTAGAATGCACTCAGATGCTCAGTTTGCTGGTTCTTCATCAGTTCCTGCTCACGTAGAAATGATGGGTGTAATCGGTATGGGTAATAACCCAATGGTTGGTGCAACTGTTGCTGTTGCAGTAGCTGTTGAAAATGCTATGAAATAAACTTTCAGGTAAAGAATATAAAAAGGCACATAGATTATTCTATGTGTCTTTTTTTATTATAAATATTTAGTTTATAGTTTATAAATTTTTTATTGCTCTTTCAAGTGCTTCTGTTTCTGTTATGTTATTTTCTGCTGCATAAGTTTTTATTTTATTGATAGATTCTTCACTTAGTCTTCTGTTGAAAGGAATTTTAGGATTTTCACATTTTCTACCTGCTCCTTCTCTTTTGCCTCCCCATTGGCAGCCTTCTTTTTCTCCATGGTGACATTGATGACCGTGTTCGTGATTATGGCAACCTTCTCCATGATGGTGTCCACAGTTTCCGTGTTGATGATTACAATGTTCGTGTTCGCAATTATGCATAATTTTCCCTCCTTTTTTATAAAAGGATTATAACTCTTGAATTTGAATATGTCAATACATAATCAAGTTAGGACTACTTACTATTCTTTGGTTATGCCTTCGATTAGTATGCAGTTAATTTGGCAGAATGTTTTCAGAACTTTTTTAGCTTTTTGAATTTTGATATGTACAGAATTATTTTTTGTTTTTTGTACCAAGGCGAGGGCTTTTTCGTACATTTTGGAAGCACCTTCAATGTAGTGTTTTTGTTGAGGTGATTTTACAAGTCCTATTTCTTGCAGGTATTTACCATATAGCAAGTATAATCTTGATAGAAGATCGTTTAGGCTAAATTTTTCTGCAATTGTGATTGCTGATTCTAGGTGTATTTTTGCGGTATCAAAATCAGATATAGTGATACATGCTTCTATGATTATGGTTTTTAGTAAAATTACAAAGAAGTAGTTATCGATTTTAGGATTTTGTGCTACTTGTAATGCTTGTTCAGCTATTTCCAAGGCATTTTGTGGCCCTTCCGTAACTAGTGTGGCTTCAGCTATCAAATACCAAGTCAGGAGCGCTCCAATAGCCATTTTTTCTTTTGCAAAGTAAGCAATTTGATCATTATATATTTCTATTGCTTGTTTTGTCTGGTCGTTGTCTCTGAAAATTTTTCCAAGAAGTGTTTTTAACATGTTTTTGGTGAAGTTATCTCCATTGTTATTTGCAAAGGTAACAATTTGGAAAAGATCTTCTTGCATACCATCATATCGTTTTCTTAGGAAATTATTTATAGTGTTGATAAAATTCCAACGTAGGACAGTTTCATTGTCCATTGTGTTTTCTTGGTATTGTTTAAAAACTTCTTCAAGCATTTTTTCGGAATCGGCATATGAGCCTTTCATTGTATTTGCAAATGCAAGTGCGAGTTTGCATTTACAGATGAATAATTCATCTTTGATTTTATCTCGTTCAATTATGTCAAATAGTATTGTAAGAATTTCAAAAGAGCGATCATTGCCCTGTAAAATCAAAGCGTTAGCTAACATAAGATATGTTTTAAGCCAAGTTTCGTAGACAAATTGTAATGAAATATGTTTTGTGTTTTTGTTTTTTGTAAAAAATTCATCAAATACAGGCATAATTTCTGTATCAATCATGTTGATAATTTGTCCGCAGTTTCCTATATTAAGAAGTGCTTGGAGTTTTGTACATTTTAACAGCGCTACTTCTAATTTATTTTCAGGTTTTGCTTTTTCTAAGACAGCATCTACGCATTCAACTTCTCCGAAGTAGTTACCTGTTTTTCTACAGCAGGTTGATAGATATGCAAGTAATTCGATTTCTTTTGGGCTGTTTCCTACTCCTTGTGCGTTAGATATTGCATCTGGAAGGTAATCCATAGCTTCTGATGGGTTTGAGTTGGCAAGAAGCTTTCCAAGTCTTTCTGATATGTTAAATCGAGTATTTAAAGTTGCTGTTTCATCAAATTCATTTATTAGTGCCATACATTGTTTTTGGGCTATGGCATATAGGTTTGCATCACCGACAAATGCAGCAAGACGAGTATTTTTTGTCCAAATATTTAGAGCAAGTGATGCTTCTTTTAGGTTTTGAGCTATAAGTGCAAGAATTGTTATTGAATTTAATGTGAAAGATGTTAAAGATGTGAAAATTTTCTTGTTTATAGCTTCATAATTTGGATCTTTTTTAGAGTTATTAATAATTGTTTCCCATAAAAGTTGGCTGCTGAACTCAAAAAATATTTCGTTCATCTGTGTAACATAATCCATTTTTTGTAGATATGTCATTATATCAAGGAATTTTTTATCATCAACTTCAAATATTTCTTTCAAAAGGTTAATATTTATTTTGTCACCCAAAATAGCAGCACCAATTAGAATATCATATGCAATCGGATTGATGTGAGCTAACAGACCGAGCCTGAATTCAAGTAAGCCTTTGAAATTTGTACTAAGTTCAAATGGTTGATCTGCAAGTTGACAATCGAATTTTAGGCATAATGCATGATTTATGTATGAAGGGTTCCCGTTGCTGATTTTGTATATTTGAATTTGTTCATTTTGTGATATGCTTGGAAATCCTTCAATAGAAGATTCCTTGTTTTGAACAAGTTGTTTCATCTGTTCAAAGTCTAAAGGTGCAATTGCAATATCGAGGTACATATTTTTATTTTTTTGTTGTGGAAAATAAAAATATCCTTTAGCCGGTTTTGCTTCATTATATATTAGTAAAAATTTAAGTGAATTCCATATATTTGGTCGTTTAATCAGATGACTTATAAAGTCGTATGAAAAACCGTCTATAAAATCAAAATTGTCTACTACAAAAATAATTTGGTTATCTAGTGTAATTTTGTCAAATATTTTGAATAAACAATTAAATGTTTTTGCTTTGTTTGAAAATAAATCTTCAAAGTTACCTTCTGTATGAGGATATAAGAAGTTTAATAGGTCAAATACCTCGTTGTTAGATAGTTCTGGAAACTCATTTTTGAAAAATTTTGAGGCATCTTTTTTGAATTGTAAATTATTGATGCAAATATTTGGCAGATTAAAAAGATTTAGTAACATATCTTGGATAAGTCCGCCAACTGTGAGTTGCGTAATTGATGTACATTTCCCGTATATCCAAGAGTAATGTTTGTTGACAAGCTCTTGCATTGCAGATTTTAGGACGATAGTTTTACCAATTCCTTTTTCTCCGCTAAGAGAAAATATTTTTTTGTCTCTTGACAAAATACCCTTTACAAGTATATTCTTTGCACTTTCTTGTGAAACAAAGTTCGGAGGGTATTCCAGTTTTATCTGAACATTTTCTTTAGTTTCATCTTTAAGATTTTCTTTTATTTCTTCTTTGGGTGTCACAAATGAATAGCCGCATTTTCTGCATTTTTCAGCTTCAGGAAAGTTTACACTAGAACAATTTGGACATAATTTTAGAATTTCTTGTCCACAATTTTTGCATTTTAACTCAAAGATAGAATTTACTGTATTACAGTTTTTGCAAGTAAGTCCGGTTCTAGCTTTGCAGTATGGACACTTTAAAGAATTTTCAGGGATATTTTTTTTACAGACAGGACATTTCATAATTTCTTCACCTGTCTAATTAAATGCTTGTTTTACTTTTTCCATTAGTTTGAATAATCTTTTTGATACTTCTGATTGAGATAGACCTGTCTCTGCTGCAATCTCATTTTGAGTCAAACCTTTTTCATATCGCATTACATAAAGTTCCAGATATTTTTTATCAGGTTCAGAATCATTTATTGCATATACGGAGTCAATTACTCTTTGTAAAATTTCTTTTTTTATTACAATATCTTCAGGAGTCTCTTGGATTTTTACATTCGAATATGATATTTGTGCTGTTGAATAATTCTGAGTAGAATCTTCATGAATTGTTTCTAAAGATACTTCTCCGGTCGACATATAACCTGTTTTGGTTCTACGAAGTCTGCCTGAATCTTTTAGAACATTAATAATAGAAGTGGTTGCAATCTTTCTTAAATATGCTTCCAATGTCGCATCAGAAGTGACTGTCTTGACAATCAAAAGTGAACGCTTGCAAGTTTCGTTGAAAAAGTCATCATACAAATCTTCATTATTTGTATATTTTTTATTGTTCTTGATTATTCTCTCTATTAAATCAATCTTATCTTGAGCTAGTTCTAGTTCCACTTCTTATTTTCCTTGTTCTCGAACATTATAGCATATTTATAGATATATTATAAGTCCTAAATTAAAATTAGGTCCTTTAACCTCTCCAGCAGGCGGTTTTACGACGTTTAAAGTATTTTTAACAGATTGTAACACAATATCGTCAATTTGTTTAGAACCGCTGCTATTTACGATATTGGCATCTTGAACATTACCATTATTATCAAGTTTTATATTGACTTTAACTTGGTTTGAGTATGCATATTCTGTTGCAAGCAATAAATCTGCAGATAAAGATAGTTTTATACTTTTTCCTGCTGTGACAAGATAGCTTTTTATTTTATTGCTATATGACAGGTAATCAGGAATATCCCAAACAAGTTTTTGTACTGTAATATATGATTCTGTTGAAATCGGCTTTTGTTGCGGTGTTTTTACAGTATTTTTGAGTTCTTTTGAATTTTTTGCTTTTTGAATTTCGTTTTTATTAATAGCATTAATATCAGGAGTGTTTGTTGCAATTTTTGTTTCTTCTGATACTTTATTTTCAGTATTATTTGCAGAAGTACTTACAGGCTCACTTGCAGGCATATCTTCCATAATTCCTGCTTCTGTTGGGTTTTGAGCTAGTGTATCAATATCTGCACTACCGTTTTTAGATTTAAGAAATGCAAATACTGATGCAGAAGCAAGTACTGCAACAACAACGGCTGAAGCTAAGATTAGTGTTTTGTTAGAGCCTGTTGATGATTTTGGATAAAGTGCTGCTCCCGGTGGTGGTTGAAGAGTGTTTTCTTCTTCTGCAAAGTTATGATTGTCTTCGTAATTGTCATCATAGCTATTTTCATCGCTAAATAGCATTTCTAATTTTTGGTTATTATCTTCTTCATCATTATTGACAGAGATATCTGGAATTTGTTCTTCCTCATTAGGTATATAATTTGTTTCTACCTGATCTATTAAAGATGCTATATCATCTTCTACAGATTTTTCTTGTATTTGAGGTTGTGGAATCGGTGTTTTTCTAATGTCTTGTTGAGGTTCAGGGTCATCACCAAATCCTAGTAATGCTTCGATATTTGTGCTTGGCATATCTTCTGCGTTTGTTTCTTCTGTAGTGATGTTAGTGTTTTCATTGAAATTCTCATTGACTACTTCTGTCTGCATCTCTTGTGGATTTGAGTTAAGGATATCATCAATTTCTGCTAAGAGATCGTCAGAAGATATCATTTCTTGATTATTGTTTGAATTTGATTCAACATCTGAAAAATCAATGTCATCTGCAATATTATCAATAGAAATATCTTCTAAATTGTTGTCAGATAGACCTTCAAGTAAATTTTTCCCAAAACTGTCTGTTTTATTTTTTTCATTTTTTTCATTAGCTTCTTGATCAGAATATTCAGAAATATTTTCAAAATTATAATCGTCTGATAAGTTTTCAAATATTTGTGGTTCTTCCGCAGTATTTAGATTGTTGTTGTCATTTTGAGAATATAGATCATCTATGCTCGGCAATATTTCAGATTCTTGTTTTGTTTCATTGGCTAGAATATCTTGGTCTATATTTATATTATTAAAAGATCTATCTTCCTCTAATGTCTCTAAGTTCATATTCGTATCTGAGAAATCAGGGAAACTATCTTCTATAGATGTTGTGTTAGCAGAAGTATCATTTTCGTCAATATTTATATCTAGAGGAATATCAATCTCATCAGGTTGAAGTTCTTCTAGTGATAAATTTTCAGAGTTAATATTACTTTGGTTTAACGTACTATTCTCATCTTCTGAAATATTGATATTATCTGTTTGTATATCGTCAATTGATAGTGGTTCAATATCAATATTATTTTGATTTACTGTGTCAATTTCATCTAGTGCAATATCCATAGGGCTAGATTGGATATCATCTACTGGTAATGGATCTATACTAATATCATTAGTAGAATTTTCATCAAAATTAATACCGATATCGTCTGTTGTAAGGTCGTTTATAGGTAATGGGTCTACGTTAATGGTATTCTCATCTAGATTTAATGGAATATCTTCAAAATGATTCTCTTCAAGTTGTTCAAATGACACAATGTCATCGGTGTGTAAATTGTCTTGAGAGTCTAAAGTTGTAGCATTTGTATCAATGTTTTCAAAAGGTAATATATTTTCGTCGTTTTCAATTTGTAATTCACTAGATTCATTGTTGAAATTCAATTCTTCATTTGAGATATCTTCAATTTTTACAGCATTTGTGTCTGTGTCTTCTTTGATATCATCAATTTCTGGAATTTCAATGTCATTTAATGAAATTGAATCTTGAGTACCAAGTTTAAAATCTTGTAATGGTTCTATTTCATTTTGGGCAATAACATTTTTTTCTGTATTATTTAAAGGCTCAATTAGATCACTAGTTATATCTAGAGTGTTCTTAGTGATGTCGACAGCGTCTTTTAATAATTCAGTACCATCTGCTATTGCTTCTGTTAAGGCAGCATCTTCAACGTTTGCTGCAACTGTTCCTGCTGCTAGTGCTCCTAATGCTCCTAATGCAGCAGTAGTTCCAAGATTTGCAGCATCTTCAAGTAAGTTCCCCTTATCTGTTTTTCCTTCGTCTGAAGGTATTGTAGATTCTAGGTTATCTAAATTATCATTTATTGCGATATCTTCTAAATTATTATCAATATCGGCAACTGTATCTATTGTTGTAGTATTATCAATTTCTTGAGTCTGTTCCAAGTTAGTATTTTCTGAATTGATTTCATCTGTTTCAAAACCTGAAATAGGTACTATGTTGTCTGAAATTATTTCTCGTTTTTGAATATCGTTGTCTGTAAGTGCCCTATATGAAAGCAATTCAAAGTTTTCGAACTCGATAAATCTATCACGTAGTTCTATAGACTTTGTTAATTGTTCAAGTAAGTACTTTTTATCAGATGCAGAAATTTCGTTATCTATCATTGATAGCATAATAGTTTCTGTTGCTTCCAATACTTCATTTGGTAAAGTTTGATTAGTATTTCCTTGAAAATTTGTTATAAAACGTTTTAAATCAATCGGAGAATTTAGTTTTTCTTTTTCTATAAAATAATATGTATCGTTTGCATTATTTTTGTTTATTAACTTTGGTTCAAAAAATCCTAAAAAGCTTACTTGGGTTAAGTCTTGTGCTAATTTAAAAACTACATAGATATCAGGGGTAATATTATTTTCAAAATGTGATTTTGGGATGAATATAAAATTCTCATCAAAAACTACTCTTACGTCAATATGGATATTAGGCAGCATTACGTCAGCGATATCAACTTCTTCTAAAACTTTTTTTATTGAATGGATATTTCTAATATTATCGATATTGATATTTTCAGAAACCAAATATTTTAGACATAATTCTGCACCTAGTGTGTTAATATATGCTCTATTTTGGGTTTCGATATCTGCAAATCCTTTTGCTGCGATGCTTGCTTCTATTTTTTCATTTTCTTCTATGTAAATTAGTGTGTCTTGACTTAAAACCATATTTTAATTCTCCCCTTCTAATTAATAAGATGACACCAGAAAAAAAAATATTCCATTTTTATTGTAAAGATTTGTAAATCTTATTGAAAACAAAAAATATTTGAGCAAAAATTATTTTGTTGACGTTTTATATGCTGGGTCTTTAGTTTAAGATAGGTAGAGTTTAATTGCAAGGAGGTTTATATGCTAAGGGCAGTATCAAGTGTTAGTTTTAGAGCCGGTTCTTCGAAGGATTTAGATAGAGTATCTAATGTCGCAGAAAAACCAGTTCGTCATAAAAACCCTAGTATTCCAGAATTTGAAGAACCTGAAAAGCAAGTTTCACAAGTTGCTGTCGCAGGAGGTGTCGCTGCTGCTTTGTTAGCAACTTGGGTAGGGCTTGGTATTGCTGTAGGTAGAAAAGGTTCTAGTTGGGAAAAAATTGTACCTTTAGAAGGAGAAAAACTAAAGTTTTCTGAAAAGGTTAAAAACTTCTTCTTTGAGGTAGGTAAATCTGCTGATGATACTTATAGAAAAGTCTTTTCTAAACCTCCAAAAGCTCCTGAACCTAAACCTAAAATGAATCTAGAATCATTAGCTGAGGAATAAATTTTATAAAAAAAGGTCTGCAATTCGCAGGCCTTTTTTATTCCAAAAATTCTGACAAAATATTGTTACTGATAAGTATCCCTTCGTCAGAAAGCTTAAAACCTGTATTAGTTTCTAAAAGATACTTAGAATTAGTGAACTCTTTTATTTGATATGAGTACTTTTCGAGGAAATTGATCCCGAATTTGTTGTTAATTTTTTCGATATTTATTCCTTCCATTTTTCTTAGTCCGAGAAAAATTTCTTCTTCTAATTCCTCTTGTTTAGTTACAACATGTTCTGTTGCATAAGTTGTTGGATTTGAGATGTATTCATTGATATTTGTGCTTTTAGAGTATCTGATGTTATCTTTGTAGCCATGTGCTGCGCAGCCAAATCCGTAGTAATTTGAATTGTTCCAATAGTTTAGATTATGTTTGGATTCAAATCCTTTTTGGGAAAAATTACTTATTTCATAATGATTAAAGTTTTCGTCTTTTAGTGTATTGATGGCTTGGAGATACATATCTGCTTGATTATCTTCATTTGGCAAGTTTTGTGGGTAATGTTCATAAAAATAGCAGCCTTCATCAATTTTTAGCCCATATAATGAGATATGTTGGATATTTAATTCTACTGCTTTTTTTAGGTCATTTGTAAATTCTGATATGCTTTGGTTTGGTAGGCCATATATAAAATCAAGACTTATATTTTGAAATCCATTATTTTGAGCGATTTTAACTGTATCAATAACGTCTTGAGAAGAGTGTTTTCTTCCTATTTGTTGTAATATTCTATCATTAAATGTTTGGCAGCCTATACTCAGTCTGTTTATCCCAATTTTTTTCAATTCTTTTAAATAATTATTATCTACTGTTTCAGGATTGATTTCGACTGTAATTTCTGTTTTGTTATCAAAGTGTAGTTGTTGTAGAATTTTTGAAAAATCATCGCTTGTGAGAAGGGATGGAGTTCCTCCTCCGAAATAAATTGTTGAAAGATTTTCGTTGTTGTAGTTGGTATTTATATCCTTTATAAGTGCATTAATATACTCATTTTTTAATTCAATTTTTGGAAAAGAAATAAATGAACAATATTTACATTTTTGTTTGCAAAAAGGGATATGTATGTAAGCGTTTTTTACCATAAACTGATTTTACTATAAAAAAATATGTTGATTTTATAAAAATATCCATTAAAAGGTTGATGTGAAGTTGTAGTAATTCAGATATTGTATTTATGGGGAATATTCATTATCAGACTTGAAAAGGGATAGTTAGCTAACGTATGAATGATAATAGAAATTCAATTGAATACAAAGAATTGTATGCTCAGTACAGCTGGTTTAGAAAAACTTATCTACCGGTTGTACAGCAAGCGTGTGATGAATTTTTCCTACCTGGATTCAAGTTTGAATTAGCCGGAATTAGTAAAAACATTAATACCCTAATGGATAAGGAAGCTTATTTTGTTACCAAAATCAGAATCGATAAGCAGCATGACATGTTTTTCAGAATATCAGAAAGAGCAGTTGGTATAGTGCTTGATCGAACTTTGGGTAAATCTGGTAAGAGAATTAATTTGAATAAGCTTACTGATTTGGAAGCGAAGGTTATTACAGCTTTTAATGACTATATGTTTAATGCTACGTCTCAATTTTTATCCCCACCGCCTCCAACATTAAAAAGAACAAACTTTGATATTATTCATCTTACTTTTTTGTTGAAGGATATGGATGAAAATGAGGTAGCAAAATTTATAATATCATTACCGGCAGTTCTTTTAAAACCAGAGGAAGTAGTATCAAGCGGAGATAAATTTAACTATTCTGATTTTAAAACAAGTCCGTTGAATGTTGTTGTAAAAGTAGGTTCTACAAAATTTACTTTGTATGATTTAAAACACCTTGATGTAGATGACATAGTTGTCTTTGAAAATAGTGATGTAAAAAAGATGACAATGTCTTTCAAAGGATATGAAAAAACAATAAATTTAAACCCTAATTTGGGTCTTGTTATGCCTGTAGATAACGAGGGAGGAGATAATATGAGTGGAAACTCTAGTGATAATCTTTGGGATAGTATTGAAGTCGAAATGGACGCTCAATTCGATTCAGTAAGAATTACTCTTGGAGAATTAAAAAGTATAGAAGAAGGTTTGGTGTTGGATTTGACATCAATATATGATAATAAAGTTACTCTTTCTGTTGAAAACAAGCCAATTGCAAGAGGAGAGCTTGTTATTATAAATGATAGATATGGTGTAAAAATAGATGAAGTTATAGCGCAAGGTGGTGCTAATAACACTTCAGCACAAGTTCAAAACGAAGAAGTTAGTGAGCAAACAATGGATTCGATTGAAGAATTTGAACAAAATGAAAATGAACCTCAGTTTGAAACTCCTGAAGAAGCTCAAGGTGAATTCCAAACTCAACAAGAAGGAGATGAGGATGAATTTGATTACAGTGATTTTGAACTAGAGGATGAGGATATTTAATAGTATAAAAATTGGATAAAAACTATTAAGACTTGATGGAGGGATAAGATGAGCGGATATTTAATAAATTTTGTAGTTTATACAGCTGCAATGGTTGGATTAATTTTCTTTGCTTTGTTTGTGTATAAAAAAACTTCTGCAGGATTTGGAGCTAGTTCCAAGTCAAAATTTTTAAATGTAGAGGATTGTATTAGTCTTGCTCCTCGTAAAAATTTGTATGTGATTCGCGCAGGAAAAGAAAGATTTCTTGTTGCATCTGATGTGGATAGAACTTCTTTGATTTCAAAATTGGATGAAAATTCTTCTATCCCGAAGCATATTGAACAAAAATCATCTGTTGATGATTTGCCTACAATTGTTGATTTCCCAAAAAAGAAAGAAACAACAGTTTTTCAAAATATCGTTAATAGAATATAAGGAAATAAAATAAATGGATAGCGTTTTACATAATATGAATCCGGTACTACAAATGTTGATAGTGATGACAGTGTTCTCACTAATCCCTTTTGTATTTTGCTGTATGACAAGTTTTTTGAGGTTTGTCATAGTTTTTTCTATGCTAAAGACTGCAATGGGTACACAACAAGTACCTCCTTCTATTGTAATAATAGGTCTAGCAATGATTTTGACTTTTTATACAATGGGTGGAACTTTTCAGAAAATGTATGAAATGGGTTCAGTTCCATACCAAAAGAATCAGAATATGATAGAGGCGATAAATGAGGGATCTAAACCGTTAAAAGAGTTTATGATGAAACAGACAAGAGAGAGTGATTTGGCATTTTTTATTGAAATGACACAAAAAACTCCGCCTAAAAGTCCTGATGAGGTTACTGTATGGCAAGTGGCTCCGGCATTTATTATAAGTGAATTAAAAACATCTTTTGAAATAGGGTTTATTATATTTGTACCATTTATTGTACTTGACCTTGTTGTTGCAAATATATTACTTGCTTTAGGTATGTTTATGTTATCGCCTACGATTATTTCTTTACCGTTTAAGTTATTGATATTTATTGCAGTTGATGGTTGGGCGTTAATCGTTCAAGGACTGGTTACTAGTTACAATTAAAATTATTGGAAAGGGTATATAAATGGAAGCGTTAGTTGAATATTTAGCTAGAGGTTTTTTGTTAATGCTTGTAATATCGATGCCTTGTGTATTGGTTGCAGCCGGTATCGGTCTTGTTGTAGGTATTTTACAGGCCGTAACTCAGGTGCAAGAACAAACTATCGCTGCTGCTCCAAAAATTCTAGGAGTGTTTCTTGTGATTGTTATCGGTGGAATTGGATATATTAACCTGCTTAAAAACTTTTTCACTGATGGAATGGCGTTAGCTTTTAATGCTGTATCTAAAAATGATACTTACGTTCTTTCATCTGATTATTACATGTATACAACGCCTTTTGAACATGAAATGAATGACAAGTTTAAAAATCAACCAGGCATGAATGAGTTAATGAAAAATCCTGGTAAAGTACCTTTCATTGATAAAAATCAAAAAATGAAATATTTACCAAGCCCTAGAACTCCTATGCCAAAACCTGATTTCGTAGAAACAAATAAAATTTTAGGAAGATAAAGTAGTAAATGAAGAAGATTTTATTAACCTTTATAATGTTAATATTTCCATTGCGTGCATATGCTTTTGAAGATTATATGATCTTTTCTGATACTATTGTACGTGGTGTTGTTGTCGAAGATAATAATATCGCTGATGTTTTGCCCGTCCAAACTATTGACAATAACAAACAAATTATTTTATTCAAGCCTAAAAAACAGGGGACGACTTTTGTAATCGTTAAAATCGTTAATGGTGAAAGAAGAATTAAAGTAGATATTGATGAAAGCCATACTTGGTTTGAAAATATTGATGGTTTTGAATTTTTACCGTGTGATATCGCTCCTGAGTATGTTCAAGTTGATGGTGTGGATCTTATCCCTCCACCTGTGAGTAGAAAGGGAGAGTAGTTGGAAAATATAATTAATGAATTAATGAAAATGTTTCCTTTGATGAATACCTATTTGGCTGCAGGTATTCTGATATTTTCACGTCTACTTGGTTTTATAAGACTTGCACCTGTATTTAACAGAAAAGAAATTCCAGGGCTTGTGAAACTTAGTTTTGTACTTATGTTGACGATTGTTTTGACCGGTATAACCAAACCTAGTGTTAATGTAATACAAGATTCTTTTGCGCTTTCTATATTTTTAAATATAGTTGTAGGTGCGATGATTGGTTACGTTGCACAATTAATTTTGATTGCTGTAGAAGCAGGTGCAGATATGATCAATATGCAGATGGGACTTTCTTCTGCTATGGTGTTGGATCCTACGACATCAAGTCAGGTGTCAATATTGGGTAAATGTTTTTCTCTTTTAGGTGTATTGATTTTTATTGAGCTTGGAGGAATTTATTGGTTAATTCAAGCTCTTATAAGAAGTATCACAATATTTCCTTTGGGGGCTACCTCTATTCCTTTAGATCAACTTGTAAATATGGATTATTTGATAGAGTTGTCTTCAAATGTTTTGTATATGGGCCTGCAAATAGCTTCCCCTGTCCTTTTAGCTACATTAGGACAGGATATAATCCTAGGTGTAATTTCTAAGACTGCCCCTCAGGTAAATGTTTTTCAATTGAGTTTCTTATTCAAACCTGTTTTAGGTGCCGCAATTTTAGTTTGGATTATGCCTATGCTTATAAATGTAATCAATGAATACTTCTTATCTTTTGCTCATATCATATAAAATGAAAAATCTAATATATTAAACTATTTTTTGATTAAATGGAATTTTCTTAGTTTATTTAGTTGTTCTATTGTTAAGTTATTGATTTCATTAGTTAAAGTTTGAAGCATATTTTGGTTACGATATTCTGTCAGAGCCATGTGAGAAGGGATATCATTGAGAGATAAGGTATGATATGATAACACTTCTGAATAACTATTATCTCTTTTGCTTGTTAGTTTTGGAGCGTTTTCTCTTACACGATATCTTAGACCATATTCCAAAATTCGTTCTGGGATATTTTTTTTACGTCTTTTGTAATCTGTAATATGAATATCACAATCTTTTGCAAATTCTTGCAATGTTGGGGATTGTTCTATTACTTTTTTTACTTCTTTGTTTGCTATATTTGTGTATAAACTACCAAATGTCAAGTTATTGTTATTAATAATTCTCATATTGTGTATAAAACAAGTAAAAAATTTTTTTGTTATTATGGTTTAAAATTCTTTACAAAATCGCCAATAGAGAATGCATCGATAGTGCCTACAACTATTTCAAAGTCAAGGTTTTCGTTTTGAATTTCTTCTTCAAGTTCATCTTTCATATGAGCAAGAAGTCCAGGTATTATAATTTTTCTAGTTTTAACTTTTTCAGCAAGTTTAAAATTCTTTAGAGTTTTAGCTACCATTTTGGCAGTGAATTTTTCTGCAGACCAAGCTGTAAGTACACTCATCCCATCAGCAGGAGTTACGATAAGATAAGACGGTACAGGAAGACTTTCAAGCTCATTTGCCACAGCAAAGAATGTCAATGCAAAGTTTGTTGTCAGGAATATTATAGAATTTTCATCAGGATTGTTAAATTCGTATACTTTGGATTCTACTTGCAGTGGTTTTTGTGGGTCTGTGAAAATATTTTGTCGCAGACTGATTAATGCGTTGAATAGATTTTCGTCAAAGTCTTCAAAAATTAGCATATTTGCATATTTGCAAATATAGTATGAAGCCTTGGCACATAGTGAATATAAATCATTTGTGTGTTTAAAATATACGCATGTTGGAGATGAGTAGTTTTCATCTTTTTCAAGGACTGCTTTTTTTCTAATTTCTATTAATTTATTTGCTGTTGATTGAAAATTTTCATCAATTATTTCTACAAGTGGAAGATTTTTTAAATCTTCATATTTGATGCAATTATCAAGTTTACCGTTTTGGGTTATAATTAGATCAATTTTTATATTTTCATTAATTTTATGAATTTCAAAATTTTTTATTTTTTCAAATTTTTCTTTCCAGTTTTTATCATTTAGGTTAACAATAACGGCAAGAGCTGTCTTGTTAATGAATGTTTTTTCATGTCTGTATAAAACATTTTCTCCGCCTATTTTAACCCCATTTATTTCAATAGTTTTTTGAGGCTGTTTTGAATGTTGTGCAAAAATATCTTTCAAATCGTCAGTTACATAATTACATTTTTCAATATCGATTTGATGTTTAGCGAGTTTTATTGCAAATGCCATACAGGTAGGACATCCACATTCTTTACAATTTGTATGTTCTGCTTTTTTTGCACCCGGAAGGTATTTGAATATTTGTAATCCTGATAATTCTGCCATTATAAATTTTCCATTACTTCTATTATATTTTTATCATTAATAACAATATAGTCTGCACCTGCAGCTTTTACAGCTGTTGCAGAAGCTATTTCTAAAAATGGTGCAAGGGTTTTATTTTTAGCTTCTTTTGTTTTTGCGGTTTCTTCTGCAACAAATGATATTATTGGAAGATTTAGATGTCTATCTCCTTTTATGCCTTCCAACTTGATTTTTTCCATAATGCTATATCCATATTCAAGTCCGTAGCCAAGACCTCCGATATCAGTATCAATTAATATGTTAGCTAAATTTAAGCCCATATCAGAAGCTAAAATGTTCATTTCCTTGCAAAGGTTTATATCAATTGGAGTTCTTATTACGAGTTTATGATCCCCTTTAATTATTGCAGGAACTATATTTTTGTATGTATTTTCATTTGCATGAGCTATAATACATTGAAACGGAAGTTGAGAAATAAGAGCAGGCAGGAGTTCTTTATCCATAGAATCATCGCCACAGCCTCTTACCATCAAAGGCTTTTTAATAAAGGGAAGAAGCCCTTTTAAAGTATTTATGGCTTCTTCGATATTTTCTATTTTACTAAACTTAAGTCCGATAAAATCACATTTAGTATTTTGATATTCTGTAAGAGTTTCTTTTTTGTTTTCTATTTCCATTATCGGAATTTCAAGAATATATTTAGTATTAGCATTGACGTTCATTTTTTACTTTTTCCATTAATTCTTCGAATGTCTTTTCATCAATAGTTTCTTGGTCAAGTAGTGCTTTAGAAATATATTCAAGCATATCTCTATTTTCTGTTAATAATTGTTTTGCGATTTCATAACGTTCATCAACAATTTTTTTTACTTCTTTATCTATTTCTGCAGCGATTTCATCTGAGAAATCATTGCTGTGCCCAAAATCGCGTCCCATGAAAATATGTTCTTGGCTTTTGCCGTATTGCATATGTCCCATTTTTTCGCTCATACCATATGTTGTTACCATGTTACGAGCTGTTTGAGTAACTTTTTCAAGGTCATTGCTTGCGCCTGTTGTTATGTTATCGGCACCATATACAATTTCTTCTGCAACACGACCACCTAGTGTCATTGTAATTCTGTCAAGCAGTTGAGATTTTTTGTATGTAAGATGATCTTTTTCAGGTAAAGTCATTGTAACCCCTAGTGCCATTCCTCGAGGAATAATAGAAACTTTATGAAGCGGATCTGTATTTTTTAGAAGTTTTGCAAGTAGAGCGTGACCTACTTCGTGATATGCAGTATTTTCTTTTTCTTCATCTGTAATAATTCTACTTTTCTTTTCAGGTCCTGCAATTACTTTATCAATTGCTTCTTCAAGATTTTCCATTGAAATATTTTTTCTGTCATAACGAGCTGCCAATAAAGCTGCTTCATTAAGTAAGTTTTGCAAATCTGCTCCGGTAAATCCCGGTGTACGTTTTGCAAGAGTTTTTAGATCAACATCTTCTGCAAGTGGTTTATTTTTTGCATGAACTTTTAGAATTTGTTCTCTACCTAAGATATCAGGTCTGTTGATTACTATTTGTCTATCAAATCTTCCTGGTCTTAATAATGCATTATCTAAGATATCAGGTCTGTTTGTTGCTGCTATTACGATAATATTTACGTTTTCATCGAACCCGTCCATTTCAACAAGCAATTGGTTAAGAGTTTGTTCTCTTTCATCGTGGCCTCCACCCATACCGGCTCCACGTTGTCTACCAACAGCATCAATTTCATCTATGAAGATAATACAAGGTTGATGTTTTTTAGCTTGGTCAAATAAGTCCCTTACACGGCTTGCACCTACGCCGACAAACATTTCTACGAAGTCTGAACCGCTGATTGAGAAGAATGGTACACCTGCTTCTCCTGCTACTGCCTTTGCCATTAGAGTTTTACCTGTTCCTGGAGGGCCTACTAGAAGTACTCCTTTAGGAATTTTTGCTCCAAGTTTAATATATTTATCACCATTTTTTAGGAAGTCAACAATTTCTTCAAGTTCTTTCTTCTCTTCATCAATACCTGCAACGTCTTTGAAAGTTGTTTTTACTTTGCTGTCAAGAAGCATTTTGGCTTTACTTTTTCCAAATGACATAGCTTGTGAACCGCCAGCTTGAATACTTTTTGCCATTACAACAAGGAATATTATGAAGAGTAAAGGAAGCATCAATGAGCCTAGTATGCCTACTAACTGAGACGATTCTGAAGGCTTTTTAACAGTAATTTCTGCTTGTGATGCATCAAGTTTTTTCATCAAATCAGGATCATTTGGTGTTAATACTTTATACTGTACTTGAGGAGCTTTTTTCTCTGCTATTCCAAAAGGGTTTTCAGGGGTTGGAGCTGTTGTTGTAGCTTTTGGCTTTTCAGCTTTTGGTTGTACTTTTGGGATAGCTATTAGAAAATCATCGGCTTTTTCAATTTTTTTAAATTCTCCTTTTTCAAGCTTTTGTAAAAAGTTTGAATATGATATCTCTGATGTTGATGTCGCAGGCCCTGCCATAATAACTGACGATGCAAAGATTAAGACAACTATTGCCAAAACTATATACATTCCTGCAGATTGACTTTTGTTCATTATTTACCCTCTCTTCAAATATTTCCTATGGGCTTATTATAACTCAAAAACTTAAAAAATACTATATTATGTACCTTTTTGAACTTATTTAAATTTGATAAAAAATAAGGTATGACAATTCTTTGTCATACCTTATTTTATTTTGGAACTAATTTACACTTCGTCAACTGAAATGCTTGTAACACCCGAATTTCTTGCGCAATCCATAACTTTTACCATTGCACCATGGCTAGAATCCGCATCTGTTTTAATTAACAATCCGTCAGGATAATTTTTCAAGTTAGCTTGAATTGCACTTTCTAATTTGTCAGAAGAAATTTCTTCTCCATCCATATAGAATTTATCATCTGCAGATACCATAACAGTCATGATTTTTGTTTCTTTGTTTTGTTGTTCTTGTGCAACATTTTCAGGTACTGTAAGATTCAATCCTTGTTGATCTAGCATTGGTGCTATAACCATCATTATGATTAACAGTACAAGAAAGATATCTGTCAGAGGTGTTATATTAATTTCATTAAATGTATCACGATTTCTACTCATTTGTATTTTTCCTTTTTTCAACGGGATTGTCGAAAATCAATTATGTGGCTGGAGATTCAGATTTTTTTAATTCTTTTTGCTCTTTTTTGCTAAGAGGTTCTCCGGCAACGATTAACTTTTTGTACTCAGCACTTTGCGCCGCGTTCATAATTTCCATTATTTTAGCACTTTTAACTCTTTCATCAGCCTTTACAACAAGTTCTGGTTTTTCTAATGAAGGTTTAAGTGCTGCAAGCTCATCTGCTAATTTTTCTTCAGTTGTTGGTGTGCCATTTAGGTATAATTTACCTTCTTTGGTAACTGCAACTGTGGCATTTTTTTGCTCTATCGAAATCCCGCTGTTAATTTCAGGTACAGTAATTGAGCTGTCTGTTGATTGGAATGTCGGAGCGACAACCATCATAATAATTAACAGTACGAGAAAAATATCTGTAAGCGGTGTTATATTTATTTCTGTAAAAAGAGCTTCTTTGCCCTTATTTGTTTTCATTCCCATTGTTTAATCCCTTTTTTAAAGTGAGATGTTTGCACTTGATGGAGTTGTTGATTCATCGTTAGAATCTACAAAACTTAAGAATAATAGTTTGATTAATTGAAAATCGTCTTCGTAACGTTTAACAATTGATTGGAAAGAGTTGTAGAAAATAACTGCAACAATCGCAACACCAAGACCAAATGCAGTTGCGATAAGTGCTGAACCGATACCCATTGCTACTGCTGCTGATTGGTTACCTTGAGTTGCTAAATCTTGGAATGTATACAAAATTCTTACAACTGTACCAAACAAACCTAAAAATGGAGCAACACCACCAATTGTACCCAAGATAGTAAGATGGCTTTCCAGTTTTCTTGTAGCTAGAGCAGCTGCGATATCAAATGAACGAGAAAATCCGTTTCTTTGTTCTGAGAAAATTCTTACAGCTTCCTCTGTTACTTCTCCGATAACTCCACCACATTGAATTGCTAAGTTTTGAGCACCGTCAAGGTTATCTTTTGCAAGTTCTTTTTGCAATCTTGGTATAAATTGTACAACTTCTCTTTTGTTTTTCTTGTAGTAAGAAAATCTGTTGATAACAACACCAACTACCAAAATAGAACATACCAATATTGGTAATAATACCGGCCAGTCTAATTGAATTGAGTGTAATAATAGTTCCATAATTTTATCCTCTTTTTTTAGTTTACTTTTCTGTCTTAATTTTGTTTTCAGCACTTGGGCTGAATTTATTTTTAGTGATATCCTGAAGCTCCAAATACGTTGTAATCAAATGTAAATTGAATATCTATACTTGAACCTTTAAAGTCTGCAGGTAAAGGTCTGAATGGAGCTGTTGATTGTACAGCATTTATCGCTGCTTTATCTGCACTTGGTAGACCTGATGATTTGAACACGCTGCAAGAAAGTAATCTACCGTCTTTCGCAATTTTGAACATCAGAACTACTCTTTTACTTTCGTTTCCTTTTGGAGGGTCCCAGTTCATTTTTATACGTCTTTGTAATTCTCGCATATATGGACCAAAATCAGGTTCTCTGATAGCATCTATGCCAGGTCTGCCGTTTGGATTTCCAGGTCCTGGGTTTCCGTATCCTCCAGTTCCTCCACCGCCACCTTTGGCAAGTTTTGAGCCTGATGATGAACCTGAACCGCCTGTTGGTGCAAGTGACGGAGTTGGAGCATATCTACCTGCAGAAGAACTACCTCCTGAACCTCCTCCAATTTTTGATGAACCTGAACCACTAATTGGACCTGTTGAGTATGTTCCTGCTTTTGTTCCTCCTGAAGGTACAGGGATTGCAAAAGGTGAAGATGGTTTTGCAACCGGTCGTGGTGTGGTTGGTGGTTTTATAGAAGGCCTTGCTGTTGGCGGTTGTGGCCTTGCTTGTTCAGCCTTTTTAGGACCTTGTGTTTGACTTGGTTGTTGCACCGGTTTAGCCTTTTGAGTCGGCTGTGGTTGTGTTACCTGTTGAATCATTTTTTGAAGTGGATTCTTAGGTTGTGCTGTTTGAGCCGGTTTTGGTGAAGATTTTGGTTTTGCAGCTTGTGCTTGTTTTGGAGTACCAGGTGCCGGTGATGGCATAGATACTTTTCGTGTAGGGTCATGATGACCTCCTGCACGAGAGTTTATATCTGCTCGGTATGGTGTGTTTTTGTTAATTGGAGTTGCCTCTTTATCAACTAAAACAAATTCTATATCTTGAACTTTTGGTTTTGGTTTTTCAAATATAGAGAATGTTACCCCCATAAGAGCAAGTATAAAAACAATTAGCCAAGCTGTACCTACTGCTGTTGGGTGTAATAATGCAGAAATAAGTATTGATTTTTTTAAACTTAGATCTTCATCATCTTTTAATACAGCAGGTGTTGAATAATCTTCATTTATTGGCTGTTCTTCTTCGTATAAAAAGTTTTCTGTGTATTTCCCTAATAATGACATTTTTCTTGTTTATACAGTATTTTTTTACTGTAATTCTCCCCTATCTTCTTTTTAATTATTTCGGTAATAATTTTATTTTAAAACAAAAATAAAATTATTACCTGATTGATTAATTATTGTTGATTATAAATTGCAGGGTTCACTGTAATCGGTTGGGTTAGCATAATTTGTATTTGAGCATTTACAGGGATTTCTACATCTTCGCCTTTATCCCATAATGATTTTGCTAATCCGCCGCCTGCACCTACTGCAGTTGCAAGAGCTGTTCCCTTTCCAATATCTCCTCCTGCTAGTGGAGATATGATTACTCCTGCTAGTGCACCAGCACCAGCTCCTATTGCAAGGTCTTTACCATAGTCTTTAGCTACATCCATTTTGGTTCCACCAACAAGTCTGCCGGTGTTATCGTTTGTTTTGATAACTCCTGATATTGGGATTTGTAGCCCATATGGTGTTACAATTTGGGTAAATCTTATCATTAGTTTCCCGTTCATACTTCCGCGTTTAGCTTTAGATACTTCAAGTACTTGGCCTACTACAGAGCTGCCTGCAGGTGCTATAAGATTGTTGTTATAGTAAAAATCTGATCCAAGTGCTATATTAACAGTTTGGCCTAATGTTAAATTTGCTGAGCTTAGCGGTGTAGTTACTACAGCACTAAAATTTTGACCTGCTGGGACTGTAACTACACTCCCTTTTAGAGTTTTATTGCCTGATACTGATGGCATATTGTAATAATTTTGTTGATATAGTGGTGCTTGTTGGTTTTGAGAATATGTAAAATTTGGAGCCGCAAGCACACTAGTACTAGATAGCAAAAGTAAAGCTAATGTAAAACTCATTTGTTTTTTCATAAAATTTATCCCTCTTCTTATTTTTTCTTATAACATTGTATTTTATATTATAGATTTGTCAATTTGTTAAGGTGTGGGTGATATAGGCTGGAGATGTAAGAATTATAATTAAATTAGCTCCTGTGGCTACTGTTGTATGAGTTCCCATTTTTCTTTCCATTGAAGGACGAATTTGTATTGTAGCTTTTCCTTTTGCTCTTTGGCTATATTGTGGCATTTTTCTATATGTCAGAGGTTCTGAAATTCCGCCACCTATTATATTGTCGCTAGTGGTATAAATATATCCTTTTATTGGAAGTTCATAGCCATCTTGGAGTACAAGTTTATTAATTCTTATTTTCATTGATGCATTTGTGCCAACAACTGGTTCGTGAATTTGTTCTATATAGCCGTAAAAGACTGTTTCTTCGGGGATAATTTTTGTATCATACAAAAATAAATCATTTGTGCAGATAAATTTTACTTTATACCCTTCTTGACAGTGTTCTGTTGATATTTCTTGAGTATTCATTACAGGTATAAAAGTTCCAGCAGGAATTTCTATTTCAGCATAATCTCGCATTGGAAGCTCAATGCTTGGCAAATCGAGTGCTTGTGCATTCAATTGAAAAAATGTAAAACAAATAAATAAAAGTAATCCTGCAAAATTTTTCATAATTGTTATTATAACAGTTTTTATTGTTTTTTCAACATAATCATAATATTTTAAAATGTAAAGATAATTAACAAAAAATATATTCTGTGCAATTTTTCTAAAGAAAAATACTTTATATAAATAGTAGTGTAGTTAAAAAGGTATTTTATGTCATTTAGTCCGGTTTCAACAGGAATATTTGCATTTAGAAGTGCTGATAAGGCTAGTCACGGTGATGATAGCAGGGCTGTGATTGCAGGTTGTCAGAGTATAAATTTTGGGAAAGATGTTCTTTCTTCTGTTTTTAAAGCTGATTCTGCTGTTGCAAAAACTGCAAGAAGTGCAGCTAGTGTTTTTTCTGATTTAGCTAAGGAAAGTAAAGCTTTTGAATATGCAGGTAAAGCTGTTAAGTGGGGATGTGACAACGTTAATCCTTTAATTTGTGTTTCAAGTGGTATAAAAGTTTTGAGGTCTGACGATAAAGTTGGTTCAGGTATTACTGAAACTGCAGCTTTGGCTACTATGTTTGCCGGTGAAAATATTGTTAAAGCTAATTATGATGCTTTAGCTAATTCAAAATATGCTAAAGAAGCTGCAGAGGCAGTAAAAGATATTAAAGCTTTAAAACCTGTACTTAAATATATTTCTGAACATAAGTTGGGCGGTAAAATCGGTATGGTTACAAAAGGCTTAGCTTTGGTTGGAGGTTCAATAGCTTCATATAACATTGGAGAGTACATCGGTAAAGATATTGCTAAAAAAGTTAAGGCTGAGTTTAATTTATCTGCTTAAAATCAATCAAAAGGTTTAGACATTTTTATTGAGTCGTATGTTATAATGAATTTATAATGAAAAAGATATTATTTTTATTTGGATTTATATTTTTGTTAGCGTCTAATCCTTGTTATGCTATAAAAATCGGACTTCAGACTGAGGTTGATTATGCATCTGTAGGGACATCTGTAAAAGGTACAATAATTGATGCTAATACAAATCATACAGTTTGTGATTTAGATGCAATGAAAGGTTATCATATAAGACCTTATCATAATCTGATGGCAATACGTATTGATGGTAAATATTATAAAATAAATTCGGATAATATCGTAATTAGGACAAAAGATAATGCAAATGGATTTATAAGTGCCAAAGGTAAGTGGTATAGAGGTCTTATAATGATCCAAAACAAGAACGGTCAGCTTACTGTAATAAATAATGTACCTTTAGAGGATTACATAAAAGGAGTTGTTCCTTCTGAAATGCCTTCTTCTTGGGATGTAGAGGCTCATAAAGCTCAAGCTATTGCTGCAAGAAGTTATGCGCTTGCAAATTTAGGTAAAAGAGCAAGATATGGATATGATTTGAAGGATACTCCTGAAGACCAAGCTTATGGAGGTGCTTCTGCAGAGACTGCAAAAACTAATTCTGCAGTAGATGATACTAAAGGTATTGTATTGACATATAATATGCAGGTTATTACAGCATATTATTCTGCTTCTGCAGGTGGGCAGACTTCTGCAGCTGCTTGGGGTGCAGATTTGCCTTATTTAAGATCGGTACCGTCTTTTGATGATAATGTGAAAAAGAACGGACACGGTATAGGTATGTCTCAACATGGTGCTAATAATCTCGCGAAACAAGGTTATAATGCTTATCAAATCTTGCAATACTTTTATAAAGATGTTAAGTTTGCACGTGTAAATCCGGAAGTTTACAATTAGTTAGTAATGCTTAAATGCTTGATAACATTGTGTTTTGACTATAAGGATACCTTAAAATTAAGGTATATTAACCTAAACAATATTTTTTTTTTACAAACCCCTTGTCAAAATTGAATAAAATGCTATAATAGACTTTGTCGAAGAAGAAAGAGCATGCACGGAGAATGGTTTCTGCTCATTGTATGCATAAGGTAGAAGGAGGTTCATAATGAACAAAGAAGAATTGGTAAAAGAAGTATCAAAAAAAGCTAAAGTATCTCAAAAAGCAACTGCTGATATCATTGCAGCAACTTTAGAAACTATTGAAAAAACTGTAGCTAAAGGTAAAAAAGTTACTCTAGTTGGTTTCGGTACATTTGAACCACGTAAAAGAGCTGCTAGAACTGGTCGTAACCCACAAACTGGTGCAGAATTAAAAATTGCTGCTAAAACAGTTCCTGCATTCTCAGCTGGTAAAAAATTCAAAGAACTTGTAAAATAGTTTTTTGATTGGAAAAGTTTAAAAAGAGTGAAGTTAGAAATAGCTTCACTCTTTTTTTATTTTTTTACGCCTAAAAATGTGATGTATTTATCTCCGTATTTTTTTTGTTTAATGAGTTCATAATCAAGAAAGTCTACATCTGTTACATGTTCTAAGATTATGATATCAGATGCTATTTGCTCTATGGCATCAAGACTTTTTTCATATATACCTGAGTAGTATGGCGGATCTATGTATATAACATCAAACTTCGTTTCTAGTTTTTGGACTACTTTTGTACTATCTCCAATGATAAGTTTTGGCTGTGGAGAAAATTTTTTATAATTATTTTTTATAACAGATGTTACTTTAGGGTGTTTTTCAATAGCGGTTGCAGTTTTAAACCCCCTAGAAAGAGCTTCAAGCCCCATTACTCCTGAACCTGCATACATATCAAGAAAACTCTTATTTTCAAAATCAATCAAAGATTGCAATGTATTGAATACGCTCATTCTGACTTTTGAAAGTGTTGGACGAGTAATATTTTCATCTGGAGATGTTATTTTTTGACCTTTGAATATACCTGCTGTGATAATCATATTTACTATTTTACAATGAACATGATTTATTATATAATTTTTGTGTATAGGGGTAGTATATGATTGAAGAAAATATTGAAAAAAAAGACCAAAACCATGTTGATGTAATAGTTGTAGGAGGTGGTCCGGCAGGTATTTCTTGTGCGATTACTCTTGCAAGGGCAGGTAAAGATGTTGTATTGATTGAACGTGGAAAATTTTCAGGTAGCAAGAATGTTTTTGGTGGTGCTATTTATGCGCAACCAACTAGGGAAATTTTTCCGAATTTTGAAAAAGAAGCTCCTATTGAAAGAAAAAATATTGAACATAAGTATGCATTGCTTGGAGAAGATGATTCAACTGTTATTTCTTATAAGAAGAGACATGAAGACCCTGTAAGTTACACGGTAATTCGCGCTAAATTTGATCGTTGGATGGCTCAAGAAGCTAAAAAAGAAGGGGTTGTTATTGTAGAAGAGACAGTTGTACGTGAGTTAATTGTCGAGAATGAGTGCGTAGTTGGTGTAAGAACTGAATTAGAAGATTACTATTGTAATATTGTAGTTCTTGCAGATGGGGTTAATTCTTTGTTGGCAAAACAAATCGGATTACGTGGAGACATAGAACCTGAAGATGTTGCGGTAAGCGTTAAAGAGGTCATAAAGCTTGATAAGGAAAAAATTAATGACAGATTTCTTATTAACGATGACGAAGGTTGTATTTATGAATTATTTGGTGGCCCTATGCTTGGGATGTTAGGGCTTGGATTTATTTATACAAACGAAAATTCAATAAGTATCGGGCTTGGTATTACTTTGAATGAACTTGTTGAACGTAAAATAAAACCATATGAAATTTTAGATAAGGTTAAATCTCACCCTACAATTGCTCCTTTAATTAAAGATGGAGAGGTTATTGAATATTCTGCTCACTTAATACCTGAAGGAGGTTTTAAAAAAGTTCCGATTTTGTATGGCGCAGGAGTTATGGTATGTGGTGATGCTGCGATGTTTGTTAATAACCTGCATTGGGAAGGTACTAATCTTGCTATGATTTCTGGGAAATTGGCAGGTGAGACCGCAATTATTGCATTAGGACGTGAGGATTATTCTGAGAATACTCTTGCAAAATATCAAGAAAAACTCGAAGAATCTTTTATTATGAAAGATCTTAGAACTTATAGAGATTTGATGGATGTTATGCATGATAAAAGTGAAGATTTTTTAGGCTATTATCCTAAAAAAATAAATTCGTTCTTTGAAATGTTTACTTCAGTCAATGGTATCCCTAAAAAAGATTTGTATTGGAAATTTATAAAGAGTATATTCAAAGATAGAGGCCTATCAGCTTTGTTCAGTGATTTTACAAGTATTATAAAATTGTTATGGAGTATTCTACGATGAACGATAGTAAAAAAGATTTAGAAAATAAATTGTATACAGTAAAATATAATCCTGATAGTGAGTCTCATCTTACTCCTGTACCGGAATCTTGTGCTAACTGTCGTAGCAAAGCTTGTACATTTGTATGCCCTGCTGGGGTTTATGAGTGGGATGAAGAAAATAACAGGCTGATTGTAAATTATGAGGATTGTCTTGAGTGTGGAGCTTGTAGAATCGCTTGTGAAGATAAGTCTTTGAGCTGGGTGTATCCAAAAGGAACGAAGGGTGTAACATTTAAACAGGGCTAATTTTATTATTTTGCTTGACATAAATGCTTAAAAACGTGATAATAATTCTATCGTAAGAGATTATTATAAGGAGAGAGGCATTATGAAAGAAGAGTACAGCAATCAACATAGACGTTGGTATGATAAAGATCCTGTTTTGTCTCAAGCTGTAAAGACTTTAGAAGAAACAAGCGATGAGACACAAATTAGAATTGCGCTAAATTTGATAAAAATTATTATTGAACACAATATTGAAGAAGAAAAATTTGAAGCTGTTGAAGATATTATAAATGCTGTAGGCTCAGGTTTGGATGATAATAGAAAAGGTCGTTGGTATGATATTGACTCAACTTTAAGGACTGCAATGAATATGTTGCAGAATTGTCCAGAAGCGACTCAGCATATTATAGCAAAAGAAATGGCTAAAATGGTTGTTGAAACTATAAAAAAAGATGAAGATACAGAAGATGATGAAGAATAAAAAAGAGCTCTTAATAGAGCTCTTTTTTTATAATTGAATTGTTCTGAATAGTGTGTAATATCTATGATCACCCCAGTATATTACTACTGATAAGAAATTATTTTCAAGTTCTGTAAGTTCAAGATAAGTTTGTGGTGTCGGTTCTCTTTTTGAGCTAGGGAAAATTTTCCCTACTAAATTAAGTGCATTTATATGGAATTTTTGACTTGGTGTTAATTTTGCTTTTGGTAAATTTTCATCATAAAACATTTCAGGTACTATGTCTCTTTTATAGACGGGTACAGTATACTTAACAGTTCCTGCTTCTTTAAACAAAATATACCAATTACCTTTGTGCTCCCTTGGAGTCAATAGGTAATAGCCGGGCTCAATTGTTATGCTCTTAAAAAATATAGGTGATGTTAGTCTGAACAGAGGGTATGGAGACCAACTGGAATTTCTTGTATCATAAAGTTCGCCAGGGTCAATCCCATGAACATATTTGAATGTTGGCACTTCTAAGTCTTGATATATTTGTCTGTAATCAGTTTCATCTGCTAAAGCAAAACTACCTATCAATAATGCACATAATACGATAATCAGTTTTTTCATATTTTATATTTTAATGATTTCAATTTAAAAAGCAAGTATAAAATGATTTATTTTTATAGTAAAATCATAAAACAGACTAAAGGAGAAAAATTATGTTGAGAGGACCGTTTTTAGATAGAACTTGGATGGGACAAAACCCTGATTATGATACATCAGATATAGTTATGCTTGGATTACCTTTTGATGGGACGGTTTCGTATAGACCAGGCTCAAGATTTGCACCTGAGCAAATTAGGCTCGCAAGTTGGGGATTGGAAGAATATTCTCCAAGGTTTGATAAAGAACTTTCTGATGTGAACTTTCACGATGCAGGGGATTTAGAGTTTCCTCTTGGCAATACTTATAAAACTCTTGAAGTTATTGAAAAGAATGTGGAAGATATTTATCGTGACGGTAAAAGAGTTTTTGGTATAGGTGGGGAACATCTTGTTACTTTACCTGAAATTAAAGCTGTTGCAAAATTCTATCCGGATTTAGCTATTGTTCATTTTGATGCTCATACTGATTTAAGAGAAGAATATATGGGTGAAGAAATGTCTCATTCTGCAGTGATTAAACATGCTTCTAAAATTGTTGGACCTGAAAATATTAAACAGATTGGTATCCGTTCCGGCATGAAAGAAGAATGGGATTTTATGAAAGAACATAATACTTTAATCCATAAATATTCTGAACTTGATTGTTTGAAAGGTAAGAAAATATTCGTAACAGTTGATTTAGATGTTTTAGATCCGTCTGTTATGCCTGGAACAGGTACTCCTGAATCAGGTGGATTTGATTTTGAAACTTTAATCGGTTGGTTTGAGTATTTGAAACAGTTTGATATTGTGGGTGCTGATGTCGTAGAACTAGCTCCTGACTATGATGCATCTGGAGTATCTACTGCTGTTGCGACAAAAGTCATAAGAGAATTATTAATGATAATGTAGTATTATCTTATAAGAAGGTTTTTATGGTTGTAGATAGAATTAATTTTTTGAAAGATGAGATAAATAAAGCTAATTATCTTTATTACGTTGAGGATAATCCTTCGATAAGTGATTTTGAGTATGACAAATTTTTTGCTGAATTGAAACAACTAGAAGAGGAACATCCTGAACTAAAAACGCCTGATAGTCCTACTCAAAGAGTTGGGTCTGTTAGTGAAAAATTTTTTCCATACAAACATAAATATCGACTTTACAGCTTGGATAATACTTATGAATATGCCGAACTTGCAAGATGGTATCAAAAGTTTGAAAATGAATATAAAAGTGGTGTTGAGCTTGTATGTGAGTTAAAAATAGATGGTTTGGCGATCGCTTTGACTTATGAAAAAGGGCTTTTTGTAAGAGGAGTTACGCGTGGAGATGGTGTGACTGGTGAAGATATTACAAATAATCTAAAAACGATTAAAGCTATACCTCTTAAATTATTCGAACCTGTTGATGTGGAAGTTAGAGGTGAAATTTATATGCCTAAGACTTCTTTTGAAAAGTTAAATAAAGAAAATCTTGAAAATGGAGAAAAACCATTTGCAAACCCTAGAAATGCGGCTGCCGGTTCTATAAGACAGCTCGATAGTACAATTACTGCAAAACGTGATTTATCTATGTTTACATATACTGCAATATTTGAAAATCTTGAAAATGCACCAAAAACTCATTATGATAGTTTGATGTATTTAAAAAAATTAGGTTTTAGAGTAAATCCTAATGTAGAGTTATGCAAAGATGTGCAATGTGCTGTAGAATATTGCAAAAAATGGGAAAATAAACGTCAGGATTTGGATTATGCAACTGACGGTGTTGTTATAAAAGTGAATAATCTTGCTTTTCAGGCTGATATTGGGTTTACTTCAAGAGCTCCAAAGTGGGCTACTGCTTTTAAGTTCCCTCCTGAGGAAGTAACAACAGTACTTAAAGATATTGAAGTCAGTCTTGGGAAATCAGGTGCGGTTACTCCTGTTGCAGTGTTAGAACCTGTACAACTTGGAGGTAGTACTGTATCAAGAGCAAGTTTGCACAATTTTGATGAAGTAAAAAGATTGGATGTAAGAATTGGGGATAGAGTTTTAATAAAAAAAGCTGCAGAAATTATTCCTAAAGTTGTAAAAGTTATAGATGATGAAGAACACTATAAATTACCGGTTTATGCCCCTCCTACAAAATGTCCATCTTGTAATTCTCCTCTTGTATCTAAAAAAGGAGAGGTTGGTTTGTTCTGTGAAAATCATAATTGTGCAGATCAAGTTAAGGCAAAAATTGAGTTTTGGGTATCAAAAGATGCTATGGATATAGATAAAATTGGTCCTGCAGTTATTCAGCAGTTATATGACAAAAATTTTATTACGACGGCTGTTGATTTATATAGGTTGACTATGCAAGATTTTATGCAGCTTGATTTAGTTAAAGAAAAATCTGCATTTAATATGTATACTGCAATTCAAAACAGTAAAAATAACTCTTTAAAAAGACTTTTGACAGCATTTGCAATTAGGAATATTGGTAAAGAAACTGCTGAAATTCTTGCAAATGAGTTTGGAAATTTGGAAACTTTGATGAATGCTGAAGTCGAAGTTTTGTCAAAAATAAATGGTATAGGACCTGTTATGGCAAATGATATATATGCCTTTTTCCATAATGAGCAGAATATCAGAATGATTGAGCAATTGAAAGAGTTGGGTGTAAATCCAAAAGAGGCAGAGACTGCTTTATCTGATAAACTCAAGGGAAAAACTTTTGTTTTAACAGGAACATTACAAAATATGACAAGAGATGAAGCTTCACAAATAATAAAACAATTTGGAGGAAAAACCTCATCATCAGTGTCAAAGAATACATCTTATGTTTTAGCAGGAGAAAATCCTGGCTCAAAATTGGACAAAGCTGAAAAATTAGGTGTTATAATATTGTCAGAAGAAGAATTTCAAGATATGATAAAATAGAAGGTTTTTTAAATAGAGGATTTATGAAGAAAAGAAACGCAAAAGTTATACAAATAGCAGGTATAAGAGGTTTATTATTAGTAGGCTTTGTGGCTGTATGTTTGGCTGCAGGTTTTGTAGTATTCCCGGGATTGGTTGCTATGCATTTATGGAATTATGCAGTATCTTTCACGTATTTTATTCCTGCAATTAATATTTATCAAGGTATTTTATTATGGGCTATATTTGGAATTACAGGGTTTATCATTAATGATAGAAAAAAATTCCTGGTAGCATATAAAGCCCCTACTCAACTTTCTGAAGAAGAGATGAGAAAGCTTATGGAACGTGTAAAAATTCAATCTCAAACTCAGATGCTGAATTCTATGATTTTAAAGTCAAAAGAATTACAGTCTATGGAAGAAAAGAATAATATAGAAAAGATTGATAAGCTTGATAAAGAAGAAGCTCAATCTCAAGAAAAAGATATCCATAAGGTATAAAGGAGAATTGTATGAAAAAATTGGTTTTGTGTGGTATTGCAGCTACAATGCTAGTTGGACCATTTGCTTTGTCTAGTGAGGCGTTATCAAATACTTCAGATTCACAAAGAGGATATATTTCTGTAAATGCATCTGCTAATACAGAATTAGCTCCAGATGTTGCAGAAATTTCTATCGCTGTTCAAACTTTTGATAGTAAGTCTATGCAAAAAGCTACGCAAGAAAATAAAGAAATTTCAGATAAAGTTATCTCTGCGTTAAAATCTATGATTAATACTACAAATGGGGATTATGTTAAAACTTCTGATTTTAATGCATCTCCAATTTATTCTTATTCTGGAAGCAAGAGAAACTTTGATAAATATCAAGTATCTAATAGAGTTATCGTGCATACAAAATCAATTGATAAAATTGGTTCTATGATTGATAAAGCTATTTCATTGGGTGCTACAAATGTGGATGATTTGACTTTCTCTGTTTCTAAGTATGATGATCAATGTAACGAATTACTTGGTATTGCAGTGAAAAAAGCCCAAAATCAAGCTAATTCTATCGCAAAATATGCAGGAACTTCTACGGCAGGAATTAGAACAATGGATGTAAGTTGTAGCGCTAACAATCCAAGAGCTCCTTATAGAATGATGCTCAGTGCAAAGAATGTTGCAGGAGATATGGCAGAATCTTCTACTACTGTAATTGAGCAAGGTGTGGTAAAGATTTTTGCAAATGTAAATGCTAGTTTCTTTGTTAAGTAAGTATAGTGTTAGGTGACTTTTGAAAGACCGAAAATTTATTTTTCGGTCTTTTTATATAGCAAAAATTTTTTTGTTCAGTTTTAATTCTATCTATGATGAATATTAATTTTAATGGTATAAAAAATTTAAGAGTTTCTGTTCAAAAAGAAAAACATACTAATCAATATTGTTCAAATGAAATTAGCCCATTAAAGCCTATGATTTCAAATGGAATAATTTTGGATGCGTATTTGGATGATGTTGGTAATAAAGATTTGAAAAAGTACCATGAAATTTTAACCAGATTGGGCAACGTTAATAAAAAAGATTACTTTGATAAAAAAGACAAATCCCATATTTCATTGCTATGTTATAGGTCAAATTTTGACCGAAATAAATTTCCATATTCTTTTGTTTTAAATGAGAACCCTATTGATTTTGGAAAAGATGATGTGTTACCTATTTTTTCTTTCTTAGCTAAAATAACTCGAAAAGAAATTGCAAATCCAGAGTATGGCCCAGCGAAAAAGCAAGCTCTATTAAATTTGAATAAAGCTATACAAGAAAATGCTGAAATTTATTTTGATATAAAAGCTTAATAGACGAGCATAAATGATTTAAGACTTCTGCCACCGCCATCGCCTTTTGTGGATACTACTTCGTATTTGTCTAAGTAGTTCATTGATGTAGAACTTCCACCATCAAACGCCATAGCTCTGTCTAGACCTAAATTTTTTACATAATCATGTACTTCATATAAGTCCATTGGATGGTCGTCTGTGAATATCAAAATATGTACTTCGTCAGAATTTTTTAATCCAATTATAGTTCTTGCAACTTTGTGCAGTACTGAAGCAGATTCTCTAATTATTTCTCCATCTTCATTTTTTATTATAAAACCTTCTTCTTCAAGCCTTAGGTCAGGATAAACTAATGGCCCGCCTTGAGCAGAAGTTCTTATTACACAACCAAAGTCTACAGGGCTTTTATGTGGAGTAATTTCGTAATGAAGCTTTCTTGTACTATCACATTCTATTACGCGAAACTCAGTTCTGTTCATAATTTTATCAAGGTTACGTCTTAAGAATGGATTAGTCATGATGTTTTCGTTAAACATTGGGTCTTCTATAGTCGTACGATCATTGACTACATAGGATATTGTTTTTTGGTTTTTAGGATCAAAAAATCCTGCATTAATAGTTAATCTTGCATGTGATTTGTGATGGGCCTCTCTATTTGTAATAAGAGATTCTGAAGACATAAATCTTATACGTTTTTTTATTTTATCGCCCTTAAATGTTATATGGTATATTCCATCGTTGTATTCAACATTTATAGGTGGTGCAGCAACTGCTATTTGTGCTGCAATAATCATTGATAAAAATAAAAAACACAATTTTTTCATATTTATAGATCCTTAGATTTGTAGAATGCAATTATTGCACATAAAAATGCTGCCGGAGGGAATACTGCAGTAAGGAACGGGTGCATTACACCTTTTTCTGCGAGTAAGTCGAAGAAAGGCAGGGTTATATAATATACAAATATACAACCTATTGCGATTACAAAACCTACCATTCTTTGTTCTCTTGGTTTGCTAAACCCTAACAATGCCCCCATAATTGCTAGTAGGACACATACAAATGGGTGGAAGAATCTTTGAAGATACTTGTTTAACATATACCTGTATTCTTCGTCCAAACCTTCTTTTTTCAGCAATTTTATGTAATTTCTTAAGTTGTGATTATTTATTTCACGTTCTTTTTTTATTGAATATGTCATTAGAATGTAAGCATTTTTTGCTGATTCTCCTTGTAAAATATCAAGGGTAGGAAGTTTTTTGACATCAACAAATATACCGTCATTAGAAATTTCATATTGAGTAATATCTTTTAAATGCCATTTATCAGGTAGTGTTTCACCTTCTTTTGCGTGATATATATTATTCAATTGGTGAACATCTGCATAAATTCTTTTTGAAAAATCCAACACAATAACATTGTTCATATGGTTTGCTCTAAATCTTGATACAATTACTGCCATTGTAGGGATGTTGTTTTTGTCTTTTTGAGTATAAATATATTGTGTTGTAGGGTTATTACCGTTAATTGCATTAGCTTTATTTACAGAGTATGGTATTAATTTATCACCTGTTACAAAACAAAGGTAAGTAAAAATAAAACTCAAAACAATTACTGGAGCTATAATTCTTCTGAAAGACATTCCAACCGCTCTAAAAATTGTTAGCTCGGAGTCTTTACTTAGTTTATCAAATGTAAATAAAGTTCCAAGTAGAAGTCCTACTGGGAAAGCTTTTCCTAATATTTTTGGTAATTCATATATGATTACTAAAATAGCTGTTTTTACTGTATATTGACCTTCAAGAGTTCTTTTGATGGTATTCAAAAGCATTTCCGGAGCAATCCATACAACTGTAAATAGCAGAATTGCAACTAATGAAGTAACTAAAATTTGATTAAATATGTATTTGTCATATATGGTTATTTTAGGAAATTTCATTAAAGAGCGAAATCCTTTCCTAGATAAAATTCTTTTGCTACAGGATCTACTGCAACATCTTTACTTTTACCTTGAATTTTAATTTTACCGTCAAAAATTACGTAGGCTCTATCAGTGATTGATAAAGTTGCTTTTGGGTTGTGGTCTGTGATAAGAACCCCAAGGCCTTTGTCTTGAGAAATCTTTTTGATATTGTCTTTGATATCCCCGATTGCAATAGGGTCGATACCTGCGAAAGGTTCATCTAGTAACATAAAATCAGGACTAGCTGCAAGTGCTCTTGCAATTTCCACCCTTCTTCTTTCTCCACCTGATAGAGATACAGCTGCGTATGAACGTAACCTCGCAATACCAAATTCGTCAAGCAATTCTTCCAGTTTTCTTTTCTTTTCGTTAACAGTTAATTTATCGTTCATTTCAAGAACAAGCTTGATATTATCTTCTACAGAAAGTTTTCTGAAAATAGATGCTTCTTGTGGTAAATATCCAAGTCCTGCTTTTGCACGGATATTCATTGGCCAGCTTGTTATATCTTGACCATCGAGTAGGATTTGTCCTTTATTTGGTTTTACGAGTCCTACAACCATATAAAAGGTTGTGGTTTTACCAGCTCCGTTAGGCCCTAGCAGACAAACTACTTCACCTTTATTCATCTCAAATGAAATGTCATTTACAACACTTCTATCTCCGTATATCTTAACAAGATTTTTAGCTTCTATTCTCATCCAATATCCCTTCTTTAATGATAATATTTTACTCGAAAAAGATTTTTATTGCAATAATTCTTAAATCCTAAACTTTTATATGTTTAGAAAAACATTAACATTTGTTAATATATAAAGAATATATGTTATAGATATTCTACTGAGTGGTATACATGAAGTATAAACCATTTTCTTTTTCTTTATTTTCTCCTACACACTAACCTTTTACCAAATATGAGATTGGCCGTTTCGACGGCTATTTTTCTGAAAAGTTTTTCCTTCTGCCACAGTCATAGTGCAGAAATCCAAGCCGGTATGCAATCTCCGTTTATCTTGCACACCGGCTTGTTGTTAATCATATTTTGTTTGTTATTAGTACATTCCGATAATATTTCTAACTTCTGTTAGAATTTTTTGAGCTTCTTTTCTTGCTTTTTGAGAACCTGCTTCAATGATAGCTCTAACTTCTTCAGGATGAGCTTCGTAGTAGCGTCTTTTTTCTCTTATCGGTGCAAATTTTTCATTAATTAGTTTCCCTAATTGGCGTTTGCAGTCAGCACAGCCTCGTTGTCCTTTTTCACATTCACAACGTACTGTATTTTTTTGTTCTTCGTCTGCAAAAATTTCCCAATATTTGAATGCAACTTGGCATTCATCTGGGTGCCCTGGGTCATCTTTTCTCATCCTACTTCTGTCAGTTATTGCTGACATTATTTTTTTTGCAGTAACTTCTTCTGAGTCTGATATTTTTATATCATTTTGGAATGATTTACCCATCTTATTTCCATCAAGTCCACATATTAAAGAACAGTGATTTAATAAAGGTTTTGCTTCGTTAAAAAATTCTGTTTTGTATATGTTATTAAAACGTCTTGCGATATCTCTTGTAATTTCAATGTGTGCGACTTGATCAATTCCTACAGGAACTGCTGTTGCGTTGAACATCATAATATCAGCACTCATCAAAACCGGATAACCCATTAGTCCATAACTAATTTGAGAGTTTGTACCTTCTTTTGTACGTAAAATTTTTGCCATATCTTTTAAGGTTGGATCACGTTCTACCCAGTTTTGTGGGGTAATCATGCTTAGATATGTATTAAGTTCTGCAATTTCAGGTACAAGAGATTGTACATAAATTGTAGCTACGTTAGGATCGATGCCTGATGCTAGCCAGTCCATAACAACTTCAAGTGTGTCTTGTTTTAGATTTTCTGTTTTATCGTATTTTGTTGTAAGGGCGTGCCAGTCAGCTACAAAGAAGAAACTTTCATATTTATGTTGTAGTTCTACCCAGTTTTGGATTACGCCTAAGTAATGTCCCAAATGTAGTTTTCCTGTAGGTCGCATTCCTGATACTATTCGTTCTGTCATAATTTTTACACCCTTTCTTATTCTTTTTCTATTATATACAAAAAACAAATAAAAAAAGATGGCTTAGCCATCTTTAAATAAAAAATAAATCCTATTCTTAGTTTCCTTTTATATTAGCCTTTTCCTTACCTTTTTGATTTTCCAACGATTTCGAATAATTTCCTTTTTTGTTTCCTATTGATTATCTAACGACTTGTGATACGAAGTTTGCAATTTCGAAGAATGAATCTTTTACGAATTCTTTTGCTAGAGTTTTAATTGGTCTGTTTTCTATACAATCGAATACGTAATAGATTGGATCTTTAGCTGTATTGAAACGCATTCTTCTATCTTTTGCTGCAAAGTAGTTAAATTCTGATGAAGAATTTGTTTTTAATAAACCATTTTCATATTTCTTATTTGTCTTACTTCTAACGAATGTACCAAATTGACCGCTATTTTTTTCTTTTGTTGGTGCCATTTTCTTTTGCTCTCTTTCTCGTTTTATTTTCTTTTCTTTAAATATCTCTTACATATATATAAAATATAACACTTCGAAAAAATTGCCTTTTTCGAAGTGTTATTGTTAACATTTGTTAATCTAGTTTAAATAATTATCCATTTTCATTGAGTTCTACTATATCTTCAGTTTCAGGAGCTAAATTTTTACCGATAGATTTTTCGAGTTGTGCTTTAGCTGAATTGTATTGATATAGTGCGTTATAATAGTTCAGTTGTGCTTGTTGATAATTTATTTGCGCATCTTTTAATTCTGTTGGGTTTGCTTCTCCTACGCGGTATCTGCCGTAGGAAAGTTCATAGTTTTCTTTAGCTTGTTTTACTTGTAGAAGAGCTACAGGCATTTGGTTTTGTTTTTCTTGCAAAGTTAGAAATGCGTTTTGAATTTCTAAATATATTTGGTTTTGTGTATTTTTAGCGTTTGCAAGTTCTTTGTCATATAAGTATCTTGCTTCTTGAATTTCGTTTTTGATAAGCATACCGTTTATTGTTGGGAAGTTTAAATATCCACCGATGTTGTAACCGTGGTTACTTGTCCAACTTTTACCACCTATTTGAAGTTGTCCTTCAACTGATAGGGTTGGGAAATATGATTTTTTTACAAGTTTAAGGGTTTGATTTGCACTTTCTACTTTAAGTTCAGCAAGTTTAAGTTCAGGACGAGCATCTCTTGCAATATCGATAGCTTTGTTAAATGTGATACTTACTGGGTGGTATGTAAGTCTTTCTTGTACATTGTATTTGTCAATGAAAGGTACTCCCATTACGTTGTTAAGTTTTGCTACCGCTAAATTTACCGCGTTATCAGCTTGAATTAATTGTAATTTTGCATTACTTAAATTAACTTCTGCTATAGTTACATCTACTTTAGGGTTCATTCCGATTTCGTAGAATGCTTTTGCCTGATTGTAGAACATTTCGAACTTATTTACAGTATCTTCTGCAACTTTTTTGTTTTCAAATGCAAATAGAAGATTGTAGTAGGCATCTTTTGTTTGGTAAATTACTTCATTTATAGTTGCACCAAGTGTTGTTTTGTATGCTTCGTAGTCCAAACGTTTTATTGTTGCTTGGTTTTGTGTAACACCAAAGTCATATAACATTTGTTGCAGAGTAATTTGACCTAGGATGAAGTAATTGAATTGTAAGTTTTGGCCTAAGGCATCTGACAATTGTAGTTGTCTAATTCTTGTATAACCAGTTTGCCAGCTTACTTGTGGAAAGTAATTTGACCAAACCTGTTTTATTCTTGCATCTGACGCTAGAATGTCGTGGAATGCTGAATTGATTTGAGGATTGTTTCCTAGAGCAAGTTCTATACATTTATCCAAGGTCATATCAATGTTTTTTTCAATACCACCTTCGATTACAAAGTCTGCTTGATCATTTGATTTTGGATGAGGCAATACAGCATCTGCTTTTGGATATTCCTTGTCATTGACCTTATTGCCAATTTCAGGTTTATCAATAGCTATTGCTTGCATTGAACTTATTCCAAGTATTAGACATAATGATATTATCTTTTTCAACATTTAGTTATCCTTATGATTGTGTTTATTTTTTAATTCTCTTGTATATATTTTTAAGTTTTCTATCATTACATAGAATGCCGGAACTAGGAATGTTCCGATAAATGCTACAGCCATCATACCTCCGAATACAGTCATACCAACTGAATTACGGCTGGCTGCACCTGCACCGTGAGCAAATACCAATGGTAATAGCCCTAAAATGAATGCTATGTTAGTCATCATTACAGCACGGAATCTTAATTTTGCAGCTTGCATTGCAGCTTCTTTAATACCCATACCGCTTTCATGAGCATCTTTTGCGAATTCAATAATCAAGATTGCCTGTTTTGTAGACAAACCAATCAGCATTACTAGACCGATTTGAGAATATATATCAAGTGAGTAACCTGATACATATTGGAAGAATAGAGCTCCTACTAAAGCGATTGGTGAAATTAGAAGTACTGCAATCGGTAACATCCAGCTTTCGTACAATCCTACTAAGAATAAATATACGAAAACGAGTGACATTGCAAGAATTGGTCCAATTTGTCCTGAAGATTCATGTTCTTGTAGTGAACTACCTGACCATGAATAACCCATATCCTTTGGAAGTACTTCTGCTGATAGTTTTTCCATTTCTTCCATTGCTTGACCGGAACTGATTCCTGATCTTGCTGATCCGTTAATTGTAATTGCAGGATACATGTTAAATCTTGTCAAACTGTATGGCCCTACAATGTTTTTGACATCTACTACGGAAGAAAGTGGAACCATTGAACCCATTTTATTTTTTACATAGATTTTATCAATGTCACCAATTTTTTCTCTGTATGTAGAATCAGCTTGGAGGTATACACGGTAAACACGACCGTATTTGTTAAAGTCGTTAACATATAGTTTACCAAAGTAGCCTGATAGTGCACTATAAATTTCAGAAATATCTACTCCTTGTGCAAGTGCTTTATCTGCGTTTACGTTAATCATTAACTGTGGTAAGTTTGCAGTAAATGAAGTGTATACCATTTGGAATGATGAGTTTTTATTAGCAGCTTGAATTAGTTTTTGTGCTTCATCGTATAATTCTTGAGGAGTTCTGTTTCCCTTATCAAGTAATTGATACTCAAAACCTCCGAACATACCTAGACCAGAAATTGATGGAGGTGAGAATGATGCAATCGTTGCAGACGGATAATTTGCAAATTCTTTTTGAACTTTACTCATTATGCTTTGTAATGATAATTCTTTGCTTTTACGTTCATTCCATTCTTTTAGTTCTGAAACGATTAATGCTGTGTTTTCTCCAGAAAAACCTACAAGTGTGATTGTGTTAGCAACACCGTCTATTTGCAATAGCCTTTTTTCTATTTCATTTGCTACAATATCAGTTCTTGATGCTGAAGAACCATCAGGAAGCTGTATTTGTGTAAATATAGCACCTTTATCTTCTGTTGGAAGGAAGCCTTTTGGTATTATGTTGAACATAAATAAGATAAATGCAATAATTGCGGCAAAAGTTGTCAAAGTAATTTTTGGTGAATCAATGAATATTTCTGCACCTTTTAAATAATTATCTCTTACTTTGTTGAACCATTCATCAAATTTTTGAATAAATTCAAAGTCTGCCTTTTCACTTCCATCTTTTAAAATCATTGAACATAATGCAGGAGCAAGAGTTAACGCTACAACAGTTGATAGACCTATTGATGATGCAATACATAGTGCAAATTGTCTAAACATTTGACCTGTAATACCTGCCATGAATGATACAGGTACAAATACTGCCATCAATACCAAAGATGTTGCCATTACTGCACCGAATACTTCTTCCATAGTTATTTCTGCAGCTTCTCTTGGCTTTTTGCCTTCTTGAATGTGTCTTTGTGTGTTTTCCAGTACAACGATAGCATCATCTACTACCAATCCTACTGCAAGTACTAGCGCAAACAAGATTAGCAGGTTAATTGAAAATCCGAATATACTCATGAATATGAATACACCGATTAATGATACCGGAATTGCGCAGAATGGAATAAATGCTGCTCTTGCGCTACCTAGGAACATATAAGTAACAACACCTACAAGTAGTATAGCGAGTGCAATCGCATTTATTACCTCTTTGATAGATTCTCTTACGAATAGAGTTTCATCACGCTGAATTTTGTATTCTATTCCTTGAGGGAAACTTTTGCTTAGCTCTTCCATTTTTTTGCTTATTTTATTTGATAAATCAATCGCGTTAGCTTCTGGAAGTTGACTTATTGAAATGATTGCAGAATCTCTTCCTCCGATACGTGAGAAGAAAGAATAACTTTCTGCTCCGAGTTCTACTCTTGCGATATCTTTTAATTTTATTTGAGAACCGTCAGGTTTTGATCTTATGATAATATTTTCAAATTCTTCAGGGCTTTGTAAACGACCTTTAGTTCTCATAGTAAGCTTAATCATTTGCTTATTTTTCATTGGTTCTACACCAAGGTCACCTGCTGGAACTTGTGTGTTTTGAGTCTGTATTGCTGCATTAACTTCGCTTACTGACACACCTAAGTTTGCCATTTTACCTGCGTCAAGCCATATTCTCATAGAATAATCTGATGAGCCGAATACAGATACTTTACCTACACCTTTAATACGTGCAAGTTCATCTTTAATATATATTGATGCATAGTTTGCAATGTATAAAGAGTCATATGTATGAGTAGGCGAATTTACAGAAATCATCATCAAACCAGGTCCACCTGTTGATTTTTTTACAGATAGACCGTATCTTTTTACGTCCTCAGGTAGACGAGGTGTTACCAATTGTAATTGGTTTTGTACGTTTACTACGGCCATGTCTGGATCTGATCCGATTTCAAAATATAAAGTAAGTTGATATTGACCATTTTGCGATTGTGAAGACATATAAATCATATCTTCTACACCGTTCAATTGTGCTTCTACAGGAGCAGCAATTGTATCTTCTACTACGTCTGAACTCGCACCTGCATATGTTGCGGTTACTACAACCTGAGGAGGTGTGATTGATGGGTATTCTTCTAGTGGCAATGTGTTTACCATCAAAATACCTGCAAGCATAATAGCTAATGATATTACGATTGCTAATTTCGGCCTTTTTATAAATAAGTTTCCTGATTTTTCGCTCATTTAATTATCCCTATTTTAATTTTTTATTACTTCTTAGATCTAATTTTATTATTTTTTACTTTTTACTTTTTACTTTTTATTTTCTTCTTTTGTTGGTTCTGCTTTTTTTAGTTTTTCCATTTCTTCTGCAGAAACAATATTTACCGGTTTGCCTGGAGATACTTTTTGTAGACCTTCGGTAATTATGCGGTCACCTTTTTTCAAACCTTCTGATATAATCCAATTGTCTCCACTTTGTCCACTTGTTTTGATGTATACAAGTTGAGGAATATCATTTTCATCAAGTTTATACACATATTTGCCTGCTTGGTTTTCTTGAACTGCTGTAATTGGTGCAATTGGAACTAAAACCGGGTTATTTGCGTATAGTTTTACTGTGACAAATTCTCCGTGAATAAGTTCGTTATCCGGATTTTTAAATGTTGCTCTTAGGGTTACTGTACCTGTTGATTGATCAACTTTATTGTCTTGGAAATCTTGAGTTCCTGTTATTTCATATTTTGAACCGTTACCTAATATTAATTCTACTTTTCTGTTTTTGTTATTTCCTCTGTCAGATGCTGCAAGAGATGCAAAATCATTTGAATCAAGAGGGAATGTTACATATATCGGATCTGTACTGTTTATTGTTGTTAAAGCACCTGAAGTTGGGGTTACATAGTTTCCAACTGTAACATTTATTATTCCTACTTTACCGTTTACAGGAGATTTTACCATTGTATATCCAAGGTTTCTGTTTGCGTCGTTATACTGTGCTTGTGCTGATGCAAGTTGAGCTCTTAGAGAATCTCTTTGTGATAGCATTTGGTCGTATTGTGATCTTGCAATGTAATCCTTTTTTACAAGTTCTGATGCACGCGCTAATTGTTTTTCTGCGTATGTTAATTGTGCTTTTAAATTTTTTACGTTAGCAGCTGCAACATTAGCGTTGTTTCTATATTCTGTTGGCTCAATCAAGAATAAAACTTGTCCTTGTTTTACTCTGTCGCCTTCTTTAAAATAACTTTTTTGAAGATATCCTGATATCCGAGCCATTACATCTACTCGATATTTTGACATTACTCTGCCAGGTGCTTCAAAGTTTCTTATAACACTTTTTTCTTGTATATCACCAACAACTACATTCGGTGCAGGCTTGTTCATCATTGCTTTGCCCTGCATAATTTGTGAAAATACTGAAAAACCATATCTGAACGCAATTGCTGCTATAATTACTGATATGAATATAATTATATTTTTTTTCATTTCCTCTCCCTTATATATTTATTATATGTCTTAATTTAATAATATTCTAAATAGCCATACTGTCAATGTCTTAATATTCATTTACATTGGCTAAAACCCTTGCGGTACAAACTATAGAGAGATACACATAGAAAAATATACTTGTTGTATTTGCAACAATATTAAGCTCGATTATTGTATACAGAAATAATTAAATCTTTAATAAGTCTTAATTCTTTTTCAGTTGAAATTTGTAATAGAGTGTATATTTCTTCTCGAAGTTTATTGTTTTGTCCTTTACCAAGATTAAAAAAATCATTGATGTTTATTTCAAGAACTTCTGAAATCTTTACAAATGTTTCTATAGATGGAAATGAATTTCCATTTTCTATAGTACACATTTGACGGGGAGAAATGTCTATTTGCTCAGAAAGTTTTTCCTGTGATAATCCTTTTTCTATACGGATTTGCTTTATTTTTTTTCCAATTATTTCTTTTGTTATATCCATATTTACCTCAGTAAAAGTATAGAAATAACTTAACGTCTTTTTAATGATATTTATATCAATAATATTGACAAATTGATATAAATATCTTATACTGTATATGTGGACAATTTAGAAAGGTGGATATTTATGAGATTATCAAACAAGAGTGCGTTTACTTTAGCAGAAGTATTGATTACGCTTGGTATTATTGGGGTTGTTGCGGCGATGACTATGCCTACTTTGATGAATTCAACTCAAGGTGCTCAGTATAAAGCTGCATACAAAAAGGGACTATCAGCTTTATCTCAAGCTGTTACTTTGAACGTAGCATTAGATGATTACAACTTTGCTCAAGCTACTACTGGTGATGCTGCTGGAGATGCAAGTATGTACAATATATTTAAAAACAGAATGAATGTTGTAAAAACTTCTAAAACAACCACTGGTTATGATATCAAGGATGAAACAGGAAACGACTTTACACAAGGAACATCTAATTATGTTTTATTCTTTAATGATGGTATAGTTTTTTCATTCCCTACTACTGCTGCTAATTGTACTAATGATGAAACAGTTGGTACTGTTAATTTAACAAATTGTAAAGGTTTTATAGATGTAAATGGAGAAAAGAATCCAAACAGAATTGTTAAATGTGATACAGGTTCAAAAGATAAATGTGTTGTAAAAAATCCTACAGATATATATCCAGTAGTTTTCTATGACCAAACAGTATTACCAAATTCTTGGGCTGCAAGAAATGTATTATATGGTGATGGGAAATAGAAATATTTTTTAATAAAAACCGAAACTTTTTGGGACCGGAAAAATCTTTTCACGCCGGTCTTTTTTTTGAGAAAACAAATGGTGATTTTATTATAAAATCACCATTTTGTATAAAGAATTTTAATTTTCTAGTGAAAGAAAGTGGAGTACTTTTCTTAGAGCATTTCCTCTGTGAGAAATTTTATTTTTTTCTTCTTCTTTCATTTCTGCCATTGTTTTTTTAGTATTTTCTACAAGAAATACGGGGTCATAGCCAAATCCGTTTTTACCTGATTGTTCTTTTGCAATTTCTCCGTGGCATTCTCCGCGTGTTTGGAAAATTATATTTCCTTTTTCATCAAGTAATGTCATTGCGCATACAAATTTAGCTTTGCGATTTTTGCTTGAATCAATAGCGTTGAGAAGTTTGTCAATACGTGCTTGGGGAGAATCTGCATAACGAGCAGAGTGGATTCCTGGTCCTCCTTCAAGAGCTTCTACACATAGACCTGAATCATCTGCAAGTGATATCATTTTTGTCAGTTTGTTAGCTTCTTTGGCTTTTATGTACGAATTTTCTTCAAATGTTTCACCATCTTCAATCGGGTTGAAATTTTTTGGCGGTAGTACAAATTCGATATCACTTCTTCCGCAGCTATCAGCTATGGCTTTTAATTCTTCCACTTTGTGAGGATTCCCTGTTGCAAAAACAATTTTCAATTTTTCCCTCCTAACTTTTACACTATTAAATCATATTTTTATGCAGAATTGAAATAAGTAACTTAGGCTATTTGCCAAATCTTCGATTTCTATTGTGGTATTCTTCTATTGCAAGAGCAAGAGAATTTTTATCAAATTCAGGCCAATATTGGTCAGTAACATAGATTTCTGAGTAGGCTATTTGCCAAAGCAGGTAGTTTGAAATCCTTTTTTCACCACTTGTTCTTATAAGTAGGTCTGGGTCTGGGATGTTTTGGGTGTATAAACTCTCAGAAATCATTTTTTCTGTAATATCTTCAGGTTTTATTTCTCCAAGTTGGATTCTTTTTGCAATGTTTTGTACAGCTTGAAGTATCTCTAGTCTTGAACCGTAATTGAACGCAATTTGGAAACGCACTCCTGTATTATTTTTTGTAACTTCTACAGCATTTTGTAAGATTTCTTGTAGTTTTGGATTGAGTTTTGCGAGGTCGCCAATAAAGTTGATAACTACATTTTCTTTATGCATTTCATCTAGCTCATTTTTTAATGTTTTTGCAAACAAATCCATTAGAAAATCAACTTCTTCTTGCTTTCTATTCCAGTTTTCAGTAGAAAATGCGTACACTGTTAGGTATTTTATTCCGAAATCATTGCATGCTCTAAGTGTATTTTTTAGGGCTTCTACTCCTTTTTTATGCCCAAAAGCAGACGGAAGATTTTTTTCTTTTGCCCAACGACGATTTCCATCCATAATTATTGCAATGTGTTGAAGGTTTGTAGTTTTTGTAATTTCAGATATTTTTTCTTCCAGTGTTAACATTTTTTGTTCCTTTATTTTATAATGAATTATATCATAAAATTAAGGATTTGTTATGAAAAGAGCTGCAGTTTTTGCACATTTTGATAAAGATGCTATTATACAGGATTATGTTATTTACTACTTGAAAGCTTTGCGACAGCTATGTGATAAACTTGTTTTTGTATCAAGTAATAGTTTGGATACAGATGAAGTTTTGAAAGTGGAGGGAATTGCTGATTATATTATTGCAGAAAAGCATAATGAATATGATTTTGGCTCTTATAAACGTGGCTTTTCGTTTCTTTTACATAACAATTTTTTGATTGATGTTGATGAATTAATTTTTGCAAATGATAGCTGTTATGGACCTTTTTATCCGTTGAAGAATATCTTTGATGAAATGGATAGTAGAGATTGTGATTTTTGGGGAATAACAAAAAATAATTTTGGTTATCGTAAGAAGTTCTGTGATTTTATGAAAAAACATCCACATATCCAGAGTTATTTTATGGTATTTAAGAAAAACGTTTTTGATAGTGAGTTATTTAAATCAATTATTTTTTCTGTTAAGGAGCAGCCTAATAAAGCTTCTGTTATTAGTGATTATGAAATTGCGATAACTGAAAAACTTTTTCAAAAAGGATTTAGATTTGATACCTTTGTAGATACTAAGTTTTGGCAGGATAATGTTACTATATTTTTCTGGCGAGAAATTATTCAAAATTCAAATATGCCGTTTATAAAAAAGTCATTAATTGACTTAAAAAATACAAGTTTTACCACGGTTGATGGTTTTAGAGAAGTGATTAGTACTAAAAGCAGTTATCCTATGAATTTATTTATTATGCCAAGAGAAATTAGACGAACTGTACCTCTAGGAATTAAGATTTTTGTATTTAAAATATTAGCGGTTACTCCTGCATTATTACGAAAATTATTTCTAAATATAGTGAATTACATTTTTCCATTTGTTAAAGATTAATTTTATATAAAATTTTAAATAGATAATAATAAAAAAACACCTCCATTTTATTGGAGGTGTTTTTGCTAGCTCTCTTTTACTTATGAACAACCAGAATATCCGCATTTTAAACAGATGAAACATCCCTCTGCCATTTGAATTTTATTCCCACATTCAGGGCATTTTACTGTTTTTATTTCACCTGTTGGTTCTTCAGAAATATCTTCTGCAATACTTTCT
>CALVFT010000007.1 GCA_944326915.1 Candidatus Gastranaerophilales bacterium
CAATTCATTAATAGCTTTTGCGGCTTTTTTACCGGCACCCATAGCATTAATAGCATTAGATTCTCCAACAGGAGCTACATCTCCTCCTGCGTATACAGTATCTAAAGAAGTAGTTCTTTTTTCTTCATCAACTGTTATGTAACCACGTTTGTCAGTAATGATTTCTAGTCCTTCAGCAATTGCTGATTTTTGGATAATTGGATTTGGGCCTGTACCTAAAGCAACAATTACTGTATCAAGATCCATTACTTCAGTTTTTCCGGTTGATACTGGACGTCTTCTTCCTGATTCATCAGGTTCACCTAATTCCATAACTTCCAGTTCTACAGCCTTAACGTAGCCGTCTTCACCGAGAATTTCTTTTGGAGCATATAAGAATTTAAAGATAATACCTTCTTCTTTAGCGTGTCTAATTTCTTCTAGACGAGCAGGTAATTCTTTTTCTGTTCTTCTATAAATAATATAAACTTCTTCAAATCCGACACGAACTGCTGTTCTTGCAGCATCCATAGCAACATTACCGCCACCAAATATTGCAGCTTTTTTACCAACTCTCAATGGAGTAGGGCTATCAGGCTGACCTGCATGCATCAAGTTTACACGAGTTAAAAATTCATTAGCAGAGAATACTCCGTTTAAATTTTCACCAGGAACGTGAAGCATTTTTGGCAATCCAGCTCCAGAGCAAATAAATATTGCATCGAAACCATCTTCTTTTAATTGTTTTAATGTAATTGATTTACCTACAATAACATTTGTATGGAATTTTACACCCATTGCTTTTAGGTTTTCGATTTCTCTATCAAGAACAGTTCTTGGTAATCTGAAAGGTGGAATACCATATCTTAAAACACCACCTAATTCATGTAATGCTTCAAATACTTCTACTTCGTGACCTTCTTTTCTCAAATCACAAGCTGCTGTCATACCAGCACAGCCAGAGCCGACTACTGCAACTTTTTTACCTGAAGGCTTAATCTCAGGCATATCTGCCTTAGTATTGTCACCTACATATCTTTCTAATGCACCAATTGCAACCGGTTGACCTTTGATTCCTAGAATACAATTTCCTTCACATTGTCTTTCTTGAGGGCATACACGTCCGCATACAGAAGGCAACATGCTTGTTTGTCTTATAATTTCACCTGCTTTGTCCAAATTACCTTCCTTAATCGCTTGAATAAATTGAGGTATTTGAATATTTACAGGGCATCCTTGAACACATTTTGGATTTTTACAATTCAAACATCTTGATGCTTCAAGTTTCACCTGTTCATCAGTCAAATTACTTTCTACAGGATCAAAATTATGTCTTCTTTCAATCTTATCTTGTTCCTTCACATGTTGTCTTTCTACAGCCATTTTATAAAATCCCCTTCTTATAATAAAATATCTATATATACAATTTTACTTAAAAAAATCAAATGTGCAAGAAGTTTATAGAAGAGTAATATTAGTCAATGTTTTAGATTATTAAAATTAAATCATAATTATCTTGAAAAAAGATTATTACACAGTAAAATTCTTGTATGAGTACAATTGTAGATAAATCACTTACAACACTTGAATTAGATAAAATCTTACAAAAATTGTCAAACTTTGCAAAAATTCCACAAAGTAAACAATTATGTCTTGATACAAAACCTTTTGATGATATTACCCAAATAAGACAACAATTAAAACTCACTAGAGAAGCAAAATTTGTTTTAGACTTACCTGCAGATATTCCAATAGAATTCGTCGCGGATATTCAAAAAATACAAAAATCAATGACAGCTAGCTATCTTTCAGAAGAAGAATTAGTAGATATTGCAAAAACTATAAGAACTTCAAGGATAATAAAAAACTTTTTGAACAATAACCTTGATGACTCGAAAATATTAAAAACACTTTCAAAAGATTTAATTTCTGATAAGGAACTTGAAGATAAAATATTTTCAACATTTGATGAAAGTCTAAAAATACGACAAGATGCAACCCCTGAATTAAAAGGTTTGTATTCTGCACTAAGAGATAATGAAAAAAATCTTAAAATTAAAGTAAATGAACTATTAAACTCACCAGAATTTTCAAAACATTTGCAAGAAAATATTTATACAACAAGAGATGATAGAATAGTATTCCAAGTTATGGCCTCATCAAAAAGTAAAATTCCTGGAATTGTACATGACGTATCATCGACAAATAGAACTTTTTACATCGAACCACAACAAATAGTTCCGCTAAACAATAAAATCAGAGAAATAAAATCTAAAATACACGCAGAACTTGTAAGAATTCTTGTAACTCTAACTAATTTGGTAAAAAATAAAATAAATGAAATTGCACAAAGTGAAAAAATAATAGCTCTTATCGATTATCAATTTGCAAAAGCGAGATATGCCATAAACATAAGTGCAATTGAACCAGAAATCATTACAGACAAAATTATTAGTATCGAAAATATGAAACACCCTCTATTAATTGGGAATGTTGAAAATGTTGTATCTAACAATTTTGAAATTGGAAAAGATTATAAATCTATAATCATAACTGGATCAAATACCGGAGGTAAAACTGTTACACTAAAGACAATCGGCTTATTTATACTTATGGCAAAATCAGGATTGTTCCTACCTTGTACAATGGCTAAAATTTATCCGTTCAAAGAAATCCTTGCAGACATAGGAGATGATCAAAGTATTCTTCAAAACTTATCAACTTTTTCATCTCATATGACAAATATTATTGAAATATTAAACAAAAGTAATGATGAAACATTCGTATTACTTGACGAAATTTGTGCCGGGACTGACCCTGTAGAAGGAGCTGTATTGGCACAGGTAATTCTTGAAAAATTAGCAAATAAAGGAGCTTTTTCGACCATAACAACCCACTATGGAGAATTAAAAGCTCTTGAATTTTCAAATCCATATTTCAAAAACGCATCCGTTGAATTCAACACAGAAACATTAAAACCAACATACAAACTACTAATAGGAATTCCCGGATTAAGCAACGCAATTTCAATATCCGCAAATCTCGGACTTGATAAAGAAATTGTAGAAAAGGCTAAAAATATAATCGTATCACAAAAAGATCCTTCTATTCTTGTTGTAGAAAAGCTCCAAGAGACACAAGCAAAACTTGCTCAAAATCTACAAGAAACTGAAAAAATTAAAGAAGAATCAGAAATCATCAAATCTGAATATGAAGAAAGCCTTCAAAACATAAAAAAAGACAAGAAAAAAACAGTTAAAAATATAAAAGATAAATTTGACCATGAGCTTTTATCTGCTAAAGCTGAAATAAAAGAAATTCTTGATGAATTAAGAAAAGAAAAATCTGAAAAAATTGCCCGTCGTTCATACGCACGTTTAGCACAAATGGAACAAAAATTTAGAGGCAAACTCGATAAATTTGATGAGAAACAACAGTATGAAAAAATTGATTGGAATAAAGTCAATATCAATGACAAATTAATCTTAAAAGAATTACATCAACCTGTAATCGTATTATCACTTCCTGACAAAAATAATAATATTTTTGTTCAAATGGGCAATTTCAAAACCAAAATACAATGTGAAAAACTTGCTCCATATGACAAATCGTTTGAGAAAAAAGAATCAGTATATCGACCAAGCAGTTTCAAAAGCTTTGAATTAAAAAAAGTAAGTCTTTCAAATACTCTTGATCTCAGAGGATACAAAGTTGAAGAAGCTCTTGACAGTTTAGAATTTTACTTAGATAAAGCAAGCCTATCTAATGTATCACCGGTGTACATTATTCACGGTCACGGCACAGGAGCTTTGAAATCAGCTGTTCGAGAATTTCTGTCTAGTTCGCCATACGTAAAAGAATTTAGACCAGGAGAAGATGGAGAAGGCGGCGATGGAGTAAGCGTTGTAGATATAAAATAAAAAAGGTTTGCTATATCTAGAAAAAAGTGGTATTATGTAATTCGCTTATTAGATAATATGGAGCTTAATTATGGATTTAAAAGATATTAGAAGAGAGTACGAACTTATTGATTTATTTTGCAATCTTGCAGAAATACCTTCCCCATCTTTAAAAGAAGAAAAAGTCGCTAATTGGATTAAAGATTATTGTGACAAGAATGGAATAAGTTGTAAGTTTGATAATTATAACAATGTATATATCCACGTACCAGCTACAGACAATACTAAACAGCCTCTATTACTGTCATCACATATGGATGTAATTGGAGATGACAGTCCGGTAAAAACTTATCTTGACGGAGATTTTATACGAGCAGAAGGTAGAACTCTTGGGGCTGATGATAAAGCAGGTGTTGCAAATGCACTATTATTTGCAAAAGAACTGGCATCTTCTAATCTAAAACATGGCGGATTAGAAATTATGTTTACAAGAGATGAAGAATCCGGAATGTCAGGGATTAGACATGTCGAATTTGATAAACTAAATTCAAAATATGTATTAGTATGTGATAGTGATTCTTTAGGCCAGCTAGAAGTGGCTGGAGCAAGCTATACTTTAGTAAGAATTAAAGTTCATTCATACAAAGGCGGACACTCAGGAATTGACATTGGAGATTCTACAAGAGAAAATGCTGCAAAACTAATAGCAGATATTATTGCAAACCTACCTCAAGGTGTATATTATTCAGAAAACGGAGAGGTAGTCACATCTTGTAACATTGGTGGTATCAAGGCTGGCAATATTGAGGTTACAAATATTATAAATACAGATGCAGAAGTAAGTTATTCTATAAGAAGTTCAAGCAGAAAATATGAACAAGAACTTCAAGATAGAATGAAGTTAGAAGTAGATGAATTTAACAAAGAATACGAAAACATTGCAAAAGCATCCATCACTTTTGAAGAACATCTACCGCCTTTTGAAAAAACAGATGATGAATACATTCCAATTCTTTTTGAAACAGCAGCTAAAAAAGTAGGAGTAACTCCTGAAATTTCATCATTCCACGCAGGAGCAGAAACTCATATTTATGCCAATAAAACAAATGCTAAGGGTGAAAATTTCACACCTTACCTTGTAGGACTTGCAACTGTCTGCAACATGCACTCTAAAGAAGAATATCTTGACTACAAAACAATACTCAAAGGACATGAATTACTTAAATCGTTCTTTGATGCATTCAATGCATAAATAAAAAAGGAACTCTTAAAGAGTTCCTTTTTTATTTATGAAAAAGCTTTGAATGAACGTTCTACGTTTTTATCAATTACACTTTTTACTGAATCATATTCAGTTTGTAGTGCGCTATGTTCAGTATCTAATTTTTTAAGATCTTGATCATATTTTTTATCTTGTTGTTCTATTTCATTTAAAGCATTTTGATATTTTGCTTCAGCTTTAGCTATAGCTAAATCATTTTGTGCACTTGAAATATCTGTTGCGTTATTATATTGGATAGATACCCAATCATATGTTCCCATATTCGGATATGTAATAGAACCATTTTCTGAGAATGAAACTTGTTCCATTGACAGTACACCATGTTCAAATGCGAACTGTAACCACTCTGCATTATTCATTAATGATTCATCCAATACTTTGTATTTATTATCATTATCAGCCTTTTGAGTTTCTGAAATACCTCCCATTCTATACCATAGATTTTTATACCATTCACATCTTGGATCACTTTCATCCAATATTTCTTTTTCAGGAATCTTAGATAAAGCATCAGTGTATTGCAATTTTAATGGTTCTATGCCGCCAACCCAATCTCTTAAAGAATTCATAACAGCTTCAACTGCTTTATTGAATTTTGCATTATCAAATACAGATTCAGAAGATAAAGCTGTTTCCATATCAGATTGAAAATTTTGTAAAACAGGTAATAACTGAGTATTATAATCTAAACCTAAATCCGTTCTTTTTTCAACAGCATAATACAAATCAACAATTCTTTCTGGCCAAGTTTTTAATGTTTTTTCATAGGTACCATCACCATCCGTATCAACCCATTTGTAGTTGCTTAGAAGTTTATCTCCTTCAGATGATCCATAAGTAGTTGTATCTGAAGAATCTTCAGGAACTTTACACTTATTATTAGAATCCCACAAATATTCTGAAACTTCAGCCATATCCGGAGTTGTTCCATCAATATTTATCTGAGATCCATTTATTTTATTAGCTCCAACACTTATACTACTTCCAGTTGTAGTAGTTTCATTACGTGTCCAAGAACTATCAACATTTTTGGAACTATTTACTTCACTTTTTTGTAAATTCATCAAATGAGCTAATACATGTAAATAGCAAATACTATTTCCAGATCCTCTAATAGCATTGTTATAGCATCCTTGTGAAGCATTCACAAATTTATTTGCTAGTTCACTATTACCTGTAATTACAGGATAGTAAAATTCTGCACTAAGCTCATCAGGATATGTAACTGCAGGAGGGGTCAATGTATGATTAATATAATCTCCAAAAGAACCACCAATTGCAGTATAATCTTCAATAGCTAAACCTGCAAGAGAAGACTTCCAATTATTTACATAACCAAAAATCGCATTAAAATCTGCCTCTGTAAAATTAGTTGCATTTTTAGATAAAAGGTTATTTATATTTGAAATATTATTTGTAGTTAAATTTGTTAAATATTGATCCCATTTATATATATCATTCTCATCATAGTATAAAGAATAATTTTCGCCATATATTCCAGTCAAAGCTTCTCCATAAGCAGGATTTTCAATCATTGGAACACCATAACATCTTAAGAACTCAATTAATGTATCACTATTTTCATAGTTTTGTTTATCTATACCGCTTACCATTAATTGTCCTGATGAATTTACAAGACCATACTGAGTTTTCAAATCATTATAATTCATCAAAAGAGAAGGAGTTAAACTTTGTGATATTTTTTCTCCATTACTGTTATATGAGTTGTACATTAAAGATGTTGCATTTAATGCATTCATATAATCTGAATTTGCTTCAGATGATTTGTCAGCCAAACGAAGCTTTGAATTAGTTATTAATTGAGAACGCATTTCATTATCGGTCAATCTGGCCGTAATGCTCAATAATCTTGCTTGTGCTGCTGACATTCCCATTGTATCTTTAGTCCCTTTCTTTTATAAATTTCCTTTGATACAAATAGATGTACGGCATATTTAAAATATTTCTTTAATATAATACATTGTTTTGTAACGAAAAGTAACAATAGAAAAAGACAGGATATTAATCCTGCCTTTTCTACATTTTGTTTAACTTTTTACACTTTTAATTCTATATCGCAATAGTTTGAGTTTCAAGTTTTAACTCTATTTGTTTTTCATCTAAAAGCTCTACATTCAAGTCTTTTGCGTCTTTAACCTTAACCCCTGACGACTTAACAACAGCGGCTGGAGCTTTTGCCATTGTATGCTGTGTAGCCTTTGAAGCAGCTACAGCTTGCGCATTTTTCTTTCTCGCATTTACAACTGCAGGATCTGGATTATACTTCTGTCTGTTAACATCAGTCATAATCTTCGATACAAATCTTCTTGTTTCACCATATGGAGGAACTGCATTGTATCTTTTTACATTTCCAGGACCTGCATTGTAAGCAGCTAAAGCTAGTTCAACTGAGCCAAACATATTATACATTTTTTTGTAATACATAATACCGCCTCTGATATTATCATTCAAAGAATAAGGATTTAACCCCATTCTTCTAGCGGTTGAAGGCATCAATTGAAAAACTCCAACAGCTCCATGAGAGCTACGCGCTTCATGACGGAAACCTGATTCTGTTCTTGCAATACTTAATGCAATAGCAGGATCCACTCCTAATTCAAGAGCGTGCTTTACTATTGTTGCTTTTACAGAATTGACATCAGCTGCGTTCGCCTGTGCCTGTGTGAATACAATACACACTAGTGTAAAAGTTAACAGTAATAGTTTTCTCAAAATGTAATCCTCTATGTTGTAAATTGAAAATTTCCAAAAATGACCTCCTAAATAGTTCTATAAAGGAAGTTTTTACTTCCGGAAATAAAAGTTTGTAACACCATAATAGTACAAAAATTTGAAATTTCAACCCCTTAGTAAAAAACAGCAGAAAACAAGACCCTTGTAACGCCTTATTTTACAGGTTTTATAGTGTATTGTTAACAATTATAAATTTACTTAAATTTAGAATTTTTGGCCATTAAAAATTTTCGTGCTAGAATAAATAAATAGAAAAAATGAGAGGTAAAATATTATGGAAAATAAAAAATTAGCTACTATCGGTGTATTTGGTGGATCAGGATTTTATAAATTCCTTGATAATATTGAAGAAATCAAAATTGAAACACCTTATGGTATGCCAAGTGACAATGTATTTTTAGGAACAATCGGACAACACAAAGTTGCATTTATTCCTCGTCACGGAAGAAATCACACAATACTTCCACACCTAATAAATTACAGAGCCAATGTATGGGCTATGAAGTCTATAGGTTGTGAAAGAGTTATTTCTCCTTGTGCAGCAGGCAGCTTACAAAAGCACGTTAAACCAGGTGATTTTGTAATTTGTGATCAGTTCGTTGACTGGACAGATGGAAGAAAAACAACTTTCTTTGAAGGACCTATCGTAACTCACCCTTCTGCTGCAGAAACTTATTGTCCGGAATTAAGAAAACTTGCTATAGGAACTGGAAAAGAATTAGGAATTACAATACATGAACAAGGTACTGTTGTTGTAATTAACGGACCTAGATTCTCTACAAAAGCAGAATCTAAATTCTTTACAAACCAAGGTTGGGAAGTAATCAATATGACTGCATTCCCTGAAGCATATTTAGTAAAAGAAATGGACATGTGTCCACTTAACATTTCTTTAATTACAGATTATGATGCAGGTCTAGTAGGAGATGTTCCTCCTGTTTCTCACCATGAAGTAATAGAAGTGTTTAATAATAACGTTGCAAACTTGAAATCATTATTATTCAATATGATTGAAAAAATCCCTACAGAAAGAAATGTATGCAACTGTGCAAATACTAAGAAAAACTCTCAATTATAAGAGGTAAAAAATGATTAATGGAATAATTTACGGAATAAATAATGTATTCAACTTATATTTTTTCTTAATTATTTTAAGAATATTTTTAAGCTGGATTCCTAACATCAGATGGGAAAACAATCCTTGGAGCACAATTAGGATTGTAACTGATGCTTATTTAGATTTATTCCGTAAAATAATTCCTCCATACCGTGGCTTAGATTTTTCACCAATAATAGCAATTCTTGCATTACAGATATTAAATTATTTGATAGTATTTGTTTTGCTTTTGTTTAAATAATTCTAAAGCCTTTTTAATTTTATCACGGTGGGGAGTTTTAGGATTGGAGATTTTATTTTCTAAATCTTCAATTACTTGCGTTCTTTCTTTTGAAGAATTTCTATACCATAATTTTTTAAAGTATCTACGAACAACCTTATCATCTATAAAATCAGGAGTTTTAGAGAACCCTCCTGCGTCGTACAACTTGTCCATAATGGGGACGTTAGGATCTTTGGTTCTAACACCTAGCAAAGCTCTTATATTAAGTCTTGAAGTTGTTTTGGGTATACTTTCATCAATATATTCAGTTATTGCATAACCACTTTTTAAATCCGAAATGTAGTGCTTTACAAACTGTGTTTTATCTAATTTGTGTCCTGCAGCATATTTCAAAAAAGTCCAAAAATTTGCTTCAGCATAGTTGTTATGAATATTTGATAACCAAGAAATTGGAGATTGTACATTATGATAAACTTTAAAAGCTTTATCATGCATAATTGGATTACCATTAGCATCTTTCAAAGAGAATTTAAAAACATTTCCCCAAGTTCCTCGATTTACATATTTAAGTTCGGCATGTGAATTCTGAGGCAAAACACTTTTAAGGCATTTTGTTGCAATACGGGAAATCATATCCTCAAATACAGGTAAATCTTCTGATAAATCTTCAAAACCATGCAAAATCATATTTTCTTTTTTCATCTGCTTATAACAAGCTCTAAGATAATTTGTGATGTTAGACAACCCTTTTTGAAAAGATTTTATATTGCGGCCTTTATCTGTCTTAAAAAGTGCAATTATTTCTGGCGAAACATTCCCGACAATAGCACTTTTTACGTGCGGAACGAACTCTTCATAAGTCTTATAATTGATATCCGATCTAAAAATCTTTTTCAATCTCGATGGATAACAAGCTTCATAATTTACTTTTGGAATCTTGCTCAACATACCTCCTATAAATGTCCTCAAGAAGCTAAATTGCGTAAAACTTAATATACTTGTAAAAAAAATTTACTTAATATATAATTCGTTTATTATGAAAATATTAATTTATGGAGCAACAGAAATAGGCTGTCTGCTTGCTACGGAGTTTTTTGAAGACCACGATATTACTATTATAGATAAAGAAGAAAACAGAACTGATGAATGTAATAAGCTTGATATTAGTTTTGTTCAGGGGAATGCATCTAATATTGATGTTCTGAAAAGTGCAGATATACAAAATGCAGATATTTTTATTGCTTGCACCGGAATTGATGAAGCTAATATTGTAGCTTGTCTTACTGCTAAAAAAGTGAGTGGAATTAGAACTATTTGTTTTGTCAGCAAAGAAGAATATAAAAAGACATTGAGTTTTAATAAAAACGGGGAACATTTCTGTGATTTTTTTATAGATTACATCATTTGGCCTGAAGAATTATTAACTCAAGATATTTTTAGGATTGTAACCGTCGCACATGCACTTGATGTTGAAAACTTTGCAGACGGGAAAGCAAGACTTCTTGAATTTAGAATTAAAGAAGAATCAATTCTTGCAAATAAAAAAGTTAAAGACTGCGGATTTCCAAAAGAAACTCTTATTGTAGGAGTCACAAGAAACAGTGAATTATTTATTCCATACGGAGATACAGAGCTTTGGGTCGGAGATAAACTTATTTTTATGGGAACATCACACTCTCTTGATATACTTGCAGGAAGATTTTTCCATGAAAAAGAGTACGTAAAAAATGCTTCAATTATAGGTGGAGGCAATGTTGGTTTAATGCTAGCTAAAAGTCTTGAAGCTATGAAAATTAAGACCAAAATTATAGAAACTGATTATGAACGTTGTCAGTTTCTTGCAGAGGAGTTAAAAAATACTCTTGTAATAAACGGAGATGGTACTAATTTACAGCTACTTGATGAAGAAGAAATCGGTGCTAGCGATGTTGTGATAAGCGTAACTAACAATGATGAACGAAATTTATTATGTTCTCTATTGTCAAAACAACTCGGAGTAAAAAGAGTTATTGCAAGAGTCGCAAAAGTAATAAATATACCTTTATTTGAAAAAGTTGGTATTGATGTTGCAATATCTCCAAAAACATCTGCATTAAGTGAAGTCAAAAATGATCTTGCAGAAAATAATGTTGATATACTTGCAACCGTTGAACAAGGACAAGGAGAAGTTCTTGAAATTGCAGTAATTCCTGAATTCAATAATAATAGAATTATGGATTTAAAAATGCCTGCTCATGGAGTAATTGGTATTATCCAACGAAAAAACAATGTTATTATTCCTAAAGGAGATACCGTAATTAACACTAATGATATTTTAATTGTGTTTACGAAAACAGAATCTGCAAATATAATTAAGGAATTTTTCAAGGTAAAATAGTATGCGTTTAAATTATTTGTCATATGCTATAGGTTTGGTGATGATGTATATAGGAGTTGTAATTTTATCTCCTATTGCGGTTGCACTTTTTTACAAAGAATATTCGTCAATAACTCCATTTTTATATGCAGGACTAATTTCTATATTTTTAGGCTTATACTTAAAAAAAGGCATAAAAGGCGCTGCGATATTAGATAATTTAAATGACATAAAAAAAGCAGAAGCTCTTTTTACTGTTGTGATTTCTTGGATTGTATTCGGAGTAATTTCAGCTATCCCATATACTTTTTATGGAATTAGTTTCATAAATGCACTATTTGAATCTGTTTCCGGTATCACAACAACCGGTGCGACTATATTAACAAATTTTGAATATCCGCATGCTTTTTTCTTTTGGAGATCTTTAACTCAATGGCTCGGAGGTTTAGGAATTATCGTATTATTTATTGCGATATTACCACAGTTTGCAGTCGCAGGACGTCAAATGTTTTTTGCAGAAGCACCTGGGCCTACAGAAGATAAATTTACACCAAGAATAAGAAACACTGCATCTGCGTTGTGGAAAGTTTATGCAGGAATTACAATTTCTGAAATTATACTACTGATGTTATTTGGAATGAATGGATTTGATGCCATCTGTAATTCGTTCTCAACTATGGCAGCAGGAGGTTTTTCTCCTAATTCTCAGAGTATAATGGGGTATAATTCATACTATATTACTTGGATTATATTAATATTCATGTTCTTTGCAGGAGCAAGTTTTAATTTGCAGTACAAAGCTATAAATCAAAAAAATCCTTTAATATTATTTAAAAGTGAAGAATTTAGAACATACTTTTCTGTAGTATTGATTATGTCAGGTTTTATCGCGATTTCACTATTTTTGAATAGCCAATATAATATTTTTGAAAGCATTACCCATTCACTATATCAAGTAATAAGTATAATGACATCTACTGGATCTGCAAGTGTTGATTTTGCTCAATGGGATTTCACATCTAAAATTTTGTTATTTCTTGTAATGTTTGTCGGTTCTTGCGCAAGTTCTGCCGGTGGTGGTATAAAAATGACTAGATGGATTATTATTTACAAGTCAATGAAAAGTGAACTTGTTAGAATATTACATCCAAATGCTATTTTGAATATAAAAGTAGATGATAAAACAGTAGCTCCCGAAATCGCAAGACAAATTATTGTATTTGTATGTTTTTACTTATTTATTTTCGCAGTAGGCGCTGTAATTATCTCTATAATTGAACAAAATGCTACCATTGGACTTACAAGTTCAATCACTGCTATAGGGAATATAGGGCCAGGACTGGGAAAAATTATAGGACCAATGGGAAATTTTGCAACAATACACGATATAACAAAATTAATAATGATAATATGGATGCTTGTAGGTCGTCTTGAATTAATTCCATTTTTAGTAATGCTACAAAAAGATTTTTGGAACTTTAAAAATAATTAATAAACTAAATATTAGTACTGCAAAAATTTGTAGGATTTCATATTCGTAAATGATTAAAATGAACAATAAATATGATTTAATCGTTATATAAATATCCAGAGCATGAGGATATAGAGTAATTGGGAATAAAAAATTTAAAAAATAAAATTATACCTATAATGATTGTACTATTGCTTGGGAACAATAGTGCAATTGCAATAGAAAATGTAAGCATTGAAAAAAATGCAATACTTAATATAAAAGATTGTATAGAACTTGCGCTTAAAAACAGTCCGGCAGTAAAAAAAGCAAAATATAATTATGGACTTGCAAAAAATAACGTAACAATTTCAAAATCAGCATTTTTCCCTACTATTGGAATAGGTACAGGTTACTACGCAGCACAAAATGCGACAAGTAACAGTCTTATGAGAAACGGAAACATAAACTATTATTCCGCAGAAGCATCTATTCAACAACTAATTTTTGACTTTGGCAAAACTAATGCCGATATTAAAATGAATAAGTTTAATATGATTACAGCACTTTATAATTTTGACTATACTGTGCTTGAAACAATTTTTGGAGTAAAAACGAATTATTACGGAGTACTTGCAGCAAAAGCAAGTGTTGATATAAACAAGGCAAATGTCCAAATTAATGAACGCAACTACCAAAGAACAAAAGCATATTTTGAAGAGGGAATAAAATCAAAAATAGACCTAGTAAACGCTGAAGTAAATTTAAGTGATTCAAAAGTATCACTAGTAGAAGCAGAAAAAAGCTATCAAAATGCTCTTGTTAAACTTAACAATTCAATGTACATTGCGTTTGCGCCCGAATATGAAATAGAAAACACAGAAACTTTTAATTTTACAAGCAATTACGCACCCGTCAACCTTGAAAAAATATCTGAATCAAAAGATATCAGCGCACCTCCTAAAGATGTAAATAATGCTTTTTTAACATCTCAAGTCCAAAAAATTGATGTACTTCAAGATTATAAATTTGAACCATTCCCATACACATTTGAAGAAGCCGTTAAAATTGCATACAAAAACAGACCTGATTTAAAAGCTTTTGATTCTACTCTTAGTGCAATGAAAGAAGCTTTAAAATATACAAAAAGAGCTTATCTACCCGAACTAAGTGCAAGAGGTGGCTACGGATATAGAGATACAAATAATACAAACTCTTTTAACGTATCATTAAACCTTTCAACAAGTCTAAATATATTAAGCACAAAAAAAGAAATAGATAACGCCAAAATACAAGTAGATATAGCACAAAACGAAATAGATTTAACAAAACAAGATATATATTTTGCAGTCCAAGATGCATATATCAACATGAAACAATTGGAAAAACAAATTCCACTAATTGCTGTAAAGGTAAAACAAACTTTGGAAAACTTTGAACTTGCAGATGGCAGATATGCTGTAGGGATAGGAGATTACATTCAACTACAAGATGCAAAAGTAAACTACAACAACGCCCAACATGAATATGTGCAAACAGTATATAATTACAACGTTGCAAGAGCAAACCTTGAAAAAGCAATGGCATTACCTCAAACAGTAACTATAACAATAGAGGATTAAAAATGAAAATACAAAAAAAATACTTAATACCAATTATCGGAATTATAATATTATTAACTATAATGCTTTCAATAAAAGCATTTAATAAAAGAGTCAGATACGAGACACAAGACTTAGAGAAATGTACAATAACCCAATTTGTAGAAGCATCAGGGACAATTAACCCTGTAAATACAGTAAGTGTAGGTTCAACTGTATCAGGGCTAATTAAGGAAATCTATGTAGATTTCAACTCCCAAGTAAAAAAAGGGCAAGTACTAGCCCAAATTGACCCTGCGACATTTGAAGCTACAGTACAACAAAACCAAGCTCAAATAAACAATGCCCAAGCAAATGTTGCAAAACTTCAAGCTGTAGCCGACTATGATAGAAAAATGTATTTGAGATACAAAAACTTATATGCTAAAAATTTTGTAGCTAAAAGTGAATTAGATCAAATGTATAGCACATACATGTCTGATCTTGCTCAAATTAAAGCAGCTCAAGCACAAGTAAGACAATACCAAGCATCTTTAAAAACAGCACAAACCAATTTGGGCTATACAAAAATCATAGCACCTGTAGACGGTACAATTATTTCAAGAGAAATCGACTTAGGTCAACCTGTTGCAGCGAGTTTCCAAGCTCCTGAACTATTTACAATAGCTCAAGACCTAACTAAAATGCAAATAGAAGTAAATGTATCTGAAGCAGATATCGGGAAAGTAAAAGAAGGACAAGATGTTATCTACACCCTAGATGGTTATCCTGACAGTGAATTCACTGGAAAAGTTACCCAAGTAAGAATTTCTCCTACAACCGTATCAAATGTAGTTACATACTCAGTAATTGTTGATGTAAAAAATGAAGACCTAAAACTTATCCCTGGAATGACTGCGAATGTATCAATAATTACAGACAAAAGTGAAAATGTTTTATGTGCTCCAAATATTGCACTTAAGTTTACACCAAATACAGACGGAACCAAATACAAAAACCAAGGTATCTGGGTAATGAAAAACAGAAAACCTCACAGAGTTGATATTAAAACCGGAGCTAGCGATGACTCAAACACAGAAGTAATATCAAAAGATCTTGCTGAAGGCATGAAAATCATAACCGGAATCAAAGGTAAAAATAAAAATAATAAACGCTCCCAACCAAGAGCTCCAAGAATGTTCTAAACACAAGAAAGATAAAAATGGCACTTATTGAAGTAAAAAATGCAATAAAAAGATATCAAACCGGAGATGACTACTTTAATGCTCTGAATAATGTATCTCTATCCATTGAAGAAGGAGAGTTCGTTGCTATTATGGGAGCGTCAGGATCTGGAAAATCAACTTTTATGAATATGCTTGGCTGCCTTGATAAACCTAATTCAGGGAGCTATCTTCTTGATGGTATAGATGTCCTATCACTAAATACTGATGAATTATCAGATATCCGAAATATCAAAATGGGATTTGTATTCCAAGGATTCAACCTTATATCAAGGACCTCTGCAGTTGAAAATGTTGAGCTCCCTATGATATATAAAGGAATTCCTGAATCAGAAAGATACGACCGAGCAATGAAAGCTTTAAAAATAGTAGGACTTGAAGGTCGCTCGACCCACATGCCAAACCAAATGTCAGGTGGTCAACAACAAAGAGTTGCTATCGCACGTGCAATAATTAACGATCCACCTCTTATCCTTGCAGACGAACCGACAGGGAATCTTGATACAAAAACAAGTATCGAAGTTATGGAATTTTTTGTAAATCTTAATAAAGAAATGGGTAAAACTATTGTACTGGTAACTCATGAACCTGATATAGCACAATATTGCAAAAGAGTTGTTAAATTTAAGGATGGCAATATAATTTCTGATGAAATTAATACTCATACAACTATCCCATACTAAAAAAAAGGAAACATTATGATAGATTTTAAGTCAACATTAAAAATGGCTGTAGTATCATTAAAAGTTAATAAAATGCGTTCAATACTAACAAGTCTTGGTATCATCATAGGGGTTAGTGCTGTAATCATTATGCTAGCAGTGGGAACAGGAGCTAGCGTAAAAATTGCTAAAGATATGGAATCTATGGGAAGTAACCTGCTTATGATTCGTTCAGGTTCTGTAACCTCAGGTGGTGTAAGAATGGGATCAGGAACACGTCCGACACTAACTCTAAAAGATGCTGAAGCAATAAACAAATTAGCTCGTGGAGTACTTGCAGTAGCTCCATATTCTTCTGAAGCTCAACAAATAACATATGGGAACCAAAACTGGGCAACATCTGTCGCAGGCACAACTCAATCATATCTTTACATAAGAAACTATGACATAGCTGAAGGACGCAACTTTATTCCAGAAGATATAAAAAATAATACGAAAGTTGCAATAATCGGAAACACCGTATCAACAGAACTTTTTGGAGATATGGATCCACTAAATAAAACAATAAGAATAGGAAATGTCCCCTTTAAAGTTATCGGAACCCTTAAAGTAAAAGGACAAAACGGTATGGGACAAGACCAAGATGATTTGGTCTTTATTCCAATTACAACTGCTCAAAAGAAAGTATTTGGTACTGATTTCCCTGGTACTGTAAAAATGATAAATGTACAAGCACAAAATTCAGAAATTATCTCTCAAACAGAGGAAGATATTAATGAAATACTAAGAGACAGACACAATATCGGAAAAAACCAAGAAGATGATTTTACTGTAAGGAACCTAGCAGAAATGCAAGAAACTATAAAATCATCCGCAAGAACTATGTCAATACTGCTTGGAGCAATTGCCTCTGTTTCATTGCTTGTCGGAGGAATTGGTATTATGAATATTATGCTTGTATCAGTAACAGAAAGAACTAAAGAAATCGGCATAAGAATGGCAATAGGTGCAAAACCAAGCGATATAAGAATTCAATTTCTGATAGAGTCTTTCCTTCTTTCAATTATCGGAGGACTTATAGGGGTATTTATAGGAGTTACGGCATCAAAAGCAATTCAAATTTTTAGCGATATGTCTATTGTTATTTCTAGTTTTTCAATACTTCTTTCTCTTGGTTTTTCAGGATTTATAGGGGTACTGTTCGGATACTATCCGGCTTACAAAGCTTCTCTACTCAATCCAATTGACGCTTTACGATACGAATAAATTTAAATTACAAATTTTCTAAAGCAGCAATTTTCATATCCTTAAAATCAGGAGTCTTGCCGAACCATATTTCTTGTGCTGCAACAGCTTGATAAATAAACATATCTAGACCTGTAATAACCCTCAAACCAAGTTTTTCTGCTTCTTTGATTAATACAGTTTTTTTAGGATTATAAATTACATCGTACACAACAGCATTCTTATCCAAAGTTTCTAGAGCATATCTTTCTACAGGCATCATATCTCCCGCTTTTCCTAGCATACCTATAGGAGTTGTATTTACAAGCATTGCATACTCTGATAAATTTCTAATATTCTCTATTTGATAAACATTAAAAGTAACTGATGGAAACTTACGTCTTACATAATTCATCAAATCTATAGAATTTGGGATATTTCTTGTGAAAAAAGCTATTTCATCTACTCCACATTCTACTAAGGCAACACAAGCTGCATGAGCTGCACCACCAGTACCTAACACGGCAACTTTTTTGCCTCGTATAATAACATCTTTAGGGATTGCACGTCTAAATCCAATTACATCTGTATTATAAGCTTTTAATGACCTATCCTTTTCTATAGAAACAGTATTTACTGCTCTAGCAAGGTCAGCATATTTATCAACTTCATTAACAAATAAAGAAATAGGTAATTTTAAAGGGATAGTTACATTAAAACCTTTATAATTATGACGTTTCAAAAACTTTAATCTATCCACCAAATCATCAGGAGGAGTCTCCAAAATTTCATAAGTAGCATCAATACCTAAACTTTTAAAACCTGCAGAATGAATTACTGCAGATAATGAATGCCCTAAAGGATAACCAATAAGAGCAAATCTATTTTCTCTTGTATCCTGAATTTCTTCTGAAGTAACAGCAGAAGTATTTACATTCAACGAATTGTTATAACTTTGTACAGGTTCCTTTTTTTCTTCTTCCATACGAGATGGTCCAAATATATATGAAGGAACATCAGTTTTTACTGTCTCAGGTTGCATATTCGAATATGGGGCATATTTATCAGATTCTTGAGATTGTACATATGATGTTTCTTGCACAACAGAATTTTGAGCATCGATCTGCTCTTGAATAGTACGCTGAATATACTGTGGCTGTAAAGTATTTGAAGAAGGCTCTATATTACTCTGCATATAATTAGAAGTCACTGTCTGAGCTGATGATGTATAATTATTCAAAGTTGTTGGTTTTTCAAAAGAAGTATTTTGCTCTTGAGGAATCGCATCAGTAGTACCACTAATAGAAGTTTCTGCTTCAGTAGCAGAAGATGTAGCTATTGGTGTTGTACCTTGAGCCTTTAGTTCTTCTACAGAAATTCCTAACTTTTTAGCCTTTTTTGCCAAGTAACGTTCATATAATTCAGGATTCATTTTGCACCTTCTAATAAGTTTTCTTAATTATGCCTCTTGATTTTCTTCTACAAGTTCTTTTTTATAACCGCATTTCATATTTGAACAAGCAATAACTGTACCTTTTTTAAGAACTTTTTTAACCAATAAAGACTTACATTCTGGGCATTCCTCACCTGTAGGTTCATTCCATAATGTAAAGTCGCAATCAGGATATTTATCACAGCCATAAAATACAGTACCGCGTTTTGATTTTCTCTCAACAATCATGCCTTTACCACATTTTGGGCATTTTACTCCTGTTGATTTTCTATACGGTTTTCTATGTTTGCAATCCGCATTAGTACATTCCATATATTTGCCATATGGACCTGTTTTGAATATCATATCAGAGCCACATTTTTCACATTTTTCTTCGCAGACTTCCGGTTCTGTTGATTTTTCCTCATCTGTTTCCTCAGATAGGGCATTTAAAGACATCATCGTCTTACAATCTGGGTATCCAGAACAACCAAGGAATTGTGTTCCAAATTTACTTGTTCTTAACACCATTGGCTTTCCGCAATTTGGGCATTTTATTTTACTTTCAATTTTTACACGTTCACCATTTTGCAAAGCTTTATTAACTTCTTCAATAAATGGGGTATAAAAATCTTTCAAAACTTTATTCCATACAGCTTTTTTCTCTGCAATCTTATCTAGTTTTGTTTCCATGCCTGCAGTAAACTTATAATCCATAATATCTGCAAACTGAGCGACCAACTGTTTTGACACCGTACGTCCAAGCAAAGTCGGATGAAGAGCTTTATCTTTTTTCTCTACATACTTTCTCGTTTGGATTACAGTAATAATAGTTGCATAAGTTGACGGACGTCCTATACCGTGTTCTTCTAATGCTTTTACTAAAGACGCTTCATTATAACGAGGAGGAGGTTGAGTAAAGTGTTGTTTTGGATTAACCTTTTTACAATTAACCTTATCTCCTTTTTCTAAATCAGGAATTTTAGATTCTGCTTCTTGCTGATCGTCATCAGCATCATTATACAATTTTAAAAACCCATCAAATGTTATCTTACTAGTACCTGCTTTAAGAGTATAGTCTCCAGCTTTAATTTCTAAAGATTTGTTAGCGACCTCAGCATTGGCCATTTGAGAAGACATAAATTTATCCCAAATTAACTTATACAGCTTATACTGATCGTTATCAAGATATTTTTTAATGCTTTCAGGTGTACGCTCAGGATAAGAAGGTCTTATCGCTTCGTGAGCATCCTGAACATTCTGTTTCCCCTTTACATATACATTAGGAGTTTCAGGGTAATATTTTTCACCATAATTAGCTAAAATATAATCTTTTGCCATTGCTTGTGCATCATCAGAAACCCTCACACTATCGGTTCTCATATATGTAATCAAACCGACAGGAGTACCATCAATTTCCATACCTTCATATAACTTTTGAGCTACTTGCATAGTTTTTTGAACACCAAATCCAAGCTTTGAGCTCGCTGCCCTTTGAAGTGTAGATGTAATAAAAGGAGCTGTAGGCTTACGTTTCATTGTTTTTTTAGTCACTTTCGAAACTTCAAATTTTCTTGAAGAATCTTGCAAATAATTGACTATATTTTGAGCTTCTTCTTGATTTTTTACAGTTTTTTCAATAGCTTTGTCTTTTATCTTGGACAATTCTGCTTCGAATATTTTACCATCTTTTTCTAGTTCAGCATGGATTGACCAATATTCTTGAGGGATAAATTTTTCGATTTCTTCTTCCCTCTCACAAATCATACGCAATGCTACAGATTGAACTCTACCTGCTGATAGATTTCTATTACCTATTTGCTTCCACAATACAGGACTCAATTTGTAACCTACCAGTTTATCAAGAATTTGTCTTGTCTGTTGAGCTTGAACCATATCCATATCAATAGTTCGAGGGTTTTCAACAGAATGTTTAACCGCTTTTGGAGTAATTTCGTTAAAGACAATTCGAGAAATCTTATCATCAGGAACTTTCAAAATTTGGCGCACATGCCAAGCTATAGCCTCTCCTTCTCTATCGGGGTCGGATGCAAGATATATTCTGTCAACTTTTTTGGCTAAGTCGTTCAGTTTTTTTACAACAGCTTGTTTGCCCGGTATAACCTCAAACTTTGGTTCAAAATTATTATTTATATCAAAGCCCAAGTTCTCTGTTGATGGATCTTTGGTCGGCAAATTTCTTACGTGACCAAAACTCGCTTCTATTTGATAGCTATCCCCTAGAATTTTTCGTATTGTTTTAGATTTAGCAGGAGACTCTACTATCACTAGTGATTTTTCTTTTTTATTCTTCTTTTCAGCTGTTTTCTCTTCTGTTTTCGCCATTTATACTACTCTCTTGTATCTATCCCCGTCGACTTGTTTAATTATGCCTTTAAGCTCCATTGTTGTCAAGTACATCAATAAATTATCAATATTTAACTTGGTAAGGACTAACAACTCATCGACATTTTTTTCTTCTACTTCCAATGTTTTATATATAATTATTTCTTCTTCTGACATCTCAGGAACGTCAAAAAGTTTTTTCTGTTCACTTTTGACTTCCCAATTTAAAGCTTCTAGAATATCATCGGCACAAGTCACCAAAGTCGCACCATTTTTCAACAACTTGTATATTCCTTGAGTATTAGGATTAGTAATCATCCCCGGAATACACATTAGCTCTCTACCTTGCTCTAACGTCAGATTTGCAGTAATTAAAGCTCCGCTTTTTAAAGATGCTTCTGCAACTAAAGTTCCATATGAAAGTCCTGAAACAATTCTATTTCTTTGAGGGAAACGAAATTTTAGAGGTTCAAAAGTCGGATAGTATTCAGTAACTACAGCTCCATAATGATTTTCAATCTTTTCATACAAATGTTTGTTTGACGCAGGATAAATATGGTCAAACCCACTTGCAATTACTCCTATTGTCTTTAAATTACTCTCTATTGCAGAAGTATGAGCTACTGTATCCAAGCCTGATGCTAGACCTGAAACAATACAAACATCTGTATTTTCTAATTCAGAAATAATTTTAGATAATGCTTCTTTTGCGTAAGACGAAGCTTTTCTTGAGCCAACTACTGCAAGAGTTCTATCTAAATTACAAGAAAACAAATCTCCTTTGTAATACAAAACAGTAGGAGGATTTGAAATTTGACGAAGCATATAAGGATAATTTTCATTTTCAAAAGTCAGAAAACTTATTCCTCTACTAAGCACTCCATCGACTACTTTTTTTATATCTACTTTATCACGTGCTTTTATAAAGTTTTCAGCTTTCTTTACGCTTAACCCTTCAATCTGAGACAAATCTTTCAGATTTGAATTAAACGCAACCTCTATATCTCCAAAATAATTATACAACCTCTGTACGAAAGAACTATCTATCTGCTCTATCGAAGAAAAGGCTATCCAATAATCTTGATTACTCATTAGCTTTTTTCTTTATTCGTTCTACTAATTCTTTAATCTTATTTTTTTCTTCTTGAGGAATATCCATTTCTATATAATCCTCAAAATACTCTATAGCGTCTTCATAATCTTCTCTTGCTAAAAATAAAATAGCAGCTTTTTTATATGCCGGATGGAAATTCTGATTTCTTGCAATAGTCTTTAAAAAGTTTGATAGTGCTTTATCAATTTCATTATTAGCTTCATATGCTTGTCCCAGATAATAATAAATCAAAGGATTTTCATCTTTAAATTCTAGTACATTCTCAAAATTTTCTATCGCACATTGATAATTCCCAAGTTCAAAATGGACTTTTCCTAAATCATAATATGCATCATAATTTTCAGGTTGTTTTTCCAAAACATATTCCAACTCATCAATAGCTAAGTCAAGTCTTGCATCTTCCATATAAAAACGAGCCAGATAATGTCTTAATACAAGATTATCTGGAATTTCAAAAATTCCTTGAGATAGCAATTGAATACCACTATCCATATCTTTTTTTCTATAATATATATCAGAAAGATTTATATACACTTGAGGCAATTTAGGATTCAATTCTTGTGCTTTTAGATAATATTTCTCAGCTTTTTCCATATCACCTAACTGCGCATAACATAATGCAATGTTATTATGGATTTCAGCACTATCTTTTTCTGTTTCCAACACAGAACTAAATGTATCAATTGCTTTTTGATAGTCGCCTTTTTGGTAGTATTCTAAAGCCTTATCAACTTTCTCACTCATTTATAATCCCTCTTTTACAATTATCTTTTATTACTATAGCCCTAAACTCATATCTGAATCATCGCTGTCTCCTGATCCGATATTTTTTATAACAGTTCTTGTGTTTCCTTCGGCATGAAAATCTTTAGGTTTTAATGTCATTTTTATTCTATCAGCATAAATAGTTCTTACACCTTGCGTGATACTAGAACGGCCATTAAAATATATATCATTCGGTTTTCCTGCGCTATTTGGATACACCGTCATTTTAGGCCCGACAGCATAATAATCGTCAAACCAAACTCTGCAATTGCCTGAAGCTGTAAAAATATTCTTATCCTGCATATATTCTTGACGATGAGATTTAAGAACTAATTTTTTACCGTTTTCCATTATTGCATTCGAAGTTGTATTCCCAGTAGCTACAAGCATTTTTGTTGTTGCATTGTAATCAAAACGATCAGCAAATGATTCATTATTATCCTGCTTGATTCTAGCATTTCCAATCAATTCAATATTTTTCAAATCACCATTTTTATCAGTTTTGATTTTTGCTTTATCTGAAAAAGTTTCAAGTTCCTTATAAGTTATTGCAACTTTACCGGTAGCAGTCATAACACCTGTTTTGGTATCGTATTCCTGAACATCAGAGTTGATAACTGCAATAGGTACTTTCCCATCAAATACAGTTGATTGAGTGTCACCCTCTGCACGGACAACTTTTGTAATTAAGGACAATTTCAAAATATTTGCCTTTACTTCTCTTTTTTTATTCTTTTTTATTTCAAAAGCATAAGGTTTATCGTAAAAAGTTGCAGTATCCAATTTTTGATTTTCGTCCATTGAAACATCTGCTCTATCACCTACAACTCTCATATCTCCGACAGAGACATTAACATCTCCTTCGAATTTCAATTTATTTTCAGCTTCATTATAACTTTGAGTTTTTGACTCAATAATCAAATCCTCAGCTTGCACTACCATGCATCCTGCTAATAATATAACTGCTAAAGATATAAGTAGCTTTTTCATTTTATCTCCCTAAATTTATCAAACTATCTTTTTTCGTTCCGTTTTTATTATCTTCTGAATATATTTTTGAGACAGCATTACCTACTATTTTAAAACTTTCATAATTCGGACTAATTTCTACTTGTTTTGCTGTCGCAAGGAACTGCTTGTTACGAGAAATTCTAATATTTCCTCTTGCAATAATTGGCTTGTCATTTCCTGACCACTCGAGTCTGTTTGTTCTTAGAGTTGTGCCATCTTTTATTGCAACAAAAGTATTATCATAAAGTATTATCTGACCTTTATGCTCGTTATACGTTCCACTTGAAGATTCAAAACTCATTGAAACTTCATTTTTATCATCATAAAAATTCCCAATAACATTATTTAGCATAGCAACACCATTTTTGCTATCATATCGACCTGTTTCACCATAGATTTCCCAATATTTCTTTTCATCTTTGGTTTCTGTCAAAATTATTCCGCTAATTAATGCTTCTTGCCTGTCTTTATCAGTAGAAAGCTGCGCTCTGTTAAAGTTGTGAGTAATTATACCGGCAGAAATGAACGCCCACAATAGCAATCCTACAATTGCAGCAAACGCTCCGATATAAGCCTTCCTCTTTTTACTCAAATTCTTCCAATTCATAATTTAGATGTTAGCATAAACTATTTAAGTGAGCAAAAAAAAGAATAAAAACTTAATATTTTACACAATTCAAGCAATTTTGTTTTATAATTCAGTTATGTAAATAAGATAGGGATATAGGAAAGGGGTAAATTATGGCTCTAAGATATGATGCCGGAGAAGTTATAACGGCTATGGTAACGCCTTTTAACGAAAAAAGAGAAATTGACTATTCCAAAGCAGAAGAATTAACAAAATACTTAATTGCACATGGAAGTGATGCAATCTTGGTTGGAGGAACTACAGGAGAGGGGCCTACTCTAACACATGAAGAAGACTTGGAGCTTTTAAGTACAGTAAGACGTGCTTCTGAAAATAAAGTAAAAGTTATTATGAATGCCGGTTCAAATTGTACTGCTACAGCTATTAGAACTGCTAAATTAGCAGAAAAAGAAGATGTTGACGCTCTACTTTCAGTTGTTCCATATTATAACAAGCCAAACCAAAAAGGAATGATTGAACACTTTTCTGCAATGGCAGAAAGCACTCATCTTCCTATAATTTTATACAATATTCCAGGCCGTACAGGTGTGAATATGAAACCTGAAACTGTCGCAGAACTTGCAAATAAATATGAAAATATTGTTGCAATAAAACAAAGCTATCCAGATATGGATGCAGTAACTGAAATGAAGTTACTATGTCCTTCTGATTTTTCTGTATATTCAGGAGATGACAGTCTAACACTTCCAATGTTGGCACTTGGAGCTAGAGGGGTTGTTTCTGTCGCATCACATATTTTCGGCTCTGAAATCAAATCTATGATTAGAAACTACAAAACAGGTGAATTCTTAGCTGCATTAAATATGCATAAAAAATTATATCCATCATTTAGGAAATTCTTTATGGCACCTAACCCTATACCAGTTAAAGCAGTTCTTGCTCACAAAGGAATAATGGAAGAATATGTAAGAAGACCTTTAGTAGAACTGACAGAAGAAGAAAAAGCAGATCTATTCAAGACAATAGATAGTTTTTATGATTTATAGCCAATGCAGGCTATAAATTAATTTTATATTTATGAATAAAATTATAATAAGTTCTAAAAAATAAAATTTTTAATATTGATAAAGAGGTAAAAGAAGTGAAAAACAAAATTTTAATGTTCTGGTTTATCGTTGCGATAGTAATAGTATCCGCAATAATTATCGTAGTTAAACCGACAAAATTAGGCTTAGACCTTGTAGGAGGTTCCAGATTAGTTTTGGAAGCTCAAACAACAAAAGAAATTGCAAAAATTACTCCTGAAGTAATGGGGAGATTACAATTTGCGATTGAACAACGTGTAAATAAACTAGGTGTTGCAGAAACAGTAGTTCAACAAACTGGTGAAAAAAGACTTATCATCGAAATACCTAGCGTTACTGATTTAAAAGAAGCAAAATCTTTTATTGGGGAAACTGCTCAATTAGAATTTAAAAAAGAAGGAAAAGCAGCTGACGGTTCTCCTATCTGGGTAGAAACTGGATTGACAGGAAAAGATTTATCAAAATCTATATTATCAACAGACCAAACTGGTCAATGGGTAGTATCATTGGAATTTAACTCTGAGGGTGCTAAAAAATTCGCGGACCTTACAAAGGCTTTAGTAGGCCAACAAATGGCTATATTCTTTGATGGAGAGTTACAATCAGCTCCTGTAATAAGAGAAGCAATTTATGGTGGTAAAGCCCAAATTTCAGGTGGTGACAGCGGTTTTGAATACGAAGAAGCTGAAAGAATGGTAAATCTTTTGAATGCAGGTGCATTGCCTGTTCCGGCTGAAATCGTTGAAGAAAATACAGTCGGACCTACACTTGGTGCTGACAGTATAGCAAAATCAACTAAAGCAGGTATTATTGGACTATCTGCAGTTATGATATTTATGATAGTTTTCTATCATGTTCCTGGTCTGATTGCAGACATTGCACTTATTATTTATAGTTTAATCTTATTTGCATTATTCAAGACAATACCTGTAACATTAACTCTTGCAGGTATCGCAGGTTTTATTCTTTCAATAGGTATGGCAGTTGATGCTAATATTCTTATTTTTGAAAGAACAAAAGAAGAATTGAGAGCAGGAAGAAATCTTTTCACTGCTATTAATTCAGGTTTTGACAGAGCATTCACAAGTATTTTTGACTCTAATATGACTACAATTATTACTTGTACAATACTTTACCTTTTAGGAACAAGTATTGTTAAAGGATTTGCTCTTACTCTTGCAATTGGTGTAATTGTTTCTATGTTTACAGCTATTACTGTTACGAAAAACTTTATGCACTTGATTTTCGGAACAGGTGAACTTAAACATCCTGCTCTTTTCGGTCTAAGAAAAGACGAAATCGGACAAAGCTACGAAGCAAAAGAAACAAAACGTGAAAAAGCAAAATTCGGAATTTTGGATTAACCTCCAAACATATCGTAAAAATTCAGAAAGGTAAATAAAATGATAGAAACAGGTAGAAAACACTTAGTTCATATAGTTAAATTCAGATGGTGGTGGATGGCGCTTACATGTCTTCTTCTGGTACCGGGAATTATTGCTATGATATATTCCTCAGTAACATACGCAAACCATGCGCCGCTAAAAGTCGGTATTGATTACACAGGCGGAACTATTTTACAATACGGGCTTGAGCAGAAACTTCAAAACAGCGATGTTGCAAAAACAAGAACAAATCTTGAAAAAGCAGGAATTGAAAATCCATACATCCAAATTTTGAATGTTAACAGCGAACAGCAAAAAAATACTAAATCAAATATTAATTCAATTATCTCAATAAGAACTAAGTTTATTGAAAAGAACTCAAATACAACAGAAGTTATAACAGAACAATTAAAAAAAGATTATCAAAATCCTGAATTAATTTCAGTAAGCTCTGTTGGTCCAACAATGGGAAAAGAATTGTTTAAAAATTCTCTAATTGCAGTAGCTCTTGCATTTTTAGGTATTGTTGCATATCTTTCATTCAGATTCAGATTTGATTATGCGCTTGCTGCAATCTTGGGAGTATTGCATGATGTTCTGTTTGTATGCGGTATTTTCTCAATATTAGGACTTTTGTATAATGTTCAGATTGACGGTTTGTTTATTACAGCAATATTGACAGTTATAGGGTTCTCAGTGCATGATACCATCGTTGTATTTGACAGAATAAGAGAAAACTTAAGATATTATTCAAAGAAAATGTCTTTCGGTGAAATTGTTGATGCTTCTGTAAATCAAACACTTACTAGAAGTATAAATACTTCTTTAACAACTTTGATTACATTGCTGGCATTGTATTTCTTTGGCGGCGTAACGACAAGAGACTTTGTTCTTTGTATGATACTAGGTATTGCAATCGGAACATACTCAAGTATATTCTTCTGCAGTATGCTTGTTGATTTCTGGAATGACAAAAAATCATTGCAAACTACATAAGAAGTAATAAAATAACCATAAAAAATACCTCTTATTAAAAAGAGGTATTTTTTTTATTAAAATTAAATTTTTATTTTATTTTTGATAGATTTTTTATACTATCTCTCACCATTTGAGCACCTTTTGCATAATTAGTTTTGGCTATACTGTCAATAAACAAAGAATCTCTCATTAGCTTAACTTCTTTTTTCCAAAGCTCAGAATTGTCAACAACTTTTCCAGCATTTATGCTATCAACTATTCTTTTATACCTTTTAGCATCTTTGGATTTTATTTCTTTAGAAGCATTTTCCACAAATTCTTTATTTGCATTGATACTATCTTTCACACTACTAAATGCACAGTATCCAATAAGCGAAAACATAGCTCCACACAAACATTTTTCAAAAGTTTTATTAATTCGCATACAAATTACCTCACAAAACAGATTTTATTGCTTCAATCATGCCTGCAGCACTTGCAATATTTTTACCAGCAATATCAAAAGCAGTACCGTGCCCAGGAGAAGTTCTTATTATATCAAGTCCAATTGTCATATTTACAGTTCTTTCACCGGCGACTGTCTTAATTGGTATAAGTCCTTGATCATGATAATTCGCAATATAGCAATCATAGTCATCTTTAGCGTTATTTTGATAAGCCTTACCTGCTTTAACAAACAAAGTATCAGCAGGTAATGGTCTTGTAATATTTATACCTTCATTAAGCAACTCTTCAACAGCCGGATTTAAAATATCAATTTCCTCACGGCCTAATATGCCATCCTCTCCAGAATGAGGATTAAATCCACATAGCGCAAACTTTGGATTTTCTATCTTTAATGAAGTTTTAAAAAACTTATCAAGATTTGTTATTTTTTCAACGACACACTCTTTGGTTAAATTAACATCTTTTAAAGCACAATGACGAGTTAGAAGAAGAACTCTAAAATCACCTGCAACAAATAACATTTCTGCTAATTGATTTTCTTTAGCTAGGTATTTTTGGAGTATTTCAGTTTGCCCGTTAAATTTATGACCAGCCAAATATAAAGCATGTTTTGCAACTGGAGCTGTAACAATAGCTTTTACACCAATTTCACAAGCAAGTTTTACAGATTGGAACGAAAACTCCCCACAAGCTGAAGAGAGCTCTCCTGGGCGAATATCTTCTTCAAAAGGTACTTCAACAATTTCATAGTCCTTATCTAATTCACCATAGAAATCTAAGATTTTTTTATTTCCTAAAATCAAAACTTTATCTTTCGGTAAATTTAAAGATTTAAGAGCTTTTATAGTAATTTCGGGGCCTATTCCATTGGGGTCGCCTATTGTTATTGCTATTTTTTCTTTATATTTATTCATTTTGTCCACTACAATCATGGTTATCAAAATACCTCAAAATATCTATTAAAGTATTTACTCCACCAAGATTTCCTGATTTTGTAACAATCCACTGAGCATTATGATCCATACTCAATGCTATCGCAGGAGCAACTTCATCAATAAGCTGCAATTGATCGGCACCTATTGATTTACAACATTTACAAGATGTCTCTCCTCCTAAAGTTATTAAAATAACTTCTTTTTGAGATACGACCCGTCTTGTAAGCTCTGCTAAAAAGTCTGTAATTTTCATCGCTAGTGATGATTTTGTTAATTCTGCATTTAAAGAATCTTCAGAAAAACCATCAAAATTACTAATTAAATGAGAAGTATGTACTACAACGATATTGTCACTACCTAAGTTTGATACAATTCTATTAACAAGGTCATTAGATACTCCATTCAGTACCGTATTTAAATCTAAACTTATAAATAGAGCATTATCATAATCATCGCACTGTTCCAACTTTTCTATTTGACTTGCAGTAATCTGAGTTGCACTACCTGAAACTATTAACTTAGGCAACTTTGGAAAAATTTTGTTAATATGTTGCGTATCCAAATCCGCAAACCACAAATCAGCCAAAACATTTGCAAAAGCAGCAGTACCTGAAGGTAAAATTTTGTAATCTGATTTTTTTATCGCAAGAGCTAATTGTTCTATATCAACAGTTGATACAGCATCTGCAACAATGAGTTTCTTACCACTTGCAATAAGCTCATTGATTCTTTGTAAAATAGGCCCAGCTCCCTTCATAACAGTCTTTAATTCTAAGGAAGCTATCAAATCTTGATATTCAGGCAAAATCTGACTTTTCAAAAGTGTTGGAATATGAGATTCTCTAATAGGTGAATGAGGGTCTCTAGCCATTTCAGTTCTTTCTACTGGAATACCTCTCAATAGATGGTAGCCTCCGACAGTAACTCTTCCCTCAGCAGGAAAAGCCGGACATACTATAGCTGCATCCCATTCCAAAGTTGATAGCATAGCCAAGACTTCTACAGCAATATTACCTCTTATAGTAGAATCTATTTTTTTATAAAAATAGTCAGGGTTCAATTTCTCAACCATCATTTTAGTAGCATCTACTATCCTATGATAAGCTTCTTCTGGGTCTATATTTCTTGACTCTGTTGAAATAGCCCAAGTCTGAGTATTTTTTATGTTTAAAGGTTCTACAACACTACCCAACAAAATTTGAGTATTAGCACCCTCCAAATGAAACTGCAAAGCAGTGTCATTTGCACCTGTTAAATCATCAGCAATTATGCCTGCAATATCTGAATTTATAATCATAATGCTTCTTCTACATCTCTTTTAGAGCCTAATAACCTTATACTATTCGCAATAATAAGGAAATTTTCTCTTTCATTACCTGTAACTTTATCTGTCCATTTGTTTTGAGCAATTCTGCCATCTACAACAACTTGAACACCTTTTTTTACATACTCACCTGCAAATTCAGCCAATTTATCCCATACGTCGATATTAAACCAATCGGCAACTTCTGATTTTGTCTTAGAATCCCATCTGTTTACCGCTATTGAAAAATTTGCTTTGACTTTTCCTGATTCAAAATATCTAATTTCAGCGTCGCGTCCTACTCGACCAACCAAAACTGCTGTATTCATTTATTACCTCTTTCCGTTTTAACTATTTCTTGTATTTTACAACAAAAAAATATTCTCTTAAAAAATTAAGTACAAAGGTGTGAATTTTTGTTAATAATAAGAATTTAAAATATTCTATTGTAATTAATTTATACAAGTGCTACACTTTTTATGTAGTTAGTTAGGGGGATCCACCCCGGGGGTAATTAGGTTTATTTAAACGTTGTTATTTAAACCGTATTTACCAAACCCAAATAGGGCACGAAAGGATAGAAAATGGAAAAAAATGAATCAACTTTAAGTGTTTTAAGACACTCAACATCACACATCATGGCTCAAGCTGTTCAAAAGTTGTTTCCGTCTGCAAAGTTAGCAATCGGACCAGCTGTAGAAAACGGTTTTTACTACGATTTTGATCTAACCGATGGTCATGCTTTTACCGAAGATGATTTGGTAAAAATCGAAGAGGAAATGAAAAACATCGTAAAACAAAATCTTTCATTTGAAAAATATGTAATCCCTGATGTTGATGCTCAAATTGCAGAATTTAAAGCAGAAGGTGAAATTTACAAAGCAGAACTTTTAGAAGAACACAGAAACGACAACCCAACTTTGTATATAACTAAAGACAAAGACGGTAATGCTTTGTTCAACGACCTATGTGCAGGTCCACACCTTCCTAATACATCATATATAAAAGCAAATGCATTCAAGCTTCTTAAAGTCGCAGGTGCATACTGGCGTGGAGATGCTAAAAATAAAATGCTTCAAAGAATTTATGCAACAGCATTTTGGACAAAAGAAGACTTAGCAGACTACTTGCATTTTATTGAAGAAGCAGAAAAACGTGACCACAGAAAAATCGGTGCAAAACTTGATTTATTCTCTACAAGAGATGAATTAGGCGGAGGTCTTGTTCTATGGCATCCAAACCTAGCAGTTGTAAGAGAAGAAATCGAAAACTACTGGAGAACAGAACACAGAAAACGTGGGTACGTAATTGTAAATACTCCTCACATTGCAAAATCTAAGTTGTGGGAAATATCAGGACACGCTGATCACTACCGTGAAAATATGTTCTTTATACAAAAAGATGAAGATTCTGACGAACAATTCATTTTAAAACCTATGAATTGCCCATTCCACATCTTAATTTACCAAGCTAACAGATATTCTTATCGTTCTTTACCTTTAAGAATGGCTGAACTTGGAACTGTTTACAGAAAAGAAAAATCAGGTGCATTATCAGGATTAACAAGGGTTCAAGGTTTTACTCAAGATGATGCCCATATATTCTGTACTCCTGAGCAATTAGTTGATGAAATCAATGAAATTATTGACTTTGTAGCTGATACAATGGCTATATTCAACATGGATTTTGAAGTAGAACTATCTACTCGTCCTGAAAGCTATGTTGGAGAAATTGAAAACTGGAACAGAGCAGAAGCTGGCTTGAAAGAAGCAATGGATAGACGAGGAATGAAATATGAAATCAACGAAGGAGACGGAGCATTCTACGGACCCAAAATTGACTTCAAGGTTAAAGATGCTCTAGGCAGAACTTGGCAATGTGCTACTATCCAACTTGATTTTAATCTTCCTGAAAGATTTGATATCAAATACCAAGACAAAGACGGTTCAATGAAAACTCCTGTAATGTTACACAGAGTAATATTCGGTTCTATGGAAAGATTCCACGGAATTTTAATTGAACACTTTGCAGGAGCATTCCCTACTTGGCTTGCTCCAACTCAAGTTGCAATTGTTCCTATATCTAATGAAAAACACGCAGATTTTGCAGAAAAAGTATACAAAAAAATGCGTGATGCAGGCATTAGAGTAAAACTTGATGATCGTTCTGAAAGTATGAATTACAAAATCAGAGAAAGCTTACAAGACAAAAAAATCCCTTATGTATGCGTAATCGGAGATAAAGAAATTGAAGCTAATTCTGTTGCAGTTCGTGCTCGTGGAATTGGACAAGTAGGAGTTATTTCTGTAGATGAATTTATCGAAAAAGTTGAAAACGAAATTAAAACTCGCTCTGTAAATTCTTTTGCAAAAAAAGCAGACTAAAAATAAAATAATGATAACTCAAAAAAGGAATGACTTTAGAGTCATTCCTTTTTTATTAGACAAATAACTATATCCCACTTACCAATTAAACAGATATATTTAATTGGTAAATTTATGATACAAGGTTAAGAGGATAAAATGAAAAAACAAATTTTAGGTATGTTTATTGCAATATTTGCTTTCATCGCGGGATTTTCAATAAATAATATTGCAATGTCAGTCACGCAACCCGAATATAAAATTGCAATTATTGATATAGCACAGCTTTTAGCAGACTCCAAAGAAGTTAAAGAGTTAAAGCTCCAACAAGAACAAAAAATGAAAAATATTGAATCAACAATACAAAAAGCTAAAATAGAAATTTCAAAAGAAACAAACCCTCAAAAAATTGCAACTCTAGAAGAAAAATATAGGAATGAAATTAATAAACAAAAAATTGCAATGGATACAGAATACAACAATAAATTAATAAAAATAGACCAAAATATTAAGAATTCAGTAATTACAAAAGCGAAAGAATTAAATTATAATATAGTTTTACCGAAAAATACGGTATTATTTGGGGGAGATGATATAACAGCTCAGGTAGCTCCTGCTGTTAAGTAAAAAATAGAGGAAGCCTAAAATACTTCCTCTATTTTGTTGGAATTATGTTTATCATAAAAGGTCTCGGATTTCGATAAATGTTATCGTCAATACCTTTATTAAAAATTTTTTTAGTTTCAACTTCCAGCTTATGGTCTTCAAAATCGGATCTGAAACGAGTTTTTACATCCCAATAACATTGAGGCTTAAATTCATCTAATAACATGTCACAATTTTTTATCTGCTCTTCAAACTCACTTTTTTTAGTAGCCCAATAATTAAGTTCCTCTTGAGTTTGTTTAACGCTATAAGGCCAATACCATTTTATTTCTTTATACTCAGCATCTTGCCAACCATCTGGACAAAAATGTTTCCACTGCGGCCGACTTATATATGTAGTATCCGCATAAGAAATATTATTTGCTATTAAGATTAGTATTAAAAATAAAAATATATATCTCATCAACTATTCCAACGTAAAATCTAGATACATTATAATTTACATATAACTACTTATCAAGAATTACTTAAAAAAGTTTAACCAAATATGATATAATAAAAACTATGAATGAGACTTTAAAACAGACACTTAAACTTTTACCATCACTTCCAGGGTGTTATTTATACTACAACAAAGAAGGTGAAATCATTTATGTTGGAAAAGCTAAGATTCTAAAAAGAAGGGTTATGAGCTACTTCAACAGAAAACACGATAGCGTAAAAGTCAACGTACTAGTCTCACAAATAGAAAAACTGGAATATATTATCACAAATACTGAAGTAGAAGCACTTATTCTAGAGAGTCACCTTATAAAAAAGCACAAACCTAAATACAATATTTTACTTAAAGATGATAAAAAATATCCTTATTTTCTAATTACAGATGAAGATTTCCCAAGAATTACGATTGTTAGAAAAAAGAACATGAATCCTGAAAAAGGGAAATATTACGGTCCATACACTGATGTAAGAGCAATGCATGCAACATTAGATTTTCTAAAAAAAATTTTCCCTTTAAAACAATGCAAAACCCCTAAATTCAAAGATCGACCATGCCTGTATTACCATATAGGACGATGCATGGCTCCTTGTCAAAATCTTGTTACAAGCGAGGAATATAAAAATATTGTAAAACAAGCAGAATTATTCCTATCAGGGAAGCAATCAGAATTGATGAAACAACTGCAAGAACAGATGATGAAATATTCTGAATCTGAGCAATTCGAAAAAGCTGCAAAATTACGAGACAGTTACCTTGACCTAAAAAAGACTCTCGAAAAACAAAAAGTTGTTTATGAAAATACGAAACTTAATGAAGATATAATTTCTCTACTTTGTGATGATGGAATATTTGCGATTGTAATCCTTATGATTAGAGAAGGACGATTAATCGATAAAAAAGACTTTATTTACGAAGTAGAAGAAGCTGATAAAACTGAATTTTTTGCAACGTTCTTCAAAGAATATTACAGTACACTAACTCTTGGATTCCCTGACAGAATAGTATCAAATGAATTGGAAGCAGTTGGAGAAAAATCTCTTTATGAAGAATGGCTCGAAATTCTTGCTCAAAAGAAAGTTAAGATAAGCTATGGAAAATCTGCGCAAGGGAAAGAACTGCAAATGCTTGCGGATAAAAATGCTAAAGTAGTTCTAGATAATGCAAAGCTTGCAAAAATGTCAAAAATTAGAGATGATTTTAACGAAATAGGCTCATATCTTGCAGAAAAATTACAACTTAATAACTTCCCCCACAGAATTGAATGTTACGATATTTCACATATACAAGGAACTAATACAGTAGCCTCCATGGTAACATTTATAAACGGATTAAGTAAAAAATCAGAATATAAAAAATTCAAAGTTAAATCGACAGAAGGGAAACCCGATGATTTTCTTTCAATGAAAGAAGTACTTACAAGAAGATTATCACACCTTGGCGAAAAAAATTGGGACAAACCGGATTTAATAATCATTGATGGAGGTAAAGGGCAACTATCCAGTGTTATGCAAATAATAGATGAACTGGGTGTAAAAGGTATTGATGTTGTATCTCTTGCAAAAAGAAATGAAGAAGTATTTTTACCAAACAATTCAAACCCAATAATATTACCAAGAAAATCAAGTGCACTTTTTCTTTTCCAAAGAATAAGAGACGAAGCCCACCGTTTTGCAATTACATACCATAGAAAACTACGCTCTAAATCAATGACAAAAGAAGAAACTAAATAAATTACTCTTCTTCTTTTGAATTCTTTTTAACTTCTTCCCAACACTCTTTTAAGCCTTCCATAGTTGAACCTTTAGCAAACCATCTTATCGCATAACGTTCATCTGGTCCGAGACTGCCTGTAATTTTCTCTCCAGTCGTTATATTAAAAACCGCCTCAGACATCGAAATACTAATTATTACATGTGGAGAAGCTTTTTGAGCAGGATCCATTTTTAATTTTAAATTATTGTATCTTGCGGTATTTAAATTTGATTTATTGTGGGGGTCTGATTGTAAATCAATTATTAAAGTTTTCAATTCCCCTGCCAATTCATTTAAAGACTTAGGCACTAGCTTGTTTCCTCATACTTGATTCAAACGCGACAAATCTGCGGCTATTTTTTACACCTGTACCAGTAACCATATCTGATACATCTTTTATATCATCAATATCACTTTTAGCAAATGAAAATTTTCTAACAGTAGTCTTATTACCTAAATTAGTTTTTGTAATATAAGCCCAATGTTTTTTCAATTCTCCTTTAATATTACTTCTTCCAGCCCAACGTACAATATAACGGTCTTCGCCGCTCAAGCTACCTGAAACTTTTTCACAACTTTCAATATCATAACAAGCCTCAGAAATCCCAATAGAAACCCAAAAATGAGGGGTCGGATTTTTTTTAGGCTCCATATACAACTTCAAATTGTTGTATTTCTGCTGAACTTGTGAATTTCTATTATAAGAATCCGCAACCACATCAACTAAATAATCTTTTAAACTATTTGCAAATACAGTAATTGACTCTGCCATTAATTCTCCATTTTCATTAGTTATTCAAACTATGAATCGGTGCTGGGATGCGTCCTCCGCGTCTAACAAACCCTGTAGATGATAATTGATTAACCGGCATGATAGGAGCTTTTCCTAACAATCCTCCAAAACAAATCTCATCTCCTATATTCTTTCCCACCGCAGGAATAATTCTAACAGCAGTTGTCTTTTTGTTAATCATTCCTATAGCCATTTCATCCGCAATCATACCTGCAATAGTATCTACAGGAGTATCTCCTGGAATTGCAATCATATCAAGTCCAACTGAACAAACACAAGTCATTGCTTCAAGCTTATCAAAAGTTAAATATCCTTTAGAAGCAGCTTCAATCATGCCCGCATCCTCTGACACAGGAATAAATGCTCCAGATAGCCCTCCGACATGAGAACTCGCCATAATACCGCCTTTTTTCACAGCATCATTTAACATTGCAAGAGCAGCAGTAGTTCCATGAGCTCCAGCATGTTCTAATCCCATTGCTTGAAAAATACCTGCAACACTATCTCCTTCTGCAGGAGTCGGAGCTAAAGAAAGATCGATAACTCCAAAAGGAATTCCCAATCTATCAGCTAATTTTCTACCAACTAATTCTCCTGTAGTTGTAATTTTATAAGCTATCTCTTTAATTTTATTAGAAACTGCACTTAAATCTGCATCATTATCTAGAGCTAATAAAGCAGCTCTAACTACACCAGGACCTGAAACTCCGACATTTAAAGCACATTCAGGCTCCCCAATTCCACAAAAAGCACCTGCCATAAATGGGTTATCTCCAGGAGAATTACAAAAACATACAAGTTTTGCAGCCCCTATTCCATCTCTATCTTTTGTTAATTCTGCAGCTTTTTTCATTGTTTCTGCCATTTTTAATACAGCATCCATATTTATACCAGCTTTAGATGATGCAATATTAATAGATGAGCAAAGTCTTTCAGTTTCGGCTAATGCCTGAGGAATACTGTCAATTAAAAGTTTATCACCTTTAGTAAATCCTTTCTCAACTAGCGCAGAAAATCCTCCAACAAAATTTACACCTACTTCTTTCGCAACCTTATCCAATGTCTTTGCAATTCGAACATAATCAGGTTCTTTACAAGCCTCTCCAACTAAAGATATTGGAGTTACTGATATACGTTTATTGATTATTGGAATAGAATATTCATTTTCTAATTCGTTTGCATATTCTACCAAATTTTTTGCATAACGCTTAATTTTATTATATATGTTGTCGCATACTACATTAATATCACTGTCTATACAATCTCTCAAACTGATTGCCATTGTAACAGTCCTAATATCGAGATTATATAATCTAATCATATTAATTGTTTCTAAAATTTCATTTTCTTTTATCATTGATGTTGTACTCCTTGGAAAAAGACATCCGCAATATCTGTCTTTTTAACTTTTAATCTTAATTCTACCCTTCTACTTTTGGCAAAATCTTCCTTTCCATCTACATAAATCGGTTCAGAAAAACTCTTGCCTTCTACTATTAGAAGCTTGCGGAGTTGTTCACTATATTTTTTATCATAATTTGTTTTAAACATATAATCAGCTACAGAATTTGCTCTTTGAAGACTTAAAGCCATATTCCTCATATATTGTTCATCTTTAGTTTTTAATCCGGCATAAGACTGACTATCGGTATGCCCTTGGATAATTAAATTTTCTATTCCATCAACTAATTCTTTTCTAGAAAAAATATTGTTTATATATATTGGAATTAATTTATCTAAATAAGCCTTACCCTTTTTCGATAGCGTGTAACTATTTACCTCAAACAATTCTAAATCAGAAATTTTTATATCTCCAGTTACCGCATCAACTTGAGCATCAATCTTTGCTTCTTTTAACTCTTTAATCAATTCTTTTGAAGCCTCAATTTGAGTCTGTTTTTGATCTAATTTTTGTTGTGTAAAACCAGTCATAGCAAGTACAAACAATGTCATGAAAATAATAGCAAGACCTAATAACAGGTCAGCCATGGTAACCCAGAAAATATTACCTGCATCTTCTTCTTGTTTTTGTCCTTTTCTAGCCATCAATCCCATAAAAAAGCCTCTTAGAATAACTCATCTACTTCATCAGAACCGCCACTTTTTTTAGCGACTTCTTTCATATTTTTGTTCATTTGATTTATACCAAAAATCAAGTTTTCTAAATATGGAACAAGGTTACTTGCTATACCTGAATTCAATGCAACCTTAAATTGATTAGGCATAGCTGAAATTAAATTTGAAATAGAATTATTTTGAATCTTTGTTTCTTTCAACAATTCTAGCAAGAACTTCTCTGAAGAAATATTGTCAAATAACTTACCCATTATATCTTCACAAGCAGATAGAGGTCTTCGACATAAATTCTGGAAAGTAATTCTTTCAAATGTCATAAATATAAGAGAAGAGCCTACCGCAAAAACTGATACCAAAGCTGCGACCTGCATACTACTCATCAATCCTGCTACTGATGATATGGTTCTTTCTTGTGTTGAAAAGTCTATTTTACCGAACGCTATAGCGATGTTTAAGAACGTAAATAGCGGACCAAAACCAGTTAATATTGTTGGAACAGATTGTAAAAACTTGTAATTAAATTTAGAAGTGATTAAAGATTCATCATTAAAAAAGTATATAGGATCAACTGTAGTTTGAATATTCTGCACAGTTGAAGAAACTTCCTTATAGGTCAAATCATTATTCTTACCCTTCAACGCCACAGATTCCGAAAATACCAAAGTATTTTTAAATTCTAACCAAATAGCTGAAACGTATGGATTCATAGACATCCATTCATCTATTTCTTTAAACCTAAAATTTAAATCAGTCTTTTTAAACCTTGAAATAAAAGCATAAAACACTTTTAAGTTCTTACTTATGTATAAATAATTTTTTGTACAATATGCTATTGAAAACAAAAAAGTAAAAAGAACTATCAAAATCGGTATATCAGTAAAAATATGTAATAAATTCATAACACTCTCCACTTTCGGACAACATTGTACCATGACTGGGATAACAATGCAAAATATTCAAATTTTGATACCAATCTGTAATCATAAATAAATATTAATATATTCTCCAATATAGTCTTATCCCGAAAGGGGATTATTTTATATAAAAATACATTTACAATTTCAATATAACATTTTGTGGAGTAATTTAACATGTTAATGGGAAACGATTATCACGATTGCAATGGATACAATCGTCTGGAAATGAAAAACGTAAATAAAGAAATTCTTTCCTGGCTAGAAGACATCATAGAAGAAAACAACAGCCGTATCGAAAGAAAAGAATGGAAAAGTAAATATAACAGCTATGTTGTATATGATTATGAGCCATTCTGTACGGACGGATTTGAAATAAATTTGGTAATAACTTCTCATGATGCCGCGTACTTAAATTTTATCAAATATTTATATGAAGAAAAAATTAGTACGATTGAGTATCTTAATAATTGCATTAGTGTCTAAAAAAGAGGTTCTTTTATAAAAGAACCTCTTTTTTTTATTCTATTCTGCAATTTCTTTACTAAAACAATCTTTGCAATAGACTTCCTTTCCTGGGATTGGTTTAAACGGAACTTGAGTTTGTGCTCCGCATTTTGAACAAACCGCATCATACATTTTGCGACGTTTTCTATTGTTTTGTCTACGTTTTTTTCTGCATTCAGGGCATCTTTTTGGTTTGTTTACAAGTCCCTTTTCTGCATAAAATTCTTGTTCACCCGCAGTAAAGATAAATTCAGCCCCACAATCTTCACATACAAGTTTTTCATCTTGGTACATTTGCTTTCTCCTAGTTTAATTTGTACTTTACGGTTCTAATTACATCAAGATGCTTTTAAACCATTCAGAAATCTTTTGCAAAATTTCTCTAATCACTTGATTATATACTATTTATCGAAATTATGCAATAGGAGATTAGCCAAATAGATAATTAAATTTTTAAATTATCGTAGATAAAGATGGAGCAATTGCAATAAAATGTCTTATTAAATCTGAATCCCAATACTTACCAGCTCCTTCTTTTAGGATTTCGCAAGCTTTTTCTACACTCATTCCTTTACGATAAGGTCTATCTGATATCAATGCATGGAAGGTATCTGCAACAGCTACGATACGTGCTGCAAGAGGAATTTCCTCTCCTTTTAGTTTTTCAGGATAGCCACTTCCATCAACATGCTCATGGTGATACTTGACCATAGGAATCAAATCACGCAAAGCCTCATTCGGAGCAAGAACCTTCTCGGCACCTATGACTGGATGTTGCTTCATAATTTGCCATTCATCATCATCCAGCTTGCCTGGTTTTTTCAATACATTTTCAGGAATACCAATTTTACCAACATCATGTAACAATGCGCCAAGTGTTATTCTTTGAACTTCATCTTCCGGTAAATTTATCGCTCTAGCTAGAGCTTCTGAATATCTTGAAACAGAAGTAGAATGACCTTTTGTATATGGATCTTTCGCATCAATTGCAGATGCTAAAGAATTCGCCATTTCCCACAAGTGGTTTTGCGAAATAATTTGCTCATTATTAAACTTATGCACAAGTTCTTCTTCAAAATTGATACCCAACTGAGCATGACGTTTAGCAATAATTTCTGCAAATGAATTCAAAGCTGCATCATCCCAGAAATTAAAATCAGAAGAACTAATAATTGCAGACATACCTTCTTTATAGCCTTTTGCTTGAGAAATATACATCGCTTGTTCTGCTAAAATCAACAATTTTTCCTGATCTCTAGAACATTCAGGGTATGTAGCAATACCTACAGAAACTTTGACCGGACCTACATCGTCAACAAAACAACAAGATAGGCAATAAGTTATATATTCTGCCAAATATTTTGCATCAGCAGTATTAGTATCAGGTAAAATTACAGCAATTTCGTCACCGCCATATCTTCCTGCTTTATCATTACTGCGAATATTCTGCTTGACCTTCTCTGCGAGTAATTTTATTACCTCATCACCCTTTGCATGGCCAAATTCCTTATTTATCTTGGAAATATTATTAACATCGAACATTATTATAGATAAATTAGTAGAATTAGCATCAGCCTTTTGTAATTCAGCAGAAAGAACCTCCTGAAAGCCTCTATGATTATACAAAGATGTCAATGTATCACTATTTGCATACTTATTAGTCTGTTCTATTAAATCTGCATTATGTAAAAATAAAGCACAGTAATTTGCAATAAATGAAAACAATCCAATATTAGAATCTAATGTTTCTTTGCCCACAATCATAACACCTTTACACTGATTAACCGAAATTAAAGGTAAAATCAATGAAGATGACTTATTTAGATAAGGGATATTTAAAAAACCATTATCATTTTGAACAACGGGAGCAGATGTCTTGAAACATTTTATTACCGGATTTGATTCATCTGATAGAAATATTTTAGAAGTATATGTACTTCCCATTGAGTTAAAAATCTTTAAATTTATACACTTTGACTTTTCATGAAAAACCCCGAAAGCAGTATACAAACTATTCAACTTGTCCACAAAAATATTATGTACTGCAGAGAATAATGAATGAACATTTTTCTGCTCTACCAATGTTGAACTCAAAGACTGCATTAAGTCTGTATAATCAATAATTTTTGTTGTTTTTATATTATTCAAATACCCTGCATACATCCTATTTGATGTCTTTTTGGTATTAAAATTATTAATACGAGCAACAATGTTAGCAGTCTCATTTGAGATAGGATCAGTAATTTGAATATTTTTTTCTTGTGTAGATTCTTCTTTTTTTACATTGGGAACAGAAGGTGCCTTAACTGATTTAGGTTGAGCAGCCATAGGATTAGAAACAGCAGAACTTTTTTCTACCTTACTTTTTTTTGATGTTTTTATATTTTCTAACAATTCTTTGTTATTGTTCAAAATTTAATCCACCTATCTACACTGCTATAATAAAACAAGTGATTCTTTTTTTTTGCCGAATAATAACGTATCACTTAACATTACTTAAGACTATTCTAATATAATATTGAACAAATACAATACGTCATTTAGATGGCAATATGTACTGTTAATGTAAATCGTATAGTTATAACACAAACCTAATTTCTACTACATGCATAGTATAAATCTTTTATCTAATTTTTTAAAGTAAATTTTTCTAAAGATTTACAGTTCTTTATTATTTTTTTTACGATTTATGTTATAATTTTTTTATAAAAAAAGAGCCGAGCTTATGTAATAAGGCAAATATATACAGGAAGTTTATCTTTTTGGAGTGTAGATATTTGTGTAAGCCATTCGGGATATTCGAAAAAGAAGTTTTTTAGATATACTAAAAACACTTCAGTTACCACTTATTGGAGATTTAAAATGACAGAATTTATATCAAATTATGGCATGATTATATCTGGAGCTATTTTACTAATTGCTTATATATTCATAGCTACAGAAAAAATTCAAAAATCAGTTGTTGCATTAGTTGGAGCATCACTTACTTTATTACTTGGTTTATTACCTTTTCATGGGCATTATGACACAGCCACAGGAACTTATGTAAAATCGGTATTTGACTACATTGAATTTGAAGTGATATTTTTACTTATCGGAATGATGATTATCGTCCATATTGCAAGTAAAAGCGGTGTATTCAAATGGATGGCTATAAAACTGCTTCACTATACAAAAGGGCATCCAAAGATGGTACTTTTTGTACTGGCTGCTTTTACAGCCGTTGCATCAGCTTTTTTAGACAATGTAACAACAGTTGTTTTAATGATGCCTGTTACATTTATTATTGCAAAAGAATTTGACACTGATCCTGTTCCATTTTTAATTACAGAAGTATTAGCGTCAAATATTGGAGGAACAGCTACATTAATTGGAGATCCTCCAAACATTATCATTGGAGCTAAAGCTGGGCTTAGTTTTACTGATTTCTTAATAGAACTTACAGACATCGTAACATTGATATTCATTGTATGCGTATCTATTTTGATATTTTTATTCAGAAAACAATTAAAGGCAACTCCTGAAAAAATGGAACATATTGCCAAATTGGATAACTCTCATACAATAACAGATAAAAACTTAATGATTAGATCTATGATAACTTTGATCCTAGTAATATTGGGATTTGTTACTCATGATATCACTCATATTGATGCCTATGTATTTGCTATGGCTGGAGCAAGTTTCTTGCTACTATTTGAAAAGCCTAAAGAAATATATAAAGATGTAGAATGGCTTACAATATTCTTTTTTGTTGGATTATTCATAATTATTGGAGGCTTTGAGGCAAATGGAGGAATAAGTTTCTTGGCAGATAAACTTATTCAGTTTACTCAAGGCAGCCTAACAAACGCAACAATGCTTATTGTGTGGGGATCTGGAATCCTTTCAGGCATAGTAGATAACATTCCTTACACAGCTACAATGGCACCTCTTATCGCGCAAGTACAACATACGCTACCATACACCGGTGAAGGCCATCACCCTCTTTGGTGGGCATTATCACTTGGGGCTTGCCTTGGAGGGAACCTAACCATAATAGGAGCTGCTGCAAACGTAATTGTATCTGAAACAGCTACTGTAAAAGGACATCCAATATCATTTATGAGATTTATGAAATACGGAGCTCTTGTCACTTTTATTTCATTGACTTTGAGCTCTGCTTATCTGTATTTTAAATACTTACATTAATAAAACTATGTATAACTATCTGACCGCAGAAATGCGGTCTTTTTTTTAATTCGTAGAAATAGAATCCATTTTTTCTTCGTTTTGAACTAGTTTTATTAATTCCATTACGCCTTCATATTTATCATAATCCTCTTTTGTAAGCGATAAATTTTTAGCTTGTTCAAAGTCCATTATAGCGTGTTTGTAATCCTTAATGAATATATATGAAATACCTCTCAAAAAATATGCATCTGAATCTTTAGAATTTAATGCAATAGCATTCGAATAATCCTGAACAGCCCCTGCATAATCATTTAAATTCCATTTTATACTTGCACGATTAAAGTAAGCATTTGCATACTCAGGATTTAGAGCAATTACGTTTGTATAATCTTTAATTGCAGCATCATAATTATTCATTTGCCACTCACAACCGGCTTTGTAATAATAAGCTTCTGCATTTTTATTATCAAAACTCAATACATGATTAAAGTCTTCTATTGCAGCAAGAAAATTCGATATTTCTTTATAACACAAACCTCTATTTAAATAAGCATATGAATTTTTCGGATTGAATGATATTTCTTTATTCAAATCCTCGATCGCTCCTTCAAAGTCATTCATTTCTTTTCTGGAAAGACCTCTCATATAGTAAGCATTTTTTATATTCGGATTTATTTGTATAGTCTGAGAAAAATCCTCTACAGCACCTTTAAAATCACTAACTTTAGCTCTAGCTAAGCCTCTTGCCCAATATGCTTGAGCTAAATTTCCATCAATAGATATCGCTTTATTAAAATCTGCAATAGCTCCAACATAATCATTTATACTTCCTTTAGCAACACCACTTTGAAAATATACATGAGCACCATTTTGATTTCCTTGAGATGTTTTAGCGTCAGAAGTTTCTGTAGCTGCACTACAAGAATTCAAAAATGCTGATATTACAATCATAAAAACAATAATAAATATTCTCTGCATAATAACACTCTCACCAAACAAAATATCTATATTCTATCTATTATATATAAATGGGATAAACATTGTTTATACATCGTAGCACAGAAAATCAAAATTGCAACAAAAAATTTACATAAATTTAAACCAATTTATCAAAGGTCTAATTTCTCCGCATTCCAGCTGATACTGTTGTGATACACTACTTCTCAACACTCCCAAAATTGATAAATCTGACTCTATAGGATTAGCCAAACTAAGCGTATCATCTTCAGTGTTAAACACATCACTATAATTTAATCCATACCGAACACATTCAGGTAATTTTACATACTTTGTATTCTTATCTATATAAGCAAGTCCATGAACTCTGCAAACTATTCCTCTGTAATTATATAGAGCACACTCTTTATTTAATAAAAAAGGACATTGATAAAGAAATCTTTCGCCTTCAAAATTCTTTTGTTGTTCTAACAAACTGTTAATATTCTCTCTTATTCTATCCTTTTGTTCTTTTGGCAGGCCAAGGAAACCTTGCATTAAATATTCTGCCTCTAAGCGTGAAAATGGATATTCCCCGATTTCACAACATATACTGCAACCTTTTTTACATTTAATAAAACTCTTTTGACTGTCAAAAAAGTCCAAAAGAGTTTTATCAAATTCTTCTAAAAATTTTTCGTAACGTTTTAGCACTACTCACCTTTTACTAAAGTATATTTTCTACCTTCAGCTATTGTAGTATACTTTATATCTTGAGGAATATCTTTCATTTCTTTGTTTTTAAGAACAACAACTTTATTTTTTTCTGCTAATTGTTTTCTTAAAATATCATAATCGTTTTCAACTTGATAATCAATATTGGCACCATAATAGTACAATAAAGAAAATCTTCTGCTAAAACCGAAAGACGCTAATTTATCTCCGTTATCTTTAGCTAATTGAGCAAATTCGATTAAATCATTTTGCCCAAACTTATAATCAATATTAAAAAATTGTTTTGTACCAAAAGCTGACAAAGCTGCCATAAATATGGCATATACTAAAAATAAACTAAATCTTTTATCTTTTTTAGTTAAAACTATACTTGCAACACCAGCTAATCCAAGAAGTGATATACATAGCCACTTTGCAGGCAAAATATCTAAATATAACCCAACCGGCAAATACAAAGGTGTAAATACTGCAGCCACAGAAGCAAGAACAAAAATACTTCCCAACATATAAGCTGAAATATTTATTGGTCGAGAATACATATTATTTTCAATATAATCTTTCCATACTCCACCTAAAATACAAGCAGAAAAGAAATACACAGGCAAAATGTATGTTATCAACTTAGTACTAGAAGAAGAAAAGAAAAGAAAAGTAACTATTAAACCAACCCAGTTAAATAACAGAAACTTTTGTTCTTGTGATAATAAAGATATATCAAACTTCTTAACCTTCAATCCTTTTAATTTACTTATACCAACAGCTAAAGCTGAAAGAATCCAAGGGAAAAATCCCCATAAAAAAGTCAAAAAGTAAAAATAAAATGGTTGTTTTCTTCCTATTTCATTAGAATTAATAAATCTTTCTAAATGGTGCTTTATTATGTATTCTCTAAAGAATAGAGGATCATGGATTTTAAACATAATTAAGTGCCAAGGAAGAACAATCAAAAAGAACAAAATAAAACCAACTATAAAATATTGAGGTCTAAATATCTCTTTAAATCTTTTATTAATAATACTCACAAAAAACATTGTCCCAAAAGGCACAACAAATCCAGGAATTCCTTTGGCCATGACAGCTAAACCTGAAAAAATATAAAATAACCACCAAAAATATTTTTTATTATTTTCAGCCACAAATTGAGTTAAAAATCCAAACATTACAGAAAAGCCAACACAAGTGGATACCACAATATCCAAAATTGCAAATTTTGCAAGAATTATAAATTCCAAACTTGTCGCTAATATCAAAGCTGAAATTAGGCCAAACTTTCTTGAAACAACTTTTCTTCCAGTAAAATAAACAAGTAAAGTAGACAAAAATCCATACAGCGCAACAGGGAAACGTGCAGTAAACTCATTTACTTTTCCAAAAATTGCAAAAGAAATACACTCTCCCCAAAAATATAGAGGCGGTTTTTCAAAGAAATAATCACCATTCAAATACAAAGTAAGAAAATCTTTGGAATGGAACATATCTCGCGACATCGCAACATAACGAGTTTCATCTACATCCATAAGTGCATAATTACCAATATTATGGAAAAATATAAAATAACATATCAAACAAAGTCCCAAAATAGTAAAAATTTCAATATGAGATTTTATATAATCAAAAACTTTTTGCATACTCAAAAATTCTCCCTAATCTTATCCCATTGAATTATACATTAATAAAGAAAAAAAATACATAAAATAGTTGCAAAACTTAAAAATATAGTGTAGAATTTTCTTTATGAAAAATTTATTTAATATTCCTGAAAACATTTCAGAAGAAGCTAAAAAAGAGCTTAAAAAATTATTAAAAGGTAATCAAAATTTTGTAAACGGACAGCCAACCCTAAAAAATATTTGTCCTGAAACTTTAAGGAAATACGCATTCCACCAAGAGCCTTACGCCTGTGTACTTACCTGCTCAGATTCAAGAGTAGTACCTGAAATTATTTTTGACTGCGGAATAGGTGAAATTTTTGTAGTTAGAGTTGCTGGTATGACTACAGGGCCAAATATTATTGAAAGCGTTGAATATGCAGTCAAGTGTCTTAAGGTTCCGGTTGTAATTCTTCTCGGGCACGATGATTGTGGAGTTATGAAATACGCAAATGAAGGATATCCAGATGAACCTAAATATTTTAAATCACTAATGAATTGTGTATATCCAGTATTTGAAGGTGAAACAGAAAAAGCAGACTCAAATACAGTTGCAAAAAAACATACTCACCTTGTTGAAAAAGTTTTAAAAGAGAAATCTGAAATTATTAGAAATGCTGTGGAAACTGGTCAAACAGCCTTGATAAATTGTCACTTTGATCATTCTACAGGCATTGTAAGCATAATTGATTAAAAAAAAGCTCTGAATAATTTCAGAGCTTTTTTATTATTTATAAAATCAGCATATTCTATACAATTGCTGCACTTTTATTTTTTTCATAGATAGCTTCTATCATAGCATCTAGTTTTGCAAAATCTTCTTCTCTTGGTTTTCCTTTTACTAATACAGGTTCAATTACATCCAATTTTAGTCCTGCAAGCATTTCTCCAAGTTTTCCAAAAAGATTTCCACCCCATCCATAAGAACCTACAAACGTAGCGAATTTTGCTTTTGGCCTCAATACTCCAGCTAAATATGCAATATTTGCAGCCATTGGGTGAGGTCCAGCTAGAACCATAGAACTTCCCAATACAATAGTAGAAGCATCTACAAGTCCCATAGCTAAATTTCCAAGGTCTCCATCTACAATATCAAATTTCATTGTATGAATACCTTTAGCTTCCAATCCTTTTACTAGATAATCAATCATTTCTTCTGTACTGCCATACATTGATACATATGGAAGTAAGACAAGATTTTTGCACTCATCTGCAGACCAATCTTCATATGCATCAAGAATAAATGAAGGATTTTTATACACAGGACCGTGACTAGGTAAAATCATTTCAGGCTTGATTTCTTCCTTAATCATTTTTGTATATTTTTTGCACATAGTGCGGAATGGCATCATAATTTCAGCATAATAACGTTTTGCACTGTTATATAAAACTTCATCTTCTGGTGCAAACACATCATTAAATGTATAGTGCGCACCTAAAAAGTCACAAGTACAAAGTAAGTTATCTTCTACAATGTAAGTAAACATTGTATCAGGCCAATGAACTCCAGGAGCTAAAATAAATCTTAAAGTTTTATCTCCTAAAGAAATTTCTTCTTTATCAGCAATTACGCGGATTTTTTCTGCCGGAACATGAAGCATTTCTTTTATATTTTCAGCGCATTTTGCGTTTGTGATAACAATAGCATTAGGATATTTTTCCAATAATCTTGGTATTGAACCTGAATGATCTTGTTCTCCGTGATTTGCAATAATATAATCAACTTTTCCTATACGGTTTTCATCCAAACGTTTAACATATTCTGATGTTTTTGGCGGATACATAGTATCAATTATTGCAGTTTTTTCACTACCTTTTACAAGGTATGAATTGTAGCTTGTACCATGCTCCAAAGGAATCAACTCATCAAAAATTCTTCTATCACAATCATTCAATCCACAATAAAAAACATTGTTTTTAATTTCTTGAAATTTCATTCAAATTTCTCCTTTACTACTTATATTTCTATATCAACTATTTTTTATAAAAGAACACTTCTTCTTTCAAACATAATGGACAATACTCAGGCTCCTCTTTTTGGACAAAAACAGCACCACATGTTGAACAAACCCAATTGTATGTACCATCGTCATTTGCAGGAGCTTCATCTTCCAATTTTATTATAAGTTTTCTCATTCTATCATAGTGAATTTTTTCAACTTCTTCTATATTTTCAAATAAACCTGAAACATGCAACAAGCCTTCTTCTTTTGCCTTTTTAGCGAATGTTTCGTATATACCTTCAATCTCATCTTTTTCTTGTTCTAATGCATTCTTTGTGCACTCAACTAAAGTTGGATAGTTGTTATTATGAAGCCAACCAAACCACAATTTTGCATGTTCTTTTTCATGTATTGCAAAACGTCTGAATAGCTTAGCTAAATCAGAATAGCCGTACTTTTCCGCAATTAATGCATATATATCATATTCCATACGACGTTTTGCGTTAATTTCAAATGCTTTTAATAAATTCTTCTCTGTTTCGGAATTTCTAATAACACCATTACTCATTAAAACAACCTCTTAAAGTTAATTGCACAACAGCATTATACTACAATGAAATTTTATTGTAAAAAAGGACTTAAAATAAAATTCTAAGTCCTTTTTCTTAATTATTCTTTTTCGAACATATCTTTACCAACACCACATAAAGGACAAACATAATCTTCTGGCAAATCAGCAAAACTTACGTTGTCATTTTCTGCAGGGTCATAAACATAGTTACAAACTGTACATACGAATTTTTCCATTTTGTCTCCTTCTACTTTTTTCTTCTACAAAATAAGGTTTGTTATTTATCTTCTTTTATACCTTCAAAACAATCTTTGCACAACCCGCTAAATACGATATCATAGCTATCAATTTCAAAGCCTGTTTCTTTCTCAGTCTTTACAACAATTTGAGGTGCAACATCTGAACTTATATCAAAAACTCTTTTACACTTTTTGCAAATAAAATGATAATGTTCATGTGTATTATGATCATAGTGAGATGCTGATTCAAGCCCATCTATCTTTTTTATTAATCCTTTTTCAGCCATCTGATTGAGATTGCGATACAAAGTAGCCAGGCTTATATTAGGCTCTTTTTCCTTCAAAACAGAATATAAATATTCAGCTGTGGGATGAACTACATTTTCCTTTAATGTTGAATATATAATTTCTCGCTGTCTTGAATAATTCATTATTTACCTCATAATTGATAATCATTCTCATTTTATATATAAATCCATTTTTTGTCAATCCAATTTTAGCTAACTCTTAATATAAATATATATTTATGGCAATTTTTCTATATGTTTTGTTTTATCAAAAGTATGACAGTTAGTGTGCAAAATAACTATAGTTCTATAAACAACATGAAAGTGCAAAGACCGAATGTTGGAGTAATTAATGCTCCAAATAACCTAAAGAAACCGGTCTTATACTCACACATACAGGCTACAAGAGAATTTAACAAACTAGATGCAGAAGTTAATCAAAAAATAAAGAAAGCAAAACCAAAAACAAAAGATACCCCAAAAGCGGTTTATGTATTTCTAGGACTTGGAGCATTACTTCTTTCAATACCTTTTCTTAAGAAACTCATAAAAAAATAATTCACTATCAGGGGACTTTTTTTATGCGGGGATTTCGTGTATATTATATTTAATTTAGAAGATTTTGAAACATTTAGAAGAGAGGGGTATATGAAAAAATTTGCAATTTTAATATTCACGCTACTGATCGGAAGTCTTGCATTTGCAAGTGATTACAATGTGTATAAATTGGATAATGGTCAGACTGTAGTAATAAAACAAGTAAAGACAAATCCTATCGTCACAATGGATACTTGGATAAAGACCGGATCAATAAATGAAAATGATAAAAACAACGGAGTTTCACACTTCTTAGAACATTTGTTTTTTAAAGGCACAACAAATCACGCTCCGGGAGAATTTGATAAAATACTTGAGAACAAGGGTGGTGTAACAAATGCTGCAACAAGCAAAGATTTTACCCATTACTATATAACAATACCTTCCAAATACTTTGATTTAGCACTAGAAATGCACTCTGATATGCTATTACACCCTCTTATTCCAAGAAAAGAACTTGAAAAAGAAAGAAAAGTAGTTATAGAAGAAATTGCAAAAGATGAAAACTCTCCAAACAATCTGGTGTATGAAAACTTAATAAATATGTTATATAAAACTCACCCCTATAAAAGAAAGGTTATAGGGACAAAGGAAATTATAAGCACAATCCATAGAGAAGAAATTTTAGATTATTATAACAAATTCTATAACCCTTCCAATATGGTCACAGTAATTATCGGAGATGTCGATCCTCAAGTTGCTCTTGAAAAGGTAAAACAAGATTTTAATGCGGAATATAAAAAGCCTATTAAAGTATCTTACCCACAAGAAAAACCTCTAACTAAACAAACAAAAAAAATTGCATACTCTGATACGCAATCAGGATACATGCTAATTGGGTACAGAGGAGTAAAATTAGATGCAAAAGATTCTTATGCACTTGATGTGCTTGCTACGATTTTGGGAGAAGGAAGATCTTCTGTATTCTACCAAACAATAAAAGAACAAAAACAGCTAGCATATTCTATAGGCGCTGCAAACACAGGGTTTAAAGATGACGGAATCTTCTATATCTCTGCAAACTTTACTCCTGATAAATTACCAAAACTAGAAACAACTATTTTTGAAGAAGTATCTAATATTCAAAAAAATGGAGTAACAAAGGAACAACTGCAATTGGCGAAAAACCTTATAGAAAGAGATACCTACTATGCAAGAGAATCAATATCTAACATTGCAGGAGAAATCGGCTATGTTATGGTAACAACCGATAATATAAAATACTATGACACATATATCGATAATATTAAACTTGTATCAGCTGAAGACGTAAAAAGAGTTGCAAATAAATACTTAGACTCAAATAAATGTGCAATATCAATAGTCTTGCCAGAAAGTTCAAAAGATATAAAAGTTTCAAATAAAACAGAACAAAATACAATTCAACCAAAACTTGTTAGCGAAAACAGTAAAACTCAAAAATATGAACTACCAAACAAATCCACACTACTTATAACCCCAAATGAAGCAAACGATATCATTGGTATAAGTATTTTCGCAAAAGGTGGAGAATTTTTGGAAGAAATTCCTGGAACCGCAAATCTAACCGCATCACTTTTACTAAAAGGAACAAAAAAATATACAGCACTGGAACTAGCACAAGAACTTGAAGATAACGGGATAAAAATTCAACCTGGAATAAAACCTGATGCATTTACAATAACTATTTTGACAACAAAAAAAGAATATAAGAAAACTATTGAACTTCTTAACGAAATAGTAAATAACGCTACTCTTGATAACTATGAACTAGAAAAAATCAGAACAGAAAAACTAAATAATATAAAAAAGAACAGAGATATCCCTCTAACTATTGCTGTTGAAAACTACAAAAATCTAATCTACGGCAATTCTCCATATGCAAACTCTTCTCTAAAATACGAAAAAACATTCCCTAAAATAACACAAGAGGATGTACAAAAATATTATGAGAACATTTTCAATCCAGAAAATATCGTAATTTCAATAAACGGAAATATTAATTTAGAAGAAGCCGCAAAAGACTTTAGCACAATCTTTAACAAAAATAACGGAGTAAAATTTGATTATGCAAAATATTCAACAAAAATCCCACCACTCACATCTGCTCAAAAATCAATAAAAACAGTAAAAGATCTAAAAACAGATTGGATAATAATTGGTTGGCAAGCTGCAGGTGTACAAAATAAAAAAGACTATGCAACTTTGCAGGTAATAGATTCAATCCTTGGAACAGGCATGAGCTCAAGATTATTTAAAAACCTAAGAGATGCAGATGGTCTTGCATACCAACTCGGTTCTGAATACGGTCCAAATATTCTCAAAGGAGCGTTCATCGTATATATAGGAACAAATCCTGAAAACCTGACTTTAGCACAATCAAGATTATTTGAAGAAGTTAATAAATTAAAAACAGAATTTGTAGGATCAAAAGAACTTCAAGAAGCTAAAGATAAACTACTAGGTCACTATATCATCGCACAAGAAACAAACATCGATAAAGCTTCTACAATAGGTTGGTTTGAAACATCAGGAAGAGGTTACCAATTCGATGAAGAATATGTAAAATTAATAAACAGTGTAACTGAATCAGACATAATAGAAGTTGCAAATAAATATTTTAATGATAAATACGTTTTATCAATAGTAAAGCCCGATTAATATCGGGCTTTTAGTTTTTATAAGATAATTCTAATTATTTCTTAACTATGCATATAAATTTTTAAGTCTGCTTGCTGTATCCTTTTGAGATTCTATAGTTGGAATACGACTATCAAGATCTTTTGCAATTTCTCCAGCTATCGTAAATTGTCTCTCAAATCCAGGAGTTGCTAATTTAATCATATCAGGGGCCTTAGTATTATCAGCATACATCTTTGAATAAACTCCATCTTTTTGATTTGAACATATTGAATTTACCAAATAATTAACAACTGATTTTCCTTTATAATCTTCAAATTTTGGAGTAGCATCCAAAACCTCAAAAGCTTTTGCACTCATTGCATCATGCACAACAACATTAGACCCGTCATATACAACATCACTTTTCAATTTTGATAAAGGTTTTACTACTTCGTTTACAAAAGTTTTTTCTGCTGCCTTAGGATCACTAAAACTATGAAAATGCTTTGCAAGAGCTTCAGCACCAGCACCTTTTAATTTAAAAGACATACCAAAATTTTGTCCATTTTGAACATTAGTAACTCTCATAAATACTCCTTTCTATTTTCCCCAAAACATGCTAAAAACTTGACAGAAAATTTTTTGCTAACGCATTTACAAAATTTTACAAAAAATTAAACTGAAACTGATATTTTCTTGAAACTTTTCATAATAAATATTAACCGTACAAACCTTTTAATTCTTTAGCCTTAGATTTTATACGAGCCTTTTTTGCAGAATTGTAAGTTTTATTTTGAACTTCTGCCTCCAAATACTTTACAATTTCTCTTGTATTAAATAATTTCTGTGCAAGAGGATTAGACTCAACAGATAAATTAATACTGTGAGGAGTATTATGTAATATACTAATTCCATTTGGATATTTCTTATTTTCAATAAAATAGCGTACAGAATAACCTGGATTATAAGAAATAATAGGTTTAAGGTGACTAATTTTAAGATCTAATGTTTTTGATTTTGAATCTTTTTTTGAACCGGAAACTAAATTTCTAGAAACATTTTTAATAATAACATCTGTTCCATCGTATACAACTTCTGTTTTTGCAGCATGTATAGGCTTAATTAAATCTTCTTGAATACGAGAAGCTTCCTTTGGATCTAATCCATCAAGAAAAGCTGCAAGTTTTTTTGCTCCGTCTTTCTTTAATTTGAAAGCCATACCAAATGATTGCGAATTATTATATTGTAACGGAGAAACGTTCATTTAAATCCCTTTCTTTATTGTTCATAAAAGGGTAAAAATCAATAACAGTAATTTTTTGTTACCATACATATACAACTTTTACACATCTTAATACTTGTACAACATATCTACTTACCAATTAGTCCTTGTCAAAACCTGTTTTGCATGCCTATCATACATCTTATCCTTATACCAAGCTCCTTTAAAAGATTTGTCAGACATATACATATACTGCATATCATGTGACATAAAATAAATTGCACTCACTAAACTTCCATTAGCACGATATTGCTTTGAGTAATATGGAAAATTCGGATAATTATCAGAAAACTTATCAACATACCTTAAATTTCCATAAGTATCGTAATAATACACAGTCTTTAAATCATCCTTATATTGGATTGCATAACTTATCAATAAATTGTCTTTATAATAGAAACCGCAAAGGTTTTCATTCTCTGTCTCTTTCACTCCATTCTTTACAAGCATATAATGCTCTTTGTATTTTTGATCTTTCAAATGGTCTTTATATTGCGCTCTGAAGTCTTTTCGCTTGTATTTATATACAGTACTTTCATCGAATAAAATACCTTTATAATAATCAATAGCTTCATCACGTTTTAGTTGAGAAATATCCAACCAGTCAAATACCAACTCACCAGTAAGAGTGATAGTGTTTTCAACATCTTTTACAGGCTCAGTTACTCGACCTAAATCCGCTGAAAATGCAGCTTTCCCTAACATCATTAATAGTAATAAAACAGTAAATTTTTTCATAAATTCTCCTTAGCATTAAATATGATACAATGAAAATTTTCTCACGCCAGTCTTGACAGTCAAAAGCAACTATATCAATAGTTTCAATTAAAATTTTCTTTATGAAAATTAATTTGTAACAAGTATTTAACATTTTTTTTAAAATTAAGCGATATTTTCTTGACTAAAAAATTTGATGTATTACGATATAATAACATGTTAAATTAAAGTCGGGTGAACTATGCCCAAAAGCAGAAAAACTCGAATAACATATAAAATAGTTTATCGGTCAAAACGAGACAGATAGCAGGTTTACAGCCTTAAGTTAGATTTATTGTAAATAATTTACAATTTTATATAGTACGTACACCATTTATAGACGAGGTGAATTGATGTCTAACACAAAATATGCAAACAGAGTAACACCAATGGGTATACCACATACTCGCTTGGATGATTTACCAGACCTTATTGAAGTGCAAAAAAAATCTTTCGAATGGTTCTTAAAAGAAGGCTTGAAAGAAGAATTACTAGCATTCAGCCCAATAAAAGACTACACAGGAAGATTAGAACTTCACTTTTTACCAAACTATACTTTCGACAACGCGAAGTATACAATCGAAGAAGCAAGAATCCATGATGCCACTTATGCAAAACAATTACGCGTAATGGTAAGATTGGTAAACCGTGACAGCGGTGAAATCAAAGAACAGGAAGTATACATTGGCGATATCCCTACAATGACAGACAAAGGTACTTTCATTGTAAACGGTGCAGAACGTGTAATCGTATCACAAATCGTTCGTTCTCCTGGTGTTTACTTCAAAAGAGAAGTATCTCCAGCAGGAAAACGTTTATACAACGCAACAATGATTCCTAACCGCGGTGCTTGGTTAAAAATAGAAACAGATTCAAATGACTTAATCTACGTAAAAATAGATAAAAACAGAAAAATCTTAGCTACAACATTATTAAAAGCTATGGGTATCACAGTTTCTGAGATGGAATCTTTATTTACTCACTTTGAATTCTTGAAGAAAACATTGGATAAAGATACAGCAGAAACAACTGATGATGCATTAATTGAAGTATATAAAAAACTAAGACCTGGCGATCCTGCATCAGCAGCAGGCGGACGTTCAATCTTAGAAGCACGTTTCTTTGATGAAAAGAAATATGACATCGGTCGTGTAGGTCGTTATAAATTAAACAAAAAACTTAACTTGAACATTCCTAAAAACCAAAGAACATTAACAGTTCAAGATATCGTTGCATCTATCGAATACTTAATCAACCTAACATACGATGAAGGATCAGTAGATGATATCGACCACTTAGGAAACAGAAGAATTCGTTCAGTTGGAGAATTGTTACAAAACCAATTCAGAGTAGGTTTATCAAGAATCGAAAGAATCGTAAAAGAAAGAATGACTCTACAAGATTCTGAAACACTAACTCCGTTGAACTTATTGAACACTAAACCTTTAGTTGCTTCTTTAAAAGAATTCTTTGGTTCATCTCAATTATCACAATTCATGGACCAAATTAACCCTCTAGCTGAATTAACACACAAAAGACGTATATCAGCTCTTGGACCTGGCGGTTTGATGAGAGAAAGAGCAGGATTTGCTGTTCGTGATATTCACCCATCACACTACGGACGTATTTGTCCTATCGAAACACCAGAAGGACCTAACGCAGGTTTGATTGGTTCATTAGCAACACACGCAAAAGTAAATGATTACGGTTTTGTTGAATCTCCATTCTTCGTAGTAAAAGATGGCAAGGTAACAGACGAAGTAGTTTATATGACTGCTGACGAAGATGAAAACTTCCGTTGTGCACCTGCAGATATTCAACTTAACCCTGACAATACAATTAAAGCAGAATATGTACCGGTTAGATACCGTTCAGAATTCATCATGAGTGAAGCTAGCAAAGTAGACTACGTTGGTGTATCACCAATTCAAATCATCTCTGTTGCAACTTCACTAATCCCATTCATTGAACACGATGACGCTAACCGTGCATTGATGGGTTCAAACATGCAACGTCAATCAGTACCTCTTTTAATTACTCAAAGACCGGTTGTTGGTACAGGTATGGAAAAAAGAGCTGCTAAAGACTCAGGTATGGTTATCGTATCTGATGTTGACGGTGTAGTAGAAAGAGTTGTTGGTGAAGAAATTATTATCAGAGACCAACAAAACAAACCTCACTTATATCAATTAATGAAATATGTAAGAAGTAACCAAGATACATGTATTAACCAAAAACCTTTAGTTCATGAAGGAGATAAAGTTAAAGCAGGTGATGTAATTGCAGATGGTGCTTCTACAAATTGTGGAGAACTTTCATTAGGTAAAAACGTTTTAGTAGCGTACATGCCTTGGGAAGGTTATAACTACGAAGATGCTATCCTACTATCAGAAAGATGCGTACACGATGATGTATTCACATCTGTTCACATTGAAAAATTAGAAATAGATGCAAGACAAACAAAACTTGGACCAGAAGAAATCACTCGTGAAATTCCTAACGTATCAGAAGATGCCCTAAGACACTTAGATGAACGTGGTATTGTTCGTATCGGTGCTAGAGTATATGCTGATGACATCCTTGTAGGAAAAGTTACACCAAAAGGTGAATCAGAACATCCACCTGAAGAAAAACTTCTACGTGCAATCTTTGCTGAAAAAGCAAGAGATGTAAAAGATAACTCATTAAGAGTTCCTCACGGAGAAGGCGGTAGAGTACTTGACGTAAAAGTATT
>CALVFT010000008.1 GCA_944326915.1 Candidatus Gastranaerophilales bacterium
CCTCTGCCATTTGAATTTCATTCCCACATTCAGGGCATTTTACTGTTTTTATTTCACCTGTTGGTTCTTCAGAAATATCTTCTGCAATACTTTCTTCAGCTTTAGTTTCTTCTGTTTTTTTCTTATCATCCAAGTTCATTGGTTGGAATTGACGAGAATTATTTCTATATACAGTAATTCCTTTTAAGTTATTTTCGTATGCCAGAATATATGCTTCTTCGATATCTTTTCGAGTTGCATGCTCTTCAAAGTTAACTGTCTTAGATACAGCATTATCTGTGTGAAGTTGGAATGCAGCTTGCATTTTTACGTGCCAGTATGGAGAAACATCGTGTGCTGTCGCAAAAATATGTTTAATTTCTTCTGATACACCATCTACGTGAGCAATAGAACCTGTTTTAGCGATTTTTTTCATTAAATCTTCTGAGTATAATCCATGTTTTGTCATGTAGTCTTTGAAGATAGGATTAACTTCAAGCATTTCAGTTCCATCCATAATCAGTCTTGAGAATACAAGTCCAAATAATGGTTCAACACCGCCAGATGCGTTTGCAATCATTGAAATAGTTCCAGTTGGTGCAATACAAGTAGTAGTTGCATTTCTGATACCATATTTTTCAATTTCAGCATCCAATTCTTTCCATTGTTCATCAGAAATTTTACCGGCTGATTTCCCTTTGTATTTATTGTATAGGAAGTTTTTACCATCATAAATGCTTCCTTTGAAGTTATTGAAACGGCCTCTTTCTTTTGATAATTCAATAGATTCACATTTAGATTCGTAATCAATAAATTCCATAACTTGGCCTGCAAGTTTTGTACCTTCTTCAGATGCGTATGAAATACCTAATTTCATAAGCATATCAGCCCAACCCATTACGCCTAAACCAATTTTTCTGTTGTTTTGTACCATTTCAGAAATTTGAGGAAGTGGATAGTTATTTACAGCAATTACGTTATCCAAGAAACGAATAGCAGTTCTTGTTGTTTCTGCTAATAATTCCCAATTTATAACACCGTTTTCAACCATTCTTCCAAGATTGATTGAACCTAAGTTACAAGCTTCATAAGAAAGAAGTGGAACTTCTCCACAAGGGTTAGTTGATTCAATTTTTCCTACTAATGGAGTTGGGTTATCAGCATTCATTTTGTCGATGAATACAATACCAGGTTCACCATTTCTCCAAGCTCCATCAACAATCATATCAAATACTTTTTTAGCACTTAATTTACCTGCTACAGTGTTATTTTGAGGATTGATTAATTCGTAATCAGTACCTGCTTTTAATGCTTCCATAAATTTATCTGTAACTGCTACAGAAATGTTGAAGTTATTAAGTTTGTTATTATCACTTTTGCATTCGATAAAGTCTAAAATATCAGGGTGATCTACTCTCAAAATACCCATGTTAGCGCCACGTCGAGTACCACCTTGTTTAACAGCTTCTGTAGCTGCGTTGAATACTTCCATGAATGAAACAGGACCAGATGATACCCCCATAGTTGAACGAACTACACTGTTTTTAGGTCTTAGATTTGAGAATGAAAAACCTGTACCACCACCTGATTTATGTATTAATGCAGTATTTTTTACTGTTTCAAAAATTCCTTCTAGTGAATCTTCCACAGGTAAAACGAAACAAGCTGCAAGTTGTCCTAATTCTCTTCCAGCATTCATAAGGGTAGGAGAATTTGGCATAAAATAACGGCTAGTGATTGCTTTGTAGAATCTTTGTGTAAGTTTGTCTACATCAGCTTGTGATTTGCCGAATTTTAAATCGCCTTCTGCAATAGTTTTAGCTACGCGCATAAACATATCTGCAGGACCTTCTACGCATTTACCTTCTTTATCTCTTTTAAGGTATCTTTTTTCAAGTACCTTAATCGCGTTTTCAGTTAAATCTAATTTTTCCATGCATGTGCTGTTTGAATCTGCCACATTAACCTCCGTTTATTCAAATTATGTAGTAAATTATATCCCCTTTTTAAAATCTAAAAAGCATGACTGTCACCTTATTTTACACCAATTATAAAAAGCATGGCAAGGATAATTATTTTTTGTTTTAATTATGTTACAAATTTTTATTTGACTTTGTTTTTACTCCTATGTTTGTAATATAATGTAATTCGAGGTAGCGTATATTGAAACATTCAAAACTTACAGCCCTGATATTTATAGCCCTGATTCTGGGAATTGTAGTTGGTCATTTTGCCCCTGATTTTGCGGTTAAAATGAGACCTTTTGCAGTAATTTTTCTTAGAATGGTTAAGATGATTATTGCTCCATTGTTATTTGCGACTTTGGTAGTCGGTATCTCAGGTCACGGTGACGCAAAAAGTTTAGGAAAGATTGGGCTTAAAACAATTGTTTATTTTGAGATAGTAACAACTCTTGCCCTTGTAATCGGGCTTGCTATGGCAAATTTATTTAAGCCGGGAGTTGGTTTTAATACTGGAGCAACATCGCATGCAATCCATATGCAAGAAGCAGGCTTGTTAGCTGCAAGTCATGCCCATACTTCAGTCAGTGAAATGGTTACTACTATTTTCCCGACAAGCATAATCGATGCTATGGCTCAAGGGAATTTGTTGCAAATCGTTGTATTTTCAATATTCTTCGCTTTAGCTATTTGTGCTGTGGGTAAAAAAGCTCAACCTGTTTTAGATCTTTTGAATTCAGTATCTCAAATAATGTTTAAATTTACTGAATATGTTATGTATTTTGCGCCTTTAGGTATTTTTGGGGCAATTGCTTCAACTATTGGAGCTAACGGCTTATGCGTATTAAAAAATTACTTTAAAGTTATTGGTGCTTTATACGTTGCACTAGCTGTTTTTGTATTGTTAGTGTTGATTATCGCTTGTAAAATTGTAAAAATTTCGTTTAGAAATCTATTAAGAGCATTGCAAGAACCTGCTTTATTAGCTTTTACTACAGCTAGTTCTGAGGCAGCGTTTCCTAAAGCGATGGATATTATGGAACGTTTTGGTGTACCTAAGAATATTGTCGGTTTTGTAATGCCAACTGGATATACATTCAATCTTGATGGAAGTACTCTATATCTTGCGATGGGTGTTTTGTTCTCATCTCAAATTGTAGGGATTAATTTAGATTTGAATCAACAAGTTATTATAATGCTTGCTTTGATGCTTACAAGCAAAGGTGTTGCAGGTGTACCTCGAGTGTCGTTAATTGTGTTGGCAGGAACACTTGCTAGTTTTAATATTCCTATTTTAGGGGTTGCTATTTTATTAGGTATTGACCAAATTTTGGATATGGGTAGAACTACTGTTAACCTTATCGGAAATTGTGTTGCCACTGTAGTAATCGCAAGATGGGAAAATGAATTCGATTATGACAAGATGAATGAGTTTGTTAAATTGTCAAAAGAAGAAAGTATTGGGAATGATATTCAACATCTTAAAGATGATATTTTGAATAAAAATTCAAATAAAATTTAGCTAACTAAAATATATGAGGGTATATAGATATGACTAATGAAACCGGTACAAAAGTTGAGTACAAAAATACTTTGAATTTGCCTCAGACAAATTTAGCGATGAGAGCAAATGCAGCTGTTAGAGAACTTGAGATCCAAAAATTTTGGGAAGAAAATAAAATTTATGACAAAATTATTTCTCAAAGAGATAAGGCAAATAAATTTATTTTGCACGATGGACCTCCATATTTAAGTTCTGAAAAAATTCACGTTGGGACAGCTTTGAATAAAATTTTGAAAGATATTTTATTAAAGTACAAGGCTCTGTCCGGTTTTTATACACCGTATGTTCCAGGTTATGATGGTCATGGCTTGCCTATTGAAAATGCGGTTGTGAAAAAAATTAAAGGTGGAAGAAGTGCTCTTACTCCTGCTGAACTAAGAGAAAAATGCAGAGAATTCGCGCATAAAAATTTAAAAGGTCAAGAATCAGAGTTCAAACGTCTTGGTGTGTTAGGTGATTGGGAACATCCGTATCTAACTATTAATCCTGAATTTGAAGCTGAGCAGGTTAGAGTATTTGGAGATATGTTCAAAAAGGGATATATCGAAAAAGGTTTGAAACCGGTATATTGGTGTGCATCTTGTGAGACTGCTCTTGCAGAAGCTGAAGTTGAATATGCTGATCATACGTCTACTTCTATTTATGTAAGATTTAAGTTTGATAACGGTGCAACTAAGAAAATAAATGATTTAGTTCAAAATACTTCAGGAAAAGATATTTATGCAGTAATTTGGACTACAACTCCTTGGACAATTCCTTCTAATATGGCAATCAGTATGCATCCAAGATTTGAATATACCTTCTTTGAATATAAGAATGATGTATATGTTGCAGCGACTGATTTATTAGGTAGCTTTTTGAAAGATGTGGAATGGGATGAAGCTGATATTAAAGTTTTAGGAACTTGCAAAGGTCAAGATTTGGAACTATTGAATACTACTCATCCATTAGTAGATAGAAAATCACCTATTATTTTAGGTGAACATGTAACATTAGATGCTGGTACCGGATCTGTTCACACAGCTCCTGGACATGGTCTTGAAGACTATGAAGTCGGATGCAGATATGGTATTGAGGTATTTTCTCCATTAGATAATAGAGGTGTATGGACAGAAGCTGTTCAAGATAAAGATTTAGAAGGACTTCCATATTATAAAGGAAATTCTGTTGTTATAGAAAAACTTCAAAAAGTAGGGGCATTATTGGCTCAACAAGATATTCAACATAGTTATCCACACTGTTGGAGATGTAAAAATCCTGTTATTTATAGAGCAACTCCACAATGGTTTGTTAAAGTTGATAAGTTTAGAGAACAAACTCTTGAAGCTATTAAGGGTGTAAAATGGATTCCTTCAAGTGGGGAAGCAAGAATTTCTAACATGGTTGCAGGACGTACAGATTGGTGTATTTCACGTCAAAGAGCTTGGGGAGTTCCTATTCCTGTGTTCTACTGTGAAGACTGTGGAGAAGTTATTGTAACTGATGAAACTATTGAAAATGTCGCTAAAATATTTGAAAAAGAAAGTTCTGATGCTTGGGTAAAATACTCTGCAGAAGAATTATTACCTCAAGGATTTGTATGTCCTAAATGTGGTAAAAATCATTTTACAAAAGAAAATGATATTATGGACGTATGGTTTGATTCCGGTATTACTTGGAGAGCAGTTGTTAATAAAAGATCTGAAGAGTTGGGTACAACTCCTGTTGAAATGTATTTGGAAGGTTCTGACCAACATAGAGGATGGTTCCAATCTTCTTTATTAACATCTATGGCAACTCAAGGAGTAGCACCATATAAAACTGTATTGACCCACGGTTTTGTATTCGGAGAAGATGGCCGCAAGATGTCTAAGTCTTTGGGAAATTATATTAGACCAGATGAAATTATTAAGACATATGGTGCTGATATTCTTAGATTATGGGCTGCTTCTGTTGATTATAGAAATGATACTAAGATTGGTAATAATATTATTAAGCAGCTTGCGGAAATATTTAAGAAAACAAGAAATACTTCAAGATTTTTAGTTGGTAACTTGTTCGACTTTGATCCTGCTGTTGATTATGTTCAGTACGATGACCTAAAAGCTATTGATAAATTTGCTTTGCATAAGTTAAACCAACTAATCGGTAGTGTTACTGAAGCGTTTGATAATTACGAATTTTACAAGTATTTCCAACAATTGCAAAATTTTGCAGCTGTTGATTTAAGTTCATTCTATTTAGATATTGTAAAAGATAGATTATATACAGCAGGCAAAAAATCTCTATCTCGTCGTGCTTGTCAGACTGTGCTTTATGAAATTCTTCAAACTCTTGTAAGAATTCTTGTTCCTGTAATGCCTCACCAAGCAGAAGATATTTGGATGAGCGTACCTGAATGTCAAAAGGGTGGTTTGGTAAGTATTCTTCTTTCTGATTGGCCGAAAGTTAATCAAAAATGGGATAATCATAAATTAGAAGAAGATTTTACAAAAATCTTAAAAGCAAGAGAAGTTGTTACTAGAGCTATCGAGCCTTTAAGAGCTGATAAGAAAGTTGGAAGTTCTTTGGAAGTTGCTGTATATGTCGATGTAAAAGACAACGATGTATTGAAAGCTAACGAGGATGAATTATGCAATATATTCATTACTTCTCAAGCTTATGTAACAAATGAAAAACCAGCTGATGTATTAAATGAGTACGCAGAAGATGATTTCACTGTATGGGTTACAAAAGCCGAAGGTGAAAAGTGTTCTCGTTGTTGGAAATACAGAAAGCTCAATGCTGATGGAATTTGTGAAGAATGTCTTGAAGCTATAAAATAAGTTATTATTGAATAACAGTGTAAGTAACTAAAAAAGACTGACTATTGTCAGTCTTTTTTAGTATTTCATCACGTCGTTTAAAAAGTTCATTGCTTTCCCACGATTATTAGGATCTTCATTTTCTGTAGATATATCTGGGGTTATTATTCTTTTATGTTTGTTGTCAATTACACAAAAGGATCCGCAGTTTTCTAAAAACCAAACATTTACGTTATAAGGTTTTCCGCTTACTTGAGGCTCAGTTCTATCTTCTATTGCTTGTGATTTTAATGTATAGTACGAATTTAGAGGTTTTTGGTTTACTGCATTTGATACTGTTTCTAAAAATTTTGTACTGTATTCAGAGCTTTTTGAGTACATTACGTACACATATATTTTGTCTGAATTTAGAATATCAAAAAAATAGTCTTCTTCTTCTTTAGTATTTTCATATATCTCTTTTGGAATATTTATTAGTCTTGAGTTATAAAATTCTTCATATGAAATATTATTGACAGTATTTAAGTTCTTATCAAAAAAGTAGGCTAAACATCCAAATATGATGATAACGAAGATTATCAATATTTTTTTTATAATATTATTTTTCATTAGTTCCTCTTTTTTAGTATTTACTACTGGATAATAGCATACATTACAAATTTATTATTCCCAAAATATTACAGAATGTTAACATTATGTTTTGAGAATTTAAAGTTTTTCAAAAATGTGCCGATAACTAAGATACAGTTACGATTAATGAAAGGAAAAGGCTAAGAGTTATGGGAATGTCAGCTTCTCAAGCAAGATTATTAAGCATAACAGCTCGTCTATCTGATAATGAAAATTCAGGTCAGAGCATTTCTTATTCTAAGCAACGTCTTGCTGATCAAACTCAACAATTAAATGCTGAATATAATGAAGCTCTTAGTGCTACTAAGTTGACAGTGCTTACTGGGTTTAATGGTGCCGAAGCTCAATATACTGATATTTCTTACAATTTGATGACAGGTATTCAAATGGCAGAAAATACAAAGCAGTATGTTGTAACTGATACAATGGGAAGAGTTATGGTATCAGAAAATATTGCTGATGCTTACTCAAAAAGTTTTGGTGATTATAATAGATTTTTACAAGCTTTAGGTTATTCTCAAGCAGATATTTCTTTAGAATATAAAAATAAACCTGCTGATGAAACTGATGAAAATTACGCTAAATATACAGCAGTTGAAGAAAAAATTCACCAAGCTTGGGATAAGTATTTTGAAAGTGTTGGAATAGACATTGGTGATTCCGAAGAACATAGCGGAGAATTTAGTTTTACACTTACTGCTGATGGTTCTGGTTTTGCAGGTTACATGCAAAAGACAAATTATGTTCAAAAAGCAACAGTACAACCTGATGGCTCTTTGCTTTATGAATTTGACGCAGCTACAGGTGAACCTATTTTTGAAACTACTGATGTTGAATATATTCCTTCATTTACAAGAGATGAAGATGGTAATACTATCCAAGAGATAGATGCAAACGGAAATCCTGTTTATAAGGCAATCCCTCTTGCAGAACCTAGAAAAATTGAAGTAGGTGAACCAAGATATATTCAAAATGAAGCAGGACAGTATATTTTACAAAAAAATGAAGATGGACAACAAGTTTATTATGAAAGCACTACAGGAGGTGCATATTTAAAATTACAAGATGGTGTTGCTTCAAAAGTTTATCAACCTATTAACTATGAAGGTACCACACAAAAACAAAGAGAATTATATGATTATGCATTTTCTTTAACAGAAGCTTATTTAAGAAGTGATATTGATCCTACTTATGTTCCTTCTGAATATAAAAACGCTTCAGATTCAGATAATGTATCAACTCTTACATATTACCAAAACTTGTTTAATAAAATGCAATCAAGTGGCTTCTTTGCTTATACGAATGATGCTATGAAAGCCATGGATGGAACAGGTATTTATAAATATTCTAAAGAAAGTGACAAGTCTGATACTCCAGAAAAAGATAATACAATATTTGAAAATATGTTAAGAAATGGAGAATTGCAACTACAATATTATAATACAACTGAAAAAGCTTTTGTTGGAACTTCAATAAGTGATGATGAATCAATTCAGGAAGTAAAAGACGAAAGTAAGATAGCTGCAGCTGAGACAAAGTATACTCAAGATTTAGAAGATCTTGAACGAAAAGATAAAAAACTTGATTTAGAGTTAAAGAAACTTGATACTGAACACAATGCACTACAAACAGAATATGATTCTGTAAAAAATGTAATTGACAAAAACGTTGAAAAAACATTCAGTATTTTTAGCTAATATTATCTAACCTTGATTCCCTTATAAATTTTTCCCCTAATTATTTATATTATTCGTAACTTTTCCTTACCGCTAATTAGCTTTTAATAAGCGGTTTTTTATTTACAAAAAAAGAATCTCTTGATATTCAAGAGATTCTTTTTTCCTATTATCAAAAATTAATTAGTCTTTAGCAACTACGCCAGATTTTTCGATAATTTCTTTTTCAATGTTAGCAGGTACTTGTTCGTAGCATTTGAATTCCATTGAGAAAGTACCTCTACCTTGAGTTTTTGAACGGATATCAGTTGCGTAACCGAACATTTCACCTAGAGGAACGATAGCGTTGATTTTTTGGATACCAGTTCCTTCGATGATTTCCATACCTTCAACACGTCCACGACGAGAAGAAATATCACCGATAATATCACCAGTATTTTCTTCTGGTACTTCGATTTCAACTTTCATCATAGGTTCAAGAATACAAGGTTTTGCTTTACGACAACCTTCTTTGATTGCCATAGAACCAGCGATTTTGAACGCCATTTCAGAAGAGTCAACATCGTGGTATGATCCATCGTACAATTCAACTTTTACGTCGATCATAGGGAATCCAGCTAAGATACCGCCATCAAGAGCTTCTTCCATACCTTTTCTTGCAGGTTCAATGTATTCTTTAGGGATAGCACCACCAACAATTTTGTTTTCGAATACAAATCCTGCATTTTCTTCAGCTGGAGAAATTTTGATTTTAACGTGTCCGTATTGACCTTTACCACCTGATTGACGGATGAATTTAGAATCTTGGTCTGCGTTACCACGAATTGTTTCACGGTATGCTACTTGAGGTTTACCAACGTTTGCGTCTACTTTGAATTCTCTTAATAGACGGTCTACAATGATATCCAAGTGTAATTCTCCCATACCAGAGATGATTGTTTGACCAGTTTCTGTATCTGATTTAACTCTGAATGATGGATCTTCTTCAGCAAGTTTTTGAAGAGCGATACCCATTTTATCTTGGTCTGCTTTTGTTTTTGGTTCGATAGCAACAGAAATTACCGGTTCAGGGAAAGTCATTCTTTCTAAGATAATTGGAGATTTTTCATCACACAATGTATCACCTGTAGTAGTGTCTTTCAAACCTACAGCAGCACAGATATCACCTGCATATACTTCATTTTCTTCAATTCTTTGATCAGCGTACATTTGAACTAATCTTGAAATACGTTCTTTCTTACCGTTTGTAGCGTTTAGAACGTAAGATCCTGAAGTTAATTTACCAGAATATATTCTTAAGAATGTTAAACGACCAACGTAAGGGTCTGTCATTACTTTAAATGCAAGAGCTGAGAATGGTTCATCATCAGAAGAATGTCTTTCAACTTTTGTTCCATCTTCTAATTCACCTTCGATAGCTTTTACATCTACTGGAGAAGGCATTAATTCAACGATTGAATCTAGAAGTAATTGAACACCTTTGTTTTTGAATGCTGTACCACAAGTTACTGGTACGATTTTGTTATCGCATACAGCTTTTCTTAAACCTTTTTTCAATTCATCTACTGAAATTTCTTCACCTTCAAGATATTTCATCATAAGTTCATCATCAGTTTCAGCGATAGCTTCAACAAGAGCATCTCTGTATTCTTGAGCTTGAGCTTTCATATCTTCAGGGATTTCTTCTTCTCTGATGTCAGTACCTAAGTCATTTGTGTAAATTTCTGCTTTCATAGTGAACAAATCAATCAGACCTTTAAACTGGTCTTCAGCACCGATAGGCAATCTGATAGGGTGAGCATTTGCACCTAATCTATTTCTGATTTGATCAACTACACGGAAGAAATTAGCACCTGTTCTATCCATTTTGTTAACGAAAACCATACGAGGAACTTCGTATCTGTTAGCCTGTCTCCAAACTGTTTCTGATTGAGATTGAACGCCGCCAACTGCACAGAATACAGCAACAACACCGTCTAATACACGTAAAGAACGTTCAACTTCGATTGTGAAGTCAACGTGACCAGGTGTGTCGATAACGTTGATTTGATGTCCTTTCCAAGAAGCTGTTACTGCAGCTGATTGGATTGTGATACCTCTTTCACGTTCTTGTTCCATAAAGTCAGTTACGGCAGCACCGTCGTGAACTTCACCGATTTTGTGAGTTTTTCCGGTATAAAACAAGATACGTTCAGTTGTAGTGGTTTTACCGGCATCGATGTGAGCGGCAATACCAATGTTTCTGATTTTTTCTAATGGAGTTTTTCTTGCCATTTTTGTTTTTCCTTTTTTATATATTGTGTACGTCTGCTATTTTATACTTAGCCTCATTATTAATTATCACACAAACATGTTATTAATCAAATTAATAGTGAAATTATGTAAATTTTACAATTAAATTCTTTTGTTATAAGATTCTTTTATAGTTTTAAGTTAACAAAAGAGGGATTATAGAAAATGCAAGTATCATTAAACTGGTTAAACGAATTTGTGGACCTTTCAAATGTGGAAGTTGGACAGATTGCTCATGAGTTGACAATGAGTGGTCTTGAGGTTGAAGCAGTTGAGGAAGTAAGACCAAAGTTTACAAATATAAAAACTGTAAAAATTGAAAAAATTGATAACCATCCAAATTCTGATCGTTTACACCTTGTGACAGTAAATACAGGTAGTGGTGTGAAAACAGTTGTTTGCGGTGCTCAAAATATTCAAGAAGGACAAATTGTTCCTTATGCAAGTGTAGGTAGTCAGGTCTTAGATAGAAAAACCGGTGAGATGTTTACTTTAACTCCTGCTGTGATAAGAGGCGTTGAATCCCAAGGAATGTTGTGTTCTGCAGATGAACTTGGAGTATCAGAAAGAGGATATCAAGAAGAGGACGGTATTCTTATTTTGAATAGAATTTTCCCAGATGTTAAGTTAGGAGAAAATGTTGAAGATGTTTTAGGCTTCGAAAAGGATTATATTCTTGATGTTGCTCCAACTGCTAACAGAGGAGATCAAATGTCTGTTATTGGAGTTGCTAGGGAATTGAGTGCGATTTTTAATACTCCGTTAAAATTTTCTCCGCTAGAATGCACTAGAGATCTTTCTACTACTGAGTTTAAAGTCGAAATTAAAGATGAAGATGTTTGTAAATATTATTCTTTAGGTATATTAAAAGACTTGAAAATAAAACCTTCTCCTGATTGGATGCAAAAAAGACTTATTGCATCAGGTGTAAGAGCAATAAATAACGTAGTAGATATTACAAACTATGTTATGCTTGAATATGGTACGCCATTCCATGCGTTTGATTTGGATAAGTTAAACCGTTATCTATGTGTAAGAAGGGCTCAGGATGGTGAAACTTTGGTTACCCTAGATGGAGTTGAAAGACAGTTGACTACAGACAGTGTTTTGATTTCAACAGAAAAAGAAGGGGTATGTTTAGCAGGTGTGTTTGGTGGAGAAAATTCCGAAATTGATGACAATACTAAAAACATTGCACTTGAAGCAGCTTATTTTACGCCTGTAAGTAACAGAAAAAGTTCAAGAAGTGTAGGATATCGTAGTGAGGCTTGTTCAAGATTTGAAAGAGGTATTGATATAGAAGCCGTAAGACCAGCCTTGATGAGAGCTATGCAACTGCTTGTTGAGTTAGCTGATGCTAAAATTGAAGGAGTTGTTGAAGCTGGAGAAAATAAGCTTGAACCAATTGAAATTACTTTAAGATATGCTCAAATAAAAAGAATTTTAGGATGTGAAATAGCTCCTGAAAGATGTATTTCTATATTAGAAAATTTAGGGTTTAAAAAGCTTGGTGGCAATGAAATTGCTGCAAAATTCTTAGTTCCTTCTTTTAGAGCAATGGATGTTACTAGAGAAATTGATTTAATTGAAGAAGTTGCAAGAATTAACGGATATGACAAGATTGCACCTACTTTACCTGAAAAAAATCAAACTCCTGAAATTTCTTTAGAAGAAAAAGTTGTAAAAAGAGTTAACGAACTGATGTTGGCTTCAGGTTTGAATGAAATAGTTACAACTTCACTTGTAGGTAAGCCATTAATGGAAAAATACATGGTGCCTTTTTATGAAAGTAAAGCTGTGAAAGTTTTAAATTCTGTTAGTGAAGAAAGCACAATGCTTAGACAATCTCTTGCAGCTAGTGTTTTAAACTGCGTAAAATACAATTATGATAACGGGCAAAAGAATTTCTGGGGATACGAAATTGGCAAGAAATATATTCTTGAAACAGAGCCGAATGAAAAATCCTCAGGGGTAAGAGAATCAAGAGTACTTGCAGGTGTTCTAACGGGAGATATCGAAAATTCAAAATGGCAAGTGAAAGCAAATACTGATTTTTATACTTTAAAAGGTATTTTAGAAAAACTTTTTGCAGAGCTTGGTGTGGAAAAACGTATAAAACTTACAACTTGTGAAGATGTTGATTATCTACACCCATACAGAAGTGCAAAAGTTAACATTTTGGGTAAAAATTTAACAACTATTGGAGTATTTGGACAAGTACATCCGTTGCTTAAAGATAAGTTAAAAATGAATCAAGATGTGTTTATGTTTGAAATTGATCTTGACGAAATTATAGGAATTATCAAGGAACATACTGTAAGATACAAAAAGATTTCTCAATTCCCTGAAGTAAGAAGGGACTTGGCTTTTGTAATTAATGATAAGGTCAGCTTTGATGATATCCAAAAAGTTATCAAAGGAGCTGTACAACAAAATATCTTCAGAGGAAGTGAAGTATTCGATGTGTACCAAGGAGATAATATCGAAAAAGGTTACAAATCTTTAGCTTTTCGTATAAAAATGCAAGATGAAAATGCAACTCTTACAGATGAAGTTATAGAAAAACAAATGAGTAATGTAAGAGCTAAATTACAAAAGGCTTATGCAGATATTTCATTTAGAGAATAATTTTAAAAGCGGTGTTTTGTAAAAACAAGGCACCGCTTTTCTTAATAATTAGTGGTCAAGATTTGAAAATAGTGCTAATATGGATTTATACATAGTGGGGAATTAGGTTAATGAAAAAGTTTTTAGTTTTTTTAGGATTGTTTTTTGGATTGTTTGCAATGGTAGCACAGAAGGTTTATGCGTTTGATATAGTGCCACAATTTGTTAGTATGGTGTATACAAATACTTTGGGGCTTTATCAAGCTCCTAATGATATTGTTTTATATCAGCAACCTGATGAGTCATCGCCTGTTGTTGATAATATTAAATGGAACAAAACTACTATTGATCCAAATACGGTAAATGCACAAGATTTGTTTGTTGTTTATTTGCCACAAAAAAATCTCGGATTCATGGCGGTGATTGATGAAAATGAAAATTGGGTTCAGGTTATATACAACAATTCTACAGGTGATGCTGGGTGGATAAAAAAAGATGACCCGTATAGGTTTATGACTTGGATTAATTTTTATAATATTTATGCGAGAAAATATGGTTTAAAAATGCTTAGTGGTGTAGAAGATGAAGTGAAAAATATTCATATTGCTGCAGATGAGTATTCAAAGATTATTGGTACGGTAAATATGCCGCAAAAAATTAATTTACACGCGATTAAAGGGAATTGGGCATTAGTAAGTGTGTATGATTTAGATAGACGTTCAAAAACAGGTTATATAAGATGGCGTTCAGAAGATGGGGTTAAGTATTTCTTCCCTGATATCCAATAAAAGCAAATCAGTTTTCTGTTTTTTTAAGACTATGCTTTACATTCTGAAAAAAATGCTCGACAATGATTTATGTTTGTAGTAGTTTAAAACTACATGCAGAAATATAATTAGTAAAGGAGATTTTATTATGCAAGTTATATTAAGAAAAGATGTTCAAAACCTAGGTGAAGCTGGTGACATCGTAAACGTAAAAGACGGTTATGCAAGAAACTTCTTGTTGCCTCAGGCTGTTGCTGAAATTGCTACTGAAGGTGCTTTGAAAAATCGTGAACAAAATTTAGCTAGAATTAAAGCTAAACAAGAAAAATTACACCAAGAAGCTTTAGAATTGGCTAAGAAAATTGAAGAATTCGGTAAACTTGAATTAGCTGCAAAAGCTGGTGAATCAGGTAAATTGTTCGGTACTATCACTACTAAGAAATTAACTGAAGAACTTCAAGCTAAATCAGGTATCGAAGTAGACAGAAAAAATGTTTCTTTAAATGCTCCTATCAACAAAGTAGGTGAATATACAATGCTTATTAAATTAACTTCTAAAGTTAAATGTGAATTAGCTATTGTAGTTACTGCTTCAGAAGTTGTAAAAGAAACTGTTGCAGAAGAAGTTGAAGCTGTAGAAGAATAGTTTTTGTCTAAAGGAAGCCAAAATTTGAATAGTAATTCTGGATTAAAACTTGAATGTATGGCGATTGGTTCGCTACCTCATGAAAATTTAGAAGATGCTATGGCTCTAGTCAAAAAATGTTTTGCAAATGTGCCGTTTTGGCCTCAACTGGTAAAGATTAATAAAAACGAAGACATGATTGTCCAATTTTTGGAAATGATGCCTTCGTTTTTTTATGATAATGACAAATGCTATTTAGAGACAGAAAGTGAACAATTTTTTGAAGATATTGAACAATTTTTTCTTGATTATGAAGAAATAAGATCTGATATCAATTCAAGTTCACTTGAAAAATACGCGATTTCAAAAGATTATTCTATTGCATTTCCTTTGTTTTTGGAAACTATTAGAGAATTTGAGCCTAAATTTGCTAAGGGGCAAATAGTTGGACCTTTTACTCTGGCTACAACGCTTGTTGATAAGTATGGAAAATGTGCGATATATGACGAGACATTGCGCGAAATTATAGTCAAGACTTTAACCTTGAAAGCACTATGGCAAATCAATCAGATAAAAATAACAAGTCCTTCGACTGTTCCTGTAATATTTATTGATGAGCCTTCAATATCTCAACTTGGGACTTCAGCTTTTGTTGGAATTTCTTCAGAAGAAGTTGTACTTATGTTTAAAGATATTTGTGATGCTATAAAGGATAATGGAGCTCTTGCAGCTATACATTGTTGTGGAAAATGTGATTGGAGATTGCCAATAGATGCTGGTGTGAATATTATCAATCTTGATGCATATGATTTCGCACAGAGTCTGAGTCTTTATGTGGATGATTTGATTCCTTATTTGAAAAATGGTGGAAAGATTGCTTGGGGGGTTGTTCCGACACTAAATTCAGAAGTTCTTACAAATATTAATTTGGATGAGTTAATCTTGGTTTTTGAAAGAGCTGTAAAATATTTGACTAATAAGGGTATTGATGAGAAACTTGTAATAGAAAATTCTATAATTACGCCTTCTTGTGGGGCAGGGGCTTTGGATATATCTTTAGCAGAAAAAGCTATGATACTTACTCATCAATTATCAGAAAGTTTAAAAGAAAGGTATTAATTTGACTGTAAAGTTAGCTATAACTGGAAAAAGTGGAAGTGGAAAGACTACTATTGTAAAAGCTTTTTTGAGAGTTTTTCAAGAGTACTTTCCTGAAAAATCAATATTATTATTTGATAATGACCTTTCAAGTGAGTTGGGACATAGCTTTGGGTTGGATATAAGAAATACAATTTATGGAATAAGAAGTGGTAAGCATGAGTACAAAACCGGTATTCCTGAAGGTATGTCAAAACAAGAGTTTGTTGAGTGGGCTATGGAAGATATTGTAGTTGAACTAGATGAAAATGTTGATATTATTGTATCTTGGTTCGTAGGTTCAAAGGATTGCAGATGCCCAATTACAGGTCAAATAAATGATGCCGTATTAAAATTAATCAGTCGATATGATATTGTAATTTTTGATTGCGAATTTGATTTGAAATATCTAAATCAGCTTGTGGATACTGATATTGATACAACTCTTATAGTAGCTAATCCTACAGAGGAAAGTGCTCATTTAGCTAAACGTATTGAGGAGTTTAGCGCGAAATATGCTGCAGGAGGCCAGTTAGGAGTGGTAATCAATAGAGTTGAAGATTATGATATTGCATCAGTTTATGAACTTTTGAAAAAATATGATTTAGATGTGTTTGGTGTAATTCCTTTCGATAAAGAATTAAAAAATCGTTCAATGGAAAGAGAATCAAAAGTTGTTCAAGAGGTTATTAAACAGTTTTATGTAAAATTAAACTTGCCCCAAGCCAGGGAGGTCTAGTAATGACAATAGTTATGGATGGTAAAGCTCTTAGGGATAAGTTACTTGAGAAGTTAAAGTTAAAATTGGATAAATTTGAAGTTAAACCAACTTTAGTAGTTGTATTGGTTGGTGACAATCCAGCAAGTAAAATTTATGTAAATAACAAGAAGAAAATGGCTGATAAGCTTGGTATAAATTCAGAGATTATCAATTATCCGGCTGATATTTCTGAAGAAATTTTATTAGATAAAATTAATGACTTGAATCATGATGATTCTGTAACAGCAATTCTTGTCCAACTTCCACTACCTAAACATATTAATAAATTTAATGTAATAAATGCAATTTCGCCTGAAAAGGATGTTGATGGGTTTACCCCTAAAAATTTAGGTTTTCTTTTTGCAGGAGAAGAACCATATGTATATCCTTGCACACCAAAGGGAATTTTACTTTTGCTAGATGAATATCATATAGATGTCGAAGGTAAGCATGTAGTAATAGTTGGAAGATCAAATATTGTTGGTAAACCTCTATCTCAAATGCTTTTGAATAAAAATGCAACTGTGACAATTTGTCACAGTTATACAAAAAATCTTTCTGATATAACAAAAACTGCCGACATTTTAATTTCAGCAGTAGGGGAAAAAATTATAGAAGAAAATTTTATAAAACAAAATTGTGTTGTAATTGATGTTGGTATTTTCAAGGATGAAAATGGAAAAACAAGGGGAGATGTAAATTTTGATGCTGTTGCTCCAAAAACATCCTTTATAACTCCAGTTCCAGGAGGTGTTGGACCAATGACTATTGCATCATTAATGCTCAACACCGTAGAACTGTTTGAAAAAACTTTTACCGAAGGATAATGACTATTTATTAGCCACCGATTAAGTTCAAGCTGCAAGAACTCTTGATATTGTTGTTTACCATGTTCTTCATACTTGAGATTTCATTGTCTAATGCAGTAATCTGAGAATCTATTGAATCCCCTCTTGTTTCAAGATATTGTTCTGTTGAGGCTAACTGTTGGTAATAAGGGTCTGTTTCCGCATCCCATGAACTGTCCTGTGCCGCTTCGTATAATCCCATTTCTTTTGTCATTTGATTTGCTCTATTCATAATAAGAGTATATTCAAATTGCAGTTGGCTCTTTTGTAATGTAAATAAATTTTTCTGTGCGTCAATTGCTAAAAAAGTCATATCTCATCTCTCCTTATTTTTTATTTTACTCTCTTGAATATATAAAGTATTTTTATAAGGTTCAATTTCACAAGATTCTTTTTTTGTTACATGTCTTAATAATTAAAGTTAGAATATAAAAAAAAGACGGCTGCAGTAGCCGTCTTTTGAGTTTTTTGTATAAGATACAAATTAACGTTTTGAGAATTGGAAACGTTTTCTAGCACGTTTACGACCGTATTTTTTACGTTCTTTAACACGTGGGTCACGAGTTAGAAGTCCTTCCAAACGTAATACGTTTTTGTATTCTTCGTTAGCTTTTACAAGAGCTCTAGAGATACCATGTCTAATAGCACCACATTGAGCTACAACACCGCCACCTACTGCTTTAACTCTTACATCGTATTTTTCTTGGTTATCAGTTAAAACTAGTGGTCTGTATACTAACATTTCAATAGCAGGTCTGTTTCCGATGTAATCTCTTAATTTTTTACCGTTAACAAAAATTCTGCCTTTACCTTTAACAAGTTTTACAACTGCGATAGAGGTTTTTCTTCTGCCTGTTGCCATAATTTCCTTATCAGCCATTATTTAGCCTCCTTTTCTAACGCAATCGGTTTTTGAGCTGCGTGTGGGTGTTCACTTCCTGTGTAGATTTTAAGTTTAGTCAATTGTTCTGCACCTAAAGTGTTGTGAGGTAACATACCTTTTACAGCTTTTTCGATTAACAATCTTGCATCTTTTTCACGTAATTCTTTTACGCTTGCTGATTTAAGACCACCTGGATATCCTGTGTGGTGGTAGTAAATTTTATCAGTTTCTTTTTTACCTGAAACACGAACTTTTTCTGCATTGATAACGATTACAAAATCACCTGTATCAACGTGTGGAGTGTATTCAGGTTTGTTTTTTCCTCTTAGAATATTAGCAATTCTAGTAGCTAATCTACCAAGGATTTCGTCCTCAGCATCAATTAGATACCATTTTCTTTCTACTTCTAGAGGTTTTGCTGAATAAGTTTTCATGCTTTGTCTCCATTTATTCTATTATTTAATATTCTACTTTCATTAAAGTTAATCCGTATGGACTAACAGTTCTTCCTGCTTTTGTTCGATCCTTTGCCTCAAGTACATTCTTCATATAAATGCTATTTAGGTTATGACCTTCAATTTCAAGAAGAGTGCCGACTATAGTTCTTACCATATTGTATAAAAATCTATTTCCTACAATATCAATAATAACGTTGTCATTTTCTCTATGACATTTGGCTTTTTCTATAAAACATATCTTGCTTGGGTTTAGCGTTCCGGAACTTTTGAAACTTGAAAAATCATGCTCTCCTAATAAATAATTAAGTGATTCTTGCATCCTTTCAATGTTAACGTCATACTTAATTCTCATTAAGTCGCCGTCAAAGGCATCTTTACATTTTCTGTTTATAAATACATAACGATAATATCTTCTTTTTGCAGACTTTTGTGCATGAAAATTCTTATCTACCTCTTGTAGGTTACAAACAGAAATTTCATCCGGTAATATTTCATTTAGCGAATAGACAAACTTTGAAGCAACAATACATTTGTCTGTGTCAAAATGAACTATTTGACCTTTTGAATTAACACCTTTATCAGTCCTTCCGGAAAAGATTGTTTTTATAGATCTTATATTAGTTGTGGTATCACCACATATCAATGTTCGAAGTGCTTTTTCAAGTTCACCTTGTATAGTCGGTGTGTCAATTTCTTTACCGTTTTCAAATTGAATCTGACTTCCAGCAAAGTTTTTACCGATATAATGAACCTGAATGGCGTATCTCATTGGACTTATACCAATTGAATTAATGCCATTTCAGAAGCGTCACCACGTCTTGGAGGTAATCTGAATATTCTTGTATATCCGCCTTGACGGTCAGAATATTTTTTACCGATAACTACAAATAGTTTTCTTAAAACTGTTTCTGAAGCTAGTTTTTTATCAGCTTGTGGAGCTTCAAATACTTCACCTGTAGTTAAATCCATAAATTTACCTGTTTCTTTATCAAAGATAAATTTAGCTGCTTGACGACGAGCATGTAAGTCGCCTCTTTTTGCAAGGGTGATAATTTCTTCAGCATATGGTCTTAATGCTTTTGCACGAGCCATAGTTGTTTTGATTTCACCGTGTACAAAAAGCTCAGTAGCCAAAGCACGCAACAAAGCAACTCTTTGATCTTGCGCTTTACCTAATGTATGTTTTTTAGTTTGGTGTCTCATTTTTGTATCCTTTATATTATTTCGTAATTATTAACCAATTTCTTCTTCTACTTCTGGGTTTGGAGCTAGGTCTAAACCGAAGTGGTGAAGTCTTTCGATTACTTCATCTGATGACTTTTTACCGAAATTTTTAATGTTTAATAAATCATGTTCTGATTTTTTCAATAACTCTGCCATAGAGTTAATGCTTGCACGTTTTAAGCAATTATAAGCTCTAACTGATAATTCTAATTCTTCAATAGTCATTGAAGGAACATTAGAATCTTCTTCTTCTACTTCTTCTACACTTACTGCAGGAGTAATTACAGGTTGACCTGTAATTGCTGAAATTTGCATAAAGTGTTCGATTAATAGGTTAGAAGCTTGGCTTAAAGCGTTTGTTACGTCGATAGATCCGTTAGACCAAATTTCTAAAGTAAGTTTATCGAAGTCAATTGAATCTCCAACACGAGCACTTTCTACAGTGTAGCTTACACGTTTGATTGGCATAAATGTTGCATCAATTGGTAATACATCGATAGAAACGCCTTTTGAATCTCTTGGAACGTCGTTAGCAACATAACCTTTTCCTGTTTCTACAATAACATCAGCGTGGAAACTACCACCGTCTGCTACTGTACAAATTAACCAATCAGGGTTAACTACTTTTACTCCTGCAGGAAGTTGGATATCACTTGCTAATACCGGTCCAGGACGATCAACATCTATTCTTAGGTGTTGAGCTTCTTTGGAATCTGTCTTTACAACAAGACCTTTCAAGTTTAGCATTACATCGATAACATCTTCCAATACACCAGGAATTGCTGTGTATTCATGAGTGATACCTTCGATTCTTGCTGAAGTTACTGCTGTACCTTCTAAGCTTGATAAAAGTACACGTCTTAAAGAGTTTCCGATTGTAGTACCGAAACCTTTTGCTAACGGTTCAATTACGAATTTACCGTATTGAGATCCGTCTGAACTTGTTGTTGTATTAACACATTTAATTTTTAATTCCATGTTTTTTAATCTCCTAGTTTAAAATTAACTATTTTGGATTTTTTAATCCGCGTCTTCTTACCCGTTATTTAGAATAGTATTCGATTACGAGTTGTTCTTTGATTTCTGGATCTAATTCTTCTCTTTCAGGAATTCTATCGAAAGTAATTTTTAATGCATCCTTATCAATTGTCATCCAAGCTGGAGCACATGCCATATCTATCATTTCAGATACTGCTTTTAGGTAGTCTGAACTTTTAGCTTTAACAGTGATTACATCTCCTGCTTTTACTAAGTATGATGGGATATCTACTTTCTTATCATTTACAAGTACATGACCGTGGTTAACGATTTGTCTTGTTTGTTTACGAGTGATACCGAATCCAGCTCTGAATAGGATGTTATCTAGTCTTGATTCTAGTAATTGTAATAGGATTGTACCTGTTACCCCTTTTCTTCTAGCTGCTTCTGTATAATATTTTGCAAATTGTTTTTCACTTACTAGGTATGTGAATCTGATTTTTTGTTTTTCTGCTAGGTGAATAGCATATTCAGAAAGTTTTTTTCTAGCTGCACCATGTTGTCCTGATGCTGTTTGTCTCATAGATGATGTTAGTTTTCTATTTGACAAATCTTTTACTTTTTTATTTCTGAATAATTTATTTGATGGTCCTGTATATCTAGCCATTGTTTTAATTTTCTCCTTTTAATTCTTGTGACGGGGCATCTATGGTTTGCTTTTTGGCTTTAAGCAAGCCCCCGTCGATTACATTTTCATGTACTAAACACGACGTTTTTTAGGTGGACGGCAACCATTGTGAGGAATAGGTGTTACGTCTTTAATTAATGTAATTTCTAATCCTGCAGCTTGGATAGCTCTGATAGCTGTTTCTCTGCCTGATCCAGGTCCTTTGATATGAACTTCAACTTTTTTCATACCTTGGTCAATTGATTTTTTAGCTACAAGTTCTGCTGCTGATTGAGCTGCAAATGGAGTTCCTTTTCTTGCTCCTTTGAAGCCAGTTGCACCAGCTGTTGCCCAAGCAATAGCATTACCTTGTGTATCTGTAGAAGTTACTATTGTATTGTTGAATGTTGATTGAATGTGTACAACACCTTGCAATACATTTTTCTTTTCTTTTTTCTTTGTTTTTTGTGGTCTTGCCATTTTTATTATCCTTTATTTATTACTTATAAGTTTCTTAGTTACACACTACGCAGTCTTTTTCTTAGTAATTGCTAAGCCCTTTTTGCCGCGTCTTGTTCTTGCATTAGTTTTTGTTCTTTGTCCTCTGCAAGGTAAGTTTCTTTTATGTCTCATTCCTCTGTATGAACCGATTTCTTGAAGACGTTTGATGTGTAATGATACTTCACGACGTAGGTCACCTTCGATATGATAGTTTGCTAATTCGTTTCTTAATAATTTAATATCTTCATCTGTTAAGTCATCTGTTCTTAAATCAGCTGAAATTTTAGTTGCTTCAAGGATTTTTTTAGCTCTTGCTGGTCCGATACCATAGATATATGTAAGAGCAATTTCCATTCTTTTGTTACGAGGTAAATCTACCCCTGCTAATCTTGCCATTGTTTAATTTTCTCCTTTTCTTGTTGTTAGATTTTTTTGTGTATGAGGCTTAAATACTTCCTCACCATTTACCGATAAGCCCGTAAATTCGGCTGTCAAGGAATTAACCTTGTCTTTGTTTGTGCTTTGGATTTTCACAGATTACTGCGATTCTTCCTTTTCTTTTGATAACCTTGCATTTATCGCAAATAGGTTTTACTGATGATCTTACTTTCATTTTTTGTTTTCCTTTTATTTATGTTGTTTGCACGTGAGATTTATTTTAAACGGAATGTTATTCTTCCGCGGGTTAAGTCATATGGTGTCATTTCGACTTTTACTTTATCTCCTGGTAATATTCTGATAAAGTTTTTTCTTATTTTTCCTGAGATGTGAGCTAATATCTCATGATCATTCTCAAGTTTTACTCTAAACATTGCGTTAGGCATTGATTCTATAATCGTACCTTCAATTTCTATAACGTCTTTTGACATAGTTTCCTCTTTTTTCGGCATTGTTATTAAGTGCATATTTCGGCACTATATCTAAATAATACTTGTTAAATATTTGATTGCAAGCCATGATTAAGCTTTTTTACACCAAATATTGGATAAAAAATATGATTGTTTTTCTAAAAACGCCACACAAACAAATATCACTTGATTGTTAAAATTTCTTTGTTATTCGAACTTTTCAGGGTGTTTGTAAATTTTTCTTAATAATTTTAATTATTTTATTTTTAATTAAACAAATTAGTAATCCATTTTATCTTCTTCTAAGACTCTTCCTGTACAACCCCTACCACTGCCTGTATAGTTTTTATTACTGCTACATCCATTGTTGCTTGTATTCGATGCGCTTCTCCAATAGTAGGTTGAGGATAGTGCTTCTTCTTCTGTTTTATTTCTATTATCCCAACATTTTATTGCATATTCAGCTGAACCTTGAGCTATTAAGTGTCCGTCTTTATCTAAATAAAATTGAAAAATGTCTCTACCAAAAGTGTTTGGTTTTTTGTTATTCCCATTTACATCTATAACTATTGACACAGTATTACCATTATTGTTAGTTGAAGATTTAGTGTCTATTATTCCATATGTGAAATAAAAATAAACTTCTGCGCCATTCGCCAATATATATGATATTCCATCAGATTGTGCCCCAATAGAAAGTTTTGCATTAGTATTTCTGTCATTCAGGCTGTATGCATTAAATTTTTCTGATGAATAGTAACCTTTTAGCCCTCTAACTTTTACTACTTTTAAATGTTTCATATATAGATTATATGAACATGAGTTATAATTTCCCCAATAATTCCCTTGCATAATTTGACCATTTATTTTGCATCTTTTTCCATCAATAGGGAAAGTTAATCCGGAATCGAATATATCCTCCATGCCAGATTCTGCAAGTATTTGTCGATGAGCTTGTTCTATTATTGCTTTTGTTGTTTTTAACGAACTTACCCAAGCTTTTTTCTGGCCTTCTTGGACAACTGAAGGTAGTGTTATAGCTGCAACTACTCCTATTACCCCAAGTGTTATTAGTACTTCTGCTAACGTAAAAGCTTTTCTATGCATGATAAATAACTCCTATTTGAACATAAAACTGTTTATAAATACATTATTATGCATTTTTAATATTTTGTCAACGTAATAGGATTTATTTATGAAAGATGATAGATTGTTGCAGTTAGGGCAAAAAATACGTTATGAAAGATTAAAAAAAGGTTATAGCCAAGAAGATTTGGAAGAAAAATCTTTTGTTTCTAGACGTACAATAAGTGAGATTGAAAGAGGTAATGCTGATATTAGATATACTAATCTTTTTCAGATTGCTGAGGCTTTGGGGATGTCTGTTTCTGAGTTGTTAAATTTTAAACTTTAATTGTTAACTTTTTTTACAATTTTAAATTAATTTGAAATTTTCAGGGATTAATATACTTAGTATATATAGGATATAACTAAGGAGAGATGCTATGGCTATAAAAGTTGACGGTATTCAATCTGAAGATGAACTAAGGCGTGCTCAGGCTGCTGCTCAAGCGCAAGGAACTTCCATTGTCAATTATAATGAGTGGGCTGGAATTTTAAAAGAATTGCAAGAGGGTGGTATTGAATCTACAGGATCATATGCCGGTGATAAAGCAAAATTAGATGAAGTAAAGGCAGCTGTTGCGGAATATGTTGCAGAATTAGAGGCTCAACAAAAGACTCAGGCTTTGAATACTCCTGCTAATAAGGAGACGGAAAAAGTTCAGGAAGCAACTGCTACTGACAAAGAACAAACTGTAAAAGCTAATGTTGCGAATGCGACGAGTTCTGAAATAATGGCGAATTATATGAAGTATTATCATTTATTGTTATAAAAAAAGACCTGATTTATTCAGGTCTTTTTTATAGTTTTTTAATTCTGTTTAACGGCCAAAATAGAACCACTGCACGACCTATAAATCTATCTTTTGGTAGTAGTCCCCAGTATCTTCCATCGCGTGAATTACCTCTGTTGTCTCCTAGCATTAGATAGTATCCTTCAGGAATTTTAAATGGTCCACAGTACATTGTGCTATCACAAGGTTGATAGTCGTATGGACTTAGAATATATGGTTCATCCAGAGCTTTATCATTTATGTATACGGTGTATTTACCTGTATTATCTGATTTTATTTCTACTTTATCTCCAGGCATACCTACAACTCTTTTAATGTAGGCAACATCTTTGCAGAAAAAGCCTGTTAGTCTTTCAAAAACTTTTAGCGGAGTATTTTCGATTTTTTCGAAAGGTGGATAAAATACCATTATGTCTCCGCGTTTAGGAGATGTGAAAAATCTTGAAAATCTTTCTACGACGATTCTATCATCTTCTATAAGTGTTGGTCTCATTGAAGCAGATGGAATCCAACGTATTTCACCGATAAAAAATCTTATGATAATAAGCATTACAATGACAAATACAATTGTTTCAATTATTTCTCTAGTTATAGGGTTGATTGTGTTATATTTGTCTTTAATTTTTTTTGCGTATTCTTTTATTTTATTCATTTTCTAAAAGTCCTAAAAGCTCTATTAATAGCTGTTTGTATCTATTATCCTGTAAAATATCTAAGTTATTTTTTGCTTTGTCTACATAAGTATTCAATAAACAATAAGTTTTTTCAACTCCACTTTTGAGGTCATTTTTGTTAGTGGCAAATATTAGTGGAGCGTTATATATCCCGTCATTAATATCAGTTTTAGTTGTTTTTATATTGATTATGTCATCACGAATTTGGAATGCTATTCCAAAGTTTTTTCCGAATTCTGATGCTTGCATTGAAGGTGATATTTTTGAAATTATTAAAGCTGTTTCAAGTACTGATTGGAATAGTTTTGCCGTTTTTTGTTCCGTTTTTTTTATGTAATTTTCGAGGGTTGGAATTTCAAATTTATGAAAATATTGAAAAGTTTCTCCTTCGCACATAAAGGAGAGTGTATCAGCAAATATAGCAATAGTTTCGGCTGAATTTAATTCACTCAAATATTTTAATGCTTTTGACAAAATATAGTCTCCGCTTATTACAGCCATTTTATTTCCAAATTTTGAATTTAGGGTTTCTTGATTCCTTCTTTTTTTACTCTCATCAATAATATCATCGTGAATTAGTGAGGCGTTATGCATGAGTTCTACAGCAGCGAGAAGTTTATAATGCTGTTGTGTTAAAGTAATATCATTTGCTTTAAGATATAGTATTGTAACTACTGATCGTATACGCTTTGATGGAGATGTTAGAAAATTAATAAGTTCGTTTTGAAGCTTTGTTTCTTTAATATCGATTAAGGATATGAGTAAAGAATCAATGTTTTTTATTTCTTCAGCTATATTGTTGAGTATAAGTGAATATTTTCCGTTGAAGCTCATAATGTTATATTATATAAAATGTAACTATTTTTGACAAAATAAAATTTTTTTTGCTCTATTGACCTTTGAGTTAAATTTTCTTAGGTACCATAATATGTGTTGTTTTACCATAAATGGAAGTATATTGAAATTGTGAGTTTGTTTGTATATTTTGTAATATGCTTTTGTTTGAAGTGCTTCTGGAGTTCTTATTCTTTTTGCTTTATTTAAGTAACTATCCGGATGTTGACGCCATTGGGTAAGTTTTTCTGGAATATAGTAAAAATCTCCAAGATTTGCAAGTTGGATATAAATCCACCAATCAAGAAGATGGTCTATAGGTGTGTTTAAATCTATTTTTAGTATGTCTTGTTTTTTTACCATAATGCTTGAAAATGTGAAAATTTGGTTATCCAAATAAAAATCAAAGAACATATTTCGAGGATAGACATAATTCCTTAGTTTTAATTGTGTTGGAAGAAGACCTTGTGCTACTTTCTTAACTTTATTTGAATCTCCAAAAAACTCACAATCATTAAAAACTAAGTTCACGCTAGGATATTTTTTTATAATAGAAACTTTTTTTTCAAGATAATCTTCGTTTATTAAATCGTCACTTTCAAGGATTACTAACCAATCAGTTGAAACTTTTGATATGCCTAGTTCAATAGTTTTTTTGAGCCCTAAATTTTTGTTATTTTCATGGGTGTACAATTTTATACGAAAATCTTTTTGACAAAAGTCTTTAATTATTTCCAAAGAGTTGTCTTTAGATCCATCATCAACAATGATCAATTCCCAGTTTGTGTATGTTTGATGAATGACTGACTCAATTGTTTGAGTAATATACTTTTCATAATTAAAGCTTGGAATTATAATCGAAACAGTTATATCTTCTTTCAAGATAGGCTCCTGATTGTTCAAAATTTATGTACTTCTTGGAATACTATTATTTATATGTGTCTTTGTCAAGCAGACGATAAAAAAAACGACGATACTTGCGTTCGTCGTTGGAAAATCAATAGGAAAAAGGGAAAGGAAATTAATTTATTTGTTTAAATTTTTGTTTAACCGAATGTTTTGAATGATGATTCTGTATTTTTTTCGATTACTTTTGATACAGCATCCATTTCTGTAGAAATAGCATCTTGTTCGGTATCTAGTTGTTTTAATCTAAGTTCAAGGTTTTTATCTTGAGATTGAATTATTTCGATTTTTGCGTTTATTTCATTGATAGCTTGATCATATTCATTTTTTTCAAATTCATATTGATTCATTGCATCATTGTATGCATCTTGATCTGTTGCAGTACTTGTTGTTAATGAATATGTTGGACCGTATACGATATTTCCATTATCATCAGTCACAGGATTTCCATTTTCATCAAGTTCAGGAAGTGTTATATTAATATAACGTCCAGAGCTGTCTTTTTCTACTTTGCAGTTAGGAACAGCTTTTACTTCTTCAGTTTGTGTAGTACTTCCGATTGTGTAGCATTTGATGTTAGATTGAGAATTACCGTTCTTATCGTATGTTGCACCTGTTACATCATCTTTTTTGTAGAAATATGGAACTTGTTTGTCTGTAGAAGAATCTTGAGTATATCTTACTAACCAGTCAGAATCTTCTGTTCCGTATTTTTCATTTAGTAGTGCTAAGTATTGTTGTTCTTCTTTAATTAAGTTATCTATTTCTGTTGGTGTCATAGATTGAAGATATGAATACTCTCCGATGTATTTGGTTCTGTTGCCATCTGCATCGTGTTCAAAGTTTTCATCATTATCTTCGATTGCAACACCTAAATCTCTTAATTTGTTTGCTCCAACATTAAATGAACCGTCAGCATTCTTTGATACTATACTTGTAGATGCTGAAACTACTGAAAAATCATCAGTCCATTTTCTTAAATAACTTATAGTATATTCACCGTTTTGTTGTGCAATTAAACTTGTTATAGTGTTAGCTAGAGCGCCGTCTTCAAATGTATAAACGGTTTTAGTAAAGTTGTCGACAGACGGAGGAGTCGGTACAGTCATACCCAACAAATCGTTGTAGTAGTTGGCAGACTGATTTGACAATGTAGTTCGTTGTTGGTTAACTTGTTGACCTTCGAACTCGACATTGTTTTTTCTGGCTGTCAGACCTAAAAATCTAGCTTGTGACGCTGCCATTCCCATTGCTGTCGATTGTCCTTTCTTACTTTAGTAACTTACAAGTAGTATATCGACATATTAGGGTTAGAACTTTAAACATGTTAAAAAACATGTTACGAATTTGTAACATGTTGAGTTTCTTTTTAATTTCTAAATCTGTCTGAAATGTAGGATAGGATTGCTCCTCCAATTTCTTCATTAGGATCAAAGTTTGATGGTTTTGGGTTAATTGAATTTTGTATTAACATTTTTACCAGAGGGCCAAATGCGTCTGGGATTTGAGTTTTTCTGTAAATTCCTGCAAGAAATGTTTGTACATTAGGGGATGTTGTGTTATTAAATCTTGATAATATAGGATACATTTTATCAATATTTTTTACCCCATTATCAAGCATTCTATCTACAATATATAGCGTTTCAGTAATTTGTTGCTCATTGTTTGAATGAGCAAGGATATCTGCTAAATAAGGTAGAGCAGTTTCTTTTTGTTTTACAAAATAATCTACTTTGTTTTGATCAAATATGCAATAGTTTCTTGTGGGTGTAGGCATTTGAACATTACAAGAAGATTGTTTTGTATAATTGGTATAATTTATAGAATTTATATTTAAAGGTTGGATAGTCATATTTGAATTTGTCCTTTACTATGAATATACAAAAGGTGGCCCATTTTTTATTTCGAGCAAAATGTTATCTGCCATAACCTTTAGTTCTTCTTTAGGTTTTCCATTTTGGACTTGTTTATGAAATTCTTGGATAAGTGGTTCTATTGCTGCATCTTTTTTTGATTTAAAGTTTCTTAATTCTGTAGATACAAGTCTTTGTTGAAGTTCTATTTCTGTTTGTGCATTGTATTTTTTTACTTGAACTTCTTTTATTGCATCTCCAGTGAGCTTCCCACCGTATGAAACTGCAGCTGCACCTGTCATTCCCCAGAATAATTGTTGGAATTGCTTGTTATCAGTGTCTAAAATCCAGTTATAAAAATATGCCCTATAGTCGTCGACAAATGATGAGAATGATGGTTTTGGAGTGCCATCACCTCCAATGTGTGGGTTAACTTTTACTGTTGAAGTTTTAATCTTTTTGATAATATTTTTTATAAAGTCTTCTTTTTCTGTATTTTCCCAGTTAACATTTTTGAGTACATCTCGAATGTATTTTTCATCAGCATCTATTGATTGGAATAGGTAGCCTAAGTTGTTTTTATCTATGTTTTTTGTTGAATCGTTTGTTGTTTTTATTATTTTTTCGATTGTTGTTTTATTATTTCCAACATATTCTTTTAGGAAAGTTTTTGTTTTGTTAAGGTTTTTTAGAGAAATATATGTGAGTCCTAATATAGAAGCTACTGTAGATGCTCCTAAAAGGAAATATGATATACCGTTATTTAGTTTTGTATTTTCTTTTTTATCTTGGTTGCCTCTAAAATTGAAATCTTTTCCAAAATTTGGAAGGATTTTTTCTTGAGAAAGATAATTTGATAGTTCTTTTGCTTTTTCTGACAGCATATTTCTTGTAATTTGAATCTTTCCAGCAAAAGATTGAGTCTCAATATTTATTAGTTTTTCTTGAAGATTTTTTTGAATATCTGCTTCTTTTTTCTTTACCCAAACTTCTTTAAAACCATCAAAAAAAGTTTTTCCCATAAAAGCCATAGCTGTGAGTGTTAGGACTCCTGCTCCCGCTTTTATCGTTTTGTGATTTGGGTTTGTGACCATTTGGAATATAGCTTGAGCTGTTTCATCATTTATTGAAATGTTTCTTGTGAGTGTTGGTACCCATTTTTCTTCGGCAAGTTTTGTTGAAATTTTTGCGTTTCTACTTATGAATGCTGTAGCTGCTGTGATTATTCCTGTTACAGCCAGAGCTGTTGCGCTAAGTGGTAAAAGACTTTTCTCTGTCGTGATTTTATCTTCTTTTAATTGTTTTGGAAGTCTAATGCTGTCTGATATGATTAAAGAATCATAGGTGTCATTCAAATCTACATTGCACTCTGGACAATCTTTGATAAAAGTATTTACGACTACTCCTTCTTTTACATTTGAATTATTTTTTCTTTGAGAAGTTGTCATATTGCGTTGTTGTCTTAAAGTCTCAGCGTCCCTGAATTGGGATATGTTATTCATTTTCTTCTAAATCCTTATTGTTTTTGCTATTGGTTAATTTGTTATATAGTTCATGTATGAATGTTTTTAACTCAAAAGCTTTTTTAGTTTCATCTATTTGTTTATCTTCATCATCTGCGTTTAGTGGCTTAAATATTGAGAAGATCGATTTTAGCTTTTTCTTCGTATTAGTAAATATTTCAGATATTTTTTTGTTTATTGATGCTTTTAGTTCGCCAAACATTGCTGTTAGTTTATCTGAGATATCAGCTAATTTTTGTTGTATTGTCTGAATTGTATTAGATATTGCAGTAGGAAGATTCGCTATTGTTCGAATTATGCCTCCAAGTACTGTGTTTAATACAAAGTTTATCGGCTTTGAAATGATCGCAGGCATGTTTTGAGTGATTAATTGTCCTATGCTAGCGAGTCTTTGACTAGCATTCATTAGAGAATTTTGGAAAGCTTGAATGTTTTGGGCAAAATTTAGAGCGTCTTGCTGTCTTGCAAGTTTTGCTTGTTGTTGTGCTTTTAAAAATGCTCCTATTGCTGCACATTCATTCCAACTCATTTCTCCGGGCTTGGCTGAAAAATCAGCTTTTTTCATTCCTCCGCCACCGCCCATTCCGTTACAAATTGGACATGCTCCAAGCGGTAGTCCATGTGGACATGTTCCTACTCTTGCGCTATTTGTTTTTACGGCTGTAAGTGACATTAGAAATCCTCTGTTTTGCTCAGAGGATTACTTAGAAACTAATTTCTTATCTACCGATGCTCGCGGTATTTAAGTTTTCTGAGTGTTCCGGCTTTAACGGTTGCGGCACAGCTGATGACTTACACATCTATTTCCTCTTTCGCATGAAAAGCGTAAAATAACCATATCTTTATGTCAAATATTTGTGTGGAATTGTTAAATTTTATTTGTCTTTTTCCATCTCTTTAAGAACTCTTTGATATTCATTGTTCATATTAGAGCAGTTTGTTTGAGCTTGTTTGTATTTTATTAAAATCTCTCTGTTTTTTTTGTTTTAGGCGTTGAATTTTTTCTTCTAATTGTTTCAATAAAAATTCAGCTTGAGTAATTTCGAGTTTTGTTTCTTTTAGTTTTTGTGTTCTTAAAGTTAAATTTTGTTTTTCTTTTTCAAGATTTTGTTTTGCTTTTTGAGCTTGATATTTTAGATATTTTTTTATATTAATTCTTATACGTTGGTGGGTTGCATAGAGCATTGTCTTTTTTATTTGTTGAGGATAATCCTCATAAGTTAGAAGTCTGCCACCTTTTATGTAGCTCATAACTGTATTAATTTGTTTTTGTAAATTACTTTGAAAATCAGGATAAATTTTATCAATTAGTGTATATGGCAGAGTCCCTCTAGATCTGTTGCATTTTCTGTGTAGACAAATTCCGTTCCCTTTATCTTTACTACCCTGTCTAGATTTTGGGATTACATGCTCAAAAGATACTTGTAAGTCAGCTAAAAGATTTTCGATGATATCTGCATCGTTTTTAGATGTCATTGATAGTATTTTTTGAGATGTACTGAAATTTTCTATTGGGAATTTTTGAATGGCTGTTGATATTTTTTTGAGGATTTTAGGATCAAGTTTTGTTGCAACTCTTTTGTATTTCTCAAAAGTATCTAGAAGCATTTCTGTTTTTGCTTTTTCTGTGTAACTAGGAAGAGTTATGATTTTTAGGATATTTGTGTATAGAGTATTAAAGTTACGTAGTTCTTCTTGAGGTAGATGTTTTGCAATTGATAAAAAGTTTTGTTGCGCTTTGAGTTTAAGAGCTTTATATTTTAAACTTTCTATTTTGATGTTTTCTTTATGGTATTTTATTATTTCCGGTTTGTGTAATATTTCTGAGAAGGTTTGGCAGGGTACCTAAGAGAATATACTTCTAAAATATTTATAACTTCTTGAATATTTTCGTTAAATTGAGGTTGAAGTTTCAATAGTTGTTTTATGACTTGTTTTGAACTTTTGGTTTTGGTTTTGCTTAATTCTACAATGTCATTAAGTGTTTTTTGTTCTTGTGCGGATAGTTTTTTAATACGTCTTTGAAATTTTGGATCTTGAATTAGTACTGAAAGTGGTGTCTTAGGGTGATGTTTCGCGAGGCCTGTTAACATTGCAAAAACATTATGAGATTGAAAGCTTTCTAATTCTTTACTTTTAAGAAATCTACCAGCTCCAAGTAAAGTTTTATTTACTGTAGCTTGGAATTCATCAAAAGTAAGCATTTCCTTCCCACAAATTGCACAATTTAAATGTGGGATTTGTTTCGTATCATTAATTTTTATGTTGGGTAATCTCCCATTAAAGTCTATCGAATTAGCTTGTGGGGTAGTATATGTTATTTTCATATGAGGTAGAATGTATATGAAATATTTTTTTTGCTATTTTACGTTCTTGTGTTGACAAATGTTAAGTAAAGATTTAAAATTGTCTTACTAATTTAAGGAAAGCATGGGTGAAAATCCCTCACTGGACCGCAACCGTTAAAGTCGGAATGCTTATTTTAGTTGATGTTACCACGGAAATCTGGGAGAAAATTTTTATGAAAAATTCTATTGTGAAAAGCAACGAAAAGGTTGTTAATTTGAATGCGGTTAAGATGCCTTTTATTTCTTACAATGAGGAATATAAAAATTCTGCAAATATTGCATTGGTTGATAATTATTTGAAGCAGTTAGATTGGAAAGTTAATGAAAATTCTAATATGTCTTATTCTATTCAGGGGTTAAATAATTACATTGCTTCAGAAATTAGTAAAGAGTATTGGCTAAATAAGATTTATCCTGCAGAAATTAAAAATGCTCATTTAAATGGAGATATTCACATTCATGATTTGAATATTATTTCTGTTTATTGTGTAGGATGGGATTTGAAAGATCTTTTGATGGAAGGGTTTAGAGGTGTTAGAGGAAAAATAGAAAGTGGTCCTGCAAAACATTTTAGAACTGCTTTAGGGCAGATTGTCAATTTTATGTACACTATGCAAGGTGAAGCAGCAGGTGCTCAGGCTTTTTCTAATTTTGATACACTTTTAGCTCCTTTTATTAGATATGATAATCTTAATTATGAGCAAGTAAGGCAAGCTATGCAGGAGTTTGTTTTTAATATGAATGTCCCAACAAGAGTTGGATTCCAAACTCCTTTTACAAATATTACTATGGATTTGACTGTGCCTTCGTATTATGCAGATCAGCCTGTTATTATTGGTGGAGAATTGCAAGAAAGTACATACAAAGAATTTCAGCCTGAAATGGATATGTTGAATAAAGCATTTTTTGATGTGATGATGCAAGGAGATGCTTCAGGTCGAGTATTTACATTTCCTATTCCGACTTATAACATAACAAAGGATTTTGATTGGGATAATGAGAATTTAGTTGGTCTTTGGGAAATGACTGCTAAGTATGGTATTCCATATTTCTCTAATTTTATTAATTCTGATATGTCTCCAGAAGATGCTCGTTCTATGTGTTGTCGTTTGAGAATAGATAATAGAGAACTTGAATATAGAGGTGGCGGTTTATTTGGCTCGAATCCTTTGACCGGTTCTGTCGGGGTTGTAACTATAAATCTTCCTAAAATTGCGCAGAGTGCAAAAAGTAAGTTTGAATTTTTTGAAATACTCGCTGCCAAAATGGAAATTGCAAAAGAAAGTCTTGAAATTAAAAGAAAATTGCTAGAAGACTATACTGATAAGAATTTATATCCGTATACTAAGTTTTACTTAAGAGATATAAAAGCTCGTTATGGAGTATATTGGAAAAATCATTTTTCAACAATTGGGCTTATTGGTATGAATGAAGCTTGTGAGAACTTTTTGCAAGATGATATAGGAAGTTTTAGGGGTAAAAACTTTGCACTTGAGGTAATGGATTTTATGAGAGACAAGATTGTAGAATTCCAAAAACAGACTGGTAATAATTATAATCTTGAGGCAACTCCTGGAGAGGGAACTTCTTACCGTCTCGCAAAATTGGATCATGGTAAATATCCATATTATACAAATTCAACACAATTACCGGTTAATTATACTGATGATGTTTTTGAAGTGTTGGATCATCAGGATGACTTGCAAACAAAATATACTGGTGGAACTGTTGTTCACATTTTCGCAGGAGAAAGAATTAAAAGTATTGAAACTATTAAAAATCTTGTTAAAAAAGTTTGTAATAACTATCACTTGCCATACTTTACTTTTTCTCCTACATTTAGTACTTGTCCAAATCATGGTTATATTGCAGGCGAACACTTTGAATGCCCAGAGTGCGGAGAAAAATGTGAAGTTTATTCTCGTATTGTAGGTTATATAAGACCTGTAAGTCAGTGGAATAAGGGTAAACAAAAAGAGTTTTGTGATAGACAGACTTTTGCTGTTTGTAAGTAGACTATAAAATTTTTAGGGTGTCAGTGTTAATACACTGGTGCCCTTTTTAAGTAAAGATTGGAGAGTAGATAATGTTTATTGGTGGTTTGCAAAAAACTTCGTTTCTTGATTATCCTGATAAAATATCTGCAATTATATTTACTGCAGGGTGTAACTTTAGATGTGGATATTGCCATAATCCTGAGTTGATAAATTCTGTTGTGGCTAAATATTCAGAAGAAGAAATTTTTGAGTTTTTGAATAGGAGAAAAGGTCGAATAGATGGCGTTGTTATTACAGGTGGTGAGCCTTGTATACAAAAAGATTTAGTTGAGTTTATAAAAAAGGTTAAGGATTTAGGGTTCTTGGTTAAGTTGGATACTAATGGATGTTTTCCTGAAATACTACAAAAATCTATAGCTTATGTCGATTATATTGCTATGGATATAAAAGCTCCTTTAGATAATTATTCAAAAATAGTTAATGTCAATGTTGATGAAGAAAACATTAAAAAAAGTATTAATTTGATTATTAACTCAGGTATTGAGTATGAATTTAGAACTACTGTAGTTAGATCCATGTTGTCGAAAAATGATTTTGATAAAATAGGTAACTTAATTTTTGGAGCTAAAAGATATTATCTGCAAAAATTTGTCTCATCAAAAATTTTGGATGAAAAATTAAGTAAGGATTCATCATATACAGATGAAGAATTTTCTGAAATAGTGTTTAATTTGAAAAAGAAAATAGAGTTTGTTGAGGTAAGGTAGTTTAAAGAGTTAACTTTTTTTAATAATAATGCTTTGTGGATTTGCCTATTTAAATTTAGTGGAGTAAAATTGTTTTATGGCAGTAGATGAACAATTATATTCTGACATCCCCCCAACAAAGTTGAGGAATAAAGAGGAGAAATTTAAACCGGCAAAAACTAATAAGTTTTGGCTATGGGTCGCAAGTATGTTTTTCTTTAACATGTTGCAGAACCGTTTTTATGCTTTTAGATATAAAGGGGCTGAAAATTATTTTGAAGGAGATACAAATGTCCCTACAATATTGTTTGCACCTCATAGTAATTGGTGGGATGGTATTGTTTTTTATAATATTACCCATAGGATTTTTCACAAAGAAATTCGTTTGATGGTTGAAGAACTTAATAGATTCCCGCTATTGAGACGAGGCGGTGCTTATTCTGTGAATAAAAAATCTCCGCAGTCAGCTATGAAGGCATTACAGTATTCAGTAGATGTAATGGGTGATTTGAGGAATATGCTATGTATATTCCCTCAGGGAATAATAAGACCGCCTCATTATAGACCTATTGAGTTTCAGACAGGGCTTGCTTATATCGCTCAGAATGCTGTTAAAAGATATGGCAAGATTAATTTGATACCTGTTGCTTTTGATTATTGTTTCTTTAGAGATAACAGACCAGAGGTAGTTGTTGAGTTTGGTAAAAGAATAGAACTTGATAGCAGCGAAAAACTTGGACGTAAAGAACTTACTCATAAGCTTGAACAGGCATTAAAAGAGGTGTGCGATAACCAAGAATATGAAATATCTCATGGAGATGTTTCTAAGTATGATATCTTATTTAAGCAGCACCTAAAATGGTATAGAAGAATTGAGCAAAGATTAAAGAGTATAGATTTACCTCCAGTTTCAGGGGTATAACAAAAAAGTCCATAGTTACTATGGACTTTTTTATGCGTTATAACGTTTAAACGATTTTTCAATATTTTTTGATATTGTATTTTTTATTGTCTCATACTCAGTGGTGAGTGATGAAATTTCTGTATCTAGGTTTTTCATTTTTAGATCAAGAGTTTGCTCTTTGCTATTTAATTTAGCTTTTTGAGTATTATATTTTGCTTCAGCTTGTGCAATGGCAGTTTCGTCAGATACTTCTTTTATATATGAATCTGTTGCATAGTTTCCTTGATAATAGTATCCGTCATCTCTTAATCTTGTTACAAACATCATTCCATTTTGGAACATTTGTTGTAAGTATTCAGGATCGTTAACTTGTTCGTTTTCTGTCCATCCTGCTGTACATATTTGATTTAATAATGCGTCATAGAAATTAATGTACTGGTTATCAGTTTCGGTAGTTGTTGTTGATTCTCCTGCGACATAGTATACGTAGTTTGGATCATCAGTAACAAGTGAACTAGCTGATTTCCAGCCTCTTTCAACTTTGTATGCAGGATCATCATTTACATCAGCTGGTAGTCCTTCCATATATGATGCAAAATATGATAAAAATGCTTTTGCAATATTGTTTAAGTTTAATGCAGCAGCACTACTGAATTTCTTTCCAATCTTGCCACCTTTCCAGAAAGTGTTATATACTATACCAATAGCATCATCAGATGATCCCATTATGTTTTTTCGCATATCATTAGCTTTTTTCTTTTTCGGTCTATATCCATTGGATGTGGCGAGTGTATCTATTTCACCATGATCTCTAGAATCTCCATTTGAACCTGTAACCCTAGAAGTATCAAACATCTCTTCGATTTTTGATTTAGCATAATTTAGAGCTTGTTCACTACGTGGGTCGCCTGTCAATAGAACAGATGCAAATCCATTATATATTTGGTCTATTACGTCCCCATCTTCTTTGACTTTTTCAGCTAGTTTTTTGCACTCATTTGTTGGGTAGTTGTAATCTTTTACACTGGTTATTAAATAAGTAACTTGTTCTGCTGGATCATCTGATAGTAGTTGGCTTAGAGTAACACCTGAACTTAAGGCACCTGTATCTTCGATACCAGTACCTTTTATGAATCTACAAGAACCACTACCGAGGTCAGGTCTACTTAAAGTTATAGTTGTACCAGTTAGTACATCTTTTAATTCATCAAGAGTTGTTGGTACTGTAGTATATGTCATTCCAACAGTACTACCACCAACGCCAAGTCCTTGGTTATATTCGGTAGAAGTATACAATTGTGCTTTGTCTTGTGTGATTACTCCTTGAGCTGCAAGACCATAGTAAAATTGATCTCTAATTAATGTTGAAGGTACGCAGCCTAGTCCTTCTTGAGGAATACCTGCAGCTTTAGCTGCTGCTGCATATTTACTGTCTAGAACAACTCTTCCTGCTTGGTTTGTAACTGTTACAGGAGTATAGTCATTGACTCCTGATGGGGTCATTAACGTACTATATTTCAATTGTTCATTTGTTTTCCCTGTGCCGTAGTAATCGTAGACAAGTTTAGTTTGGTTTAATGAGTTTTGATATTCACTTGAAAGGTCTTCCAATTCACGAGAAATGGCAAGCTTTTGATGTGATAAACTCATTGACTGATATTCACAATCGGCTTTCCTAGACGTGATAGTTAATAATCTAGCTTGTTGAGCTGCCAATCCCATTGTTAATCAACTTTCCTTTCAATTCTTAGTAACATTTCCATTGTTTCATGTAGTGATACGGAATATCTTTAAAAATTCTTTAATAAGAGAAATAATTTGTTTACAATTGTTAACAATGTCTATAAAGTGTTTTATTTACCTTATTAAGTATTGTAAAAAATGATATTTTGCTAATACTTTGGATTGAGGTATTTATCAAGAAAAGTGGTATAATGTAATTAGAAAGGTTCTTTAAAACATAGAGATATTTTTAATACGCCGCATATAATATTTTGTCATATATACAAAATAGAGAAAGGCAGAAGACCATGAGCAACCTACAATTCCAAAATGATTTAGACAAACTTACTGATGTTTTACCTGAAAAAGTAAAAAAGTACATTGATTACGAAAAAATGGAAGATGTCATAGAGATTGTTTTGGATATCGGACGTACCCCTGAAATAAGACATGCTGGTGGAAGGATTGAATATCTTGGCTTAGAAGTTGTTTTAGAAGATGATATAAACTATATTACAAGTAGAATACAGGATTTTACATCAGATAATCGTTCCGGAATTCCCGGAACTCTCCATAGGATAAGTGCTATAAGAAATCGACAAGGTAAAGTTATAGGACTTACTTGTAGAATAGGTAGAGTTGTTACAGGTACGATTGCGTGTATAAAAGATATATGTATGATGAATAAGAGCATTTTGTTCTTAGGTCGTCCTGGTGTTGGTAAAACAACTAAATTGAGAGAAATATCTCGCCTTGTTGCTGATGAATTAGGAAAGCGTGTTGTTATCGTTGATACTTCTAACGAAATTGCAGGCGATGGTGATACGCCTCACCCAGCTATCGGACATGCTAGACGTATGCAGGTAACTCAACCTCAATTTCAAAAAGATATAATGATTGAGGCTGTAGAAAATCATACACCTGAAGTTATCGTGGTTGATGAAATTGGTACAGAAGAAGAAGCACAAGCAGCAAGAACGATTGCAGAACGTGGAGTTATGTTGATTGCTACTGCTCACGGTAATAGTCTTGAGAATTTAATTAAAAACCCTACATTGTCAGATTTAGTTGGAGGAATTCAATCTGTTACTTTGGGTGATGACGAAGCAAGAAGAAGAGCTTCTCAAAAGACTGTTTTAGAAAGAGAAAAACAACCAACTTTTGATGTCGTAATTGAAATTCTTGATAGAAACACTCTTGCTGTATATAAAAATACTGCAGAAGCTGTGGATTATATTTTGAGAGGTTGGCCTATAAGACCTGAAATTAGAAAAGTTGATAAGGTGTATGAAAATAATGAGCAGTCTCAAACAATACCAACTGATGCTAAGCAAGAACCTGCAATTTCTGACATTCCTAAAGAAATAAATAAGCTAGAAAAGAAAATAGAACCTTCTGATAGTTTGAAATTTAGTTTTTCTCGTCAAAAATACGTAGAAGAAGTAAAAGCTATAAAAAAGATTTATTTGTATGCAGTATCAAGGACAATTGTAGAAAAAGTTATAGAAAGACTTGATTTAAATGCAGAAATTACAAGAAATTTAGATGATGCAGATATTGTTATAGCACACAAAAATTTTGCTAAAGGTGGTGCTAGAGTTCTTAGCATTGCAAATGATTATAGATTGCAAATTTTCTACATAAAAACGAATTCTATGGCTCAAATTCAAAAAGTTTTGAAGGAAGCATTGCAAATTACAGAAACATCAGAGACTTTATACGGTTATTATGATGATGCAGAAAGGGCTCTTGATGAAGCTAAAACTGCTATAAATAAAGTTCTTGCTGGTGGTGGAGTTATAGAGCTTGCACCGCAAAATCCTCAGATTAGAAAATTACAACACGAACTTGCTGATCAGCATAATCTTGAAAGTCAAAGTATTGGAGAAGGTAGTAATCGTCGTTTAAAAATTATTGGCGGAAAAGATTTTAAACATAAATAGTACTATGTTCTACCTTGTATTTTTGTATAAATTTGTTTATAATGTACTGACGCAAAAAGGAGGTTATTATGAACACAGTTGATATTTATACTACGCCAACTTGTCCGTTTTGTATAAAAGCTAAAAAGCTTTTGTCGACTCTTGGTCTAAATTATACTGAACATAATGTTGAAGAATCTTTTGAAGAAATGGTTAAAATCTTTTCAGAAAAATTCGGCAAATCTGTTTCAACAGTCCCTCAAATAATAATTAATGATAATTATATAGGTGGCTATACAGATCTTGAAGCGTTGTATAAAAGTGGAAAGTTGAATGAATATTTATTAAAATAAAAAAATCCCTGAGTTAATAAAACTCAGGGATTTTTGTTTGTTTTGTTATTTACAACCTAGAGGTCCTTCTTCTTCTTTGCTGTGTTTAAATTCTATTACTGCTTGAGCTGCTGCTAGTCGAGCTTGAGGAACTCTAAATGGCGAGCAGGATACATAGTTCAATCCTATTCTGTGGCAGAATTTTACAGATGCAGGATCACCGCCGTGTTCGCCACAGATGCCTCGTTTTAGGTGAGGTCTTACTTTTAGAGCTTTATCAAGGGCTATTTTCATTAATTGCCCTACTCCTTCTTGATCTAAAGTTGCAAATGGATTTGATGGAAGGATTTTTTGCTCGATGTATTTTTGTAGGAATTTACCTTCAGCATCATCTCTTGAGTAGCCAAAAGTCATTTGAGTAAGGTCATTTGTTCCGAAAGAGAAGAACTCTGCATATTCAGCTATTTGGTCAGCAGTGAGAGCTGCTCTTGGAATTTCAATCATTGTACCGAATTTGTAATCAACTCTTACTCCTTTTTCATTCATTACTTCTTTAGCGACACGTTCTAGTACTCCTTGAACTGTTTTCAATTCATTTACGTGTCCTACAAGAGGTATCATGATTTCAGGTTTTACATCAAGTCCTTCTTTTTTCAAATCGCAAGCTGCATAGAATATTGCTCTTACTTGCATTTCATTTATTTCAGGGTATGTAAGCCCTAAACGGCAACCTCTTAGTCCCATCATAGGGTTTGATTCTGACATGCTTTCAACAAGATTAAGCATTTTTTCATCTTCTTTATAATCGTCACCAAGAGCTTTTTTTCTTGCTACTGTTGCAATTAATTCTTCTTTGTTTGGTAAAAATTCATGTAAAGGTGGGTCTAGAAGTCTTATTGTCATAGGTTTGTCACCAAGAGCTTTGAACATTGCATAAAAATCTGAATATTGCATAGGTAGAAGATGTTCTAATGCTTCTTTTCTAGCTTCAGGTGTACCTGCAATAATCATTTTTTGAACCCAAGGAAGTCTTTCCGGATCCATAAACATATGTTCTGTTCTACAAAGTCCAACCCCTTCAGCTCCAAGTTCAAGAGCTTTTGCAACATCTGCAGGAGTATCAGCATTTGCTCTTACACCGAGAAGTTTTATTTCATTTACCCAAGTAAATAGCTTATTGAAGTTTTCATCCATAGTTGGAGGTATTAAGTGAACTGCTCCTTCCATAACTTCTCCGGTACCACCATCTAGGGATATGATTTCATCTTTATGATAGACTTTTCCACTTTTACTTGTAAGAGTTTCATTTTTTAAGTCGATAGATAAATCTTCTGCACCTGCAACGCAAGGTTTACCCATACCTTTTGCAACTACAGCTGCGTGAGAAGTCATACCGCCTCTTAGGGTAAGAACTCCTTGAGAGGCAATCATTCCATGAATGTCATCAGGACAAGTTTCTATACGTACAAGAATGACTTTTTCTCCAGCTTTACCTCGCTCAGCTGCTTCTTCTGTATCAAAAACTATTTTACCAACAGCTGCACCTGGAGATGCTGCAAGACCTTGGGCAATTTTTACTGCTTCTTTTTTTGCTTTAGGGTCAAAGTCTGGTAATAGAACTTGATATAATTGATTTGGATCGACAAGTTCTATTGCTCTTTCTTTATCTATGATTCCTTCTTCAGCCATTTCTACAGCAATTCTTACTGAAGCTTTAGCTGTTCTTTTACCGTTACGGGTTTGAAGAATATATAGTTTTCCGCGTTCAATTGTGAATTCCATATCTTGAACATCTTTGTACCCTTTTTCAAGTTTTTTTGCGATATCAACGTATTGTTTGTATTGTTCAGGCATATCATGTTCAAGTTCTGCAATTGGTTTCGGTGTTCTGATACCTGCTACAACGTCTTCACCTTGTGCGTTAGTAAGGTATTCGCCATAGAATTTATTTTCTCCGGTAGAAGGGTTTCTTGTGAATGAAACACCTGTAGCACAATCATCGCCCATGTTTCCAAATACCATTGTTTGGACGTTTACAGCAGTTCCATAATTGTGGTCTATTTTATAGTGGTTTCTGTATGCTACAGCTCGAGGAATATTCCAAGAACGGAATACTGCTTCGATTGCTTCTTGTAATTGAATATATGGATCTTGTGGAAAGTCTTTGCCTGTTTCTTTTTTAATTAATTCTTTATATGGCTCAATTAAAGATTTCCAGTCTTCTGCGGTAAGATCTGTATCTGATTTATAATTTTTTTCTTCTTTGATTTTATCAAGATAGTCTTCAAATTTTTGTCTATCAATATCCCAAGCAACTGAACCAAACATTGTTAGGAAGCGTCTATATGAATCATAGCAAAATCTTGGATTGTTTGTTAACTTTATCATACCTTCAACGGTATCGTCATTCATACCAAGGTTTAGAATAGTTTCCATCATACCTGGCATAGAAAGTCTTGCTCCGGAACGGACTGAAACTAGTAGAGGATTTTCTGTATCACCAAATTTTTTGCCTGTTTGATTTTCAACATCTTTTAGAGCTGTTTTTACTTCATCCATAAGTCCTGCAGGCATTTTATTCCCGTGGTTAATATAATCCATACAAGTTTCTGTTGTAATTGTAAGCCCTGGAGGTACAGGTAGACCTAAGTTGGTCATTTCTGCTAAATTCGCACCTTTTCCGCCCAAAAGGTCTCGCATATCCGCATTACCTTCTCTGAATAGCCATACGCGTTTGTCTGCCATATTGATGTCTCCTATAAAAAAATAATAAAACACTTATGTACAAATTATAGCATATAACTTATATTTTTTAAACCCTTATTTTAAATTGGTAAAATATTTTGGTATGGGTGAATTATTAATTATGGGAAACCAGAAAAATGCTATCTTGCCTTAAAATAATCACAAATTAGAGTCTTTTTTCTTGGGACAATATTTTTAATATTTTCAATAAATTTATTTTTCTTTGAGTTTTCTAGTTCTTTTTTTAGGATAGCTTTTTCTAAAACGACTTTATTATACAAATCAGAGCAAACTGAACTTTTATGGATATGTTCTTTTAATTTCGCCAGTTGTAGTTCTTTTTCTTTAATTGATTTAAGCAGTTCTTCTTTCACTTTTTACAAGGACCTCTTATTCTATATCAGGGGAAAAGCGGTAAAAATAAATTCACCGCAATTTACATTATTAGAATAATATTATTCCTCTGATTTTAAATCGACTTTTTAGTTGATTTAGTATTTATACTGCTAATAAATCATACTCATAGCCTATTTTTAGAGCTTTTAAGTTAAGTGGTAAAAGATTTTTTCTATGAGGTGGAATTACAGTGTCAAGAGCATCTGTAAGGTTTTCCATTGATACAATTTTGCTGACTTTTGATACAAGTCCTAGTGCAAGTATATTAGTCATTCTTATATTGCCTACTTCTTCTGCAAGTTTAGTCATCGGAGCAAAAATGTAATTAATGTCCATACGAGGTTTAACTTTTTGTACAAGAGAAGAATTGGCTATCATGTAACCACCTTTTTTTATCTTTGATAAAAATTTATCAAAAGATGCTTGATTTAGTGCAACAATGAAATCAGCATCTTTTTTGTTTACAGAGCTAACTTCTGTTTCAGAGGTTACTATTTCACAATTTACTGTACCTCCACGCATTTCTGCTCCATAACTTGGATACCAAGTTACGTTCAAACCTTTTTGCATACAAGCGTTAGCTAACACTTCTCCTGCAAGAAGTACTCCTTGTCCACCAAAGCCTGCTATTATAAAATTCTTTTCACTCATTATTATATTTCCTTTTTCATACATTATTCTTGAACTTGAGTTGTTACATCTTTATATATGCCAGGTTTAAATATTGGCATCATTTCATTTTTAACTCTGTCATGAGCTTGTTTTGGATTCATTTTCCAGTTTGTTGGACAAGTAGATAATATTTCTACAAAACCAAAACCAAGCCCTTTTAGTTGGACTTCAAAAGCTTTTTTGATAGCTTGTTTTGCTTTTCTTATGTTTGCAACAGTATCTAGTGAAACTCTTGCAGAAAATGCTGTTCCGTCGCATAGTGCAACGTGTTCTGCAATCTTTATTGGATAGCCATAGTATTCCACATTTCTTCCTGTAGGAGAGGTTGTTGTTACTTGTCCTAAAAGAGTTGTTGGACCAAGCTGTCCTCCTGTCATACCATAAGTGGTATTATTTATACATATTGCGCTTATATTTTCACCTCTAAGTGCTGCATGTAGACTTTCTGCAAGTCCGATTGATGCAAAATCACCATCACCTTGGTATGTAAATACAAATTTATCAGGTCTGGCTCTTTTTACACCGGTAGCTTCTGCCATTGCACGACCGTGAGGTGATTCGATTGAATCTACATCTAAGAAATCATACAAAGTAACTGAACAACCTATTGATGCTGCCAGTATTGTTTTTTCTTTTAAATTTAATTCATCTAAAACTTCTGCTATAAGTCTTATTGCTACACCGTGATCACAACCTGGACAGAATGAATATTTTGCGTCTTTTTTAAATGAATCTGCAATTTTAAATACTTGTGTTGCCATTTTTATCCTCTTTAAAATTTTTTAATTACAATCTCATTGCTCGTTCTACTATATCATCAACGCTAGGAGGAGCTCCTACACCTTTGTTTAATAGTTCAACATCAGCTTTACCGTTGACTGCTAGTTTTACATCGTTTATCATTTGTCCCATATTTACTTCTACACATAGAAATTTTCTTACGGATTGTGATAATTCTGCTAGTCTTTTATTTGGGAATGGGAACAATGTTATCGGTCTGAAGAAACCAACTTTTAGACCTTGTTCTCTACATTGTTTTACCGCTGTTTTGACATTTCTTGATGTACTGCCGAAACTTACGAGTACGACATCAGCATCTTCTGTTTCAAATTCTTCCCATTCTGTTTCGTTTTCTTCAATAGTTTTATATTTTTCAAACAATTTTTCTAAGAAAACGCATTGATTATCTGCTAGTGGAGCATATGATCTTATTACTCTGTTAGAACGTCCTTTAGCTCCTGTCAAAGCCCAATCTGAGTTATCAATTTCAGGGTATGGGTATTCTCCAAATGTTACAGGTTCCATCATTTGCCCTAAAAGTCCATCAGCAAGAAGCACTGTCGGGTTTCTATATTTATGCGCAAGATAAAATGCTTTATATGTTAAATCTACGCATTCTTGAACTGTTGATGGAGCTAGTACAATTAATTTGTAATCTCCGTTTCCACCACCTTTTGTCGCTTGGAAATAGTCTCCTTGTGAAGGGTAGATATTTCCTAGACCTGGGCCTCCGCGCATTACACTTACAAGAACGATTGGCAATTCATCTGCTGTTGCATATGACAATGCTTCTTGCATTAAAGATACTGCGCAAGATGAAGATGAAGTCATTGCTTTTGCTCCTGTAGAGCAAGCTCCAAGCACCATATTAATTGCGGCTAATTCACTTTCTGCTGAAACGTACGCTCTTCCAAGTTCTTGCATTTTTCCGCTCATGAATTCCCCAATTTCACTTTGAGGAGTGATTGGGTAGCCAAAATAACATTCTACTCCAGCGTTTATTGCTGCTTGTGCTATAGCGTAGTTCCCTTTAGTTAAAACTTTTTTATTTGTCAAACATTCCACCATTTTTATATCCTTTATTCCGATTGAATCGGTTTATTTAATCTTTGTATACTTCTTTGATTGCTAAATCTGGACATCTTGTAGCACACATTGCACATCCCAGACATTCGTTGTTAGGATCACAAAATTCTACAAGATGAGCACCTAAGTTATTTGTCTTATCACTTACTTTAATAAGTTTTTTAGGACATTCTTCAATACACAGATAACATGCTTTACATCTGTTTTCGTCAATTACTATGTGACTCATTTCCACCTCTTATATTCCCATGACTATTTAAGTATTATAGCACTTAATATTTTAAAAGGTTACTAGTAGCTTAACAATTGTAATATTATTAGTTAATATGTTGCTTAAATATTTATAATTCTGATATATTTATAATAAGAGGGATATTTTTAAGGGAAAGTGGATACGAATGGCAAAAACGGTTGAAGAACTTGCTGAAATTTTGAATAATCTAAATGAAGAGTATAAAAATAATACAGAGGAGTTTGATAAAGTCTTAAAAAACATAGTAGATAAGTTGGATGCTATGCTTGAAGATCAAGAAGAGTATGATTCTGTAAAAATTTATGTTTCTGAACTTAAAGAAGCAATTGAGGTCAAAAATGATTATGCTACAACTCTTTTGGATAATATCGAGTCTTTGATTACAAGGGTTTTGGATAATCAAGAGGCAGGTGCTAAGACTTCCCAAATAAGAGATTTATTCCAAATATTGAATGCTAATATTGAACTATTTTCTTCTAAAATATCCGCACAAGGTGATTTGATTGCTCAAATCGAAGAAGACATAAATATTTTAAAACCTAGTGAATCCACAAGACAAGAACTTGTAGATAATATTAATGAAGTAAAAGAGCAAGTTGCAGGTATCAATGCTCAAATTTATTCCTCTTTTGATACTGTGAATGACAATATAAATTCTGCCGTGAAGTTGTTGGAGTCTGTTGATATCACGTCTCAGAATGAATTTGTGAAACAGAATTTAGTTGTTATAAAAGATAGTTATGCTTCTGTATTAGATGTTTTGAAACTTCAAGACGAAAAAATTGCAGGTTTATTTGAAAAATTAGAAGGAATATCAACTAAAGAAGATTTAGATAAAATGTCTTCTAAAATTGATGAAATAGGAGCATTTTTTGTGGCTTCTAATAACGCAAATAATCAAAAAATAGATGAAGGTTTTGATAACATCGAAAATGAATTTGCAGGTATAACTGAACAGATTTCAGCAAAAAACGATGAAATTGTATCTTTTTTACAAGAGAGTGATGAACATAAACTTGAAAATTTGAGGATGGTTGCTGAAAGTATAAAATCTTTGCAAGAGGTTTTGGATTCTGCAAATATTGAGTATAAAGCGCTGTTGGAAGAAAGAATTGTTGGACTTAAGTCATATGTTTCAGATATAGGGGATTCTTTATATTCGTCTTATACTGAAGGGAATTCCTTGTTGAGTGATAAGCTTTCTTCTTTAGATGAATTGAGTCATGGCTTTGAAACCTCTTTAATTAATGTAAATGTAAATTTGCAAAATATCCTAAAAAACCTTATGGCTATGGATCCTACAGAGCAAAATGATATTATTAAAAGAGAACTTGAAAATATTTACATGAGTGCAAATGCAATTTTGGCATCATTAAAGATTGCAGACCAAAAAAATGATGAAATTGTTGCGATGTTTAGCAATATAGCTAGTTGTGATGATTTAAATAAAATTCAGGAGACTTTAGATAATATTACAGTAAGAGTGCATGATATATTTTCAGGAATAAATTCTCTATCGTCAAAGGATGATATTGCTCAAATAGATGCAAAAATTAGTGATTGTTCAAAAGTTATTGAAGAATTAAAAAATGCTGTTTTGTCATCTGTTTCTGAAAATAATTCTGTTATTGAAGAACAGTTGAGTAAGCTTGAAATGTCTTTAAAAGCTTCAATGTCTGAGAATAGTTTTGTAGAGTTTAAAAAGGATTTAGCTGATTTTATTCAAAAAATTCTTGATAATTCTGCGGCGTTGCATATAAATACTGAAGATACAAAATTAAAAATTGCAGATATTTATTTAAAATTGAAAGAACAGGATTGTTCAGCTGATGTAAAAGGTATTTTGGAAAATGTGATTGCTCTAAAACAATGTTTTGAAGGTAATTCTCAAAATATTATTTCAGAAGTAAAACAGGTTTCGCAAGATGTTTCAGAAATGAAAGATGAGTTTGTGAAATTGGGATTGGCAAATAATGCTAAAGTTTCTGAAAATATAGAAGTGATATCATCAAAGTTGGATAATATTCAAGATAATCTTGCTCTTGAAGTTGCAAATACTTTTGCTGATATGAAGGATATGTTCTCGAACTTGGCAGGAGAAATTAGCTCTATACAATCTGAACATTCTGAGTATGTAAAGGATTCATATAGCACGCAAGTTCAAAAATTAGCTCAAGTTGCTGAAGATGTTCAACAAATTGGAGATTCTGTCAGACAGTTTTCTGATAGCGAAAAACAAAATTTGGAGGAAGCATTAGCAAATTTAAAAGATTACATTACTGAACTTGATGTCGCAGCTAAAGATTCAAGTGATTTGACTAATGCAAAATTTGTTGAAAAATTAGTTCATATTGAGGAATTGATATCTCAAAATGTTGACTCTTATGAAACAAATTGGGCTGTTCTTCAAAGTAAATTGAATGAGTATGCTCAACATGTTGATAAAGTGAATGAGGATACTGAAGCAAAGTTATCAAATTCGATAGAAGAAGTTAATTCTATAAGAGTTGAATTGAGTGCTTTATCTGAATTGATTACAAGAAATTTCAATGATGAAGATGGTAAATTTGATAATGTTGTTGCCCTATTAGATGCAGGTGTAAAAAGTGTTTCTGATAGTATTTCTGAAATTAACTCTGATTTGAAAAATAAAATTGGTGATGCTATAAAAGAAGATTTGGTGTCATTAGATGACAAGTTTGAGAATATTTTGTCACTGGTTGATGTTTTAAAATCTGATGCAGATAGTTCAAGACAGAATTTTATTTCTGATTTGGAGGATAAATTTTCTCTACTTAAACAAGAATTGGATTTAGCTAATACCGATATTGTTAATGTTTTGAATGAGAAATTTGAACTAATAACTGCAGATTTTTCTGAGATAAAAACTAACATAGAAGATGTTTTGAATTCGGATTCTCTTAAAGCTTTAGGTGGATTTAAAGAAGCTTTAGAAATGTCATATATGAATATATCTGCTGACCTATTAAAAGCATTCGGAGAAAATCAGGAATCTATATCTCAATTAGAAAATGTATACAAGGAAGTTTCTAATAAAATTTCTGAAATTGAAGATTGCCTTAAGGTTGATACGCAAGAAAATCTTGAGCTTGTAAAACTTGCAGTAGAAACTGTTCAAAAGAATGTAAAAGATGAATTTGAAGATTGGAATAGTGCAATATCTCAGTTGAATGCAAAAATTGATGAAATTGCAGAAAAATCTGAAAATTCTTTATCAATGTTGAAAGAAGAAATTCAAAATAATATT
>CALVFT010000009.1 GCA_944326915.1 Candidatus Gastranaerophilales bacterium
AATGTTCTGATGTGAGCTCCATCTACATCGGCATCGGTCATGATGATAATTTTGTGATAACGAAGCTTTTCGATATCTACTTCATCTTCGTTCTTACTTATGTTTATGCCGAAAGCTTGAACCATTGATTGAATTTCGTTATTTCCATATATTTTATCAAGTCGAGCTCTTTCTACGTTAAGAATTTTACCTCTCAATGGAAGAATTGCTTGGAACATTCTGTTTCTTCCTTGTTTTGCTGATCCACCAGCAGAATCTCCCTCAACTATGAATATTTCACATTTTTCAGGTTCTCTGTTTGAGCAATCTGCAAGTTTTCCAGGAAGTGTTGAGTTTTCTAAAACAGATTTTCTTCTAGTTAATTCTCTAGCTTTTCTTGCTGCTTCTCTTGCACGTTGAGCTTGAAGTGTTTTTTCAAGAATCATTTTTGCAATTTTAGGATTGAATTCTAACCATTCTTGAAGTTTATCTCTAACTGCATCTTGTACAGCTCCCATTGCTTCTTGGGAACCTAGTTTTTCTTTTGTTTGACCTTCAAACTCTGGGTTAGGGATTTTTACACTGACAATAGCTGTAAGGCCTTCTCTTACGTCTTCTCCGGAAAGATTTGAATCAGAATCTTTTAAGATATTATTTTTTCTTGCATAATCATTCAATACACGTGTGATAGAGTTTCTAAACCCTGTAAGGTGAGTACCACCTGAATGCGTGTTGATGTTATTGGCAAAAGATAAAACACTTTCGTTGTATGCATCTGTATATTGCATAGCGACTTCTACTTGCATTTTATCTACAACTTTGTCGATATAAATAGGTTTGTCATGTAGTACTGTTTTATTTTTGTTTAAAAATTCTACATAGCTTCCTATTCCGCCAACGTAGTGGAATACTTCTTCTTGCTCTGCATCGTGTCTGTGGAATATAATCTTAAGTCCTTTATTCAAAAAGGCCATTTCTCTTAGTCTATTTGCGATTACATCACAATCAATTTCAGTTGTCTCAGTAAAAATTTCAGGGTCAGGCCAGAATGTTGTTTTGGTACCTGTTTTATCAGTTGCTTCTCCTTTTTCGACTGGAGCTACAGGTTCACCCCTCATATATTCTTGGCGCCATACAAATCCTTGACGAGATACTTCTACGATGTATTTTTCTGACAATGCGTTTACTACTGATGCACCTACACCGTGTAGTCCGCCTGAAACTTTATAACCTCCATCGCCAAATTTCCCGCCTGCGTGTAGTACTGTATGTACAATTTCCAAAGCAGATTTGTCCGTTCCGGGTTTTATGTCAACAGGAATTCCACGACCGTTATCTTCTACAGTTACACTATTGTCTTTGTGTACAGTTACATGGATATCTGTACAAAATCCTGCTAATGACTCATCAATTGAGTTATCTACGATTTCATATATACAGTGGTGCAAACCTCTTTGAGATGTTGAACCAATGTACATACCAGGCCTCATTCTAACAGCTTCTAATCCTTCCAATACACGAATATTGCTTGCATCGTATTGTTGAGATGTCTTTGTTTCGATAGCTTCATTATTATCAGGTAAATCTACTACTTCAATTTTCTCTTCAGGTTGTTTTGAAGCAGTTTCCTGTGCAGCTTCTTGAATTCCTTCTGACATATATTACTTCTCCCCTTAATTTCCTCTAAGTCCTTGCTAATATTATAACATAAACATAATTATATAGATAATTTATGACAAAAAGTAACATGACTTTTGTTTGGTTGTATGTTATAATAGGATAGTAAACGTAAAAAGGAGGACAAGGTATCAGGATGTTGGAATTGAAGAGTATTTTCGGGGGGGGGGCGATTTTCTAAGCTTATTATCGGACATTTCCTCGTCTTATAAAATAAATAAGAGCTTTTACTGTAGTGGTCACAAATCTTATAGAGATATAAAGTATGGATTTACTTTAGCTGAAGTTTTGATTACTTTGGGAATAATAGGTGTTGTTGCAGCAATAACATTACCTTCTTTGATTAATAAATACCAGAAAAAAATAGTAGTTAATAGGTTAAAAAAAGCTTATAGTGTTATTTCTCAGGCTGTAGAAATGTCGGTCAATGATCATGGTGATATTGAAAATTGGAATTTTGGTTTAGAAACTCAGGAATTCACTGATACTTATTTAAGTCCTTATTTTCAAAAAATTGTATCTCAAAAAAAGGTAAGTGGAGCTGCATATTCAAAAACTTATGTTTTAGCAGATGGAACTTCATTTTACGGTTGGATGTATAGTCATTCTAATGTTTATGCTAGAACAACCTTTTATCGAATTATGGTAGATATTAACGGAGAGAAAAAACCTAATAAATTAGGAAAAGATACCTTTATTTTTTATATTTTTCCATGGAAGTCAACATTCTATAATACAGGAACTGGTAATTGTGCTAAAGATATTTCAAAAGCTGGTTTGTATCCTGATGGCTATGGATATAATAGAGATAAGTTGTTAAATGATAGTTGGCGTGGGTGCAATAAAAATGATGATGATCAACCTCCTGCAAGCTATGAAGGATCAAGTATTCAGGCTGGAGCATTTTGCACAGCTTTAATAATGATAGATGGTTGGGAAATTGCGGATGATTATAAGTGGTAAATGTAATATTTAATACTTAGTTAAGATGTCGCATTAATTTTTTTATAAATTAGTCTTTAATATATTTTACTACTGGAGTTAATTTTCAGAGAAAATATAGGAGATTTTGTTATGTCTAAAAAATTAATGAGATCAATAAGTAAAATTATTGAAGATAGTGGCACAAATAGGATTACGATTTTTACAAATCATTTGAAAATTGATGGTTATGTGTTTGAACCAGAGGGTCGTTGTGAAGAATGTCATGAAAGTTTTATTACTTTGGAAAATGCATTGATTTGCAAATTAGAAGATTATTGTGTTTGTAATGATGATAAGTGTGATTGCGATGATTATATCTGCTTTAGGTACGATTGGTTAAACATAAATATTGCAGATATTGTTGCTTTTAGTATTGTTAGATAACCGAAACGAAAACTCCCTCAATTTTGAGGGAGTTTTTATATGTTTTTTTGTTTTAAATAACTTTGCTTAGTGCTTCTATTACTATTGGATCCCAGTTTTTACCTGATTCTTGTTTGATTATGTCAAGTGCTTGGTTGGATTCCATTGCCTTTCTGTAAGGTCTGTCTGAAGTCATTGCGGAATATGCATCTGCTACTGCTATGATTCTTGAACCTAGCGGTATAGAATTACCTTTTAGTCCTTCAGGAGTGCCACTTCCGTTAAATCTTTCTGATTTGTATGTTATATATGGCACCACTTCTGATAGGAAGTTGATGTTCATTAAAAGGTGTACACCTGAGTTTGTTTGGTTTTGTATTAATTTTAACTCTTCTTGAGTTAGTTTTCCATTTGTTGCAAACATTTTTTCAGGTAGTGCGATTTTACCTATATTTTGTAGAAGAGCTGCATAGTATATTAAATCTGTTGTTTTTTCATTTAATTCTAGTTCTTTACAGATTAATTTAGCGAGTCTTGCAGTATTTTTTGAATGTGATACTGTGTATTGATTTTTTACGTCTACAGCGTTTGCAAGGTTCTCTACGAATGCTTGTTGATAGTCGCACAAGTCTCCAATTAATGCTGTAAGTTCTGCTCTAATGTGTTGTAAATCTCCTATTGAAGCAGATTCATCTTCTATTAGTTTATTAGTTTCATCTATTTCTTTTTGTAATGCCATTGAAGTTGCAAATAGTGATGCAATGCTTTCTACCAAATCCAAATATTTTTTCTTTATTGGTTTATTAATATCGTTTTGAATTACAATTACACCTGTTGTGAAAACATTGCTGCACATTGGAATAGCTGTATAATTTGCATCTATAATGGTTTCTTGCTCGTTAAATGCTTTTACCGGTGTTAGATTTTCATCAAGTGTAAAACCTTTAGTTTCCTGTCTGTTAGATGCTCCAACAAGAATTAAATCTTTGTCTGAATGAGTTTTAGAAAATTCGTATGATAAATACACTTCACAATTTTCAACATCCAACATTTGAGATATTGTCTTTGCAATGGATGTGTAGATTGCACTTTCCTCATTAGAGTCGAAGCTAAGTACGCATAATGTGTTTTTAAGTGAATATATTGATATAAGTTCCTTTAGCTGATTTTTTAAGCTCTCTTTTTTGTTTTTTACATTAGAACCAATTTTCTTTGCTAAGTCTTCTGAAATAAGATTTTCGGTAATGAAGTCTCCTAAATTAAGAGCAAAAATTTCCTCTATCGGATCCTGTCCCAGTAGGGCATCTGATTGTGAAAAAAGTGAAACTCCGTTATTATTTTCTTCTCTCATTATTATGTATCCTTACACCTACATACATGCTTTCGAATTTGTATACGGCATAAGCCCGAAAAAACTTTAACATTTTTTGATAAAGTTAATACTAAAGTTGTAGATATTTTATACTTTAGTATGTATAAATCTTGTTATATTAAATTCCTTTGAGAAGAATCTTTTATAAACTATTGCGTTATTTTGATTTTAGTTAGGATTACTTGAATTCACAAAAAACACAAATACAAATAAAAAACATTCATTTGTATAAATTTAACTGTATAAATATTTATTTCAATAGTATGTTTATATTTAGTATCCTATAGACCAATTAAATTCGGATGAAGATTTTTTTAGGGTGTCAGCAGGTGTTGCTACTGCTTGTTTTACAGCTTGCACTTCTATAACTTTAGCAGCTTTTTGAAGTAAACTATTTTGAGCCACTTTTGTATCAACATTGTTGAAAGATTTTAGTCTATCTAAATTGTTTTGAAGTTCTGCATTTTCTTCATTAAGTGTTGTAATTTGGCGGCTTAAAGTATTAAGAGTAAGTTCATTTGTCATAGAAAAGTAGTAGCTTACAAATGCTACACATACAAGTATTCCAAGTAATGTGCATAATGTTCTGTTAACTCTTCTTATAGCCATCTCTTTCACAGTACTTTCTCTTTGGAAATATCCTTCTATAATTGGTGTTTCTTCCTGTATAGGATTATTTACATAATTTTGGTTGCTATAACCATAATATTCTTCTGTTCTTACTCTTACTGTATTCAATTTTTTACTTCCCCAACTACCCTCAAAAAGTTATTTTACGATTCCTAACTAACCCTTATGCATCTTGCGATTCTCAATTTTGCGCTTCTTGAAGGCGGATTATCTGATATCTCCTTATCACTCGCTATTATTGGTTTTTTATTCACCAGTTCTAATATTGGTGGCTCACAGTGACAAATCATCTGCGTTTTATCACAATGGCACTTTTGAGAGTGATATTTAAACATTTGTTTCACTAATCTATCCTCTAGAGAGTGAAAACTTATTACACTTATTATAGCACCAAACTCTACTAAATCCAACACATCATTCAGAGTATTTTTTACATTTGTTAACTCTTGATTTACTTCTATCCTGATAGCCTGAAATACTCTTGTAGCAGGGTGTATTGACGATTTTATGTGTGGTGTACAATTTACTATAAGATTGGCTAATTCGCTTGTAGTTTCTATCTTTTTAACTCTTCTAGAATCTATTATTTTTTTTGCAATTCTTTTTGAAAATCTTTCTTCTCCATATTCAGAAAAAATTCTAACGAGGTCATCTTCTGAGTATGTATTCACAACATCATATGCTGAAAAGTCAGCATCTTGGTTGAATCTCATGTCAAGTGGTGCTTCTTTTGAAAAGGAAAATCCGCGTTCAGCCTTATTGAATTGGTGATATGATGCTCCAAGATCAAATATCACTCCGCCTGTAATTTTTTCGATACCTAAGTTATGTAAAACTTTTTTAATATTGCAGTATGAATCTTTTACTATTGTTAAGTTTTTGTAATCTTTCAGCCTTTCAGATGCAGCCTTTATTGCGTCTTCATCTACATCAAAAGCAATTAGACGTCCATCAGGTTGTATTCTTTTCAGAATAAGTTCTGAATGTCCTCCGCCTCCTAATGTACAATCGACATATATTTTACCACTTTGGCAGTTTAATGCGTCAACTGCCTCATTTTTCATCACAGTATAATGTTTAAATTCTTCCATAAATCAATTTTAGCATAAAATTATTGTGCAACTTGATTTAATCCGTAATCATCGTAAAGATTGATGAAGTTGTTGTATGAAACTCCAGCTTTTTTTACTCCAGAATGTTTATCTGTGATATAAATAACCATTTCACATTCATCCAAAATTTTTGGAAAAAGTGTGTTAAAAATTGTCATAAAGTATAAGTATTTTTGTACTTCATTTTCTTTGATGTGTAATTCGACCATTAGTTTCTCCGATAGTTCCCTAAATCCAACGTGTATTTTTATTTACGGATGATATTTGATATTTCTTTAGAAATTTTTGCCTTTTGTTACAAAATATTAAGGCGAATAGTTTTGAAACTACCCGCCTTAATTAATTTTATTCGAATTGTTAGTTCTATTTTATTGCAGAATTAACTCTTTTAAGAACTTTGTCTTTGCCAAGGATTGCTAATATTGCAGTCATATCAGCACCTCTTGTACGGCCTGTTACGGCAGCTCTTATTGCCCACATTGTAACTTTTGGTTTGATGCCTTTTTCTTTGAATTCGCCTCTAAATACTTCAAGTTTTTCATGAAGATTTTCTTCATCAAATTCCCAATCTTTAGCTTGAGATACGAATTCTTTAAGTACTTCTTGTGAAGTTTCAGTATCAAGAACGTCTGATTGTACTTCCGGTTCAATTTCTACACCTTCTCCGAAGAAGTATGGGACAGCATCAGTTATATCGGATAGTAGGGTAAGAGGCTCTCTTGTTACTTCTACCATTCTTGTATATTGTGCGTCTGTTAATTCTGATAAATCATATTGAGTTAAATATGGTTTAAGTTTTTCTTTTAGTTCTTCTATAGGTAGCATTTTTATATAATGGCTGTTCATCCAATTTAGTTTATCATATTCGAATATTGAGTTAGATGAAGATATTTCGCCAATTCTAAAGTCTTGAGCTATTTCATCTACTGTTTTTATTTCTTGACCATCTGATGGTGACCAACCTAATAGTGCTACGAAGTTGATTAGTGCATCTGTTAAGTATCCTTTTTCAACAAATTCTGATACTGCAGTAGCTCCATGACGTTTTGATAATTTACTTCTATCTGGGGCTAAAATCATTCCTAGGTGCCCAAATTTAGGAACTTCTGCGCCTAATGCTTCAAAGATTAAAATTTGTTTGAATGTGTTTGAAATATGATCTTCTCCACGAATTACGTGAGAAATTTTCATTAACATATCATCGATTACTACTGCAAAATTATATGTAGGAGTTCCATTTGATTTCATTATTACGAAATCTCCTAAAAGGTCTGTATCCATGTGTAATTCACCTTTTACAAGGTCATCAAATTTTAAAATTGAATTTTCATGGAATGCTTTTTGTGCTTTTGCAATATTGAATCTAAGAGCAGGTTTTCTGCCTTCTTTTCTTAATTTTTCTTTTTTTTCTTCTGTAAGATTTTCACATTTTTTTGAATAAACATAAGCTTGTTTATTTTTTGTTGCTAATTCTTTTTCTGCTTCAAGTTCTTCAGGTGTGCAGAAACATTCGTATGCAAAACCTTTTTCAAGTAAAATTTGAGCATATTTTGGATAAATGTCGAATCTTTCTGACTGAGTGTATGGACCATAATCACCGCCAACATCTGGACCTTCATCCCAGTTTAGGCCTAATGCTTTTAAACTGTCGAAGATATTATCGATATATGCTTGGCTTGTACGTTCTGCATCTGTATCTTCTATTCTTAGAATAAATTTGCCGTTATTTTTTTTAGCAAAAAGATAGTTAAATAAAGCTGTTCTTGCTGTTCCAACGTGTAGATTTCCGCTTGGTGACGGAGCTATTCTAACTCTAACTTCTGACATTGTCATATCCTTCTTGCGTATTTGGCTTATGTTTATAAAGTAGTGCAAATCCGGTCCGTCTAGGTAAGCATAACCACGTTTTCGCAAACTGCCAAATATCCAAAACTTGTGACGTGCCGGAGCGTGGTCGCTTTAATAGAATATCACGCACAAATTTTAATTTCAAGGATTATAGACAATTATGAAGTTTGTACTGTTAAAATATGTTGACGGATCAAAAAAAAAGACTAAAATAGGATTATGAAACGAATTATTTTGGTATTGTTTTTAATGATTTTGACTTCTCCGTTATCTTTTGCGGCTGATGAGTCATTGAATTTACCAAAGATTTTTGTTTATACAATTCCTGACGATGATACTTCAAAAAGTGAAGATATCTCTCCTGAGGATCAAGATGCTCCTGAAAGTGATTATGTTAATGAACTGCCTGAGCAAGTTGTTGATTCTGTAGGAGACGATGTTTTAGAAGAAATAAACTTGTCTGATGTTGAAGAAGATGATTCTCCTATTGTTACGGCGACTACTTTGAAAGGGTATGCTGAATATGTGGAAGATGTTGATTCGATATATTTGAAAGACGAAGATGGACAGTTTGTATTAAACCTGAAAGTCCCACAAAAAATAGGAGCATCTGATACTTTTGAGTTGTCTAAAAATATACAAAATCGTCAAAATAAGGCTATGTCAAAATATATAAAAGAAGAACATGCTGTTGCGGATAGAAATATTGAGTCTGTTGTACAAGCAGGAGATTTTAAATTTGGTACTGCATACGGTCAAGAGGTTGATAATATTTCAATGCTTGAAAATTCTACGTCTTTATTTACAAAGTATGAAAGGGAAAAATTTTCTATAGGATCCAAGTTCGAAAAAACAATGAATACAACAATTGGGACCTTTTCAGATGTCCTTTCTTTTGAACCTGAATACAAACTGAATAATTATATTTCGATAAAAGAAGTTTTGAAAGCTAATTTTTCTAAAAATCGTAAAAGTAGTGAATTGGTGTTATCAATTTCTCCATATGGTCGTCACAAAGGTGATAGATTACGTTTGGAATTTGGTGCTAGATATACGGTAAATCAAGATAATTCTTTTTATGGAACGCAGCTAAATTTTTCTACAAAGTTTAAATTGTAAAATTATGAAAACATTGTTGTATCAATAGCTTATTTTGTTTATACTTTTAGACAAGACGAAGAGGAAAATAAGTTGACTGATTCAGATAAAAATGAAAATATTCAAGATGCAAATACAAGTAATGCTAATCAAGATTCTCTTGTAAATAAGTCTATGCAGAGGTCAAAAAGACATAAAACTAAGACTAAATTTTATTATTCTTTTTTGACTGTTGTTCTTTTGTTTTGTCTTATTCAGATTGGTTTTGGGGTGATTTTAAATATTTCCAAGACAATTTCATACAGAGCTAAGATTTCTACAATGGAGAAAATTAGAGATGACGCAGAGACCAGAAATCAGGATTTAAAACAAGAGATAAAATTGTTTTCTTCAATGCAGAGTCTAGAAGGTATTGCAAGAAACAATTTGAAAATGGCAGGAGAAGATGAAGTTTTGATTTTGATTAATAATAATAATGTTCAAAATCAAAAAAATACAAAGAAACGTCATAAGAAAAAAAGTAAAAAATAATTGGTGATTAAATGACAAACGAAAATGTATTAGGATATATAAGACAGGCTTTTGAGTTAAAAAAACAAAATTGTTATAAGCAAGCTATTGAGATGCTTTATAAGGCTTTAGAAATTGAATGTGATAATGTTGAAATTTTGTTTCAATTGGGTGAGTTGTACTACCTATTAAAGAATTATTCGAGGTCTGTTCAGTATTTAGAAAAAGTTGTGAGTAAAAATCCTGAACATGTTGATGCATTAAAGTTGTTGAAATCTATTTATTTAGATGAGGGGAATATTGAAAAGGCTTACGAATGTGCTAAAAAATTCAATGATGCCGTAAAGAATGATGAAAGTTTATCAGGTTTGATTAGTATAATGGGTAAGTTAGGAAGATTTGATGAAATTAAAATTATAGAAGAGCAAACTGACTTGTCTATTGATGTTTTGTATAGTATTGCAAAAGTTTATTATGATGCTGATGATCTAGTTAAGGCAAAATGTTTTCTAGAAAAAGCTTATGAAATGGATTCTTGTAATGAAGAAGTTTTGACGTTATTGGGAAAAATTTATTTTGATGAAAACGAGATTGATAAATCAAGAGAAATTTTTTCGAAATTTTCTGCAAATACTTCAAATCCTGAAGCTCTAAATTTTCAAGGATTATATGCTCTTGAGGATATGAAGTTTGTTGATGCAATAAAATTTTTTTCACGAGCTTGCAATGCTGTGAAAACAAACGCAAGGTATTTTTACAATTTAGGTAATGCGTATTTTTACAATGGCTGGTTTGAAGAAGCAGTTAATGCTTATTTGAATGCTGTGAGATTGGCGCAAGATAATTTAGATTACAGATATTCTTTGGCTTATTTATATTTTGAGATGAAAAAATTTGATAAAGCACAAGGAGAGGTTGATTATATTTTATCTATAGATTCTAAGCACCCACAGACTGTTGTGCTGTCTGCATTATTGAAATTGCATAATAAAGACTATCTTGGTGCACGAAATATTTTGGAAGATAATTTAAGAAGAGGTGTCGATGATGATTTTACATTGACATCTTTAGCTAGGGTATATGTAGAATTAGGTTTGTGTGACAAAGCTGAAGAAACTTTGAAAAAAATAATTTCCCGTAATCCTGGTAGCTTAAATTATGTAAGTCAGCTTGCTGAAGTTTATATCAAAGAGAATAAGGCTAAAGATGCTTTAGAGTTAGTTGATGAAATTTTAAAGGATAATGAAAATTATATTCTTGCTTATGCATTGGGAGCAAGGGCAGCTTATGAGCAAAATGATTTTGATAAGGTAAAAGAATTTGCACAGGAAGCTATATCTTTGGATATGAATTATTCTCAGGGATATTATTATTTAGCCTTAGTTAGAGCTAAGGAAGAGGATTTTGAAGAAGCGATAGAATGTATGAAACGTGCGATTATGTACGATGTGAATAATCCTAAATATTATGCAGAAATGAGTAATATTTATAAGGAGTCTGGGGATATAAAAAATGCTTTGGAATATATTAAAGAAGCTGAAAATATTTCAGGTGCGACTGAATATAAAATCAGATGTTCTGAATTAGCTGCTTTAAATCGTAAGAATAAAAATTTATAGAAAAATTTGCCCTGTAAAAAAATATAATTATAATGTAAATTATCAATGGATAAGCTGAGGAGATTAGGGATAGTATGAAGTATAAAAAGTATGTTATATTAGCACTCTGTGCTGTGGGATTTACATTAAATCCCGTATTCGCAGCCAAAGCTGATAAGAGCAATTTGGAGACAGTGCCAAAGAATTATCCTGCAAAATATACTGTGCAATATATTAAAGAAATTACTCCGACATATAAGGATGTAGGTAAGGATGAAATATTTTATGTTGCACTCGATATGTTGAAAGGTACTAATGGTGAGTTTTCAAGAAATGCTATTTTAGGAAATAATTTATCTTTTAGACCGGTTAAAATTGAGTTTAAGGATTTGGGGGAGATAAATTCTGAATATTCAAATTTTGATGCATTAGGTTGGAAAAAAGGTAAACAACTTTATATTTTTATAAACCCAAGACATAAAGATGCTCCTCCTGGAGCTTTAGCTGCGTTGTTATCACATGAAGCTTTGCATCAAGATGAGTATAACTCTATAGCAGAAGAAACCTATGCTTGGACAATGGAAGCTTCTGTATGGACTGAGATTGTAAAGTTGTTCCCTGAAAGTAATGATGAAATTCATCCTTTAGTAAATAGAGAGAATACTTTGAAGAAATTATTTGAACGCGGAAATTATTCAAATAAATATATCAAAAAGACGGTTATGAGTAACGAGGGGTATAAGAATTTGCCTGCTACATCTCCTGGATTTGAAGATTTATAAATAATTCTTTCTTATAGTAAGAAAGTATATTGATTATAAAAAATCCTTGATGTTAAATATCTTTATGAAGAGAAAAAAGGCGATATTATTCATAATTTTTGTAGTGGTATTGTTTGCATTAAATAAGTTTCTTATGAATGCAAACAATATTGCTGTGGATGAAATGCCTGATTTGGTAAACAATTCTCATGTATCTTCTCAAAAGCTTTTTGATAATACTTGGGATACCGTACTAGATAATTATTACGATCCATCTATGAACCATCAACAGTGGAAAAGATGGAAAGAGCATTATAGAGGAAAAATTAAAACTGATGAAGATGCTAAAGTCGCTATTGATACCATGTTAGCCAGTTTAAATGATCCTTATTCACGATATATGTCTAAGTCTGAGTATAATGAACAAAATACTTCAATAAGTTCTAAGATAACAGGAATAGGCGTGAATATTTCTTCTATAGCAGGAAAAATTCATATTATAAATGTTATGGATGGAACACCTGCTCAGTTCGCAAATTTATTACCTGATGATATTATTCTTTCAATTGATGGCAAAGATGTAAATGGTATGCAGCTTTCTGATGTCGCTAATTTAGTCAGAGGTCCTGAAAATACATTTGTTCAGCTTGTCATCCTTAGGAATAAGGATAAGCTGGTTAAAAATGTAATGCGTAAGGAAATTAAAATAAAAACAGTTAAAAGCAGCGTAATAGATAAAAATATTGCATATATACAAATTACTAGTTTTATTGGTGCAACTACTCCAAATGAGTTTGTTGAAGCATTAGAAAAAACAAAAAATACAAAAGGGCTTATTCTTGATTTGAGAGGAAATACCGGTGGGTTATTGCCTAATGCGATATTTATTGCCAACTTATTTATTCCTGAAGGTAATATAGTAAGTATTGTTGGCAGAAATGGATATAAGTATGATATATACGCTCAGGATACAGAATATGGGATTCATAAACCTACAGTAGTTCTTGTTGATGGGGCTTCTGCAAGTGCGAGTGAAATTTTATCAGGTGCGTTGAAAGATTATAAAAAGGCCACAATTGTAGGTACTAAAACTTATGGCAAAGGAATGGTACAAAAGATTATTCCGATGCCTAATCAAACAGGGCTTAACTTAACTATTGCTAAATATTTGACCCCTAAGGGAACCGATATAAATAAAAAAGGTATAAGTCCTGATGTTAGAGTTTCTTTCACAGTAAATGACATTAAAAATCAAAACGACGCCCAATTACAAGCAGCCAAAAATATATTATCAAAAACTTTGAGTCAAAATTAGGTTTGGAAAATTTATTAGAGCTTAAAGATATTTTTCTTTTTGAGATCTTTTTTATGTACCACCATTCCACAAAGAGAACAAGCAAGAATTTCACCGCTGCTATCTATAGGCATAAACATATGCTCACAATTGTCACTTGAGATTTCTTCTTCCTCTGTTTCTTCTTTAAGAGGATCAAAGTCACTTTTGGGTTGTGGTTTGCGGTCTTTGAAAAACTTTTTTACTATAAATTCAATAAAATACATGGTCTAAAGTTTAAAACCTTCAGGGAAAATGTCATTAAGTTTAAATATGTTTAGCCCGTTTTCTCCTTCAAGAATTATATCAAGACCTTCTTGTGCTTGGAATTCACTAAGAACTTGTCTGCAAGCTCCACAAGGGAAACAATTATGCATTTTAGGTGAAAATATTGCAATTGCTTTGAAAACTTTTTCTCCATCGGCAATAGCAGAACCTACAGCATTTCTTTCAGCACAGATTGTGAGGCCATAGCTTGAATTCTCAAAGTTACATCCTGCATAAACTTTACCATTTTCTGTCAAAATGCATGCTCCAACAGGAAAGTTAGAGTATTGTACATACGCATTTTTTGATACTTCTTTTGCTTTTTCCATTAATTCTTCATTTGTCATAGTGCTATGTATTATAATCTATTTTTTCTTTTTTGTTAATCCATTAATTATATGAAAATTGTGATATAATTTTGTTATGAAATATTTAATGCGTCTAATTTTGATAATATTTATGTTATTTCAAGGTCAGGTATTTGCCAAAAGTTTCGATGTATTGGTGCTCCCTGTAGATTTAATGACTAAAAAACAAAATTATTATGGGTTTGATGATGTTTCTGAAATAGTCGCAGATGATGTTATTGCTAACTTTGGGAATACTTCATATGTGAATTCAATAAATTTATATGATGTCAGAGCTAAATTAGCGATGAATCAGTCGTTAAATTCTAAATTGGGACAGGCTCTTGTAAAATACAAAACTTCAGGATACATAGATTATGATGTTTTGAAAGATGTATCAAAAGAGTTTAAATGTAATTCTATTTTATTAATCAATACTTATGCTATATCAAATAAAAATGGGATTAAACGTTCTGTATGGGATGTATATGATTTATTAAATGCTTGTAAAGTAGATTATCCTTTTTATATTACAACTAATGTGGTTCTATTGGATAATGTAAATGATATAGTTATGTGGAGTAATACTTATTCTAAATCGATGCTTGGTGACGGGAAAATGGTTTCTATAAAAAACTATATTGATGCAGATAAGTATTTTGAGAGTATCAAAATGTATTCGTCTGATATTATCTCAAAAGATATTTCTCAAAACGTAATTTTGAGATTTTTCCCAAAAACAATAAGACCAGTTGATAATAAGCTTGATATAAAAGAATCTGGTGAAATGTTGAGGTTTGAAAAAAATATTCCAGTGAATCCAAAACAGGAAAATCAAAATTTTAATAATGATTCTAATAATAAAGACTTTTATGGTGAGATGATTTTAGGAATTTAGTTATTTAGAAGGGTTTGTGATGGTACGTCGTCTGTCTTGTACAGAGTTAAACTGATTTTTTCTGTTTGTGGAATTGTATTCATTATCTTGTTGTATTGTCTTTGGAGTATTATTGAGGTTTGGTTGTTGTACTTTTGTAGTATTGTTTGGAACTCCTATTTTTTGAGGTTTGTTCATGTTTTGTTGTAGTTCAACTTGCGCAGGGGTGGTTGCTGCAATTTCTGAGAGTTCATCTAGTCTGTCTTTTGCGTCGAAATATGCTAAAAAACATACTGTCATTATGCTAAATATGATTAAAAATTTTTTCATGTATAACCTTTCTTTTATCAAAAGTATTATAGCTTTCAAAGAAGGATATTTAATTATACATTTGGGTAACTTTATAAGTTATTTAAAAGTTTTTAATATTAATAATTCGCTTGCATTAACTTTGTATAAATGCTAATATGTATGTGTAATTACTTGTTAGAAGGGATAAGAAAGAGGAATTTTATGGCAAGATTAATAAGACCGAGCTGGGCTATAAGATGTGTTCAATCAGGTTGCAAGACTTTGTTTGAAGTTGCAAAAGTTGAAGATGGTAAACAACAAGAAGTAGTTTGTCCTAATTGTGGCGAACACTATGTATATCCTATTTATGACGAGGATAAAGAACAATAGTTAGTTATGTTTAATAATACTGATAAACGCTATAATCAGTATAGTGCTCATTTGAAGAATAAATTCGGTGTCAAGGTATATAAAATAACTCTTGATGCCGGTTTTTCTTGTCCAAATCGTGATGGTAAGATTTCTAGAGGTGGCTGTATTTTTTGTGATGAGAGTGGAAGTTTTTCTCAAGCTCATTCAAATCTTTTATCTATTGAGGATCAAATTGAAGAAGGAGTAAAAAATTTAAGTACACGGTTTAAGGCAAAAAAATTTATGTCGTATTTTCAGGCCTATTCTAATACATATAAACCTGTAAATGAACTAGAACAAATTTATACATCAGCTCTAAATCACAAAGATATTGTTGGTATTTCAATAGGTACAAGACCGGATTGTATTGATGATGAAAAGTTGAGTCTTATATCATCTTTTAAAGATGATTATTATACTTGGATCGAGTATGGACTTCAGTCAATTCATGATAAGACATTGAAAAAAATTAACAGAGGACATGATTTTGATTGTTTTTTAAGGGCGTATGAAAAAACGAAGCAAAAAGATATTAATGTATGTGTTCATGTTATTTTTGGCCTTTGGGAAACTCATGAAGAAATGATGCAAACTGCACAAAAATTAGCAGAGTTAGGTGTGGATGGCGTAAAAATTCATATGTTGTGTGCACTTGAGAATACGAAACTTGCTGATCTTTATCATGCAGGAGAGATAAGTTTTATGGACGAAGATGAGTATGTGCAGACAGTTTGTGATTTTTTGGAGTATTTGCCTAAAAATACAACGATTCACAGATTGGCTGGGAATGGTTTGAAAAAAGAACTAATTGCTCCTCGCTGGATTGGTAAAAAATTGGACTGTTTGAATAAAATAGATCGGGAATTTATACGACGTGATACTTTTCAAGGTTATAAATATTCATAAATAAGTTTACAAATCTAACTTAATATGTGATAATACTCTGTGATGAATTTTGTTTTGATATTTGTAAAATTTTGTAAAATAGATGTAAAATATCAGCAAAAAAAATAATTTATGAGTATTATTTTTTTAGAAAATTAAATTGCAATTGGAGATGTATATGTTATCAATTCAGCCACGAAATTCATACTCAAATAGGTATAATGTTCCTGCATTCAAAGGTGAAGAAGATTACTCAAATGGTTATGAAGATGAGCAATTTAAAGAACAGGAAAGAGAATATCTTTCTACAAAAAGACGTATTGAAAATGTTAGAGAAAATATTCTAGAAACAGTTGAGGGTGCTCCAAAACCTGTTAAGAATACATTTGAAACATTGGCAGTTGGTGCTTCAGCTCTGATAGGTGGAATGACAATAGGTTGGGGTGGTAGAAAATCTATCCAAGCTGTAAAAGAGTTGTTAAATTCTAAGGCTGGAGTTAAGTTTACAACTAGAACAAAAGAATTTGGATCTTCGGTATCTCAAGGAATAAAAGATCTTGGTTCTTCAGTGAAAGAAACAGCAGGAAATTTAAAATCAGAATTTAAACAAACAAATGTGTATAATAAGTCAAAATCTAAGTTGGATAATTTCTTTACAAATACTAAATTTGGAAGAAAATTGGTTGATATAAAAAATGCTGTAAAAGAAAATTCTGTATACAAGAAAGTTACTGGAACAGTTTCTGATGCTTATAGATGGTGTAGCGAAAAGACTACTGCTTTGTACCGAAAACTAGCTGGTATAAAAGCCGAGCAAGTTGAGAATGCTACTGTTAATACGTTAGGTGTATCAGGTGGTGTAGCTAGTGGTGTTACAGCATTACAAGAACAACAAAAAGAACGTAATGCAAATAAAAATGATGTAGAATGTTTTGATGAATAAGGCTTCTATTATGAGTATTAATAATTTACTGATTAATAAAGTTTCATTTGGTGGCGGAAGTAGGACAGGATCTCTTGGTGTGTCTTCAAGGGAAAGTTCTGATGATTCTGATAAACGAAAAGAAGCTGCTAAAGATGCTGTAAAAGGTGGAGGAGCAGTCGCTGCAACTTCTGCTGCTCTATCAAACGGTAAGAAAGTTGATATGTTTAGAAAAGCCGGTAAGGCATCAAAAGAACTTGAAAAAGGCTCTGTAGCTCTTAAAAATGTAGGGCAAGCGACTAAAAAAGCTACAGGACTTTGGGCAAAATGTAAGAATGCTTATTCTAGTACAAAGGGTTCTATAATAGAGTGGGGTAGAACTGTTAAGGCTTCGAGATTTGTAAAACCTCTTTTAGAAAGTCGTGCATTTAGATGGGGTGCAGGTTTAGCTGGTTATGGCTTTGGGTTTGTTACTCTAGTTACAGGTCTAGGTGATATCGCTAAATTTACACTTGATTCAATTAACAAATACCAAAAGTTTGATAATGATTAGTTTTGCAACTTGTGATAATATCTATATCGTGATAAAATTGCTATATGTCTGAATTTATTTTAAAAGAAATTTTATCTGATGATATAGAATTTGAGGTTAAGAACATAGGATTTGATAAATCTTATGCGCATAGAGGTGTTGAAAAATTTAGATATAAAAATATTAAAATCTATGATGTAACTCCTGCTCAAGCTAATATTATAAAACAAACTGCACTTACAGTAGGAGCTGATTGTGCAACTCATAGAGAGGTTATTACAGGTAAAATTGAAAAATCAGATTGCATAATTGGCGGAAGTTTTTCTCAAATTAGAAAGATTGCGCAGAAGCTTCAAGCACAACCTTTTGGATTAAAATATCTAGGGGAAGAATTGATACGATTTATAAATCCAAAGGATTCTAAAAGAACTAAAATTGTTGGGATTTTGAACTTAACTCCTGATTCTTTTTCTGATGGAGGTTTGTATAATGATGTTGAAAGTGCTAAAAAGCATCTTTTAGAAATGATAGATGATGGAGCTGATATTATTGATATTGGTGCTGAATCAACAAGGCCTTATTCTGTACCTGTTGCAGATGATATACAGCTAGAAAAGTTGTTGCCGATAATAAGTTTTGCAAAAGATAAGATTGAAATTAGTGTAGATACAAGAAGTTCTTTTGTTGCAGAAGAATGTATAAAAGCTGGAGCTCGCATTATAAATGATGTTTCCGGTTTTGATTATGATCCTAATATGATTAATATTGTTGCTAAGTATGGTGTTAAAGTTGTAATTCAGCACTCAAAAGGTTCACCTGAAAATATGCAAGATAATCCTTTGTATGACAATTTATTAGATGAAATATATCTTTCTTTGAGGAATAAAGTTCAACAAGCAGTTAGTGCAGGTATTAAAAAAGAAAATATTATTATTGACGTAGGTATTGGGTTTGGTAAAACAAGAGAAGATAACTTTAAGTTATTAAAACACATACAAGAATTTTATTCTTTGGGATGTCCTTGTATGTTAGGAGTTTCAAGAAAAAGTCTTTTAGGTATTGAAGAAAAAGATAATGTTTTAAAGGATATTTACACTGTTGCTTTAAATACTTTAGCAGTAGAACGTGGGGTGGAGTATCTTCGAGTTCATAATGTGAAATTGCATTCTAGATTAGTTGATTTGCTTGAAAATCTTTAAATAACTTGTTATAATAAGTTATATAATGGAGTTTGTATAGTTGAAGATTTTCCATAGAGCCTTTTCATTTGCAGAAGTTTTATTAACAATAACAGTTATAGGTGTTGTTGCTGCATTGACTATGCCTGGAATTGTAAATAAACATAAAAAAGAAGTTTATGTGTCTCAATTAGCAAAATCAATAAGTCAGTTTGAGCAAATGTTACAAAAGATTATGGTACGAGCTGAATGTACTGATATGATTTGTACAGGATTGTTTAATGGTGCGACTAATTCATCTGAGTGGAATGATCGAATGGATGAAGAAGTTAATCAATCTATAAAGGTAATTAAAACTGTTCGAGATGGCCAGGCTGTAATGCCAAGAATCCGTTCTGTCTATCTTAAGCCGAAGGATGATTATACTTCGCAAATGGATTGGGCTGATCCTAATGGATATAAATTCATTACTCCCGATGGGGCATTTTATTTGGTAAAAAGTCGTCAGTGTGAAGCGACTCCAAAATCTGATACAAGTATAATTAAGAATTTCTGTGCAGATGTTATTATAGATGTTAATGGGGAACGTTTACCTAATCAGTATGGGAGAGATCTATTTCAGTTCATAGTCGCTCAAAATGGTCATTTGTATCCAATATATAGTCTTGAATACGCAATAGCTGTTGAAGGTAATGAAGCTAGTAAAGGCGCTTTGTATTGGGAAAATAATATGGATGCTTGTATTGCGAATATAAAAAATGATTATAAAGTTACTTCTTCTAAAGGTATTGGTTGTGCCGCAAGGGTAATGGGAAGATCTTGGAAAATGGATTATTAGTTATTAAATTAATACTTGTATGTATTTATAAAAAACTTTCTTTGTGCTAGAATTATTATAAGAGATACTTTTACAAGGAGAGTTTATGGAAAATTTAAGAGATAAATATGAAGTAGTTATCGGACTTGAAGTTCATGCACAGTTAAAAACTAAGTCAAAAATATTTGCACCGGACGGTTGTGAGTTTGGTAAGGAGCCAAATTCAGAGACAAGCCCTATTACTTTGGGTATGCCTGGGGTGTTACCAGTATTAAACAAAGAAGTTGTTAATATGGGGATTTTGACAGGTTTAGCTTTGAATTGTGAAATACCGGAAAGATGTAAGTTCGATAGAAAGCAATATTTTTATCCTGATTTACCAAAAGGTTACCAAATATCACAGTATGATGAACCTATTTGTATAAATGGGTATATTGATGTAAAGGGTAAGAGAATAGGTATTACTCGTGCTCACTTAGAAGAAGATGCTGGTAAGCTTGTTCATGCTGGTGCTGATGGCCTTGCTGGTTCAAGTTACTCTTTGGTAGATCTTAACAGAGCAGGAACTCCTTTATTGGAAATTGTTTCTGAACCTGATATGAGATCATCTGAAGAAGCAAGAAACTATATGGAAGAATTGAGAAACATTGTTCGATATATTGGTGTCTGTGATGGAAACCTTGAAGAAGGTTCTATGAGATGTGATGCTAATATTTCTATTATGCCAAAGGGTTCAAAAGAATTTGGAACTCGTGCAGAAATTAAAAATGTTAACAGTTTTTCAGCATTGCAAAGAGCTATTGAGTACGAAATTGATAGACAAATAGAAATTGTAGAAGAAGGCGGAAAAGTTGTTCAAGAAACAAGATTGTGGGATGACAACTTTAGAGAAACTCGTTCTATGAGAGGAAAAGAAGATGCTCATGATTATAGATATTTCCCTGAACCTGATTTGATGCCTTTAAAAATCTCAAGAGAATGGGTTCAAAGAATTAAAGATACAATGCCTGAATTACCTCAACAAAAACGTGAACGTTATATGAGTTTAGGTCTAAGTGAGTATGATGCTAGTGTAATTGTTGAGCAAATGGGATTGGCGCTATTCTTTGATGAAGTATTAAAATTAGGAGCTACTCCAAAAATTGCGGTAAATTTTATTATGGGTGAAATTGCCGCTTATTTAAAAGAAGAAAAAATGGAAATTAGTGAAACTAAGCTAACTCCTGAAAATCTTGCTGAATTAATTAGTTTGATTGAAAAGAATACTATTTCAAATAACATCGGAAAACAAATCATTATTGATATGATGAAAGATGGTACTAAAGCTTCTGAAATTGTTGAAAAACGTGGTTTGAGCCAAATTTCTGATGAGGGTGCATTGAAAGAAATTGTTCAGAAAGTTGTTGATGCTAATGCTCCTCAAGTAGAAGCATACAGAAATGGTAAAACTCAGCTTTTAGGCTTCTTCGTTGGTCAAGTGATGAAAGAAACTAAAGGTAGAGCAAATCCTAAAGCTGTTAATGATTTGTTAAAAGAAGTTTTAGGTTAAGCAGATACTCTGCTTAACCTTTTTGAAAATGAGGGAATTTATGTTTTTTGAAAAAAAAGAAGAAAAATCCAGTATGGAGTTAGAAATATTTGAACAGGCAGAAATTTTAGAGCATCTGCTTTCTACTCATGTAAACGATAGTAATTATATATTGTTTGATGTTCCTACTGATATTCAAAAAGTTGTACTTGTTGCGAGTGGATCTTCTTATCATTGTGCGAGATATGCAGCAGATTTATTTGGAGATATTGCAAATGTAGAAGCACGCGCGATGTATTCAAGTGAATTTTTATTAAAATCAGCTGTCCCTCATGATAGTGATATTTTATATGTCTTTATTACACAGTCAGGAGAAACTACTGATACTAATAAAGCTTTAAAAAGAGCTAAAGAATTTGGTGTTAGAACTTTATGTATAACTAATAAAAAAGGTTCTACTATATGGCAGGCTTCTGATTTTCAAATTGATTGTCATGCTGGAGAAGAAAAAAGTATAGCTGCCACAAAATCTTTAACGACACAAATGTTGTGTTGTACTTTGTTAGCTTTAAAATATGCGGCTATAAAAGGGCTTGATATTGCTGATTATATTATTCAACTAAAGACTCTACCTGAAATGTTGCGTGAAACTTACACGCTTCAGCCTGAAATAGCTAAGATGGCTAAGTTCTTAGCAAAATTTAAAAATATAGTTATTACAGCTGACGGTATTTCTTATGCTCTAGCAAAAGAGGCATCTTTGAAAATTAAAGAGACTTCGTATATAAATGTGATTTCAATGATTTTAGGTGAGTTTATGCACGGTCATGTGGCTGTTTTGAATAACAAACATCCTTTGATTTATATTAATGATTCAGAACTTAGCTACACTGCAATTAGAAATTTGAATAAAATAAAAGAAGATTATGATCCGCCAATTTGTATAATTGGAAAATCAAATGAAAAAGTTGAGACTGAATATAATATCAATATTGATTGTGAGTCAGATATTGTAAAATCTTTTTGTATTGTAGTTATATCTCAGCTTTTGGCGCTAGAAGTTGCAGAAACTCTAGGACGGAATGTTGATAAGCCTAAAGGTTTGCATAAAGTTGTTGTATAAAAATAAAAGGTCTTTTTTAAGACCTTTTATTTTTTACTATGATTTAATTCCTTTTAAAATTGTTTCAAGAATTTTTCGTCATTGTTAAAGAATAGTCTTATATCATCGACAGCGTATTTTAACATTGCGAGTCTTTCTACGCCCATGCCGAAGGCAAATCCTGAATATACATCAGGGTCTATACCTACTCCTTTTAATACATTAGGGTCAACCATTCCTGCGCCAAGGATTTCTAACCATCCTGTGCCAGAGCATGTACGGCAACCTTTTCCTTCACACATAATACACTGAACATCTATTTCAGCTGAAGGTTCAGTGAATGGGAAGAAACTGTTTCTGAAACGGGTAGGACGACTTGAACCGAAATAAATTCTGATGAATTCATTTAGCACACCTTTCAAGTCTCCAAATGTGATATTTTTGTCTACATATAGCCCTTCTATTTGGTGGAAAAAGTTATTTTTTCTGGCATTGATATTTTCATTTCTATATACTCTGCCTGGAGCTACAACTCTTATTGGAGGATTTTTACCTTCCATTGCATGGATTTGTGCGCCTGATGTTTGACTTCTTAGTACAACATTTTTTGCAATTTCTGTATAGAAAGTATCTTGTACATCTCTTGCAGGGTGATCTTTTGGTACATTAAGCATATCGAAGTTATAGTATTCTGTTTCAACTTCTGGTGATTGCTCTGATGGTACAACAGAAAATCCAAGACTTTGGAAAATAGCTACAATTTCATTTGTAGTTGAAGTAAGTGGATGTACTTTCCCTTGAGGAATGTATTTGCCAGGAAGAGTTATATCAATTCTTTCCTTTTGCAATTTTTCATTTAGTTCTTTTTTATAAAACTCATCATGTTTATCTTTTAGTGCAGATTCAAGTTTTTTTGTTATTTCATTTGCTAATGAACCTACAATTCTTTTATCTTCATTTGATAAGTTTTTTAAATTCTTTTTAATTTCGTTAAATTCACCTTTACGGCTAAGGTATTTTGCTCTAATTTCTTCTAGATCATTTATTGAAGAAGCTTTTTCCAAATCTGCACTTGCTGCAGCATATATTTTTTCTAGTTGTTCTTTCATTTTTTCCTCTTTATATAAGTTCGTTATATTGTTTTTCGTGGCCTATTGTAGTTGTCGGCCCATGTCCTGGGTATACGACAATATTATCATTTAATTTAAACAATTTATTTTTGATACTATTTTTAAGCTTTGAAAAATCCCCACCAAATAGGTCGGTTCTTCCAACACTTTCTCTAAATAATGTATCACCTGAAAACATTTTATTTTCATCTTCAATAAGATAGCATACGCCACCTTCTGTATGACCTGGGGTATGTATGACTTTTATTTTTAGCTCGCCAACAGTTATTGTGTCACCATCTTTAATGAATAATTCATATTTAGGCGGTTCACTATCAGGCAATCCAAATAGTCTTGTGTATTCATTGAGATTATCAGATATAACTAGGTCATCTTTGTGTATAACTGCTTCTGTATTAAATTCTTTTTTTAGCGCATTAAGTCCCATTATGTGGTCAAAATGTCCATGGGTTAGTAAAATATATTCGATTTTTACTCCAAGTTCTTTTACGGCCTGAGTAATTTCAACAGAAGGAGAAGTGGCATCAATTAAGACTGCCTTTTTTGTCTTTTCATCTGCAATGAGGTATATATTATTTTCTAGCTGTCCCAGTACAAATTGTTTTATAATCATAGTTATTCTTTCACTATTTCAAAAATATTTTTACAAATTCTGAATAATTCTTCTGCTTTGTCCAAAGGAATCATATTTGGTCCATCACATAGGGCTTTATCTGGATCCGGATGAACTTCAAAGAATAGAGCATTAGCTCCTGCAGCCATTGCTGCTTTTGCAAGAACAGGAACAAAACGTCTGTCTCCGCCAGAACAAGCTCCCATTGCCCCAGGGAGTTGTACGCTATGTGTAGCATCAAAGACAACCGGATATCCAAATGTTTTCATTATTGGAATTCCTCTAAAATCTACAACCAAATTATTATATCCGAATGATGAACCTCTGTCTGTTAATAAAATTTGTTCGTTACCGCTGTCTTCAATTTTTTTGACCAAAGTTCCCATTTGTTCCGGAGCCAAAAACTGGCCCTTTTTGATATTTACAATTTTTCCAGTTTTGGCAGCTGCTACTAGCAAGTCTGTCTGTCTGCACAAAAATGCCGGAATTTGTATTATATCGGCCACTTCTGCAGCTATTGCGGCTTGTTCAGGAGTATGGATATCTGTAACTATTGGTAGATTATATTTCTCTTTGATTTCTTGCAGCATCTTAAGACCTTTTTCTAATCCAGGGCCTCTAAAAGATGTTATAGATGAACGGTTAGCTTTATCAAAAGATGATTTGAAAATATAATTGATATCTAGCTTTTTTGTAATTTCTTGCAGTTTTTTTGCTGTAATGTCAAGGACCTCAGCTGATTCTATAGCGCAAGGACCTGCAATTATAGTTAACTTATCCCCGCCTATTTCAAAATTTCCTAATTTAATTTTCTTCATATCCATAAGTCAATTATATGTAAAATACATTATAATTACAATATTTTTGTATTTTTCTGTTTATTATGTTAAAATTTATTGATAAGAGGAGAGTTTTATGGAAAATAAAGTTATAAAATTAAAGAATAATGTTGAGTTAGTATATAGAAAAAATGCAAATACTCCAAGAATTGCCTTGTGTTTAAATTTTTCTTTGAATAATCCGATCCCAAATCCTGGGGTGTCTTCTTTGATGTCAAGATTGTTTATGCAAGGTACTAAAAATAGAAATGCTCAGCAATTAGCAGAAGAATTGGATAAGTATGCTATTGAATTTTCCAGTGAATTAAAACTTGACTATTTGAAATTTAAGATTGTATGTCTAAATGAAGATTTTGAAAAAGCTGTTGAAATTTTAGCTGATATAGTTAAAAATACAACTTTTGAAGAATTTGATAAAGAGAGAGTCAAAATGATTGGTGAGATTGAAGCTGATTTGGATTCTCCAAGATCAAAAGTTGTAGACAATTATTATAAAAATATGTATTCAAATCACCATTATGGCTATACTAATACAGTGATATTGGAAAATATAAATAATTTTTCTAAAGAAGATGTTATAGAGGCTTATGACAAATTTTCAAAAGACAGTAAAAAGATTATTTCATTTGTAGGTGATTTAGATTTTGATTTTGTAAATAATATTTTAGAACAAAATTTAGGTGATATTCCTCAGTCAATTTCTGGACTTGCGGATATAAAACCGCCAGTATTAAATGACAAGAAGGATGTAGAAATAATTAAACCTGATATGAATCAGGCACATATTTTGAAAGGTTGGCTAGTTCCTACATACGGTAGTGAGGATTATCCAAAACTTGCATTGTTGAATATAATATTAGGTGCTAGTGGACTTTCTTCAAGATTGTTCTTAGAATTGAGGGATAAGAAAGGTTTAGCTTATGTCGTAAGAAGTTCTTACGATACTGCAAGACTTGCTGCTAATTTTTCGATTTATATCGCTACAGAACCTAAGAATATTGAAGTTTCTTTGAAAGGCTTTGATGAAGAAATTAACAAAATTAAAAATGAGTTGGTTTCTGAAGAAGAGTTGGAAAATGCAAAAAATAACTTGTTTGGTAAGTGGGCATTTATTTCTGAAACAAACAGTCAACAAGCTAATTGGCTTGGACATTATGGAATCAATGGTGCCGGATACGATTTCTTTGAAAAAACTAAAGATGCAATTATGAAAGTTACTCCACAAGACATTAAAGATTGTGCGAATAGATATTTTAATGATACTTTTGTTTTATCAATTTTAAAACCGTAATAAAAATATTTACAACTTTGTTCACTGCTTTATTAGGTAATGTATTACATTGGTTTGTTGTACATAATTATTTGTGTTGAAAAATTTTTCAAAGCAGGTCTATCTTGAATAAGTTGTGTAAATATTTAATATTATTATTTATATATTTTTTTAATTGCGCATTTATCATGGATGATGATTGTAATATACCTATTTCTGTTAGTTATCAACCAAATGTGGATAGACTTGAACGTTCTTTTAAGCAGAAAGTAAATCTTGATGAAGGGGTAATTTTTACAAAAGTTCCACGAGGACTGGTAATAAGTTTTGATGAAAAAATATTTTTCAGTCCCGGAGATGCAAGAATAAAACAAAATTCTTTATATATTTTGGATGTTCTTGCCTCAGGGTTAAAAAATATCCATAATGATTGTGTTGTAGAAGACCATACACAAGAAGATATGAATACAGTTAGTGCATATCAATATGATTGGGAAATTTCTATCGCACGAGCTGGTAATATCGCTCAGTATTTAATAAATTGCGGGAGTATAGATTCTGATAGAATTTTTGCTCTTGGATATGGTGAGTTTATGCCATTTAAGGACAATGTAGATGAACATGTCGGTATGGACAATAGAATAGATATTGTTATTTTAGAATATGAAGCTAATAGGTAAAAGTTATGCAACAATACTTTGACGAAGTCTGGTTGTTCTGTTTTCGCTAAGTATATTTTTAAGCTTCATGATTGATTGAGCATGTAATTGGCAAACTCTGGATTCTGACATGCCTATTGTTTCTCCGATTTCTTTTAGAGTCATGTTCTCTTGGTAATATAGAACCATTATGACTCTTTCTCTTTCAGGTAATCTTTTCAATGCTCTTTCCAATTCTTGTTTTACGTTTTGTTCTTCTGCTTGTTCTTGAGGATTTAGTTTGTTTGTGTCTTGAATAGTATCAATTATTTCAACACTATCGTCTGTATTTCCTCTTTTTTCATAGATTGAAGTCATTGTGGTATCTTCTGATAACAGTTGGTTGACTTTTTCAGCGTCCATATCCAAAAAGTTTGCGACTTCAGTAGTGGTTGGCATTCTGCCTAAATCTTGTTTAAGCTGCTCTTGAGCTGCTTTTATATCTTTAATTTTCTTTCTTACACTTCTTGGTAAGAAGTCTTGAGCTCTTATTCTATCCAAAATAGCGCCGCGAATACGAATAAGTGCGTAAGTTTCAAAACGTGTATTTTTTTGAGGAGAGTATCTTTCTATTGCGTTTATAAGTCCTTCTACGCCATACCCTGCAATATCTTCAATTGAAATAGTTGCAGGTAAAGTTACTTTTACTCTTCCGACAACGTATCTTATAAGATAGATATATTGCACAATTAATGAGTCTCTTGCTGATTTATTTGTCTTATCATGCAAGTAAGTTTCCCACAATGATACCAACTCCTCCTCAGGAAGTCTTTTTATATTATTGTACGATGTGAAATCAAAACTCTGACTCATTAAACTACCCAAATATCTGTCTGTTTATCTTACATTACTATTCTATACTATATATATTTCTCAACATCATATAAAAGTTGTAATTGTTTTTTATTAACTAAAGTTTTAGATGTATGTAACGAAATAATAATTAATTGTAACAATTTCTTAATCATGCTAAAATAATTGGCAAATTTATTAGTTTTCGTTTTTTAGTAAATATAACAACAATAAAAGTGTGTTATCAAAAGAAAGGTAGAAGAACATGGTTGACAGTGTAAACAACAATTCTAGCAATGTGGGTTTATATACCGCATTAGGTGCCGGAGTAGGCGCAGTTGGTGGTGGTGCTTACGGTAAATTCCTTACAAAACCGTATTTGAAAGATAATGCTCCATCAGATCAATTTATTAGAACTGCTCATGATACAATTGCAGAATCTAATGCCGCAAAAGCAGGTGAAACAGCAAAAACAACTGCTACAAATGCATTGAAAGATAAAGAGTTTGATGCATTAAAAAATGAATTAAAAAATAATGCTGCTAAATATGGATTAGCAGAGGTAAAAGACAGTGAAGGTAAAGTTACTAAGTCTTTAGATGATGTCGTTAAAGAATATGTTGGTTCTGAAACTGATAAAGCAAAATTAGCTGAAAAAATGGCTAATAGTGCAGAAGAAACTGCTAAAAAGGCAGCTCAAGAAGCACATGTTTCAGGTCAAAAAATCGGTGATGCAATCGATGAAATCGGTAAGTTAGCAGATGATGCAAAAGCTGATGATCTTAAAGCTGCAGTAAAAAAACATGCTGAAGCATTTGGTATCAAGGCAGAAGATGCTGATGTTGATGGCTTAGTTGGAACTAAAAAGGCTAGTGAATTAAAGGCTGCATTAGAAGATAAATTAAAATCTACAAAAGATACAGTTGCTGAATTTTTCTCTGAAGGAAAATTAAAAGCAGAAGCTGATGTCGCAGAAGATTCAAAATCAGCATATAAAGCAGTAAAAGATGCAATTGGTAAAATGACTAACAAAGCTGCTCTTAAATGGGCTGGTATTGGAGCTGCAGCTTTAGGTGTGATTGGTCTAGCAGCAGGAGTTGCAACTAAGAAATCTCCAGAAAAAGCTCCTGAAGAACAACATATTTCTGCTCAAGCATAGTTCTTTGATTAACATATATATAAATAAAAAAATCGGATTTGTAAAAATCCGATTTTTTTTATTCAAAATATTTATTTATTTATTTATTTATCTTCATTCTCTTGAGATACTGTTTCTGGAATTTGTCTTACAATTTCCAGTTTTGTAACTCTAGCTCCATCTACCTCTTTTACAACGAATGTAAAATCATTTAGTGATACAGTATCATTGACTTCAGCAAGTCTGCCAAGCTGTTTTACGACCAGACCGCCTATTGTATCAATATCCTCATCATCAATATCTTTTTCATCGATATCAAAGAATTCTGCAAATTCATCAACTCTCATTATAGCATTAGCTATATATGTATTTGGAGCTATTTCTTGGATATCTGGTTCTTCTTCTTCCTCTTCGTCAAACTCGTCTTGAACTTCTCCGAATATCTCTTCTATGACATCTTCAAGAGTTATAAGACCTGAAGTACCACCAAATTCATCAACTACAATAGCCATTTGTCCTTTACGTTTTTTGAATTCTAGTACAAGATTATCCATTGTAATTGTTTCTGGGACAAGAAGCACATCGCGTTTTATTCTTTCTATAGGGCATACTTCATCTTTAAGAGATAGTGAAAATAAATCTTTAACGTGCACAATACCTGTTATATGGTCAATATCTTCTTCATATACAGGGTATCTGGTATATTGACTTTCTGCTGCAAGTTTATTTAATTCTTCCATAGGCATATTACTTGGTATACATACCATGTCAGTTCTTGGTATCATTACCTGCTTTGCTGTCAGGTCAGAAAACTTAAATACATTATGCAACATATCTTTTTCTGTTTCATTAAGAACACCGCCATTGTAGCTCGCATTTACAAGCATATCCAGTTCTTCTGTAGAGTGTACAAGAGAACCTTTGTGTGTGTGTGGAATATTAAACAGTTTTAAAACAAAATTACCAAAACCGTTTAATAACCAAATAAATGGATTAAATACAACAGTTATAGCTTGCATTGGTTTTGCAACTACAAGAGCTGTCTTTTCTGTGAATTCTAGTGCAATTGACTTTGGAATAAGTTCACCAAGTACAACGTGTAAAAACGTAATCAGTGCAAATGCAATAGATACAGATAGTGTGTGAGTTGCAATTGTTTGAGTAACTCCTGGAAGGAATACAAAAATAGGTTCAATTATGTGTGCAAGAGTTGATTCTCCAACCCAACCAAGTCCAATACTTGAAATTGTTACACCTAATTGTACTGCAGCTATAAATTTATCCAAATCTTTGATTGCTTCCAGTGCTATTTTTGCATCATAATTACCTTCTTTTACCAGTTGTTCGATTCTTGTTTTACGAACTTTTACCATTGCAAATTCAGATGCAACAAAAAAACCGTTTGAAAACAGCAAAAATGCTATTACAAACAAATTGAATATTGTAGTGCTCGACTCATCCATTTTATCTTTATTTCCTCGTGTATAATTGAATAATAACTTTATGAGTTATTATAATATTCTTTTGAGAAAAATGCAATACTACTAGTCTTCTGTTGGAGATATTGCCCTTAGTTCTGTATAGATTAGTGGAGAAAATCCTTTTGTTGTAGATATTTCTATAATTTTGTAATAGTTAGGTGGAACTATTAATGATGGACTAGAAATGTGATATACTCCATTTCTCATCTGTTCTGTATTCATGTGGTAGTGCCCTGAAATGACAGCTACAACGTTATCGTATTTGTCTAACCTTGCAAGATATTCTTCTTTTTTATATGTGTCGTGAGAAGAAGAAACTTTAGGCGGAACTATAGGGTAGTGTTGAGCAATTATAACTGGTGATTTTTTATATTTTGTTAACTGCTTTTCAAGCCAGTCAAGCGTATCTTTTCTATAGTAGCCTACTGCATTTGGTATAATTTCTTTTGCTCCGTCTACTACAATAAACACAAAACCATCCTTTTTGAAAACATAATTTTGATGTTTAGGTTTGTATGCCGCATCAAGATCTCTTATTGTGTCAATGTATTGAGCTTTTGAAAGATTGCCGTTTTTAAATACATCGTGGTTTCCTATTACCATATAATATGGGATATCAAGATTTTTGATTATAGTCATAAAGCCTTGGAGGTATTTGGGCTTAGGGGAATCGATATTGTCTCCTGTAAAAATTACAAAAGAAAGATCTTTTTGTTGATTAAGATCTGCGACTGTCTTTTTTAATATTTCTGCAGGATAAGGTGATTCGTCACTGTAGTGTACATCTGTAACTTGAGCGAACTTAATTACATTAGCCATTGCAAAATTTTGAATGCCAACAAATATCAAAAAAGCTAGAAATGTTTTTATTAAAGACTTTTTCATTTATTCCCCTTCTTACTCAAAAAAAGTATATCATAAATTCTATAAATGTGCTAGAATTGATGATAAATAAGGAGAATATTAGTGAGACTTGATAAATTTCTAAAGGTTTCAAGATTGATAAAGAGAAGAACTGTTGCAAATGAAGTGTCTGATATGGGTAGGGTATTGGTTAATGGTAACCCTGCAAAGGCTGCAAAACAAATTAAAGAGGGCGATACAATAAGTATTGAATATGCTAACAGGACTTTATCTGTTAAAGTATTGAAGGTGCCAAATAATAATGTGAGTGTGCAAGAGGCTCCTTCTTTATATGAAATTATTGAATAAATTTTGACTTTTTGAAAAAAAACATTAATGCATGCATAAAGGGTATCTCATACAAATAGATGATTTTAGAAAAAATAATTGATTATTTGTCTAAAAAGTCCGATTATATGAGAAAAAAGAGGTAGTAAGCATGCAAATAAACGGTGGAATAAGATTCTGTGAAAAAGGGCTGACGGCTTCATTGAGGGCTATGCATGTTCAAACAGAGCTTATCGGTATGTCAAATGAAAACATAACAGGTTTTGATAAAGTTGGTTATCAGAGAAAAGAACCTGTAGTATCTTCTTTTACGGAATTTATAGGAGTGCATGGACTATCTCAGACTGTAGATGATCAAGTCGGTCGTATTCAAATGTCGGATAATCCCTTAGATCTTGCGTTGGCTAATAAAGGTTATTTTCAAGTGCAAGGCCGAGATGGAATTGAACTGACAAGAGATGGCAGGTTTAAAATTGATAAGGAAGGATATTTGTTAAGTTTAGATGATGCAAATGTCCTATCAAGTGCTGGTGTCCCAATAAAATTGCCGATAGTTCCTGATAAGGTTGAGGATATAAAAATAAATTCTAAAGGATTAGTTAGTGTTTTTAATAAAGAAACTCTAAAATTGCAGCCTGCAGGGTATATAGGTGTTGTGGATTCTAATGGAATTTTGGTTATGGATCCTCAAGTAAAACAAGGATATAATGAATTTTCAAATGTATCTTTGCAAAATGAATTTATTGGAATGATGCCGATAATAAGAAATTTTGAAGCAAATAGACAGATTTTTATGATTCAAAATCAAAATCTGCAGAAAGTAATATCGCAACTGGGTTCAACATCGTAGGATTATGAGGTGTAAGTTATGTATAGTATGCAAGGTATAGTTAGAAGAAGTATTAATAATGTTACCAACCAATTTGAAAAATTAGGTTACGTTGGTAACAATTTAGCGAACTTGAACACTCATGGATATAAGTCTGTACGTTTTGAACAAATGTTGAATGAAGATGGCTATTTGACAGGTGCTGTAAGAACAGATTATAAAACCGGATCAATACAGATTACAAGTAATCCTTATGATGTTGCAATAACAGGCCCGGGATTTATTCCTGTTGTATCTCCAGAAGGTCAGATTGCATATACAAGAGATGGTGCTTTTAAACAAGGTAAAGATGGTTATCTTGTAACTGGCGATGATTGGCTTGTTGGTGAAGGTATAAAGATCCCAACAAATTGCTATAAGTTTATAATCAAACCGAGTGGTGACGTATATGCGTATGATACGAGAGAGTCTAAACCAAGAAAACTTGGTAATATTCCACTTGTAATGTTTGATAATCCGGAAGGTCTAGAACAAAAAGGCATGAATAAATTAGTTCCAACAGAAGATTCTGGAGAAGCTGTTTTGGTCAAAAACCATGATCTTTTTGCTCAGAATAATTTAGAAAACTCAAATACAAACATTTATACATCAGTAAGTGATATGTTAAGGTTGAATGCTTCAATGTTAGCAAGTACGCGTATGATGAAAGTAGTTGATGATATGTACAACAAGGCTATTAATATTCGTGAATAGTTAAAAGATAAGTAAGGAAGGATTAGAATGTTTACATCACTTGATAATATGGGCAAAGTTACATTGATGATGGATTTGATAACTCAAAAACAAAGAGCTATCGGTTCTAATCTTGCAAATATTGATACTCCTGGCTATGTAAGAAGGGATATCAACTTTGGTGATTATTTAAGTTCAATGAATAGCCCGCTTGAGACAAAATTGTCAGAAAAGTTAGGCCCATCTGCAGTTATAAATGAACAGCAATATAAGGAAATTGATCCTGCAGAAGAATTGATGGAATTGCAACAGAATTCTTTGTTATACACAATGGCAACAAGAAGAATGTCTAATATTATTACAGAAATGAAAACTGTAATAAATGTCGGTAAGTAGTTAATTTGAAAATTAGTAAGTAAAGAGGAATATATTATGAGTATAATGGAATCAATGAATATCGGATCAAATGCCTTGAAAGCCCATGGCTTAAGACTTGATATTCACGCTAAAAACATTGCGAATGTTGATACACCTAATTACGTCAGACGTATTCCTGTATTGAATGCAACTGAGGATATGTCTTTTCATGGATTGATGAATGCAATGAAAGAAGATGTATTTGGTGTAGGTACTCTACCGTATTTACAAGGTGGAGTTACTTTCAATGGTTGTGTGGAAGATCCGACTCTTGGGGATAGAATTTACAAGCCGGGGCATCCTGATGCCGATGCTGAAGGTTATATTAGAGCATCTAATGTTAATGCTATGGTTGATATGGCAGATGCTGTACTCGCTCAAAGAGCTTATGAAGCAAACTTGGCTTTGATTAATATTACAAAGTCAATGGCTCAAAAAGCTACTGAAATTGGAAGATAATTTTTTGTAATTTATGTTATTATTGAAGTGGAGGTCGGTATGCCAAAAATTTCAGTAATAATTCCTGTGTATAATGTTGAAAATTATATTTCACATTGTCTTGACAGTATCTTAAATCAATCGTTTAAAGATTTCGAAATTATTTGTGTGAACGATGGATCTTCAGATAACTCTCTTGAAATTTTGCAAAATTATTCTAAAAAAGATCAACGCATTATTGTGATAGACAAGGATAATGAAGGATCAGGGATTGCAAGGAATGCCGGATTAGCTATTGCAAAAGGAGAGTATGTATTTTTTGTCGATGGCGATGATTGGATCGAAGATGATGCATTGAACAAAATGTTTGAACAAGCTGAAAAAACAGGAGTTGATATACTTATTTTTGGTGGACTTTCATATTATGAAGGTGTAGGTAAAAATGGTGGTTACAGTTGTGACAAATTACCAAAAAAATATTTGAATCGAGTATTTTCTTCTGAAGATATTAAGAAAGATATTTTTAAATTTCCTTCTACCGCTTGGACTAAGTTGTATAAAAGGAATTTCCTTATAAAAAATAACATTCGTTTCCAAGAAATAAAAGTTGGGCAAGATCAGTTGCCGTTTTTCCATTCAATGATTATGGCGAAAAAAATTGCACTGTTCCCTGAAAATCTTTATTGCTATAGAAAAAATCGTAAAGGTGCTGTAACTTCTGTGAAAAAGAAGAAGAATTTTTCTCCGATTTACGTCTTTTATGCGATAGAAAATATCCTGTCAGAAACATCAAAATTAGATGAATATAAAGATATTTTTGTTGATAAATATTTTTCTAAAGCAACATCTTGGCTAGGAAAATTTGATCCACAGTTAAAACATGCTTATTTTGAAGAGTATATGAATCTTTTATCCCATATCAAAGATCGATATCCATTTGGTTGGTGGACAAAGTTTAATCCAAAAGAAACAGACAGCTATTGGTGTTTAAAACTAAAACGCTTTTGGGCAAAAATATAATAATTTATTTTTATATTTTTATGATCTGTTTATTTGCAATACTAGAATTGCTCTAAGCTACTTTATATTAGTATAGTGGGGTTGGAGACAATGGCTTAATGGATTGAGATTATTTGATATTCTGTTATAATGAATTTTAAGGAGAGTATTATAATGGAATTTACAATAACATATAATGATAAAGATTATTCAAATTGCAATAAAGACATTATTTTCATAAAAAGAATTCTTAAGGATACTTTTAAGAGGTTTGCTATACCATATGCAGTGCTATCATTTATTGTAGCATTAGTATTTACTAGTACAGTGTATGGTGGTTTATATCTTTCAGACTGTTTTTTTTATGTAGTACAAACAATTTCTTTTTTAGTATTGTTTGTTGTGGTTTGTTTATTTGTATTAATTATGCAGTTTCTTTCAGGAGGTAAATATATACAAAGACAACATCAAGGTGTAAATGCAAATACTAGAATAGAAATAACTCCTCAAAACATAATTCTTGATAACGGTGATATTAATTCCGTGGTTAAATGGAGTACCGTCAAAGACATATATAATAGGAAGCATAATATCATAGTATTTATTTCAGATATGCAAGTAATTTCAATTCCTAAACGAATATTTAATTCAGAGGAAGAAATAGCTAATTGTTGGAGTTATTTAAACGATTGTTATAATAGTGCAAGGAATAGTTAATTACTCGTTTTCTTAAATAGCTGTAAAGATTACTACTTATAGAATATTTATCCTGTTTTGTAATCAATCTTTTGTAAAATAAGAGAGTAAAAATTATTAATATAGTAGTATGTTTTTCTTGTTCTAGTTTCTCTTCATAAGTTGGACGATTTAATTCCTTTCCGGTTATTTTTTATATGTTGAGTTTATTCAGTTCTTAAGTTTATTAGTTCATGCATAATCTGTTCGCTATTCGGATTTGTTTTGTCACAACTGTGTGAAATTATCTTAAACTGACAAAAACTTATTAAACTACTATCAAAATTGCAAATAAAAAAGATGATAACAGAAGTTATCATCTTTTTTATGGTGTCGATGGGGGGACTTGAACCCCCACGGATTTCTCCACACGCCCCTCAAACGTGCACGTCTACCATTCCGCCACATCGACATAAAATATTATTAAACTATCATAGAACATGTTAATATTGTTTGTGGCGGATACGCTTCGCGTCCTCTCCTTGAATGTGACATTTAGTCACATTCTCGTCGGCAGAGTGCCACATTGACACAAAATATTTATTAAATTATCATAGAATTTGCTTATATCGTTTGTGGCGGATACGCTTTTTGTTCTATCCTGATATTTGATATTTAGTATCATTCTCCTTGTGGGAGTGCCACATGATATAGAACAACTTGTCAGAAGTATATTAATTCTTTGACAAGAGGATTTTATCATAAAAATTTAATATTTGCTATTAATATTTTATTCTGTTGATAATGCATTAATTATTTTGTATATTATTTCCATTTTCTGAGGATCTTGCATAAGTAAATCAAGTTTGTTATCTATTTCTTTCCGTAGGTCTGTTCGGGATTTAAGATGATTTATTGAAAAAAGTTCTTCTGTTGTTGTATTTAATGCTAGTAGTAGTTTATCAAGTGTTTCTGCTGTTACAAAATTGTCGCCTGCTTCTATACTGCTTAATGCTCGTTGGGAAATATCTGCAAGCTCTGCTAATTTTTCTTGAGTTAGCTTACGGTTTATACGCATTCTTTTAATTTTTTTTCCTAATTCTTTCTTTATTCCCATAATAATATACTTCAAAATTCTTAAAAATATAAAAACTGGTAATGCAGAGTATTTTATATTAACTTTTATGAAGCTGGAATGTATTATTAATTCTGAATTTTATAAAAATATACTTTAAAATTCTAAAAATTGTGAAATTAATTAGTCTAAATTGTTTTTACATAAATATAAAGTTTGCAAACATGAGGTAATAAAAAAAAGGAGATTATGCTATGACTACAATTAGTAATGTGAGTGGAGTATCAACTACAGAAGTTAAAGAAGTAAAAATGTCATCTTCTCAAGAAGAGCAAAATTTGAACAGTGTTTTTGGCGAAGGCTCTAAAAAATCAGGTGATGGAAATTCTTTTGAAAGTGATATTATTTCTGATATTGAAAATTTAAAACCGACTTCTTATAAGGAATTTTTGAAAAATAGTTTTAAAAATCCGGTTTCTGCAGTAACGACTTTATTATCTTTTGCAAGTGGAAATCTAAGTGCTGTGCCAATATCTTATCTAGAGGAACGTAATAGGCAAAATAAGGATATAAATGCTATTCAGGAAGGACTTCAAGACAAGATATTATACGCCGACCGTAAGCAATATAAAAGAGATATAAAAGAAAATCCTGAATTGAAAGAGCGTGCTGTATTAATTCGAAGTGACAGATTTAAAGCGTTCGTTGTTGCAAATAGTGACGAGCTCGGTGTAGAGGCTTTTGATGGCAACGGTTGGGAAAATTATTAGATTAATATTACTTAAAAAAATAAATTACTCAGTTTCAAGCTGAGTAATTTATTTTTATGAAATAATTATTTATGATTATAAAATATAAGGTATTTGTTGTGGATAAGAATAAACTAATTAAAAGATGTTTGAAATTTAAAGATGCTATTGAAACTTATCCTTTTAAGGATAAGTCTTATGAAGATTATGCTGTTTTGAGGCACAAATCTAATAACAAATGGTTTGGGCTGATTTTTTATTTGGACGGAAAGCTATGTATTAATCTAAAAGCAGAACCTTATGATGCCATGGCTTTACGAGATATGTATTCTTATGTTACGCCGGCATGGCATATGAATAAGAAACATTGGATTATGGTAGATGTAGAGAATGCTGATTTAGAAGTTTTATCTGCTTTGATTGAGAATAGTTATAATTTAACTTTGTAGATAGTTGTTTATAAATCTTTTTGTTTGAAAATTGTTTTTTACATGCAATAATGATGCTATGATTGAGCAGATTAAAATTAAGGGTGCAAAGGAACATAATTTAAAAGATGTTTCTTTAGAGATTCCTAAAAATGAATTAATTGTATTTACCGGTGTATCTGGTTCCGGTAAAAGTTCTTTGGCTTTTGATACCATTTTTGCAGAAGGTCAAAGACGATATATTGAGAGTTTGTCAACTTATGCAAGACAGTTTTTAGGGCAAATGGACAAGCCTAATGTTGAGTATATTGACGGACTATCTCCTGCGATTTCAATTGACCAAAAGTCCACAAGTAATAATCCTCGTTCTACTGTAGGTACTGTGACTGAAATATATGATTACTTGAGACTTTTATATGCAAGGGTCGGAACTCCTTATTGTCCTGAGTGCGGAGAAGAAATTAAACCACAAACTATTGATGAGATTGTAAATAGTATTTTGAAATTTGATGAAGGTACAAAAATTCAAATTTTAGCTCCTATTGCAAGGGGAAAAAAGGGAGAATTTCAGTCTACTTTTGAAGAATTAAGACAAGAAGGCTTTGTAAGGGTTAAGGTAGACGGTGAAATTTATAATTTAGATGAAGATGAAATTGAGCTCGCTAAAAATAAGAAACACGATATTTTTGTTGTAGTTGATAGAATTGTCGTAAAAGAATCAGCTCGATCAAGGATTGCTGATAGTGTGCAAATTGCACTTCAAAAAGCTGATGGTGTGACTATTATAGATATTATTGGAGATAGAGAAGTTATTTACAGCGAAAAACTTGCTTGCCCTAAGTGTAATATAAGTTTTGAAGAATTGGCTCCGAGAATTTTTTCATTTAACAGTCCATATGGTGCATGTGAAAGATGTTCTGGTATTGGTGTGGATTTTGAGGTCTCTCCTGACTTGGTAATACCTGATAGGACAAAATCTTTAAATGAAGGAGCTATTTACCCTTGGGATAAGTCTTCTACTCCGTTTTACAAAGATGTTTTAAATAGTGTAACTGAGCAATTTGGCATAAACCCTGATACTCCTTTTGAAAAGTTGCCAAAAGTTCATCAAGATATAATCTTGTATGGTTCTCCTGAAATAATTAAGATGAGAATAAGAAGCTTCGGCTCAAAACGTTATGAAACTCGTTATGCTCCATATATAGGTGTTGTACCTTACCTTATGAAAAAATACCATGAGTCAGATGCAGATTATTGGCGTGAGGAAATTGAAAAATATATGGTTACAACTCCTTGTACTGCTTGTAAAGGAGCTAGATTAAAACCTTTCCCTTTGGCTGTTAGGATAAAGGGTAAGAATATATATGAGTTTACTCTTATGCCAATTGATGAGGCTTTAGAGTTTGTGTCTGATTTGTATCTTGAACTTAGTGAATATCAGATGCATATCGCAAAACAAATACTTGATGAAATCAGAGCACGTCTAAGATTTTTGAATGATGTCGGTTTGAGTTATCTAAATTTAGCTCGTATGGCGGGAACTTTATCTGGTGGTGAAGCTCAAAGAATACGTCTTGCAACTCAAATTGGAAGTGGATTGTCAGGGGTTTTATATGTCCTTGATGAGCCTTCAATAGGTCTGCATCAAAGAGATAATGATAGGTTAATTAAGACCTTAATTAAGTTACGTAACCTCGGTAATACTCTTATTGTGGTAGAACATGATGAAGATACTATAAGAAATGCAGATTATATCGTTGATATAGGACCAAAAGCTGGTGTAAACGGTGGTGAGATTATCGCAGCTGGTTCTATTGAGGATATTATAAAAGCTCCTAATTCTATTACCGGTAAGTATTTGAGTGGAGAAAAGTTTATTCCGATTCCTCAGAAGATAAGAGAAGGTAATGGTAAATTTTTGCATGTAAAAAATGCTCATATTAACAATTTAAAAAATATTGATGTTGATATTCCACTTGGAAAAATAGTTGTACTTACAGGTGTATCAGGTTCTGGTAAATCAAGTTTGATGCAGGATTTGATTTATGAGTATGCTGTGCATAAATTGAGAGGAAATAAACCAAAACCACAAGGTGTAGATGAAATTACAGGATTTGAAAATATTGATAAAATTATTGATATTGATCAATCTCCTATAGGAAGAACTCCGCGTTCAAATCCTGCAACTTATACGGATGTATTTACTCATATAAGGGAATTATTTGCGAAAACCAATGAAGCTAAGTTGAGGGGATATAAACCCGGAAGATTTAGTTTCAACGTAAAAGGTGGACGTTGTGAGGCTTGTAAGGGTGACGGATTAATAAAAATAGAAATGAATTTCCTTTCTGATGTGTATGTAAAATGCGATGTTTGTAAAGGAAAACGTTATAATAGAGAAACTTTGGAAGTAAAGTACAAAGGTAAGACTATTTCAGATGTACTTGATATGAGTGTAAAGGAAGCTTTGGAGTTTTTTGAAAACATTCCTTCTATTAAAAATAAATTACAAACTCTGAATGATGTTGGTCTTGATTATATAAAACTTGGTCAAAGTGCGACAACTTTATCCGGAGGAGAAGCTCAAAGAATCAAGCTTGCTTCGGAATTGAATAAGCGTGCGACTGGTAAAACTTTGTACTTACTTGATGAGCCTTCAGTTGGTTTGCACTGGTATGATTTAGATAAGTTGATTAAAATTATTCAAAAACTTGCGGATCAAGGTAATACAATTTTAATCATTGAACATAATTTGGATTTGATTAAAGTTGCTGATCATATCATCGATCTTGGACCTGAGGGTGGTATCGGTGGAGGACAAATTGTTGCCCAAGGTTCACCAAGAGAGGTCGCAAAATGTAAACAATCGTATACCGGCCAATATTTAAAACCTATTTTTGATAAACTGTAGAGATTAATATAGATTGTTAAAGTATATTTAAGTGTAGTAATATTTTATAGAAATTAGGAGCTTATTTTGAAAAAGTTATTGTTATTATTCTTGTTGATATTTGCTACTTCACCAGTTTTTGCAAAGACAATTCATGTGCAAGCTATGGAAAATTTTTCTACTGAAAATCCACCTCAAAATTATTCCGTTAGGATTTTAGATGATTTGAGCTTGGAAGAAAAATTAATATTAAAAATTGGCTACGTGGTAAATGGAAAAATTATTGATGTGACTGATCCTAAAAGGTTAAAAAGAGATGCAAAATTTGTATTTGTTCCTTTAGATTATGTTGATGAAAATAATGAGAAGCATGAAATAAAAGGATTTTTCCCTGCTGTCTATACAACAAAATTGAATAAAGGAGAAATCGCAAAGACTGCTGCATTAGGAGTTGGTAGTTATTTTGTTAAAGGATTGTCTATTGCATATAGCGCAGTAGAAGGTGCTCTAAAAAATGAAAAAGATAATCGTTTTAAATCAAGTGCAACTGCCGTATATGAAGATTCTCCGTTTTCTTATGTTGAAAAAGGACATGAAATTGTTCTAGAAAAAGATCAAGTTTTTCTGTTGAATTTTAAAATAAAAGATGAGGCTGAAGAAGCTCCAAATTATGAATATACTATGCCTGATACGGAGCAAGATAACTCTAATTCTCAAGAATCATCTGCTACATCTAATGAAATCCAATGATAGTATAGATATTTGACTTGTTTAGGTTAAATATGTTATTATTCTTTTATTGTAAGACTAGGAGAAAAAGAATATGAAAAAGTTTTTATTTATTTTTTCTGTTTTGATGGCGTTTACTGCAGTTCCTGCTATGGCAAAGACTGCTCCAGTGCAAACGTTACAAGACTATTCATTCCAAAATCCGCCACAGACTTTAAATATTAAAATTCTTGCAAATACGCAGTTAGGTCCTGATGTTATGCTTTATGAAGGATATACGGTTTTTGGAAAAATTGTTAATGCTTCACAAAACGGATTTGTGTTTGTTCCGTTAAAGTATGCTAATATTCACAATGATATTTATGAGTGTGATGGTAATACTTATGCAACTTTTGCAGGAATGTTAGACTCTAAAAAAATGCCTCCAAAGGGAATTTTGCAAAAGAATACTAAATTTGTATTGGATTTTGTAACAAAACAGCCACAAGAACTTCCTGTTAACTCACAAAAATATCAAACCCCAGAAGGTGGTATTGCTCCTACAGTAAATAAAGAAGCTCCGATTCTGCTTGATGATAGAATTCCTAAGACATATAAAGATTTTCCTGGTATAAAGTTAAATTCTTTTGATAATGGAAGTAATTTTAATCTTGAAGAACCAACTATTTACGTGCCTATTAAAGATAACAATATAAATAATTTGAAAGTTGATTAGTAATATACAAAATATTTGTTACAAAAAATACCGGTTTTAATATAAAACCGGTATTTTTTATTGTTTTTATTTAGATTAACCTTTGATTTGGTTCATAACTTCGTCAGCGAAATTTTCTTGACGTTTTTCTAGACCTTCACCAAGAACAAATCTTGTGAATGCTTTTACAGTTAACTTACCTTCAATTAGTTGACCTACAGTAACATCAGGGTTTTTGATGAATGGTTGTTCTAAAAGAACTCTAGAAGCCATTAATTTATTAACTCTACCCTCTACAATTCTAGCTCTGATTGCTTCAGGTTTCTTCAACAAGTCTTCTTTACCCATTTCAATTTCTGTTTCATGGTCAATAACTGATTGAGGAATTTCTTCTCTTGAAATAAATTCTGGAGCTGAAGATGCGATATGTAAGCAGATATCGTTCATTAATTCTTCATCTTTTTTGTCTGTGTTAATTAAAACACCGATTTTTCCATTGTGTACATATGAAGCAGTATTACCTTCATATCTTATGAATCTTCTGAAAGTGATTTTTTCACCGATAGAAGCAATTTTTTCTTTGATGATATCAGCAATAACTTTTCCACATTCAGGGCAAGTTGAAGCTAGTAATGCATCAACATCAGCAGGATTTGATTTAGCAACAGTTTCTGCTAAGTTAGCTGATAATTCTTTGAATTCTTCATTTTTTGCAACGAAATCTGTTTCACAGTTAACTTCAACCATAGCTCCGCAGTTATCTTGGATAGAAGTTACTACAAGACCTTCTGCAGCAATTCTTCCCATTTTTTTATCAGCAGAAGCCATACCTTTTTGGCGAAGTACTTCCATTGCTTTTTCCATATCTCCGTCTGTTTCAACAAGTGCTTTTTTAGCATCCATCATACCAGCACCAGTTTTATCACGAAGTTCTTTTACCATTTGAGCTGTAATATTCATTATAGTTCTCTCCTTTTTTATAAATCAGGCAGCGAATAATTAAATTCGCTGCTTGATATTATTTGTTTAATTATTGTGCAACTTTTTCTGCAGTAACACCTGCATCTTCAGGTTTAATTTCTTCTAATTTTTTAGAAGTGTCAGCTTTACTTTCTCTAAGTTGTTTACCTTCTAATACAGCATCAGCTAATTTTGAAGCAATCAATTTGATAGAACGAATAGCATCATCATTTCCTGGGATGATGTAATCGATTCCATCTGGATCAGCGTTTGTATCAGCTAAACAAATAACAGGAATGTTTAATTTGTTTGCTTCTTGGATAGCGATTAATTCTTTCTTTTGGTCTACGATGAAGATTAAATCTGGTAATCCTCTCATTTCTTTAATACCGCCTAAAGTTTTGCTTAGTTTACCTAATTCACGATTAAGTTGAGCAATTTCTTTTTTAGGAAGTTTTTCTGCATGACCTGATGCAATGAAGTCTTCCATTTCTCTTAGTTTGTTAACACGTCCTCTGATTGTTTCAAAGTTTGTTAACATACCACCTAACCATCTTCTGTTGATGTAGTAAGCACCTGCTCTTTTTGCTTCTTCTGCAATTACTTCAGCTGCTTGTTTTTTTGTACCTACAAATAAGATGTTTTTATTTTTAGCGGCATATTCTCTAACAACTTCATACGCTTTATCAAGCAAATCAGTTGTTTTACGTAAATCTAGTACATAAATACCGTTTCTAGCACCGTAAATGTACGGTTTCATTTTTGGGTTCCATCTTTGTGTTTGGTGTCCAAAGTGTACACCTGCTTCTAAAAGTTCAATCATAGATGCTACTGGCATCGGTTTTCTCCTTTTTTTTACTTGTTGTACTACGGGCTATACCGTCCCATCCTGATTCTATTCAATCTAGGACTAGGGTAAAACCTATCGGACTGGTGTAACCACTATTATTCTAATACAAACATGCTCGTATGCAAATTTATTATTGCGTTTTATTACATAGAGCATCTATTTGGTGAAATATTTTTGCATAAAAAAAACGGACTTTCTAAATTAGAACGTCCGGTATTTCATTTTCTGAAACAAAAAGGATTTACATTAACTTATATTTTTGAGTCTAGTATTCAATGCCTTGTCTTGCCATTACTCCCATATCAAAATAATGTTTGATTGGTTTCATTTCTGTTACAAGATGAGCCATTGCTTTTAATTCTGGGTGAGCGTATCTGCCTGTCAAAACAATTTCTAGATTTTCAGGCTTGTTCATTAATGTTTCTTTTACATCACTCACTTTAATCATATTCATTGCGGTACATATGTTGATTTCATCAAGAATAATTAGTTGGTATTCACCAGAATTAATTGCTTTTTTAGCAAATTCCCAACCTTTTTTTGCTTCTTTAAAATCTTCCATACATACGTTATGAGAATAACAAACTCTATCCATTCCAAATTGAACTACATCTAGATTTGGTAAAAATTTTGATGAAGAAACAATTTCACCATAAGAGGTAGCACTATCTCCTTTTGTAAATTGTATAATAAGTACTTTCCAACCATGTCCGAGTGCTCTCAAAGCCAAACCTAAAGATGCTGTAGTTTTTCCTTTACCATCACCTGTGTAGATTTGAATATAACCATGTTCTAACACTGTCTCACTACCTCCAATAAAAAATTACTTTTTCTATCCATATTTTAACGGATTTTATAACCTTATTAATCCTTCCGAAGATGGATAAGGCATCGAGCGAAAGATTTATAAAAGTGTGAGCATCTCCTACTTTTAAATCCCCACTCCCAAGATGTAATTCAATGATAGAATAAAACAAAAAAAAATAAATATATTTTGTCTATGGCATGCCAATCTTTTTACAATTAATTTAATGTTATTTTTATAGATTATGAGTTGGGGCTATTTTTCACTAGAAAACTTTTTTATTAAAAAATTTACATAAGTTTTGTTAAATGTGTATATAAAACACTTGCAAAGTTTGAAAAAAGTCTTCAGTACTGGGTTTATGGTTTTTGGAAAATGTAAATATTTTTAATAATTGTAATAACTTTTTTATGAATTTTAAGTATTAAATTTGGGAATAATAAATTTGTATCATAAAATAATTATTAACTTTTGTAACAAAATGGGGCAAGTATGAAATCAGTTGATTTTCTAAGTTTTTATATATTTAAGAAGTAATAAAGAGAGAGTTATAATGAGTACAATTAAGGCAACACAAGCAGGATTATCATATTCTTCTCAAGCTCTTCAAAATACGAAGGGTAAGAAGATTGTGTTGTCAAATTCTTCAAGAACTACTTCATTTAGTACTGCAGCGTCTCAAAATATAACTAATTCTACAAGAACAAATGCTTTTTCAAGTTTGGAAAAAGTTAATAAAGCTAATTTCCAATTTGCAGCAAGATCTAATACTATGGCATTGTATTCAAATACTTTTGACTATAGTTCTTTAAGGGCAAGTTTGAATAGTAATGCGGGTAAAACTATTATTGGTAACAATACATTTGTAATGCCTCAAAACTTTGCACCGCAAGTATCATCAAAATCAAATAAATATGAAACAGCTCTAATGGCAATGTCATTACTAAAAGAAGGTCTTGGGGCTATCAGTAGTTTAAATACAAAATCAGATGTTAAAGCTGGAGGTGTTAAATCAGGTGTTAAAACTTCTGATACAACATCTAATGCCGGTTTATCAGCCATGAAGGATGCAAAAGATTCTACTACATTACGTAGTGCAATTGATACTGCAACTGCAGAAAGAGCTTCTTTAGCTGAACAAAAAACACAAATCGATAGTTCTATTGATACTTTGAAGTCAGATGCAGACACTGCAAAAAGTGATATGGATTGTATCAAACAAGAAGTTAGTGAACAAAAAGATCTTGTATCTGGCTTGAAAAAAGATTTGACAGAATCTCAAGGACAGTTGAATACATCTAAGAAGACATTGGAAAATGCAAAAACTGCTTTAGGTGAAGCAGGAGCTGATGTGAGAAATGCAATAGCTTCTGAAGATACTGCAAATAAAAACTTAGATGCAGCGCAATCAGGATTAAGTACTGCTGAAAGTAATTTAGCTTCAGCAAAACAACAACTAGCATCATTGAGTCCAACTGATCCAGGTTATGCAGCAGCTCAAGCTGCAGTGAATAGTGCTCAAGCTCAAGTTGATACAGCAAAAGCAAAAGTTCAACAGGCAGAAGCTGATTTAGCTAAAGCTCAACAAACAAGAGCAGAAGCTGAAGATAAATATGCAAAAGCCGGTGAAGCTCAAGAAAAAGCTTTAGCTAATTACAACAAGATAGAAGCACAAGTTGATAATCTTGAAAAAACTGTTAAAGAAAAAGAAACTCAACTTAAACAAGAGCAAGAAACTTTGAATAAGTTACAAGATAAGCTCGATTCTGCTGAAGGAGCTATAAAGAAATATGAAGAAGCTCTTGATAAACAAAAAGATTTGGAAAAGAGTTTAAAAGAATATGATAGCGAAATCAAGGATCAACAAGAACGTTTGAAAAAACTTGAACAACAAGAAGCAAAAGATTTAGAAAAAACTACTAAAGATGTTTCTAAGTTAATTGGCAATGTTGCAGAACGTAATGATAATATCGATAATGATAACGGTAAATCGACTGTTAAGGAAAGATTTGCGTTGAGAAGAAATGATAGAGATAATGCGAAGACAGAAGCTCTACAACAAAAACAAGCTGAATTACAAGAAAGAGTAAATTATACTAAACTAAGAGAAATGAAACCTAAATATTCTGTTCAAGGACAAGATTTTAGAGAAGCTGAGTTTGGCGGACAAATGCTTTATATGATTAATGGAACAAAAGTTACAGAACAACAGTATAAAGATAAATTGGCTATAGCTTTAGGTGAGTAATGTAACATTTTTGTCTAAGTCACTTTACTTTTCTATTTACTTATATTACAATTTACGCATAGGCAGTATTGTCAAAGTAAAAAAGAACGGGAATCCCCGTTCTTTTTTCTCAATATAGGGTCTATTTAAATGTTTAATATGAAAGGAAGGTTTGCATGAAACAGGAAATTAACAGGCATGAAGTCTTAGAAAAAATTACTCCGTTGATTGAAAATACTTCCATGCGATATGGATTTATTCCTATCGAAATTGATTTTTCAAAAGAAAATCATCGTTGGTTTTTGAGGATATATCTTTATTCTAAAGAAAAAGATATTACTCTTGATGATTGTGAAAAAGTTACAAGAAGTCTTTCTGACTTTTTGGATGAACTTATTCCGGTTAAGTATTATTTGGAAGTTTCATCCCCTGGGTTAGAAAGAAAATTTAAGTCTGAAAAAGAATTTATTTACTTTAAGGGAAGAAGAATTAGTCTGAAATTAAAACAGCCTTTAGAAGGAGAAGAAGAGAAGATTTTTAAGGGTGAAATTTTAGATTATGACGAGAATGAAGGTCTAAAGTTCTTTAGGTTTGATGATGGACAAGAACTTTTGATTCCTAAAAACAATATTCAATCGGCTAAGCTATATATAGATTAATAAAAGATAATTTTATAAAAAGTGAAAGGATAAAAAATGATTAAAATTGGAACAGCACTTTTTGAAGCTTGTGAAGAGCTTGAGAGAGAAAGAGGAATTTCAAAAGAAGTATTGATTGCTTCTTTATGTGATGCTATGGTTGCGGCTTATAAAAAGCATATGCGTGTAAAAGAAGCTGCAAATATTGAAGCTATATTAGATGAACAAACAGGTGAAATTGGTGTATTTAGAACAAAATTAGTTGTAGAAGACGCAAATGTGGAAGATGCTGATGAACAAATTTCACTGTCAGATGCAAAAGAAATTGTTGAAGATGTTGAAGTTGGTGACGAAATTAAAATTGAAGTAACTCCTGAACAATTTGGTCGTATTGCAGCTCAATCTGCAAAACAAGTTATTACTCAAAGAATAAGAGAAGCTGAAAGAAATCTTGTTCTTCAAGAATTTATGGAAAAGAAAGGTACACTAACTACAGGTATAATTCAAAGAGTTGAAAATCGTAATGTTATTGTAAATATCGGAAAAACTGATGCGATTATGCCTCAAAAAGAACAAATCCCTGGAGAATATTACAAGCCAGGTAACAGAATTAGAGTGTTTGTTTTGAATGTAAAAGAAACTACAAAACTTCCTCAAGTTATTGTTTCACATGCACATGCTGAGATTGTCAGAGAATTGTTTGAACTTGAAGTTCCTGAAATCGAAGACGGAATTGTCGAAATTAAGTCAATTTCACGTGAAGCTGGATATAGAACAAAAATTGCAGTTTGGTCAAATGACCCTGAAGTGGATAGTGTAGGTGCTTGTATCGGACCTAGAGGTTCAAGAATTCAGACAATTGTAAGTGAATTGAAAAATGAAAAAATTGATATCGTAAGATACTCAGAAGATCCTGTTGAATATATTGTAAATGCACTATCTCCTTCTAGAGTAGTTTCTGTTGATATTTTAGCTGACGATGAGTATTCTCATGAAGCTATGGTTGTAGTTCCAGATGATCAGTTGAGTCTTGCAATTGGTAGAGAAGGACAAAACGTAAGACTAGCTCATAAATTAACAGGCTGGAAAATTGATATCAAGAGTGTTTCTCAAATGGAAAGAGCAGAAGCTCAAAATATAAACAATTATGTTGAAGAAGAACCAGTCGAAGAAGATTATGAAGAAAATGATGAACTTCAACAAGAGATAGAAGAAGAAATGAATCAGCAAGCTGTTGATGAAGATGATTTTCAAGATGATGCTGCTGAGGAAGAAACTTCTGAAGAAGAATAGAATTCTCAAGAAATCACAAAAACAGGGACTTAATCTAGTCCCTGTTTTTGTTTGTGTGTTTTTAGCAAAATAATGCAACAACTAAATCCTTTCGTAAAATTGAATTATTTTTTAGTCCTGTAATAATTGGTATCTATAAAGTTCACCTTGACAAAAAAAATTGAGCAAATATTATATACTATAATGGCTTAAAATACCAAATTAGTATTGTAGTATAAGTAGAAAAAAGGAGATTAATCTCATGGCAAGAGAAAAGTACG
>CALVFT010000010.1 GCA_944326915.1 Candidatus Gastranaerophilales bacterium
GTTTTAGCAGAATTTTTTGAATGTGATCCAAACACATTAAACAGTATTGATAAAGTAGAAAAGTATATGGTGGATGCCGCCCTTGAATGTGGTGCGACTATTGTCCAAAAATGTTTCCATATGTTTAACCCATACGGTGTTTCAGGAGTTGTAATTATTTCTGAAAGTCATTTGGCTATTCATACTTGGCCAGAGTTAGGATACGCTGCAGTTGATTTATTCACTTGTGGTGATAAATGTGATCCAAAAATTTCTTATGAATTTTTGAAAAAAATGTTCAATTCTAAAAAAGCTTCTTTCACAGAGCTAAAAAGAGGTATTATTGACGAAGAAACAATGAAAGTAGCAGAAAAACCTTTTGAAATCATGCAACAGTTAGAAGACTAATTATAATAGATTTTTCAAAGGAGGAGTGTGATTATGCACTCCTCTTTTTGTATGTAAAAACATGTAAAATATTTGACTTAATTGCATGACAAATTATTTTGGATATCATATTATTTTATTATATTATCCAGGGAGGTTATGATGCTGGAAGATGTAATAGAAAGAAAGTCAAATTTTGATTTAACATCCAAAAGTGCTTTTTCTCGAGAAGATGAAGTTTTTACATCTCGTTCTTATGCTGCATTATTGGCAAAGAACATAATACCTTATTCTCATAGAAAGATTGCAGATAATTATGTGATTATAAAAAGAGTGTTTAAATTCCAAGCAGTAATGCCAAGAATTACGAATATAGAAAGAGCTTTGCTTGCTAAATATGATTTTAATACTCTAGAATATACAACAGTAAAACAAATGTATGAAGAGTTAGCCTTGCTTCAACAGTGGGCTGTATCTGGAGATGAAACTCTTAAAAAAGATGCTGATGCCCTTTTAGAAATAAGGACAAAAGAGTTGAAGTTTATTGTAGCTAATAGTTATGCAAATATTTCGAATGAAATTTATAAAGGATATATTGCGTTGGAGAATTACTTCCAAGAGATTAGTAAGTATAATGATTAGTTAAATTTATAAAGATTGAATAAAAAAGCCAATCATAGGATTGGCTTTTTTATTCATTAATTGTTGCTTTTATTATTTTATAAATTGTTTCTATTTTATCTCTGTCTTCAATGTTATTAAGATCAGAAATGATTTCTTGAATAAGGTCTTCTTTAGGTTTTATGTGGTCAAAGGCAAATAGCTCAGAGCTAGTTACGTTTAGTACTTCGAATACTTTTTCTAGAGTATCTGCAGTGACAAAATTTTCTCCAATTTCAATTCCACTAAGAGTCCTTGTTGCAATACCCATTTGTTCTGCAAGCTGCTCTTGTGTTAGACCTCGCTTCTGTCTTAGTCTTTTGATTTTTGTTCCAAGTTGTTTTTTTATATTTAATCCAGTCATCTTATTTAAGATTTTATAAAATAATTTGATTTTTCAGAATGATATATAAATGTTACTAATATTAATATTTTGATATTATATTTCAGGTTAATCAAATAAAAACTCTCCTAAATATTAAGTTTTGTAACTATCTATAAGCCTTTAAATATCAGCATTTTATAAATATAAGATATTTAATTTCATATTGTTTGCAATTTTTGCGATTAAAATGTTTTTATATAAATACAAGAGATGCAATTGCAACATGAGGTATTAAAACTTAAAAAAGGAGATTGAATTATGACAGATCCAGTAAACAACAAGACACTTGGCGGGTTAACTTACAATGCAAATTTGGTAAAATCTGCAAAAAAAATTGGAAATAATAGTTATGAGATAATTTTTAAAACTGGTGAGAAAATTACCTATCCAGAACAAACCCCTTTTAAACCAGATTTAGTGGAGGGAAGCCACTATGTTAAAGATAAAGATAATCCGAAAGCTGTAACAGGAGAAAGCTTAAAAACTTTGCAAACTTATTTTAGAGAAGGTGAAATAGTGTCACGTGATGCTAGTATTACACAGAATATTGCTAGTGGTTTAATTTATGATGATACGAGATTTGATATCAAAAATGTGATGGGTGCTAAATTTACTTCTTCAAAAGAAACTGTCACTAGAGTATTATTAGACAATTGTTCTTCAACAACTGTAGATTTAGGGGCTAATAATAGTAAATGGTATGGTGATGCAGCTCAAATCCGTGGAGGGGCTAATAATGAAGTAATACTTGATAGCAATGATAGTGCAACAATAAATTTAAAAAATATTGAAGGAGAGGGTACTGCAGCTCAAAAAGACTATTAATAATATTTTTACAATAACAAAAAAGGACTTGAATACTCGAGTCCTTTTTTTGTTTGTGTTGTTGTATTAATTTTATTTTATGCTTCTTCTGTAGCTTGAGCAGCTTCAGCTTCTGCTGCTGCTTTTGCTTCTGCCTCAGCTTGAGCTTTTGCTTGTGCTTTCTTAGAAAGTTTTACTGTTTCTTTTTTTACATAGTTTAAAGTGCCATCTTCGTTACAGTTTTTAATTAAGTAAGCAACTGTTTCTGTAGGTTGAGCACCTTTTTTAACCCAATCAAGAGCTGCAGCTTTATCTAGTTTCATAACTTTAGTTTTAGGATTGTAGTGACCTAATTCTTGTACAGGTCTTCCTTCACGTTTAGTTGTTGAATTGATTACGATAATTCTGTATGATGGGTTCTTTTTAGCACCTAATCTTTTTAATCTGATTTTTAACATTGTTTTTTCCTTCTTATTAAGTATCACTTGCGAGTTTTAGGATAACGCAGCCGCCGCTTTATCTTTAAACCCTTGAAACAGGCTAAGAGGAATTGCCTGATTCCAATACCAATAGAAACATAAAATTCTATAATAATCAAGTATTGATTAACAAAGATTAAATGAAATTATGAGATATTTTTATTTTTATGTAAATAATTTGTTTTTTTTATCTAAACACTTATAATTGATAGTATGAAAGATTTAGATATCAGTAGTTTAGATTCTCTTAAAGTTCGAGTTCATAATAAGCTTGCAGAAACTCAGTTATACCGTTTTAAAGGTACTGTGTCTAAGCTTCTTGGGTTAACTGTTGAGGTAAAATTGCCAGGGCTAAAGATTGGTGATTTATGTTTTATCGAAACTTATGATGGGAAACAAAAACCTGCTGAAGTTGTTGCGTTCAAAGGTGAGGCTGCTCAATTACTTTTACTTTATGATGGTGAAGGTATCGGACAAGGTAGTTTAGTTACGACGACAGGACGTCCTATTATTATTCCTGTTGGAGATTTTCTGTTGGGACGTTTAATAAATCCTATGGGAGATCCTATTGATGATAAGCCTTTAGACACAACAGGTGCTGTATGGCGTCCTATTGAAGGACCTCCTCCTGGGCCTTTTGAAAGACCTATTATTACAGAAATGTTTTCAACCGGAGTAAGAGCTATAGATAGTTGTATGACTATGGGTTGTGGTCAACGTTTAGGACTATTTGCTGGATCTGGGGTTGGTAAAAGTACTTTGCTTGGGATGATTGCAAGAAATTCTGACGCTGATGTCAACGTAATGGCTCTGATTGGAGAACGTGGCCGTGAAGTAAAAGAGTTTGTAGAAGATTCTTTGGGTGAAGAAGGTATGAAAAAATCTGTTTTGGTTTGTTCTACTGGAGATCAACCTCCATTGATTAGGCAAAAGGCTCTACTTACTGCGACAGCTGTTTGTGAATATTTCAGAGACCAAGGCAAGAAAGTTTTTCTTATGACTGATACAGTTACTCGTTGTGCGATGGCTGGTCGTGAGGTCGGTTTGTCTATTGGGGAACCTCCTACTATGAAAGGGTATCCGCCTTCTATATTTTCTTGGCTGCAAAAAGTTTTGGAAAGAGCAGGAAATTCTCCTAAAGGTTCAATTACTGCATTATATACAGTATTAATGGAAGGTGATGATATATCAGATCCTATTGTAGATATTGTGCGTGGTATCGTTGATGGCCACATTTTCTTATCAAGAAAAGTTGCAGAAATGAACCATTATCCTGCTATTGATGTTTTAGGTAGTATTTCGAGGTTGATGTCTGCAATTGCTACTCCTGAACATAAGGAGGCTGCTGGTAAGATGAGAAAAATTATGGCGATGTATCGGGAGAATAAAGATTTGATTGACGTTGGGATGTATCAACCTGGTTCGAATCCTAAACTTGATATAGCTATTGAAATGATGCCAAAAGTTAATGCATTTTTGCAACAAAGAACTTCTGATCTTGTTAGTATGGATACAACAATAAGTACTCTTATTGATATGATGAAAGATGTTGATATTTAATTTTTTGTTTTATTTTTTGTGGTATAATTCTCCCGAAAGGACATAAATATATGAATTTACCACAGAATTTTGGAATAGCTATGTTGATTACCCTATTTGCAGGTTTGACTACTGCAATTGGTGGGGCGATTGCTTTTATGGTGAAAAAAGATAATTTGAAAGCTTTATCTGTTGGATTAGGTTTTTCAGCAGGTGTAATGATATTTCTTTCTTTTACGGATATCATTCCTGAGGCTGGAGAGATGTTATCTAAGAATTTTCCGAATACTCATGAATGGTTAGTATTTATAGGATTTATAATCGGTATTGTGGTTGCAATTTTGATTGATTATTTCTTGCCAGATCATATTGACCCTGATGAGTTGTTAGAGCCGGATGCTCCTTGTAAACATAATCATAAAATTAAAAGAGCAGGTTTGCTTACAGCTATAGCTATTTGTGTTCATAACTTTCCTGAAGGAATGGCTACTTTTTTAACTACCACTCAAAATGTTACTTTGGGGCTATCAGTCGGTATGGCAATTGCTATTCATAATATTCCTGAGGGTATTGCTGTAGCTTTACCTATTTATCATGTGACAGGGAAACGTAGATATGCAATGTTATATGCCGCATTATCAGGTATTACTGAACCTATTGGTGCTTTGATTGGAATGCTTTTATTTAGTTTATTTGTTCCTCAAGTTCTTGTTGGTATATTATTGGCCGCTGTTGCGGGGATTATGATTTATTTGTCTTTTGATACTTTGTTACCACTTGCGAGAGAATACGGAAATTGGCATTTGTCAATGGTGGGTATTGTTTCTGGTATGTTATTTATTTGGGTAGGTTTGATTTTATTAGGTGGTTAGATATTAGATTGAGGGTGAAAATTGGTTAATTTATCAAATATTTTTGACTGGGGCAGAAATTTATATGCAATGCCTTCGTATAATTCAAATTCTGGTAAAGCTTTAATGCCGTTGCGTTATTTTTTTGAATTGACTTATAGATGTAATTTGCAGTGTCCATATTGTTATGTGGGTTGTGAGAGAAATAAGGATGAATTAACCACTGAAGAATGGTTTAAGGTGATTGAACAAATTCCGTTTTATTCTTTTGTTACGTTGGTTGGAGGAGAGCCATTAATAAGAAAAGATTTTATTGATATTTTAATGAAAACTTCTAAGAAAACTATGGGTAAATTAAATGTCGTATCCAATGGAATTCTTATTAATGATGAAATTATAGATGCTTTTATAAAAAGTAAAATGATGTTATTATCAGTGTCTTTGGACGGTTATGGAAAAAATCACGATATTAATCGAGCTAAGGATGGTATTTGGGATAAGATTATGGATAATTTCGATAATATGAACTCAAGAAAAAAACGCCCTATGGTTGATATTAAAACAATTGTTTTGGAAAATAATTTGGATGATTTGCCAAAGCTGTTCAAAATGTGTGATGAAAAGAATTTTAATTTTTTATCAATTTCCTTTTTAAGGAATAATAATTTGAAACAAAATTCTGTTTTGTTTGATAGTTTTGTTCCTGAATTTAATGCAAATTATCCGATAGAAAAATATTTTGATATGGATCATTTTAAGGAAGTATACAGAGAATTAATGTCTTTGCAAAAAAAATCAAACGTACAGATAAGATTTTCTCCTAAATTTGAGTATGCTAAAAATCCTCTTGAAAAAATAGAAGAATTCTTTAATACTCCGCAAGATAAGCCTGTGAGTGAAATATACAAACCTTGTATGTATCCATTTTCTAATATGATGATTAATCCGCAGGGCGATGTATATCCGTGTTTATCTCAAAAAATCGGTAATGTTAAAGATATGCCAATAAAAGATGTCTTTAATTTACCTCATTACCGTTGCTTTAGGAAAAATCTGAAAGCTGCAAAAGTTTTTGGTGCTTGTCAGATGTGTTGTGAATTATCTGTTAAATAGTTTTTATTATAGTCATCTGGTGTCCATGATTTTGTCTACATGAGTATGTTTATATTGAATTGATGACTTTTATTAATTTTAAAAAGAGTTATACTTAAATTGTAGAAACGGTTAAGGCTTAAGCCCTTGATGGTAGTGCTGTTTGCCGTTGATGACGGATAGGTGTATTTGCTGATTTCTTATTGGTAAATAGCTTGTTGGGAGAATTAAATGGGGTATATTCATTGTTGCGGGGGATTACGGCGTACAAGAACTTTTAGTCTTGCTCCGCAAGAAAATTACATATTGTGTGAAGTGGACTACTTAGAAAAGTGCCCTGTATGTGGACATAAAGTTGTTCAATTAACAAGGGTGGATAGTGATAAAAAATTATCTGTTGTAAGAAAGGTTAACGTAAAAGCAGAACAGTTTTTTGAAAAATTAAAGAAAAACTTGATTTGTGAAATTAAACCGATTTCTTATAAGAAGCAATCCGGTAGTAAGTTTTATTTGAATTACAACGAGTATGGGATTAAAAAAAGATGCTACTCTAATTTACGTTCTTTAAAGATTGGACTCGTTGAAAATAGTGAATTAAAAAATAAATCAATTATTATATAAAATCCAATTAATCCTTTTAAATTATCTTACTCATTATTAGGGGAGAGATTGACTTTCCCCTTTTTCTTAAAAAGGGAAATATTATGAAAAATAAAAAACAATTTTTTAGTATGCTTATATTTAAACTATTCAGAATATAAATAAAGGGAATTAAGAATATGGAATTATCGCCAAAGGAACTTCAGGTGTTAACTTTGGTTGCATTGGGATATTCTGATAAAGAAGTAAGTGTTCAATTAAAATTAGGTTACGGAACTGTTAGAACATATTTAGATAGAATTATTTTAAAATTAAGTGCAAAAAACAGAACCCATGCAGTCGTGAGGTATATGCAACGAAACCCTGAATGGTTATTAGATAAATAAATTTATTGATAAAACATAGGTCTAGCTGAATGAAAAGAATAATTATCCATTGGACAGCAGGAGGTCACTATCCTTCTGCTTATGAGAATAGTTTTTACCATTTTTTAGTGGATAAAGATGGGAGAGTATCTCAGGGAATATTTAAACCTCAAGATAATGAAGTTTGTAAACGATGGAAATATGCAGCTCATACTGGTGGCGGTAATACCGGATCAATTGGTGTTGCAATGTGCGGAATGGGTGGTTTTAAAAATAGAAACAGTCAGGGGAATTATCCTATTTCGAAAATTCAATTTGAAGCAACTATGAAATTGTGTTCAGAACTTGCAAAGAAATACGATATAAGTGTTACTCCAAATAATGTGATGACTCATTATGAATTTGGCATAAAAAATCCAAAAACTACAAGTGCTGGAAAAATTGATATTGTATTTATTCCTCCATATCCGTGGGTTTTGAAAGAAGATGTGGGAAGTTTTATTAGGGCAAAAATTCGTTGGTATCTGGTGAATAATAAAGGAGAATAATATGGCAGAAGTTTCTTACTATGACTTAAGCGGAGGTATAAACCTTTCAGTTACAAAGACAGAATTAGGTTTGGATACCAAGAAAATTTATTGGTCAGATTCTAAAAATATTGAAATATTATCAAATAAAGGTATTGTAAAACAAAAAGGGAATATTAGGTTTTGTCATTTGAATGAAGCTGAACAAATTACAAGTCTTACGGAGTTGGTATCAAAGAGTTATAACAAACTTTTGATAACTACAATTAGTGGAAAAATGTACGTTTATGATCCTTTTAAAGACGAATTTAGTTTGTTGGACAAAACTTTAACAGGTAAAAGACCACGATTTATATCTTTTTTGAACGGACTTGTTGGGATAAGCGAAAGCGATGGATTGTTCTATGTAAAAGATAATTTAGATAACAAAGAAGGTAAGTATGAGGTCATTGATTGTGATTTAAAAAACTCATCAGATGAGTATGTTGTTGATGGTGTGTTAGCAGTATACAGAGGCAGAGTTTTTGTTGCTCATGGGTCTACTATTTATTATTCTGCCCTGGGAACTTATGATGATTTTAAAACAGAAGAAGATGCAGGCTACATAAGAGATTTTCATACTGATACTGATGCAATTACTGCTCTTATGCCTTATCGAGAGTATTTGGCAATTTATAAGAAAAATAGGGTGTATTTGCTTTCCGGTATTGATGCAAGTGATTTTGAAATTACTCCTTTTGCAGATAAGGGATCTTATACTGATAGAGCAATTGTTAACATTGAAAATAAACAATATTTTTTAAGTGATGGTATTTTTGCATTGGAACAGGCCGGCATTCTTAACCAAATTCAAATAGGTTCTGAAATCTCAACTAAAATTCGTCCGGAATTTGATAATTTTACCAATAGTGGGCTTGAAAATTCTTTTTGTATCCCTTATCCAAAGAAAAATCAGGTTTGGTATTTCTTTAATTATTCAAATGATGAATATTTTCATACTATTTGGATAAATGATTATGTTAATAAGGCTTGGTATAAAAGGGTTGTACCTCAGAATTTAACTTGTGCCGTGCTTTTTAATGGTGAAATTTTAACGGCCGATGATAAAGGGAATATTTATAAAGAAGATACAGGTAATTCTTTTGATGGCAAGGCTATTGATTTTATGTGGAAATCACCGTTTTTATCGATTACTGATGCTCATCACCGAAAAACAATTGATGAATTTTATTTTATCTTAGATAATTCTTATGATAATGATTTTAATTTTTCTATTTACAAAGATTATGATAGTGAATTTTCTGATGATGTGGAACATATATATTGCTATCATGAAGAACATTTTGTCTGGGGTGATGATAGTGAATCTTTTACAGCAAATCAATGTTGGGCAAAAGATGAAGATAAATATCCAATATGGGCCGTAAATACTGATACTATGGAAAAAGCAGAGATATCTGAAGCTAATTATTCAATTCAGTTGTGTATAGAGGGGAATGAATTAACAAATTCCTGTGCGATTATCGGTCTGCATTTCAAAGAAGTTTATGTTGATGATTAAAAAATATAACACCACTCATTGTTATGTACAAAAATATATTGAAGAAGAAAGGAAATGATTATGTCAGAAAATGCTTACGCTGCGTTTATTCCTGAGATATGGAGTCAAAAGCTTAACGCTATGTTAGAAAAAGAATGTGTTATGCTTCAATGTGTAAACAGAAATTATGAAGGTGAAATTAAAAACCAAGGTGATAAAGTTAAAATTATTACTCCTGCTGCGGTAACTATTTCTACTCTTGATACTGGTTCTATTTCTTATAGCGAATTGGAACCGACTTCAATGGATTTGGTTATTGATCAAAAGAAATTCTTTGCGTTTAAGATTAATGATGTAGCTCAAGTCCAAGCTAATACTGATATTATGGAAGCTCATTTAAAAAATGCAAAACAAGCTATTGAAGAAGTTCAAGATGCTTATTTATTGGCACAACATGCTAATGTTGATGCAGGAAATATTGTAGGGTCAGATTCTCAGCCTGTTACTTTGGATAAATCAACTATTTACGAACAATTTGTAAAATTAGCACTAGCATTGAAAAACTCAAATGCAGTAACAGCTGCAAAACGACCTTGGGTTGTTATTAATCCGACTATTGAGTCTTATTTACTACAAAGCAGTGAATTTATCGGTGCTTATAAGGTTGCTGATGAAACTTTGAGAGAAGGTGCTATTGGTAGAATTGCAGGCATGGATGTTTTAGTCAGCACAAATTTAGGCGAAGTTTCTGATAAATACTATGTATTAGCAGGAACAAATGACGCTATTACTTTTGCATCTCAGTTGGCAAAAATTGAAAGCCTAAGAGATAAAGATAGTTTCTCTGATTTAGTAAGAGGCCTTTACTTATATGGTGCAAAAACTGTTCAACCAAAAGCTTTAGCAAAAATGGTTGTTAAAGTTCCTGTATAGAAAATTTTTACCTCATTAGAATGTATCCCCAAATTTTATATTGGGGATGCATTCTTAGTCTTAAGTGAATGAAAGGGAGTATTTATATGTTAGAAAAATTGAAATCAAATATTAATGAATTAGCAAAACAAGCTGTTTATTTAGCAGAAAATACATTGATAGGTGATAGCTATGAGAAAAAAAGAGAAATGGCTCTTGAGTTTGTTGTCTCTAATATTCCTGTATGTGCTCCTTTTAAAAAAATAGTTGCAAAAATATTAGCAAAATTTATAGATGAAGCAATTGATATTGCTTTTGAATGTGCAAAATCTTTAATTAAAGATGTTGAACAATAGGAGAAATTATGAGTATAAAAAAAGAAAATGAAAATAATTCATCTGATTTACAAAACCTAAAATCTTCATCAGATGCCGTTTATCAACAGACTTTGGATGATGCATTGCAAGGTCAAGCTGCTCAAAATAATTCTTCAACCCCTTTATCCAGAGAAGAACAAATTAAGCAACTTGCAATTAAAGATATTCAAACAATTGAAAATTTGATGAATTCAGGTGTCGTGAGCTCTGAACAAGGACAAAATTTAATGAATTATGTAGTAAATAAAGCGTATAATGAAGTGAAACAACAAAATCAAGGGCAAGCGGCATTAAATCAAGTTGATAATTCTTTACCTGTAAACAGTTATTTGAATAACTTGGAGCAGCCGGAATTTTTTCAACAAGATGGAAGAAGTCAAGTTTTGGATTATTTGAAAAATTATTATCCGAATGTTGGTAAAGATGAAGTTTCTCAGATAATTGCAATGATTAACAGTGTGGAAGATTCTGCTGTGAAAAGATTTTTGAGAAAACAAGAACACGATAAAGCACTAAAAGATGCAAATGAAGCTGCAAAACAAAGACTTATTGCTAATGCACAAAAGTCTTCTGGGGCAGGAAACGGAACAGGAGTGATTTTTACTCGTGATCAGATCGGCAAAATGAGTGGTGCTGAATTTGCAAAAAATGAAAAATTAATTATGGAACAGCTTAAAAGAGGTCTGATTCGATAATTTTGCAAATTCTTATCTTTGACCTGACAGCTCTTTTATATGGAGCTGTTATGGTTGAAGATTTTAATTCTACAAAAAGGAGATTAAATGAATTATTTAGAAGTTATAAATAAGTGTCTGGTTGAGCTTAATTATAAACAGGTTAATGCTTTTTCTGAATTGATAAAAAATGACCATAAGAAATTGATGAATATTATAAATGTTATAAATTCAGAACTATGCGGTTTTGATAATTGGAATTTTTTATTGAGAAAAGAGACTTTAACTCTTGAAAAAGGTCAAAAAGAACTCACTAACAATATAAATGGTGTAATTCAAAACATAATAATAAATAAAAATATTTATAATTATTATTCTGATTTTGAAAAAGCATTGACCTCTAATCAACCTGCTCAAACTTATTCAATATTTAATGATAAAATTCTTCTTCCTGTGTTTGATGAAGATGTGCAGGTCGAAATTATTTATTGTACCAAAAATTGTGCCAAGAATGCAGAAGGGGAAGAAAAGTTAAAGCTTGAAGAAGCTACTGATGAAAGCTTGATACCTATGCCTTTTGCAGAACCTTTGTTAGTATATGGTGCTTGTATGAGATTGAAAGGTAATCCGCAACATGTAAGGTTCAATTATTGGTATGGAATGTATAAGGATGCTTTGGCTAATTTTCGTTCAAAAATTTCTGTAACAACTGATGATACTCCTCAAATAAGGATGAGAAGAAGATAGAAATTTTGCATAAAAAAAACAGGAAGTAATTTCATTTCCCCCCTGTTAAGATTTACACTAGCCGAAATATAAATAGCATGCTCATTATACAATTTTTTTCAAAAAAACACAAATTTTGATAAGAAATGTAAATTTTTTTAATAAAAGAATATAGAACGATGAAAAATATAACAGAACAACAAAAAAAATTTGTTTCGGAATATATAAAGACTCTTGATGGAGAGTTGTCTGCAAAAAATGCAGGATACAAGTCGAAAGATTTAAAAAATGTAGCCAATCGTCTGCTAGCTGAAAAGGATATTATTAATGAGATAAAGTCACAGCTGCATAAACAAATTTCTTCATTAAGAGTGCATAAAGGATATGTGATACAAAAATTATTGCAGATAGCTGAGTTCTCTTTGGAAGAGGAGGATATTCTAGATAAAGACGGTAGTTTTACCGGAAAGAAAAAGTTGAGAGATACTTCTGCCGGATTAAAAGCTTTAGAAAGTTTATGCAAATATCTTGGATTCTCAAATTCTAATGCGAAGGAAGAGGATGAGTACAAACAAGCAAAAATTATCACTATATCTAATTTAGATGACGAAAAAATTTAGAGGAATAATTATGAAAAATAAAGATAATGATGTTGAAAAAATGCTTCTTGAAGGTGCCTCTTTAGAAGATTTAATTAAGATGAAAATAGAAACTGAATTCTGTAAGCAAGCAGAAAAACTTAAACAAAAAAAAGAAAAAGTGACTTACACAGATATTGCTAAAGTCCCTAGAAAATATATTTTTTCTAAGACTTCTGTATTTAAAGTTTTTAATAAAAATTCTAAGTGCGAATCATTTATAAATGGTGTTCAGGCAGAGGCTTTATTAGGAACACAGTATAGTGTGAGAGAGCAGATTTTAAATGGAGTTCTAGCTGCTTTTGTAACAGAAGATGCCTATGTAAAGTTTGAAAAAGCTGATGTTTTGGAATGATGATAGAGTTTGTTAATTTAATTATTAATAGGGATTTGCACGAGTATAGAAATACACAATATTTTACGGAAGTTTTATTTCTATATCTTAGGTATTCCAGATTCTTAGATGATGATTATGCGCTGGATGGAAATTCTTTTTATGAATATTTTGTATCTTTGTTAGAGAGGTTGAATCCGTTTTTCTGGGTAATATTGTGCGATAGAAAATTTAGTGGATTTGTTTTTCTTGATAATTTAATCGGCGATAAAAATCATATTCATACCGCAGAAATAACTACTTGCTTTTTAAAAGAATATTGGGGTGATTATACAAAATATTGTGCAAAACTGTTTTTGAACTTCTGCTTTCATAAACTAAAGATAAATAAACTTAAAGTTCAGGTCTATCCGCAAAATTCCAGAACAAAAACTATTCTTCGTTATTGCGGGTTTGAAAAAGAAGCTTTTTTGAAAAATGAAACTTTAAAAAATGGTCAAATGCAAGATATCGAAATATATTCGATATTTAACCAAGAAAGGTAAATTTATGAAGATAGAAAAAGAAGATTTGACAAAAAAGATTAATGAAACCGAAGAGGTTTATTTAGTCGGTAATATTGTCGATAAATATGATAAATATGAAGATGAAAGAGCTACACAGATTACTGATATAAAATATGTTCGCGATGCAATTTATAATACGGATATTCCAAAGTTAAACGGTTGGGATAACAAAATAGAATTACCTGATATTTATGAGTTGGCTCAGACTTTGAAATCTCATATTTGCGAAAATTTATATTCACACCCTGATGCGATGTTTGATGTTAGTGGAACTAATCCAAAAACTCAATCGTATGCAAACAAGCAAAAAGCGATGCTTGTTAATACTTTCGAACAAATGAATATTGAAAATGAAATAGAAAAGATTATTGACGGAATTGTCGAGACTGGTGAATCTACTTTATTTGTTGGTTGGGAAACTAAGATTAAATCAACAAGACGAGCAAAAACATTGGAAGAACAAGTCTTGTCTTTAGGTGATACTTCTGATTTTGTTGTTGAAGAAAAGGTTGTGTATGACAATGCAAAAGTTAAACATATTAAGGCAGAAGACTTTGTTTTTGATAAAAATAATCGTGATAATTGGGATTCTTGTGCCAAAATTTACCGGACTTATTCTACGATTGATGAAATTTTATCTGACAAGTCAAATAACATGCTTAATGAAGAAAAAATCAAGGATTTGAAGGGAGTGGTGGCGAATAAAAAATCATATAAAGAAACTTATGATGAAAGAGCTGTTGATGGAAATAAAGTTGAGATATTAGAGTTTTGGGGAGATATAGAACTAGCTGATGGAAATATTCTAAAAAATTGGTTAATTGTAATTGGTGGAAGACGCCATATTATTCGTTTTGAACCTAATCCTTTTGTTATAAATCCTTTTATACATGCAAATATTATTGAATCTCCAAATACTCATCGCGGAGTTTCTCCATTGAGAGTAGCATTGATTTTGAATAGTATTGCTTCTACTATTTTGAACAAGCAAATTGATGCTTTAGCATTGATGATGAATCCTCCTTATTTAGCTCCAAAAGGTTGTTTTAAGGGACAGCAAGATGTTAGACCAGGTAAAATTATTGAGTATGATGCTGCATTAATGCCAAATCAGCCTGTGCCGTTATCTTTTGATAAGGCTATGGTCGGTTGGGACTTTTTAAATTATTTTAAATCAACTATAGAGAGTGCAACCGGTATCTTTAAAAATATGGCGGGTAATATTCAATCAGCTCAAAGAACTGCAACTGAATTAAATTATTCAGTAAGTGGCCAAGAAGCGCGTTTGAATATGATTTTGGATTCAATAAATCGTAAAATTATTGTTCCAATGGTTGAAAAGACTGCTGAAATTATTGCTTATTTTAAACTGGGTACAGAACTTATTGGTAAAAATGATAGAGGTACTACCGTTTTTGTTGAGATAAATGATGATATCAGAAATGCAAATTATATTTATCGTTATGGGGATAGAAAAGCCTCTTTTGAAAGAAAGTCTAAATTAAAAGAATTGTTTGAAGTTGTTCAATCATTTGCAAATGTTCCAGAGGTAGAAGAACATATTGACTGGTTGGAATGTTTTAAATTTGCATTGGAACAGTATGGTATTGAAAATGCTAATAATTTCCTTTTACAAAACAGTGAAGGAAATGATCAGGTTAAATAGTCTATTCTTTGCCGTCCCTTGCTATTCTTTTCCGACTCCTCATGTATAACCATTTGTATTAGGGACGGCTTTTCTTTTTTAGGGTAAAAGTATGGAGTATAAATTATTAAAAGCGCAGCGTGAATTTTTAGAAATTCCGCACAATTACAGTATGGATATTGCTGTATATCAGGGAGGTTATGGCTCAGGAAAAACTTTTGCTGGCTCGTTGTTGGGGATTCTTTTGGCTCTGAAGTTTCCCGGAATTCGGGGACTTGTTGGGGCACAAACATATACACTTGTTAGGGATACAACATTACAGACTTATTTTGAACATCTTGATAATATTGGTTTTCGTGATGGTGTAGATTATGAGTGGTCTTCTTCGTTGCAAAAGCTTACGTTTAAAAACGGGTCTGAAATTTTGTTCAGGCATTTCGATGAACCTAATAAATTAAAATCACTCAATTTGGGTTTTGTAGAAATAGAAGAAATGTCTGACATCCCTTACGATACATTCAAAATGCTTCTTGGTAGGATGAGGCAAAGAACAAAAAAAATATGGAAAAATTTTACGTATAGGATTTTCGGTCATACAAATCCCGAGATGCATAGAGGGTGGGTATATAAAACTTTTGTTGAAAACAGTGCTCCAAATTATAGATTGATTTCTGCTCCCACAACTCAAAATATTTATTTGCCAGATGGCTTTTGTGATGAGTTGAAAAAACTATATGATGAGCAGTATTATAATATTTTTGTTTTGGCTCAAAATGGTGAGTATAATAGTGGTTTGGTCGTAAAAGATTTTTCTGATGAAAATGTAAGAAATATTACATATCAACCGGATATGGATTTGCATATAAGTTGTGACTTTAACGTTGATCCGATGTCGTGGGTTTTAGCTCACAAGACAGAGGATAAGGTTTTTTATTTTGATGAAATTGTTTTAGAAAATACTACGACTTCAAAAGCGTGTGAAGAATTTTATAGACGCTATCCAAACCATAAAGGTAAAGTGATAGTGAATGGCGATGCTTCTGGAGATAATAGAAGTTGTACGAGTGAGTATACGAATTATGTGATTATTAAGAAAAAATTGCTTCAGTTTGGTTATGATGTTGAAATTCAAATTAAAGCTTTTAACCCTCCTATAAAAAATCGGGTAATGGCATTTAATTCCAAAGTCCGTTCTGCAGATGGTGAGGCGTGCCTTTTTATAGATAAAAAGTGTGAGAAGCTTCTTTATAATGTCTACAATCTTAAATACAAAGAAGGCTCCTCTAAAATAGATATTCCTACATATCATCAAATTAAGCAAACTAAAGAATTGAAGTTTTTGTCACATCCTTTTGATGCTGCTTCTTATCTTGTTGATTTTTATTGGCCGATAACGTTATGAGGTGATTATGAAATTAGCTTTACAAAAATTACATGAACAATCCGATGTTTTAAAAAAGTTGTGTATTCATACTAATGATATGTCGGTTGGAAAAATTTCTACTGACGTGCCTGTTGGTTGGCAAATTTTGGAATGTGAGCATAACCCAAAAACAAATTTTAAATCTATTGTATATAGAAACAAAAATAATGTTGTAGTAAGTTTTGCTGGTACTGATAAAAAAAGTCTGCTTGACCATATTGCAAATATTCAGATGGCTTTTAGGTCCATAAATTCTCAGATGAAAAAAGCAAATGATTTTTTTCATTTTGTAAAAAAGAGATATATTCAGCCATTTGATAATGTAAAATTGGTTGGACATTCAGAAGGTGGGAGTGAGGCTACTTTTGTCGGAGTGATGAATAATGTAAGTGTTGTTACTTTTAATACTTACGGTATCTCAAAGAAACTAATCATGAAGGGGAAGGATTACAATGATTTAATTGTAAATTATCGGACTCCAAAAGATATTGTATCCAAACTTAGAGAAAATCCGGGGAGAACCTTCATTATCCCGAACGAATCAGGTTTTATTTGTGCTCATAGTTTAAAGAGTATGGGGAGTTGCCTTGATGCAATTCCTATAAATATTTATAAAAGAAGACATTTTTTATTTAGGTGAAGGTATTTTGATGGAAAGTTTATTACATTACTCTCCTATTTTAATTGCTGTTACAGTGTTTTTAATTCAACAAAGGATTGTTGTTACTCCTGAACAGCTAGAGAAAAAACATAGAGAAATTATTGAAGAAATAGAAGAAAAATTTGTAACTTTAAATAGCTTTAAAGACTTGAAAGATCAATTTTCAGAAGTTAAAGAAAAAATAGATAAAATATATGATTTGTTGATTGATTTAAAATAATATTAACAATTGTAACATGACGCTCTGAAATATTAAAGATTTTTTGTACATATTCCGATGATAAGAATACTAGGATTATGTTACTAAGATTTTAACGAAAGGAAAGCTACGAAAAATGGGTATAGCCGCTTCACAAGCAAGATTTCTAGCCATAACTTCCAGAAAGGCAAGTTGTGAGTTTAGATCTATGGATATAGCTCAAGAAAAGCTTTCTATTACTCGTGCGTTGACTCAAGCTACACAAAAATATCAAAGTGCATTGAATCAAACAAAGTTAGTTTGGGATATGAATGGTACTACAGGTACAACTAGTGCTGATGGTCAAACATATGATTTGACATATGATGTTATGATGACTCCATCAGCATTAAATGGTTATGATCCATATTTTATTACTAGTAGAGACGGAACTATAGTTCTTAACTCAAAAATGGCAACAGCTGCCAGAAATTCTGGTATAACCCAAAAAGGAGGTACAACACCTTCTCTAGAAGGATATCAAAAATTCTTGAAAGAATTAGGTGTTCAAGGATATATTGCTTCTTCACAAGTTACAAGTATGGTCAGTGATTCTGTTTATTATGATCCTGATGCCGGTATTGGTGGTGAACCTATAGATAAAACTCAAGCTAATGCAATGACTTATGGAACATTAATAACATATTTGAGAGATCAAATGGAAGCTGATGCTACTATGGCAAACAAATTGACTATTGATTTGGGTAGTATTTCTGGAATTACTACTAGTGAGTGTGCAATATATAAAGAATCTTCAAAGATTGATGGAACAAAATTTTCTATAGTTGATTTGTTGTCAGGTAATATAAATATCGTATTTAAAGATACTAGTCGTGCGGAAGAGTACTCAAAGAAAATCACAAGTGCAATGATGGATGCTTTTAAGAGTGTTTTTGCTTCCGATGTAGCGAGTGGTAGCGCGTTTGTATATGCAAATCTTGAGTTAGATTCTTTATTGGACAATCCAAAAAGTGTTACTATTGGAGATGAATCTAAACTTATTGCAAATTCAAATTCTTATAACGGTCTAGTTATTGGTGCTGGAGGTATACTCGGAGGAGGCGGTTTCAAGGCTGGTATAAATATGTCTAATATTTTGAAGTCATTTTTGACGTATTATGCACAGTCTTTGGGAGAGTTTGATACTCCTTATGTTGTAAGAGATAAAGTCGAAAATTCTGTTTATGTAACACAAGATCCAAACTATTATTACATACTTACAAACCAGTCAGCTGTAACTGAAAAAGATTTACTTGTTGCAAATTTTTATAGCTCAATGTATAACAATTTGTGTAAATCCGGTTGGACAACATCTGCAGGAGATATAGATGATAAAGATTACTTATCACATGCATTGAAAAATGGTCAGTTATTTGTATCATCAATGCATGGTGATTACAACTATTATCAAGATGCCTATACATTGAACGGTCACGTTATAGAAGTAACGGATGAAGAAGGTATTGCTCAAGCAGAGCTAGAGTATGAAAAAGAAAAATCAACTCTAAATTATAAAGAAGAACAACTTGAATTAGATATGAAAAATCTTGATACTGAGCTATCAGCTTTAACAACTGAATATGATACGGTTAAAAACTTAATAAGCAAAAATATTGAAAAAGTATTTACAATGTTTAATTCATAATGATTAAAAAATAAATATTTCCTTAAGATTAAGAAAAATTTCCTTGTCTATGCTAGTATTGTAATATCAATACCAGAATCGGAGAGGAAATTTTTTTATGATAAGTTTGCTATTAAAATTGTTAGGGGATCCAAACGAAAAAAAAGTAAAGAAGATTATGCCAATTATCGAACATATAAATGCTTTGGAACCTCAATTTGAAAAATTAACAGATGAAGAACTAAGAGCTAAGACTGCTGAATTTAAGGAAATATTAGCTAAACGTCCAACTTCAAAAGATTTTAATACGGATAGAAAACTAGAGAAAGAGGCGTTAGATAAAATTTTGCCAGAAGCTTTCGCAACTGTACGTGAAGCAGGTAAAAGAGTTTTGAATATGCGTCATTTTGACGTTCAGTTAATTGGTGGATACTTCCTTCATAACGGTCATATCGCAGAGATGAGAACTGGTGAAGGTAAGACGCTTGTTGCTACTTTACCTGCATATTTGAATGCTTTAACAGGTAAGGGGGTTCATGTTATTACAGTAAATGATTACCTCGCAAAACGTGATAGTGAGTGGATGGGTAAGATTTATAAATTTTTAGGTTTGTCTGTTGGTGTGATTTTATCAGGAGGCAGAACTGCAGAAGATTTCGCAGCTAAAAAAGCTGCTTATGATTCTGATATTACATATGGAACTAACAATGAGTTTGGGTTTGATTACCTAAGAGATAATATGGCAGGCAGCTTGGATATGTTGGTTCAACGTCCATATAATTATGCAATTATTGACGAGGTCGATAGTATTTTGATTGATGAAGCTAGAACTCCGTTAATTATAAGCGGTAGACTTGAAAAATCTGCAGAAACTTATCAATTAATGGCTAAGGTTGCTCCTCAACTTGAAAAAAATGTTGATTATGAAGTAGATGAAAAAAATAAAAATATAATCTTGACAGAAGAAGGTATTGATAGAGCTCAAGAAATTATAGGTGTAAAGGATTTATTTGATATAAATACTCAATATGCTCACCACTTATTGCAAGCTTTGAAAGCGAAAGAATTGTTTGTAAAAGACACAGACTATGTTATTAAAAACGGTGAAGTAATGATTGTTGATGAATTTACCGGTCGTTTGATGGAAGGTCGTCGTTGGTCAGATGGACTTCACCAAGCGATAGAAGCTAAAGAAGGAGTAAAAATTCAAGATGAAACCCAAACTCTAGCTTCAATAACGTTCCAAAATTTATTTAGACTTTATCCTAAATTATCCGGTATGACAGGTACAGCGATGACTGAGGAGGCTGAATTCGGAAAAATATATAATCTTGAGGTTACAACTATTCCGACTAACAAGCCTGATATTAGAATTAACTATCCTGATGTTATTTATAAGACAGAAGTTGCTAAATATAATGCAGTGGTAGAAGATATTATTCAAATGCATAAAATTGGCCGTCCAGTTCTAGTAGGTACGATTAGTATTGAAAAGTCTGAGTATGTATCTGCATTGCTTACTCAACGTGGGATAAAACATAATGTATTGAATGCAAAACATCACGCGAAAGAAGCTTATATTATTGCTCAGGCAGGAAGAGTCGGTGCTGTTACTATTGCGACAAATATGGCAGGTCGTGGTACTGATATTTTATTAGGTGGTAATGCTGAGTATTTGGCTAAAGAAAAATTAGATGCTTTAGGACTAGAAGAAGGTTCTGATGAATATAATGCTAGAAAAGACGAGTTACTAGCAGAAGCAAGAAAGATTACAGAAGAAGAACACGCTAAAGTGGTAGAACTTGGCGGTTTGCACGTAATTGGTACTGAAAGACACGAATCACGTCGTATTGATAACCAATTAAGAGGTCGTGCTGCTCGTCAAGGAGATCCTGGGTCTACCAGATTTTTCTTATCATTGCAAGATAACTTAATGAGAATTTTCGGTGGTGATAAAATTACAGCACTTATGGATATGTTGAATGTTGAAGAAAATATGGCGATAGAAAATACTTTAATTACACGCCAAATTCAATCAGCACAGAAAAAAGTTGAAACATATCACTTTGACATAAGAAAAAGTGTTTTGGAATATGACGATGTTATGAATATTCAACGTGAAAAATTCTATGCGCAACGCCGTAAAGTTCTTTCAGGTAAGAATCTTTCTGAAGATATTTACTTTATGATTGAAAGAGAAATTGACAGATTACTTCGTAGTTACATCGCTCCGGAGCAGGCTCCTGAGGAGTATGTTTATGAAGATTTGGAGACAATGATAAAAGAATTACATTCTATCATTCCTCAATTGTCGTTCTTTGAAGTGAAAGATGTTCAAAATATGCGATTTGAAGCTGTATATAACAAGTTGAAAGAATTTGCGATAAATGCTTATAGAACACATGAACAAGAAGTAATCGATTTTTATAATGATGTTGTTTCGAAGTATGATCCTAATTTTGAACCTCAAGTTGCATATTCTGATAATAATGTAATTAGAAATTTAGAAAAAGATATTCTTCTAAGAGTCGTTGATAACAAGTGGATTGATCATTTGCACAATATTGATATGTTGAGAGAAGGTATCGGGCTAAGGGCTTATGGTCAAAAAGATCCGTTGATAGAATATAAACGTGAAGCTTATGATTTGTTTAATAAGATGATGTATGAAATTCAAGGAGATACCGTAAAACACTTGTTTAGAACAAAATTTGGAATTCAAGTGATGGGTGGTCCTGATGAAGAAATGGCGTAAGCAAAAATTGAACTATTGAAAAAATAAAAAAAATAACCTATAATCGATATAGGTTATTTTTTATGAAAGGAGTAAGAATGTTGTTTAAAAGTATGAATTTCGGGGGGGGGGGGCACTTTTTTAAGCTCATTACAAGTTTGTCTATCTCCTTGCAATGAACAAAAAATTTGTTATAATAGTGATATGAAATGTCATTCTAATTGTAGGCAAAATGGTTTTACTCTCGCGGAAGTATTGATTACGCTTGGGGTTATTGGGGTTGTAGCTGCATTTACTTTACCTGCCGTAATTTCAAATTATAAAGAACGTGAGTATGTTGAAAAATTGAATAAAGCATATTCAACAATTAGTCAAGCTTTTACTGCTGCTATTGCTGATTATGGTACTGTGGATATGTGGTGTGAAACACCTCTCTCAAGTAGAGCAGAGTGTTCTAAAAAAATTAGTGAAACTATCCAAAAATATCTTAAGGTTCAAAGGGTTTGTACTTCATCTGATGGTAAGTGTTTTTCAAAAAAGTATGATGGTGCAAATTTTGGGATGGCAGATTATAGAGGTTTATTATTGAGTGATGGTATTTCTTTTTCATTAAGTTCAACGCCTGGAGACAACATTTTAAATAATTGGTGTAAGACAACAGTATCTGATTTCTCTACAGCTTCATTTTACAATAATTGCGGCTATATGTATATAGATATTACAGGTCCTAATTTGCCAAATGTAAAAGGTAAGGATTTATTTCTTTTTAAAATATATAAAGATGGTATACGTCCTGCAGGTACTACTGCTGATTTTTCGTGGTCAGAATCATTTAAGGAGCAATGTTTAGCAGAAAGACCGTCTGCCTCTGCAAGAGCATATTGTGCTGGTTGGGTTATTATCAATAAGAATATGGATTATTGGCACTGTAAAGATTTGGATTGGTATGAAAAAACAAGTTGTAAGAAAAAGGTTAATTAGCTTAATCTTATAAAATTCAATACTTGTAATTGTGATTTGTGGATTGAATTTGAATTAAGTTTAAAGTAACAAAAAATGATAGGAAGTGGGTGTACTTGTGCGGCTAAAATTATTATGGATAATTGGGAAATGAAGAAGGATTATCCTTGGTAGATTCCATATTTTTTCTATTTGTTGTATTATATTCTAAGGTATAGAATATAATATAAGGAAGTATAAATATGTTAAGAACAGGCATTGTTGGCTTGCCAAATGTAGGAAAATCAACTTTATTTAATGCTCTTACGAGTGCTAAAAATGCTCAGAGTGCGAATTATCCGTTTTGTACAATAGAACCGAATGTGGGCGTTGTAAATGTCCCTGATGAAAGACTATCAATTCTCGCTGATTTATGTAAGTGTAAGGATATTATTCCTACAGCTATTGAGTTTGTTGATATTGCAGGGCTTGTAAAAGGTGCAAGTAAAGGTGAGGGATTGGGAAACCAATTCTTACACAATATTAGAGAAGTAGATGCAATTATTCAGGTTGTAAGATGTTTTGATGACCCTAATACAATCCACGTGTCAGGCAAGGTTGACCCGATTGAAGATATTGAAATTATTAATACAGAACTTGCTCTTGCAGATTTGGCTTCTGTTGAAAAAAGAAAAGCAAGAATAGCAAAACAAGCAAAAGGTGGAGATAAGGACGCAGTGATTGAAGATAAAGTTCTTGATAAACTTTCAGATCTTTTATCAGAGGGAACTTTTATAAAAATTGCTGATCATTTTAATGAAGAAGAAATTCCTTTTGTAAAACAGTTAAATTTGATGTCAACAAAACCTGTGATTTATGCCGCTAATGTTTCAGAAGGGGATTTGAAGGACGGTAATAATTATACACGTTTAGTTCAAGAATATGCTGATAAGCATAATGCTGAAATGGTTATTATTTCTGCAAAAATTGAAGAAGAATTATCAGAACTTGGTGATGAGTCTTTAGAATATTTACAAGAATTAGGAATAGATGATAGCGGTATTAATAGAATGATTAAGTCTGTATATCATCTATTGAATTTAAGAACATTCATTACTGCAGGTGAAAAGGAAGTACACGCTTGGACTATTCCTGCAGGTGCTAAAGCTCCTCAAGCTGCTGGAGTAATTCATACAGATTTTGAAAAAGGGTTCATTCGTGCAGAAATTACTCCTTATGAAGACTTCGTGAAATACGGATCTTATGCAGCTTGTAAAGAAAAAGGTGTAACTCGTCTTGAAGGTAAAGATTATGTCGTTCAAGATGGAGATTTAGTTCATTTTAGATTTGCAGTATAGAGTAAAAAAAATAGGTTGCAAAAGCAACCTATTTTTTTTACTGTCTAAATTTATTTAAATTATTTACTTGTTAATGAAAGGTTTTCACCTAAGTCTATTTTTTTAGGTTGTACATAAGGTTTTGAAATAAAGTTGAATTGAGGGTTATACATAACCTTACGTCCTTTAAAAGTAGGTACATATTCTTCTGATTTGCCTTGTTCCATTCCAGGCATATGGTAAAGGATTAATGTACTGTCAGAAAATTCTATGTTGCTATCTTGTGAGTTAGGACCGTTGTATTTCTTTAAGAAATATTTGCCATTGAATTCTCTAACAACATATTTTTCATTTTTGTTATATCCGTTTGCAAATATCAAACCAGGTTTTAGACCTGCAGCAAGACCTACTTGAGTGTTAGCTGTTCCATCTGAAAGATTTATTGATTCTAGTTCAACTGTATGTGGAGAATAGCTCTTATCAAAATCACTTACAATTCCTTTTGTATTGAATAATGAGATTGCCATTGCTCCATCAGGACTTTGTCTTAATAATCCACAAATAGGAGTTTTATCTTTTATATCTTTCATAGTATTGAGTGTATATGGAGCTCCGTCATTTAATGCGTGCATTTCAGGACGTTTTCTGAATTCAAACAATAAGTCTAGAGCGTGTTTTTTATCAGCTATAAAACTTTTGTAATCAGAACTTTTTTTACTTGCCCATTCATTATGAACATATGATCTGTTTTGTAAGTATATATTTTTAGTTTTTGTTTCATAACCTGTAGAGCCTAGTTCATCTCCTGAGAATAATGTCGGATTTCCCGGTAATGCTACAAGGAATTTCATTACACCTAGCAATTTTGTATAAGCTGGTTCGAGAATTGTTTGGAATGTTTTGTTAATAACATCTTTACGTTCTTGAGGATCTAATTTTAGCCCGTGTGCATATTCTGCTTGTTCAATTACTGCTTCAATTGTTTTATCAAAAGGTTTTACACCAAAAGCTTCTGCTTCAAAATGTTCACCTTTGAAATAACCATTTGCAAGATCAGCTATTGCAGGAGAAATTTTACTCCAAACTTCTTTTTGTCTGGCCGGATTATCTTTGTAGTGTTCGCTTAAAGTTACACCAAATCCGCGATTTAATGAATCACCCATTGCAACGGCTTTGTTACTTACATCTGGCCAGTTAAATTTGTCGATGTCTTCTTTTGGAATTGGTTTGCCATTGAACTTATCATTTAGAATTCTATATGCTAGTTCTCTATAGGCGTTATTTTGAGGGTTAGTTAAATCTGTGTAGAATAAACTCATATCCAATGCCATACAGTGCAATGCTCTTGGAACATCGTGGTTTCCTAATACTGTATATGAATACATTATTGCAGGTAGACTTCCGGATCTTAAAAATTCTTTTCTTTCTTGACCAATTGACCCTACGAGTACATTAAATATTCTTGTAGCATCTCCAATTTTAGAGCCGTCACCATCTTCAGATGTTTTTGAGAATATTCCTGCAATATCTTTAAAGAAATATCCATAGTTTGCCATTGTTGTGAAACCTGCTTTGTTAAGCATTTGTCTTTCAGATTCTTTATCTGTTGGATACTTATCTGAGTATGGAGAGGATGTTTCATTTTGTATCGGATATACATCTGTAATTTCTGCAGCTATGTATGAATTAGGGTTTTCTTTTAGGACTGCTTCATTGAATTTTGTCCAGAAATTTTTGATAGTATCCCAAGTAGTTTCAAAATTCATACCTTGATCTTTTAATGAATTGATGTCTGCAATATCTTTTGTAGCATCAATTCTCCAATCAAGACCTGCTTGAGTTCTGTCTATTATCATTTCTGCAAGTCTATAACTATCAAGAGTTGTACCTTTGATAGATTTGATTATTGCATTTGTTAATTTTTCTTTGTCTTTTGCTGGCAATTTTAGAATATTTTTTTCAAGTTTTGACAGAATTGCATCTGCTTCATGTCTTGGAGAATCTTCGTTAAGCCCTAATTCTTGTAGAGATAATGATTTTAATTTTTTATAGTCGTAACTTATTTCACCAGTCTTTTCATCGACATACATTTCTGCTTTAGGGTAAAGAGATTTTATAACTGCAAATTTTGCAATTTCTTCTGCGGCTTGAGGGATTATGTATTTACCTAGTTCTGTTGAGTTTTCGCCATCTCTGATTCCAGCACCTTCTGGTAAGCTTTTTAATCCTTCATCTACGGCATTCAAAATTTCTTCAGCCAGTCTTGTCATTTCATGTTTGTAGATATGGTTCATTCTTGAAAAAGTTTCGCTGTATTCCATTGGTACAAATCCACCTTTTCTTACAAATTCATATCTTGATAAACCTATTTCATTTTCTTTTTCTGCTCTTTTTGTAATATATGGAGATGCCAAAACTGCTGCTATATCATCTCCAAATTCAATTGAGTCAAGCGGTAAATCCATTAGACCAGATTGTACAACATCTGCGAAGTTCATACGAACAAATTTTCTTTTATTCGTAATGTTATATTCGTTGTTTACTACGTTTTCTACAACATCCTTTGTTACTTTAGACGTTAAATTTTCAGGGAATATCCTGTTATTACTTTTACTTTCTATTAATTTATAATAAGCATCAGCTGTATTGTTTATTTCTGGATTATTTCTTTTTATTAAGTCAATTTCTGAAGTTTTCAGGTTTTGTGCAATATGTGTCATTAAAATTTGTCTGGTTTTTTTAGTCCAGTATTTCCCAGAAGTTACTGCATAATCCTGTACTTCATTGTTTTTAGCTTTTAAAAGCTTATACATTTGCTTTTGTTCTTCTGTAGTCAAAGATTGTTTAAGGTTTTCTGTATCAGTGTGAGAAAATGCATAATTTAATTTGATAATATCAGCGTTTGCATCCCAAGTTTCAACTCCGCTTTCAAATTTTTCTTCAAATTCAAAATTTTCAAACTTAGTTAACATTCTTGTTGCTTCAAAACTGTCTAATTTGATAGGTTTTTTAGCATGTTTGTTGTACTCAATCAAATTATCCATATTCTTTTCATATGTTTCTTCATTGATTGGGAAACTATATGGAATAACTGTATCGTTATGATTGTTTAATTCGAATATATTGTCAGTATTAAGTTTGTCATATGATTCTATCAATTTGCTAGGATCAAGTTTTGAAGGGTCTTTTATTAGACGTTTATCATATACTTGTATATACGTTGGTTTGTGAGAATCATATTTTGCGTTTGTTTTACGTTTTATTTTTCCGTTTTCTTCATAGTACTGATAATGACCATTTACAAGTCTTTGGGCTACATTTGAATTCCCTTTTTGGTCTGTCATGTTTTTTCCGAAAATACCAAGTGTAAATGGGCTGTCTTGAAGAGCATATATTCTAAACCAATAGAAATAAGGAGATCTTTCTCCCCATTTCAAAACATGTTTGAAATGGATGCCTTCTAAACCTTCGTTAACAAAAGCTCCATCAGATACAAAGTTTATTCCTTTTGCAAACATTTTTCTTTGTAGAGATGCGTAGTTGTTAATATTTCCTAATGATGAAGCTATTTGCATACAGTTTTTGTTCCAGTATGAGTGGGCTGTAAGGCTATCATCAGTGAACAATGGAGTAGATATTATTCTTGAGAAATTATTGAACTTACCTGCTTCAACATCTCTTTCTATCCCGGCAAGTGATCCGCCGAGTTTATTTACAGCTGTTTTTACAGAATTTTTCCCTTCTACAAAATTACTGTTTCTTACAATCTTTGTTGGTTCTTTGTCATCATATACCCACAACAAATTATAGTTGTCAGGTATTACAAGTTTCATCGCTCCACCTTTATTAACTTTAGAACCATTCCCATAAACTATGTTATATACATCATAGCCCATACCTGATTTATTGGTGTTATCAATAACATTACCGGCATCTACCCTGAAGAAGGTATTGCCAGGGTTATTTTTTTCAACAAGTTTGTAGTGGTATGCAAATGATGCTCCATTGTTAATACCAAAAATTTCGCTAAGGTTAATATTGTTTTGTCCAGAGGTTATTTTAATACCTTTTTCGCCTTCGTAGTGTGGATTTTTGCGTTTTTCTCTTTTGAAGCTTGAGCTTGGAACTATATCTTTGATATATGGATATTCGGAGTTTTTATCAGTATTTAAAGAATATACTTCAAGATAACAGTCAAATTTATTGTCATCAAAAGGATAACTGAACTCATATTCGAGTCCGCCAAATTCATCTTTTACTGGTCTGTAACCCTTAAAATTTACTTCATTTACATTCTTTTTATTACGAATTTCAGTATTTAAATTAACCTTCACAAGCACACTCCTTACTACTTAATTTATAACTCAACTGAATTTTAAATTTTGTTATAATTAGTACTTTTATTAACAATTTTTTACAAATATTTAAAGAGTGTTTACAAAATAATTAGCTTTTCTTGATATTTATAATTTATAAATTATAATGTCAAGTGTAAAATGTACAATTAATTATTAACTCTAAAATAGGAGAAATTTAGATGATAACGACTGAAATGAAGTGTGATATTAAAGATATTACTCTGGCTGATCAAGGTAGAAATCAAATAGAATGGGCTTTTAAAGATATGCCTGTGCTAAAAAAGATTCAAGAAAGATTTATAAAAGAGCAGCCTTTTAAAGGTTTGAAACTTTCAGCCTGTGTTCATGTAACAAAAGAAACAGCTGCGTTGTGTGTTGTTATGAAATCTGGTGGAGCAGACGCTGTTTTGGTTGCTTCAAATCCTCTTTCTACTCAAGATGATGTTGCTGCTGCTTTGGTTAAACATTATGGAATACCTACATTTGCGATTGCAGGAGAAACAACAGAACAATATAAAAATCACATTAAAGAAGCTTTAAATCATAACCCTGATATTATTATTGATGATGGTTGTGACATGGTTTCAATGATTCATGCAGAAAGACCTGAATTAGCTTCTAAGATAATCGGATCTACAGAAGAAACAACTACCGGTATTATTCGTTTACAAGCTTTAGAAGCTCAAGGTGTATTGAAATTCCCTGCAGTAGGAGTTAATACTAGCTTGACAAAACATTTATACGACAATAGATATGGTACTGGTCAAAGTTCTATGGACGGTATTCTTCGTGCAGCTAATATTTTGATTGCTGGTAAAACAGTTGTTGTATCTGGTTATGGATGGTGCGGTAGAGGTTGTGCTTTGAGAGCTAAAGCTTTAGGTGCAAATGTTATCGTATGCGAAGTAGACCCTCTTAAAGCCTTAGAAGCTGCTATGGAAGGGTATAGAGTTATGCCTATAGCACAGGCTGCTAAAGAAGGTGATATATTCTTAACAGTTACTGGTGATAAACATGTTATCGATGTAAAACACTTATTGGAAATGAAAGATGGTGCTTTCGTTGCTAATGCAGGACATTTTGATTGGGAAATTAATGTAGCTGGCTTGAAAGAATTTACTCAAGAAATTAAACAAATCAGACCTTCTTTACAAGAATATAAATTGAATAATGGAAAGTCTGTATATGTTCTGGCAGAAGGCAGACTTGTAAATCTTGTTGCTGCAGAAGGACACCCAGCTTCTGTAATGGATATGAGCTTTGCAAACCAAGCTTTAGGTATCGAGTTCTTGGTTAAAAATAAAGGTAAATTGGAGAATAAACTCTACACATTACCTCATGAAGTTGATGTTAAAATTGCAGAATTGAAACTTCAATCAATGGGTATTGAGATAGATTCTCTAACTCCTGAGCAAGAAGAGTATTTGAATAGTTGGAAAATCGACTAGAATTTTAGTAATTGTTTGAATACATATAAATATGAAAAAAGTACCGTTAAATATAATTTGGCGGTATTTTTTTTGCCAAAGAGTTTATAAAACTCTTCTTTTTTATTTTTTATGAATTTTAGTGTAAGCGGCCTTATTTTCAAGTTGTTTTGAATATTTAAATTTGTTGTGAAATCGTTATTATATCTCTTGTTCCCTAATACATAGTTTGATTGCCCTGCATTGTTCTTATGCCTTCTATATCCAACAAGTGGTGTATATATAATTGCAGAACCTCCAATTAAGTTTGCAAAGTTGAACAAGAATTTATCAGGGCATATTTTCCAATCTTGTGGTGTTGGATAAGATTGGATTAATTCGATTGCAGTTTTTCTAAACATTGCAGAGCTTGATGGTGACCACCACCAACCTCCATAAGGAGAAGTTTTTGTATTTAATATTTTATATTCTATAGCTTCTACATTTGTATTGAGTAATTTTTCTAAAGATAAATCTGTATTTATAATTTCTGATTTATTTTCAGTGTTTTTATGAGGCGAAGAAACAGAGTATAGAGTATGGATTTCGTCGTTCTCTCCGATTTCTATGATTTGTGCAGAGGTAAATGCGACCGAAGTTTTCATATGTACACTGATATGAGCTTTAGCGTAGTCTTTTGTGATTACGTCATCAGAATCAATAAAGCTTACAAATTCTCCTTTTGCTTCTTTCAAACCGCTTTGGAACGCGTTAAATTGCCCGGAATTATTCTTGTGTTCGATTAATTTGATATTGATTTCAGGGTTTTTGTGAATAAATTCCTGTATTAAATTTACGGAATCATCTTGTGAGCAGTCATCAACTACAATTATTTCTATATTTTGATAGCTTTGATTTTTTATACTCTCAAGTGTTTTAAGTATATATTTTTCATAATTGTATGAAGTTACGACAAAACTAACAAGAGGTAGATTAAGCATTTGTTGAATCCTTTGTATTTTCTTCTGCAATTAGTCTTGCCATTTTTTTGTTATGTAAAATAGATGAAATAAATGCTGCGATAATAAATGCTAATCCGATTAGCCCTGTAACAACTTCAGGAACTTCTTTGACTGTTGATACAAGCATCAAACAAGCAAGAGCGCCGATTGCCCAATGTGCACCGTGTTCTAAATATAAGAATTTAGCAAGTGTTTTCTTTTCTACAAGCATAATTGTCAAAGATCTTACAAACATTGCTCCAATTGCTAAGCCAATTGTAATAATTATGATATCTTTGCTTAATGCAAAAGCTCCTAATACTCCGTCTAGAGAGAAAGATGCATCAATTAATTCTAAATATATAAAGCTTACAAGTCCAGTGCAAGCAACTGATTTTGTTGCACATTGTGCAGCTCTTAGCTGTTCGTGTTTTTCTAAATAATGTGTAAATCCATCAATTAACAAATATGTAATAATACCACTAATACCTGCTAGGGTTACGTGTAATTTGTAATCTTCGCTTACAAAATTTTGTGTAGCAAGTAACATTAACAAAGATATAACAACTTCGATTCCCTTTAAATGATCAAGGTGTGAAAGCCAATTTTCAATAGGTTTAATCCAATGAACTTCTTTTTCGTGGTTGAAAAAATAGTTTAAGAAAAGCATAATTAAGAACATTCCACCAAATGCAACGATTGGAGCGTGTGTTTGATGTAGGTAATGAGCATATTGTTCCGAATCGCTAACTGCAATTCTTGCTACTTCAGCCATACTAATTTTTGCAAAAATAGAGACAACTAACAGTGGGAATAAAAATCTCATACCAAAAACAGCAATTGCAATACCCCAAGTAAGAAATCTTTGACGCCAAACGTGAGACATTTTTTCCAGTTTCATAGCATTGACTACGGCGTTATCAAAAGATAAACTTACTTCCAAAACACCAAGTACTACCGCGATAAAGACGCAGGTCAATCCGCTTCCCATATGTACATGCTCACCCCAAAAGTAAGCTGTTAAAAGTCCGAAAATTGTAATAATGTATGATCCTAAAAAATATTCAAGCATATTAAGTCTCCTTTTCTAACCATTAATTATATAAGAAAATCTTTAAGTGTAATCATTCAAAATTTGTATAAATAACTATAATTTGAAAAATTTTTTGTTCTTGTTATAATCAAGGTATGAAAGATATGTTAGATAAGATTCTTCAAATAGAGAAGAAATATAATGAATTAGGGATTACACTATCAGATCCGGCTGTAATTCAAGATTACAACAGGTTTAGAGATTTGTCGAAACAAAGAAAGTCAATGGAAGAAACTGTTGAGTTGTATTATGCTTGGAAAAAGGCTGTTGATGCGATAGATGAAGCGAAAGAACTTATTAAGGCTGAAAGTGACGAAGAAATGAAGTCATATTTGAAAGCTGAGATGGAAGAAAATGAAGCAAAATTACCTGAGTATGAAGAAAGGATGAAAGTCCTTCTGCTACCTCGTGATCCAATGGATGATAAGGATATTATGCTTGAAATCCGTGGCGGTGCCGGTGGAGATGAAGCGAATATATTTGCCGGTGATTTGGCTAGAATGTATATGAGATATGCGGATAAGCAAGGCTGGCAGACTCAAGTGCTTTCTAAGACTGAATGCGAAGCAGGTGGCGTGTCTGAAATTATCATTTCAATGAAAGGTGATAGTATCTATTCAAAATTGAAATATGAATCAGGTGTGCATCGTGTACAAAGAGTTCCTGCGACTGAATCTCAAGGCAGAGTTCACACTTCAACAGCAACAGTTGCTGTTATGCCTGAAGTTGATGATGTTGAAGTGGAATTAAATATGAACGATGTTGAGATTACAACAGCGCGTTCAGGTGGAGCCGGTGGTCAAAACGTTAATAAGGTAGAAACTGCTGCTCGTGTATTCCACAAGCCGACAGGTATAATGATTTTCTGTACAGAAGAACGTTCTCAGTTACAAAATAAAGAGCGTGCTTTACAGATTTTGAAAGCTAAATTATATGATATGGAAGTCCAAAAACAGATGAAAGAAATTACGGACCTCCGTAGATCTCAAGTAGGTACTGGAGATCGTAGTGAAAGAATAAGAACTTACAACTTCCCTCAAGGACGTTTAACTGATCATAGAATTAATCATAACTTGAATGTATGGACAGTTATTGATGGAGATTTGGATGAGTTGATTAATCTTTTGATGGAACACGATCAAAAGCTAAAACTTGAAAAATTAGCGGAAGTGAATTGAGGTAAATGTGACAGAACGTAAGTGTGTAGGTTGTGGTGAATTAAAAAATAGGGATGAATTGATTAAAATTACCAAAGAACACATAAGCGGAAATGTTATTATAAACCCAGATTCAAAAGTATTTGGCAGATCTGCATATCTTTGTTATAATAAGTCTTGTGTAGATGCTGCTTTTAAGAAAAATAAACTTCAGAAAGTATTAAAAACTAGTATTTCTGAGGAATTGAAAGGAAAGTTACTAAATGAGTTTTGAAACGATAAGAATAAATGAACTGGCAAAAGAACTAGGAATGACAAGCAAAGAAGTTATAGAAAAGCTTGCGCAGATTTCAATTACGGGAAAAATTCATTCTAGTACAATAACAATGGATCAGGTAAAGAAACTAAAGGACTTTATCAAAACCGGTGGCGTTAAAGAAGTTAAAAAACCAAAGGCTTTTGTTGTAAAGAAAGCTAAACAGCCGGTTGTAGAGCCTCCTAAAAAAGAAGAAGCAGTTGTTGAAGTAAAAAAAGAAGTTGTTATTGAAAAACCTAAAAGACCTCAGATTGAAATAGTTAAACCTCAAAGCAGATTGGAAATTGTAAGACGTGCACCTCAAAGGACAGCTGATTCTGTTGAGAAGAAAACTATAGAAAGAAAGCCTGCTGCAAAAGATTCTGAAGGTAAAAAGTTCCCTCCAAGAGGTGAAAGAAAACCTTTCCCTGCAAAGGCTCAAGGTCAAAAAGATGGAGAAAGACCTTCTAGAAAACCTGCTCCTTCCGGAGATAAAAAACCTATTCAACGTCATATAATTTCGCAGGATATTTATGAAAATAAAGGTACTTCAAGAAAACGTTCTGCTGCAGATTCTAAAAAGAAAAATAAAGATTTTAATTCTAAAAAAGAAGAACAAGAAAGAATTTCTCTAGAAAAGGCTGCAGCACAAAAACATAAAAAACGTGTTCACAAAGAAGAAGAAGTGCAAGAAGTAACACAAATTATTGTAAATCAACCTATGACAATAAGTGAGTTGGCTGACAAAATTCAAAAGACCCCTGCTGAAATTGTCAAATTCCTTATGTTCCAAGGTATAATGGCTACAGTTAACCAGTTGATTGATGTTGATGTGATCAAGAAGATTTGTGCTGAGTACAATTTGGAAGTTCTTGAAGAAGATTTAGAAGCATTCATGGAAGAAGAACTTGAAAAAGAACAAAAGCAAAAAGCGTTGACTGAGGTTGACAAAAAATTGTTGAAAAAGCGTGCTCCTGTAGTTAGTATTATGGGTCACGTAGACCACGGTAAAACAACTTTATTAGATAGTATCAGAGCTTCTAAACATAAAATTGTAGCTACTGAAGTTGGTGGTATTACTCAGTCAATTGGTGCTTATACCGTATACTTAGATAATGCGAAAGATAAAAAGATTGTATTTGTAGATACTCCTGGTCACGAGGCTTTTACAGAAATGAGAGCTCGTGGTGCTAAGGCTACAGATATTGCAATTCTTGTAGTTGCAGCGGATGATGGTATAATGCCTCAAACTATTGAAGCTATTAACCACGCTAAGGCTGCTGATGTTCCAATTATTGTTGCTGTAAACAAGATTGATAAACCAAGTGCAAATCCTGATAGAATTCTACAACAGCTTACTGAACATGGACTTGTTCCTGAAGCTTGGGGCGGAGATACTATTACTGTAAAAGTTTCAGCTTTGCAAGGAACTGGTATTGATGAGTTGTTAGAATATATTCTTCTTGTTGCAGATATGGAAGATTTGAAAGCAAATCCAAAAGCAGAAGCTTCTGGTGTTGTTATTGAGGCTAACTTGGATAAAGGTAAAGGACCTGTAGCAACTTTGTTAGTTCAAAATGGAACATTGCGTGTAGGAAATTGTATTGTAGTTGGTACTGCTTGTGGCCGCGTAAGAGCATTGCTTTCTGACTCTGGAGAAAGAATTCAAAAGGCTGAGCCTTCTACTCCTGTTGAAATTTTAGGTTTGACTGAAGTTCCTCAAGCAGGTGACTATTTTGAAGTTGTTAAAAACGAAAAAGAAATGAAATCTATAGTTGAAAAACGTAAAGAGAAAGAACGGAACAAACGTTTAGACGCTATGCTTCCTGCACATATTAGAAAAGAATCTGTTGCCGGGGATGATGATATTCCTCAATTGAACTTAATTATCAAAGCAAATACTCACGGTTCAGCAGAAGCAGTTTCTCAAGCTATAGCTCAGTTAGAATCAAGTTTAATTACAACGAAAATTATTCACGTTGGTGTAGGTGATATTTCAGAAGCTGATGTAATGCTTGCATCTGCATCTAACGCTTTAATTTTAGGTTTCACTGTTAAAGAAGATAGTAATGCTTTAGCAGCAGCTGAAAAAGAAGGTGTAACAATTAAGAAGTATGATATTATTTATCAAATTCTTGAAGATATTGAAAAAACTATGCTTTCTTTATTAGAGCCAGAATTTAAGGAAGTTGAGCTTGGTAAAGCTGAAGTTCGTCAAGTATTTACCATTGGTAAGACAACAAGAATTGCAGGTTGTTACGTTACAGAAGGTAAGATTGTAAGAAGTAAGGATGCAGTTCTTTATCGTGATGGAAAAGAAATATTCAGAGGGGCAATTGATCAATTGAAACGTTTCAAAGATGATGTAAAAGAAGTTGCACAAGGCTTTGAATGTGGTATTTCTTTCGCAAAATGGAACGATATTGAAGTAGGCGATATTATTGAAGTTTCTACTAAAGAAGAAGTTGAACGTAAGAGTTTAGATTAATGAAGGTGAATCTGATGTCATTAAGAAATGAACGTGTAAGAAAAGAATTAATGAGAGATATTTCTGATATTTTAAGAAAAGAAATCAGAGGATTACTTGGAGTGGTTTCTATTATTGATGTAGAGGTTTCTCATGATAATTCCTTTGCAAAAGTTATTTATAGTGTTCTAGGTTCTGATGAGCAGATTCAAAAAACTAAAGAGATTATTGAAAAAAGTACTCCTAAAATTAGGTATGAAGTTGGGAAAAGAATTCGTTTAAGACTTACACCTGAATTGAAGTTTGTATATAGTGATTCAATAGAAAAGGGTTCTAGAGTTACTGAATTAATTGATAAAATTTCCAGAGGAGAATTATAGTCGTGGAAATTTTAGGGGATGGCGAGAAAGTTGTCCAAGAAAATTCAGTTCCTTCTTTATTTGGTGTTGTAAATGTTTATAAACCTGTTGGTATGACGTCACATGATGTTGTATCAAAGTTGCGCAGGGCTACTAAAATTAAGCAGATTGGACATACCGGAACATTAGATCCTTTTGCAGAAGGAGTTTTGCCCATATGTATCGGCAAGGCTACGCGATTGATAGAATATTTTGAAGACGATAAAGCATATATTGCGACTGTTCAATTTGGGAAAAGTACTACAACTTACGATATTGAAGGCGATGTAGTAAAAGAGTTTGACAAAAAAGTAAGTTATGAAGATATAGAAAATGCTCTTGAGAATTTTGAAGGTGAAATATTTCAGATTCCTCCGATATATTCTGCAATAAAAGTTAATGGGAAAAAGCTATATGATTATGCCAGAAGTGGGCAAAGTGTAAAGATTGAGCCGAGAAAAGTTTTTATTGAAGAGATAAAGTTGCAGAATTTTGATGAGTCAAAACAGGTTGCTAAGATTTTGGTAAGATGTTCTAAGGGAACTTATATTAGGTCTATTGCTAATGATTTGGGTGAAATACTCGCTTGTGGCGGTTATTTGACTAAGCTTGTAAGGATAAAAGCAGGTAGATGTCTTGTTGAAAATTCTGTCAGATTGGAAAATTTGACCAATTTTGAGTCTGTAAAGTCATCTATTATTAATCCTATTGAGATGTTACCTTTTAAGCAAGTGATAGTTGATGATATGCAACATAAAAAAATTATGCATGGTCAAGCTTTAAAAAACTTTGGAATAAAGCATGGTGATTTTGTTATTTTGATTTATAATGAGAACGTAAATGCAATTGGAGTTGCAGACGAGGATTTTATAAAGATTAAGAAAGTGTTTTAGATATATGAAAAAGTTTATTACTCAAGCTTTGTTTTTATCAGCTCTTATGTTGAGTTCAAGTGGTTATGCTATGGCTTCAGCTTGTAGCTATGTTTGTCCCGAAAATGTTGAATTGACATCAGCTACATCAAGATTTTTCAGCAATATTACAGGTCAAAATTTTATTGGAGAAAAAGTTGGAGAAAGCTTAATTAAAAAGGCTCTGAAAAAGAATGCTGATGGTGATTTCAAGGTGACTTTGAATTCATACAGTGTAAGAGACTTGAAAGCCGGTAAATTTAAATCTCTTGATATAAAAGGTAAAAATATATTAGTAGATGGAATTTATATTTCAGAAGCAGAGATGAGCACTCTTTGTGAATATAACTACATTTCTCAGGATAAAAATGGTGATTATCTAGTTATGGAGGATATTCCGGTTGCGATATCTGCTGTGATAACTGAGGATGATTTAAACAAGACTATGATGTCAAAAGATTATCAAAGATTGTTAAATGATTTAAATACCTTAGGTGGAGCATTTAATATATTTTCTATAGACTCAACAAAAATAAAAATTAAGGATAACAAGATTTATTATATTGTTAAAATCGCGGTACCTTTTGTTAGAGCTACTCAAGAGGTTGTGATGAGTGCTAATTTAAAGGTAGTTGATGGTGAAATTAAATTTTCTGATCCGGAATTGTTAAATAATCGTCATGAAGGGAAAGATTTAAGTAAGCTAGCTAGCATACTTAATTATATAAACCCTCTTGATTTTTCTATGAAAATACTGGAAAATAAAGATGCAGATTTGAGTATAAGAAATATTTCTATACAGGATGGAAAAATTCTTGTAGACGCAAAGATGTTGATATTGAAAGATGTTAATAAATAAGGAATATGGTCAATGAAACAAAATGAAAGAATATTCATAGGTGTCACAGTTGTAATAATGGTTGCTGTATGTGCGTTTTTTGGAATGAAGTATTTGTATCATAGTGATGCAACTGCTAATGGGCCATTGTTGCCTGTATCTGAAGAAGAACAGGCTCAGCAAGAAAAAGAAGTAACTCCAGAAACGGCTCCAAAACCTGAACCTGTTGAAAAAGTTTATGTTACCGTATATTTTATCGGACAGGATCCTGCATCTAAATCAGAGGTTTACAAAGCTGTTAAAAGAGAGTATGACAAAACTATTGACGGATCTAAAATTAGGTACGCTGTAAAATCTCTTGTCGCAGGCCCAACATCATATGAAAAATCTAAAGGTGTATATTCTGAAATTCCTTCAGGAACAAATGTTATATCCGTGAATGAACAAGCTGATAAAGTTATTGTTAATTTAAATGCTGCATTTGAAGGTGGTGGCGGAACTGATAGTACTTACAAAAGATTATATCAGTTAATAAAAACTGTTAAAAGAAATACAGATAAACCTGTTTATCTGTATATTGAAGGACAAAAAGCTGATGTAATTGGCGGTGAAGGAATCATGATTACTCAACCTTTGAATGAAAATTCTTTGGATGGATAGTATGCAAAATAAAGATTTGGAATATTACCTGAATTTAGATTGGACTTTGATAGAAGGTGAGGATTTGGACTTTGAAGGAAATCCTTACCATTATATTGAAATAAAAGAAATTCCAAGTTTTGTTTTTTGTGCAAAGACTATAGAAAAAGCTCGTGCAAATTATAAAAAACAATTGGAATTGACATTGACGGTTATGTTGGAAAGTGGTGAACATATCGTAGAACCTGACGAATTTGAAGATGAACCTGATTGGGAAAGTTTATGCCCGTAAGGATTTTTATAGAAAGGAGACAAAATGAATTTTAGAAGTATGAATTTCGGGGGGGGGGGCACTTTTTTAAGCTCATTACAAGTTTGTCTATCTCCTTGCAATGAACAAAAAATTTGTTATAATAGTGATATGAAATATCACAAACAATTAAGCAAAAAAGGTTTTACACTTGCAGAGGTTTTGATTACATTGGGGATTGTAGGTGTAGTTGCTGCTATTACTTTGCCATCTATAAGTGCAAAAATTCAAAAAAATATGTTGGTGGAGCAGCTCAAAACTTTTTATTCTTCTTTTACAAATGCAATAAATTTATATATGTATAAAGGTGGCTATGAAGATTTTTCTCAGACTATTTTTGCCGATAGTTCTGTTTCTTTTGAAGATAAAAAAGAGCATTTTATATCTGAAGTTTTAGAAAAAAATCTTCAAGGCAAAAGAACTAATGTAACAATAACAGAGGATTGTTTAAAGGGGGATAAAAGGTGCTTTACTTATTCTTTTGATTATGTAACATCGAAAGGATCTTTGATAAAATTTGAAAAATCAATGTGGAATTCTTTATTTACAATTTATTTTGATACTAATGGAACCAAAGGTCCTAATCGAGTGGGATTAGATACGTTTCGTTTCTATTTTTATAATTCTCCAGTCCCTAAACAAGCATATGAAAAATTTAATGATTACGATTGCCCTCAATGTGGAGATTCTTGTGTTACGACACAAAATTCTCTTACGGGTTATGGTTGCTGGGCTCGTATCATGCGCGAGGGTTGGAAAATTAATTATTAGATTTATATACCTCTGCGTATTTAGGATTAACGGCCAGCCATTTGAATGTCTGTTCGTCAGTTTCAGGAATGTCAATTACAAATGTGCCGCCATAACGTCCTCTTGAGAATGCCAGGTATCCTTCTTTTGCAAGGTTTTGGAAAGCTTTACGGATTGTGTTTGGACTCAAATCCATTTCTTTAGAAAGCTCTATTATTGACGGAAGTTTTTGCCCAATTTGGTAGTTTTCTGCGATGATTTTTTTGATATGGTTTTGGGTCTTTTCATAATAATAAAAAGCTGTATCTTGAGCTGGTGCAAAAATAGAGGTTTCTTTTTTTATTGCAATATTTTTGTCGTAAGGCATTTTGATTACAGTTGTGCCGTAACGACCTCTGCGAGCAAGTAGTATTCCCTCATCAATAAGATTCTTTAGGGCATCGTGTATTGTTTTTATGCTTACTTTCAATATTGCAGAAAGTCTGTCATGTGGAGGAATTCTTTCTCCAATTGTAAGATTTGAGTTTATATAATCTTTTAGGTCTGTTGTTACTTTTTTTACTAATGTATTATCAGTATAATCTTGTTTTATGTCTTCTATTTCAAAGTCTTTGGATTTAAGTATCCAGCCTGATTCATTGGCATTTTTGAACTTATGTTCAATAATCCCTATTGTGCCTAAGTATTCAAGGGCGAGACGTGTAGTATTTGCAGAACAACCTATTTCTTTTGAAATCGCTCTTGAAGATGGCAATGGCTGTGAAATTTTGAATTTATGTTTCAGAATATATTTCTTTATTTCTGTAATTGCAAGTTCTCTTTTTGATGTAAGTTTTCTCAAACTTGGCTTTGTGTTTGTGTAATCTTTTACCAATGTGCCGATACACTGTTTTGATTCTACATATCCAAGGTCTTCAATATATCTCAAGGAGTTTTGTATAGTTCCGATACTTACTCCCAAAAGGTATGCAAGTTCAGGCTTTGTAGGAAGCAGGTCGTTTACTTTGATTTTTCCTGATGCCAAATCCTGTTTTAACCAGCTCATCATCCAGTTTGCAATAGCTATAGCTTTAGACTCTGAAATGTTTTTTAAATCAGGTAAGTCTACTTCTATATTATTTACTTTGATTTGTCTTAAATTGGACTTTTGAGGAAGGATATAATTTTCTTTCATACACACATACCTTATTTTGAACTAATAATACACTATTTATAAAAAAACATCAAATTATTTTTTGCTATTTTGTGAAGAAAATTTAATTTAATCAAAATAGAAGCCCCTTTAATTTAAGGGGCTTCTATATTTTTTCCAAAAACTTTTTTGAGCTATTCTAATAAAGATTCTAGAATATCAGCATTTCTTGATGCGGTTGTTGATTCTCTAACTTTTTGTTTGTAAATGTAGGTTCTTAGAGCTTCTCTAATTAATTCACTTCTTGAACGATTTTCTCCTTCTGCAACTTGATCAATTTTACTCAAAAATTCTTCGGGCATAGAAATTAATACGCGTGCCATATATTCTCCTTTTCTTTTCATTAGATGTATTGCTCTGATATTTATATAAAAACAATTTGATTTAAAAAAGTGCTATTTTTTATATAAAAAATATATCCTTATTTTATAAATTCCCACTATGCAAGGTTTTTTAACTTTATATTCCTGTTTACATTTGTTAATAAATACTATTTTTTAATGTGAAAAATGCCTTTACAAGTTATTTCTTTTAAGCTAGGATAAGAAAAAGAGGGTATCCGATGGAGAAGAAAGACTTGAAATATAAACGAATATTATTGAAAATTAGCGGAGAAGCACTTTTGGGTGATCAACAGTTTGGAATTGATTTCAATCCGCTTAAAAGAATCGCTGAAGAGATAAAAGCTGCAAAAGATTTAGGTGCTGAAATCGCTGTGGTAGTTGGTGGCGGTAATATCTTTAGAGGTATGAGAAATAGTGCAAAGCTTGGTATGGATCAAGCTTCAGGTGATTATGTAGGTATGCTTGCAACTGTTATGAATGCGGTTGCTTTGCAAAGTGCTTTAAATCAGATGAAAGTGCCTTGCAGAATTCAAAGTGCCATAGCTATGAATCAGATTGCAGAGCCTTATATAAGACACAGAGCAATTAGACATTTGGAAAAAGGTAGAGTTGTTATTTTTGCTGCCGGTACTGGTAATCCATTCTTTACTACTGATACAGCAGCTGCTTTGCGTGCATCAGAAATTAATGCTGAAGCAATGTTGATGGCTAAGAATGGTGTTGATGGAGTTTATACTGATGATCCTAAAACTAATCCGAATGCAAAAAAATTAGAAAAAATAGTCTATGATGACATTATTAAAAACGGATTAAAGGTTATGGATACATCTGCTTGTGCGTTGTGTAAACAAAATAACATTCCGATTGTTGTTTTCGATTTTGATGCAAAAGACGGTATTGTAGATATTTTGAAAGGTAAAGAAATCGGTACTTATATAAGTTTATAATGTATTAATGATATAAGAAAGAGGTAAATTATGTCTGAAGCTTTAGAAGAACTATTTATGTTCGGCGAAGAAAAAATGGAAAAAGCTATTTTGCAGCTTAAAAAAGAATTCGGTTCTATCCGTTCAGGAAGAGCTAATCCACTTATTTTAGACAAAGTTGTTGTAGATTATTATGGAGCTCCAACTCCACTAAGACAAATGTCTCAAGTATCTGTACAAGATGGAACTACTTTGGTTATCACTCCATATGACAAGTCAATTTTAAAAGAAATCGAAAAAGCTATTATCAAGGCTGAAATTGGCATTACTCCAAACAGTGATGGTATATGTATCAGACTAGCTTTCCCTCCTTTAACAGAGGAAAGAAGAAAAGAAATATGTAAGGATGTTAAAAAATTGGGTGAAGATTCAAAAGTTGCTGTAAGAAATATCAGACGTGATATGACTGATGATTTGAAAAAACTTGAAAAATCTGAAAACCTTCCTGAAGATATGGTAAAAGATAATCAAGATAAAATTCAAAAATTGACAGATAAGTATACAGGAATTATTGATTCTACAGTTGCAGAAAAAGAAAAAGAGGTTCTTACTGTATAATGGAAAAGATATCAGGCTTAAATAATAATGCTACAAGAATGTTGACAGGTTTTATTATGGGTACCATTACTATGGGCTGCATAATGTATGGTGGTATTGCTCTTTTGATTTTGTTAGCAATAATAATATTTTTTGCATCTAAAGAGTATGTTAAAATTCTTGAGCATAAGGGATTTTATCCAAGCCTGAAAATTATGATATTAGGTGAAGCTTTACTTGCCGCAATAGCATATTTTCAAAGATTTGATTTAGTTGCAGTAGCTTTAACATTTGGTTGTATGTGCTCATTTTTATGGGTTCTATTTAGAGGAAGACAACCATATATTGCAAACGTTTCTACAACTCTTTTAGGATTTGTATATTGCGGCTGGTTCCCGCTTCATTTATTGTTTTTAAGAAATTTAAGTTCTGAACAGTTTCATGACGGTTTAGGATTTGTGGTTATGATGTTTACATCTATTTTATTGACTGATATTGGATGTTATTATGCAGGAAGACATTTAGGAAAACATAAGCTTGCTCCTGTAATTAGCCCTAATAAAACAATAGAAGGTTCTATAGGTGGTGCTATTTGTGCAGTTATTGGTGCCATGATTGTTGGTGCTTTTTTAGGTGTAGAATGGTATCTATCTTTTACAGCAGGTATTTTATGTACTACATTTGCACAACTTGGTGATTTGTCTGAATCTTTAATAAAAAGAGATGCTGGTGTAAAAGATTCAGGGAATAGTTTGCCTGGCCATGGTGGTTTTTTAGATAGAACTGATAGTTTTATTTTCACTATTCCTGTTATGTACTATTTTTGTAAGTTCTTCATTTTTCAGACTGATAATATTGGGCAAATAATCAATTTTATTAAAGGGCTGTTTTAGGTTATGAAAGCTTTAGAAGAAATTTTTGGGATTAGAATTGATAACTCAGAATATTTTATTAAGGCTTTGACTCATCCTTCTTATACGAAAGAACAGGACATAAGTCATTTAGAGAACTATGAAAGATTAGAGTTTCTTGGTGATGCTGTATTAAAATTGACTGTTTCTGATATTTTGTATAAAAAGTATCCGGAATCTACTGAAGGAGAGTTATCAAAGATTAGATCTATTGTTGTTTCTGATAATACTTTATTTCATATTGTTCAACAAAATGGCTTGTCTGAATATATAAGACTTGGAAGACATGAAGAAAAACAAGGTTGTCGAAAACTTGAATCAATATGTGCGTGTGCTTTTGAGGCAGTTTTGGGTGCTTTTTATTTAGACGGGAAATTTGATTTATTATTAGGTTATATAGAAAAGACTTTTTTACCTTATATAGAAGAAGTTGATAAAAATTTTGAAAAGTACAATGCAAAAGCTTTATTGCAAGAATATACTCAATCAATTAATAAAGATTTACCAAGTTATATTATGAAAGGCGAAAAAGGTCCTGATCATAATAAAACTTTTATGGTAGATGTTGAATATCATGGAGAAGTAATAGCTAGTGGTGTTGGAAAATCAAAAAAGGAAGCAGAGCAAAAAGCTGCTTATGATGCTTGTTTAAAATTTGGGGTAGTAAAATGCAAAAAATAATTGTTTCTCCTTCCATTTTATCGGCTGATTTTGCAAATTTGGAAAGAGATATTAAATCAGTAGAAAAAGCTGGAGCTGATTGGATTCACGTAGATGTTATGGATGGACACTTTGTTCCTAATATAACAATAGGAGTTCCTGTTGTAAAATCCATAAGAAAAGTTACATCAGTCCCATTGGATGTTCATTTGATGATTGACAATCCTGAAAAATATATAGAAGATTTTGCAAATGCAGGAGCTGATATTATAACCTTTCATTATGAAGCTGTATCAGATGTTGATAAAATTATAAAATTAATTAAATCATTTGGTAAAAAGGCTGGTATTTCTATAAAACCTAATACGTCTGTTGAAGTTTTATATCCTTATTTGAATGATTTGGATTTAATATTGGTTATGACTGTTGAACCTGGTTTTGGAGGGCAGAAGTTTATTTCTTATTGTGCAGAAAAAATAATTCCTCTCAGAAAAATTGCTAAAAAGGAATTAATAATCCAGGTAGATGGTGGAATAAATTCTCAAACAGCAAGAATTTGCACTCAGTATGGTGCAAATTCTTTAGTTGCCGGAAGCTATATCTATAAATCAACTGATTTAAGGGAAGCTATATCTTCTTTAAGATAAGCCTTTGCGTTCTTTTCTTTTGATAATTTCATTAGCATCTGTAGTTATTGTAGAATCAGCTAATGTCAGTTCTTCTTGTTCATTAGGATTTGTGTTTTGTGGAGGTCTAGTAAATTGATTTTGGGCAACTGTAGGTGCTTCGTTTTGAGGTTGCTCGTTTGCTAGAGCTGCATCTGATTGCGCTACAAATTCTTCAGTTTGGTCTTCTTCTTTTTCGAGTTCGTTATTAGTTTCTTCAGGAACAGCCAATTCTGGATTTAGCAGTTCATTTAATTTATCAATATCAGTTTCGCCTTGTGCGATATCGTATGTTACATCATCTGGAGCATTAGTAATTTTAGATACTTCTTCTGCCCATTTCATAACTTCGGTTGGTGCTTCTTGACCTTCATTACCTTTTTGTATTACTTCTTTTGCAGTCAAAGCTTTCCAATTAACATAAATTTGTTTAAGATTAGTTTCGTTTCCTGTGCCATTAATTTCTGCCATTTTTTCTCCTTATTGATAAGTTTTAACACATGTATTAATTACGGCAATGAAGTAAAAAACTTTTGAGAAAAACAGTAAATATTAAAATATGTAACAAAAAATATATAAATAATAAATAAAAAGTCAATATTTTTTATTTAAAATTTTTTATATAAATGTAAGAGCAAAATAAAGATAAAGAGAGGGGCTAAAGCTATGGCAACTAAATTGTTGTTTTCAAATAGTGTTACTGATTTATATAAAGAAACATCTGACGCAGTAAATACAGTTAAATTGAATGAAAAATATGTAATAAAGAAAACCTTGGTAGAAATGATGAAACAATCATTTTTCCATGGCCCAAGCAGATTTGGAACGAATTTTATAGCTTAATCGTTGGAAAATCAATAGGTAAGGAAATCGGAAAATAAATGTAAGGATAGGATGGAATATTATGGCTGACTGTTTATAGGTCAGCCATTTAATTAATTTAAGGATTTAGTTTAACAATAGATGCATTTAATATTGTTGCAAATATTAACCATAGAAGATATGGAATTTGTAAAATAGCTGCGATTAAAGATATTTTGCTAAACAAAACTATCATAAATGCAACACAGACTGTAAGTGAAATACATATAAATAAAGCGTTTTTAATCTTGTGGTGTACAAAAAACATAGGAGACCATACAAGATTAAGCATAAGCTGTACTAAAAATACGGATATTGCCGCGGGTTTTAAATAATCGGGAGTATGTTTTGCAACGATGAAAACTGATATAAACATCAAGATGTATAAAATACTCCAAACAGGAGCAAAAATCCAACTTGGAGGCTGAAATTTAGGTTTATTTAAATCGGCATAAAAACTACTATCATAAATCATAAGTATATTTTTACTTATTAATTTAAGAATAAATCAGTCTTTTGTCTTAGCTAATTGAATATATTTATTGAATTTCTTGCATAGTGTTGTTAAGTTGATCTTTTCCTTGTTTGTCAGAGTCAAGGAATTTTTTAATGGTTTTTTCGTTCTTAACAGCGTTCATTGCATCATTTTGGGCTTCATTTTTAAGGTTTGCAAAATCAACATTCATATATGCCCAAACAGCTACAGCTATTACAACTACTATAACTAAAAATTTCATATTAACTCCTTTTATTCAGCTATCTCTGACTAAATTATACATTATTGGGAATATTTGTCAATTTGAAAATATCTAATGTGTTGTTATTTTTTTTTAAGTTTTATTTATAATAGTTGTAATGAGAAAAATTATTATATTCCTATTTTTATTTTTAATAGCTGCTATTATTCCTGTTTTTGCAGTGGTAGAAGATAACAGTATTGATTTAATGTTTAATTATCCATTTTATAGGAAACCTTCTTATAAAATCAGAACACAAGCGGCTAAAGTCCTGTATGAGGAATTGAAACAAGAAAATAAATCTCTTGATTTTATGATGTATGGAATATATAATCAACCGAATATTTTCATGCAAATTAGTAGGTTGTGTAATAATCCTGATGTTAATGTGAGAGGGATTGTGGATGTAAATACAAGAGGAAAAAATGATTATCCAGATACTCATAAATTGCAATTTCAATGTAAATGTATTAAGACAGATTTTGCAATAAGAGATGAAATGCAAGAATATTATGACAAACAAAAGAAATTAGGGTATTTAATGCATAATAAAGTTTTTGTATTTTCAAATGATCATGTCTGGACTGGATCTACTAATATAAGTTCTACTTGTTCCGGAGGCTTTAATGCAAATGTTTCATATTTGATAAAAGATAAAAAAGTTGCAGATATTTATCGCCAAGAAATTTCACAGATGTATGATGATGAAAAATTTCATATCGATAAACAAAAAGTGTTTGCTAAAAATTTAATTTTGGCAGATGGAACGATACTAGATATTTATTTTGCTCCGAATGAAGATATTTTAAGTGATGCAATAATACCAAGTTTTCAAAATGCTAAAAAATCTATATATGTTGGAATGTTTTATTTTACTAATAAGAATATTTTAGAAGAATTAATAAAAGCTAAAAGTAGAGGTGTTGATGTAAAAGTAATTGTTGATGCTTCTTTTGCAAAAGATTTTAGTAAATATATCAACTTAATGAGAGAAAATAAAATTCCAGTGAAAGTTGAAAATTGGGCTGGGAAAATGCATTGTAAATTAGCTGTTATTGATGATAACATAACCCTTACCGGCTCTTTAAACTGGACAAATTCTGCGGTAAATTTCAATGATGAAAATTTTTTTAAAATTCAAAATTCAAGAATTGCTAATGAAACTAATAAATATTTTTATGTGCTTTGGAAATCAATCCCAGATAAGTGGCTATATTATATTCCTGAAGCAGAAGGGATGGATTCAAAGTATTCTTGTAAAGATGGTATCGATAATGACCATAATGGATTAACTGATAAAAATGATCCTAAGTGTAAATTATAATTTCTCAATTAGTTTTAATTCAATATTTTTATTTTGTTTTTTATTTTTTTGATTTTTTTTATTTTTTCTAAATTTTCTTTTTTTATCATTTCTCTGAGTGTTCCATATTGACACCATCTAAAAACTTCTCCATTTGATTTTAATCCTGTTTCTTCATAGTACATTGCTTTTTTATATAATTCTGGATGTTTTTCATAAAGGTTAATCCAGTCAATTGGTTTTTGATAAAAACAAAAATAACAACCGTTTCTAGCTCTCCATTTGTAATAATCGGGATAAAAAATCCCGTTATTTATAAGAATTTTTTCTACATCATTTTTATTGATTTGATTTTCTATAAATGGGTATTTTGCTTTTACAAGTTTTTTTTCTTGTTCTGTTTTTGGAGAGATTCCTTTTCTCCAAGATTCATCCCATCTTATTCCAATATAAAAATAAAAAATACCTTTCCCTTCTTTTTCAATCTTTTTATAAATATATTTCCAAGATGGTTTAACCTTAAGTTCAATAGTACAATATCTTCTATGTGGTGCAGGTATTAAAAAATTTGTATGAAAAATATGGTCAAAACTTTTTTCTGGTTTTACTCTAGTAATTTTCTTATTTAAAAATATTTCGATTTTATTTAAATAATCATAAGTTTCAGGAAGATCACAGCCTGTGTCATAGAATACAAGTTCTAATTTTTCAAAAATATCAGGCATATTTTCTTTCATAAAGAACGCAAGAGCTGTAGAATCTTTACCGCCAGATAGAGATAAAATATGATATTCTTTTTCCATTA
>CALVFT010000011.1 GCA_944326915.1 Candidatus Gastranaerophilales bacterium
TAAAATCCGCTACACAAGCCGATTGCCCGAAATAATCGCACCATCTGTCATACGCAAAACACTCACTTTATTACACCTGCAATGTCTGTCAAACCATAGTTTATACACAAATCGGACATTAAAATACAATCGAACTCTAGAAAACGGCATTAAAAAAGGGTTTGAACCTGATTCAAACCATATATATAGAAAAAACTCCCCAGGTTGGACTCGAACCAACAACCTACCGGTTAACAGCCGGTTGCTCCGCCATTGAGCTACTGAGGATTATCTCTTTATTGTGCTTTAGTCAAAATCTCGGGGTGAAATCGTTTCCTAAAGCTTATGTACTTATTATATAATAAAAAATTTTTATTGTAAAGTACTTTTTTTAAATTATTTTAAAGATGATAATTTTACAAGTTCTGAGAAGTCTTCATGTCTTGATGATAACTCCTCAAATGACCCAATATCAACTATTTCACCATCTTTAAGATATATGAGCTTATTACAAGCTTTTAGTGTAGATAGTCTGTGTGCAATAGCTATAATTGTTTTATTCTTATTGAAATTTGTGAGCATGTCTGTAATTTCTTTTTCAACTTTCACGTCAAGAGAAGATGTAGCTTCATCAAATATAAGAATTTCAGGATCCCTATATAAGGCTCTAGCTATTGCTATTCTTTGTTTTTGCCCTTGTGACAACCCATTTTGTTCTGATATTGCTTGTGCATTAATCCCTTCCTTGAAATTCATAACATGTTCTAGCATTTGTGCTGCTTCAAGAACTTTTTTAACGCCATGATCATCTATTTCATTTACAGGTATTCCCCATGCTACATTTTCTTTGAACGACTTATTTAAAATATTTACTTGTTGAGGGACGTAGCCAATGATATTTCTGAACATTGAATAATTTGAGGAAGTTAGCTTGATATCGTCAACAAATATTTCTCCTTTTTGTGGAGGCAATAATCCCAAGATTATATCTGCAAGTGTACTTTTTCCAGCTCCTGATAGCCCAATAATTCCAATAAAATCCCCCTTATTTATTTCAAGTGATAAATTTTTGATTATATTTTTATTATCATCATATGAAAAAGTTATATTTTTCAGTAGAATTTTTGAATTAAAATCTATTTTTTTGGTTCTGTCAGAATTATAAATTTTAACTTCCCCAAGATTATATTTTTCGTATTCTTGGTTAATTTGTTTTACGAACTCTCTAGATGCGTTAATATTTATTATAGAAGTTTGAATTCTATTAAGAGCCGGAGCAATTCTGAATAATGCTGCAACTACTATTGCAAATGAAGCAAGCAGTGAAGAATAATCGTCTAATTTTTGATATGCTATAATTCCTGATACTATTAGAAGAGATGTAACTACAAGTATTTCTATAATATATGGAGGCATATTGCTATAATAACCTTGTAGTGTTTGTATGTTTCTATAAGTAATTTCGTTATTTAAAAAGTTGGTATAAAATTCTTTTTCTCCTGAGTATATTTTTATTTCTTTTAAATTTTTAACATTTTCAACTACACAGTTATTATAGATACTTAGTTCTTTCCCTAATTGTTTTGATAGTAAAAGTGTTCTTTTTTTGAAAAATTTATTTTGTATTGTCATACTAATAAGTACAAAAATGATAGTTATACCCGCAGCCATAGGAAATTTATATAGTAATAATCCTAAAATCATAATAATTATTATTGTATTGGTTAAAAAATTTAAGCCTCTGAATATGAATCCATCTAAAGCTTGGCTACATAGTGTATTTAGTGTGTATAACTTATTTGAATCCGAAGTGCTACTTATTTCTTTATATGGTGCGTAGATATAATATTCCATAAATTTTGTAGTTATGTCTTTTTTCCAATTTGAAACAAATCTATTTTGAATATATAGTGAAACGATCATGAATACATTTTTGAAAATAAAAATACATAGTACTAAAGCCCCAATTAAAAGAGCCGTTAAGGTTGTATTTCCTGCTGGAATGTTAATCTTAAGTATTGGAATAGTAGGTGCAATTTTTTCTGGTTGTATAATCATAAGAATAAAAGGATATATTAGTGCAATTCCAACGAATTCTAATACTCCGGCAATTAGTGAAAGTGTTACAAATCCACATATCTGTGCAGCTTTATCTTTTCCGTAATATTTTATGAACTTAGTATAGTTTTCAAGAAACATTTATCCAATCCTTAAAAAATAATTAATCCCTTGTGATAACAAAAAAAATAGTATATAATACCATCATGGTAAAGGAAGGAGTTAATTATGTCAAATCCTGTATTAAACGATAATTTTTATTCACAAGAGAGAGTTCTAGATTCTGCTCCAATGACAATTTCAGGAACTATTAATAAAATTCTGGTATTGTTAGCTTGTGTTTTTGTTGGTGCTATTTATAACTGGTCTTTATTATTGACAGGACATATTGATCAAGTATCTGTGTTAGCTGTTGTTGGTGTTTTTGTTGCACTGATTGCCGCTGTAATTGTAATTATTACAAGAGAAAAAACTGCAAAATATCTTTCTCCTGTATATGCATTAGCAGAAGGGCTTTTTTTAGGTGGTGTGTCAGCGTATTTAAATGAAACATGGCGTGGTATAGCTATTCAGGCTATTGCCGGAACTTTTATTGTTCTTTTAATAATGTTGTCACTATATCGATCTAATTTAATAAGATTTACAGAAAAATTTAACGCTATTCTAATGACATCTTTACTTTCTGTCATGGCTATATATTTAATTCAGTTTATTGCGTCTTTTTTTGGACGAGGAATTCCTGCTATTTTTGAATCAGGCATTATTGGAATTGCTTTTTCTATCATTATTATCGGTATTGCCGCTATGTCATTAATTCAAGATTTTTGGTTTATCGAAGAAGGTGCTAAAAATCTCATGCCTAAGGATATGGAATGGTATGCCGCTTTTGGGATTATGCTTACTTTAGTGTGGTTGTATTTAGAAATTTTAAAATTGTTGGCAAAATTAAATAGTAGAGAGTAGACAAGTAGATATAATAAAAAATAAAGGTTCATTTGAACCTTTATTTTTTTTGCAATTCACCATAAATTTTATTATTTTTGTATTCTTTAATTTTTACTTTTTGTATTGTATTTAATAGAGATAAATCGTTATTATCAGTAATAACTGTAAGATAATTTCTAGTCATCCCCTTAAGACATCCGGAGTTTTTATCAGGATGTTTTTCTATCAAAATTTCATATTCTTTTCCTATATTTTTATTTATAAATTCAGTTAATTTATTTTTTGAAATGTTTTTGATTATAGTGGCTCTGTTTTCTTTTACTTTATCATCTATTTGTTCTGCAGATTTTGCACCTACTGTCCCTTTTCTAATTGAATAAGGGAAGGTATGGATTTGAGAAAGCCCAGATTTTTCAAGATTTTTTCTAGTGATTTCAAAATCGTCATCTGTTTCTCCTGCAAAACCTGTGATTATATCACTTCCTAGGAATGGAAGTTCAAATGTTTTATTAATTTTTTCTATCAATTCAAGATAACTTTCCACTGTATAAAATCTATTCATTGATTTCAAGGTTTTATTACATGCAGATTGCAAAGAAAGATGGAAATGAGGGCAGAATTTTTTAGATGTTTTTAAAAATTCTAACATTTCATCATCTATTTCTAAAGGATTTAATGACCCTAGTCTATAGCGTTCTATAGTTGTTCTGAGTTCTATTTCTTTTAATAAATCCAAAAGATTTTTACCAATGTCTTTACCCCATTGTCCAATATGAATACCTGTGAGCACTACTTCTTTGAATCCATGTTTTGAAAAGTTGTTTATTTGCTCGCAGATGAAATCAACATCTGCGCTTCTACTTTTACCTCTTGCAAATGGAATTATACAGTATGAACATCTGTTATCACAACCATCTTGGATTTTGAGGCTTGCTCTTGTTTTTGTTGTATCGATTAAGACTGTTTTATTAAACTCTGACAATTCCATAATGTCAGAAGCATGGCACTTGTTGTTACTATCAATATAATTAAAAATATGAAGTTTTTCATCATTTCCTATTACGTAGTCGATAAAATCTTCTTCTAATAATTTTTCTTTTTCAATTTGTGCAAGACATCCTGTTAAAATTGTCATACAGTTGGGATTTTTATGCTTAGCATTTCTTAACAGATACAATGCTTCATTGTCACTTTTATGCGTAACTGTACAGGAATTCAAAATATATATATCTGAATTTTCTATTTTATTTGTTTTTTCTAACCCATTATTTATAAGGTTTTCTTCTATAATAGAGCTTTCAAATTGGTTAGATTTGCAGCCCATAGTATGGATATAAAATTTTCTCATTTCTGTATGATATAGGAAAGATAGTTAATTGTAAACAAACTTAACAATATATGACAAAAGTAGCAAGAAAATTTACTTTTTGGTTTTAATAAGTTATAATCAAACTAGAAAGTGTAGGTGTGTGTATGAATATTCAGTCAGTTACCAATAGGAACTTTGAAGGCCGCCGCGATAGAATAGATGCAATGATTAGGCTTGATGATAGAGCTATTCGTCAAAGAGCTTATGAAAGAGCTTCTGAACAGGTTGATGAGAAAAGGAATAAAAAAGTAACTAACGCTTTGATGTATTCTGCACCTCTTGCTTCAGGTATTGCAACAGCTTTATTGACTGATTCTTCAAAGACAGCACTATTCACAAAAGAAATTTCAGGTGTAGCTGGCCGTATGGCAAAAGGTCTTAAGGTTGCTGCGTTTTTGACAACAGCTCTAGCGGCAATTGATTTACTAGGACTTGGTAGAAAGAAAGCAGCTGAAAAATCTAAAGATGTAAGAAAATTTGATTATAAACATCCAACACTTTCATTTATGGGTACTTTAGCAGCTGGTATTGCTGTTTTGGCAGCTTTACCACATGGAATTGCTAGAGTTGGAAAATTATTTACCCCTGAATTTACAACAAAAGTTGGTAATAAAGTAGGAAAATTAGCGGATAAAATAAATGAAAGTAATGTTGTAGATGTTGTAAAACATTCTTATAACAAACTTGGAAAAAAATCTCCTGATTGGTTAAAAAACATTGGAGCTCTTGCATTGGATTGGTCTCCTGCTGCTTTGATGTTGGGTGGTATATATAACTCTGTAAGAGGCAACAGCGATAAGACTGCCGCTTATATTCAAAATTATAACCAAATGAAAGAAAAGCAAGTTGCACTATCTCGTGCTCGTCTTCGTGAAATTAGTAATTTGGCTATGGCTCAACATAATTTATTAAATGAAACAACAAAAGAAAAAGCTGAATTAGAATTTCAGAATGATTTTTTGATGCAAAATCTTCAAAATAGAGAAGAAATGGAAATTCTAGCGGATGGTGCAAAATCAGGTATGCCAGAAGAAGTTCAGAATAGAATTGATGAGATTAGAATGAAAAGAGAATTAGAAAAAAATTCTGAGACGGATGACCTAGAAGATATAGATGATTAGGTATTTATTTGTAATTTTATAAATGTTTATAAAAAAACAGAATTATTTTAATATAATTCTGTTTTTTTATTTCCTATACTAAATCCTAAAATATTTCCTGTACAGAATATTATAACAGCAGTATTGATAAAGTTTATTTGTTCAGGAAACGGTTGAAATTGATTATTTAGCATTAGTAGTATTAAACATCCAAAAATCGTATACAAATAATAACTTTTAGTTATTATCTCGTTTACAAAAAGCATATAGCAGCCTATTGCAAGAATCGATGTTATAAAATACATTTCTTGGATGTTGAATTTTGTAGTTATAAGACAGCAATATGCACCACATAGTATAATTAATATAGAGAAAGCTTTTTTAAAGTATTTTTGGATTTTTTCTCCTATTGTTTCTTTTATATTCAGAAAGTCATCAATATTAGATTGCATAATTGCAGTTGCAAAAGTATTTTCATCTATTCTTTTTCTATCATGTAAATCATTTACACAATCGCTGTAGCAAAGATTTACTTCATCTTCAATAAGCTTGTTTATTCTTTTGTCAGAATATTCATAGACTTTTCCAAGTTTATAGAACTCATATATTGTAATATTCATTTTTATAAGCATGTCATCCCAGTAGTTTTGAGGGATTGTTGAATGCATTAGATCCATACATTTATGATACGTCCATTTACTAGAAAGTCGTATCAGTTCTAAAATAGATGTTTCACAAAAAAAGTTTTCTTTTTCTGCATATTTTCTCATTGTCGTAGCATAATTTTTTATGATGTTTTTAAGATATTTTTGTTCAAAAACATTCAGTTTTTTTGAGGAAATAGAATCAACTTGTTCAATAACGCTCTCTATATAATTGTCGTAATTACTAAACTGATTTTCCAAAAAATTCTCTCCTTACATAATATATTTTCCCAAAATTTTTTGTATTAAAACATATATAAAAAAAGAGCCCTTTGAAAAAAAGGACTCTTTTTATTGAAAATATAATTATGTAATTATTTCTTTTCAATTCTAATTGCGCTATCAGGACAAACCAAAGCACAAGTTCCGCAACCGATACAAACATTTGGATCTGGTTCTACAGCTGGAGTTTGGAATAAACCAACTTCTTTAGACCATTTCAAACAAGTTTGTTCTCCGTTTTTGTTCATCGGACATTTTGCAATACAAAGTCCGCAACCTTTACAAAGGTCTGTGTATACGTAGTAATCAGCTTTTCCTTTAGCTACGCCTTCTACTTTGTATCCGTTATATTTTTGTTCTGTCATTTTATTACTACCTTTCTTGCTTTTCTTTTCTAAACCATGCTGATATTTATACAGCAGCTTTTTCGTTAACTAATTCCATACCAACTTCAAGAGCTTTGTGGTTTTTAGTTCTTAATTCAGGTTTAGCATCGAATTTTTTCTTTAATGCAAGTTCCATAGCGTTTTTAACGTCATCAAGTTTAAGAACGTTTGTTGCAGCCAACAATACACCTAAAATAATGATGTTAAATACACGAGCACCCAATGAAGGATCTTCGTTAGCCATTTTGTTTGCATCAACTGCAATTACTCTTTTGCATTTGCAAGTTGGTTTTTTAGTACATACTGATGAGTCATAAACTACAGTTGCATTTTCATCAACGTAAGTTTCGCATCTGTCGATTGCTCTATCTGATAACATAATAACAATGTCACCTTTAGCAAAACGAGGTTCACCGATAATTTCATCAGCGATTTGGCAGAATGCAATTGAAACACCACCACGTTGTTCTACACCAAAGTTTGGAATATATAATACTTGTTTACCAGCTTCATAACCGGCTTCTACAAGAATTTTAGCAACAGATTGAACGCCTTGTCCGCCTTCTCCTGCTAATACCATTTTTGTTCTAGCCATTGTTTTACCTTTCTTTGTAAATTAATTACTTCTAACTACAGACCTTCTCTTGAAAGAAATTCTTTTACTTCAAAACATTCTTCCATAGTTTTCAATCTGCCCCAAGTATCAACATTGTTTGTTCTCCAGTTAAGAGGGCAAAGTGAAAGAACTTCAACGAATGAGAAGCCACCCATTTCAACGTTTTTAAGAGCTTTTGTAAATACTTTTCTTAAGTTTCTTAAGTTAGAAACAGAAGCTCTAGCAACGTATGATTTTTCATGATCAGCGATAGCTGCAACCATTTCAGCACCCTTAGCAGGTTTACCTGTAGTTTCGCAATCACGACCATATGGAGTTGTTTCTGTACGTTGTCCAGGCATTGTAGTTGGTGACATTTGACCACCAGTCATACCGTAGTTAGTGTTGTTAGCAACAATGATTAGCATTCTTTCGCCACGAACTGCTGCGTTAACTAAGTGTTGAGCACCGATAGCTAGACCGCCACCATCGCCCATATATGCAATACCAATTGCTTCAGGATTAGCTCTTGTTACGCCATAGATTACAGGAGTTGTACGACCGTGGTGAGTTTGAACTGTATCTACATCCATGTAATTCCAGGATAGTAATGAACATCCAATATCACAACCGAAAACAGCTTTTTCTTTTAAGTTCAAATCATCAATAGCAAAAGCTAATGATTTCAAAATCATACCATGACCGCAGCCAGGGCAGAATTTACTAGCGCCAACTTCTGCGTTTTGAGCGTTAGGTAGATTTGGTGGTAATGTTAATACCTCTGTCATAATTTATCTCCTTTTAATTAAATTCTATTTGTCTTTTATTACTCTGCTTATACAGTAGCTGGTTCTTTAATCATAGCCTCAACTTTGTTAACGATATCGTCACCAGTTACACCAACACCCATTTTGAATAATGTTGAGTATGGAGTTTGTAAGCCATAAAGTTTTTCTATTACCATTTGAGCTAATTGACCGTTAGCAGATTCAGTAAATAGAACTTGTTTAGCTCTTTTTACTGCTTCTCTTAAAGGTTTAACAGCCAAAGGTCTGATTGTAATAGGTCTGAACAAGCCTACTTTAATACCTTTTGCTCTTAATTGGTCGATTGCTGTAACTGCAGAACGAGCAACAATACCATGAGCAATGATAAGAATTTCTGCATCATCTGCTTTATATTCTTTGTATTCAGCAATTTCTTCAGCCATTTTGTCATAATCTTTTTGATAGCCTTCAAGAACTTCCATTAGTTCTTCTTCCATGTTGTATGTATTTCTCATGTGAGCTGATTTTCTATCAACACCGATTTTTCCAGGAGCTAGTAATGCTGCTTCTGTTGGAACCATTTTGATACCACGAGAAGCTGGATCATATAACATTACAGGTTCTCTCATTTTTCCTTGGTAACCGTCAGCTAGTACATAAGTAGGGAAACGATATGTCCAAGCAGTGTTGAATGCTTTAATCATATAATCATACAAGTCTTGGTGACCTGCTGTTGAGTAAACAACTCTGAAGCCTTCTCCGTTTCCACCATAACAAGTCAATCTAGTTTCTTGTTGTGCGTAAATAACTGTAGCTGTAGAAGGGCCTCCTCTTTGCATAACTGCGCAAACGAAAGGTATTCTCATCATTTCTGCCATAGATTGAGCATCTTGCATAATAACGTTTCCAGGGCCAGCAGTTGCTGTGAAAGCTCTTTTACCAGCTAAAATACCGCCGATAGTAGAGAAACCTGCTGAAATTTCGTCTTCAGTTTGCAAAAAGCCTGCTTCTGTTTTTGGAAGCAATTTACACCAAGTATGCATGATTTCATTCTGTGGTGTAATTGGGTAACCGTACATGTATTCAGCTTCTGCAGCGTTTGCAGCGTAAGCCAAAACTTCATTTCCGGTTAAAAACATTTTTGTGTCTTCTTTAATAAGTTTGTTTACCATATTTTCCACCTTCTTTGGTTAATAATTGTACTTTTACATGATAGTACAAACATATTTTTTTGACAAAATTTTATTTGTGTAAATTTTTATTACAAAGTCGACTTTATTTACTGTTAAGGGTAAATTTTTAGTGTTGATTATACTTATATTTAAATGTGTAGAATAAAGGTTAGATTATGAAAATTCAATTTTTTACCCCCAAAATGCCTCAATTAAAGCAAAACGCTGAAAATTCGCATTACAGTAATCCTGTAATGCCTTCAAGGCTTTCACCCTTGAAGGCAGATACGGTATCATTCTTTGGGGTTGGAGCAAAATATTCTAAAAAGGCTACTTCAACTATTTCTGATTATGTTGAAAAAAGTGTTGAGTCCGGTATGGCTCGTATGCGTCGTATTGCAACAACTTATTTGGACGTATTAGAATCTATTGCAATTTCTTTGTCTAAGGATGGTTTTTCTTTTGATAGAGCTTATTGTGAGTTGTCTCCAGTAAAATCTCCAAAATCATATGTAAGTAAAATTGCACGTTCCGGGAATATGAAAGTCCCTGATTATATTAGAGCGACTTTGTATTGTAATAATCCTTATGATTTGGATAATCTTACTCAAAAATTGTTGCCGGAAATGAAAAAACGTGGATATGTTTTAGAAAAAACGGAAACATCTTTAGAAGAACTTGTTGGAAGAGGTTATGTTCCAAAAAGTGATAATGTTTCATTAAAAAGAAAAGTTAAGGTTCCTGATTTAGATATTAGACTTGAAGGAGCGTCTGAATCTATAGATAAATTGACTCCAGATTTAAAGTATTCTATAGGAAAACCTCAAAAATCAGGATATGAAGATATTCAAATGAGATTTGTCAGAGTTACTGATAAATCAAGTACTCCTATAAGTCATGAATTAATTATTTTATTTGGTCCAAATTATGCAGGAGCAAAACATTTGGAATCAGAAAAAGTATATTCTTCTTTGAGAGAATTAGGGAAGTTAAATGTTGATTTGTCAGATAGAACATTCGGTTCTCATTCTCATAAAGCTAATAGATATATTGAACTTATTGAGCAAATGTTTAGAGGAAAGATTTCAGAAAAATTATTTTTAAATGCAAAAAATAAAGATTTGTATGATATTTCCGATGAAATTCCTATCCATTTTTCAAAAGAAGATTTGAAGTTATTTGATACTTATTTTGCAGGATTACTTGATAGAATTAATTCTCGTTACAAGGAATTAAGACTTGAACATGCAGCTGATAAAGAAAAATTGAAAGAATTAGCTGTGGAAAAAAGACTTGATTCTATCAAAATTGCAAAGATTCGTGAAAGTCTAAAGGAAACAATTGATTTCTTTAATTCTCCTCCCTCGCAAGGTGCAGAGGTTGGACACAAAGCTAGTTCTGTGAAGAAACGGAAATAATTGCTACATTTTCAATATGGTAAGTGTGACAGAACATATCAAAAGGTTGTACGCTATTTACTATACAGCCTTTTTCTGTTGTAAGATATTTTAGATCTCTTGCTAGTGTTGCAGGATTACAACTTACATAAATGATTTGACCTTTGCATAGTCTTGCAGCTTCATCAAGGCTTTCTTTAGTGCAGCCTTTTCTTGGTGGGTCTAAAATGACTACATCAAATTTTCTTTTTTCTTTTTGAAAATATTTAGCGGCATCCATATTGTGAATTTCAATATTTTTAATATCGTTATTTTTAATAATTTCAGAAGCAAGTACTACAGAATCTTTGTTTTCCTCTACGCTTACAACTTTTTTGCAAACGTCAGCAACACATATGCCAAAAGATGTAACTCCTGCATATGCATCAAGTAGTAGCGGGTTTTCAAAATTATTTTTAATATGTTCTTTTACATATTTAAAAATATTTTCTGCACTTTTAGGATTTACTTGGAAAAAAGTGTTTGGTCCAATTTTGAATGTTTTTTCAAGAATCCTTTCTTTAACAAAGTCTTTTCCGCAAAGGCATTCTGTTTTCGAACTGAGTATCACGTTGGTGCGTTTTGAATTATAATTAGCACAGACGCCAATAACTTCTTTAAAGTTGTCGAATATGCATTGAGCAAAATTTTTAAGTTTTTCAAAAGATTTTGTCGCATTAACAACTAAAGTTACTAGGCATTTGTCGTTTGTAGCAGAAATTCTTATAACAACATGTCGCAAATCTCCGGAATGTTTCTTTTCATTGTAGCCTGTGATTCCGAATTCTTGGGATTTGTCTCTTATGAAATCTATTATGTTATCACAAATTTTGGGTTGAATTGGACAGTGTTTTATGTTTACAATTTCATGTGTCCCTGGTTTGTAGTAGCCTGCAAGCATACGTTTAGAAACTTTTGTTTGAGATATTGGATATTGTATTTTATGTCTGTATTCTTTTTGTTCAGGACTCGGTACTGGCTTTTTTATTTCTAAATCCAAATTCCCAATTGTGCGCATTGCGTCTTCTACAATTTGTCTTTTTAGTTCTAATTGATAATCGTAATCTATGAATTGAAGCTGGCATGCTCCACATACTTTTTGCATTGCACAAAATGGTTCTATTCTGTGTGGAGAAGGTTCTATAATTTCTATAACTTTGGCATTTGAGTAATTTTTATTTGCTTTTGATATTTTTATTTTTACAGTGTCTCCAGGACAGGAATTTTCTACAAAAATTACCATACCATCATGCTTTGCTATTCCATAGCCAAGATTTGATAGTTTTTCTATTTTTACTGTTAGTTCTTCGTTAACTTGCATAGATTTATAATAGCATAAATTAAAACTTGTATAGATAAAAAAAAGACCGCTTTTGCGATCTTTTTTATGGTGGGCGTTAGAAGACTCGAACTTCTGACATCCTCCTTGTAAGGGAGGCGCTCTACCAACTGAGCTAAACGCCCTCAACAAGATTAATCATAACTGAAACAAATTTTATTGTCAACTACTTTTTTTATTTTTATGTTTTTTATTTCTTTTACGCTATTATTCTTCTTTTTTCTGTTCTTCATCAAGAAGTTTTTGTTCGTATTCCATACGTTGTTTTACTTTTATTTCATGGATTTCTCCATGATGTGATTCTTGTGCATTGTAGCGTTTTTCTCTAAGCCAGCCTTTAATACCTTCTTTTATTTTACTTGGTTCTTTTTCAGAGTATTCTTTTACTTTTTTACTTTTAATATATTCTTCTTTATTTGAAGGTATTGTCATGTAATCAGTTAGTTCTGATTCATTAACTGCATAAGTTTCAGGACTAACATAATCATCTGATGCATATGTGATATTGTTACTTAGAATTACAAGACAAATTAATAGAAATATTTTATTTTTCATAAATCCAACCTATTTTATATTAAGTATAAGGACAGCGAGAAACAACGTCAAGCCCATGTGAATCCATGCCGCCTGTTGCGGTTAAATTATATTTTTTTGCTGCATTGTTTATTATTTCAAGCCAGTTAAAGACTCTTTCTCCTTCATATGATTGATAATAACCTTCAAAAAATGTTGCTTTTTCATCCCCTAATTTTTTGAAATTGTGGAACAAATCATCATAGAATTCTTCTATAGTAAGATCAGATTTTAGAGGACTTGTTCTTGCGGGATGAGCAATACACATATATCCATAGTCAAGTGAATTAATAAATTTTACCGCATCTTCAAAATCTGCAATTGCATCAATTTTGTTCCCTATGTGTGGGTGTGATTTTGAGTATATTTCTTGGGCTTTTAATACATATTGCTCAATGTTTGTAGGGATTTCCGGTAATTTTTTATTTAAATATTTTTCAAGAGCTATTTTATATATTTTATAATATGGCTCAGATGATTTGAATAAATATTTGAATTTTTTTATCGGTTTTTCATATGTAAAATCAGCATTTGGACAATAATATGAATGTAGAATTTTCCCAGCTGTATATTTTTTTAGCGGATGAGCTACCTCATCAAGTCCCTTTTTTACCATTTCATGTACTAATGCTGCTTCTTCAAGAGTAAATTCATAACCCAAATCAGTTGATAACTCTTTATTGAGAGATGCTATAGTTTGTTTTGCTAGTTCCAATTTTAGCATTCTTTTCTTGTCTAAAAATTCATTCAACTTTGTGTCGAAAGGGTTGATTCCATAAACTAATAGATGAACTGATACCGGAGATTTTTGATTTTTTAAAGTTATTGCATATGTTGATATTTCAAGTCCGAGAACTACCTTTAAATTTCTATATTTGTCTTGGTTTTGGGAAAGAATTTCAATAGCCTCTTTAGCTCCATCAACGCAGTCATGATCAGTTATTGCTATGATAAATTCTCCGTTTGTTTTAGCAATTTCATTTGCTTTATCAAGAATATTTTCAACGCTGCTACTCCCGTCTGAGTATTTGGTATGGACGTGAAGATTAGCTTTGAAATCCCCTGATTTAATATATTTTAAGTTGTGGGAGTCTAGTACATATTTGTCAGATCTTTCTCCTGGTTTAAAATTTATTTCTGAGAAATTTTTACAAAATTTCTCTAAGTCTTCATCACAAATTATTGAAGTTAAATTTTCGATATTAATATTTGGGGTAGTATTTTTTATTTCTTTTTTGTATTCAAAATTTCTAGTCATACCAGTAGTTTACATCAAAAAATAATATGTTTCTATATGTTTTTTGAAACAAATTTATAGTCCTTTCGTCTAAGAGTTATGTAAGTAGAGATTAGATATGTGTGATTAAGATGAGAGGAAGTTTTATGACGACTAATTTGAAGTATCAAGAAGTTGAGAATAATTCTTTGTATAAAGATTTGAAGTATTGTAGCACATCTTTTTATGATGATTCAGAATATGTTTCTTCTCCTGATTTCTTACAAGGGATAGGTGAAGATGTTGAGGAAGTAAAAACATTTAATTCTATTGCAAATGATGATGATATTTTACAGATGTATTTGAAAGATATTGGCAAGGTAAAATTATTATCGTCAAAAGAAGAAAAGTCTCTTGGAAAGCAGATTAAAGAAGGAAAACCAAATCAAGCTGAAGTTGCTAAAAGAAAACTGGTCCAAGCGAATCTTCGTCTTGTTGTGAGTATTGCAAAAAAATATATTGGTCAAGGTGTTTTGTTTATGGATCTTGTGCAAGAAGGTTCTTTAGGGCTAATTAAGGCTGCTGAAAAGTTTGATTATTCAAGAAATTTTAAATTTTCAACATATGCTACTTGGTGGATAAAGCAAACTATAATAAGAGCAATTTCTAATTCTTCTAGGACAATAAGAATTCCAGTACATATGGCTGATAAAATAAGACGCTATAAAAAGACATTTACTTTGTTGTCTTTTGAGTTAGGTCGAGAGCCTTCAGATGATGAGATTGCAAAACGTATGGATTTACCCGTAAAAAAATTGTCTGCAATAAAAAAAGCTATAATAAAAGAACCAATTAGTCTTGAAACTCCTGTTACTGAAGATTTAAGTGTAGGAGATTATGTTGAGGATAAGAGTTATCGTTCTCCTGAAATTCAGACTAAAAATAATGCTCTTAAAGGTAGTATCAATGAATTATTGTCAACATTAAATGAAAGAGAAAAACAGATTATATCATGTCGTTTCGGAATAAATGGTGAAATTCCCAAAACGCTTGAACAGTTAGGATCAATAATGGGCTATTCAAAAGAGCGCATAAGGCAGCTTGAAGAAGGTGCATTATTGAAAATCAGAGAGAAAGAGGAATTAAAACATTTTAGAGATTTTATTGAAGACTAACAACTCCTATGGTACACAAGTGATTGTGTACTTTTTTTTAAGAGTTAATTAGTGATTTTGCAAATTCCATTGATTGTTCATTAATTTCACCGCCTGCAAGTTCTGCAAGAGCTTTGATCTTATTATCTCCAGTTAAGACATACACATCTACTTTAGTTTCATCTTCTTGAGATTTTTTTACGTAGAAGTGTTTATCTGCTTTTGATGCAATTATTGCTTGGTGCGTAATTAAAATTATCTGATGATATTTAGATAGTTCTAAAATTTCATCAGCAACACTTTGAGATGCTTTGCCTGATATGCCAGTGTCAATCTCATCAAATATTACGGTATCAATATTATCGCTTTGGGCAAAGATTGATTTTATTGCAAGCATCACACGAGAGATTTCTCCTCCTGATGCAACTTTTGCAAGAGGTTTCAAATCTTCTGAGACGTTTGTTGATATTAAAAATTCTACGTTATCTATACCGTCATTTGATAAATCTTTTTCTGTTATTGAAATTTTAAATCTTGCTTTAGGTAGTTCCAAGTTAGCTAATTTATCTTGTATCAGTACAGATAAAACTTCTGCATAGTTTTTGCGTTGTTCACTAATATCTTTTGCAATAGATGTAAGTTCTATGTATTCTTTTTTTATTTTTTCTTCGAGCTCATCAATGTTCTGTGTAGAAAATTCTATTGCCGATAGTTCTTTGGACGAATTTTCTAAAGTTTCAAGAACGGATTGTAAAGAACCTCCGTATTTTCTTTTCAACTTATCTAGTAAAAACAATCTTTCTTGAATTTCATTAAGTCTTTCTGTATCATTTTCGAGATTTTGGCTATAATTTCTCAAGCTGCTGCCGATATCATGAAGGCTTTCAATTGTATCAATAAGGTTTTGTTCTATTTCAGTCAATTTTTCATCATAATTAGCTGCTTTGGAAATATTCTGTTTGATTTTTCCAAGAGCTTCTATAATAGATCCATCATCTCCAATAACTGCCCAGTATGAACTGCCTGTAAGTTCTTTCAATTTCTCTGCATTTTCAAGAACCTCAAGTTCTTTAGTTAGTTCTTCATCTTCTGTTTCTGTTTGAATATTAGCACTTTCTATTTCTTCTATTTGGAATTTTAAAAAGTCTAATTGGGATTCTGTTATGTTTGCTGCATTTTTGAGTTGTTCAAGATCATTTTGTAGTTTTAGATAATCTTTGTATTTTTCTTTGTATGCTTCAAGTTTTTCACCGTAAGAATCTTTTGCATAGTTATCTAAAAGCGTAATATGATACTTAGGCTGCATAAAAGCATAAGTTTGATGTTGGGAATGTATATCCAAAAAATAATTTTTCAAATTTTTTATAAATTCTTGATTGACAAGTGTTCCATTAATTCTTGAACGAACACTGCTAGGTGTGATTTCTTTTGTCAGGACAATTTCATTCCCAAAGTAATCTATTCCGTTTTCTTCAAAAAGATTTTTTATATCGTGCTTTGTATTTTCTATAACAAGCTCTATCACGGCTTTTTCTTTGTTGTGTTTTATCACTTCTTTAGAAACTCTTGGTGCAAATGCTAAATCTATCGCATTAATAAGAATACTTTTCCCTGCACCAGTTTCGCCGGTAATTACATTTAATCCGTCATGAAAATTTGCTATAAGCTCGTCTATCAGTATATAATCTTTGATTCTTATTTGCTTAATCATACAATTAGAATACTCTAAAATAAAATCTAGGGCAACTTTTTAGCATAAAAAATCCAAGAATAAATCTTGGATTTTTTTTATTTATATTCTACTTAATTCAAAAATTCTGAATTCTCCAGGCTCAAGAGATGATATCTTTATGTCTCCTGACTCGATATTGTATTCTTGTGGGATAAATTCATTATCTTCAATTACAAGTTCTTTTTCTATTTTATAATCTCCTGGTAGTTGAATTGTTTTATTTGTAACTGCTTCCCCTTCTTCAATAGTTGTGTAGCTGTTACCGTTCTCATCTGTTTTTGAAACTTTTTCTGTCGGATATTTGTGGTTTGATACTACAAGGTATGAAGTTTTTAGTGGTTCTTTAGATATAATCCATGCAGAGAAACCTTCTTCTTCTTGTGTAATAATTTGTGCTTCTCCGTCAGTGATTATTGGGTTATTTTTTACAAAACGATCTATTGCATCGAATTTCTTAAAGAAATCTTCATTGTTCTCTCTTGCCATGGAGACTTCTTCTCCAATTACATGCTCAATACCTCTTCTTGTAAAGCTTTCATCTCCATCTACGTATAACATTGGTCTTTGTGCAAATTTTCCGCCTGGTAACATTTTGTATTTAAACCATTTATACAATGCGCCATTTTTACCAAGTTGGCCTGGATATTGGTCAATACATCTGAATTCGCCATCCTGATTGTTGTAAGTTTTTAGAATAGAAAGCATATTCCCTTGTTTAAAATTGATATTGTAATTTGCAAGATGTTGATTATCAAGTGTTATTTTATGAGGAGTTTTTTCTGATTGAGATACTATATCATTTCCCCATAAAAGATCAAAATGCATATCCTTGTGGTATTCTTTCAAAAAATCATCCCATAACATATATTCCGCAAGTGTGCCAAAGTATGGTATAGCTTCTTTCATTGATTTGTTTAATCTATTAAGAACAAGTCTAGGTGCTCGATAGCTTATAGGTCTTCCTTCTTTTTCAGAAACTTTATCTACTATATGATCTATATGGTCAACTCTAAAACCGTCAAAATTATATTCTTTTTGTAATTTTTTCATGTAATTAACAAAATATTCAATTACAGGTTCATTATATGTCCCATTTTCTAAATAACAGAAATAATATGGAGTTTGGCAATCTAAATTTGCAAATTCTGTAACATCTTCTCCCTTATAATCGAAATGTTTGAATGTCGGATATCCACCGCAATCACTCATTTTGTCATATACAGGGACCCCTGCAGAACACCAAGCTCCGCCAGGAGCAGGCCAAAGCCCTTCTTGAATTAATTTTTGTATAATTTCTATTTGTTTTGTAATATCTTCTTCTGTTAGTTTCTTATTTGGCTTTACTTCTAGAATTTCTGCAACTATATTTTTTACTCTTTTATGAATTTGGTTTTGTTCATTTTTTTTCAGCATTTCATTAGAAAGTTTTTTCTTAATTGCAAGTAGTCCTTCATTAAAGTCGCTGTAAATTTTTTGATAATGTTCACTTAAATTTCCATTACCGTCAGTTTGCTTGTAAATATTTTTAATTACTTCTATATCATCTGCATCAAGTTCGTGTCCTGTAGAATGAAGAACATCATCAATACTTTTTTCTATTGCGTTAGTTAGTTTATTTATGTCGTACCATCTCGCAATTTCAGGATTCGCAAGAACAGCTTTTGAAAATCTGCCTGTCTGAGGCAGAATATCATATATTACAGGGTGACCTGCCAGTTGTGCCATCATAATGAAAATTTTCACCTGTTCTTTTTCATCCATGCCTGTTAATTTATAAAGTTCTTCATCTCTTAATTTGTCGCTAACTTCTGAACTTTTTGGCAGATACGCGCAACCGAATTCTCTAGGATGAAACGGTATAAGGTAAATAGTAGTGTTGAAAATACCATTATTTAAATTTCCTGTAGGAAGAATAAGTAGTTGTTTCAACCAATCAAGAAATTTCCCTGTTTCTTGTGAAATATTTCCGTTCCCTAAACCTGCAAGGTTAATAAGTTTAATGTCATGCCCCTCTTTTTGTATCCAGTTTGAATCTTTTACGTTATTCCTTGCTAGTGCGCTGATATTATTATTCGTAAATTCAAATTTTTCGTTGTTAAAAGTATTGTTATCCTTCCATTTTAATTCAAGCCCAAACAGAGTTTCTTCTGGAGTAAGTTCTTCAAGTGCTTTGGCATGTGAATATGGTAAATATCCATATTTAGTTATTGTTTTATTCAAGAAATCTTTTCTTACTTCTGAGATATTTTTTTCTGGATATTTTTCTTTCAACAATTTATAAAAATTGTTTAAAATATCCATTTTACAAGGTTCTACTTCTTTTTTCTTAAATAAAAAATCAAACATAATTTACTCCATATAACTAACTAATATGCTATAGATTATATCATACAATAATTCATATAGATAATCATGTAATTTTTAAAATAAAAATAATTGTATTTCTTACAATAATATTACCCAACATGGTAATGGATTAATTTAGTAGGGTTTCCTTTAATATAAATATGCGATTAATAAATATGTGGTCAGGTTAATTTATTTAGAGTTGTACATTTGGTGGAAATAAAAGACAAAACAAAAGTGAGGGGAAAATGAAAGAACAAAATTGTACAGAAAGCGACACTATCAAGGTAGTAATTGTTGAAGATTTTAAGTTAACAAGGGTTGGTTTACGTTGTGCATTGAATGCTAATCCCGATATTGATGTTGTCGCAGAAGCTGAAGATGCTAATGAAGGTCTAAAGTTAATAGAAAGACATAAACCCAATGTTGTTTTAATGGATTTAGGACTTCCTGGCATGAATGGTATTGAAGCAATGTTAAAAGTAAAGGAGTCTTTGCCTGATGTTAAAATTATTGCATTAACATCTCATGATAGAGCTGAAGAGGTTATTGCTGCACTAAGTTCTGGTGCAAGTGCTTACTGTCTAAAGGATATTGATCCGCAAAAATTAGCAGATGTTGTAAGAGATGTTGCTTTAGGTGTTTGTTGGATAGATCCTATGGTGGCTCAACTTGCATTGAATTCTTTGCCAAAAGTTGAAAATATTGGATTCTTACCAAACAAATCTCAAAATGAAGGTCGAGTCCCTCTCACAGAAAGAGAATTTGAAGTTCTTAAACATCTTGTATCAGGTAAGAGCAATACAGAAATTGCAAAAGAGTTAATTGTAAGTGTTCATACTGCAAAAGCGCATGTTTGCTCTATTTTACAAAAGATGTGCGTAAATGATAGAGTTCAAGCTGCAGTAAAAGCTGTTAAAGAAGGTCTTGTTTAACATACCATAATACTTTATTAAAAATAAAAGAGGATGATTAATCCTCTTTTATTTTCTTTATAATTTCATTCACTTTATCTGTAAGTGTTTCATAATCAGAGTTATTATCTATTACATAGTCCCAATCTTTTATATTATCAAGTCCTATTTCGGTAATATCATTTTCTCCGATTAGCTCACCCCTTTTTAATCTTGTATCTCTAGAAGCTTCTACTCTTATGGTGATAGCTCCGGCATCCTTAAATACTTCATATTCATGGGGAACTCTTACATCAGTTACCATAATATTACCGTCTTGCTCGATAATTCTTTTTATCCAATAGTCAGGATCTTGTGAACGTCCCCAGTTACCTAAATTTATTAAATCTTGTCTGTATAGCGGTTTGTTTTTTTCGATTTCGTCATAGGTAAGCCCTTTTTCTTTGCCATAAGTAAGTTTAATGATATCTCCCATCGCACATCTTCTAAATTCTGGCATGACTTGAAGCATAATTTTTGCGACTGTATCTTTGCCTGAATATTGTTTCCCTGAAAAAATAATTATTTTATTTGCCATTAAAACTCTCCTTTTATATTTAGATATTTTAATACTAACATTAATGTCATCAGGTATCAATTCCATAGCTTAATATTTTTAACATAATATTTGCTTTTTGGATATGTTGGTCGTAGTATTAATAAAGCGCGTATTCGCAGGTTTTCTGTGTGTATGCAAAATAGTGTAAATAGTACAATATATTGGAAAAGGATATGGCATTAAATTTTCAAGAATTGGTTTTTAACTTACAAAAATTTTGGTCTGATTATGGTTGTATAATTCAACAGCCTTATGATATTGAGAAAGGTGCATCAACAATGAACCCTGCAACTTTTTTGCGTTCATTGGGTCCTGAACCTTGGAATACTGCGATGATTGAACCTTGCAGACGTCCGACTGACGCTAGATATGGTGAAAACCCTAATAGATTAGGACATTATTATCAGTTTCAAGTTATACTAAAACCATCACCTGATAATGCACAAGAACTTTATTTAAAAAGCTTGGAAGCTATGGGTATTGATTTAAAAGTACATGATGTAAGGTTTGTAGAAGATAACTGGGAATCTCCAACATTGGGTGCTGCTGGTGTAGGTTGGGAAGTATGGCTTGATGGTATGGAAATTACTCAGTTTACTTATTTCCAACAAGTAGGTGGTGTTGAAGTTAAGCCTGTTGCTTTGGAATTGACATATGGACTTGAAAGAATTGCTATGTATTTACAAAATAAAGAGTCTGTATACGATATCATGTGGAATGATAAGTTAAAGTATGGCGAAATATTCTTACAAAACGAAATAGAACAATCAAAATATAATTTTGAAGTATCTGATGCTAAAAGCTTATTCACAATGTTTGATTTGTACCAAAAAGAAGTTGATAATTGTATTAACGCAAAGTTGGTACTTCCTGCATATGATTATGTTCTTAAATGCTCTCATACATTCAATTTGCTGGATGCAAGAGGGGTAATTAGTAAAGATGAACGTATTAACTTTATTAATCGAGTAAGAACAATGGCTTCAGCAGTAGCTAGACTATATGTAGCTCAAAGGGAAGAGTTAGGATTCCCGCTTTGTAAGTAGTAAAAATATAAGGAAGATTAATGGCAGAAAAATTTCACCGTGCGACTTTTACGCGAAACTTTTTGAAAAAAATTACAAGAATTAAAAATCCTGATGAAATGTTGGCAGATGCTAAAAGTGAAGGTCTGGAAAAGACTCTTGGTGTTTGGGATTTGATAATTCTTGGTGTAGGTGCAATTATTGGCTCAGGGATTTTTGCGGTAGTTGGTATAGCAGCTGCTGGCAGTGCTGACGGCTCAAGTCTGGGTGCAGGTCCCGGGTTAATTATTTCAATGGTAATTGCTGCTATTGCGTGTATTTTTTCAGCATTATGCTATTCAGAGTTTGCAACTATGATTCCAGTTGCAGGTGGTGCTTATACGTATACATTTGCAACTTTAGGAGAATTTGCTGCTTGGATGGTAGGTTGGGTTTTGATGCTAGAGTATGCGATAGGTTTTATTGCAGTTGCTTGTGCTTGGTCTAATCATTTTATTCAATTTCTAAGCGGCTTTGAAAAAGTATTACCAGCATGGCTTGCTCATCCTCCTGTATGGTTAGTTAATGATGTATTCAGTGCGGGTAAAATTGCGGCTGCAAATCCGGATGTTTTTATTCCAAAACTTTTTGGTGTGCCTATTTGTATAAATCTTCCTGCAATATTGATAGTTTTATTGATAACAGCTATTTTGGTAAAAGGTACTAAAGATTCTACAAAAATGGCTAGTATAATGGTATTTGTAAAATTGGCAGTAATAGCATTGTTTGTGCTTGCCGGAGCTTTTTACGTAAGACCTGAAAATTGGACTCCTTTTGCTCCGAATGGTGCTGCAGGAATTTTTGCTGGAGCGTTTTTGATCTTTTTTGCATATATTGGATTTGATGCTCTTGCAACAGCTGCAGAAGAATGTAAAAATCCTCAAAAGGATTTACCAATAGGTATTATTGGATCTTTAGTTGTAACAACTATAGTGTATGTTCTTGTAGCTCTTGTTCTTACTGGTCTACAGGATACAAGTGTTGCAGTACCTGCTGATTTTCTAAAAGCACCAATGGCATATTGTATGATAATGATTCATCAAAACTGGGCAGCAGGACTAATTTCAATTGGTTCTTTGGCAGGTTTGACTTCAGTACTTTTGGTTTTGGAAATGGCTGCTACTAGAATTTTATATGCAATGAGCAGAGATCATTTTATTTCTGCAAGATTCCAAAAGCTACATCCAGTATTTAAAACTCCAGCTTTGTTGACTTGGACAGTAGGTTTATTGGCGGTAGTTGGTATTTTAACTTTAAATTTGGATGTTGCTGCAGAGTTGTGTAATTATGGAACATTTACATCATTTATTATTGTGTGTGTTGCAGTATTAATTTTGAGAAAAACTGATCCAGAAAGACCAAGACCATTTAAGGTTCCGTTTTCTCCTATTACTCCTTCTTTGGGGATAATTTGCTGTGGCGGATTGATGATATATAAATCTATGCAGCCTTCAGGATCTGCTTTATTGTTCCCTGTATGGTTAGGTGTGGGTGCAATAATTTATTTATTATATGGATTTGTTAAGAATAGATTGAATGAAAATAAAATTCATAATGAAAAAGTGGAACTAAAAAAACAGGAATTATTGAGATAAATTGATGGAAATTAAAAGAATACTGGGTAATGCCCTTAAGAAAAAAAGCCCCGACGAATTGATTGCTACGAGTAAGAAGTCTGAATTGAAAAAGACTTTAAATGTGTTTGACCTAATTGTAATTGGTATAGGCGCAGTAGTTGGTACAGGTATTTTTACAATAATTGGAACCGCAATAAAAGGTGGCCCTGAAAGCGTAGGAGCTGGTCCTGCTATAATTATATCAATGGTTTTGGCTTGTATAGCATGTGTGTTTTCCGCATTGTGCTATAGTGAGATTGCAGCTATGATTCCAGTCGCAGGAAGTGCTTATACATACACTTATGCTACTATGGGTGAGTTTATGGCTTGGATGGTAGGTTGGATACTTATGTTAGAGTATGCAATCGGAAATATTACAGTTGCTTGCGCTTGGACTGGGTATTTTGTTCAGTTTTTGAAAGGCTTTAAACATATTTTACCAAGTTTTGTCGTAAATTTTCCAATGTGGTTGAGAAATGATTATAGATTTATGTTCTCATATTGTGATAAGTATGGTTTGGATCCGCATTCTCAAATGCCGTATTTGTTTGATAAAATCCCTGTTGCGATAAATTTACCTGCTATTGTAATTGTATTATTGCTTACAATATTGTTAATAAAAGGTGTAAAAGAGTCTACAAGATTTGCCAGCGTTATGGTTGGTGTGAATATGTTTATGATAATTTCATTTATTCTTGTGGGTGCTTTTTATGTTAAACCTGAAAATTGGACTCCATTTGTACCAAATGGTTTTGAAGGCGTATTTATGGGAGCATTTTTAATCTTTTTTGCATATATTGGTTTTGACGCAATTTCAACTACTGCAGAAGAGACCGAAAATCCTCAAAGAGATTTGCCTATTGCTATTTTAGGTACTCTTATTATTTGTACGATATTGTATGTTTGTGTTGCTCTAGTACTTACCGGTACAGTTCCGTTAGGTGATATTGATATTCAAGCACCTATTGCTCATGCAATGAGAGCTATTGGTATAGATTGGTTTGCAGGTTTGATTTCTATTGGAGCTTTGTGTGCATTGACTTCTGTAATTCTAATTTATCAACTAGGAACTACAAGAATTTTATATGCAATGAGTAGAGATAGATTTTTACCAAAATCTTTGAGATTGATTCATAAAAAATACAGAACACCTCATGTATTAACATGGATTTCTGGTATAGTTGTAATTATATGTGCTTTGTTTATGGATTTGAATATCTCTGCAGAGCTATGTAATTATGGAACTTTCACTTCTTTCATAATTATTTGTATTGCAGTATTGATTTTGAGAAAGACAGATCCTGATAGACCAAGACCGTTTAAAGTTCCATTTTCTCCTTTGTTCCCAATTTTAGGGATACTCACATGTGGAGGTTTAATGGTATATTCTATGAAGACTTTATCAACATCGTCTTTGTATTTCCCACTTTGGCTTTTAATGGGATTGGCTATATATGCAGGGTATGGTTATAAGCAAAAAAGACTGGAAGAAAAAGTCCGAGCTCAAAGACAACCAAGAACAAAGTTAGAAGTATAGTTGTAAAGCTAGTTAAAGTTATAAGAAATTTTAACTAGCTTTGTTTTACACTTGTGGAAAAACTTTGAGTATATATAATAATTGTATAGGTATGTGTTAAATTTAATGTTAGAGTGATAAATATATTATAAGGGGAGCAGATGATATCATTAGACTATAGATGCGCAGATTCAAAATTTGTTGGAGAAGCAAATGGGTTAAATCTTGAGGTAGAGTTTGCAAATTATAAAGAAAAGATAGCTAATATTATCGTCGATTTAAATAAAAGAAAAGATAAATTAGGACAATGGCTTCAGTGGATGAACCTTGGTTATAATGAGGAGACTCTTTGGTATGTAAAAGAATATGCCGCTATGGTTCAGGGAAGATTTGATAATATTTTGGTTTTAGGGATTGGAGGTTCTGCTTTAGGAGGTTTGGCTGTTACTGAAGCACTATTAAAACCTTTTTGGAATTTGCTTTCAGATGAACAACGTAACGGTTGTCCAAGAATTTTTTTCTTAGATAATATAGATCCTGATTATATGCTTGGATTGTTGGATACAATTGATTTGTCAAGAACTTTAGTAAATGTGATTACAAAGTCTGGATCTACTGCTGAGACTATGTCGCAGTTTATGATTGTAAAAAATATTCTTGAAGAAAAGTTAGGTGACAACTACCGTTATAATATAGTTGCAACAACTGATAAAAAAACCGGTATTCTTAGACAGATTGCGGAACAGGAAGGATATAAGACTTTTGTAGTACCTGATGATGTCGGTGGAAGATTTTCTGTTTTTTCAGCAGTGGGTTTATTACCGTTTGCACTTGTTGGTATTGATATTGATGAGATCGTTAATGGTATAAAAGATATGGATCTTGCGTTAAAAAATACTGACGTAAATGAAAATATCGCGGCCCAAAATGCATTGATTCATTATTTGATGGATACTCAAAAAGGAAAAAATATGACAGTTCTTATGCCATATTCCAGCCGTTTGAGGTATGTGTCTGACTGGTTTGTACAACTTTGGGCAGAATCGTTAGGAAAAAATACTGATAAAATGGGAAATCGAGTGCATGTTGGACAAACTCCTATTAAATCTTTGGGTGCGACTGATCAACATTCACAGGTTCAGTTGTATAATGAAGGTCCTAATGACAAATTAATTAATTTTGTAAGAGTTGGAGAATTTGATAATGTCTTACAAATTCCTGCAATTTATGAATATACTGGTATTGGATATTTAGGTGGAAAGACTTTAAATCAGTTAATAAATGCAGAGGCTGATTCTACTAGGGTTACTCTTACTGATTATGAACGACCTAGTGTTACAATTACTATTCCAAAAGTTAATGGATATTATGTTGCGCAGTTGTTATACTTCTTAGAGGTTCAAACAGCTATTGCTGGTGAATTATATAATATAGATACATTTTCTCAACCCGGTGTTGAACAAGCTAAAAATTATACGTACGCTCTAATGGGTAGAGCAGGGTATGAAGAATCTGCACATATGCTGAAAGAAAAAATGGCTGTAATGTAGATATAAAGTTAGTTAAAGTTAAAAGATAGTGATACATATGAAAAAAAAATTATCAATTTTATTATTTATTTTTATTTTATTATTAAGTGGATCAATTGCCCCTGTATTTTCAGAAGAACAGTTGAGTGAACAAGGTGTTAAAGAAGAAAATTCTGTTTTGCAAGGTGGAATTTCTGTCATAGAACAGGTACCAGAATCATTTTATGGAAACTGGAGAGTATCAGCAAAATTGGGTGAAACATCTTCTCCTGCTACTTTTAAACCAACAAGTGTTGATATATGGAACTTATCAAGAGAGGGTGACGTCATAAATTTATGTAATCCTTTTACAGGTGCTTCGGCATCTATTACGGTAAGTTATGTTGATAATAATATAATTAAGTTTACCAAGGTAGGAAATTACGATAATAAAAAATTAACAGATACTGTTGAATTAAAGTTAGAAGGGGATACTTTTACCGGAATTAATAAACTGACGCTTGAAACTATTTCTGATGTTGATAATACAGTACTTAAAGAGGAAAACGCAGTATACATATTGAAAGGTGAAAAGATTTCTGGAACGAGTATTTCAGACAAGCAAGAGGATAAGAAATAATGCAAAAATTAGAGTTTGATACAGTGATATTAGGTGGTGGTCCTGCTGGACTTTCTGCTGCTATATATGCTAGTAGAGGTGCTATCTCTACTGCATTAATCGATACAAGTATGATGGGCGGGCAGCCTTCAAATTATTTGGAATTGGAAAATTATCCTGGGTTTCCAATTGTTGGCGGGTATGATTTGATGGAAAAGTTTGAAGAACATGCCGATAAGTTTGGTGTTCAAAAGTATCCTATGCAAGAAATTGAGCGTATTGATCTTGTCTCAAATCCTAAGATAATTTTAACTAAAGAATTTGAATTTCAAGCAAAATCTGTAATTATTGCAACAGGCGCTCAGCCTATGAAACTTAATATTCCTGGTGAAAAGGAATTTGTAGGTAGAGGTGTAAGTTATTGTGCAGTGTGTGATGGCGCTTTTTATAAAGATAAAACTGTAGCAGTAATTGGTGGTGGTAATGCTGCTGTAGAAGAAGCAATGTATTTGACAAAATTTGCAAATAAAGTGTACTTAATTCATCGTCGTGATGAGCTAAGAGCGGACAAAATTGTTCAAGAAAGAGCTTTCAAAAATGATAAAATTGAATTCATATGGAATTCTGTGGCAAAAGAAATACAAGGCGATAATTTAGTGCACACTCTTGTATTAGAAAATGTTAAGACTAAAGAATTATCTAATTTAAACATTAATGGTGTATTCCCATATATTGGCATGGTTCCGAATGTTGAGAATATTTCAGGTCAGGTTGAACAAAATGCTGGAGGATTTATAGTTACTGACGAAGCAATGAAAACTTCTGTAGATGGAGTCTTCGCAGTTGGTGATGTTAGAGTAACTCCTTTAAGACAAGTTATTACAGCTGCAGCTGATGGTGCTGTTGGTGCAGTATATGCTGTAAAATATCTTGAAGCTTTACAAGATGTTCCTCAGAAAGTATTATAAGCTATAAGGTAGCGGTATCGTCTAGGGGTCAGGATAGCAGATTCTCATTCTGTTGACACGGGTTCGAATCCCGTTGCCGCCGTTATAGACTATTTGATAAAGTATAAATTAGGTATTTATAAAAAACAGACTGAATATTTATTCAGTCTGTTTTTTGTTTTATATTTTTATCAAAAAGAACTTACTGTCTTTTAGAGCAAGTACTTTGTGTTCTTTGTCTTTCTTGAACATCAAAATATCCCCTTTATCAAGTTTAAATTTTTCTGCATCAAAATGTAATTCAATTTCTCCATCTAAAACATATACAGCAGCATCAGACTCTGATGTGTGAGTATCTATAATTTCATCTTTTTTTAGGCCTATAATTGTTAGACTGCTACTGTCTTTTTCTAATAATCTTTTGTGTTCAAACTTTTCATGTCCCGTATCAATAATATCTTTTGCTTTAAGTACGTTATAGAACATAATCCCTCCTTTTATAATAGTTTAAATTTGTGTATTAATTTTTTCATTAAATTTTGTGCTAATTATTTAGATGAGTATATTAATTCTTAAGTATAATTTTTCAAATGCAAAAAAAAAGTTGCCTGAAAGAGGCAACATTAAATAAACACGAGGATATTAAGTTTTAGCGCGCATAAAATTTTAAAAAATTATAGACAACTTTAAACAATGGAAACTCTCTGATAGTAGCTATTTCGTAAACTTGATGTTTTTTATTGTTTTTTATGTTTGTTCGTATTATTTTAAAATCAGTGCGTCATAATTGCGTCATGAAAGGGATAATACATGGCAACAATTAGAAAAAGAACAAGTAAAAAAGGGAAGGTGTCGTATTCCGTCGAAATAAGGAAACAAGGTTATAGACCTGTTCGTAAGACATTCGCGAGAAAATCAGACGCTGAAGCGTACGCAAATAAAACAGAAGTTGCGATGAATGAAGGCAAATATAGGGAATTAAATAAATCTATAGTTGAAGATTCGGAGCGTAAGACGATTAAAACAATGACGCAACTAATTGATTATTTTGAGAAAAATATTGCCCCGGTCAGATATAAAGACAATGCCCCGAAATATACCTGCATGTTTAATTGGTGGCGGTCTCATATTGGAGGAATACATGTAGCAAAGTTATTAGCATCTGATATTTCTGAGTGCAAGGAACTTTTGGCCAATGAAAAAATTATGAAAGGGAAAAAGGAATGTAATCGGGCTAATAATACTATTAATAAGTACATTATGTGCATATCAGCAATACTTACATATGCGGTTAAAGAACTAGAAATAATTGAAAGTAATCCCTGTTCTAAGGTAAAACTTATGCCTAAGCCGAATGGTAGAGTTAGGTTTTTGAGTGAATATGAGATTAACAAATTTAAAGCTGCCTGTAAAGAACATTCTGATATGCTGTACATTTTCTCTTTACTGTTGCTAACAACTGGTGCAAGGTATAGCGAAGTTTTAAATTTAAAAGTTGAAAGTTTTGACTTTAAGAATGATATTGTACATTACGTTGATACCAAGAATGGAGAAAATAGAGGGGTTGGACTTGATAAAATATTGGTAAATCTTATAAAAATATATATAAAAGATAATAATATTGTAAGGGGTTATCTTTTTGTAAATAAAAAGACTGGGAAACTTTGGTATGTAAGAGGTTTATTACTTAATGCAATTGAAAAAGCAGGCTTAATTGACTTCCATATTCACGATAATCGGCATACTACTGCATCTTATATTGCAATGAGTGGTGGTAGCTTACTTGATATTGCTGAAATATTAGGGCATAAGTCATTAACAATGGCTAGAAGATATTCTCATTTAACAAAGAAACATACAGCTGCAGTATTAAATAATGCTGTTAAAGGTTTTTTGAAAGACGTTACTAGCGATTAGTGTTGTTTTTACGAGATTTCAACCATTCAAAAAGTTTGTATTCGTTAATAAGAATACGTCCATTTTTGTTGCCCCCCATATTCCACAACTTTGTCAAATCCATTTATCGCTCGTTTAAAATAATATTGTCTTAAAGCTGATACTGTTGGGTACTTGTGGTATTTATTCCACTCTGACAAAGGAATAATTTCATTTTTTTGCAGAGAAGTATTCTCATTAAGAGATTTGATCAAATTAACAAGTTCAATAGAAAATAATTTAAAGGTTTTACCGTATTTTTCTATACCTTGTTGGATTTTTTCTTCAATAAGGTTGTCAATTTCTTCTTTAGTTAGGTTCATATCATTACCTGTTCCGATAGACAAGACAAAACGACCTCTTATAGAGCTGTTGCTTTCTATCATTGAACAGACTTAGAGATTTCCAAACCACTACCAAGTCATTGACCGCTTTTTATTCCTACCGTTTGTAGGTCTTATTATAACGGTGTGTGTCCACTTTTGTACGATCTGAGGATAACACAATTTAAAAGTACCGTCAACTATTTTTTGAGGTTTGCTTAATCTTTAGTGGTAGCTGCGTAGAAAATGTCGTGATCTGTAATAATAGCAAAACTCTTGTGTGGATATTAAAAGAATCTACACAAGAGTATTATAATATGAGAGTAGCTTTGGGATTGTAAATAGCTGCGGTATTCAAAATTGTAATATTAGTAAAGATTTAACAACAGGATTGATTGTGTAAGTAAATATTTAAAATAGTTACTATCTGCTTATAGTAATGTTTTAATTGGTTAATCTCTTTATAACGTTTCTGAGCTTTTTTCTTTGTCGCAATAAATCTTTTAGGTGCAATTTGCTGGATGTATCCTATTTTCCCAAGAAGCTTTTGTATTTCAGACTCATTCATATTTACAATATCTTTTTCTTTCAGCATATCAATAACTGCTTTATCTTGTTTAAATGGAACAAGTAATTTCCCTGCTTGATTGATTTTTACTCCTGTAACCCAAGTGCCCTTGTAGCCGAAATGCTTAATTTTTGAGGTCTTTATCCATAGGCAATGTTTTTTTAATGCTTCTCTACAAAATTTCACTACCCAGCCACCAATATGTGATTTCGCTGAAATACTCATGTCATCAACAAATAGTGTCATACATATATTATTTTTTTTCATTTTATTATAAATGCGGTTAAATATTTCAAAATGTGCCCAAAATGCTAAGTTACAACTTGTTGGGGCACCAGTTGGGAGATGTCCATTAAAAGTTGTTAGAAGCATTAATAGATTTAAAGCGGCTCCGGTAATTTTTAATTTTGTTCTAAAGAAAATTTCAACATATTTGTTTTTTGTATTCGGAAAATAATTAGCTATGTCTAAATTAATAGTTTCCATTCTGTTAGTATGCTTTTTAGCATTAAGAATACTATTGCGCCCTTTACAAGCCTGATAGTATTGCGGAAATTCAAGCTGATTAAGGATGTTGTTAATTTTATACTGAATCAATTTCAGACTACAATTTGGAATTTCTAGTAATCTGTTGTTGATCCTACGGCGTTTGTAAGGTGCTGTTAATGCCTCATTAAGTAATTCTTTATTAATGTCTAATGCTTTCAATAATTCTGATTCAGTTGCTAAAGAGTATAGTTGTAAGTTTTTAAATCTCATAAAAATCCTTTCGTTAAGTGATAAATGTTAAATGAGGTGTATTTATCTAGCTATTAGGTTGTCCTAGATATTTGTAGAAACTTGGTACCTCAGTAATGTAGCGGAGCTGAGCCTTGTCAGGCTCGGCGGAGTGAAAAATCTAGAGAGAGAAGTTAGTTACCGTAACCATAGTAGAGGTATGCATAGTTAGATACGTAGTATATATATAGGTAAGTAACTCTTTCTGATGTATCCTTCCCTTTATTTGTAGGTTATGATACTTGTAATGTTATAATCCGGTTCTTTATCTTATGATTTGTGCCGTTTATACATTATCATTAACAACTTTGATAATTTCTACAAATGTTTATCTGTCTACAATACTTACATTTTTCTTTTTTGAGACTTTTGCTTCTTAATATTATTTAGTGATATGCTAAGATAGTTAAAAAGCTTTAAATCTAAAATACTATTTCGATATTTTTGAATATCTACTTTGCAGTCAAAAATTTGATTCATGGGTTCTCCTTTCTTACAGTGCTTTATCTTTCGATTATGGAATTAATTATGGAATAAAGCATTTAAAAAAAAATCATGGATAAATCATGAATTATTTCAGGGAAAATTTATGCATAAGTTTTAATTTGATCCGGATGATTTCTCATCCATCTAATACGGCTCTGAAAACGTGTACTTACCGTCTTATCAAATATAAAATATTCATTTAATGTATCATTTAAAACTGTAATATGTGATTCAAGTGTTGCCTGCTGTATATCTAGTATTTCCTTAATTTCATCATAGCTTTTTTCTTTAAAAACATATAATCTAAAAACTTTTAATGGCATATAGTTTCTATTGTTAGAATTTTGTATTGATGAGTCCTGGTAATATCCTACAAAATTATTCATATGCTGAATAAATATTTCAGAATTTGTAGGAGTATGATTTAATTCATTAAAGAGTTCAGGAGTTATTCGTTTTATTGCTAATTTAAAGAAGTGTATATTACTACCTGTTAAAATATATTTTTTTTGACAATTTTCAGTTATAAACTTATAATCGAAAAACTCTATAAATCGAGCATTCGAAAACTGTTTTAAGAAATTTCGTAAATTTTCAATTTCACATTGAAATTTTTTAAAACTTTTTTTGTCTGACATTTGGTTGTTATCGTTGTAAGATTGTTTAAATTCATTATATAGTCTAGTGAAAATATGTTTATAGTAATCTGCTACTGAATTATAATTATCTAATCCTATAAACTCCCTTGTACAACAATCTAATTCTGAAAAGAAAAAACCTATATCATCTAACAAATGAACTAGATTTTTTATATCAAATAGATCATTTATAGCTGGTATCTTTAATTCTTTACAAATTACATTTAAAACATGTAACAAATCATCACATAATTCTTGGTTTTTTGTATAATTTGCCAATTCAAAATCAAAAGAATTACTTTTATCATTAATAAACATTTTCAGAATTTGTTCAGAAGATATTAAATCAAAGTATTCATAAATATATTCATCTGTATCTGCAAATATTGCATCCGAAAATATATTACTCAATAAGTAATCTAATTTTTGTTTTATTTCTAATTTTTTAGCATGCTGCAACATCATCTATATAATCTACCATAAGAAAAAATAATACAACATGACTGATCTTGTTTAGTTTAAAAATGTTGTTAGAAAAAGTTTTTGAACTAAATATTAGCAGATATAGAAAAGTCTTTTTTTACAGATACTACATATAATAAATTAATAATAGATATTGCCACAAAAGTAGGGATTAAAAATTGTAATCCCAATGTGTTCCTTCATTATTCAATATACACAGCACAAGACTATGTAAGAAATAGATTGCAATGAAAAGTATTAAGTCAAAATGTCGGTCATGCGGAACTCGAAACAATTTTAGAACAGTATGCAAATATGAAACCAGAAAGATATACAGTGCTTATCAAAGACATGTATCCCTGCGATAGAGATTTAATCAGTTTTTCAGATGAAGAATTGATTAAAGAATTGTTGAAAAGACAAAAACTCAAATCTCCTTTTAAAGTATTATTTTTGTTCTATAATAACCGTAATGAAAAAGATTTTAGCAATTGCGTTAATACTTACAACAGTGTCAATCATACCTGTATCTGCATCAGTTGAACATAAGGTAATTAAGGTTATTGATGGGGATACTGTATATGTTGACTTTAACGATAACGGAATTGCAGAACAAGATGAAAAAGTCCGCATCAATGGTATTGATACGTTTGAAACTAAACTCAATGACGGACTTAATTGGCAGATGAAGCTTTATAATCTTACTCAAGACGAAGCATTAGGACTCGGGTATTCCGGGAAAGAATTTGCTAAAAAAGAGCTTCTGAATAAGTCTGTAAAAGCAGAATATACAGCAGAAGAAAAGTTTGATAAAAATAACAGACACCTGATGTCGCTTTACTATAATTGCAATAGACAAGGTAAATGCAAAAGCTATGAACAAGAAGTTTTGAAAGCAGGACTTGCAACAATTTATACAAAATCTAACATTGCAGAAGAATTAAAACCTTATCAGAACCTAGATAAAATAAACGCCTATGCTGAAAAATCTCATAGTCTTAATCTTGTTGTATTGAATAAGAGAAACGGCAAATACCATAAGTTAGACTGTAAGTATGGTTGGTTGTCTAGTCAGCAGGAGCTAGTTAACAAGCCATTAGTTAAGTATGTATCTGCAAGTTGCTGTTATATCAATCGTACAAATGAAAAATTAAAACATATTGAAAAAAGTTCACCTGATGTACATACAGAATTTATTGATATATATTTTCAAGATCCTACAAAATATAAAAAGCCTGCAAATTATGCTAGAACAGCAGCTGCACAAAGGTTATTAGAAGATATTGTTAATGCAAAATTAAGTATAGAATTTGCTATTTATGGTATTGGTGGACAACCTGAAATTTTTAATGCAATTGTTGCTGCTAAAAATAAAGGCCTTCTCGTTAGAGGTGTAACAGATATGGATAAAAATTATAAAAATGAATATTCTGATACACAATCTCTAATTGATATTTTAGGAAAAGACACTCTAAAAACAGATTTTTATTACACAAAAATTGCAGAAAATGAACGGGACAAATACATAAAAGAGCATTGGGATACAATCAATGCAAATGAGTATAAAGGTTTTACAGAAAGAGCTAAGTATTTCATTGATTCTAAACAAGTAGATTTAACCATAAAAACAAAAGATATCTTATTAGTTCAAAAAGGGATTATGCATAACAAAGTTTTTGTTATAGATAAAAAAATAGTTTGGACAGGTTCTACAAACATCAGTTCATCAGGTATCGGTGGCTACAATGCAAATGTAATGGCAAGAATAGATAATCCTCAAATAGCTGAATTATACTCCAAAGAAATTTCTCAAATGAATCTTCAAGAAAAATTTCACCAAGCCAAATCTGTTATACCAAATAATGAAAAAATAACTATTGATAAAAATACAGTTATCTCTACATATTTTTTACCTAAGCATAAGCCGGTGGAAAAGGAAATTAGACCTTTATTACAGAATGCAAAGAACCGTATTTATGTACCGATGTTTTATTTAACTCACAATGATATTATTCAAGATTTAATTGAAGCAAACCAAAAAAGACATATTGATGTTAGAGTTATTTTAGACGCTAGTGGTGCTAAAAATTTATATACAAAGCACTATTTATTGCGACAGGCAGGAATACCCGTAAAAGTAGAGAACTGGGGTGGGAAAATGCACATGAAATCAGCAATAATTGATGATGTATTTATTCTTGGCTCTATGAATTGGACTAAATCAGGTACAACTAACAATGATGAAAATTTAGTAATTATTTACAATAAACAAATTGCTGATTATGCCGCTGAATATTTTAAATATTTGGAAAAAAGTATTCCAAATAAATGGTTACATGCTGATCCAAATCCAGAGGGTAAGGATAGTATAAATTCTTGCACTGACGGGCTTGATAATGATCATGATGGATTGATAGATTCTGATTGTCCATATTGTTCAAAAATTTTTAACAAGAAAAGCTCTGATTAAATTATTTGGTAAAGCGGTTTTATAAATTTATTATTTTTAATTTTTTTAAGACTATGCTGCTTTATAATTTCAATTTTATTTTCAGGTTTAATCATATCATCCAAACTAAAATCAATATTCCAACCAAATCCTCCTTCATTAAGTCTTGGTTGTTCCATTTCTGAGGCTTTTTGGTAAAGTTCTGGGTGATGCTTGTTAAGTAATAACCAAGAGTGCTTAGATTTAAAAAAACAAAAATAACAACCTGAACGATCAATCCATTTATAGTAGTCCGGTAAATTAATCCCCACATTTTTTAAAATTTGATGTACATCTTCTTTGCAAATTAAATTGTCAACAAAAGGATAAACTTCCTGAATATAATTAACAGAATACTTATTGTATTCAGCTCTATGTAATTCGTCCGCTCTTATCCCGATGTATAGTTTAATAATGCTATTTCCATTTTTTGTGATTACATTTTTAATATAATTTTTAAAAGGCAATGTTTTTAACATTACGGTACACCATCTCCTATGTGGGGTAGGGAGAAAATTTTGCAACTGAATTAAATGCTCAAAACTTGTTTCAGGTTTTATTCTAAGGATTTTCTTTCCAAGGAAAATTTCAATTTTATTCAGATAGTCGTACGTTTCAGGAAGATCGCATTCCGTGTCCGAAAACACAAGTTCCAATTTCTCAAAAATCTCAGGCATATTCTCTTTCATAAAAAATGCAAGTGCTGTAGAATCTTTCCCGCCAGATAGAGATAAAATATGATATTCTTTTTCCATTAGTTCTCCTTATAATACGCTACACAAAAGCACAGCAAAGCATCTGCTTCACTGTGCTAAAAAACTTTCAGTTACTCCTTGCAAACACAAAAATCATCTGGGATTTTGCTTAACAAGAGGTGTATTACCTTTTATATTATTCACTATGATTTAGAATTTAAGGAGGTTTTTAATGATTTTTTAATTATTAAGAAATTTTTGAGTAAGGAAATGGACTAGGTTTAAATATTTCTGAAAGTCTTGTCTGATAAAATTATAGCAGTAACTATCCAAAGGTAAAAAGTTATTAAATAAGCTGTGTTTTTAAGTCGTTGGAGATATGTTACAGATTTCAGATCAACAGTATTTAGGAAGAGTTTTCTATAGTATATCAGGACCACTTACATTTATTATGTGTGAGGATAAAAAACAGAACATTGACGGATTCATGAATCGAATGATATAATAGTTTATCACCGCTCAAAATACCGAAATATAATCAGAAAATTAGAAAGGTATAAAAGTACCTTAATTTTGCAATAAAAACGAAAGGCGGTGAATTATATAAATTTTCACAAAAAATTTTTTAAGGTAGAATTATAAAATGAAAAATTCAATTCTAATCTTGACTATAATATTTCTCTCAGGTCTTTTGAGTTTCAGCAGCTTCACCATTGTTAAGCAGAATAAGGAACTTAAATCCCTGCAATCCAAGCTTTCTCAGCAAGAACAATCTATCACGGAACTAAAACAGGAAAAAGAATCCCTAACACCTAAAGCCGAAATTCATCCTATTGAAAGAGCAGTGCAGGAATGCATGAAAAAAGAAGATTACACAACAGTCGGAATGTCAAAATGTGTAGATGATTCAATAAATGACTGGAACAATGAAATTGATAAATACCTGTTACTCTTTAAAGAAACGCTGCCAAAAGAACAGTATGATTTGTTAGAAACCTCTCAAAATGAATGGGAAGATTATAAAAAAGCTCAGTGGGCATTCTTAAATGCAGTTATTGGTGAAAAACAGGGAACAATGTATATAAATGTTTTAAGTGGAGACAGAGCAAGTATTGTAGAAAAGCGGGCAAAAGATTTGTCAGGATTATTCTTTGAATTGACCGATTAAATTATTCTACCTTATAACTAACAGTAACATACATTAGTTAATAAGGAGACAAAAATGAATTTAAAACAAAAACTTGAACAAACTATTGCGCAAAAGAAAGCTGACAGCGATTTACTCTCTCAAATTTCAACGCTGAAATCAAAGCTTGCTTCTCAAAGCTCTTTTAATTCTGCTGGATATAATAAACTATCCGAAATAGAACATTCTCTATACCGTTACAATACATTTATAACTGGTAATTTAACAAAAGAAGCAGACCGCGAGGCTCAAAGATTATCAGGTATGGTCAAAAACCTAAATGATGAAAATATTGTTTTGGAAGGTGGTATCAACAATTCAAAATATGTATGGCATACAGAACCAAATGCATGCAAAATTTGTCAAGAATTAGATGAAACTGTTTACTATACAAAAGAAGATATTCCGGAAAGACCACATCCAAACTGTAAGTGTACTATTGAAGAAATTCTGATGGATGAAGAAGCGTGCGATTGTTATCTGTTTTTTGATAATATTGATTCAGTGTTACAAGAAGCAGAAGACCTTCAGGCAAATATTATAAATGAACAACAGGATATTAGTAGAATTCAAGCAGAATATTCAAATAGTCATTCTGATTTAATCCAAGGAATGATAAATGACTTAGTAAGCTTAGAAGATCCATTAAATACATTATTTCAGACGGTTAGTATTTTTCTTGTAAATTATCATCAAATGAGAGAAGCAAATACTATTGGAGCAGATAAATATTTTCATGCAAGAGCAAATTGTGAGGCGGCACAAAAAGGAATTGTAGGAGAGATGATTGCTAAAGCGATAGGTGATTTGCGAGAATTTCTTGATAGTTTTAAGAATATTTACATAAAAAAGTATACACTTGAAGAAAGTCTAAAAGATATTCAGGAAGACTTAGAAGCAAACCAAGAAGGAAGAGATTTAGGCCGCAAATATCCAACTCAAAGCCCTTATGATTTATTGAAGCACAGAGTTCCTAATGGATTACCGGATAGATATAAACATTAATCTTGTGTTAGAATTGATTTATGAAAAAATCTGTTATAGTTATATTTTTAAGTCTTTTAACTTTTGTTGTATTAACAATAACAATTCTTACTATTACAACTGAAGATAAAGATATCTGTCTTGATACGGGAATTTGCAAAGAAGGTCTTGAGGTAAATACGAACTATGGGCTTGTTAAAATTTCCAAAGAAAAATGTATAAAATATAATTGGTTATGGAACGGAGAGAAAAGATATTGTAACGTTGAACCGGAGTAATTTTCTCCGGTTTTTCATATCCTGAATTTTATATTAAATAAAGTCACAAAACTGTGCAATTGATGTAAAAGAAAGGATTAGAAATGAAGCATTTAGTTGAACCTATACGTGATAAAAAGCAGATAAAAGCAGTTGAAGATTACTTGGCACAAAAAAGTCAGAGAAATAGGTTACTGTTTGTTCTAGGCTGTAATTCAGGATTACAGGTTTCTGATATTCTGGCTCTTGATGTAAAAGATGTTCGCAATAAAACACATATAGAACTTAACGAACAAAAGACAGGCAAATGTAAGCGTTTCCCAATCAACGACAAACTAAAAAAACTCATAAACGACTTCATAAAAGACAGAGAAGATGATGAACCGTTGTTTCTGAGTCAGAAACGTCATAGATTAGATCGTTCCCAGGTTTACAGAATGTTGAATGAAACATGTAAAGCTATCGGAATTGCTGCAAATATAGGCACTCACAGTATGCGCAAGTCTATGGGATATCATCATTACAAGCAATTTAAAGACGTGGCGATGTTGCAGATGATATTTAATCATTCATCACCACAAATTACACTCCGCTATATAGGAATAAGCCAAGACGAAATAGATAACAGTTATCGACAATTTGAATTATAAATGCACCATTTTTAGATGCAACAAATTATTTAAAATGATGCTTTTCCAACCAATATTAAAATAATAACATATTTTATCGTATCTTTCAAGTGAAGTTGATAATCAATATGATGTATTTTTATTTATAAAATTGATTTATTTAAAAGTGAAAACTTAGTTATAATCTTATATTTCAGAATAATACATCATTTTAAATATTTTGGTGTATTTAAACTGATAATAGTACTCAAAATTATTAACCTATAGCTTTTATTACTGGAGGACTATGTCTGAAACTAATAATAAATTTATCTGCTTAAAATGCGGCAAAGAATATAGTATAAAGCCATCTTTTTGCGGAAGATGTGGTTATAAATTTGAAAAACCTACAGATATTGCAAAAGTAGCTGCTACCGGTTCTGCTGAAAGACAGCAGAGTAACAATGTTAATGAAGATACTGAACTAGTTAAAAATTTCTGGATTGGATTTGGAGTTCTTGTTTTTATATTTTTAGTAGTAGTAGGTATAGCTTATTTGGTTATGCATGCAGATTCAAAAAGTTTGAGTAAACCTACTTCAAAGCCTAATAAAATTGAGAATAAAGATATAATTTATGATTTACAAACCCCAAGTAAGGTATTAGCTAAAATAGATTTATTACAGGCACAGTATTTTAGCATAATTAAAAGAAATGATACTTTTTTAAAGATATATGACTGTGATGCTTGTGCTGAGGATATGGAAGATTTAAACAAGTTATTTTCAGAAGTTAGAAATAATATTGACAAAGATAATTACTATTTAAAAAAATATGATGAGATAGAGAACAGCTACTCTTCATCAGATTTAGAGACAACTGCAGAAATTAATAATTTTATGATGGAATACTATGAAGCTGTTGATAAATTATTGAATGAAACATATCAAGCAGTAAGGATCAAAATTCCTAGAGAAGATTTTAAAAATCTTATAGCAAGTGAATTAAAATGGCTAAAAGATGTTGAGCAATATCATAAGGTATTTGAGCAGCAGGAATATGGTTCAAGCAGAACTTGGGTAAATCTGCGCTATGAAATTAATATGAGACAATTTAGAACTCTGTTATTAATGCTTTATTTTGCGAATTAAGGAGAATATATGAAATGTAATAAATGCGGATGTGAAATAAAAGAAAATCAAAAATTTTGTACTAATTGTGGTGAGATTGTTCCTTATAACTTTAATTGTCCAAATTGCGGTAGTACGGTTAGCAGCGAAGATTCTTTTTGTATTAACTGTGGTACCCCATTAAAAGAAACAATTAATATAAATGGAAGTACTTCAGAATCCAAGCAATCACAATCAAAAAATGTCAATGTTTTTATGGCACTTTTATCCGGATTTTTAAGAATATGTTTAATTGCAAGTATTGTTGTATTTGTATATTACTTATTCATAACTTCAAAGAGTTATAGCCCAGATATAAATGATTCCGATGATAATTATCCCAAGCCTGTTGCATTCACTAATAGAGCTAGGAATTGTGAAGATTCAACAGTAAAAGATTTGGTTATTCAAATATTTAAAGAAAATGATGCTACTTATTTAAAAGTAAAACCTGAAACAGTAGCTTCTGTATACTTGAAATATCCTGCGGCTACATCATATGATTCATCAGTTGATAAATACACTTGTTCTGGAACTGTTGTTGTAAATGCTGTGAAGAATGGTTTTAGATACGACTATGATTATATGGGGATAGTTACAAAAGATTTAGGGTATACGTATGATAGTGATGATTTTACAAAGAAGTATAACTATGCAGGATATGAATGTCAGGTAGATTACACATCTCAAATATCGGAAGGTAAAATATTAGTTTCTGCATCAAGTTGCGGAACAGGTGATATTTATGAGGGGAAAAGAGCTCCTAAATTCTTCAAATCTCCAAATCCGACAATATATAAAGATTTAAGTAAACCTAAACCTGTTGCAAAACCAAATCCAAAGCCTGCTGCTAAAGTTGAAACTAAGCCAAAGGCTCCTGTAAATACGGCTAAAAATATAGGAACCATTAATACAAAACCGGTTCAAACAGAAACATATTCAAATGATTTGAATATAAGAGAAGATGTAAATCAAGAAAATGTACAAATTAATCCTCAAATACAAGAAGAACAGGAAAGAAAGAAATATGTTGAAGATGCGTTATTTTAAGTTAGTTATATTATTACAACTGTTATTATTTACTTCATGTTCAGGACAGGTCTATGCTGAAACAAATGATGTTAATGCTCAAGGATATGATAATAATGGTGTGGATACAGAAAGCTACTATTCTATGATTAATGAGTTGTCTGCAAAAACAACTGCAGAACAAATGGTAATTCGGAATAAAATTCGAGATAATTGGACTCCTCCTGCAACAAAGGCACAAAAAAATGTAAAAGTTTGGTTTTTTGTTGACAAGACAGGTGAAGTAAGTGACTACGAAATTGTAGAATCTTCTAATAACAAGTCAGTAGATGAATCTGTTTTACAAGCGATAAAAAAATCTAATCCTTTTCCGAGTTCATCTACTTCTTTTAGCGGAATGTCAATTGAGCTAATTTTTGCATATGATGATACCCCTCCAAGTAAAGATGTAATAAGTTATTCAGAGATAAAATCTACTGCTATACCTACACAAAATCAAAAACAAGCTATGCAAACTCAAATAATAGGTATAGGTGCTGAGTTAATTGTAAGAAATGGAAGATTAATGATAGCAGATGTTTTGGCAAATTCCCCTGCTGAAAATGCTGGATTAAGAAGCGGAGACTTTATAATAGCAATAAACAATCGAGTAACTGATGGATTATCTTTATCTGAAGCAACTAATAAGATTTCAGGTAAGGAAAATACTATTGTGCATTTATCCATTTTAAGAGAGGGCAATAATATTCCTATAGAATATCATGTTAAAAGAGCTAAGATAACTGATTTTAATATCTCTACAAAAACATATACTAATAACTCACCGGATCAAGGTTATGTATATCAGAACGGTAAACGTTATAAAGAAGTGTATAATAACGGAACTAAGAGATATTATGTAGAAGCCCCAGATATGAGTAGCCAAAATAATTTAAATAATACTGTTGAAACAATAAATAAAGGTAATCAAGCTGTAAATCAATTGTTGCGAACTATTAAAATGTATGGTTATAGATTTTAAGAGGTGATATATGAAAAAATATTTAAATTTATTATTTATTTTGGGTTTATTATTATTAACTTCAAATATTTCAAAGGCTGAAAATTGGGTAGATACAAATGCACCTGGTGAGAATTCTGTGTTATTGGATACAGATAGTATTCGTACCAATAGTGATTATGTATTCTATAACATTAAATACAAGAAAGATGATGGAACTTTGGGTCCAAAAGAAGTACTTGTAATTACAATGCAATCAGATCCTATAAATAATACTGCAGCTTATGTCGAATCTTCCACTTTTAAAGAATATATTAAAATGGAAAATCCATATGCAAGAATTGGTGTTATGCAAGGTGGTCAAATGACATCAATAGAAGCAACTGATGTTATTTATAATGCTCATAAAATGGCTTGCGATATAGCACTTAAAAATAAGATGAATATTTCTAAAGGTAGTAATATGGATTACAATGCATACATTCAAGAAATGCAAGGCAGAATAAAAATGGGATGGCATCCAAATTCTTGGAATTTTGATGATGTAATTGCAATTTTAAGAATTAATAGAGATGGAGAACTATTAAATTATAGAATTTCTAAATCATCAGGTAGAGAAGATATTGATAGGCTTGCGCTGCTTGCAATAAAAAATGCTGCTCCATTTAAACCTTTACCACAAATCAATACGGACAAAACTGTAGATATAGAACTTACATTTAGTTCTAATAATGTTGTGATTTCAGCATCAACTAATGCAGGGATTAATGCTTTAACAAATAAACAAGAAACAACTAATGCTACTCAAAACGTATTCGTACAAAATTATGAAGAATCATCTAATGCAGAAAAATTTATTGATGTAATCAATAAAGGTAGTAGTGCCGGTCAGAGTATATTAAATACAATACAAATGTTTGGGAGATTTTAGTTTTGAATAAAAAAAATGTTTTAATAACTATTATAACAGTAATTGTTTCTTTTACTTTATGTTGGTTAATGCAAGATATTTTCTATCCCAAATTACCTGCAGAGCAAATAGATTCTTTGATCAATACTGCGGATGATAAATACTATTCAGAAGATTACATAAATGCTGAAAGACTGTACAAGCATATAATAAAAGTATCTGGAACAGCATCTTCATATGAACTTCTTAATAGGTCTCATGCAAAATTGCAAATAAAAGACTATGAAGGTGCCATAAAGGATTTTGATAATGCAATTAAAATTGATCTTCAGCATGGATGTGATAATGAATGTTATATTGGACATGCAGGTGCTTATTCCACGATGATTTCTATCATTGCTCAAAATTTATATACAGAACTAGATAAAAAAGATAAAAGTTCTGACATATTAGAAAACATTGAAAGTAAACTGTTAATGCTTAGACTTAAACGAATTATTAAAAATTATAATAAAACAGATATTGCTAAATATAGTGCTCTATATCCTTGTGAATGGGGATCTTGTCTTATAGATAAAGGATTAGAGCTATATATACTCGAAGAGTATGAAAAGGCTCTGGGTTATTTAAATAAAGCTATTTCTGAGTATCAAAGTATTGAAAATGTAGAGCAGACAAATTTATGTCAAAGTATTGTGGATAGAATAAATAAGGTATATAAGAAATGAAAAAATTATTTGTATTGCTTTTAAATTTTTTAATTTTTAGTTCTTCCGCAATTGCTCAACGTACAGATATATATGATGCTTCAGGACGCCTTACTGGTTATTATGAAAAAGATTCTTCAGGGAATGTGATTGAATACGATTCAAATGGCTACAAAGTGTTTAGTTATCAAAAAGATGCATCTGGGCGTACTGTGAAATACGATAAAAATGGTTATATAGTAGGGAGTTTTGAAGTTGATAGTAATTATACTACAGAATATGATGCTGATGGTTATAGAAAAAATATTTACACAAAAGATCCATCAGGTAATACGGTGCAGTACAATAATTCCGGTAGTATTGTAAATACTTATAAACCTGAAAATTATGGGTTTGGGAAGTATGATAAGAATGGTTATTTGATTAACACATATTCTAAATAGAGGGTTTTATAATTTCCTTGCAAACTTTTTATATTAAATAAAAGGAGAAAACTAATGAACAAAACAACATCTTCAAAAACAAGTGTCAAGGACTTGAATGCTGAGTTCGCACGATTATTTAAGGCTTATGGCTTTACAAGGGCATTAAAGAGATTAAGAGAAAGCACTGATGGTACTGCTGAAGGCTTTACTCAGCTAGATGCTCTCAAATTGAGTTTGGAGGACCAACCATATGCAGTGTTTGTAACTTTTGAGCAAACAGAGAATGATGCTGACTATAAGCAGCAAGTGATGAATTTTGAAGACAATTTAC
>CALVFT010000012.1 GCA_944326915.1 Candidatus Gastranaerophilales bacterium
ACTGTTGCGAAGAATTATCTTGATGAAAAAGAACTGAATATTTTGAACAGAATTACATCGGCCTATCTTGAATTTGCCGAATTGCAGGCAATAAGACATATTCCAATGACAATGAAAGATTGGATCGCAAAACTCGATGATTTTATAAAAATGACAGGAAGCGAACTTCTTGAAAATCCCGGAAAAATCTCAAAATTAGAAGCTGAAAACAAGGCACTTGCAGAATATGCAAAATACAAAGAAACGATAAAAGATGAGTTATCCGAAGTCGAAAAACATTTCCTTGAATCAGTTAAACAAACGCAGAAACAACTTGAAAAGAAAAATAGAAGCATTGATTAATATATTTTATACAAATTAAATATCAATATAGTAACAAAAAGGATTACTTGATGTTTTAATTCTCTTATGTCCCGACTTTGTTTCTATACCGTAGTAATTCTCTTTTTTACCAATTATGAGAAGTAGTAAAAAATCGATTTCCATTTTGGAAGTTTTTAGTTGATTTTTAATCATTTTTAAATCCCGATTTGATGGAATTGGGATATCTTCGTTATGAGTATGCCATTCTCCTAAATAAATAATTTCACCATTTGATTCTTTCCATTTTTGATTAATAATCTTTTGAGCTTCATTGCGATCTCTGTGAAAGAAGCATAATCCACGTTTATCCTTTTTATTAGGAGGTGTTAATATTTCTATCAAAATATGCTTGTTAGGCAAAATTTTACCTAAAATAATTCCACCAGATTCTAGATCGGGTAATTTTTCTTTATATGCATCAATTATTCTATTTATATTTGATGGAATTATTAACATTTTTTCAGCTTTAATCATAATAGTTTTTCCATTTTCGAGTCTATTATACTAGACTCTTTTTGCCATCTATAAATACAACTTTGAGTTATTTTTTTAGAAGCTATTTCTTGTATTAAATAAACCACATTATTTAAAAAACTTGAAATACTTAATGTTCCATAAGGTATATACACACTTTGACAGCCTGCTTCCTGTTTCTTTTCCTGATTAGATATTGGATTAGCCGAATATTTGTAAACTAAATTATTACTTTCAAAATAATGTAACTCTTCAAAAGATATTACATTATTCGGATCTATATAAACAAAGTGTCCGGCTTTCAAATAAGGTTCTACCCAAAGTATTAATATCGGCTTTTTAAGAATTTTATTTTCCAAAAGTTTAGTTAAACAAATTTCTGTATTATAATCTCCGACACATACAATATTTAAATCGCATGAATTAAATGTTCCTATACTGTTTAATGCAAGAGAAACTATATTTTCATACATAGTCGTAATTTTCAGTAAAGGATACCTTTTAAACATTTTGTTTTTTAACGCTTCAACTTTACGGAATCCTAAATCTGAAATATCACAAACATGTCTTGCCAGATTTTCAATAGAAAAAATATCATTATCTACAAGATTAAAATTATTAAAACCTGCTTGAACTAATTTTTCTAACAAGAAACTTCCTATAGATCCACACCCAAGTATATTTATCTTATATTGTTGATTTACGTTTAAACCTTCTCCGCCTCGTTCAAATAAGCGTTCCTTATCAAATCTATCAACATTATATCTTTTAATTTTATTATCTTTTGCAAAACCAGTAAGTTCCATTGCTGTAACTTGCTTACCCTGGCGAAAGCCTTTCTGATGTTTTCTTTTTAAAGATTCTGTTCCTTTTCTGACATTATCATAATATTCCTGAAGTTCGAATGCAAACATACCATTTTTATAATTACATAAAACTAGTGTTGGTCTTTTTTTATTATTTAAATGGTTAAACAATTCTTTCAGTTTATTCCCTTGTAAAAATGTTAAAATTTCTTTATTAATTTTCGGTATAACACTAAATGTCGCTGTATTTATAGGGGAAAAAACACCATAATCATGATTTATAACAATATCACTTCTCAAAATATCAGCATTTGAAAGCCAATCAGTTCCCTCAGATAAAGAGTCGGCAAGCAAATATTTGTAACCTTTAAAACCCAATTTTCTTATATCAAAAATGCAGATATCTTTAACTTTGTTTGCCGGCTTAACAATTGATAAAACATTAGCATCACAATTGTTATTTGTCCAGTACGCTAAAAATTCTTCTTCATAGTCTTTATAATTTTTACCTGTCAAGCCATCCTTTATTATTTTACATGCTTTCACAATAATATTGTCACAGACCTCAAGAGGCTTATATATATTTGAAAATGATAATGATTTATCAAATGTGCATATAAAAAAGTTATGGTCTATATGCGGTAAATTAATTAAATCTATATGCTCACGATGCAAATATATAGAAGGGTATTCATATGGAAAAGTCTTTGGAATAGCTAAAATTAATTTATAAGTCGCGTTTTCAATATTGATATTTAAAAGTAACAGCTTAAACCAGCAAGATTTTTTCAATTTATCACAATCCTGCTCAGAAGGGACATACTCTTCCGTTTTATATTTTCGTTGTAGTCGTTTAAACAGGTAATTTATTTTTTTATGCAGATCTTCCATCATTACCTATAATTGCCGGTGCTGAAGTTCTAGCATAACTACTTACGCTTTCATATGCATCTGCTTCAATCTCTTTTATATCTTCAAAACATTTGCGTAGTAATCTAAATGCATCATCTTCAGTGCTTGCTTCCATTGCATTATCTAAATTATCATAAAAATTTTGTAATTTTTCTTTCAATTCCGTTAATGCTGCTGTACTATAATCCTCGAATAAATTTTCAGAAGTAGCTACAGGATTATATAATTCATATTTCTCTTTTTTGAGTTGAGTGTCTAAATCCTCAACAATATTCTTTACTGTTTCAAGTAAAGATAAATCATAAATACCTTCATCTTGTTTCGAAAATTCATTTGCTGCAAGAATTGTTAAAATAAGACCTGTTGGTTTTCTGCAATTCCAAGATTGAAGTTTTGACCAACTTTTTAAGAATCTTACAATTACTCTATAATCTTCACCTTTTTCTTTTACCTCTTCATCAAACCAATCGACTATAGCTCTTGGATCACTTTCTATCCATTCATTATCATTTTTTACGGACAAGAAATATCTTCCATTAAGTTCAACATATATAGGTAAATCAATATGATAAGAATAAGAATTTTCGCCAGGTGCATACTTAATTCTCACACACTTATTCTTATTTTCAGGCTTTTGTGAAGTTTGGTTCTCTACAGCTTTGTAAATCCAAGTATGAACGGTTTCTGGTTTAACCCATGCGGAATTATCATTTTCCTTACCTTCTGGTATCACATCATAAGAATTAAGATATACTCCATAATCAATATCATATTCATCACTTGTATCTTTTGGATTTATTATAGTTTTCATTGAGAAAGAACCCTGACCTATAAATGTAGGTTTCTTCTTATTGTTATTGTCAAAATACTTTACAATTGTATCATTAATTGCATTGCGTGAAGTTCTTAATGTATTTTCTCTCTTTGAGTCTAATTTTATGTCATCATTGTACTGTTCCAAATATGGATTTAAATCTATCATTTAACCTCCTGAATATTATTCTTTAACTCAAAATAACCTTTTGCAATGATTTCAGCTTCCATATGTTCCGCATCCTTATAACCTTTAGAAATCAACAAATCTAAAACTTTATTGTCAGTTGAATCAAGCTTAATTTTACCGTATTGGTCTTTTGATAAATCATTATTTGCAATCCTTGTATAATCAGCATTATAAGCCATACATAAATACTTTGTTATATTGTTTAAAGTTTTATTCTGAAGTTTCATAAATAAATCTATTATATTTTTTATAAGCGAAAAATTATAAAAAAAGCAAGGTTTTAATGAACTAAAGCAACCTGTATTATATTCTATATTACCTACTGATAAAAGAGCAAAATTATCATAATCAAGTTGTTCCTTTGATATTACAGATATAAACTCAATAACTCCTATTAATGATGGATTATTTGCACTCAACCCACCATCTACTGTATTTCTATTAATTTTCTCAATATTATATTTGGGAAAATATAAAGGAGCAGCACTTGTAGCCAATGCAACATCTAACATTTTTATTTCTAGGTCTCTATTATACCTTGAAGAATGTTTAGTCTTAAAAACCATCGGTTCTTCATTGTCTGCATCAACGGCAGGTATGCACAGATTAGTATATGAGTCTTTCATTTTCTTATCTTTAAGATACGCTTTCAATAAGCTAGCTAAAGGTTTTCTATCAAATTTTGCTTTGCCAATAACTATGCCGAATAAATTAACTATATTTTTGGGGAAAATAATTGAAGCATTTTCTTTATAAAATTCAACAATTTCTGTTGCGGAATATCCTGCTGCCAGAAGTAATGCAATTAAACCTCCAGTTGAAGTCCCACAGATTAAATCAAAACAATCTATAATTCTTTTACCAGTTGCTTGTTCTAAGCGAGCCAATACAGCTATAGAATAAATACCTTTTATTCCCCCGCCGTCTATTGATAAAATTTTAAAAGTCTTTTTCACTACCTACTCTCCAAATTCTTACACTTATATTTTATATTATAACTCCCATTTGAATTAAAACTTAAAAACTTAAGCAAAACTTAATTATTGTTTTATAATTCCCTGCTCATTATCTTGCAGAGAATATATTTCAAAAACCTTATGTAGCAAGAGTTTTAATTATAAAATTTAACAAACATCGATAAATTTTCCCTGATTTTTAATTTAGCAGGGAATTTACAAATATCAAAATTGCGTTTATAATGTTTATGAAGCGAGCCTGTTGCTCACGGGACTGTTCGCTCCAGTTTTAATAAAATTATGTTTATACATCATTAGCTTTTTTATTTTCTTTTTCTAGTCTTTTTAATTGTTTTTTATGTTCTTGCTCTGTCATTTTACATTTTTTCAGCAATTTATCATAATGCTCTTGTCTTTCATTTGAGTCTTTTATGTTATTTGCTTCCTCAAGACCTTCAAAATACTTATTTTTCTTGTCAGCCCAACCTATATTTTTCAATTTTGTCGTTGAATGACAAATCATAGGAATACCTATTGGAGCTGTTAATAATAAATCTGTAAGAACTATTCCAGTAGCTAATTCAGCAATTGCAGTTCCCTTTTTAAAATCTGTTCTAGGATTTTGATACTTTGTTGGGACATATTCTATCCATTTTGGAGCATCAGTAGGTTCTATTGGTTGAACCCTCATATCTCTTAACCCCTCTGCTTCTGATTCTTTAACACTCATTGCAAAAACTGGAACATTTATAGAAAAAATCAATATAGCCAATAAAATTGATAAGAATCTTCTTCTCATAACAATCCTTTCACAAATTTAATAACAAACTTAATCACACCTTCAATTAGTAGAGTCAAATATATCACAAAAATTATAAAATTGAAAAATAGTTTTATAAACATTGAAAAACCGCTAAATATTTTTATAAATGAATTAATTACTTAAAACTACAAATTTAAAAATAATCCTCATAATCATAATCACTATCAGAATCAATTTTTGAACTACAACAAATATAAATCAGATAAGGTAGAAAACCTAAAACACAAATTACTAAAATAATAAATTCAAAAATTCTTTTGATAAATTTCATTTTAATCCTTATTTTATTAATGAATTATATCTATTATTATATGCATACATCATATTTATGTCAAATATATTCGTATATCTAATTTAAAAATATGTGTTTACATCATATTTTAGTAATGGAGATACGTATTTTATGAGATTTGATGACAAAATATACTTAGCAGACAAAATAAAATATTACAGAAAAAAAGCTAACCTTACACAAGCTGAACTAGCCGAAAAAGTAGATCTTAGTGTACAACATATTTCAAGAATAGAAAGTGGCTGCTATATTCCATCATTAAAATCTTTTTTCGCACTCGTTACTGTTTTAAAAATAGATCTTAAAGATTTTGGATTTAATATCGACAGTACAAACAATCTCATTAAAGATAAATTAATTACAATGATTAGCAATGCTACAGATGCAGAACTTATTTTTTACGAAAATGTTATGCAAGCAGTAAATACAAGTCTTAAAAAAGTAAAAAAAGAACTGCTTTAAAACAGACACTACAAAAATGAAAAAAAATATGTTAGAATATTAGTGTATGATTAAATGACTAATTTTAATCACTATGTTTTATAAAGGAATACACTATGAAATCAATTAAAGAAGTTTCTATTGAATCAAAAATTCTTAATAGACTAAAAAATTACCCTTGCTGTCTAAAGCTTGCAGAATTTTTATTTGCAGATGAAGAACTTCAAGAGATGCAGGATTATGCAAATAACGTATCAATAAAACGTCTTGGATACAATGACCATGGGCCTGTACATATGAGACAGGTTGCAGGTAATGCAATTAAAATGCTTAATATTCTACAGCAATCAGGAATAAAAACATCTTTAGAAGAAGAAGAAATAGGAACTTTTGAAGATAGTATGTGCGCAGTAATCCTAGCAGGCCTAATGCATGATTTAGGAATGATGATAGGAAGACAAGGACATGAAGATATGTCATCTATGCTATCACAACCAATAATTGACAAAGCACTAATGCACGTATTCCCTAATGATTTACATAGGAGAGTAATTATCAAATCCCTTGCAACAGAGGCAATAGTCGGACATATGTCCACAACAAAAATACACTCAATTGAAGCAGGTATTATTCTTATCGCAGATGGATGCGACATGACAAAAGGAAGAGCAAGAATTCCTATGTCTATTCATACAACCCCACGAGTTGGCGACATTCACAAATATTCTGCAAATGCAATCAACAGAATAGGAATACACCACGGAGAAAGAAAACCTATAAGAATTGATGTTGAGATGTCTGGAGATGTTGGATTCTTCCAAATAGAAGAAGTACTTTTGACAAAAATCGATTCTAGCCCTGCAAAAAAATTCGTTGAACTATATGCAGGAGTCGAAGGTCAAGAAAGAAAATGCTATCTATAACTTGATATACTGAATAGATTCAACATATTTTACAAATTCTTCCAAAGGCACTTTCATATCAGCATTTTTGCCATGCCAAGGATTACATACGGTTATAATATTCTTATCTAAATCTATATTTTTAAGTGCATATGCATGAGCTTCATGCAAATCATAGTTTTTCGCAAATTTTGTCCAATTTTTGTCAACACACTTGAAAGTACAACCACCGGCAAAATTTTCATTGCCTGATTTTGACAATAATTTTAAAATTTGATTCACATTAGTTTGCTTTTCTTTAATAATATCAGCATTATCTTCCTTATTCATTATCAAATAATTTTGATTGTTATATGCAGAACGATAAGGAGTTTTGCCTGTAATCAAAGCAAGATTTCTTGAAATATACCCGCCAGAGACGTAATCATCAAACCCTTTATTATCCTTTTTATCAGAATCCCTAAGAATATATCCTGTCTCCTTACGATATTTTTCAATAGCCAAATTCAGAAGCATAATATCAGCATCACCATAAGAATATTTTTTTTGAGTTTGTCCATTTTTCAATTTGACATATTCTTCTTGAACTTTTTTAAGTTCTGAATTAGAGAATTTATAACTAACAGGTTTTGGCTTAGCTCCATATAAGGTAACCTCATACCCGTCAGAAGAAACTTTTATAGATTTTTCTAACAAATCAGATCCTTTTTTAGAATATGAGAGAGAATAAAGAGAAACATCTTGATAGCATTCGCCAACAAGTGCCTGATTTGATTGTCCTATTTTTTTATTTGGTTTTATTGGCTCAGCAATTTCATCAATCGTAATTTTATACTTGCTAGCATCTTTTTTATAAGTACTATCATTATTTAACATGTATTTTAATTCTTGATAAGAAGGAATATGATACTCAATTTCTTTTTGGGTATTAGCTTTGTAAACCTTTTTCATGTCATCAACAAAATCTTCATATCTTTTTTTGCTAACTTGATTGAACTCTTCAGCAGAAATCTTTCCATCAAAAGATACACCTGCATTCTTACCAGGAAATTTCTTCTCTCCATCAAAAAAAGCCATTATAGAGTATTTCAAAAAATCTTCTTGAGGCATATTCTTTAAATTAAAAGAATTTACCAAATACATTGAATCGTTATTTTTTGCATAACCTAAATTATTGGCTCGATGTAAGTATTCTCTTAAATTTTGGATAAAATCTGACATCATTACACTCTCTATTTATATAAAAAAATAAATAAAGAAGAATTTCATAAAAACAAAAAACATTTAAAAAAATTTACACTACTCAAATAAATCCGTAACCGCAAATTTCTTCACATTAATCAATCCTTTATCAGTAATTTTAAGTTCAGGAATAACTGACAAAGACAAAAATGCCATACTCATAAACGGATCTGCAATTTCACAACCAATTTTTTGAGAAGCACTTTCTAATTCAGAAATTTTTTGTCTTACATCATCAACAGGCTTGTCAGACATCAAACCTGCAATAGGTAAAGGTAAATGAGCAAGAGTCTTACCATTCTCAACAATAATCTTACCACCTTGAGATTTTACCAACTCAACAGCAGCATAATACATATCTTCATCATTAGTTCCAATGACAATCATATTATGGCTATCATGAGCTACAGTTGATGCAATTGCTCCAGATTTTAGTTTGAAACCTTTAACAAAGCCTAAGCCAATGTTTCCTGTAGCTTTGTGACGTTCAATTACAGCTATTTTTAAAATATCATTTTCATTATCTGAAACAGCCAAGCCATCAACTATTTTGGCATTTTCTACTGACAACTTAGTAATTAATTGTTTTGGAATGACATTAATTACTTTTATTTTATCTTTTCCTTGAGGAACTTTTATTTGCAAATCCTCAATATTTAAATACTTGATGTTCACAGAACCTCTCAAAGCCGGCAATTTAAAATCAGTTGTATCTATGACCATTTTGCCATCTTTTGCAATCATTTGACCGTTTTTAAATACCATTTTAGGTTCAAATTTTTCTAAATCATCAAATACAGCAATATCTGCCTTATAACCGGGAGCAATTGCACCTAGATTTGTCAATTTAAAATATTCAGCAGTATTCAAACTTGCCATTTGAATAGCTTTAACCGGATCAACGCCATTTTTAACAGCTTTTTTAACCATTCTTGAAATATGTTTAACAAGATGTTTTGGATGTCTGTCATCAGTCACAAACATACATTTTCTTGTATTATATTTTTTCATCACAGGAATCAAAGGTTCAAGATCTCTAGCGCCAGTAGCTTCCCTTATCATCAAATACATGCCCAATCGCAATTTTTCAACAGCTTCCTCAGGAGTTGTACACTCATGATCAGAAGCAACACCTGATGCGATATAAGCATTCAAATCCTTTCCTGATAAATGCGGTGCATGCCCATCAACTCTTTTATTTTTATCAAGTCCCAATTGAATTTTACTCAAAACGCTATTATCACAACCAACAACTCCAGGGAAATTCATCATTTCTGCTATACCTAAAACCCAAGGTGCATCAATCAATAATGCTAAATCATAACTATTAAGCTCAACACCTGATGTTTCTAGATCAGTTGCAGGTACACAAGACGGAAGCATCATATAAACATCTAAAGGTAAATTTTTAGTTGCTTCACGCATAAAGCTAATCCCCTGTAATCCCATAACATTGGCAATTTCATGAGGATCAGCAATAACAGTTGTAGTTCCTGATGCAAGTACCAATTTTGCAAATTCAGAAGGCATAAGCATAGCACTTTCAAGGTGTACATGCCCGTCAATAAACGATGGAGAAACATAAGCTCCATTTACATCAATTTCTTTTTTTCCTTTGTACCCTTTCGAAATACCTGCAACAGTATCTCCAATTATGGCGATATCTGTTTCATAAATTTCTTCTGACAAAACATTTACTAACTTAGCATTTTTTATAACTAGATCAGCTAATTCTTCACCTTTACTAACTTTAATTATATCTTCCAAATTTTTCATAATAATCTTACCTGCCTTTTTACCATAATAACATAACAAAAATTAATAACATAGACTAATCAAAAAATTTTCATTATAATTCTAATATGGATTTTGATATAGAACTTTGGTTACAAGAACTTACAAAACAACTGTTTGATATTTTTGATGACAGGATAAAATTTATTGGACTGCAAGGTAGCTATAAAAGAGGTGAGGCTAACGACAGCAGTGATATTGACGTTGTTATACTTCTTGATAAACTAAATTTTGATGACCTTCAACAATATAAAAAAATATTACAATCAATGCCTGACAATGAAAAAGCTTGTGGTTTTATTTGTGGAGAAAATGAACTTTATAACTGGCCAAAATCAGATCTTTTTCAACTTTCACAAGATACAATATCTCTTTATGGAAATTTAGAAAATTTCATTCCAACTATTGAAAAATCAGATATTGAAGACTTTGTAAAAATAAACTCTGCAAACCTATACCACCAAATGAGCCATGCATATTTATTTGAAGATAAAGATATTAATATCTTAAAACAAGGTTATAAGACAGCATTTTTTATATTACAAGGAATGTACTATCTAAAAAATGGAGAGTATCCGAACTCAAAATCAGAACTTCTACTAAAACTTGACGGAGAAAACAAAGACATATTACTTGTGAATGTAAATTGGATAAAATTAAAAATCAGTAATAATATTGACTTTTACTTTGAAAAAATAATTAATTGGTCATCAAAAAATATCAGTTCATAGCTGACTTCAGCATTAAAGCTGTTTTATATAAACCTATTGAATGAGATGATTTTATAAAGATAAAATCACCATCTTTTATCCAATTTTTTATATCTTTATTTAATTCTTCAACAGTTTCGTAATATTCACCTGCAAAATCAAATTTTATAATATTCCACAAAGGTTTCATTTCAGCAGAACAGAGTATAACTCTTGCAGGTTTAACTTTTCTAATTACATCCTCAAGCTCGATATGATATTTTTCAGAATCTTTTCCTCCTTCTGTCATACCGCCTAAAATCAACAGTCTTGATTTATCATCACCACCATACATCCTATAAAAACCTTCTAAAGATGCACGCATAGAAACAGGATTTGCATTATAAGACTCATCTATGAGGGTAATATTTTTATCAAAATCAATCTTTCCAGAGAATACTTCTCCTCTGCCTTCAAGAGATTTGAAATTCTTCAATTTTTCAATAGCATCCTCTATTGACTCTCCACACTCAACGGCAGCAGCAATAGCCATTCCCATATCAATAAGAATATGCTTTGGTAAAAGCTCTCCTGACAATTCATATCTTTGTCCATTTATTATAAAACAATTAGAACTTTCAGCATCAATTCTTATATTGCTATTTTCACCCTCTCCAACAGTAATCAATTTTAACTTTTTCTCTAAAATCATATCCTCAAAAATATCAAAATAAGGAATTTCGTTATAGATAATAGCAACTTTACCTGCACTCATAGAAGAAAATATTTTGCTTTTACGAAATGCAACATCTCTTAAAGTTTCATCACCGGTCAAATGTACTGGTGCAATAGTTGTCACTATAGCAATATCAGGAATGGTTAATGATGAATTTCTTATCATACCACCCCCTAAAGATGTTTCAACAACCCAATATGGATTATCCAAATCAAAAGTTGTTAAATTCCAACCAATACCCCAAGAAGTATTAGCTTTATTCAGGTTTGAGCTTGCTCCTTTATCTTTCAAAATTTCATAGACCATACTTGTAGTAGTGGATTTCCCTGCACTACCTGTAACTGCAATAACCTTACCGTTATAATGACTTCTGATATATCGAGCATAAGCAAAAATAACTTCACTTGTATCATCTACTTCTATAATCGGTTTTCCATAAGACACTAACTCACTAGCATGACCTTTTGAACAAACTAAAGCTGAAGCTTTATCAATTATTTTATCTCTATGCAAAGGCACAATACCTCTTTTTTCGCCTTCAAAACGTAAAAGAGCCATATTATCCTGTTCAAATTCATCATGCCAGATCCGCAGACCACTACCAGTCCATTCAGTAGGCATATTATGTAATCTGCAATATGGATAAGCCTCAATAAGCTTTTCTTTAGTCCAAAAATTCATCTTAGTATCCTATTTGATTAAACATACTCTGCATACCGCCTTGCATCATCATCATACTATTGGAGCTGTCATAATTTTGCGGGAAATTGCTATAATTCATTGCAGGCGTTCTTCTAAGAGCATCAGGATCTTGGTTAACGATTTGTCTTGCAGATACCGGACGTTTTGAAAAGTCAATTTCTCCTTCTTCAATCATCTCAGCCATACCTTCATCATATTCCAAATCAGATACCGATAATGGAGGATATTTAAAAGAAGCCTTATTCGTCACTCCTGAAAACTTTTTCGCAGGTGTAAGATTTACAGTTACTTCCTCAGCTAAAACATTTAATCCTAATGACATTATGCAAAGTAATAATAAAATTCTTTTTAACATACTAACCTCAAAATAATTTTTCTTACATTATAACAGAAATTTCAAATATGAAAACAATATAAACTTTTTTCTGATATACTAGTCTAATGTCAGTATATTCAGATAAAATTTTCAAAAACCCGATAAAAATAATAAAAGCATTCAACAATTCCGAATTTAAAGCAGCTTTTAATGGGATAGAAAAACTGCGTAAAAAATATTTTTTACTCGGCTACATAAGATATGAAGCCAAAGAAATCTTTTTAAATAACCAAATACAATCCCCACTTCCATTATTATATTTTGAAGTTTACGAAACTTACGAAAAATATCTCCCGCAAAAATCTAAAGATACCAAACTGAAAATCACTCCCAAAATACACTTCAGGGAATATTCAACAGCTATTGAAAAAATCAAAAATGAAATAAAAAATGGTAACACCTATGAAGTAAATTACACATATGACTTTGAAATAGAAAATAAAAGCAAACATTCAAACATAGAAATCTATGAACATTTTCTCTCCGAACAAAAAACCCCATATAATACCTTTATCGAAAATGAATATGAAACACTTTTATCATTTTCACCAGAACTATTTTTCGAGCTTGAAGGCAATCATATAATCACAAAACCAATGAAAGGAACCATAAAAAGGGGAAAAACAGAAAAAGAAGATTTGCAGCTAAAGACATATCTCCAACAAGATGAAAAAAATCGCTCAGAAAATGTTATGATAGTTGATTTGCTAAGAAACGACCTTGGAAGAATAGCTCAAACAGGTAGTGTCAAAGTAACAAAATTATTTGAAATAGAAACTCACAAAACACTTCATCAAATGACTTCTCAAATAGAAGCAGACTTAAAAGAAGATACAACCCTTTATGATATTTTTAATGCAATTTTTCCTTGCGGCTCAATCACAGGCGCTCCCAAAATAAGTACAATGCAAATCATAGATTCTGTTGAATTTGGCAAACGAGGTATATATTGCGGAGCAATAGGACTAATAACACCACAATCAACAACCTTCAGTGTACCTATAAGAATTCTGCAAAAACCAAATAATCAAAACAAATTTCAATACCGCGTCGGAGGAGCAGTAGTCTGGGATTCAACAGCACAAGATGAGTGGGAAGAAACATATACAAAAATTAAATTTCTAAACAATCAATTCCAAATTGTTGAAACAATGAAATTTTCAAACGGGAAAATCCTATTTGAAAAAGAACACCTTGAAAGAATGAAACATTCTGCATCTCAACTTGGGTTCACATACAATACACCTGATATTAAAATACCTGATTCAGGTGATGGAATTATAAGAATTCTTCTTGATAAAGATGGTACATTCTCATATGAAATCAAAAACATTACTGATAGCAAAACTGATATTATTGAAATTTCTCCCATCAAAGTATCAAGCAAAAATAAAATGCTTTACCATAAAACAAGCTATCGTCCTTGGTTTGTAGAAAGTTATAAAAGAATAAGAGAAAAAGAAATATATGATGAAATATTTTTTAACGAAAAAGGAGAACTCACAGAAGGAGCAAGAAGCAATATAATCCTTGAACTCAACGGAAAATTTTATACTCCACCAATATCTTGCGGACTTCTAAACGGTATTTACAGACAAAAGCTCATCAATGAAGGGTACTGCACAGAAAAAATTCTATACCACCAAGATCTGCTTAAAGCAGAAAATATCTACTGCATAAATTCTGTAAGGGGAATTAAAAAAGTTCAATTAAAGGAAGAAAAATGCAAAATCTAATCTTAATAGATAACTACGATTCATTTACATACAACATAGTCCAATATCTAAAAAAACTTGGAACAGATCCTCTCATTTTTGAAAATAATAAAATTAGTATTCAGGAGCTAAAAAAAATAAATTTTGAAAAAATACTTATTTCTCCTGGAGCAGGGAACCCAAATACAGCAGGAATTTCTATGGATATTATAAAAGAATTTCATACCTCAAAACAAATTTTCGGGGTCTGCCTTGGGCATCAATGCATTGGACAATTCTTCGGCTCTAAAATAATAAAAGCTCCAATACCAATGCATGGAAAAACTTCTGAAATATTTGTAGACACAGAAAGTAAACTTTTCAAAAATATCCCACAAAGCTTTAACGCAACACGCTATCATTCTCTTGTTATAGAAAACATAGATATACACTCACCAATAAAAATAACCGCAAAAACAAAAGACAATATAATTATGGCAATAGAACATAAATATCTTCCTATTTATGGTGTGCAATTCCATCCTGAAGCTATTCTTACTGAATATGGCAAACAAATATTTAAGAATTTTTTATCAATTTAAGTACTGCACTATGTCTGTTTGTAGTAGCATTTTCCTTTCTATAAGAAAAGAACATATCATTATCACACACAGTGCAATATGGACAAACATCAATTTCTTTTACACCAATTTCAATCAACTGCTGCCTGTTAATATTCTTTAAATCAACAAAAATTTCACCATCTCTAACTTCAGACAGACCTGAAAAATCATTCACCGTAGCACGTAATTTATCTAAAACTTCATCACCGACATTATAGCAGCACATAGATATCGCAGGGCCTATCAAAGCTTGGATATCAGACGGATTAGAACCAAATTCTTTTATCATTTTCTCAACTGTTACAGATCCTATTTTCCCTGCAGTACCACGCCACCCTGCATGAGATACAGCACCAATATTCAATCTTTTGTCATAAAAAACCAGCGGTGTACAATCTGCAAAATTAAGAAAAATTGCATCTTCAAAATTATTCAAAATCAATCCATCCGTATCAGGATAGCTTGTTTTTGTTTTTTCGACAATCTCAACATTATTCGTATGAGTTTGAGATGGAGTAATCAAATTATTTAAGGGAATATTTAAATAATCACAGATTATTTTTTTATTTTCCAAAACCAAATCTTCAAACTCAATATCTTTAGTCTTTATAACAGATTCTCTTGTCGTAAAAAAATGTTCAACATTTTTTAATAAATCACTTTTTAAAACTTTTTTTCCAAAAATTTCATCAAAATAAAACATAACAGACAGATTATATCATAAATTTTATTTACATACATAGTACATTCATTCAGTTGAAATTTTCCTAAAAATATGCTAATATTCCAAAATTGGTAAAGGAGGCAACATGAAAGAAAGTTTAAAAAAATACATTGTAGAGCTTATCGGTACATTCTTTTTAGTATTCACTATAGGAACAATATTATTTGGTGGTTCTACAGGAAATAGTGCAATAATTGGGGTTGGCTTTATCTTAATGGTAATGGTATATGCGGGAGGTCCTATTTCTGGAGGGCACTACAATCCGGCAGTATCACTTGCAGCTGCAATAAGAGGATCACTACCTTGGAAACATTATATACAATATTTTATTGCTCAAATATTAGGAGCAGGACTTGCAGCATATGCAGTTCAATATTTAGTAGTTGTACCTCCAATTGTAGCTTCACCTGACTATCATGTTCCGGCAATGATAATAGGAGAATTCCTATTCACATTCGCACTATGCTATACAGTACTACTCACTGCAACATCTAAAAAAACAGAGGGTAACTCATATTACGGTCTTGCAATAGGTTCAACAGTCACTGCTGGTATTTATTCTACAGGAACATTCTGCCTTGCAGCATTCAACCCTGCGGTAGCAATTGGATTATTAACAATGGGAGCAATTACATCAAAACTTGCAGGTGTAACATTACTTATTGATTTTGTAGGCGGAATCGCTGCAGGATTTTTATATAAATTTATAAACTACGACAACTAATTATTTTGATACATAAAAAAAAGGCTTATCTTAATAGATAAGCTTTTTTTATATCCCAATTTCAGGATCTTTGTCCCCTCTATAACAATGACAAGAAGGGCTTAATGTCCCATCACAACAAAGATTTCTTCCACCCTGACAACCACAAACTCCTCCATGATGCGAGCAACATCCTCGGCCTGCTACAACATTATTTATGTATAAATTTTTAGACAAAGATGCAAAACTACCCAAACAGAAACCTAACATTAAAAACAATAACAATTTTTTCATCATATTCTCCATACTTACTCATCTAGTATATAATATAAAATATAGTTTTTAATTAATATTAACCAGATAGGTAATATCGAAATATCTAATAATCTTGTAGGATGATTTAATGCGTTATTTTTTATTAACACTATCTTTAATTTTAATAACACAACCTGTATATTCAAAACACCTTTATATGGAAAAAGAATATCAACAAGTATGGTGCAACCAAAAACAAGGATCACTCGAATACAGACTGACTGATGGAACAAGAGTTGACTGTGTAACAAACACACATGCAATAGAATTTGACTTTGCAAGTAAATGGGCTGAAAGCATAGGACAATCTCTTTATTATGGAAAAACTCTAAACAAAAAAACCGGAGTCGTACTTATTATGGAAAATCCCCAAAATGACTTAAGATACCTAAAACGCCTCCAATCAATAGCAAGCACATATGATATTACAATATGGACAATGACACCTAATGATATGACAAAATATGTATTAGTGACCAACAAAAAATAAATTATGTTACTATATAAATATACAAACTTGGGTATTAAGAAAATAGGTATTTATGTATAAAAAGATTTTAATAAGCATTTTTTCACTAATGCTATTCCAAAATATTTGTCAGGCTCAACCTGTAAGTTTTGTCTATATAAACGGCTCCAATAATAATGATGAAAAAATGCAAAATTGGTTCCTAAAAGGAGTCAATAAGCTTCATCCTGTGCTGAAAAAGAAATTTGAACAAAACAAACAAATAAAAGAAGTATTCTTAAATCAAGACCTAGGCTATACAATCAATAGTGAACCATCAATATTTTTTTGGGGAGATAAAAGTCAAAGGAATTTGGAATTTGTACACAAGCAACTTGACATAAGTAAAGCACTAAGCCCAACTATAGCATACCAAGTAAGATCTCTTTTGACATCATTTCTTCATGATGCAATCTGGGTACAGAAACAACATAACATGCTACCTATTCTTGATGAACTTAATGAAAAAATTAAACAAGAAAAACTTAATGGAAATAACGTAGTATTATTTGGTTATTCTGCAGGAAGTTTCATTACATATGAATATATGTTTAACAAACTGCCATACATAAATGTAGAAGACCTATTCAACTCTCTAAATGTAAGTGATGAATTTAAAAAATTTGTAAAAGAAAATCCTCAAAGACCTACCTGCATATCAGCTCTTTCTAAAGCTGAAATTGGTGCCGTAATGCAAAGCGGCAAATTGGTATTCCAACCGTCAGAGGATATTCTCAAAAAAAATTATTTAAACCTTAATTCTGCGACAGAACAAGTCTGTGCACCTGATAATACACTTATGGGAGTCGTAAATTTTGCTAGCCCACTGGTATTGTTCTACTCAGATTTAGCTGATCCAGAATATGACCTAACTTATTACAACAAATTAATGCTCAAATACATAATTGAACAAGGATTATTTTTTATAACGGTTAACTACAGAGAAGACCCAATGGGCTTTCCTGCAACTAAAAATTTAACCATTGATGAAATGGAAAAAATCACACAACTTGATTTTAACAATCCAAAAGGCTTTATATACGACAATTCAAGTGTATGGAGCAAACGTTCGTTCTTATTTGCACATACATCATACTGGAGTTCAAGAAAAACCTTCTCAAATGCAGTTGTAAAAGCATTTGTAAATGGTTATAGACTTCAATATGACAAAGAATTTCAAGAAAAAGTTCTAAAAAACAGAAAATCTAAAATAAAATATGAAATGTAAAAGGAGAAATAAAATGAATTTTGAAGAAGGAGCACTATTTGATCCGGGATTTATCCCTCACATTCAAGCTTTCATACCAAGCATAGAAAATATATATTATAACTTACAGAGATTTAAAAACTTTCATCAAAAAAAAGCTCATTTTAAAATGTTCTACCCAAAAATCCAACAACTTTTAAATAACTATATCGGTTTCTATCTTGGGTGTATGCTTTGGGCTGTATACATAAAAAAATATGAAAACAAAAATCTACTTAACAATCTCTGCATCGGAGGAGAATATTCAGAAGAAGAAACTCTTTCTGAAGTAGAATTTGTAGAACATTATATAAAACAACTACAAAAAGATGCAAAATATTATCTTGGAGAAAATTACACTCCGGAAGATAGTATTCTAAAAATAATTGCAGGGTACAAAGAATTCTTAAAAGAAAATGAAGGTTTTACAAAAGCTTCAACTACAGATGATGTAAAAATACCTTCCAATTTTAAAAAACCTTCAGAAGAAGAGCTAAATACAATTTTAGAAAAAATTGAAGAAGTAGTAGAAACAGGCAACCTCTTCGACCTATATCCACTTACTTCAACAATTTTATAAAGGCATAATATGGAACTAAAAGACAAACTATATCAAATGTTCATCCTCGGAACAGAAGGGAATGGATATCAAAAAGCGTTGGAAAACAATCTTGGCGGAATAATCTTTTTTACAAAAGATATTCAAAGCAAAGACCAATTCTGCAATTTGATAAATGAAATTAAAAAAATTTCCAAAACAAAACCATTTCTATCAATTGACCAAGAAGGGGGAAGAGTAGAAAGAACAGAAAATATCCATAATGGGAAAAAATATCTTTCTGCCAAGTATGCTTTTGAAAAAGGGGAAAGTTTTTTAATATCACAAACACAAGAAATTGCACAAGAATTAAAAGGATATGGAATTAACCTCAATTTTGCACCCTGCATTGACGTGAATACAAATCCAAATAATCCGATAATAGGAGAAAGGGCATTCTCTAACAACCCTGACGAAGTTATTAAGGGCGAAAAAATTGTTTCACAAATTTATCGAGAAAATAAAATCATTCCTTGTGCAAAACATTTTCCAGGACATGGCGACGCAAATGCAGATAGCCACTTAACTCTACCTCAAATTGACTTATCACTTGAAGAAATGGAAAAAACACACATAAAACCTTTTAAACATTGTGCAAAAACAATTGAAATGATAATGGTAGCGCATCTGCACTGCACATGCTTTGAAAAAAATACAATACCAACATCACTCAGTAAAAAAGCAATTTCATATCTCAGAAATAATCTTCAATTTGAAGGAGTAACTGTATCAGATGATATGATAATGAAAGGAGTAGCAGATTTTGGTCCTACAGAAGCCTGTATAATGGGAATTAAAGCAGGACTCAATATGTTTATATACCGAAACTCTAATCCTGAAACAATAAACATTATTGAAACAATAGCCCAAAAAGCTAAAGAAGATAAAGAACTGAAAAAAAATATCGAAATATCATTTGAAAAAATTTCAAAATTAAAAAAGACCTACTTATAACGTAGGTCTTTTTTTTATCAATTATTCCAATTATATATTGTGCATTCTATCAACAATCTCTTTTCTTTGCACCCAAATTTCCATACCTAACTCTTCACCTTTTTTCACCAAAGCTTCTTTTATTTCCTTAAAAGAATATTTAGAGTTTTCGATATTGCCAAGCAAAAACATAACAAAATGTCCTTGCATAAGAGTTTGTTTGATATCTTCAATATTCACCTTATATTCAGCAAGTACATTCGCAACAGAAGCTACAATACCTACCTTATCTACACCTGATACCGTTACAATTATTTGTTGATCTGACATACATCATCCTCCATACCAGAATTTGCTGCTACAGGCACAGTCGCCAACCAATCACGGTTAACCATTTTACCCAATTGATGTTTTACACAATAATCTTTCAAATCTTTTTTAACTTCAGGAGCCAATATATACATAGCTATAATATTTGGTACAGACATCGCAATCATCATCGCATCAGTAATATTAATTACAGATGTAACATTCAATACTGAACCGATTACGATAAAAGCACAATAGATTAATTGGAAAGTCAAACTTCTTTTCTTTCCTTCCCCAAAAAGGAAGTTCCAAGACTTTTGACCATAATATGCCCAACTAATAATTGTTGATAAAGCATATAACAATACAATACCAGCTAACAATTTAGGGAAGAAAGGCATAACAGATGAAATTGCATCTGATGTCATTTCAATACCTGAAGTATGACCTACATGAGTTTTATAAACACCTGTAATTACAATAGCTACAGCAGTTAAAGTACACATAAAACCAGTTAAGAACGGATCTAAAAGAGCTACAAACCCTTGAGATAAAGGTTCTTCAGTTCTTACTGTTGCATATACAATAGGAGCAGAACCTGTACCGGCTTCATTTGACTGTACAGAACGTCTTAGACCCATAATCATAGCAACAAACATACCGCCATAAACTGACTCAGGTCTAAAAGCTTCTTTTACAATTATATATGCAGCATGCGGAATTAATTTAAAATTACAAACAATAACAGCCAAAGCTGAAAATAAATATACGAATATTTTTAAAGGTACAATTTTTTCAGTAACTTTTACGATATTTTTAATACCGCCAATAACAATCAAACCAACAACAATTGCCATACCAAGCCCGATTACCCAATGGAAGTTATGCATACATCCATTTTCACCACCTGTTACATTAACAAACTGATTTGCAGCCTGATTGATTTGAATCATATTACCGCCTGTAATACCACCGCAAATACATAAAATCGCAAATATTACAGACAAAGGTTGACCTAACCAACGTAATTTTTTTCTAGTTAATCCATGAGCCATATAGTGCATAGGACCACCAGAAATACTTCCGTCCAAATTAAATCTTCTATATTTAACAGCTAATGCTGCTTCTACAAACTTCAAAGACATACCCAATATAGATCCGACGATAATCCAAAAAGCAGCACCAGGACCACCCATAGAAATAGCAATTGCAACACCTGCAATACTACCTAAACCGATAGTACCTGATAACGCAGTCATCAAAGCTTGGAAAGATGATACTTCACCTGAACCGTCACCATCTTTTTTAGGTTTAACTAACAAATCTATAGCATGCTTAAATCCCCAAACAGCTATTCCTCTTAAATAAAACGTGAAGAAAAAACCCGCCAGTAAAACCCAAAATATAATAATTGGGACATCAGCTCCAAAAATATGTATCGGATGGAAAATTATATTTGCAACTGCATCTGATACAGGTGCAATATTTTCATCCATAAACTTATCGATACTAAAAGCTTGAGCTTGTTGGATGTTTACTAAAAGTGTCAAAAATACAATCAAAAATTTGTTCATTAAATAATTCCTTTCGGGTTAATCCTCTGTTGGGGCAAATAAAAGCAATATAAAAACTCTACACACCAACTTATCTTTTTTATACTACCAAAAACATGCTCCTAGAGTGTCAAATCTTTACAAAATCTTAAAATTTGTTGCAAATAATCGTTACACACATTTGAAGAAGTATAATTTTTAATTGTATGAAAACTATTGATAGACAAGGATTTTAGTTCTTCCTGTGAAAGAGCTTTAATTTTTAAAAGCACTTCTTTAATCGATTCAGAGTTCGGATAAGTCAAAAAACCATTAACCCCGTCTTTTATAATTCCATCAATACCGTCATCTTTTGTGCAAACAGTAATACAACCCCTTGCCATAGCTTCCAGATAGACCATACCAAATGTTTCATTAACACTTGGCAATACAAAAATATCACTATCTGACATTTTTAGCAAAACTTCTTTTTTATCAAGTCTTCCGGTAAATATAACATTTTTACTAATTTTTTCCAGCTGTCCTCTTTCTTTGCCATCCCCAATAACAGTCAATTCAAAACTTTCGAGGTCTTGACATGCTTTAATTAATTTATCAATATTCTTGCGTTTTTTGAAATTCGCACAAGTTAAAACTTTGATTTTAGATGTATTTTGACATGGAACCCGCTGAATAATAAATTCCTCATCAATCCCTGATGGAGCAGTAAACATCTTAGCTTCTAAATCAGGAAACAATTTTACAAGTTTTTTCTTAATCACAAAAGACCTGCAAGCTATAGCTTTAGCATTGTATAACGCAGTTTTCAACCTATTTTTAAAATAAACAGAGTACAAAGGATTTGTCAAAACTTCCAAATCAGAATTATGCACACCTGCAATAAAAGGAATGCCAAGTTTGTCTGCAAATAAAATTCCTGAAGGCATATGAGCTACAACTATATCATAGTCAAAGTTACAGACAAGTTTATGCTTAACATCAAACATAAACGGTAACCAGTAATTGACATTATAGACATCATCATAAGAACCTGTTTTATAAAACTTTTTACCACGAATAAAAGAATTAAAAATAAAATTAGGTTTTATGACATCTACACTGACACCCAATTTTCGCCAACCTTGCACAAATTCATACAAAGTCTTTGGAGTTGTTTTTTCAAGATTACAATCAACAGGATATAAATCAGTTATGAATAACATTTTCATAAAGTTATTATATCATAATTTACATTTATAAATTCAATGGTATAATAATTTTAGAGTAGCAGGTATTTTTTTATGATGAGCCAAACCAAAAAGTTATCAATAGCATTTTATTGGCATATGCACCAGCCTGTATATCAGCTATCGCCTAATGGTGATTATTTAATGCCTTGGACAAGACTTCATGCTGTGAAGGATTATCTTGATATGGTAACAATATTGGATAAACACCCAAAGATTAAATTAAACTTTAATCTTGTGCCTGTACTACTTGATGAATTAATCGATTATGGAGAAAGAGGCCTGCATGACATCCATTCAAGATTAACTATTATGGATGTTAAAGATTTAAATGATGATGATAAAGAATTTATCATCAACAACTTTTTTGATGCTAACTACCAATCAATGATACTGCCTCACTCTGAATACAACAGATTATATCAAAAATACCAATCAAGCCCTGATGATGATATTAATCTTTTTACAGAACAAGAATATTCAGATCTTTTAGCATTATTCAATCTTGTGTGGTTTGACCCTACACACAAACAGCATTACCCTGAGTTAAGAAAACTACTAAAAAAACAAAAAGGATACACTCTTGAAGATAGAATAAAAATTATTGAACTTCAAAGAGATATCATAAGAAAAATTATTCCAACATATAAAAAATACCTTGAAGAAAATAGAATTGAAATTACAACAAGTCCATATTATCACCCAATTTTGCCGATATTATTAGATATAAAAAGCGCTAAAAAGGGACCTGCCGATGATTTACCTTCTAATTTAAAAATGGATCTTGATGCAAAAATGCAAACGGAGCTTGCTTTGCAGCGTATTGATATGCTTTTTGGCAAGCGCCCTAAAGGAGTATGGCCTTCTGAGCACTGCGTAAGTTCTAAAACAATGAGTATGCTAAGCGAACTTGGAGTTGAATGGACGGTTTCGGATGAAGGCATTTTGTCTAACTCAATAAATTGTGAATTTGTAAGAGATTTTAAAGGATACTTAGAAGATCCTTATCATCTTTTAAAGTCATATAAATACACCGCAAACAACTCTAATATCAAAATTATTTTTAGAAGTTCAATGCTACCTAATTTAATAAGTTTTGAATACCCAAATCACGACCCGATAGCAGCTGCGAATGACTTATATGACAGATTTAAAGTTATACAAAGTAAATTACTATCATCTCCTGACAGTAACCATTTAATTACAATAGCAATGGATGGTGAAAACTGTTGGGAAAACTACAGTGCAGATGGAGCAACTTTCTTATCAACACTTTACGACTTAATAGAACAGGATACTTCACTTGAGACTGTATTAATTAGTGACTATCTGGAAAAAGATACACCAAAACCGCTAAACAAGATATCTTCAGGCTCATGGATTAACAGAAACTTTAAACTTTGGATAAATGAGCCTTTAAAAAATCTTGCTTGGACATATCTTAAAAAAGTTAGAGATGATTTTTGTGATTACGTAAAAGAAAATCCTCTCAACCCAAATATCGAACTTGCAAGACGTGAGCTGTTCATCTGCGAGGGAAGTGACTGGTTCTGGTGGTATGGAGAGCCAAACGATTCAGGTCGAGATAATATTTTTGATTATATTTTTAGAGAACACCTCAAAAACATATATATCTATCTAGGATTAGAAATTCCTGACTATCTTGATATTCCTTTGATATCAGTAATCACCAAACCGTCAAGATATCCTAAGGGAGAATTTACTCCAAATATTGACGGCAAAGAAGATGACGATGCAGATTGGATTAACGCAGGATGCATATACATTCCTGATGGTCCAGTTTTGAGAGAAAACAAATTCTATGACAAAATTTGTTTTGGCTATGACAAAGATAATCTATACCTAAGATTTTATATAAATGAGTTTTTAAAAGATTCTCCAAATCTAAAAAAACAAGTTAACCAAATGTATATCTACATACGTAACCAAAGCCGTAAACAAGCTCTTTCACCAATAAGAGTAATCCAAAAACAAGAATCAATACTTCCAATATCAAAAGAAAAATTCCATAACGAAATTCAAATCTCTGTATATGATGGAGAAATAAACCTAATTAGACTTGTAAAAGCTATGCCAAATAATTTATGGACAATAAAAACATCAAAAAATATTACAGCAGTCTTTGATAACGTAGTAGATGTAAAAATTCCGTTTGACACGATAGACATAGAAGAAAATGACACTATGGAATTTTTATTTATTAATGCAAATTATGGACTGATTGATTTCTACCTGCCAAATGAAATGCTTTTGACAATAAAAAGAATGTAACAATATCTTAATCAAATAGCAGAAAAACTCAAGTTTTTTTGTTGATTATCGTTATTAAAATTAAAGAAAAAAGGAATTTATATGTCAGAATTTAATTTCGATATTGAAAAACATCAAGGTCTTCCAAAACTTCCAGACAATTATTGGAAAAAACAAGCCAATAATACAGACGGTTCTTCTGACATAAATACAATTTTTGACAAAAATTTAAAAGCATCTCTTGAAGATGTATCAATATTTGGCAAACCTAAAATAGATGAATAAACATCAATAACTAGAGTTTTATTTCAAATATTTTTGCAATATCAATTTTTTCAATGCTTTTGAATACACCCCTTGAGGTTCAAATTCAAGCGCTCTATCAAGGGATTCAACAGCACCTTTATAATCCTTTAGTTTTTTCTTAACTACAGCAGAATAATAATGTGCATCCACAAAGTCTGCTCTTAAATCAGTCGCTTTTTTCAAATCTTTCAAAGCCGAAATCAACTCACCCTCATCAGGATTTTCATATGAAAGTATAACCTGAGCACGATTGTAATAAGCATCAACCATCTCAGGATTTTTTTCAATAGCTTTTGTATAATTTTCAAACGCAGCCTGTAATTCATATTGCATATGAAAAACTATTGCTTTTGAAAAATAAGCCAATGCATAATCAGGATTAAGTTCAATAGCCTTATCAAAAGAATTTATTGCGTCAGCATAATCCTTTGCATTAGTCTGTGATATACCTAAATCTGTATAATATTTGTAATCTTTTTGTTCAGTCATTTTTATCTCCATTTGCAAGCATGATATCTAAAAATAAAAGAGTTTACAAGCTAAACTAAAAGAGAATAAAAAGACCCATATAATCATATGGATCTTTTTATTCATAATAGTGTAAACAAATTTATAATAAGAATTTTATTAATCTTCGCAATCTGGGCAATCGCATTCTTTTTCAATAACTACAGGTCTGCCCATAAGCTTAGCTGTTGCAAAACTTGTCAAACCAACAACACCTGCACCAACTGCAGCCCACTTAGCAGCAGAAGCAGTTTTGAAATTTCTTACCGCATTTTTCATTGTCTTAAAAGCAGTTTTGACTGTATCTTTTGCATCTTTTGGTAATTCTTTCATCTTGTTGGCAGATACATCATATACAGAAGTGAATAATCTTTTTACAACACCTTTTCTCGCTGCAATTTGCCCTGTTAATCTATTTTTTTCTCTAGTAAGAACTGCTGAAACTTCTGATTTTAAATCTGCTAACTCCTTGTTTTTCACAAATTCTTTTACAGCATCATCAATAGAACCTTTTTCAGGCTTTTTAAGACCGAAAAGTTCATGATTGTTTCTTACAATCTTTTTCAAATCTTCTACAGTAGCTTTTTCAGGAACATCTTTCAATTTAGCCAATTTCTTTTGCAATACTGAAATAGAAGAATCATCTAATTTTTTCAACTCAGCTTTTTTAGCATCATCAGACAAAACCAAACCTTTAGCTAATTCCTTGATCTGATCAGCCTTTGCTGTATCTAACTTACTTTTTCCGCCAGCTGCTTTTTGCAATTTAGCTTTAATATCATCGCTAGCATTTTCTAAAGAACCTGTTTCCTGAATTTTAGCTAAAACTTTTTGTTCATCGACAAGAGCTCTTTTCTTTTGAGCAATATTACTCTTATCAAGAGTTCTAACAAAAGAATCTTTTGGAGTATTACCTTCCAAAATTTTTGCACTTGACCATCCATACGCAGCACCAGCACCGGCACCAACAGCCAAAGCTGCACCTGTAACTGTTGCTGTACGATTGTTGTTTACACTATCAATTGCCATAACTGTTTTCCTTTTCTTTTTTGTACTGAAGGTCTAAAACCTGTCAATAAATTTACTTGCTATTTTAACACAGATTATTACAAAATATTAATTTTTTAAGATTTATTTCCAAACAACTTACTTGAAATAAAAGCAGCCAATCCCATTCCTAAACCTGCTAAAGCACCGTATAAAGCTGTATTTTTCCATTTATAGCCTGATGGAGTAAGTTTATCTGTGCATTTTTTTATGAAATTAATTGTTTCTTGCGGCAGATCTTCTGACGCATTACGGAACTTACCTGTTTTTCTATCAAAAGCATCATCCATAAGTTTTGTAATCCAGTCTTGATCACTATGCTCAGTTATTTCACGCACAATGATTTCACCAGTTTTTTGTAAATCTTCTTCAATAGCCAGCTTTAACGCAGTATGACCAATAGGAATTCTTTGCTTTGTAGCAGGATCGACTTTAGAAATCATATCTAAATATAAGTTATCACTCATTTTCTGCGGTTTAATATTATCTAAAACTTCTTTAGGTCTTTGTTTTATATAGGTATTTATTGCATCATCCAAAGATTGACCTTCTTCAGGCACAATGCCTATTGCATCAGCATGCTTTTTTAAAAACTCTTTAAAATCGTCTAACTTAGGTGATTTAATATCAATTTGTTCTTTAATAGTTTTTTGCACTGCCTCATCTGCAGAATCATATACATTCAACAAATCTGCATTTTGAGCCAATTTAACATCTGCATCAGGATTCAATTGAACATAATCAGATAATGCATCAGCAAGTTTTTGTTGTCTTAGCTGGTCATCTTTTACAAAACTTTCTGCAACAGATGAAACAAATTCGTCACTATATAAACCCTTATTCACCAATGGATTAGTTCTATAACCATATATTCCACCGGTTGCAAAACCAACAGCTCCACTACCTAAGGCAAATAAAGTATTTTCTTTTTTATTGGAGTAAGTTTTTTGCTGTTGCACAGGCATATTCGAAATATTATCTACAGACATAAAAACACCTAAAGTTCACTACACATGAATATTAAGTCATAAAACCTTAAAAAATTGCACTTTTTATATCTGTATGTAACTTTTAATTTACAATTATTTCCCCGTAGAGCCAAATCCACCTTCTCCGCGAGATGTTGAAGAAAGCTCAACTGCAACTTTTATTTCTGCCTGCTCAACCTTTGCAATAACCATTTGAGCAATTCTCTCATCAGGCTGAATTGTATAAGCTTCATTAGAAAGATTTACCACAGGAACACAAATCTCTCCCCTGTAATCCTCATCAATCGTACCGATACAATTTATCAAAGTAATACCGTGTTTTATTGATAACCCTGAACGAGGTCTTACCTGAGCTTCATACCCATGTTCCAACTCAATTTTTAACCCTGTAGGAACAAGAGTCCTTTCAAGCGGTTTTAAAGTTATAGGCTCTGAAATTGCCGCACACAAATCCATTCCCGCAGCACCTTCAGTTTTGTATTCAGGCAAAAACTTATTATGTGGTAACCTCTCAATCTTTAATACTGTCGTCATAATTTATCCTTTTTATATTTTATAGTACAACTGTGGAGTTAAATTATAAAATCTATGTAATAATGATAACTCACTTGATATTAGTATAAATATTACAGCAATAATCATCGCAACTTTAATATATTCATAATTGTATTTAGCAGATTTTGTCTTAAACAGTAAACATAACGGAAGTACTAACGGAATAAAATACTTCCCGTTTAAACCTAGTACCACGCTATTCGCAACAGGGGACCACATTATATAAAGACTGGTATAAGTTGCAATAACTCCAAAACATATTACACAAATAATTAGTAATTTTTGCCATTTTTCCAACCTGAACTGATAACTATCAGCAACAACAGCATAATACATTAAAATAGGATATGCCATATAAGTTATCCAATCAAGTTTAGTATCCTGCCAACCTAATACTCCTATCATAGTAACTAAAAGACGTGGAGTTTTAACTATAAACGTTTTAATCAACACTAAAATATATGCCAAAGGATGTGATTTAATAAATGCAATTTGCATTTGTGAATTTGCAAAAGTATTATTCATATCAAAATTTAATCCTTTTATACAAGATGCCCAAAAGGAAAAACCAATAATTCCAATAACAAAGATACTTAAAACTGATATTAAATAATCTTTTTTAGTTTTAAAAATACTAATTGGCAAAATGAAAATCAATGGCAAAAGCAAAATATATGATTTTGTCATTGGAATTAACAAACCTAAAAATAACAACAAAATTATCCATTTATTATTAACTTTTATAGGCTTTTGCAATGTTAGTATCTTTAAAATAGTTGCAATCCATAAAAAATTTAGTCCCAAAACAGCTACATCACAAGTATAAGATGCAGCCAAAGACAATGACATAGGCATTAATGCCAATAAAAACATTGGACATTTGAAAAATGGAGTTATCTTTAATGCAGCATAAACTAATAAACAATAAAATATTAAATTACTTAAACGCCCTAAATAATAAATTCCTGCAAGACTTAAATCTAAAAATTTACCTAAACAAACACCGGGTATCTGACTTATATAACAAATTGGAGAATATAATGCTGTATTAGTAAAAACAGTAAATTTTTGTTTTTCCGGATTTAATTGTAAATGAAAATTATTCCTAAAATCTGATAATCCAACTTTTTTGTCTATATTTTTTATTAAAGGAACATACATTTCATAAAAATTTTCAAGCGATTCAGGGACATCCCCTCCAACTTGCATATTTTGTTTTCTTGCAACTAGATCGCCTTGTGATATTTGATATGTTCTAAAAAAATGCATTCCTTCATCAACAGATTGAAACGGGGGTAGTATAAAGATATACAATACCCCAAAAAACAAGGTTATCAATACAAATATCTTTTCTAAAGACAACTGTTTTAACATTATTCAATCCCGTTATTGTATTTTAAGTACTACATCAAATCTTTTTGAATTTTCATCAAAATTTCATCAAGTTTTGAAGCATCTTTCACACCACCTTGAGCGAAATTAGGTCTGCCACCACCATTCGCACCAGTTGCACGAGCAATTTCTCCAACAATCTTACCGGCATTTATACCTTTTTTAACAAAACTGTCAGAAACTTTTACTGCAACAGTCTTTTCTGATGCAAGTACAATTATGCTTTCACCTAATTTTTGCCCCATGAATTCTATACCGGTCTTAATTGCATTTCCATCAAAGTTTTCAACTTTTGAAACAAAAAGTTTTCCACCTTCAATATCTTGAGCTTTTGACAAGAATGTAGCAAACTTAGAACGAGCATTTTCTTCTTTAGCTTGAGCTAACTCTTTTTGGAGTTCTCTATTTTCTTCTTGAAGCTTTTCAACACGTTCAATAACTTCAGGTGCATGCACTTTAAACATCAAAGAAAGTTTATCCATTTCTTTTACTTTTTCATTCATGTAATCAAATGCAGCCTTTGAAACAACAGCTTCAATACGTCTTGTACCTGCAGCAATTGCTCCCTCTGAAATTATTTTGAACATTCTCAAATCACGAGTATTACGAGCATGAGTACCTGCACAGAACTCTTTTGATACACAATGATCTTCTGCACCCATTGATACAACTCTTACAACATCTTCATATTTTTCACCGAATAATGCCACAGCTCCTGTAAGTTTAGCTTGTTCAATATCCATCTCTTGGGTATTTACATCCAAACCTTCAGAAATCCAGTTGTTTACAATATCTTCAGCTTTGAAAATTTCATCTTGAGTCATTGCTCTTGAGAAAGTAAAATCAAAACGCATTCTGTTCTCTTCAACCTGAGAACCTGCTTGTTTTACTTCATCCCCAAGAACTTTTGTTAAAGCAGCTTGAAGCAAGTGAGCAGATGAGTGGTGAAGTCTAATTTCTTCTCTTTTTGGAAGATCAATTGCAGCATGAACTTTTTCTCCAATTGTAATTTCTCCATTCAATACTGTTGAACGATGAACAAAAAGTTTATTAACTTTGAAAGTAGTTAATACTTCTGCTTTTAAATTTTCACTTTCAATGTATCCGCTATCACCAACTTGTCCACCACATTCAGCATAGAAAGGAGTTTTGTCAAGTACTATATCAACATATCCGTCACCTTCAATAGTTGCTAAAATTTTCGCATCACATTCATTTTCACTGTAACCGACAAACTCTGTTGATCCAACTTGATCTTCAAGTTTTGCATATTTCATATCACCTGTTACACTGATTTTTGCAGTAGCAGCCTTTGCACGATCCTTTTGTTCCTGCATAGCAGATTTATAACCAGCTTCATCTACTTTCAAACCGTTTTCTTCTGCAATTTCTTTTGTTAATTCAAATGGAAAACCATATGTATCATACAATTTGAAAGCACTTTCACCATCAATATCTTTTTTCGCTTCAATAAATTCATCTAACATTTTGTATCCACGATCAAGAGTTTTTGCGAAACGTTCTTCTTCTTTTTTGATTGTATCAACTATTTTCGCTTTATTTTTAACTAAATCAGGGTATGCTTCGCCGTAATTTTCTACAACTACATCAACTAGTTTGTATAAGAAAGGTAAATCCATTCCCAAAATCTTTCCATGACGCAATGCACGTCTCAAAATCATTCTTAATACATAGCTTCTGCCTTCATTTCCAGGAATTACTCCATCAGAAATTAAGAAAGAAACACAACGAGCATGGTCTGTGATAATTCTTAAAGAAATATCTGTTTTTTCAGATTTCTTATAAGGCACACCGCTCATTTCTGAAACTTTATCCATAATAGGTCTTAAAAGGTCTGTTTCAAAAGTAGAAGCAACATCCTGACATACCATAGTAATACGTTCTAAGCCCATGCCTGTATCAACGTTTTTACTTTCCAAAGGAGATTGATTTCCTTCTTCATCTTGATACAATTCAGTAAATACAAGGTTCCAAATTTCAACCCATCTGTCACATTCACAAGTATCAATACCACAACCTCTAGGATCATCACACTTGTATTGCTCTCCTAGGTCATAATGGATTTCTGAACAAGGTCCGCAAGATCCAGAAGCCCCTGGAGGTCCCCAGAAATTATCCTTTTTACCTTTGCGCTTAATACGTTCAGCAGGAACACCTACATTTCTCCAGATTTCATAAGCTTCATCATCAGTTTCAAAAATTGTAATCCATAATCTGTCTTTATCAAGTTTTAAAACTTCTGTCACAAATTCCCAAGCCCAAGGAATAATTTCCTTTTTGTAATAATCTCCAAAAGAAAAGTTTCCTAACATTTCAAAGAATGTATGATGGCGAGGTGTACGTCCAACATTTTCAATATCACTATCCTTTCCGCCGGCTCTCGCACACTTTTGACAAGATGTAGCTCTAGCTGGATCATAAGGAGATTTAACAATCCCTAAAAATATAGGCAAAAACTGTAACATACCAGCAGTTGTTAACAAAACTGTAGGGTTATCAGGCACAAGGCTTGAGCTTTCTACTACTGTATGTTGATGTTTATTTTTAAAATAATCTAAATATAATTTTCTAATTTCATTTCCGGTTAGCATAATATATTCCTTTTAATTTTCCTATTTCTATAAAAATTATACGATAAAAAAAAAAATCAACAAAATATATGACTAGGTGGGTAATTGTAAATACAAATATTAATTTTTAAAATTACATGATGGAATTAGGAGAGTCAAAAAGCTATGAATAATCCAGTTAAAGTATCAATAATTGTTCCAGTATACAATTCAGAACAATTTCTTCAAAAATGTCTAGAAAGTTTGGTAAATCAGACATTAAAAGAAATTGAAATTATTTGTATAAACGATGGCTCGACAGATAACTCTTTAAAAATTTTAGACAAATACGCAGCTAAAGATAATAGAGTAAAAATTATTACAACACCCAACAATGGTCAATCAACTGCAAGAAATATCGGAATAAAAAAAGCTAATGGAGAATATATTGGTTTTGTAGATGCTGATGACTGGGTAGATTTAAATTTTTTCGAAAAGCTATATAATTCAACTAATAACATTGTAGAAGTTGCTTGTGGCAATATTTTAGGACACTACCCTGATAAAACACATCAAATGCTTAAATACAAAAAACAATCAATTTATGTAGAGAAAAGTCAAAAAATAGAAATTGCAGGAATTCCACAACACAACTATATATGGAATAAAATATATAAAACAGACAAACTAAAAAATTTAGATATAAATTTTGAAGAGGGAAAGTATTTTGAAGATGTTATCTGGTCAATACAAGTCTTAAATAACTTAAATAACCTTGTCACAGTGCCAAATACATCATATCACTATAACAAGAAAAATTTTAATTCAACAACTACTGTAAATCAAACCGAAAAACATATAAAAGATGGAATATATGCAAAAACTAAAATATACAAATACGCCGAAGAAAATGGAATAAAATTAAATATTTATCCTAAAGTATACATAAATCTTTTTGGAATACGTCTGTTAAAAATACTCAACAATATCATAAAAACTGAATATAAGCTATTTGGATTTTTACCATTTATAACAATTTACAAAAAGTAGTTGCAATCAAAAATTTTCATGATACGATAATAGCTATGAGGGATTATACAGGTACCCCAAGAAACCAAACGCTTGTCTAAACCCTCTGGATCCAAGCCCGAGTAGCTCAGCTGGATAGAGCAACCGCCTTCTAAGCGGTAGGTCATGCGTTCGAATCGCATCTCGGGTAAATTAAATCAAAAGTGGGCATTAAGCCCGTTTTTTTTTTATTATGAGAATTTAGTAAAATATTTATATATAAAACTTATACTTTAATAGTCGTGTATATATACAAACAATTTCTAATTAAATAATCAAAACTTTGTGTAACATATTTTGTAAAAGTAGAATTTTGAATAGTTAAAAATTTTCACCATTACATAAAATAAAATTTTCTAATTGACATATATTGAAAAGTTATATAAACTTATTGTTATGAAAATTCCTCATTATACAGATAGTCTGCCTTATGCATTAGAATCTACTTCCAGAATTCTACATGAAGCAATAGTTAGATTTTTTGAAAAAAATGGCTTTGAAATTACGCATGATGAATTTGTAATCCTAGATACACTATATGCAAACCCGGAAATATTACAAATTGACTTGGCCAAACTTATTTTAAAAGGCAGAGCACATACCGGCAGATTTTTAATGGCTTTGGAAGAAAAAGGATTTGTCAAAAGAGTACCCTCAAACAAAGGGAAAAAACTTGTTATGATAAGTTCTGTAACTGAAGATGGAATGAAAGTATACAAAAAAATTAAAAAAGCTATAGAAGATCATATCAACTCTTTTCAAAATGAAATGACTGAAGAAAAAGAGAAAGAGCTACTTCATCTGTTATCCATTGTAAAAAAAGATGTTCTAAAAAAATGCGATATTAAATTTAAATAAATGTCTTGTGTTTTTAAATTTTTTATGGTTAAAATAATGTAGATAAATCTACATTATATGAAAGGTAATTTGCATTGACACAAGCTGATACAATGGTACAAGAATGGAAACCTAAAACAAACCCTTGGATAATTATGATTCCTACAATGCTTACAGTATTTATGTTTGCATTGGATGAAACTATATCGAATGTTGCTTTACCATATATGGCTGGAACTTTTTCGATAAGCCATAATGAATCAACTTGGATTATTACAAGCTACTTAGTAGCAAGTGGTATTGTAATCCCTGCTGTTGATTTCTTTTCAAAACTTATGGGGAGAAAAACATACTTTCTATTAAGCGTTTTGATATTTACGATTGCATCTGTACTATGTGGACTTTCCACCTCAATGCCAATGATTTTATTTTCAAGAATTTTACAAGGTATCGGGGGTGGCGGCATTATGCCTATATCACAAGCAATAATTTTTGAAATATTTCCTAAAGAAAAACGTTCAGCAGCAATGGCAGTATTTGGTCTAGGAGTAGTTATGGCTCCTATTATGGGACCTGCATTAGGAGGATGGCTTACAGAAACTTGGTCTTGGCCTTTTATTTATTTTATAAATATTCCTTTTGGAGTTGTAGCTCTTAACTTAATCAAAAAATATGTAGAAGATCCTCCATATGCAAAAAAACAAAAAAATGTAACTATGGATTATTCCGGATTTTTCTTTCTTGCCGTATGGCTTTTAACATTGCAAGTTGTACTTGATAAAGGAAATGATGCAGACTGGTTTTCTGCAGCTTGGATTTGCAAACTCTTTGCAATATCAATGATGTCATTTGTAGCATTCATAACTATTCAAATAAAAAAAGAAAAACCGCTAATAGATTTATCTGTATTAAAAGACCGAAATTTTTTATTCGGAACAATCACATTGATTGTTCTGATGGGTGTAATGATGGCATCTGCAGCAATATTACCTTCAATGTTGCAAAACTTAATGGGATACACATCATTTTTAAGCGGTCTATCAATGGTTCCAAGGGGTGCAGGATGTTTTCTTGCAACTCTAATTTGTGGGTTGTTAACAAACAAATTAGGATTTAAACCAATCATCATAATAGGACTTATAATCCTTGGAATTGGTGGACTAATGTTTGGAGAAATTAATACACAAATAGCACTTGTAAATATTGCATTTCCAAACTTTGTATTCGGGCTTGGAATGATTATGGCTATGGTACCTACAATGAATATGTCTTGCAGTACACTTACAAATGAGCAGCAGACAAACGCAGCAGGTGTACAAAACTTATTAAAAAACACAGGAGCTGCAATAGGAACATCTATTGCAACAACTATGATATCAAGATTTTCTCAAGTTCACCAACATATGATGGTAGGGCATTTAAATTTTGCAAATGACGCATACACTGCAAAGGTTACTTCTCTCGCTGCAAATTTTGCTGCAAATACAGATATTACGACAGCCACTAACATGGCAAATGCACAATTATACAGACAATTAGTACAACAAGCAACTTTGTGGGGCTATGTAGAAACATTCAGATATTTTGCGGTAGCAGCAATTTTTATCATCCCACTAATTTTGTTAACAGGTAAAAAATCTAAGGACAAGGACAAGATTGCTTAGAAACAGCTAAATCATCACAAAGCATAATTGTAATTGTTTCACCCTTTTTAGCGTGATATTTAAGCCCTGGAGTAATAAGCCCTGTAATCAAACCAACAGTTGTACCTACAGGAATACCAATTGCATAACCAACTCCAAGTTTTGCAGGATTAGGAATAAATGCAAAACCTGTACCTGCGCCGGCACCTACAATACCAAGACCAAGGGTATAAGCAGTTAATTTACCTGCAGTATGCCACCCGTCTTCTTTCAAAGAAGAATCTTTTGTACAAGGTCGTGCAGACATTGCAAACATAGAGCCGTCAGGCAACACAAGACATTCAAAATTCAAATATACCCTAGCATTTTTATTAGGAACTCTTTGTTTTTCAACACGAGTAACTGTAGCTACAACTTTTGAACAAGCAGGGATAATCAAAGTCCCTTCTTGTGTATATATCGCTTGAGGGACATCAAAATTTACTCTATCACCAGCTTTTACACACTCTGATTTAAATTGACATGAGAAAGCAACTTTGAACGCATTCCCCTTGCAAATAATATTTCTCAAATTTGTAATTGCAACCAAATTTGATACCGCGCCTTTTTCACAGAACATATGTTCATATGACTGTATCTGTTCATCACATCCGCAATCAGCAGCAAAAGCACTCATTCCAAAAAACATTAACAGAAAAATTGTAAGTATTCTTTTCATAACAAAAAGAATTATTTATCAAGTTAAAGAATTAAACTATTACCACCCTAACTATTAACAAGAATAATTTTTTCAAGCTTTAATATGTTAATGCAACTTTTATGCAGCCATCTTTTCTATTACCAAAAACTTCATATGCATCAGAAATTTTTTCAAACGGGAATTTATGCGTAATCATAAAGTTAGTAGAAATTTTATTTTCACTAATTAATCTAACAAGTTCATCACAATGATTAGCATCTACACCACCTGTTTTGAAAATCAAATTTTTATCATACATATCTGGTAAAGGTAAAATTTGCGGACTTTCATACATTGCAACTACTGCAACAATAGCGTTTGGTCGTGCAATTTGCCAAGCAATTTGAAAAGTTTCCTCTCCCCCTGCAGCTTCAATTACAGCATCAACACCTCGACCCTCCGTGTATTTATGAATCTCTGTCAATAAATCACATTCTGATGGGTTCAAAACTACATCAGCAATCCCCTGATTTTGTGCAATACCTAACCTATAATTATCAATATCAATTGCGATAACCTTAGATGCTCCTAATACTTTTGCACTCATCATCGCGCAGTATCCTACAGGCCCTGAACCTATTACTGCAATTACATCACCTTTTTTTATTTCGCAAAGTTCAGCACCCCAATATCCGCTAGACAAGACATCTCCTACAAATAAAGCATCTTCATAAGAAACATTTTCTAGAAGTTTTGTCATACCATTATTTGCAAACGGGACTCTTACATACTCAGATTGACAGCCATTTTCACTGCACCCAAGTTTCCACCCGCCATTCACACAGTTATTTACAAAACCTTTTCTACAAAAAAAGCATTCACCACAAAAAGTTTCAACATTGACCGCAACTCTATCACCAACCTTAAAATTAGTCACCGATTTTCCAAGTTCAACAATCTCACCTACAAATTCATGCCCCAAAACTGTTTCAGGTTTAGCTTTCGGCACAAACCCATGAATAATATGTAAATCACTAGTACAAATAGAAGACATTTTCACTTTAACTACAGCATCAGTATCTTCAATAATTCTAGGCATATCAATTTCTTCCATAGAAGCAGTGCCATCCTTATGCCAAACAAATCCTTTCATACAATCTCCTAAACTAACATCCATAAAATAAATATATCACCAAAAAGCTCCTTTATCCATAAGATAAAAGAGCTTCACAAAACTTTTCTTATTCATCTTTAAAAGTAGTATTAATCATTACCCCCAAAAAAGAAAGAACTATTGAACCTATTAATGCACTTAAAAAACCATCGACTTCAAACCCTGATACCAAATACCCCGCAAGCATAAATAACAAAGCATTAGTAACCAATCCAAAAATTCCAAGTGTCAAAATATTAATAGGCAAAGTTATCAAAGCAATTAAAGGTCTTATGAAGATATTTATCAAAGCAATCACAACCGTAACTAACATTGCACTTTGAAAATTATCAACCTCAATACCTGGAATTAGCCAAGCTACAAATATTATAGCTAAAGCAAATAATAACCATCTCGCAAACAATAACAACATAATACACCTCTTTTTATACTAAAATTTAAACCTGATTTATTAGAAAATTTCATCACTCTACATACTTCACCAACGGATATAAAAAAGAATAATAAAATGACAAAAAAAAAAAATTATTATATAATAATTACGTCAAGAATAGAAAGAGGGTTTTATGAAAGAAAATATTTTAATTGCACTTGCAATAGTACTACTTGGCTCAATGTGGCTACAATTTTCTATGAAAGCTAACGACAATAGATACGATGTTGTTTCAAACGGCATGTTAACTATACTTGTAGACAAGCAAACAGGTATGACTTGGAGAAATTGTGTTTGTAATGAAAAATCTCCTATCCCTGGATGTTGGGAAAAAATGATGGTAGTTAATCCAAATTTTGATATGCAACCAAAAGGTGAAGCTAAGTTATCAAAAAAAATCATTAAAGAAACTAAAAAAATAGAAAAACAACAAAAAAAAGAAGCAGAAAAAAAGGCTAGACTTGAACAAAAAATGAGAGAAGCAAGACAAAATGAAAAATTGGTACCCCTAACTCCTGAAAATTCTTCAATGATTAAGCCTTTACCTGAAGAACAAAATCAAAAATAGACAAATACAAACTAATAATAAAAAACGAGGTTTTAATAACCTCGTTTTTTCTATCTTTTATCGTCAACTTCTATAAGGTGCCAACCAAATTCAGTCTTTACAGGCTCTGATACCTGACCTACAGGTAATTCAAATGCAGCATCTTCAAAAGGTTTCACCATCTGACCTTTCCCAAAATACCCTAAATCACCACCATTTTTCCCTGATGGACAAAGTGAATATTTTTGTGCATAGTAAGTAAAGCTGCCACCATCATCTATAGCTTTTTTTATCTGAATAGCTTCTGCTTCAGAATTTACAAGAATATGTCTTGCTTTAACATATTTGTAATTTTCAGTTGCAAATACAGATGATGAAAGTAATACTAATACCGTTAAAAAAGTAAAAAATTTCTTAATCATAAATTCATCCTATATTAAAAAACTAACTCTATTAATTCTCCGACTGATTAATTTATACAAACCTGATTTCTTCCATTTTCTTTTGCTCTGTACAAAGCTTTATCAGCCAAATCAAAAAGTTCTAAAGGACTATTGATATCATTAGACAACTCACTAATCCCAACACTTATGGTAATTTTTAATTCATTACCCATAAAACGATATACAGAATTTTCAAAAGCCTTTCTCAATCTTTCCATTGGGATAAAAGCATTTTCTTTAGTTGTTTCAGGAAGAATAACAACAAATTCTTCTCCACCATATCTAAAAAACATATCAGTTATCCTAAAGTTATTAGAAATCAAATAAGCAACCTCTTTTAATACATAATCTCCGCAACTATGTCCGTACGTATCATTAATTTTTTTGAAAAAATCAATATCGATAATTGCAAAACTTAAATCATTTGCATACCTTCTCGCACGTGAAAATTCTCTTTCAAAAGAAGTTTCAAAATATCTTCTGTTGTACAATCCTGTCAAAGCATCTGTCAAAGATATATGCTTAGTCTGCTTGTACATAAAATTAATCTTTTTTATAACATCAGTTTTATTAGCATCAGGAATATCAAAACTTTGAATTATATTCTCAATATTAGCCTGAATTTCATCTAAAACATCTGATGGGATATTAAAATTATTTTCATTATTGTCAAAAATATTTTCTTGCATATCTATACACAACCACCTTTAAATCTCAAAATAATTATAACAGAAAATTTTGCAAGAAGTTTGTTTTTTTGCTAATCTATTTTCACTATGAAACAATCAATAGAAGAAATGCTTGCAAAACATAACCAAGATATCGATCATGCCAACGAGGTAAGACGCTTTGGGATGATGATATTTGATGAAGTTTGCGAAAAGTTACATGAGATGTCCAACAAACAAAGAAAATATCTGGAAGCAGCTTGCATGCTTCATGATATAGGCTATTCAATAGAAGCTAAAGGACATAACAAACACAGCATGAAAATTATTATAGAAAACGGACTGCAAGGATTTGATTTTCATGAATGTGAAATTATTGGTTGTATATGTAGATATCATAGAGGCAGCTTGCCTAAAAAAAATGAACATGAAATATATATGAACCTCGATAAAAAAGAACGAAAAATCGTAAAAAGACTCGGTGGTATCCTTAAAATAGCAGATGGTCTTGGCCGTGGTCATATGTCACTTATTAAAAAAGTCAAAATTAATTACGACGAAGAAAATAACATTGTCGAATTTTTATTAACTCCAAATAGTCCGGACTTTCACCCCGATATAACAACTGCAATACGTAAGCGTGATTTATTTGAAGTCGGATTTAAGTGTCAAAGTGTCTTTAAGTTTTGTAGTACAAGCTTTTAACAGATTGTAAATTTATTGTTACAAATATCCCATTTTTGTAACATTTCTTCATGAAAAATACTTTATATATATAAGGGAAACAAAAAGGGGTTTACGATTCAAAAAGAATCGTAAAGTTATGGTGAACAAAATGTCATTTGATGTAAACGTATTGAGTACAAAACCAGTAATCAAAGCAGCTGCATCTATGCAAAATGACGGCGGAGGCGGTAACTTAGGTTACATGGCTCAAGGAGAAAATCAAGAAAAAGAACAAAAACAACAAAATTTTGAAAGTATTTTTGCACAAAAGCCTGAACATGATTCTTTTGTTTATGAAAAAGATTTCAAAATTCCTGAAGAAGAATCTTTTTCTTTATCAAAATTTATCTTTGAAGTTATCGATTCAATCAAAAAATTATTTTTAAAACATTAAACAAGTAGCATAAATAAAAGATTGACATAATTTTATTTATGCTACAATTTTAGTTATGGAAAAGAGAGATAAAATTAAAATAGGATTAATCGGCTTAGGAACAGTCGGTTCAGGGGTTTTTAAAACATTACAATCATTTGAGAATGTAGAAGTTACCAAAATAGCAGTCAGAAACATAAACAAACCACGCAACATTGACGGATTAGACAATTCAATTGTTACAGATAATCCTTATGAAGTGGTAAATGATTCCGAAATCGATATAGTAGCAGAACTTATCGGTGGAGTAGAACCTGCTTATGACCTAATTAAAACAGCTATTAAAAATGGTAAACATATTGTTACTGCAAATAAAGAACTTCTTGCAAAACATGGAGAAGAACTATTTAACTTTGCAGAAGAACACAACAAAGTAATTTTGTATGAAGCAGCAATTGCAGGCGGTATCCCAATAATTATGCCAATCAAAACAATTCTTGCGGGTAACAAAATTAATAAAATCGAAGCGATTTTAAACGGAACAACTAACTATATTTTAACTAAGATGGATGTCCAGGGCGCTTCTTATGAAACAGTACTAAAAGAAGCTCAAGAGCTTGGTTATGCAGAAGCAGATCCAACAGGAGATGTCGAAGGATTTGATGCAGCATATAAGATTACAACATTAGCAACTATCACATTTGGGAAAAGAATAAAACTTGAAAATGTGTATAGAGAAGGTATCACAAAAATTAGAGCACAAGATATGGATGCTGCAAACGATTTGGGTTACAAAATAAAACTTATAGCATCAGCTCAACTCAACGAAAACGGTCAAGCTGACGTAAGAGTACACCCAATGTTAGTTTCCAAAAAAGCAACACTTGCACATATCGACTATGTAACAAATGCAGTATCACTAACAGGGCATCCTGTTGGCAGTGTAACTCTTTCTGGACCTGGTGCTGGAGAATTTCCAACAGCTAGTTCAGTAGTCGGAGATATTCTTGCAATAGCTGCAGAACTTGGAAAATCTGACTATATTCTGCCAATGATGAGATGTAAACATGATGACAATGCAGAAATGATAAATATTTCAGATACTACAAACAAGTATTACATCTCTATTACAGCTAAAAACAATAAAGGCGTTATCGGTAAAATCGGAACAATTTGTGCGAATAATGACATCAGCCTTGAAAGCATCGTCCAAAGATGTGTCTCCCAAGACAATACAGCTGATATCACAGTAATCACAGAACAAGTTAAAGAAAAAAATATGCAAAACGCAATAAAACAAATTGAACTTGATGGCAACAAAGTTAACAGCCTAATAAGAGTACAAGTCTAAACTATCAATTTAAAGAGGATAATAGGAAGTATGCACTATCAAGGATTAATCAACACATTCAGAGAATATTTACCTGTAAGTGATAAAACTCCGGTTGTAACACTTAATGAGGGTAATACTCCACTTATTAAAGCTGACAATTTAGCTAAAAAAATCGGTGTAGATGCTGAAATTTATATTAAATTTGAAGGTTCTAACCCGACAGGAAGCTTTAAAGATCGTGGTATGACAATGGCTGTATCTAAAGCAAAAGAAGCTGGTTCAGGAGCAATAATTTGTGCTTCAACAGGCAACACCTCAGCTTCAGCAGCAGCTTACGGTGCAAAAGCAGGAATGAAAACTTTTGTATTAATCCCTGATGGCTACATTGCTCTAGGCAAATTGTCTCAAGCGATGATGTATGGAGCAGAAATTATTGCAATTCAAGGCAATTTTGATGTCGCACTTGAAATGGTAAGAAAAATTTCAGAACAGTATCCAATTACGCTGGTAAATTCTGTAAATCCATATAGAATAGAAGGACAAAAAACCGGTGCATTTGAAATTTGTAATGCACTTGGACAAGCACCTGATTACCACTTTATCCCTGTAGGTAATGCAGGAAATATTACTGCATACTGGAAAGGTTATAAGGAATTCTATGCACTTGGCAAAATTCCATTCCTACCAAAAATGATGGGATTTGAAGCTGAAGGAGCAGCAGCTATTGTAAAAGGTGAAAGGATTATGAATCCTGAAACTCTTGCAACTGCAATCCGTATAGGAAACCCTGCAAGCTGGGCTAAAGCAGAAGCAGCAAGAGATGAAAGCAATGGTATGATTAATTGTGTAACTGATGAAGAAATAGTAAAAGCATACAAAATGGTAGCTTCTACTGAAGGAATTTTAGCCGAACCGGCAAGTGCAGCTTCAGTAGCAGGTTTGATAAAAGTAAAAGATAAAATTAAACCAGGATCAAAAGTTGTATGTATACTTACAGGAAACGGACTAAAAGATCCTGATAACGCGATTAAATTCTCTAATTCTGATGTTAAGAAAACATCTTCAGAAATGACTGATATTTTAAGAGCAATGAATGTATAATAAAAAAGAGCCTTTTAAAAAGGCTCTTTTTTATTTAGTCAAATCTTCAGTAATAATTCCACCTGATCCTCTATCAATTTGACGTTTAATCGGTTTGTCATTAACATCATACCAAGTTGTCATTGTTCCACGCTGAATAAATTTTTCAATTTGCTCTTCATTTTCATTGAACTTAATAGTTGTTTTTATATCACTTGGAGACTCTAGAGTTTCTATCAAAGATTTCTTACCGTTGTCAAAATATTCATAAGCTTTCTCAATTTGCTTTGCTAAAACGTTATTCTCATCATAAATATTTGTTAATTCATCAGTCATCATCCCATACTCATCATAATGATGAACTAACTCTACATTTAGCTGCCTTATATAATCCTGACGAAGAACTTCTCTATTATCATAAAACCTTGCAATAACAGTACCATCTGTACATACTTCCGTAACAGATGTTCCATACTCTTGTTTTTCTTCAGTAACCTTTGTACCATCAGCTTTTACATAAGTTTTTTTATTCAAATCAACATTAGGATTTTGAGAAGACTTCATCGTCTTTTGCAAAAATCCAAATGGTTTCATATGCATTTCATTTTTTTTAGATTCATTTTCTGCCATATCAAATACATTTTACGACAAAAACATTGAATTCTTTAATAAAATCCTCTTTTCGTACTAGTAAAAATTCATGTTATAATTCTGGTATGAAAAAACTTCTGCTTGGATTTTTTATATTAATGCTTAGTAGTTCTGCTATATATGCAAACGAATTAACAGAAGACTACTTTGATATTGCCGTAAACTACTGTATAGAAGGAAATTACAACGAAGCATATGCATAGATCGGAAGAGCACACGTCT
>CALVFT010000013.1 GCA_944326915.1 Candidatus Gastranaerophilales bacterium
AGCATATGCATATATTAACAAAATTCTTGCAATTGAACCAAACAACAACGATGCTAAAAACTTAAAAAACACCATTACAAGAATAAATGATGCCAAAAACCTTTCATACATTTCCAATCACAGTAACCAAGTAAAAATAGCAACTGATTATAAAAATCTTGGAAACAAAGATAAAGAATTAGAAACTCTTAATAATGCACTGAAGAGTAATTCTAATAATTACTGGGCAAGTTATATGCTTGCAGAATTTTACAGAAAAAATAATGACAAAAATAATGCAATTACGTACTATAAAAAAACACTTAACCTAAAACCAAGTTTTAGTCAGTGTTATATGGATATTGCACTTATTTATTTTACCAACAAAGAATATAAATCAGCTCTAGAAAATATCAATAAATATATCGATATCAATCCTGATACCGATGTAGCCTATGCTTTAAGAGCAAAAATAAACTTAAATACAAATAACATAAATGAGGCCAAAAAAGATATCCAAAAAGCACGCCAAATTAATGATGATATAAGCTACAAACTAATTGAAGCAAAAATTACATTTGCAGAACACAATTATTCACTAGCAAGACAACAATTTGAAAGCTTATCAAAAGATATTAAAACATCAGAAATATACAAATACCTCGGTTTATGTGACTATGAACTCGGTAATTGGACTAATGCACTACTAAATCTTGATAAAGCTATCATACTGTCTGATGACGACAAAACTTTAGATTTGAAGTATAATGAGATAAAAAATAAACTGGAAAAGAAATAATGAGATACAGACATACCCATTCAGTAAATAAACCATATAAAAGACATCGTAAAAGAATTGTAAAAAAGGAAAGCATTATGACAAGACTTAAAAATTGGACAATATCACTTATGCTAGCTGCAGGAATGTTGTGGGGACTGCAATGTTATAGTGCATCAAGTCTTAAATTTGCCCAATTAAGTGATGTTCACTTTTTTACAGGCGAAACTAATACCACATTCAAACTCACCGCAGAATCCTCAAAATTATTGGACGATGCAATAGAACAAATTAACGATACCCCAAATGTATCATTTGTAATGTTTACCGGTGATTTAATAGACAAAGCTTTTGAAAAAGAATTACAAGCATTTCTTCCGCACGCAGAAAAACTGACAATGCCTTGGTATTTTGCATTCGGAAACCATGACACGATGATTGGAGGGTATTTAACTCCTCTTACATACATGAATATCGTAAAACAACACAACCCTAACTTTACTTTTGATAGATCATACTACAGTTTTGTACCTCAAAAAGGCTACAAAGCAATCGTTCTTGACACAATTATAAGAGATAGACTAACATCTAACGGAAAAATTAGCCAAGAGCAATTAAACTGGTTAGATAACGAAATTAAAAACTCTGGAGATGATGTAATACTAATATTTATGCATATCCCTGTAGTAGAGCCGTTCCCTAGTCCTGGTCACAGACTTGAAAATGCTCAAGCTGTAGAAGAAATTCTTGAAAAATACAAAAATCCAATAGCAGTATTTCAAGGGCACTACCACGGCGCTATGATTGAACAGAGGGATAATATCGTATATGTAAGTTCTCCAGCACTTGTTTCTTATCCAAATGCGTTTAGAATGATAACTATCACAAATACTAAAAATAAAGTAATTTTAGATATTCAAATGAAAGAAACAAGATTAAAAAATGTTCAAAAACTAGCAAAATTAATGGTATTTGGCTCATCTGTATACACAGGAGATGAAAATGACCAAAATGCTATTGTCACAATAAAGAAAGAACGTAGACATTTTCGCAAAAATAAGTAACTTTGTAACATAAGGAATAAAATATGAGTGAATTCAGCATTAAATTTAGAGGAGTAAGAGGCAGCTATCCTATCGCTAATGAAAATTTTTTACAATACGGAGGTAATACAGCTTGCGTAGAAGTTAATGTAAACGGACATTTAATAATTCTTGATGCAGGTACAGGCTTGATAAATGTCGGAAATGAATTGCTGGAAAAATACATATCTTCAGGTATAAAAAAAGAAGAAAGAACTCCTATAAATGCAACAGTACTAATTTCACACATACACCAAGATCATATTCAAGGTTTTACATTTTTCCGACCACTACACATTCCAACAACTACATTGAATGTCTACGGGAATGTAAATTACAACGAAACTTTGTCTGATGAACTTGCAAATTTATTGTTTGGGAAATCGTTTCCACTTGATTTAGGAGACATTGCAGGAAACCTTAATATAAAAGATATAAGTGATACAGAAGCTATAATACTACGTCATAATTGCCCTCCAATAGTAAAACGTGTTGAAACTGATGAAGATGCGAAACCTGAAAATGATGATGTCGTAATTACTTGCTATCGTTCATATGCGCACCCTCAAGAAGGAGTTTTGATATATAAAATAGCTTACAAAGACAAAACTCTTGTCTATGCAACAGATAAAGAAAGCTACCTTGGCGGTGATAAAAAACTTACAAACTTTGCTAGAGGATGCGATATCTTAATTCACGATGCTCAATATACAACAGAAGACTACATGAGTGCAATAAGCCCTAAACAAGGTTATGGTCACTCCACATTTGATATGGCTTTGGAAGCAAAAAAACAAGCAGATGCAAAAAAACTTATTTTCTTCCACTATGATCCTGATTATGATGACAATAAATTAAATATCATTAAAGAACATTATAAAGCTGTATGTGAAGATGCTATTCTTGCATATGAAGGGCTTGAAATTGAGCTTTAAAAAATAATTAAATATTTTTGGAATATGAAAAAATTACTCGTATTATCTTTAATATTTTTCAGTATCATAACATCTGCTTACAGAAAACCTGATGTTTATGAAATTGATGCTACAAAAAACGGTTATATCCATAATAATCGTGGACTAATGTATATGCGAGAAAAATGTTACTATGCAGCAATTCAAGAATTTAAAATAGCTATAAGCCTAAATCCTGATACTCAAGCTACATCGGTATATTACAATAATATTGGTGATGCATATATGAAAATAGGTTATCCAGATTACGCTCAAGATGCTTATGAAAGGGCAATACATCTATATAGTCTTAATTTTCAATATTATCAGGATCTGGCAAAATGCTATAAAGCAAGAAATACACTATCACATCAAATTAAACAATACAGTAACAATTCAAACCCACTCAACAGAGTAATGTTAGGACTTTTATATATTGAAAGCGGAGACGTAAAAAGAGGAGTAATAATTCTTGATGATTTTGCGATGTCCGAACCTGACCTACTAATAACGCGTTCAATAAAACAATATATAAAAGAAAAAGTACGTGAACTAAACTAAATTATTTTTATACACATAATTTTTAGCTACGGCAATTTCCTCATCTAAAGTCATAATTGGATTTTTTAACTTTGCTCTCAAGACTTCATCAAAGATTTTTGCAAACTGCGCAGAAGGCTTAAGTCCGATATTTATCAAATCATTTCCGCTAATTGCAACTCTTATCCCTCTTAACTTATCAATATAACGTCTTGTATTTTCTTTATCGTCAAAAAGTATTGCATACAACAACACCGTTTCCAAATAAGCGTTTTCAAATACCTTGTAAAACTCATAATCAGAATTCAATTTCTGTTTAGGTAAATCATCTAAAATTTTCTGTTCAACTTTAGTCAAAGGTAATGCGCTTAAATCACCTAAACATCCGACATACACAAGCCAACAATTTTCAACCCTATAGTCATCTATTAGCTTTTCAATATTCACTCTAGGGATTTCAACATCTTTTGTTGTAACAAGCTTATAAATATTTTGTTTTATAAATTTTTCAAACGCTTTTTGTGAATTGAGATTAAATGTTTCAATGAGTTCTTTTTTTACACGTTTATAACTCATGTCATAATTAATATTTTTCAGATATTCATCCTGCAAATCTTGAGTATGTTCATCTAGCTCAAAACCAAAACGCACAGAAAACTTTAACCCTCTAATAATTCTAGTCGGATCATCAATAAAACTATCATCATGCAATACACGAAGTTTTTTCAATTTCAAATCATTAAGTCCACCTGTATAATCAACAATTTCAGAAGTTGTTACAGATTTTGCAAGAGCATTAATAGTAAAATCACGACGTAATACATCTTCTTTTAAAGAACATCCGATTTTAGTCACAACAGGCAAATGACCTTTTTTAGGATAGCTTTCTGCTCTCGTTGAAGCAAAATCGACCTCAACACCATTAACATTAACCTTTACCGTACCGAAATCAGGATTTACCCTTATTACATCTCCAAACTTAGAACAATACTCAATAGCATTGCCTACATAAGTAATATCGACATCAAAACAATCTTTTCCGAGTAGTTCATCACGAACCACTCCGCCAATATAAAAAAGTTTATTTGAATTATCGTTTATATTGATGATGTTCATAGCTGGTATTTTAGCTTAAAATAGGAGAAAATGGAATAGGAGTGACCAAACATGCTACAAGAAGCAACCAAAGCAATCAATTCAGCATTTAATAACAGTTTTATAAAAAAACTAAGTCAATATCTTCATGATTGTGTACGTGAAGAAGTAAAAAGTTCGACTTTCAGAAACCTAAAAGGTGATAAAGACAATAAATGGATTTTTCTAAAAGGAGAAGAACAACTTTTCACAAAATTTGAAGAATATCTTCCACTTGAAGGCAGCGACCCTAAACTTACTGAATTGATGATCCAAAGTGATCTTGGGCAAAAAGATAAATATCTTATATACGGTTACCTATTCTTAGTTGGAAAAAGTTCCAAATCAAAAAAACACAATGAATTCCTAACCCCACTTTTATACATGCCTTGCAAACTTGAAAGAAATGGGGTTAATATCAACTGTATTCCTCAAGACGAAGTACTTTCTTTGAATACCGGTGCACTTGCTGCATTAATGAGAAAAAATGATGATGAAGACGAAGTCGATTTGCTACTTGAAGGAATTTTAGATGTAGTACCAGATTTACCTATCACACAGGAGAAATTAGATATATTCCTCACAACCCTAAAATCTCTTGTACCTGAAATAGAAATTTCTCAAAACAAAGAAGATTACTCTGAAGAAGATAACATCACCAAAACAACTGCAAAAGATTTTTACAAAGAAAACATCAATGCAGAAAATATAGATGAAATTATCGAAGAAGAAGAAAACAATGCAAAACAACAAGTAAAACTGGAAAAAGTAACAGTAACATACCAAAGTGCAATTATCCTAACCAAAAGACCTTCAGTTACAGCAGGGGTGTTGCATGAACTCACACAAATTGCAGAAAAGCCTTCAGGAGTTTATAGAGAAACTGCTCTAAGCATAATTAATGAAGAATACGCTCAAAGTAAAGAAAAATCAGTCCCAATGAAAGATATGAATAAAATTACTGATTTTTATCCAATCACCCCACTATCATTGAGTGATTCACAACTTCAAGTCATAAAAAATATAGATAATAATAAATTTATCGCCGTACAAGGTCCTCCAGGAACCGGTAAATCACAAACAATTGTCAACTTAGTTGCTCACCTTGTAGCAAACGGAAAAACAGTTCTTGTAGCATCAAGAATGGATAAAGCAGTCGATGTTGTTGCAGAACGTCTAAATGATCTTGGTGCAAGCCACATGGCACTTCGTGCAGGACGCTTGAACTACCAAAGACAACTAAGCAATGAACTGGATAACCTTCTTGCTCAACCTCAAGAGCTTGATGACAACGTCGAAGATATCTTGCTTGTCGATACAAAAGACATGAAAGATCACCTTGATATGCTTAAAAATATGGAAAATAAATCCGAAAAAATTATCAAGCTAGAAAAAGATTGGCACGATAAACTACAAGAAGTAGAAGAACAAGAAAAAATTCTCGGGAAACCTGAATTCATAAAATCTTCACTTAAAAAAGGAGAAATAGATATCATATCAGGCATAATAAAAGTTCTTGAAGGTAATATCGAAAAAGCAGGTTTTATATCAAAAATTGCTAACTTCACAAGCTTAGGTCAACTAAAGAAAACTCTTAAACTAAAAGATTTTGACGTAACTTATGAAAATCTTGGCCGTTTAAAAGAAGAACTATCTCTTGCAAATCTAAATTGGAATTTACGCAGTATAGAAGCAGAAATCCAAAAGACAGGAAATCTTCATGTCCTTTCAGAACAAATACGTCAAATGAAGAAAAAACAAAAAACTCTTGCAACAAATATTCTAAAGAGCAAACGCAGAGAAGCTCTAAAAGTATTGCTAAGAGATGAAAACAAACGCAGAAGACTAAAAGTTCATGCCAAATCGCTTGTTACAAACAGAAAACGATTACAAACAAACATCTTGGAAGAAGAAGACTTCAAACCGCTTTTAGAAGCCTTCCCATGCTGGTGTGTAACAACTTATGCAGTATCTGACTCACTTCCGCTCAAACCTGGAATGTTTGATGTTGCAATCATAGATGAAGCATCTCAATGTGATATCGCAAGCTGTTTCCCAATCCTATTCAGAGCCAAAAAAGCTGTAATTGTAGGAGATGACAAACAACTTCCACACCTTTCATTCCTTGAAAAAGCAAAAGAACAATCATTCCTAAGTCAATATGGAATTCCTGATAAATATCAATTGATGTGGAGATTTAGAACAAATTCAATGTTTGATCTTGCAGATTACTACTCAATGAATTCAGTAATGCTTGATGAACATTTCAGAAGCTTACCTCCGATAATAAATTTCTCTAACCACGAATTTTATAATGACAGAATTCGCGTAATGAGAAAAGATTTTAATAATGAAAAAGTACTTGAACTTGTACAAGTCCCTGATGGAAAAGTAGATTTTGATGCAACAAGAAATCTTCCTGAAATAGAAGCCGTTGTAAAAAAACTACATGAAATCGTTATTGAAGATGAAAGAAAAAATCCTGATACACCAGTATCCATAGGAATAATTTCACCATTCAGAGCACAAGTAGAACAACTTAAAGTTTCAGTATCTAAAGTACTTTCTGACCATATGATACGCAAGCACCAAATAGAAATAGGTACAGCACACACATTCCAAGGGGATGAAAGAGATATTATGCTTATTTCTTGGGCTTTTGCAGACAACAGCTACACACAAAGTTTGACATTCCTTCAAAAGGCAAACCTATTCAATGTAGCCATTACAAGAGGCAGAAACAAAGTAATCAACTTTATTTCACGCAATCCATATGATCTTCCTGACGGTCATTTCAGAAATTACATATCATTTATGCAAGAATACCAAAACCGTCAACAAGCAATGCTTTCAGGAGATATTGACGAAAATAACTACAAAAACAACTTAGAAAGAGAAATAGCAGACCAAATACGCACCCTTGAGCATAAAGCTCAAGCAGGAGTAGAAATTGCAGGTCTAAGTGCTGACTTGTTAATTGATAATAAATTTATCATTGAAGTCGACGGGATGGAAGACAAATTCTCTGACAGAGTTTCAAATATGAAAAAACAAGCGATATTGGAACGCTGTGGATTTAAAGTGAAACGTATAACATTCAGAGAATGGCAATATTCACCAAAAGCATGTCTTGATAGAGTACTTATGGAGGATTAATATTGAAAAAGGTACTAACCCTCATAATCATATCCTTTAGCCTTTTAATTGGGAATAGCGTATTAGCATTGCCAAATCTGGTATTCAATGGATTTATATCAGACAATGCAAATGTACTTTCAAACCAGTCAGAAAATACATTAAATGCCTTGCTATATGAACTTCAACAAAAAACAGAAAATGATATTGCAGTAGTAACATTAAAGACACTTGATGGAGATGTTGTAGAAAACGCAGCCCTAGAAATAGGCAGAAAATACAAAATAGGGTCAAAAAAAACAAACAAAGGTGCAGTAATTCTTGTCGTAACTAATGATAGAAAAATGCGTATAGAAATAGGTTACGGACTAGAAGGTACAATTACCGACGCTCATGCCGGAAGAATTATGGATGATTTTATGATTCCATACTTCAAAAAAAATGATTACGAAACAGGAATAGTCCAAGGCACTAAAGCTCTAGCTTATGATATAGCAAAAGCTGATGGAGTAACAATTTCAGGCAACAAACCAATTCCACCTACTAAAAAAGGTAATGATGATAGTTGGATATACATTGCACTATTTATAATCATCTGGCTTGGAATATTTAATATAATGCCAAGAACAAATTCTACAGGCAAAGAAATATTCCATCGAGACAGTTACCTAAGAGGTATAGGCCGAGGTGGCAGAGGTGGTTTTGGCGGCTTTGGCGGCGGTGGCGGCTTCGGTGGTGGCGGAAGCTCCAGAGGTTGGTAATAATTCAAAATTAAAATGTAAACTTACAATAATAAAAAGAAGAGGGTAAAAAATGAAAAAAACAGGTTTAATTATTTTAGGAGTTGTAATACTTGCAATAATTGCCCTTGCAAGTATGTTTATCGGAACATACAACAAACTCCAAACAATGGATGAAAACATTAATTCAAACTGGGCACAAGTTGAAAACCAACTAAAAAGAAGAAATGACTTAATTCCAAATTTAGTAAATACAGTAAAAGGATACGCTGCTCATGAAAGTCAAGTATTCAGCAATGTAGCAGAATCTCGTTCAAAACTTTCAGGTGCAATGAATTCTAATGACATAAAAGCTATACAACAAAGTAACAATGAACTAAATTCAGCTCTTTCAAGACTTCTTATGGTTGTAGAAAGATATCCTACCCTTAAAGCGGACAAATCATTTATTGCATTACAAGATGAACTTAGTGGAACAGAAAACCGTATAGCTGTAGCAAGAAAAGATTACAATGACAGCGTAAAAGAATTAAATTCAGCAATAAGACGTTTCCCAACATCTATAATTGCAGCTATTTCAGGTATCAAATCAAGAGATTACTTTGAAATTTCAGAAGCAGAAAAAGCTGTACCACAAGTAAAATTTTAAAAACAAATAAAAACACACTTAAAAAACAGTCGAATGGTATCGCTCGACTGTTTTTTTATAAAATATTTTCAAAAAAATAATTCCAATCCTGCCTTGTTTGTCATATTATTATATTAAAGTTATTTTATGGGGGATATTAATAATGACAAAAAACAGAATTGGGATAGATGTTGGCGGCACCAACGTAAAAATTGCACTGGTAAATGACAAGGGAGAAATTATTTATTCAAACTCTGTTCCTACACGTGCAGAAATGGGTTATGAATATACAGTAAACAATATTAAACAAGCAATACATGACTTGTTAAAAGAGACAAAATTGTCAACTAAAGATATCGAAGGAATCGGATTTGGTTTCCCAGGCCAAGTTGACTACAAAGCCGGCATAGTTAGAAACGCTCCTAACATCCCTGGTTGGGTAGAAGTTCCTATTGCAAAACTTATAGAAGATGAATTTAAAATTCCTACACGTGTAGATAACGACGTAAGATGTGCAGCACTTGGGGAATTGAACTATGGTGCCGGTAAAGGCTGTGAAAACTTAATATGTATTACAGTTGGAACAGGTATCGGTTCAGGACTTATCGTAAACGGTAAACTTGTAAGAGGAGCATCTAATGCTGCAGGAGAAATAGGACATATCAAGTTACAAATAAATGATGGTCCTATATGTGGTTGCGGAGATACAGGATGTTTAGAAGCTTTTGCATCAGGCCCATCAATCGTTGCCATGGCAGAAGATTACATCAGAGGCGGCAAATCTACAAAATATAGAGAAATGGCTAACGGAGGAGCTATTACTCCTTATATCGTATGTGAAGCAGCTAAAGCAGGCGATCCTGTAGCACAAAGAATTTTCACTATCATGGGAGAATACATCGGTGTTGGAATGGCAAGTGTTGTAAACTTACTTAATCCTGAAAAAATTATTGTAGGTGGCGGCGTTGCTGATGCAGGCGATTTATTATTGCAACCTCTTACTGAAACATTAAAAAAACGTGCAATGAAAATTGCAGGCTCTGCAGTAGAAGTAGTACCAGCTCAACTTGGAAACACTGCAGGAGTTATTGGAGCAAGTCTTTTAATAGAAAGCTAGAACAAAATTAAACAATTCACAAAAATATAAAAAAGGGACTGAATAAAATCAGCCCCTTTTTTATATAATTCTACATTTCTCTTATTCGATAATTCATATTCAGCGGCGCATCTTCAACAATCAAACCTTTAATATTGTCAAACCATGCACATACCTCCGCAACATCTTTATTGTACTGTGTTGCTAAAGATACCGCAGCATTCTTTTTCTCCTGATCAGGAAACATTATTTTGGTACCTCCGACCAAAAATACGTAATTCATTTTTTGACCTTTTTCATAAATTTCTCTTGAAACTAAGACTGTGTCTTTGTCAAAATCGACATTTCCAATACTAATCTTTTCGGCCATAGTGTATCTCCTTATATATATACCTAATCATTCAAAATAAACTTATATATATTAAGTACATTTTTTATACCAAACTAACGCATGATAAAATAATCGTAACATTTCATTACAAAATTTTATTATATAATTCGAATATGGCTGTATATTTTTTCCACGGAGAAGAAGATTTTAATATCGAAAAGGAAATCGAGAAACTTAAAAAGAATCTCGATAAAAATTTTCTTGAAATGAGTTTTAAAACTTACGACAATCCAAAATTTGCAGACCTGATAGCAATTTTGCGTTCACAGCCAATGATGTTTGGGAAAATGCTTATTATAATAAATTGTCTTGATTATTTTTCCAAAACATTTGAAGATAAAGAGCTAAAAGAAATTTCAGAAGCACTTGAAAATAATAACGATAATCTGGATATAGTTTTTGTCGCAATTCTTCCAAGAGGAGAAGGGAAAAAACTTGATAGCAGAAAAAAACTGTTTAAAACACTTGCAAAATACAATGCAAAAGAATTCCAAACCATTCCAACATACAAAGTAGCAGAACTTGAAGATTGGATAAAAAAACAAGGAAAAAGTAAGGGGATTAAATTTGAGCCAGATGCTCTTACTGCAATAATTTCACAAATAGGTAATAACTTAAGACAAATTGACGCAGAACTTGAGAAGCTTAAACTTTTTATTTATCCCAAAGATACCGTAACAGCTGGAATGGTAAAAGAAATGTGTATTTCTAACGAGGATCTTTTCGCATTTTCAGACTTTCTTATGGAAAATCAAAAAGATCAAGCTCTTTTAGAGTACAGAAAGCTGCTTGAAAAAAGATACCCGCTTGAGATTTTATCAACATTACAGACAATGCTCAGACGGTGGATTACTTTGAAAGCAAAAGCCCAAGAATGCTCATCTTTTGAACTAGCAAAACTCACAGGGATGCATGAATACGTCGTAAAATTGAACTTACAAAAACTAAAAAAAACATCTCTTAAAGATTTGGTGAAACTTAAACAAAATTTAACAGAAGCTGAATTTAGAATAAAATCAGGACAAGCTTTTGACATCGAAAACGAAATTGAAAACGCATTTTTTCAATAAAATAAATACAGGAGAAAATAAAAATAATGAATTTAAAAGAAAAATATCCATTTCTCATGAAATATTTTGAAAACGGTATTAACGATACCTCAAAAAATATTGCTCACTGTATTTTATTTTATGGTTCTGATCTTCAATCCCAATACGATTTGGCTCTTGAAGTTGCAAGAATGCTCAACTGCACAGGTACACATACTCAAGATTGTACATGCCTAAACTGCAACTGGATTAGAGAAAATAAACATCCTGCAGTACTAACTATTTCAAAAGTTGATAACAAACCGTCTGATGATACCTCTAAAACAGTAATATCAATAGATCAAGCCAGAATGATAAAAAATGATTTGCTTGTCACGTCAGAATATCACAGAGTACTAATTTTCTGCGACAAAGACAAAGAAGGCAATATCTGCGGACTTAATCAACAAAACTTCCAAGCTGATGCAGCAAATGCGCTTTTAAAAACCTTTGAAGAACCTCCGTCAAGAACAACTTTCTTCTTTCTAACAAAAGACAAATCAGATATGATAACAACTGTCGTTTCTAGAGCACAATGTTTTTTCGTACCTTCACACAAGGAAGATTCAAGGAACTTTGACCTCGTAAAAGATGCCATTGACGGCTACCTCGAACTTGAAAGATCAGAAGTTCTTGATCTTAATGATAAAATCCTTCAACTAACCAAAGATAATGATGCGGAATTAATATTTACCCAAATTCAAAACTACATGAACAACCTTCTATTTCAATGCATAGATCAACCAAACCTCAAATTAAAACTAATCGCAGATCTAAAATCAGTTGAAAAAGCAAAAAAAGAACTTCGATTGAATATGAATCCTCAGACAATTGTCGAAAACCTTTGCTTTGACTTAGTTTTAAATAACTAATCCCATTCAAAGTCAAAAAACTTTTCCAGCGGAACATCTAGAGCTTTTGCAATTTTTTCTAAAGTTTTTAACTGGTATATTCTTTTACCCTCTTCCATCTCCACAAGAACTTTTTCTTGTCTTTGCAAAATTTTTGCAAGATTTGCACAGGACATACCTTTTTGAGTTCTATAATATTTTATATTTCTGCCTAATTTTTTAAATTCTTCTTTTTTCATAATCATCCTCCTGATGACATTGTGGAATATTTTCAAAATTTTTCAAATTAGAATTTAACAAATTGCCCATTATACACTAATTTTCTATAATGTTGTTATGAAAAAGTTTGATTTTTTTCGACAATTTAGAGATGCCGTACTGATAGTAAACAAAAAAGGTGATGCTGTTTACCGAAACCACACATTCAAAAGGTGGTTCAAAGATTTTACCGAAATCCGAAAACTATCTCATAATACTAGTTTCGACATTTGTCCTCTCGCAAGTTACAATATCGAAGTGTATTCTCCAATATATCATGCAATAACATCAAAAGAAAATTTTTTCGCACGCATAACATATCAATCAAACTTAAACAAAATTTTCTACTATGACTTAACAGCAATCAAAAAAGGAAATTATACAATTATATTCTTTACCGATGTATCAGCTCAAAACAAACTCGGAGATATACATAAAGAAAATGAAAAACTAAAAGAACAATACAACCTTTTACTTGAAGAAAATGAAGCCCTGCAAAAAATAAAACAAAAAGCCCAAAGCCAAGCTATCCGAATCGCACTCATAAACAAAGTTTCAAACATAATAAGAGAAAGTATAGATATCTCACAAATTCTACAATCTACACTTAAAGAACTTATGATTATGTTTGGAGCATACAAAGCATACTATGCAACAGCAGAAAAAGATTATTTTATCATTGAAGAAATTTACGGAAATAAAAAAACAAAAAATTCTAAAAAAATTCAATTTGATGAGCAAACGACCAAAACTATTGCGGCAACAGAAATTTCAGTATCAAACTGTCTAATAGAATATCTCAATGCCCAACCGCTAAAACAACCTGTACTACGAATTATTGTACCAATTCACCATATGCAAAACCTAATGGGCGTAATAGTTTTACTAAGTTACCAAAAACGAGAACTTAGTGAAGAATTGGAAATTCTTGAAGCAATTTCTTCTCAATTATCAAACGCTATTACACGTGCAGAACTTTACCAAAAAAATATTCAAACTGTAAAAGAACTGAAAAAAACTCTAAAAGAACTAAAAGAAACACAAATACAACTTATCAACTCAGAAAAAATGGCATCGCTTGGTCAACTTGTAGCAGGTGTCGCACACGAAATTAACACACCTGTAGCTTCGATTAAATCAAACAATGAAATAACTGCAAAACTATTGCAAAAAGAGCCTGACAGCGATTTTAAAGAAATGCTGTCTGACATAAATAATATCGATAAAGAAGCAATCCAAAGAATAAGTAACATTGTCACAAGTTTGAAAAAATTTGTTCGACTTGACGAAGCAGAACTGCAAGAAGCAGATATAAACAAAGAACTTGATCTTACACTCGAACTTATAAGACACGAAACAAAAAACAGAATAACTATAATTAGAGAGTACGGAGAAATCCCATCTATACGCTGTTTTCCGAACATGCTAAATCAGGTATTTACCAACATACTTATCAATGCATGCCAAGCAATAAAAGATAAAGGAACGATTAAAATTACAACCTCATACATAGATAATAAACTCATCATTAAAATAAAAGACGACGGAATTGGAATACCCCCAAAAGAGCTCAACAAGATATTTTCAGCAGGATATACTACAAAAGGAGTAGGAGTAGGTACAGGACTAGGTTTAGCTATTTCATCCAAAATCATAGAAAAACACGGGGGCGAAATTATTGTAAATAGTGAAGTTGGGCATGGTAGCGAGTTTATTATTACTATCTCTAGTAAGTAGTATTTGTTAACAAATGTTACATATTTGATTAATATATTATTGAAACACATCTTTTATTAAAAAAACAAACAATATAATTTTTAAAATAATACATCTAACCCAAGAATAAACATGAAAAATATGTTATATTTTAAATATAAAGTGTGAGTATTACCCTTATAAATTTAATAGTAACAACACACAGGTAGTAGAAACAAGTTTTAATTGTAAACAAAAATTAATAAAAGTAGGTACAAAAAGCAATATTATATTCTCAAAATTTTTAATAAATACATAAGTGTGTAGAATATTATATTGTATGTGTCGGAGGAAAGTAGATGACAATTAGTGTAAACAGCAAGAAAAAACAAGTTAAAAAATCTTTTGATGAATTATTAATGGATCTTAAAACAAGTAATTCAGAAAAAGTTAGATATAACGCTGCTCGTATTCTTGGAGAAATGGGCGATTCAAAAGCAGTTGAACCATTAATTGAAGTTTTAAAACACGACAAAAACGGATCAGTAAGACTTTATGCAGCTCGTGCATTGGGTGAACTAGGTGATTCAAAAGCAACAACTCACTTAATCGAATCATTACGTGAAGATAGAAACGTAGACGTAAGAGTTCGTGCAGCTCGTGCATTGGGTCGTTTAGGTGGAGAAATCGTTGTAGAACCTCTAGTAGAAGCTCTTAACGATGAAAACCCCCAAGTATGTATCACAGCAACAGATGCCCTAATTGAAATTGGTGATGTTGCAACAGATGCATTAATTGCATCATTAGACCACGAAAAAGTTAATGTTAGATGCGATGCAACTCGTGCATTAGGTGAAATCGGTAATAAAAAAGCTGTTGATAAAGTAATTAATATGTTGTATGACGAATGGGTTAACGTAAGAATTTACGCTGTAACATCATTAGGCAAATTAAATGACACAAAAGCTGTTCCTGCACTAATTGATGTTATGAAAAACCGTTCTGAAAATGAATTAGTAAGAGCAGGTGCTGCTGCTGCATTAGGAGTTCTTCGTGATCAAAGAGCATTGCTTCCTCTAAGAGAATTAATTATGGAAGCAGAAGAACTAGGTGAATTAGAAGATACAGCATTGAAATCTTTCAAAAAGATTATGGCTGCAAACTGGCAATCAATTCCTGGTGCAACTGCTCAAAAGAAACCTGTTGCAACATTCTAAGTATAAAATAAGTAAAATCGAAACAAATAGAATAAAAACACCTCTTATAAAAGAGGTGTTTTTTACTACATTAGCAATTTGTATGCATCTATTTCTAAAACCTCAGCAATTATTATCAGTCTTTTCAAACTTGGAGTTCTTTTACCGTTTTCGATTAATGAAATGTAATCTTCAGATAACCCTGTCAATTCTGCAAACTTTGCTTGAGAGTAACCTTTTTCCAATCGCAATTTTTTTATATTTTTATAAATATTTATTAACGTACTATTTGTCATACATTTATTCTGATTTTATTAAACAAATACTAAAACTATTAAGTATTTATTTAAAATAATATTCAATTTCAGAAGATAAATCTAATTTTTTAGCATTATCTTTAAATATTTTTGACTTAATCCCCATTTTCGCAAGTCTGTATTTCAAACTCACTGATAATACACCAAGACCATACTTACAAGAACGCATAAAATTAATAGATGAAGCTTCTTTGAAATATTTTGTAGGACAAGAAATTTCACCTATTTTAAAATTATTATAAAAAAGCAAAGCTATCATTTCGTTATCAAAAATAAAATCATCATCACAAGAATCTAAAGGAAGAGTTTCTAAAACCTCTTTAGTAAAACCACGAAAACCAGTATGGTATTCTGTTAAATTTTCACCGGTAAAAACATTCTCAAACCAAGTCAAGAATTTGTTTGCAACGAATTTATAAAAAGGCATACCACCTTTTAATGCAGAGTTACCTAACATTCTTGAAGCCATTACAGCATCATATTCTCCAAAAGCCATCATAGAAACAATTGCAGGAATAAGTTTTGGAGTATATTGATAATCAGGGTGCAACATAACAACAATATCAGCACCAGCTTTCAAAGCAGCTTTATAACAAGATTTTTGATTACCGCCATAACCTTTATTTTCCTTATGCACAATAGTTGTTATGTTTAACTCTTTTGAAACAAGCTTAGTATTATCTTGAGAGTTATCATCAACAAGAATCACCTCATCTACAAAAGGTTTATAAATCTCATCATAAGTCTGTTTAAGAGTTTTTTCTGCGTTATATGCAGGCATAATTATAACAACTTTTTTATCATTAATCATATCAACTACTAACCAATTATTCCTATATATACTAATAAATAAGTTTGCTCGGAGATGTTTCTTCCGAGCAAACCTAAAAACTTAACTATTCAGCTTCTTCAACCTCTTCAGGTACATTGTCAGTCCTGATCGAAGTTTTATCTGATCCTAAGCTCTTGTCTTTAAATTTTTTAACTTGTCTATCTAATTTGTCAGCTAACAAGTCAATACTTTCATACATAGAATCAGCAGCTTCCTCACAACGAACAACACCGCCAGTACTTAATTTGCAACTAACTTCAGCAACGTGTTTTCCTGATGCTGCAGGGTTTTTAATAACTGACAAAACCACTTCAATTCCTTGAATTTGGTCATAGTGGTTAGCAACTTTTCCTACTTTTTCTTTAACATAGGCTTTAATTGCATCAGTAATTTCGATGTTTCTTCCGTTAACGTAAATGTGCATTTAGACCTCCTATAATACTGCTTATATAGTATAACACAATTACGAAAAATTTTAAAGGGTCAAACTACTCTTCAATAATGAATTGTTGTAATTCAACGTTTGGAGTTCCTATTACTCTAACCAATTCAAGAACAGAAGCCTTCATTTGGCATTTTTGAGAAGATCCGCTGAAAAAATCTTTATAGAAACATCCTTCACAATTGCAGCCTCTTTTATAGCATTCCAAAGCCGTTGGTGTCCATCTTCTTACTGCAACAGCTCTACCCATATCCCTACTTCTAAACAATTTATATAATCTCCACTTTAATCTCTATCCTACCCAAGCACGAGAACTAAACAGATATAATCTGTTGCATATCCCCTTTTGAAAGGTTTTTCAACCCTCTTCGCCCGTCCTTAATATCATTATAGGGGCTAAGGAGATTTTTTCAAGGGCATAACATGAGAATATTAACAATTGTAACAACAGGTGAAAATCCCGCTCACCTGCCGTTTTTCAAAAGTCAATCATGCTCAATTTAAAGCTATTACATGGTTCTCAGAATTTTTAGCATGAAATCATGCTCCATGCATGGGTTTTCATGTTTTTAAACGCTGTTAACTTTTGTAAACTTTTAAGTATCTTTTCTTTATAAGCATGCCCGAAAACTTTTTAAAATAGAGCTTTTAGCCCTAATCCAATCAAAATCAAACCACCTAAAATTTCCAGATATTTTGAAGGGAATTTTTTGAAAAAATTACCGCTCCAAAAACCGACAATAGACATCAAAAATGAAGCCAAACCGATTACTACAGCAGGAATAATAAGAGGCGTTTTAGTAAAATTCAAGCTAGCTCCAGCGACAAGAGCATCAATACTAGTCGCAATCCCCATACCAATCAAACATTTTATATCAAGACAACAAATCTCGTTATTTTCCTCTTCTTGAAAAGCTTCAACAATAAATTTCAATCCCAAAACAGCAAAAATTGCAAAAACAATAAATTTACTAAATGGTTCAACATACTCACGAATAACATCTGCTCCAATATAACCGATACAAGGCATCAAACCTTGAGAAAGCCCCATCGTAAGGGCAAGTGCTAAAGAATTTTTTAATCTGTTATGCGTAAATATTAAACCTTGAGAAAAAGACACAACCAAACAGTCTATACCAAGAGCAAAAGCTAACAATATAATTTCTGTAATACTCAATTTACATTTACCTCAATTTCAAACAATCTTTGCCATGGAAAACTGTAACTCAAATTAACATCTTTTATTCCCAATTTAGCACACAATAAATTTTCGTAATCCCTCATTTTAGCAGTAACAATACTTACATCAGGATTTACGATCTCTTGCCTTACATTTGCCTGATAAGCCCAATCATCTAAAAATCTTACAAGTTGTAATTTTTTAAAAGCCAAATCATCAAAATTTTTCGCATAAAATTTTACTATAGCTGCACAAATCAAACTGCCTAAACTATTTGCAGAAGTATTCCATGCAGAATATCCATAGAAATTTTCACCAAAATCATTTTCAAACAGTTTTTTTACAAACGCATTATCAGCACCATTTGCAAAACGTACATCCCCAATCATGTATGCTTGTGAAGGGATAGAAAAATTTTTGTTATACGGCACTGTATTGACCTTCATAACGATTTCACCTTGATGATCAATAAAGTTGTTAACATACAATAAAATATCCGCTTGTTGAGGCTCACAGACCTCGCATCCGGCAAGTTCTAATTGTCCCAACACAGATTTTTCAATTGATACATCTTCATAATTAGAAATAAGATTTTTACACTCAGGTTCAGCGAATACAGGAGCTATTTTAATTCTATCCAAGTTCATATTTACGTGATAAAAATCACTCACAGCTCTAGATAGCAAACTCAAAGGAATTTCATCAGCACCAGTTTTTACAAACCCACCCATCTTCTCAAGAGAATTAGCTTCTTGCACATTAAATCCATACTCTGCACAATCATCTTTAGAAAATACTAAAGTATCAAATAACCCCTCTTTTTGCCATTGAAGATATATTTTATTTATTTCAAAATTTCTTTTACGAGTGGCTATATAATCATCTAAGATTTCAGATGGAATAATATTTGCAATACAGCTTTCTGATCCAAGCTTATGAGATTGAAAAGAATAGTCAAAAATCTTTTTTCCCCACTTATTCCAATACTCTTTTTCTTCTTCGTTAACATTATTATTGGAAATTCTCATAATGCTTGAAAATGCATATATCTTAGCATTTTTACCTTCTAAAATTTTACGCAAACGACCAATTCTGTTGTAAATTTCGTCAAAAGTATCAGGACAACGTCTTGAAGATATAAGCCCTCCATATGCAACAGTATCAAGTGGAAGAATAATTGCATCTACTGTTGGTAAACCTTCAAGCCACTCAAAAAGTTTTTCTACATTAGCATACTTATGCAAATCACCAAGATAGCTTCTTTCAGGAATATAAAATTCAATATCTTTGTTAATATCTGCTATTTGCTTAGGTAGTGTATAACATACCGGTCTATTATCAATTGGTACAAATGCTATGTTCATAACTTTATTATATGTTATCATCGAAATTAAGCAAAAAGGTAACAATTTATGACGTTTGATAAATCCTCAAAAAATATTCAAAAAATATTCAATAACATTGCTTCAAAATATGACTTTATCAATAATGTCATTTCCTTAGGAAGTCACTACAGAATTAAACAAAAATGTCTAAAAAACTTCAAAATTCAACCTCATGACACTTTGCTTGATTTGTGTTGTGGAACAGGAGACTTATGCCAAATTGCAAAAGATATTCAACCTCTAGCTCTAGTTACAGGGGTAGATTTTTCTGAAAACATGTTAAAAATAGCAAACGCCAGAACACATAATATCAAATATATTCAATCAGACGTAAATAAGCTACCTTTTGAAGATAACTCTTTTAATTTTGTAACCATCAGTTTTGGATTACGTAATATCAACAATCCTGAAAAAACAATTGAAGAAATATACAGAGTCTTAAAACCTAATGGAAAATTTATGCATATTGACTTTGGAAAACACAATATTCTAAATAAAATTTTCAATTTTGTAGTACCACTAATTGCAAAAGTTTTAACAAAATATTCATACGCATATGAATATCTTGTTAAATCAAAAAAAATATTCCCAACACCGGATGAGTTGATCAAAGATTTTACAAGCAAAAATTTCAAATTTGAAAAAAGACAAGATTTCCTATTCGGAAGTATTTCATGCCAGATATTCAGCAAATGATTAGAAATTTATGTTATAACATCTACCTTTCAAATAATCTCTTATACCATTAAATGTTTCTTTTAAAATATAATTAATAGATTCTTTTGTAGAATATGCAATATGTGGAGTAATAATTACGTTTTCCATTTTTACAAGTGAAGCAAGAGCCTCCTGCTCATCAATACAATCAAGAGGAATATCGTCATCTCTCAAATTTTTACACTTAAAATTCATATCCTCACAAGTCACCACATCCAAAGCAGCACCTTTTAACTTTCCGGTAACAACTGCATTATACACAGCTCTAGTATCAACAGTTTCACCTGCAGAAGTATTTACAAAATAGCTTCCATCCTTCATCATTCTAAATTCTTTGTCTGAAAACATATGATAATTGTCACCGGTATAAGGAATATGTACAGAAATAATATCAGCCTTTCCTATTAAATCGTACAAATCAACATACTCGACATAACTTTCCAATTCTTTTTTAGGACACAAGTCATAACCAATAACACTCATACCAAAAAATTTAGCTATATCAGCGACTTTAGCACCTATAGCACCTGTACCTACTATCCCAAGAGTTAAATCCTCCAAATTATGTCCGACAAATTCAGGTTTTTTATATCCCAAACTCAAAAACTTTGAAGCAGCAGGAATATCTCTAATTAAAGAAAGAATAAGCCCAAAAGTATATTGAGCAACAGGTTTTACACCATATTTCTCGACATTAATAACCGCAATATTTCTAGCATTAGCAGCAGTTGTCGAAATATGATCATACGCAGTAGAACGAGTCGCAATAACTCTCAAATTTTTAAACTTACTAATCACATTCGCAGAGACATTAGAATTCACAAATACACTTATGACAGTAGTATTATCTAATTTATCTATTGATAAATTTTTAACTGTTTCATCATTAAGACTCTCTCTATAAAAAGTGATATTAAAATGCTCAAGATCATGTGTACTAAAAAATTCCTTTTCACTTTCTCTGTAATCAAAAATCAACATATTTACTGTCATAACTCAAAATCTCCATTGAATAAATATTAGCTAAACATATTATTCAAAAAAAGTTGATTTATTCTATTGTACAAAAGTACATATTTTAAATCCTAATTAATTAATAAATAGTTGAATGAAAATGAGCACAAAAAGTTTTATCTTAAAGATGCGAAAGGAGTTCAAATGAAAACCGATTTAATAATAAAAGAACCTGATTTATACTTTGACAGTATCCATCAAGAACTGAATAATTTTTTAAGAGATACATTTCTTGTACATACAATGGCAAATCCGCTAAATCTTAAAAAAGTTTCAACCTGGCGTCCTGCAATAGAAGTTAAACAAAATGATAAAAATTATAAAATAAAAGTACAACTTCCCGGTGTTAATAAAGACGATATCAATGTCGAAATCGATAACGACTTTATGACAATAACTGCAGAAATTCAGGAAGAAAAAGAAGAAAAGGAAGAAAAAGCTAAAAACGAACGTTACCACACCTCAGAATTTCGTTACGGCAAGTATCAACGAACCATATCTTTTGATTCTCCAATAAAATCAGAAGATGCACACGCTACATATGATAATGGTATTCTTGCAATAACAATTCCAAAACTTAAACAAGAAATAAAAGAACCCAGAAAACTTACAATTCACAATAAAAAGAAATAACAAACAAAAATATATAAAAAGTTCGAATTCCAAAGCCGAATCTGCCATGATATTTTTGGTCGCGAGTCCTCATACGGGAAGTGTCAAACACTTCAAACGGGCTAACCTCCCACCCTCACTCATAGTTTGAAAAAGCTGCATGTGAAAACGGGTAAATTGCAGAATCTGCAACGTATGGAAAGATGAGTTTAAAACTCATAACACCGCGAAATAAGCGGCGGAATTCGAATAGGCAGTCAACTGCCACAAAAGGTGTAACACAAAAATTTGTTACACCTTTTATTTTTCAATATTTTTATTAATTAATTCAAAAAGCAAGCTGAAAAATGCCCACTACCAACCATAAACTCCTGAGGAATTTGTTTTTTACAAATATCCATACATCTTGCACAACGCGGATGAAATCTGCATCCTGAAATATCTTGCTGAATTGAAGGAGGCTGTCCAAAAATAGTTTCAAGCTTTTCTCCATAATTAGACGGTAAAGATTTTAATAATGCAAGCGTATATGGATGTTTTGGATTTAAGAAAAATTCTTCTGCAGACGCTCTTTCAACGATCCTACCAGCATACATTACAGCAACGTTATCAGCATTTTCTGATACAAGAGCTAAATCATGAGTAATCAACAAAATTGATGTATCAGTCTCTTTTTTAATCTCATTTAACAAATTCATAATCTGAGCCTGAATTGTTACATCTAAAGCAGTCGTCGGCTCATCAGCAATAATCACTTCTGCATTGCAAGCTAAAGCCATAGCAATAATAGCTCTTTGTTTCATCCCCCCTGAAAACTCATGAGGATAAGCACTCATTCTTTCCCTAGCACAAGGGATTTGAACCATATCCAAAGCCTCTACAGCTTTTTCGTAAGCAGAATCTCCTGAAAGCCCTTGGTGAATTTTTATAACTTCTAATAACTGATTGCCTACCGTATACAAAGGATTTAAAGACGTCATAGGATCTTGAGGGATTAGAGCAATTTTCGCCCCTCTAATATCCTGTAATTGTCTTGATGAAAGCTTTAAAATATCTTTTCCATCATATAAAATTTCACCTCCAAGAACCCTTGCAGATTTTGGTAAAAGTTTTAAAATACTCATCGCAGTCATAGTCTTACCACAACCAGACTCTCCAACTAAAGCAAGCATTTTACCCTTTTCTAATTTAAAAGAAACATCAAAAAGAGCCTGCCTTAGTCCGCATTCACAATCAAAACCCAAACTTAAATTTTTAACATCTATTATTGCCATAAAACTATTATAATACACACCAGAACAAAATTAATATCCCTCTAATATATAACTTTTTTTACTGATCTATCAATCGATAAGTTCGAAATATTAAGAAATATTAACGCTCAAAACCATAGATTATACAAGCATTTTCAAGAATTCGACAGTCCCAAAAGCATGAATTCATGCAATTTTCCGAGACAAAAATTGTTTATTAAAGCATAGGGGATATTACAAAAATAATTTTCTTGTCACGAGGAAAATTGAAAGGGGAAAAGATGAGTTTAGAAGTAAAAAAAGTTGCAGGATATGAACAAGCATCACAAACTAGCACTGCTAATTCTGCACAAAAAGCACAACAAGAAAAAGAAAAACTTAACAATGACATTCAACAAGCATTATTAGGAAATAGCAAAGCACAAGAAAGCCGTAAAGCTGTATTAGCAGAACAATATACAAAAGAATTGGATATGACAAATGCAGAAGCTAAAAAAGCAGCTCAAACAAGAGTAGATGATGAAGTTGCAGAAGAAAGAATTTCCGGTACTGATGTATATTACAACAAATCAGAATACGAAAAAGCAAAAGCTCAAAGAGATGAAGAATACGACAAACTATACAAACAATACAGAGCTGAAGGTATGAAAAGACGTGAAGCTAAAAAACTTGCAAACGCTGAAGCAGGTGAAGTTACATACCTAAAAAACAGAAAAGTTCGTAATTTTATTGATGAAAATAAAAATAGATTCTTCAACGAAAAAGGAGAATTTGATCAAGATAAATTCAAAACAGAAATCAAAGAATGGTCAGGCGATAATAAACTTGATTTAAGTGAATCAAGAGCAGCTGCTGAACAATATGATGTAAAAGCAAAAACTATCAGAAAATCAGCTAAATATGCAAACTTTGATGTTCAAAACGACAAAACAGCTCTAAAACGTCTAGGTCACGTTGCAGAATCAACAGCTATCGGAGGTGGAGTTGGAGCTGCTGTTGGAGCCCTACTTGGACCTCATATGAAAACCAAAGGAATCGTAAGTACAAAAGAACACTTTACAAGTACAGTAATAGACAGTGCAACTGGACAAGTTATTGATAAAATCACTACAACACATCCACTAAATATTCCTGTTGAAGATAAAATCGGAGCAGGTAGAGGAGCACTATATGGTGCAGCAAGTGGAGCCGCAGGCGGTCTTGTATCAGGACTTGTTACAATGCGCAAAGTAAAAGATGAAGGCGAAAAAGACGTATTCAACGGAATCTCAGCAGAAGAAATCGTAAAAGAAAAAGGTCTTGGAGTTGAAGGTTCAGCTAACAAAAAATTAGTTGATGGAATCTTGAAAATGGAAAACTTAACTGATGAACAAAAAGTTGAACTATTCAAAAAACACTATGGAGAAAACACAGGCAAACGTGTAACTCAAAGAGAATTAGTTGCAGCTTATGAAGAAGCAAAAGCTCTAAATTCTCAAGAATCAACTCAACAACAACCAACTCCAACTCAAGAACCTGATCCAATTCCAGAACAATCTCAAACTCAAAGTCAAATTGATGAATGTCCAAATACTCCTGGACAAGAAGATAAAACTATTGAAAACCAAGTTCCTGTATATCAATACAAACCTAAAAAAGGTGAATACTGGTCAGGTATTGTATCAGCTAAATACAATATCAAAGGTAATGATCTAAAAGAAGCTGTACACGAACTAAAAAGACAACACGGTATCACAAACTTCAAACTTAATGTTCAACCAAAAGTATTGAACTTACCAGAAACATTAAAAGTTGGTGAAAAAGAATACGGTTTGAAAAAAGATGCAGACGTAAAAGAAAAAGCAAAAAGATTCGCACCAGCATCAAAATACACAGGCAAATATACAAACCCTGTAACTAAAGAAACAAAAACTGTATACTTCTACACAGATTGTAACGGTAACAGAAGCAAATCATTCAACTCTGCAGCAGAACGTGATGCAGCAATGAATAAAGCAGCATAGAATAAACTCTAAAACTCATAGAAATCTCCCATAATATCCTAAAAAGGCTCTCTTAATAAAGAGAGCCTTTTCCATATTTCGGGGTTACACAGCAGAAATTCCTTCTTCAACTGCTGTGAGGTTATTGTGTATCCAATAACCTTCTTGGGGCCTATACTCCATATTAACACCAAAATAGACTGATCCTGAACCTGACATTACAGACTCAGGATAGACTTCTTTTATTCTCTGTAATTCAACATAATCGTCAATTACAGCCCATTCCAAATCATTTACAAAACCTTCACGTCCATTTGCTCCATCAGAATTTTTCTTTGCAAATTTTGTATAAGCTTCTTTAGCACTTATACCTATATTTATAGGTTTTATCAAAGAAACATTAAAAGGTTTAAACTCAAGATCCTCTAGAATTTCGCCCCTACCTCTAGTCATTTTACGACCTCCTTCAAGGCAAAAATTCAAATCAGATCCAAGAGTTGCACACAATTCATGCAATTCTTTGTTAGACAACGGTTCATCAAAAAGCTTGTTAAGTCCATATAAAGTTCCAGCAGCATCAGTGCTTCCCCCAGCCAAACCTGCTGATACTGGAATATTTTTTTCAATAAAAATATTTATCTTACAATTATCAAAATTTGTCTTTTCAAAAAACAACACAGCAGCTTTATAGACAAGATTTTTTTCATTATAAGGAATGTCATCACTTGTACCTGACAAATTAATCACAAGTTCTTGAGATTTCTCAATAGAAATCGTCAAATAATCATAAAGACTTATTGCTTGCATAACACTTTCAATATTATGAAAACCGTCTTCACGCTTATTTATAATTTTGAGTGACAAGTTTATCTTTGCAGGGCATTTAACTTTAATTTTATCCATTTTTGCCCTCCAATAACAATTCTTCTGAAAGTTTTCCTAAATCTTGTATAGAAAGTTTTTCGCCTCTAACATTTTCAGAAAAACCTAACTTTTCTAAAGCTTTGGTTACGATATCTTTTGCAAATCCTCCTGAAAGCAAACAATTTTTGATATTTTTTCTTCTTTGAGAAAAAGCTGCTTTAACTGTTCTTCTAAAGAAAGAATAATCACTCAACTCAACCAACGGTTTTTCTCTCACAACAAGTTTGACAAGTGCAGAATTAACTTTCGGAGCAGGATAAAAAGACCTTCTTCCAACAAGCTTCATAATCTCTACATCAGCCCAAAATTGAGAAAGTATAGTCAAAAGTCCATACTGTTTTGCAGAAGAATTTTCATTTGCAACCATTCTTCTTGCAACTTCTTCCTGTACCATCAATAAGATATCGGTAATTTTATTTCTATTTTTATTATCTAAATCATCTACCTCGCCCAACAGATGAGCAATAATCGGACTTGTAATATAATATGGAATATTCGCAACAATTTTAATTTTACCATCACTTAACTGTGATAAATCTGTTTTCAAAATATCCTGATGAATAATTTCTAAATTAGGAGCATCAAGCTTTTTCAATTCTTTTATCGCTTCTTCATCCAATTCAATAGCAATAACTTTTTTGGCATGCTTAACAAGTTGTTCTGTAACAAAACCAACTCCAGGACCAATTTCGACAACAACATCGTCAGCTGATATATCTGCAAAATCAATTATATCACTGATTGTCTGACCATCAATCAAAAAATTTTGACCTAGTCTTTTTTTTGTTCTAAAAAATCTTGCCCTATCGAAGTAATTCATCTTACCTATTATAATACCACACACAGGTAAATGTTAAAAAAAAATATTTCTGATACTTTTGTAGATGTTATAATTAATCCACAGGGGGACAAAGTGAGTAATATACAAACTAAGGAAAAATTGGACAAAAAAGAAATTTTAAAAAACTTCCAAAATGCCTGTAAAACAGACAAACAGCTACAAGTAGGAATAGAATATGAAAGACTTCCGATATTCAATTCTACCTGCAAAGCTGCTGATTACGTATCGGATTTTGGGGTATGCAATTTATTACGAAACTTTGCGAGAGAAGAAAATTGGGATTATATAACCGATGATTATAATATAATCGGACTAAAACAAGAGCATGATACCATTACACTTGAGCCAGGCTGCCAAGTTGAATTAAGTATCAAACCTGAAAATGACATTTTCAAACTCGAAGAAAAAATTAATTCTCTTGATAGAAAATTAAAGCCTATTTTAAATAAATCAGGCATAAGTTTGCTAAATTATGGGGTTTCTCCATTATCTACACACAAATCAATAGGTTTGTTGCCTAAAAAACGTTATAAAATCATGGCAAGATATCTATGGGGAATACTCTCAGACGTTATGATGCGTGAAACAGCCGGAGTACAGGCTTGCTTTGACTTTGCAAGTGAAGATGATGCAATGTTAAAATTTAAAATAGCAAACAAACTAACTCCATTTATGACAGCTATGTTTGCAAACTCCCCTATAAGAGGCGGTGTAGAGACAGGATATAAAAGTTTCAGAGCTTTAAGCTGGTTAAATACCGACAACGACCGTTGCGGATTTGTAGGACAAATTGACGAAAATTTCTCATTTGAAGAATACATTGATTATGTACTTGAATCACCAATGATTTTCATAAATAGAGAAAATCTTCCTGTTGAAATTAACGGAAAAATCTCTTTTGATGAATTTATGGAAAGAGGTTGGGAAGGTTTTGAACCAACTATGGAAGACTTTGAACTACATGCAAATTTATATTTTCCTGAAGTAAGATTAAGAAACTTTATCGAAATCAGAAATCATGATTGTGTGAGCCAAGGTCTGCAATACGCAATTTTAGCAATTTACAAAGGAATTTTATACAACAAATCTGCAATTAGTGATATTGAAAATCTATTTAAAGACTTTGGCTATCGAGATTTTTCAGAATTGAGATATAACGTTCCAAAAAGTGCCTTGGATTGCAAAATTGGGAAATACGAAGTAAAAGATATTGCAAAAGAAATTTTGTATATCGCAGAGAAATCACTCATTGAAATGAATACAGGTGAAGAAAAATATCTTGATAAAATAAAAGAATTAACACTAAACGGAATCTCACCTGCTGACATAATTATTAGAAATTGGAATGGTATTTGGAATAAGGATATCAAAAAACTAATTAATTATGTAAAAAGTTAAATTTAGACAGACAGTGATAATTTCGAATTTTGATTTTTAGACAAATTATCATTTGTTGCAGAATTTGATTTTGATTTACTGTTTAAAGTTTTAAATATAAAATAACCTGCTCCAAGTAAAAGAGTCGCCCCTAGTAATATTAATTTTAAATTATTACTATTTGATTTTTCAATCAGAGCAGGCTTTTTATTCCAGTTTTTTTGAAAAAATACTTCTTCAGCATTGTCATAAAAAATTTTATCAAGAGATTTTTCAAGTTCACTCTCTTTAGAATTTTCAACAAAGTATTCTTTCACAGTATTATGGATAAAATTCACGAAATTGCTATACAGATTTTTATCACCCATTTCCGTAATCGGAGTATCTGAACCAAAAAGAATTCTGTCTACACCAAGTTTTTCAATAGTATATTTAATAATATCCTTATTTTTTTGAGTATTTTCACTCCAAATATCAGTCAACCACGAAATATCTACAAATAGATTTGATTTATTTGATTTAACAGACTCTGCAATTCTATCAATAGTATTTAAATATTGTTGTTTATTACTACCCAAATCAATATGATACAACACAACAGGCAAATTTTTATGTTGTTCTGCAAGTCTGATTATCTGAGCAGGATCAGATTTTCCATCAGTTACCGAATGAAAAACACAAGGCAGACCATGTTTTTCTGCAACAGATAAATATTTTGAGTAAATATCAAAATTTTCAGAAATAGACTTTGAAGTATTTGTCGGATGGAATTTAATTCCATAAAACTTTCCAACTGACAATATTTTTTCTATATTTGATGTATTCTGAGAAATTCCCGGTTGACAAGTCACAAGAGGAAAAAGTTTGCCATCAGCTTTTCGACATTCCTCCAAAAGCTCCTTATTAGCTGAAATTTCATCCTTATACAAACTACTTGAAGAATCATTTAATCCTGATAAAGAACTCACCAAAACTTTTTTCACATTCAAATCAGCAACAGTATCAATAATATCTTGAGAAGAATAACTTAAGTTAGTATTTTTCATACCATCATACATTTGACCAATATGCCCCTGAACATCGATTATGTTCCTATGCAAAGAACCAAACGAACATGTACAAGAATTTATCCTCATTTTAACCCCTTTTTATACTTACCTTGTATAAAAAACAAACACAAATTTTTTTGCTACATATAGAACCAAAGTACAATCTTTGCATATTTAGCCACAAAAACTGCCATAAGCGATAAAATTAAATCATAAATAATTTTTATACCACTTTGAGCAACTATCCAACTACTTACAAACTCCCAACCTTCATGTCTAAGACTTGCAATAAATAACATATACAAAATCCCAATAAGATGAATAGTTAATACACCAACTAAAACAGCTTGAATTATATTCTTATTAGTAAAACCACCCTTTAAAATAGAACCTGCAAAAAATACAGCAGGAATATACGCAAAAATGTAACCAAAACTATACTCAAATATATATTTTGGACCACCACCCAAAGCAAAAACTGGTATTACAAACAATCCTAAAAGTATGTACAATAAAATACTTGTAATTCCATACTTTCTTCCTAAAAATGCACCAATAAACATTACTATAGGCAACTGAGGAATTAGTTTATATGTATGAATAAAATCACTTATACCAAGATTTCCCCCGCTAAACAAACCTGATGGAATTGTAAAATGAGTTATATTAACTTGAACAAAAGTCGAAATTATCAACAAGAAAGTACAACATAACATAAGCAAAATACTTCCCATTGACAATCTGATACCTTCAATCTGTCGTTTTACAACTCTTACACGAGGTTTTACAGCGGTAGTCATAAAATATTAATCTTCTCCCCTAGTGCTTTAATATTTTTTTCATATACTACTTTAAATTTATCGTAAAATATATTTTCTGTCCACATTATTAAGGCATCTTCATTATTATTTTGATAATAGCCTTTACGAAGCCCTAAAGACTTAAATCCGTACTTTTCATACAATTTAATCGCCGGCTTGTTGCTCACACGAACTTCTAGAGTAATATATTTTATTTTTTCATCATAACAACATTGAATAATTTGTCTTAATAAAGCTTCCCCAATATGTTTTCTTCTATAATCAAGATCTACAGCAATATTTGTAATATGAGCTTCTTCAAGAATTTGCCAACAGCCAGCATAACCTACAAGTTTGTTATCCTCATCTATTGCTGCAAAATAATGAGCCAGTTCATTAGATAATTCGTTATAAAAAGAGTCCCTAGACCAATGATGCTCACCAAAAGCTTTAGCTTCCACGGCTATAACATCATCAATATCATCAACAGACATCTTTCTTATAGATAAATTCATACCCTTACTTCCCATAATGATATACTAACACACAGATAGAATAATCACAAATTATTGAATAAAAAAATCCCGTCTTATAAAAGACGGGAGCATTTGTGAAAGTATAAAATTTTTCAATTTATCTTGCAGCTTCAATAGCTTTCAAACGAGCTTTTATTTCTTTGTTTTCCTGCATGATTTGTTTATTTTGTTTAATTATGTATTTATTCTGTTCTTGCAAGATTTTTACTTGATTTGTCAATTCAGTAATTTTAGCATCAAGCTCTTTTACTGCATTAACAAGAGCATAGAACATATCTTCCATACGGATTCGTAAAAATCCACTGTCTCCCTTTGTAACTGCATCAGGGAAGATTTTTTGTAAATCCTGAGCAATTACACCTACACGTGGAGTCTTAGATTTATCTTTTTTGAATGTATAATTAAATACTTTCAACTGACGAATTTTATCTAGACCTGATTTATTTTCAGTTCCAACATATTTTAAACGTTTATCTGAATCTGTATAATAATCCCAAGAATCATCAATAAGTGGGTGGTAATTTCCTTTATCATTTACTTCCATATTCCAATGAGCATTATGATTACTCGAATGATATTCTAGTGCTCCCCATATACGTGCTTCATTACTACTTACCCGTCTAACTGTATTATATATTGTACCATATACAATCAAAGAACCATTGACAACAACAGCACTATCATTATGAGCTGGGATTTTAATCTTTGTATCATTAGTATCCAAATTATGAACTTCCAATACTGCATTTCCATCATTATAATGCGATTTACTGCCTATAAATATACGTTCACCATAATCGTCCTCTCCCATATATGATTCACCATTAAAAGAACCAAATTGTGGTCCAGAATTAGCACCTATACAAATTTTATTCCTACCTTCTACATTCTTACAAGCGTTATTACCAATGGCAATAGAGTTACTTCCAAGAGCAGATGCTTCATAACCTATACTTATACCTCCATTAGTCGCTGAAGCAGATTTACCTATTGCTATTGAAGAAGGTCTTTCAGCTACATAACCATATTCAATAGTAGCCTCTTCACCTATAGCAATCCCTGCATTACGTGATTTTGCCTTATAACCTATCGCTATAGGAGCTACAGAACTACTTGTGTAACCACTGTCACCGTAAGTAATTTCTGATTCTGCACCTATTACAATACCATTTTTACCTCCTCCTGATCTATAATTTATGTCATACCCTATAGCTACAAAATTTTCTGCTTGCAAAGACGGATTAATATTATGACCAATTAAAACGTTATTACTACCACCTTTAGGAACTGAACCTTGAGAACCAAATTCGAAAGAACCAATAGCAACATTATTACTACCATTTTCCTGAGCAGTTAAAGCTCCTACACCAATAGCAATGTTATTATTTCCATTTTTATTAGATTTTAAAGCAGCACCTCCTAATGCAATATTTCCATAACCAGAATTATTTGCTAAAGCATTACTACCAATCGCAATATTATCATTTGCATAAACATTACTTGCTAAAGCATTATTACCAATAGCAATATTACCATCACCACCCTTATTTTCATATAAAGCACGATGTCCAATAGCAATATTTTCTCTAGGTGGTATATTAGCTAGCGAAGTACTAAGCTGTGACAATGCTTCATTACCAATCGCGATACTATTAAAAGTACGATCTGCTGTTTCCATTGCATTGTAACCTATTGCAATAATGTTATTACCTGTTTGATTAGAATACAAAGCCCTATGACCTATTGCTATATTTTTTTCACCAGTCGTATTATTAAATAATGAATCTGCACCTATAGCTGCATTTGAGTTTCCAGTCGTAT
>CALVFT010000014.1 GCA_944326915.1 Candidatus Gastranaerophilales bacterium
ATTCTTTTTCCATTAGTTCTCCTTATAATACGCTACACAAAAGCACAGCAAAGCATCTGCTTCACTGTGCTAAAAAATTTCAGTTACTCCTTGCAAACACATAAATCATCTATGGATTTTGTTTAACAAGAGGATTGTCTCCATTTATATTATTTACTATTTTTTTTAAGTTTTGTTTTTTTTTATTATTTATTAATTTTTGCTTATGAGTTAATTTAAAATGTTATTCAACAATTCTACATTTACCTACAGCATTAGCAAGTCTATACCATGTTCCAAAATCTCTTTTTGCAGAAAATTTATATTCTCCTGTTTTTCTATCAATAGTTGCCCATTTATAATTCATAGTCCAAGTTTCATAATATCTGTCTTTAAATTTAATTTGATCATCTGTAATTTTTAACCTTAAAACTTTTCTTGGATCTTCGTTAATTTTTCCATATAATTTAACTAAATTGGGACTATAAATTTTTCCATTTTTAAAATAGTAATAATCAGTAGTGTCTATGTAGTCGTCAATAGAGCCTGAAATCCTTTTAGCGGTACATTCTAATTTTGTACCATCTTCAATTGTATAAATGGCATTTTTCTTTGTTTCTGTTGCATTAACCGAAGTAATAGTTCCAATTAATGAAAGTAATACAAGCCCCAATAAAAATCTTTTCATAACAACTCCTTTTAATTAACTAAAATGCAGATACATAATACTAAAAAAGCACCCGAAGGTGCTAATTTTAAAAATGGCGGGAACGACGAGGCTCGAACTCGCGACCTCATGCGTGACAGGCATGCGCTCTAACCAAACTGAGCTACGCTCCCTTACGCTTTGTCTTTCGACATAATTAATTATAATATGCTGATTTTTTTTTTGCAAGACCTTTTTTTAAATAATTTTGTAACAAAATGTATATTTTTGCTGTTACCTACTTTTTACTTAATTTATTGTTAGGTAAGGCAATTTTTTTTGTTCACCTGTTTTATCAGAACTATGATTATAAATAAAACTGATTATACAAATAATTTTAACGGTAGAGTTAATGTAAAGAGAACTTTGCCTAAAGTAAGGAAAGCTTTTGATGATACTTTCAAGGATTTAAGATCTCCATCCAAAGCTAAATTTATGGATGAAAAAGATGTCTTAGTAAAGTTTGGTGATATTGCAGAACTAAATAGACGTTTAGATTTCGTTAGAAAATTTGTTGGAAGTCTCTCTTTAGAGGGCGGCTTGCCTGAGTATTTTAGAGGCTTGGTAGGGTGTGTAAAAGCTTTTAAAGTGGCAAATTGTGATGAATATGCTGAAATCACCAAGACTATTTGTAGAATGAATGGTATAAGAAAGTGTGATATGTATTCATTATTTGCAAGAAAGTTAAATTCCAAGGAAGCTCCTCGTTCTTTAGACCATGCCATAGTTGCAATAAATGTTTCCAAAAATAGAAATAATAAATTTATAAGAAAACCTTTTATCACTGATAAAAATACTATGATTGTGGATTTTTGGTCTGATGGGTTTATTGGAAATGTTTCTTCTGCAAAAAATAAATATAAAAAATTAGGATTGATGGAAGATGAAGAACTCTTGTTAAAACCATTGAAGTCATATGAACCTAATAAGGATGCGTTTGCAAAAATTAAAAAAGAGTTCCCTAAGTTGTATTTAAAGCCTTAATATTTCTTTATATTTTAATAAAAATTGGCAATTATTAGTTTTATGCTCGTTTCTTGGTGTATGAAAACAGCTAATCAAAATATTCAATCAAATAGAAATTTTACATCAAGAAATCCTGAAATTAGACAAATTGACGATTTATGCAGGTTTGTTAAAAAGGCTTTTCCTGTGCAGTCTCCCTCAAGGCTAAATAGGAAACCCGGTTATTATAATAAGCAGCCTGTTATCAGTTTAGATACCAAGTTGTTAAAAAGTAGAGATGTTTTTGATACTGCTACTACGCCTGAAGATTTGTATCGTTATACTATTCAAGAAACAAAAGCGTCTAATGTAGCAAATTGTGGGGAGCTTGGAAGATTAAGTGAAGTTATTTTTAAACTTAATGGGTATAAAGATTGTTCTTGCTTATCTCTTAACCGTTATTTCCCTAAAGTTAATAAATATCATGATTTAGACCATGCTGTTTTAGGAGTGCGAACTAGTGATAATAAACTGGTTATTGTTGACCCTTGGAGTGGTTTTGTAGATTATGCAGAAAATGCTGCGACTAAGTATAAACATTATTATCCGGAATTTTTGAATTTCTTTTCTGATCCTACAAGAGGTAAAATTGTATTCAAATCTAGTGATAATAGTTTTGATTTAGGTTTGGTAGAGAAATTCAAACGTGAATTTCCTGAATTGATTTTTAATAAAAAAGCCAAAGTGGATTTAGAAAAGAATAGTGATGTACAATCTAAGGATACAAAAAAACTTCCTCAAAAACTAAAGGAATGTTTCAATAATTTTATAAGGAAGTTTTTTTAGTTATTAAATTTTAACTGTTTTATTTATATAGAGGTGCAAGCTTTTTTGATTGTTGAGGTATTACACCTTCTTCAATAGAAAGATATACTCTGTAATCTATGTCAGGGAAACAGTTATCAATATCTTCTATTTCAAATAACGCAGCTTCATCTATATTTCCGCTTTCAATCATATCAGCGATTTTTTCAAATCTATCAACGTGTTCGCGGAATCTGTCTGTTGCATAGTCCTTAGCTTGCCATGTTGTGATTAGGAAAGGCCAATCAGAACTTTGCAATAGCAAGTTTTCTCTTGCTAATTGTTTTAAAGCTCTTAATAGTAATTGGTCCTCAGGAATTTCTGCATATTTATCAACAATAGCATTAATTCTTTTTTCACAAGCATGAATAATTGGCCACATCCATTCTGTTAAGTGGTTGTTCCATACATAGAAGTGACCACCTTGTCCCCAAGAGCTTTCAGGAATTTGGATTGCTTCTTTTGGAGGGTGAGCATGAATGTATTCACCTGCTGTCATTCTTTCTACTTCAGGTAGGTATGCGTTGAATTTTTTGATTACTTGTTTAATAAATTCAACACCTTCAAACCACCAGTGGCCGAATAGCTCTGTATCAAATGATACCATTACCAAGCCTTCTTTGCCTGTAGCTTTTTTATAATCATTTAGCATATGATAAATCAATGTTGTATAATGATCAGAGTTTTCATTTATTTTATTTAATGCTAATACCGGATCATATAGCATTTTATCTCCTAAATCAGTTGTAGGAGATGTTATTCTCCAGTAATGCATACCTGATTTGTCATCTTTTTTGTGGAATTCTCTGAAGCATCCATCACCAGGGTATCCATCGGCAGCTGACCATACTTGATAACCTGCACGGTCATTTCTACCCATAACTGCCACTTGAGCATCTGGTAGCCAGTATGCTGCATATGTATCATAACCTGTTGCAGGACGGTCAGGTAGCGGAATATATTCAATGTTTCCGTATACACCTATTACACGTCTGTTTCCAATTGAATTTCCTCCTTCAATCACGTGTGATTCGGTAAAGAAGTACTCAATGTCATTGTTTTGAAGAGTTACTTCTATTGCCGGACGCCAGTGTTTTTTACCGTCTTTGCCTACATATTCATAACCTTGTCTATATGCACATTCAGGAAGCCAGCAGCCAGATGCTTTTTTACCGAATAATTTTTTCGTAGTATCTGAACCTACTTTAAATTGAGCATTTAGGTTGCTATCTGTCGCAAGTAGTGGAGAAAATCCATGTGTTGCTCCTGATGTCGTAATCTCAATACAACCAAGATCTTGGTATTTTTTGAATTGAGTAATTAGGTTCATTTCGTATTTGTTAATGAATGAATCTTTGATGTGGTTGAACCAGTCAAAGTAGTATTTTGCAAGATATTTAAGATGTTGTGAATGAGCAACTTTAGGATCAGGATATCTTTCCAAGTCTTTAGATACTTGTTTAATTCTTGAATCCAAGTATTCTACAAATCCTTGTTGAAGGTGTGGATCGTTTAATTGCTCTGCTAAAATAGGTGTGATCCCTACTGTTAATTTTGCTTTAATACCTTCTTCATACAATTCAGAGATTGCGTTCAATAATGGAATGTAAGTTTCTGCCATACATTCATACAAATTTTCTTCCCCAAAAGGCCACATGCCTGCCTTTCTATAATAAGGAAGGTGACTGTGTAACATAAATACGAATTGTCCTACTGACATCTGTGCCTCCATATCTTACTTAACGAATTATTATATAACTATAATTCTCTCTTATATATAATTTATACCACAAATGGCTAAAAAATATAATCCTTAAGAACTAATTCTCTTGTATAATTGTTACAAAAATTAAAAAACGAGTTGCAAGATTATTTAGGTTTTTTAATATTTAGTTCTAAAGGGTTGTAATTTTTCTTTTTTTATTGCACAATACTTTTGCTCACATCCTCAAATGTGTCTGAAGTCATTAATCAGACTAAGAGTAAAAGAAAGGCAAATAAGATGGCAAATATTAAATCTTCTAAAAAAAGAGTATTGATAGCTGAAAGAAACAGATTAAGAAATGTAGCTTTCAAAACATCTATCAAGACAGCTGTAAAAAAAGTGCTAGAACTAGCAAAAGCTGAAGATAAAGATGCTTTAAATGCTGCTTTGTCAAAAGCATATCAATTATGTGATAAAGCTGTATCTAAAGGCGTTTTACATAAAAATACAGCTGCTAGAAAAAAATCAAGATTAACTAAAGCTGTAAACAAATTGCAAGCAGCTAAGTAGTTTGATTATTTGTTTTTAAAAAGTCGAAACTTTTATCTCAAAAGTTTCGACTTTTTAGTATCTAAAGGGTTGCGCATTCTATTAAAAAGTGTTAAAATTAATATATGATATTGGTTTCTTTTATAATATTTCTGTTGGTGGTATTTTTATCATATTTTGTTTATTTCTTTTGTGAAAAAGTTATATACAAATTGAACAAGCGCGTTTTAGCAAGGAATTTAGCTGTATTGCGTAATGGAAGTGCGATGGCGCATTTCGATAGTTTGAGTGATGATGAAAAAAGAGTGGATATTATTACTAAGTTCTTTTTGATTCTTGGGTATAATACTTTTGATAGCAGAGAGTTTAAGAAGGCAACACGTTTTAATCAAATATCAGCTGATTATGTGACAAAGAAATGGAATAAAAGTAAGCTTTGTAAACGTTCATTATATATAAAGTATTTTGACTTTACTGAGTTATCGGTTAACTCTGAAAAGGGAGAATTTGATGGCGTATGTAATCTTGATGAGTTGATGGATAAGAAATATTTTGATGGAGAGTATTACGTATTAACTAATGGATACATTTATTTATTTTTCTCTTCAAGACGAGTAAAAGGTAGTAAGAAATATGATTTCTGTTTCAACATAAAACGGTTCTCAAAACAGGATATTGCAAAATTAGCTTATTTTACAAAACAATGTATGTTTTTTGAAGTTGCAGATGTTTTTGTGGATTAGATTTTAGATTTTCTTCCCGTTAAATTTATGTAAAGATTGTGGTAATTAATTATTTTAGAAGTATAATTATTTCAGATTGTACATAATTTAATGAGAAAGAGTCATATGCAGGATATTTTAGAAAAAAAATCAATAAAAAATATCGATTTTAATTGTGATTTAGGACAGAGTTTTGGAATTTATAAAAATAATTGTGAATTTGAACTTCTTGATTATGTAAGTTCTGTTAATGTTTCTTGTGGGTTTCATGCTGGAGATCCAATGACAATAAAAAATGCCTTATTGAAAGCAAAAGAAAAAAATGTTGTAGTTGGAGCTCATATAGGTTTTGATGATATACAAGGTTTTGGTTATAGACCAATAGAATTGTCGGAGGATGAAATTGAAGCTTTAGTTGTATATCAAGTAGGGGCTTTGATGTCTTTTGCAAAGACTATGAAATTAGAGATTGAGCATGTTCGTCCTCATGGCGCTATGTATAAGATGGCTGCAGAAAGCTTTAGCTTTTCTTGCGCGCTTGCAAATGCAATAAAGAAATGTTCTCAATGGCTAGTATACTATGGAGCTGCTGGAGATGTTATCGAGAAGGTCGGAGATTATGTAAATATTCCAATTGCAAGAGAAGTTTATCTTGAAAAGATGTATAATTCTGACGGTACTATAAATTCTGTTGCGAGGGACAATGAGAATACAGAAGTTTCAATTCAAAGATTGAAGACTATATTAAATTATTCGCAGGTTTCAAATGTAGAAGGTGGTAAGACTTTCTTGAATATAGATACTGTTCATTTCTCAAGTAGGCTTCCAAATGCTGTAGAAATGGCTAAACGTGCAAAGGATTTGATTGTTCCTGTTCCTGTTAATTATAAAAATGTATATGCTTCAGGATGGGTAGAATAGTTGAATATAAAAGTTGTGTAAAAGGTGATTGATGATGATACGTTTGAAAAATAATATGAAGTTGCCAGAAGAGGCAAGATGGTTGGTTCCTGGATTGCAGGTAAAAAGATGGTTTGCACTTATTTTTTTAGGTGCTGTATGTATGACGTTAGGTGTTTTGATTCTTTTTGATGTAAAGCCTATATTTTATACAATGGAATTTATACAAAAGGTAGCTAGAAATGTTTCTACTGAATGGATTGCTTTTGCGGTTGTAATGTTTGGTGCAGGCATGTTTTTTAAAGGTTGGACAAAGACAAACTTGTCAATTATTGATGGAAAGGATAATCAAACATTACTTGAAGCTTTATATAGAAAAAGAAAGTTGAATAGAGGTCCTAAAATTGTTGCTGTAGGTGGCGGAACTGGGCTTTCAATGTTGTTAAAAGGTATCAAACATATCACAAATAATATTACTGCTGTTGTTACTGTGGGTGATGATGGTGGAAGTTCTGGTAGATTACGTAATGAAATGGGTGTACTTCCTCCAGGAGATATAAGAAATTGTATTGCAGCACTTGCAGATGATGAAGATTTGGTAACTAAGTTGTTTCAGTATAGATTTAAGTCTGGGGAAGGTCTTGAAGGACATAGCTTTGGTAACTTATTTTTAACAGCTTTATGTTCAATTACCGGAGATATGGTTCGAGCAGTAAAAGAATCTTCTAATGTATTGTCTATTAGAGGTCGTGTGTTGCCTTCTACTTTAGATGATATGAAACTTGTTGCAGAGATGGAAGATGGTAGAATAATTCACGGTGAAAGTAATATTCCAGAAGCACATGGAAAAATAAAAAGGTTGTTTACTGACCCTCAACATTGTAGAGCTTTAGATGATGTTATAGCTGCTATTAAAGATGCTGACTTGATTATATTGGGACCTGGAAGTTTATATACTAGTGTTATTCCAAATTTGTTGATTACAGAAATTTCTCAAGAAATAGCAAAATCTAATGCGAAGAAAATTTATGTATGTAACATAATGACTCAGCCTGGAGAAACTGATGGATATAGCGTTGCAGATCATGTAAGTGCTCTTATGAAACATGCAAATAGTAAAAGTATTATTGATGCAGTTTTAGTAAATGATTCTATGCCTTCAAATTTGGCTAAGAAATATCAATTGTCAGGTTCTTATCCGGTGAAACTAGATGTAGAAAATCTTAAAAAACTTGGAGTAAAACTTTTCTCTAGGAAGTTGATTGAAGATAGCAAGGAAGGACTTGTAAGACATAGTTCAAATCGTGTTGCAAGAGCTATATATTATTGGTTTAGAAAAGAAAATAAAAATGATAAGTCTCATTTTTTAGCACAGAAAGAACAACAAAAGTAAGGTTATAATGTTGCGTTATGAATAAGGTAACTGTTAAAACTATTCAGAAAATAAAGGATGCAGGAGAAAAATTCTCTGTATTGACTGCTTATGATTATTCAACTGCAAAATATATTGATGAAGCAGGAGTTGATATAATTCTAATAGGTGATAGTTTAGCTATGGTTGCACTTGGATATGATACAACTCATTGCATTGGTGTAGATGAAATGCGAATTTTTACAAGAGCTGTTGCAAGAGGTGTTAATCGTGCTATGGTTGTTACGGATATGCCTTTTATGAGTTATCATGCAAATATTTCTGATGCTATATTGAACTGTGGTGAAATGATTAGAAATGGTGCTAATGCGGTGAAAATTGAGGGGTATAGTGATTATATTCTTCAGTTGATTCAACGACTCACAGAATCTGGGATCCCTGTTATGGGACATTTAGGTTTTACGCCGCAGTTTTTGAATACACTGGGTGGATATAAAATTCAGGGTAAGACTACTGAGGCTACAGAAGAAATATTAAATCAAGCAAAAAGATTAGAAGATGCAGGTGTATTCTCAATTGTATTAGAAATGGTTCCTCAAGATAGCGCGAAGTATATTTCAGAAAATCTTAGGGTGCCTACAATTTCTTGTGGTGCAGGTAAATTCTGTAGTGCTCAGGTTTTGGTTTCAGATGATGTTTTTGGGAAATACTCAGAATTTAAACCAAAATTTGCAAGAAAATATGGAGATATGAAATCTTTGATTTTGGATTGTGCAAAAAGATTTGATAGCGATGTAAAAACAGGTAAATTCCCTTCAGATGAAGAAGTTTTTTAAGTTAGTATAAATAGTGAAAGTGTGAAAAGATGATTATACATACAATAAAAGAGTTAAGAGAGTTAGTAAAAGGTTGGAGAAAAGAAGGTCTTAGTGTTGGACTTGTTCCTACTATGGGGGCTTTGCATGCAGGACATAGAAGTTTAATAGAAAAAAGCGTTAGTAAGTGTGATAAAACAGTTGTTTCTGTTTTTGTAAATCCAATTCAGTTTTGTCCCGGAGAAGATTTGGATAAGTATCCGAGAACATTAAATGCAGATGAACAACTTGTGAGTGATGCCGGTGCGGATGTTGTATTTGCTCCAAGCCCTAAAGAAATGTACGGAGAAGGACATATTTTATCTAATGATTTTTTAACCTATGTTATTCCACCATATTTTTATGTTGATAAACTCTGTGGAAAATCAAGAGTTGGTCATTTTGATGGTGTATGTACTGTGGTGAATAAATTGTTTAATATTGTTCAGCCTGATTTTGCATTTTTTGGAGAGAAAGATAGGCAACAGTTGATTATTTTGAAAAAAATGGTTAAAGATTTGAATATACCGGTAGAAATAATTGCTTGTCCGATAGTAAGAGAAGAAAGCGGGTTAGCTTTAAGTTCTCGAAATAAATATTTATCAGATGAACAGAAAAAAGATGCTTTGGTTTTGAGCAAAATTTTGTTTAATATAAAAGCATGTTATAATAAAGGTATCACAAATGTTAGTGAGCTTGTGGAAACTGCATATGCATTTTTAAATTCTAATCATTCTTTGGAATATTTAGAGTTTAGAGATTGTGAAAATTTGGAAGAAAAAAAGGTGGCTGATAGTGATACGATAGTCTTTATTGCACTAAAAGTTGGTAATGTAAGGTTGATAGATAATATTAAATTGAGTTAAGCAGCGGGTGTTATGATTTTTTTATATAAACTTTTAAGAAAAATATTGCAAGTTATAATTAATTTAATTTTTATTGTTCAAATTGCATTGATGATAATTGTCTTTTTAACTGCGATGTATTGGTTCTTGAATTTACTTGGATTTGGAGTATTTGATTTTGTTGCGCCGATTGCAGAAGCGATAGTTAACTTTATGCATATTTTTTATGATCAGGAAGTGGCAATTGGTGGTGTATATTTTGATGGATCACTGTTGTTATTTGATTTAATTGCAATTTGTGTTGTTTATTTTGCTACAAAAATTAAGGTAAATTTATTTATATATGATGATAAGATCCTTACTGCAATAAAAATTTGTGAGGGACGGATTGAGGATGAGTTTAATGTAGGACTTCAAAGAGATTTAAAAAAGCATGTTTCGAAGTGGAACAACGTTGGAATTCTTGTTCAGTTCTCTGCAAAAAATATGCTTGTAGATTCTTTTTGGGGAGGTGATGCAGAGGCAGGGGTTCAAGAAAAAGAAGAAGAAGCTTTTAAATCTTTTTATGCCTCATTGAAAAATATTTCCGGTTGTAAGTTCGCTAAGACTGGCAACAAAATGGTTATTTTATGCAATGATTTTAATAAAATTGATAATCTTTTAAAATATATTGATATTTCAATTAATAGAATTAAAGTTAGCATGGGTAAAAGAAGATGGCGGTTGAATAGTTATGTAGCAGTAGATGTGTATGATGATTCGACTTCGTTTAAAAAAGTTTATCCAATTTTAGAAAAACTCTTATCTTTGCGTATCAATGATGAAGCTATTTGTCTTGGAAATTTTTGTATGAGATATGATCTTATACAGGATAGCCTATATGTGCCAATGTTAAAAGGTTCATATATTATTGAAGAAGAAACTGATGTATGGACGCTTGTTAAAAAAAATTAACAGAGCTATTGATTTTATTTTATATTCCTGATACTATTTTCTTACAACCGTAGACAATTAGTGTCAAATGACTTAAATGCTTGCAGCTAATCGAGGTTACACTAGAGAAATAGAATTTAGCTTGTGTAAGATTTTGCGGTTGAAGTACTAAAACGCAAAGTCTTTTTAGTATTTAAACAGGTCGAGTCGGGATTAATATCCCAAGTAATACACAGTAAAGGAGCTAACAATGGCAACAAAAGCTTTTAAATCTGAAAAAATAGATGCAATAAAAGCAAAATTAGAAAAAGCCCAAGTAGCAATCGTAACTGAGTTTAATGGATTATCTGTAGAAGAAATTACAAATTTGAGACGCGCACTTCAAAAAGAAGGTGGCGACTACATGGTAACAAAAAATACTTTAGCTAAAATTGCTGTTAAGGGTACTGATTTTGAAGTTCTTGCTGATTCTTTCAAAGGACCAATTGCTTTAGCTTTCGGTTTTGAAGATCAAGTAAGTCCTGCAAAAGCAGTTGCAAAATTTATTAAAGATACTAAAAAAGGTGTTATCCTTGGTGCAGCTATGGATGGAAAATTATTATCAGCTGCAGAAACAGAAGCTCTTGCAAAACTTCCTTCAAAAGAAGAACTTATTGCAAAAATTCTTGGATCTATCAATTCACCTGCTTCTGGTATCGCAAACTCTGTCAATGCGGTTATGGCACAACTTACACGTGCTATGGCAGCTGTTAGAGATCAAAAAGCTGCATAGTGTTTTCTTTTTAAGAAATGCTTGTAGAGTATAATTTGTACAAAAATAAAAAACTATAAAAGGAGAAAATCAATGAGTAACGTAGAAACTATTTTAGAATCAATTGAAAAATTAACTTTGTTAGAAGCAGCTGAATTAGTAAAAGCTATGGAAGAAAAATTTGGCGTATCTGCAGCAGCTCCAGTAGCAGTAGCAGCAGCTCCTGCAGCAGCTGGTGAAGCAGCAGCTGATGAACCAACTGAAGTTACTGTTATCTTAGCTTCTGCTGGTGCTAACAAAATCGCTGTATTGAAAAAAGTTAAAGATATTACAGGTTTAGGCTTAAAAGAAACTAAAGAATTAGTAGATGGAGCTCCAAAACCTCTTAAAGAAAATATCAAAAAAGAAGAAGCTGAAGCTATCAAGAAAGAACTTGAAGAAGCTGGCGCTACTGTTGAAATCAAATAGTTTATTTGTAACAGATAGGAAGACTCCTTTTTCAAGGAGTCTTTTTATTTGTTAAATTTTGTATATTTGTGGTTGAAATTTACTAAAAAAAAATACATAATGAGTATTGAGTTTGTTGGTTGTATATTGAATGAAAGAGGTATTTAATGAAGAAAGGATTTACTCTTGCTGAAGTTTTGGTTACTTTAGGTATAATTGGAGTTGTGTCTGCTTTGACTGTTCCTACTTTAATGAAAAATCATCAAAGAAAGGTATATGTAACCCAGTTGAGAAAATCAATATCTGTTTTGGAACAAGGTTTTCAGATGATGTTAAATGATAGTAATACTGATAGTCTTTCTGAAACGGAAGTGTTTTCAACAATAGGAGGTCAGTCTTGTATTGCAACCTCTGGGCCTAATTCAAGTTCTTGTAAAGCATTTTTACAAAGTCTTACAAAATATTTTCAAGTGCTAACTATTGGAACTACTGGAGAGTATAAGTATAGCTATATTAGAAGTGGTTCTACTCCGATATATCCTGATGGGACTAAGACTTCTGCTAAAATGATTTTAAAAGATGGTACTATGCTTTTCCGTTTTAATGTAAAAAGAGTAGCTGAAACTCCAAAGCATGATTGTGATACTATTAAAAAAGCTGGAGGCTCTGTTTGTAGGGTAATAGGAAGTTTTGCGCTTGATGTTAATGGAGAACAGAAACCAAATATTGAGGGGCGTGATGTTTTCGATTTTAATATAACTGATGATGGCCGAGTTATTCCTTTCTATGGATTTCAACAAGCAGTATATCTAGACGGTGTTGCGAATGGCTCTTCTTATTGGAAAACTGCAACAAAAGCATGTGGTACACCAGGTAAGGCAGATGCAACTTCTGTTGCACAGTATGGCTCAGGTTGTGCTGCTAGAATTATGGAAAGTGGCTGGGAAATGGATTATTAGATACAAATAGTTTTATATTCACAGAATTCACAAATTTTTGAATGTTCAATTTCGTCAGGGAGTTGAACATTCTTGATTAGAGTACAGATTTTTTTTATTTTTTCAATATATAATGCTTTTTTATTTGTATCAAATTGAATTATTTTATTTATGTTATTTCTTAAGTCGATATAGACGAAAGATAATGAGTTATATTCTTTTAAGATTTTATCTGTACATAGGAGGTATACAATTGTTTGGAAATCCTTTTCAGGGCTTTGCGGGATTGTACCTGTCTTGTAGTCAAGAATATAGTAGTCATCATTATCTTTTACAAGAGCGTCTAATCTTCCGCCGATCCAGAACTCATCAATTTTACAAGAAATATTATATTCAGAATTTACATATGTTTTTTGAAAATAAGGATTTTTTTTCAAGGATTGCCATATTTGTATTTCTTCATTATTAAGGGCTTTTTCAAGTTTGTCAATATTATCTCCTCTAAGGTAATAATGAGCCAGTGCGTGTATTTTTTTACCTTTTTCAAAAAAACTACTTTTTTGAGGGATAGAGATTTTTTGAATATATTTCAGATAGTATTTTATTGGACATTTTTCAAAAGTTTTAAGCATATTAGGTGAAAAGTTATTCATTAATTTCTACCTCACTGTTAAGAAGTTCTGTAAATATCAAGCTTGGTTCTTGGTCTATAATTTTTTCAAAAGATTTTGTTTTTCTGCTTGTTGTAAAGTACAGGTATTTTTTTGCTCTTGTTATTGCGACATATAAAAGACGTAAATTTTCAGATACGAGTTCTTGTTTTAAATCAAATTCTGTTTTTGGCTTGTATGTTGGGTTTAGACGTCTTATGTTTTCCATAAAATCAGAGGATTTAAGTTTGATTTGTTCAAAATCAAGAGTTAAATTCTTTTCTGCCATTTCAGGTATAAATACGTAATCAAATTCATCTCCTTTTGATTTGTGCAGTGTCATAATTTGGACTTTGCCAGCAAGGAATTCTTTGTCAGACTCTTCATCTTCGGAGAAAAATTTAAAACCGCTGAGTGACGGCTTTTTAGCTAGCTCTGATAACCTTTCTATAAGAGTGTTAAAGTTTTTGTTATTTTGTGAGAGTCGTTTTATAAGGGTTGAAATTAAGTATACATTAGATTTTTCGATTTCTGATGTATAGTAATGTTGCCCGATTTTTATTGCTAATTCTTCAGGAGCAAGGTATGGGAATGAAAGCCAGTAACTTAAATCCCAATAGAATTGAGCAAGGCTTGTATTTTCGATGTAATCACAATTTATCCTTATAAAAGGATTTTCATATTTTCTTATTTCAGAACCTAGGCGTTGTTGGTAGAAGCCTAGTTCTGAAAGAATTTCGTAGTTATCTGCTATTATGTTGTTATCAAAAGGTTTAGCTATCATTTGCATTATTGCAAAAATTGTTCTAAAGATTGATTTTTGTTCAAGACATTCACTTCTGGTGATACTTTTTAGACCGCTATCATTAATAAAATTCATCCATTGTGCTACTTGGAAATTATTTCTTAGCAGAATCCCAACAGTACATTGCGGAGTTTTTTTGAATGCATTTTTTATTTCTTTAAGAACGAAATTTCTTTCTTCAAGTGTGGAATTGAATATATTTGCATGTAATGCATTTTCACTTATTGGATTACGTCCTTCTACAGGATGCATAAATATTTTAAAAAATGCATTTTTTGTCTCTTCTCCATTTTCCGCCCAAATGACAAGATTATTGGCAAGATTCCAAACGTCTTTGGTACATCTTTGAGAACAGTTCATGCTTACACTATTACTTTCTGAGATGAATTTTCTAAAACCTTCAACGTCGGCATTTGAGAATGTTGTTGTGATTGCTTGATTGATATCCCCGCAGCGGATTAAGTTTTTATGTTTTGCGCTCAAGAGGTTTATTAGTCTTTGTTGTATTGAAGAAGAGTCTTGGGCTTCATCTTCGATAATATAATGACATATGTCTTGGTAATATGCTAAGATATCCGGATTTTCTTCCAAAAGCTTGACTGAAGATATAAGCATATCATCATAGTCTATTAGATTTTGTTCCTTTAGTTGAGATTGATAATGTTCAAAAAATAGTTTAAACTTTTCGATTTTTTTATCTGTGATTTCTTGGAAAATGCCATCACCTATTTTAAATACAGATACGGCTCTGTCAAATTCATCGGTTTCTGTCTTTTTTAGTTTTAGTTTGGTTGCAATATCTCTTACAATTCTTGATCTTTGGGTGTCGTCACAAATTTCAAAATCAGAAGATAGGCCAAGACGTTCATAGTTCCCGTTTTCTTTTAGGATTCTAAGAGCAAGTCCATGAATTGTGCTTATATTAGGGAGTTGTGCAGAATCTTGTTTTATATTTTTTATTCGGTCTCTAAAGTTTCTTGCTGCTGATTCCATATAAGTCATTACAAAGATATTTTCAGGATTTACTCCTCTATCTAAAAGCTTGATTATTAAAGCAAGTAAGATTGTTGTTTTTCCAGCTCCTGGGACTGCAGAAATTGCCATTTTACCCTTCTCGTAATCAAGTACAGGTTTTTGGTCGTCGCGTGGAATTATTTGAAAACTTTTTGAAGCTTCTTCTGCTTTTTGTTTTTCTGCAACGATTATGTAGTTTTCAATGCCTCCAAAATTTTCTACTCCGTTACCGTCAAATAGACTAGAATATGCAAATATATGTTCATTTGCGCATAATGATAGCTTCCGGAGAATTTTTGCAGTTTTTTCTTTTGAAAGTTTTAGATTATCTTCTATAGTATATTCATCTTTGTTCCATCCTCGTTGGAAAACCCACGCATTATATAGAGGGCCTGTATCTGACTTTATCCATTCATCACTTGAAATATCAAGCCAGATTTGATATTTTGTTTGGATTTGATTATCAATAATTTTTTGAGGTGTACCTATAACAAGTTCTCGATCTTTAATTTCTAATACAGAGTATGGGTTTTCTGAAATAATTGAATTTTCTATTTGTGTAATAATTTCAGCTTCTTTAGATTTGAAATCTTTTGTGAAAATATTTTCGAAATCTTGTAATTGTTTGATAAAAAAGTTAAATTTAGTAAGTTCATTTGTGTTTGTGCAAGTCGGGTCTATGAGTTCATTATAGATATCAACGACTTTTTCAGAAAGTTTTGCATCAGATTTTTCAAGATCAAATACAAGCTTAATAAATTTTTCGTATTTTTCTTTGTATTCTTTCAGTGGAAATTCTTCATCTATGAAATTTTTATTTTTGTCAAAATTCTGTAATATGTGTTGGCAATGCTTAATTGGAATTCCGATAAAGTCAGCCAGTACGACACGTAGATCAAACTCTGAAAGAGTTTCTTTAAGTTCTGTATTTAATTTTAGGATTGTAAGTGTAGCTTTTACCAGTCTGTTTTGGATAAGTTTTTCACTTCCTGAAAGAAATATTGGTGTTGTATTGTTTTTAATGTTTTCTTTGAGAGAAAATTTTAACATATCATCAATTACAGGTGTAATTATTGCTATATCTGAAGGGTTAATGTTTTTGGCTGTAAGTTCATTAACCTTTGTAATTGCGAGGTCTATCATAGAAGCTCTTTTTGACGGCGATTGAAGTGTAAATTTTTTTAGGATGTTTTGTTTATCTTCTATGACATTGTCATATATGCTTATTGCATCAGAATGTAAGTTTGATGATGTTTGTAATTTAGTTGCTTTTTGATTAAAAAGCTCTTCAAATTTCCATATTGCAGTTTTATCTGCACTTAAGTATCCACATCTGCTACCGCCTAACTCATCAAATGCAACGTATACATCTGTAAGTTGTTTTGAAATATGTGCAATAAAATCAAAACAAGCAGGTGTAATTTCATCTCCATCATCTAGGATTAAGTATTTTATGTTTTTGAAATAATCAGTATTTTTGTATATGTAATTAAATACAAGAGTTTGTCTAAGATAGTCAAAGTCCCTTAGATACAAAGTTTTTGCTAAGAATTTTTTTAGAGTTGTTTTAGCATCGTCAGCAAAACTCTCTCCTAAAACTCTAGTGCGCCATTCTATATCTTCGTCAGTTAAATTATTTTGTACAATCAATGAATATCTTCTAAAAATTTGGTGAAGAAGTGATTTTTTTGAATTATATCCTTTAAATCTAACATCTTTTAAAATATCTTTTAAGATAAATTGGGATACTTCAAGACCAGCCATGTTTGGAATTATTGTAGGATTATTGTAAGGATTTATATTTTCTAGTGTAGCCCAATTATCTTGTATAGTATTGTATACAAGAGAAAAAAACGAATGTATCTCTAATTTCTCACAATGGTCAATGTTTAAAAGATTGAGAGTTTTTTCTAAAAATTGATTTTTTTTATTAGAATTTTGAACCAACACCAAGATTTCAGAAGCTTTAACTCCTGAATTAAGAAGTTTGGCGTATTCTTCTATGAGCTTTTCGGTCTTGTTTGAAGATAAATCTCCTGAAAAAATCAAATTTATACTCCTCAATTTCTCCTACAATTGTATCATGAACAATTATTAAAAAACAAAAGTCATCATACGCTTAAACTATTGCATTTTTTAGAAAACTATTCTAATATATAAGCATAAACGAGAGGAATTTGAATATTTACTAAAACAAATGGAGGTTAGTTATGCAAGAATTACAAGAACAAATTGGTTTCTCAGCTGGTAGAATTTATGATTATTTGAACAATAATGGTGAATCTACTTTCTCAAAAATGAAAAAAGAACTAGATTTAAAAGGTAATTTCGCAGATTTAGGTCTTGGATGGTTAGCAAGAGAAGACAAAGTTGAAATTTCTAAAAAAGGTACTTCTGTTAACGTAAGACTTAAATAGTTAAGAAGAAAAAGATTTTAACAAAGGCATCTCTTTATGAGGTGCCTTTGTTTTTTGCTATCATTTTATAAATTTTTAAATTAAGGCAATTTTTTTATTCCAAAATTTTTATAATATATATAGGGGATAATAGAGGAAAAATATTTATGGGGATTTCTAAATTAGCTAAAAGTGTTTCAAAATTAGTTTCATCTGATAAAAAAACTTACTGGTGCGAAAGTATTAAAAAAACAAAACTTGATCAATCTCTCTTTAATAAAGATACTGTAAAAAATGTGAAACTCCCTGGTAGTTCTACTAAGGTTGTGAAGCATAAACGCAAAGCAGATACGATTTATGATAGGTTAGCTCAATCAATGTTTAGAGAATCTGTTATGGATTTTGCAGTGATGAAGAAGCGACTTATTTCAGAACTATCAGGTGTTTGTGATAAAAATACTATTGATAGACTAAAAAAGGCTGATTCTCCAGAAAAGTTAGCTAAAATACTTGCTCAACAAGAGTTTAAACCACTTGCAAAATCTGATAAATTAATGAAGGATTTGGGATTTATAGATAAGAAAATTCTAGGGAAACAATTAAAGCCTTTTACTTTGTCTTTAGAGCAACAGGTAAAAGCTGTAAGGGATAAGCGTGTTAATTTTATTTTAGCTAGAGAAAGGGCTTTGCATGTTACATCTAAAAATCCTAAGGTAATAGCAATAGAAAATATATTGAAGGAACAATATGGGTGCAAATTTGTGGCACTGAAAGATGAAGAAAATCTAGCTAAGAATGTTTTAAAAGCTTTTGATGTTGCTAAGAAAAATGGAGTACAAACTCCTCGAAATATTATAGTGTCTGATGTTACGTTGCTAGAGGGTGAAAATTTATTTAATGGAACAATTGTCTTAAAAAGAAAATCAAGTGAGTTGGTAAAAGGGTATCTTTCAACTGAAGCTGATTATCATAAAGTGTTGCATGAAATTATGCATGGTACACATCCTGTTTTAACTTCGTTTAATTTTAAGAAAATCCCAGCTTCGTTGAAAGGAGCAAAAGATAGTTTATCGATTTATTCGCAAGCATCTTTTACACACGAAACATTTACGGAGTTGAATACAAAAAGACTTATTAATGGTCTGAATAAAGAAGAACAAGCTTTGTTTGATTATTTAAATATTTTTGGATAGTTTTCAAATTGAATTGGCATAACTCTATACAAAATAAAAAGAGCTTCTAAGTATTTAGAAGCTTCTTGGAATTTTTCTTTTTAATTCCTCATGTAAAAGGTTAGTAGGTAGAAGTTAGTAGTAGGTAAATGTATATTGTATAATCTTAAATTTTGTATTTACTTGTTATATATTAATAAAGTATTTTTTATATACTAAATTGCTTTAATTGTTTATTTTGTTACAAAACTTAATAGTAGTTTGTCCTATAATTGAGAAGCATTAAAGAAAGGACGTTATGAAAGTAGCTATTTATCCTGGCAGTTTTGATCCAATAACTAAAGGGCATTTAGATATCCTAAAATCAGGTGCTGAAATTTTTGATAAAGTTATAATTGCTGTTGCAAGGAATTCAGAAAAAAATCCGTTTTTGACAGTTGATGAAAGGGTTATGCTCATTAAAGAGAGTGTTAAAGATATGAAAAATGTCGAAGTAGATTCTTTTGAAGGGCTGACAATAAATTATGCAAAGCAAAAAGGAGCTCAAATTTTATTGAGAGGATTGCGTGCAGTTTCTGATTTTGAATATGAAATGCAGTTATCTCAAGCAAATAGCGCTTTGTCAAAAGATTTAAAAACTGTCTTTTTAATAACTAAGCCGAAGTACAATTTTATATCATCAAGTACTATTCGTGAAATATTTTTGAATAATGGAGATATTTCAATGTTTGTACCTGAACCGGTATATGAATATTTAAAAAATAAAAATATTTAAAATATCTTAAAATACTTATGTTTTATTATGAAATTGTTTGACAAACATTTTTAGCTTATGTAGAATGTAAGTATTAAGAAAGGTACAGGGATTACATGCAACAGAATGGTGTATATGATTTATTAAAAATGTTGGAGATTTCTTTGGAGGAAGGTTTTCCTATTATCCCTCGCAAGTTTACAGTTGTAAAAACAAAAGAAATTGAAGCTTTGATTGATAGAATTTACTCATCACTTCCTTTGGAAGTAAAAGAAGCACGTGCTTTTTTGATGCGTAGAGATGAATTACAAATGGAAGCTCAACAGAAGGCTGAAAAAATTATTGCTGATGCTCAGATGGAAGCAGATAGAAAGTTATCAGAAGCAGATTTTATAAAAGCTCTTGAAAGAGAAGGAATTAGAATTCGTACTCAAGTTCAAGAAGAATGTGAAGAAATTAAACGTAAGGCTATGGAAGAAGCTGAAAGTATTAGAGCTCAGGCTAATGAAGAAGCAATGAAAACTCGTGAAGGAGCTGAATTGTATGCTGAGCAAGTGCTTACAAATCTTGAACATGATTTAACAAAGTTGCAACAAGTAGTTAAAAATGGTCAAGTATATATGGAACAACTAAGAGCTGATTCATATCGTTCTACATACAATGTTCCTCCTAACAGCTATCAGTCTGAAAAAACTCCGCTTAACTATGATTTGAAATAAGGAGTCCAAAAGAGTATATTTAAATAAGAGCTTGTCAATAAAGACAAGCTCTTATTGTTTGTTTACAAAATGTTTGCAATTTTTTTTGTTTGTTTTATCATATTCATATAAGCCGAAAAATTAGAATGTGAGTTTAATCACATTCTTTTTTAAAGAGGTTGAAAATAAAATATAAGTACAAAAAGGAAATAAAATCATGGGTATCAAAGGAAAAAATGACAGAATGGTAGTTCTAGCTTGTGAAGATTGCAAGGAAAGAAACTACACAACTACAAAAAACAAAAAAAACAATAAAGAAAGATTAGAATTGAGCAAATATTGCCCAAATTGTAAAAAACATACTAATCATAAAGAAACTAAGTAGTTACAAGGGCAGCTTGTCTGTCTTTATGCGTCCTTAGTTCAGTTGGTAGAACGTCGGTCTCCAAAACCGGATGTCGAGGGTTCGAGTCCTTCAGGGCGCGATTTTAAGTAAATATAAGGAAATAAATTATGATGGGATCAGATAATGCTTCACAAGCATGGTTTACAAATTTAGTAAATGGAATTAAAACCTATTTTAGAGGTGTAAGAACCGAATGGGGAAAGATTAGCTGGCCCGAAAAGCGACAAGTAGTAGCAGAAACAGTTTTTGTAGTTGTGATTGTTTTTGTGTTTACTGTTGCAATTTATTTAATGGATATAATTTTTAAAGGATTACTTGGTTTGATCAAGTAGCACAAATAGATAAGGTGGCTTATGACTAAGAAAGAAAAATCTATGGAAGAACAACTTAACGAAGATAAAGCTATGGAAGCGGCAGAACAAGAAGCTGCTGATTTAGCTGAAGCTGAGGAAAGAAAAGCTAAAAAAGCTCAAAAACGTTGGTATATAGTTCACACATATTCAGGACATGAAAACAAGGTAAAAGTTAACCTTGAAAAGCGTATTGAATATATGAACATGGGTGAGAAAATTTTCAGAGTTGAAGTACCTCAAAAAACTGTAACCCAAATTAAGGGTGGAAAAAAGCAGGAAAAAGAAGAAAAAATCTTCCCTGGTTACGTCTTAGTTGAAATGATTATGGATGAAGACAGCTGGTATGTAGTAAGACATACAGCAGGTGTAACAAAATTTGTAGGCTCTGCTAAACGTCCTATTCCAGCAAGAGATAGTGAAATTAAAAAGATTATTAACCGTTCATCATCTCAATCTCAAAAAATTGAGTTGGATGTTAAAGCAGGTGATAAGGTTAGAATTATTTCAGGTCCATTTGCAGACTTTATTGCTGATATTTTGGAAGTTTATCCTGATAAATCTAAACTTAGAGCAAATGTTTCTATTTTCGGTCGTGAAACTCCGGTTGAATTAGAATACAAACAAATAAATAAATTATAATAAGTAAATAACAGTACAAATAATGTGGAAGGATTTTCTTAAGAAAAGCCGCTAGTACCACAAAAGGAGAAAAAAATGGCAAAAAAAGTAGTAGGAAAAATCAAGCTTCAAATCGAAGCAGGTAAAGCAAATCCATCACCACCAGTTGGTCCTGCTTTAGGTCAACATGGTGTTAACATCATGGATTTCTGTAAGCAGTTTAATGCTAAAACAGAATCTCAAGCTGGATATATTATTCCGGTAATTATTGATGTTTATGAAGACAGAAGTTTTTCATTCATCATTAAATCACCTCCAGCTCCGGTTTTGATTAAAAAAGCGTTAAACTTACCAAAAGGATCTTCAGTTCCTAATAAAGATAAAGTTGGTGAAATTACTCAAGAACAACTTGAAGAAATCGCTAAAATTAAAATGAATGACTTAAATGCAACAACCCTTGAAGCAGCTGTAAAAATGATTAAAGGTTCTTGCAGAGCTATGGGTGTTACAGTAAAGGAATAATGGAAGTGTTTTTCTAAGCACGTTAATACCATGAAAGGAATTAGAAAATGAGTAAATTAACTAAAAAACAACAAAAAATGCAACAAATGTTAGAAGGTTTTGTACAACCTGCTACTGCTGTTGATACAATTAAAAAATTAAAAGAAATTTCAAAAGAAGTTTCTAAGTTTAATGAAACAGTTGAATGTCACATGAGATTAGGTATTGATGTTCGTCAAGCTGACCAACAAATTCGTTCAACAGTTGTATTACCTGCTGGTTTAGGTAAAACTGTTAGAGTTTGTGTAATTGCAAAAGGTGCTAAGGCTACTGAAGCTAAAGAAGCTGGAGCAGATTTTGCTGGAGCAGAAGAAATTATTGATAAGATTTCTGATGGTTGGTTTGAATTTGATACATTAATTGCAACACCTGACTGTATGGGTATGTTAGGTAAATTGGGTCGTGTATTAGGACCTAAAGGTTTGATGCCTAACCCTAAGACAGGAACTGTTACAATGGATGTAGCAAAAGCTGTTAAAGATGCTAAAGCTGGTAAAGTAGAATTTAGAGCAGACAAACAAGGTATGATTCACTGCCCTATCGGAAAAGTTGAATTTACTGAAGAAGATTTGCTTAAGAACTATGCAACTTTAGCTGATGCAATTTTAAGAGCAAAACCTGCTTCTGCAAAAGGTACTTTTGTTAAATCAGTTTACCTTGCAACAACTATGGGACCTGGTATTAAATTAGATCCAAAAGTTTTTGCAGCTGAAGTAAAAGAATTAATTGCTTCTTAGTTTCAGAATTTTGGAGGCGTGGGAGTATTCTCACGCCTCTTTTTTAGTATAAAGAGGAAAAATAATAGTGGACAGGGGCTTATTTATTACATTTGAGGGAGCTGATGGTTGTGGTAAAACGACTCAGCTTAATATGTTGTCAGAATATTTAAAAGAGAAAGGGTTTGATGTAGTTGTCACAAGAGAACCCGGAGCAAAGGGGTTGGGTGAAAAGTTAAGAGAAATATTGCTTAATTATGAAGGAGTTGTATCTGATAGATGTGAAGCATTTTTATTTTTAGCTGATAGAGCTCAACATGTTGATGTTATAGTAAAACCTGCTGTGGGGTTAGGTAAAATAGTTTTGTGTGATAGACATACAGATTCGACAGTTGCTTATCAAGGGTATGGTAGAGGACAGGATATTGATAGAATTAATCTGTTAAATAATATTGCAACGGATGGAATGAAACCTGATTTGACTTTTGTTTTTGATATAGATGTGGAAACTTCTCAACAACGCGTTGGTTCTGAGAAGGATAGAATGGAAAGTGCAGGTATGGATTTTCATAACAGAGTTCGTCAGGGTTATTTAAAGCTTGCAGAAAATGAACCAAATAGAATTAAAGTAATTGATGCTAAAAAATCAATACCTGATATACATGATGAGGTCGTTGAAATAATAGAATCTTTTTTATCTGCTTAACAATTTTTAATTAACTAACAAAAAATATTTTTTTTATGTTTTTTATTCTCCTGTGTGTATAGAATGAAAGTAGGTAAAAATGACAAATTATGATGTAGCTTCTTATCCTCAGGCAATGCAATCTCCTAGATCAAGAAAAGCAAATAAGGTAGGTGCAGCTATGGTAGGTGGTTTGGCTGGTATGGGAGCTTATTATATTCCTGTAACTAAAAATAATTTTGTCGATCAGGCTTTTAAAGTTCATTCTAAAAATGTTAATGCAGATATTGAGGGGTTAAAGCAAGCTGCAGGTGAGTTGAGTTTATCAAGCCCAAAATTGTCTAATGAAAGTAAAATATTATTGAATAGACTTGGAGTTCGTGATAACTTAACTGATATTTTTGATAAAACGAAAACTCTTTCTGACGAGATTACAGATTCAGCTTCTGTAAAATCTATAAAAAGTGGTTTTGCAAGTGGTTTTGAAGCATTTAAGAAGAATGCGGATACAATGGATAATGTCGCTAGTGAAGCAATGAAAAATATTAAATGGAATAATTTTAGGTGGGGTATTGGTCTGGGTGCTGCTTTGATGCTAGGTATTAGTTGTTTATTTGATAGAAGTAGTCAGTAGTAGCATCCGATTAAAATATTTCCTGAAAAACTTTAGGAGAATGTATAAAGTTTATAACATTTGTGTCTTTAAAGTTTGCAATTGATTTTATATTGTTTGGATTTAAATCATTTTCTTTTGCAAGCAGTGCTCCTATAATTGCTTCTAATTGTGACATTGGCATCATATTAGATGGAAGTTCTATTCCCCATTCATTTTTAAGCATTTGTTGAAGGAATTTGCAATCAGCAGGAGAACGTTCTTTATTGCAAGAACTAAGGTTTAACACTTGTCGTGTTAAATATAATTCAAAACGATTAATTTCTGCTCCTTTTTCTTTCAGTGAATTAAAGAAGTCTGCTCCACGAAAACTATAGCGTTGAGTCCAATGATCTTGATTTGGAATAAGGGGATTGGTTGCTACGAGCTGGTATGGTTTTGATAAAATTCTCCATTTTCCGTTTAGCATCGTCTTATCCCAAGCAAGAGATATACAAATTTTAGATTGTTTTACAGACGAAAAGTTGTCAAAGAAGTGTACTATATCATTCATTGTATATAGTTTATCAACAAGGATTAGTGTATTGTTACTGTCTATAATCGCAAGCCCCGAATCCATTGATGAATTTGAGGCCAGTGAAAGTCCAATGTAATAATTCATATTATCTCCATTAATCCGTTTATACCATTAATTGTGTTAAAATTAATGGTGCGTCTTCTGTAACAAGTACAGAGTGCTCAAAATGTGCAGAAGCTTTATTGTCAGCTGTGCTAACAGTCCATTCGTCTGATGCTACAACTACTTCATCACATCCTAAATTTAACATAGGTTCTATGGCTATTACCATACCGTGTTTTAAAGGAGTTTTATCTCCAACCTTGTAATTAAATAAGAATGGATCTTCATGCATATTATGTCCGACACCGTGACCGCCATATTGTCTTACGATACCTAGTTTTTCTCTGTTTGCAACCATTTCTACAGCAGCAGAAACATCATCAAGAACGTTTCCTTCTTTCATTTGCTGTATTGCATTCATTAGAGCTTCCTCTGTTGCAGAAAGCAATCTTTGTTTTTCAGAATCAATTTTTCCTACAGGATATGTCCAAGCTCCATCGCCTACCATGCCACCATATGTAGCTCCTACATCAATACTTATGATATCCCCTTCTTTAACTATTCTGTTTTCATTTGGGATACCATGTACTACTTCTTCATTAATTGATGCACAGATGCTTGCCGGAAATCCTTGGTATCCTAAGAATGTTGGTATCGCACGGTTTTCTTTTATTATTTTAAATGCAATATTATCAAGTTCTTTTGTACTTATACCAGGTTCTATTACTTCTCGCATTTTTTGATGAACTAAAGCTACGATATGTCCTGCATGTCGCATTCTTTTTACTTCATCTCTAGATTTTCTGTTAATCATAACTATTTTTTTACAAAGGAACAATATATTTATTGTTCCTTTGTATACCTTTCTTTACTTAATTACTGCTAATAATCTTTCCCATACTTCATCAATTGTTCCATTTGCATCAATTGATTTTAGAGAACCTTTTTTAGTGTAATATTCTACAAGAGGGGCTGTTTCTTTGTTATATGTGTCAAATCTTGATTGAGCTACTTCTCTTGTATCGTCTTTTCTTTGTGTAAGTTCTGTTCCGCATTTATCACAGATGCCTTCTTGTTTTGGAGCTTTGAACGCTAGGTTATATATTTCTCCACATTTTGGACAAGAACGACGATTTACAATTCTTTCAACAAGTATACTTGTATCAATATCGAAGTATACTGCAATGAATTTTGTATCTTGATCTTTATCAATTTCTGCATTCATCTTTTCAAGTTCTGCAGCTTGTTCTACACTTCTAGGGAAACCGTCAAGAATGTATCCGTTTTCACAATCTTTTTGAGATAAGCGGTTTTTAATAATTCTTGTTACTAATTCAACAGGAACAAGTTGACCTTTATCGATATATGATTTTGCTTCTTTTCCTGCTTCTGTTTCATTTTTAATCTCTGCTCTTAACAATGAGCCAGTATCAACATGAGGAAAGTTTAGATATTCTGCTAATCTACTTGTTTGAGTACCTTTACCACAAGCTGGTGGTCCTAAAAAAATTAATTCTTTTTTTGTCATATTAAATCTCTCTTTCTGTTTCAATCTTTAATTTTATATTATATCAAGCATGTTTTAAATTCAATAAAAAAAGACCGGATGACCGGTCTTTTTTATATTTATTTGTCTACTATGTATCAATGTTTGTTGCGTATACTGCGTTAGCTTCGATGAAGTTTCTTCTTGGGTCAACTTTGTCGCCCATAAGTATATCAAATAATTGATCACATAGCATAGCATCTTCGATATTTACTTTTAATAAAGTTCTTGTTGCAGGATCCATTGTTGTTTCCCACAATTGTTGAGGCATCATTTCTCCAAGACCTTTGAAACGTTGGATCTGAAGTCCTTTTTGTCCTCTTTCGTCTATGATTTTCTGTAATCTATCAAAAGAATGTATTTCGTATTGTTCAGTATCTGTTTCTAGGATTAAAGTGTCTTCTTCTTCTATTAGATAATCTCTTATAAGAGGATATGAAGCTTTTAGACGTTTATATTCTGAACTTTTTACGATGCTTTGGGTTATGATTACGTGTTCTTCAGCATTTAAATTAAGTTGAATAGAATATTTTGCATTTTCAGGGTTATATTTCAATTCAACATTATAACTTGATGCTTCTGAAATGTTATAGTTTTCTGCGTGGTCTTTTAAATAATGATTCAAGTAGTCGATAATTTCATTCATTTTTGATTGGTCATCAAAATCTTCTGCTTGAATATTTGAGCGTACAAGACCTCTTAAGACTACTGCTGGATAAAGATTTAAGATAGGGTTGTTATAGGAATTGTAGAATGTAGACATATTTTTAACTAATTCTAATAATTCATCGCCTGTTTTTACTTTATCTTTATGTTTATCAGATAGGCTTAAGTTCTTGATACCACGTTCTTTAAGCATTTTGTCAAGAGCATGTTCGTCATATAAATATTCTGAAGTTTTTCCTTGAGTTACCTTAAATAAAGGCGGTTGAGCGATATACACATAACCGTTTTCAATCAGTGGTCTTGCATATCTAAAGAAGAATGTAAGCAATAATGTTCTGATGTGAGCTCCATCTACATCGGCATCGGTCATGATGATAATTTTATGATATCTCAATTTTGAAATATCGAAATCCTCATGTATTCCTGTTCCAAATGCTGTGATCATGGCCTTGATCTCTGCATTTCCATAGATTTTATCCAGCCTTGCTTTCTCTACATTGAGGATTTTTCCTCTCAGCGGAAGGATAGCCTGCGTCGCGCGGTCTCTCGCAGTCTTAGCGGAACCGCCGGCGGAATCTCCCTCTACGATATAGATTTCACATTTTGCAGGATCTTTGTCCGAACAGTCTGCAAGTTTTCCCGGAAGAGATGTTCCCTCAAGAGCAGATTTTCTTCTCGTAAGATCTCTTGCCTTCCTTGCCGCTTCCCTTGCCCTCTGAGCCATCACAGATTTTTCAACCGTGATCTTTGCCACATTCGGATTCTGCTCAAGGAAAATCTCAAGCTGTGTGCTCAGAACACTGCTGACAGCTCCCCTTGCTTCACTGTTTCCCAATTTCTGCTTTGTCTGTCCTTCAAACTGCGGATCTTCGATTTTTACGCTGATAATTGCAGTCAGCCCTTCTCTGATATCCTCTCCTGACAGATTCTGTTCATTTTCCTTCAACAATTTATTCTTTCTGGCATAATCATTAAATGTCTTTGTCAGGGCATTTCTGAATCCCATAATATGAGTTCCGCC
>CALVFT010000015.1 GCA_944326915.1 Candidatus Gastranaerophilales bacterium
TTTGGCATAAAATCTTTTTCAGGATTTTCAGCATTTATACGACATTCAATCGCATGACCTCTTAGCACAATATCATCCTGAGTAAAATCAAGTTTTTCTCCAGCAGCAACCATAATTTGTTCTCTGACTAAATCAACATTTGAAATCATCTCAGTAACACAGTGCTCTACTTGGATTCTGGTATTCATTTCCATAAAATACCAGCTACCATCATGATCTAAAAGGAATTCACAAGTACCTGCACCTTCGTAATTAATAGCTTTAGCAGCTCTTACTGCCGCTGCCCCCATTTCTTTACGAGTTTTTTCATCAATAGCAGGAGAAGGAGCCTCTTCTATTAATTTTTGGTGACGTCTCTGAATTGAACAATCTCTTTCTCCCAAGTGAACAACATTTCCATATTGATCACCTAAAATTTGAACCTCAATATGTCTTGGATTTTCCAAATATTTTTCACAATAAACATCAGGATTTCCAAAGAAATTTTGAGCTTCTGATTGACAAAGCTGCATATTTGTTTCGACATCCTCATCATTACGGCAAATTCTCATCCCTTTACCGCCGCCACCGGCAGTAGCTTTAAGAATTACAGGATATTTAACTTTATTGGCAAAAGCTTTCACTTCTTCTGCAGTCTTAACAATTCCTGTACCAGGAGTAACTGGGACATTATTTTCAATCATCGTCTTTCTTGCAGTTGCTTTGTCACCCATTTTTCTCATAGCTTCAGCAGTCGGGCCAATAAATTTTATACCGTGCTGTTCACAAATCTCAGCAAAATCAGCTCTTTCAGACATAAATCCATATCCTGGGTGAATTGCATCAGCTCCAGAAACTAAAGCTGCTGAAATAATAGCAGGAATACTCAAATAACTTTTTGAACTTTGAGCAGGACCAATACAGTATGCCTCAGTAGCTAATCTCACATGCAAAGAATTAGCATCAGCTTGAGAATAAATAGCAACAGTTGGGATTCCAATTTCTCTACATGCTCTTATTATCCTTACCGCAATTTCTCCGCGGTTTGCAATTAAAACTTTTTTAAACATCTTCCCTAATCTACGGCCTAAATTATTGCCGCCCTTTCTATCAGAAAATCAGGCGGAGTATCCCGCCTGATAATTAAAAAACTATTCTTCGATATACATTAAAACTTGACCAAATTCAACAGGTTGACCATCTTGAACACAAATTTCCAAAACTTTTCCGCCGAATTCAGTTTCGATTTCATTCATCAATTTCATTGCTTCAACGATACAGACAACATCACCTTTTTTAACTGTTTGGCCAACTTTTACAAACGCATCAGCATCAGGAGCTGGAGCAGAATAAAAAGTTCCAACCATTGGAGATGTAACTGCTTTACCCTTCTTAACTTCAGCTTGTGGAGCTTGTGGTTGTTGTGCAGGAGCTTGAACTTGAGGTGCAGCTGCCGGAGCTGCAGCAACAACTGGTGCTGATGTTACAACCGGTAAATCTTTTCTCAAAGTAACAGCTTGTTCTCCATCTTCTAATGATATTTCTGTTAGAGATGTATCACCTAAGATTTTAGCTAATTTTGCTAAGTAATCAACATCAAAATTCATATTAAAAATCCTTCCTACGCTCTATCTAAGTATTCATTAGTTCTTGTATCTACTCTAATTAAATCTCCATTTGAGATAAAGAATGGAACGTTTACTACTGCACCTGTTTCCAAAGTAGCAGGTTTTGTTCCGCCTTGAGCAGTATTACCCTTTTCTGAAGGTGGTGTATCTACAACTTCCAATACAACGTGAGCAGGAATATCAACACCAATAATTCTAGCACCGTGCATTAGTACTTGAACTATCATATTTTCTTTTAAATACTTAAGACCATCACCAATTTGATCTTCTGTTAATTGAAGTTGCTCATATGTTTCATTATCCATCATAACATAGTCTGCACCTTCTTTATATAAGTATTGCATTTCACGTCTGTCTAACATTGCTTTTGCAACTTTTTCACCAGCACGGAATGTTTTTTCAACAACTTGACCTGTTTCTACGTTTTTCAATTTTGATCTTACAAACGCAGCACCTTTACCCGGTTTAACGTGTAAAAACTCAACAACTGACCATAAGCCATTGTCTAATTCAAGCGTCAAGCCTGTCTTTAAATCGTTTACTGAAATCATATTTTTCCCCTTTTTAGTTATAATATATCTGATATGGAATTTATGATATCATAAACACCGCAATTTTTCAAAACAACTTTACAAATATAACTAAATTGTTAATTTTTCTAAGTAAAATAGCAAAAAAATATTTGTTTAAATATTCATTATTTTGTCACACTTAATAGAACACAAGGAGAAAATTATGTCTATCAATGCTTTATATCCTATGCAGTTTACAACTCCAGCAGTTGCGCCAAATGGTCAAATGTATCAAAAAACTAATGCAGGAAAAATTATTGGAGGTACAGTCGGTGCCGCTGTTGGACTCAACTCTGGCTCATACGCTACACCGATACCTACCACAATTGACTCTATGGTAATGGCTGCTATTGGAACAGGCATTGGCTCTGCTGTAGATTATCTTATTAATAAACAGCGAGAAGAAATTGCAAACAGCATAAATATAAATCCTCCTGCTCCTACACTTATGGTTAACGCTTAAAATGTTTATGCTAAAATAAGTTTGATGAAACAAGGTCAAATTTACAAAATTCATTCAGACTTTTATTACGTTGACGATGGCGTAGATACTTTTGAGTGCAAAATTAGAGAAATATTAAAAAAACAAAAAGAACAAATTCTTGTGGGAGATTTTGTAGAATTTGACTGTGGAGTAATTAATAAAGTAACTCAAAGAAAAAACTTTATTAAACGTCCAAGTGTTGCAAACATAGACCAAATAGTTATAGTTTCTGCATTAAAACAGCCTGACTTAGATTTGCACCAACTTAACAGATATATTGCACTTGCTAAATACTACAAGATTGAAACAAAACTGTGTTTCAATAAAAGTGACTTAAAATGGGATAAGCATCTAAAAGAACAAATAAAAAAAATTTATGAACCTTTGGGATATGATATCGTAATTACTTCAGCAACAGAACATTCTGGAATAAAAGCTTTTGAAAAAGTTCTTGAAGATAAAACTACCGTTTTATGTGGCAATTCAGGAGTAGGCAAATCAAGCCTCATAAATGCATTAAACCCAAGCTTAAAACTTAGAACTAAAGAAGTAAGCGAAAAAACACAAAGAGGTACACACACAACAAGACACTGTGAAATTATAAAAATTAACGAACATTCAAGAATTGTTGATACTCCAGGCTTTAGCAATGTAAAATTTGATTTTTTATTACCAACTGATGTAGACTTACTATTCGATGATATTGCTAAATACAGAGATGAATGTAAATATTCAGACTGCTTGCACATAAACGAAGATGGATGTAATGTGATAGAACATATCGATCAAATAGCTCCTTCCCGATATGAAAGCTATTTAGCTTTTGTGGATGAAGCAAAAGGATACAAAGAAAAGATTAAATATTCAGGGAAAAAAGTAGAACACTCTAAAAAAATTGTACATAACAAAGTAATCGCTAAAATCAGTGAGAAAAAAAGACAAGTTTCAAGAAATAATATCAAAATGGAAATATATAAAAATCTTGGTGCTCAAATCGATTTTGAATAAAAGGAGGTAAAGCTATGGAAATGAAAGATTATATTGAGGCAATTAACAAAAAACTTGATGAATTTATTCCGATACAATATCCTGAAGATATTTTTAAAGCGATGAAATACACAGTTTTACTTCCAGGTAAAAGATTACGTCCAATAATGTGCCTTGAAACCTGCAGAATGTTTGGCGGGAATACGGAAGATGCAATACCTACCGCTTGCGCAATCGAAATGCTTCATGCTCAAACTTTAATACATGACGATTTACCTTGCATGGATAATGACGATTTTAGAAGAGGGAAACCCACAAATCATAAAGTTTTTGGAGAAGCTAATGCAGTTCTTGCAGGAGATGCTCTACTTTCTTTCGCACCACAAACAATCATTAAAAATTCTCAAAATTTAGCTCCTGAAAAGTTAATAAGACTATTATTTGAATATTTTCAAGCTGCCGGAGCCTATGGAGTAATTGCTGGTCAAGTAGTTGATATTGAAAGTGAAAAACAAAAGCCAGAAAACCCTGAAAAAACACTAGAATACATACACATACACAAAACCTCAGATTTATTTAAACTTGCACTACGTTCTGGAGCAATAATTGCGGATGCTTCAGATGATCAATTAAAAGAGATTACCACATTTGCAGAGAAACTTGGATTTGCATTCCAGATAGCAGATGATATTCTTGATGAAATATCTACTTTCGAAGAAATGGGTAAAACTATCGGAAAAGATAAAAACTCAGGCAAGTTAACGTACGTATCATTATACGGACTTGATATGGCAAAAAATGATTTGACTAAACTACTTGATGAATGTCTTGAAATATTACATAAAAATAACCTAAAATCAGTTATTTTTGAGCAAATAATAGATAAAATCAAAATAAAATAAAAAATAATAGAATCCTCAAAAACATTGCATACTTGCCTTTTTGGATATATTATGTATAATTATAAGTAGTAAAAGATTAAAGAGAGTAGGAATTAAATGATAGCAACACACATTGCAAAAATTGCAAACAGTGGATATGAAGCACTTACTGCCGGAATTTTGGCTGCTTTTCTAGCACAGGTTTTAAAATTTTTCATTTTCACTATAAAGACAAAAAAAGTTAATTTTAAAATTTTTACAACAACTGGAGGAATGCCAAGTTCACATTCAGCAGGTGTAATGGGATTATCAACTTCTGTTGGTATAATCAGTGGATTTGATTCCATGGTCTTTGCAATTGCATTTGGTTATGCTCTTATTACAATGTATGACGCAGCAGGGCTTAGAAGAGCTGCAGGAAAAACTGCTGCTTGCTTGAATAGAATGATGGAAGATTTTTACAAACATGATGTACAAGCAATTGGTGGAAAACTAAAAGAATTACTTGGGCACACACCTTTAGAAGTTATTATGGGTGCACTATTTGGCATAGTATTTGCTTACTATTACCATTTCTTCTTTTTAACCTAGGTAAATAACCTCTTGCCTTTTTTTATTATTCATGTAATAATATAGCTGTTGTTAAGTAAGGGCTTATAGAAATTATTTCTATATCCGAAATTACACCCTTAGGGAAGAAAGATTACTCAAAAGAATGAGTGCTGCTGAATTCAACTACAAGTTTATAAAAGATAACGCAAGTGCTGGAAGTTGGCGTAGAGGTTACGAATACCATCTCAAAGATATGGTATTTGATTCTTATCCTGAAAAAAACTTTTATATGGCGAAAGTAAAAGGAAATTTTCAGGATCATTACAATACTGATTTAATTTTCAAAAAAAATAAAGTTGAGGCAAGATGTAACTGTCCTTTAAAAGAAGAATGGTGTAAGCACGCTGTAGCTGTAGCTCTAAAAGCCATTGATGAGCACGCATATGAAGATTGGTTAGAAACTAAATTTGGTATTGAAACAGATTTTCCTGATGAAAATACAGCTTTGACTACTGAACCTCAAGGAAATTACATTTTTCATTTTAATTCAAAAAGAAAAGCTAATTTCTTTTCAGTACTAGTAAGATCAAGAGAAACCGGTAAAGTTGTAAGACAAATTGAGCCAATTCTAAGAGCCTTAATTGAAGCACAAAAACAAGATCCTACTTTTGAATTAAACAATTCACAAAAAGTTGAAGTTGCAATATTCCAACAACTACTTACTGTATCAAGACAAGACAAAAAAGCCGGATGGTATGATATTCCGATTACAAAATTCGGTCCTATGTTTACTTTAATGGCGCACGCAGATGAAGTATTGGATGAAAAAACAAAAGAACGATTAAAATTTACAGATGAAGAATGGAAGCTTAAATTAACTGTAAATACCGGAGCTCAAGGCACAATTTTACTATCTCTTGAATGGATTAGACCTGACAAAGATGATGTATACCCTCTTGAAGAAGTAAGATATTTTTCTAGACATTTAAAATGGGGAAGATACAAAAATCTGATATTCCCTACAAATATTGCGATGAGCTCACTGCCTCAAAGTCTTTTAAAATCGTCATTTACGGACTTAAAAGATGCAGACGGCGGTAAGTTTATTTATGAAGAACTTCCTAAATTACAAGAAATAATGGACGTAGAGATTGCAGAAAACATAAGCAAACTTATGCTTGAGGAACGTCCACCATTGAATATTGTGACTTTAGGAATTGATTATGATCAGTCTTTAAAAGCATCACTAGAATTTGATTATGACGGCGTTGTTGTACCATATTCAAAACAAACAGCAGAAAAATCTCCATACATAACAATCAAAAAACAAGGCGAAGATCTTGTATATTGGATTAAAAGAAATATTAAACACGAACAAGAATCTTATGCGATGCTACTTGCATGTAAATTTGTCCCAATGCAGACAAATAACCTAGCATTAGAAAAAGAAAACGCAATTGACTTCTATAATTACTACATAAAACAAGCTGGAGATGGATGGAAGTTTGTAGAAAAAGATGATATGAAATTCTTCAAACTTATGGATGAACCATTTAGACTTTGTGCTAAAATCGATTTTTCAGAAGAAAATCAAGACAGCTTTGAAATATTCTTATACGGTCAAGTTGGAGAGGAACAAATAAGCTTCGATGAGATTTATGAAACAATTCAAAGCGGAGAAAAATACAGTAGAATAAGAAGTCTTGGTTTCGTAGAATATCCGGCACAGAATATATATGCAATGATGCGTGCATTCAACTCATTTGACGTATATAGAAACAATGACAATAAGTTTATTGTAAAAACATATCGAGCAGGACTTATTAACGAACTTAAGAACCTTGACGTAGAACTTGTTTTAAGTGAAGAGTTTGAAAACTTCTGGAAACAGATGTCTACATTCTCAACTTCAGAAGATTTACAACTGCCTGAAGGTATCAATGCTGAATTCCGTGAATACCAAACTAAAGGTTTTGGTTGGTTATGGTTTATGTACAAATACGGACTTAATGGAATTTTGGCTGATGATATGGGGCTTGGAAAAACATTACAAGCTTTAGCCGTAGTGCAAAAGGCAAAAGAGCAAGATGGTCCAATGCCAACCCTTGTAGTTTGTCCTACAACTGTTGTATTCAACTGGGAATCTGAAATTCAAAAATTTGCACCAACGCTTACAACTCTAAAATTGTCAGGAACTGAAAGAAAACAATTCTTCAAACATATTCCTGAATATGATGTTGTAATCACAAGTTATGCATTACTAAGACGTGATATTGAAAAACTTAAAGATATCAACTTCAGATATGTAATTTTGGATGAATCGCAAAATATCAAAAACGCAATGTCACAGACAGCTCAAGCTGTAAAAAAACTTGATGCAACACATAAACTTGCACTATCAGGTACTCCTATAGAAAACAAACTTGAAGAATTATGGTCAGTATTTGACTTTTTGATGCCTGGATTTTTATTCAGTATGGCAGACTTTAACTCAAGATATGTCAATCCGATAATGGAACGTCAGGATAAAACAGTTGAAAAACGATTAAAATTGCAAATCTATCCGTTCATTCTACGTCGTATGAAACGTGATGTTGCAAAAGATTTGCCTGACAAAGTTGAAAATATTGCATATTGTGAACTTACTGACGAACAAAGAGATTTTTATCTTCAAGTGCTTGATAGTACAAAAGAAGAATTATTCAAGTCTATCGAACAAAACGGTCTTGAAAAGAGTAGATTATCAATATTCTCAGCACTATTACGCCTTCGTCAAATATGCTGTCACCCAAGGCTTTATGATAAAGACAACGTGAAAAATATTATGAAATCAGGCAAATTTGAAAAACTTAAGGTTATGCTTGAAGAAATTATTGATGAAGGACATAGAATATTACTGTTCAGCCAATTTGTTGATATGCTTGATTTAATAAAAGCTTGGCTAGAGAGAGTAGGTATTCCTTATGAATACTTGACAGGAAAAACTAAAGACAGACAAGGAGCTGTAGAACGATTTAACTCTACACCATCTATTCCGATATTCTTAATCAGCTTAAAAGCGGGTGGTACAGGGCTTAACTTGACCGGTGCAGATTATGTAATCCACTACGATCCATGGTGGAACCCTGCAGTAGAAGATCAGGCTACGGATAGAGCTTATCGTATCGGCCAAACTAAAAAAGTTTTTGTATACAGACTTATTACAAAAAATACAGTAGAGGAAAAAATTCAAAAACTCAAAACTGCAAAACGAAACCTTGTTGATAGCGTAATTTCAGTTGATAGAAATATTGTAAAATCACTTACTATGGATGATATCAAAGAGATTTTCTCTGTTGATTAATTTAGTATTTCATTTCCCATCCTTGTTCAATAACTCTTGCTGTACAATGTTGACCATAACTTTTAGTGAAATCTATACACGCATTGTGTGGTAGAGATGTTCCATCCCATATATGCCTATCCCAAAAATAATTTCCATATACATATGCTTCAGGTCTAAGCCCCAACCTGTTTACACCATAAACTATAAATTTCCGTCCTATAAACATTTGGTCATACTTTATAGAAATATCAATAACTAAATAAAAATATAACTCTATTATACGTATTATTGAAGTATAAAAAAAAAGACTTATCATCAGATAAGTCTTTTTTCTATTTATTAACAAACTACTTGTTAACAGCTTCTTTGAATTTTTTACCTGCAGAAAATGCTGGAACTGTTGTTGCAGGGATTTGTAATTCTTTACCTGTTTGAGGGTTTCTTCCAACTCTAGCAGCTCTTTTACGTGCTTCGAATGTACCAAAACCAACTAAAGTAACTTTTTTACCTTTAGAAACTGTTTTTTCAACTGTTTCAATGAAAGCGCCTAATACTTCAGCTGCTTCTTTTTGAGTAACATTAGCTTTTTTAGCAATTTCTTGTACTAATTCTTCTTTGTTCATTACAAAACTCCTTCTTCTAAATGTACAAAACTATTATATCCAATCTTTTTTATAACGCAAGCTTTTTTACGTTTTTTTACATTGATTTAACAAGAAAACATCTATTTGCAGGATATAGAAAATAATTATAAACAAAAAGTAATGATTTGTATAAAAAAAAGACATTTTTTCAACTTTTTGGTACAATATTAGTGACGTGACAAACGGGAGTTGGAAAAAGGTTTAACTTATGAAAGAAAGAATTATTTTGTTCACAATAGTCTTTGGGCTTGGAATCTTTTTGTATATATTCCAAAGTTACTTTAACACAGTATGGGGACTTGCTCTATTATGCTTGTTTATGTTTATATATGCACTATTTATGAATCTTTCATACAAATTTCAAAGTCGCCAAAGACAAAAACACCCTCCAGTCATAAATGAAAATTACAAACCTATGGTATCTATTATGATACCTGCACATAACGAAGAAAGTGTTATCACTAATACAGTAGAAAATATTATGAACATAGACTACGATAACTTTGAAGTAATAGTTATCGATGACAGAAGTACTGATAATACTTCCTCTGTAATTAAAAATTTAGAAACTAAATACCCGAATTTAAAAGCTCTAATTAGAGAAAAAGATGCTTTCCCAGGTAAATCTGCAGTACTGAATGATGCGATGAAAATTGCTCAAGGTGAAGCTTTTTTGGTTTTTGATGCTGATGCAACAGTAGAACCTGACTTTCTAAAAAAGCTTATTCCACATCTTGAACCTAAAGATGTCGGAGCAGTGCAAGCAAGAAAAGTAATCAGAAATAAAAATGTAAACCTTTTAACTAGATGTCAAAACAATGAATATACTTTTGATACTCACCTTCAAGCTGGTAGAGATTCTGTGAAAGGTGCAGTTGAGCTAAGAGGAAATGGAGAACTTTTAAAACGTGAAGCTGTAGAAGATATTGGTGGCTGGAATAATTATACAATCGTTGATGATTTAGATATGTCTACAAGACTCCATATCAAAGGTTGGGACGTAAGATTTTGTCCTGATGCTATAGTATATGAAGAAGGGATTATATACTTGTGGCCTTTATTCAGACAAAGAAGAAGATGGCTTGAAGGTACTATAAGAAGATATCTTGAACACTCTGGAGCAGCGTTACGTTCAAAAGATATATCACTCAGAGCAAGACTTGATATGATGGCATATATTTCGGAATTTATTATGCCTCTATGGCTTGTTATGGAACTTTTAATAAGAGCTTTCAAAGTTCTTGCAAAGGATGCTCCTACTCATACTCTTTATTCTTCAATTATTATTGGTTGCGCGATAGGAATAGCTTTTTTCATCGCAGCAAGATATTCTCTTAGAAGATATGATTTTATGCCAAGACTTGATGCGGCGTTTGAGGCAGTTGAAACTTCAATTTACTTACTTGTAATATGGTTCCCGCTGGTTCTTTTTATCTGTTTTAAAATTTTATTTATGAAAAAGGATATGAACTGGGGTAAAACTGCCCATGGACTTGTTATGGAAGAAGAAGCAAGTATAAAAGCTTTTCTTAAAAAAGAATTACAAAAAACAAAAGACTATACAAAAGAATATACTGAAAGACTTAAACAATTTGTAGCCGAAAAAGGAGAAAAATAATGACACAAACACTTATTGACGTAAAGAATAAAATCAGAGACGTTAAAGATTTCCCAAAAGAAGGTATAATTTTTAGAGATATTACGACAGCTCTAAAAGAACCTGAAACTTTAAAAGTAATGATTGACTACTTGTGTGAACAATTTAAAGATGTAAAAATAGACTACATAGCAGGTATTGAAAGTCGTGGATTTATATTTGGAATGCCAATGGCTTATAAATTAAATGCAGGTTTTGTTCCAATTAGAAAACCGAATAAACTACCTGCAGCAACATATTCTCAAGAGTATGAACTTGAATATGGTACAGATAAAATTGAAGTACACCAAGATGCTTTTCCTCAAGGAGCAAATGTTCTTGTTGTGGACGACTTACTTGCAACAGGTGGTACTGCAGAAGCAGCATGTAAATTAGTAAAGAAAACTGGAGCAAATCTTGTTGGTATAGCTTTTCTTATTGAATTAGAAGCTCTTAAAGGTAGAGAAAAACTTAAGGATGCAGGAAAAGTTATTTCAATGCTAAAATATTAAAAAAATCAGGGTTTTTACCCTGATTTTTTTTATGCATACCAAGAACGCATTTCATTCATCATACTATTAACTTGATTTGCGGCTTGATCCTTTGTCAATGCATTACTACTAGTATCCTCAACTATACCTTCTTGGGCACAAAAAATACTTTCGGCTCTATGAAAATTATTTTCTGCAGCCTTATGTTCCATAGGATTGACATGAGGATTCCTTTCTAAAGCATTTAACTTTAGTTTTGCATATTTCAAGTCATTAAAAGCACTAATAAATGTGGGATTAACTTTTGAACCCATAACTTTCCTCCAATATTTTACCCTTAATTAATATAAAAAATTTTAGAAGGAAAAATTGCTTAATTATTTTCTATTGTAAATTTGTTCTTTTGTTATTAGTACATTTTTAGGCTCATAATTTTTTAAATACTCTATAGCATCACAAGGAGTTGAGGCAAGATAGTATAAATCACGTGCAGCATCTGATGCAAATTTTAAATCTACTATCTGCTCGAAAAATTCTACCAATTTATCATAAAAGCCATAAGTATTTAACAAAATAATGGGTTTATTATTATATCCAAGTTGTTTTTGAACAATCATTTCAGATAATTCTTCCAAAGTACCGAGACCTCCTGGAAGTGCAATTACTGCATCGGATAATTCATCCATCTTAGCTTTTCTACTTCGCATACAAGGTGTAACATAAAGCTCAACACATTCATCAGTATACACTCCCATATTATGAAGTTTTTCCGGCATTATACCAATAATTTGCCCACCATTCTTTTTTACTTGTTCAGCACAAGCCCACATAAGCCCCAAAGAACTTCCACCATATACCATATCCAGACCGGCATCAGCGATAAGTTCCCCAAGTTTTGAGGCATCTTCATAATATACAGAAGCTAAATAATTACAAGATGATGCGAATACACAAACCCTTTGGATATTGTTAGTCATCAAAGCCTCCACCTATTTTATAGTAATAAGAACATCCGATACCACTACCAATATCAGAACAATCTTTTTTAAGCTCATCCATATCCATCTGAGCTCCAAAAGGTTCTATATGACCACCATCATATATATTTATACCAAATACATCTTTACCCCAGCAATTAGGAGGTAAAAGACCATTCATATCAAACATCATCATAAAGAAAGCGTCATTTTCTTTTTCTGATTTAATATCCTTTATCCCAACAATTGTATTATTTTCTCCATAGTAAAATTCTCTGAAGTTGTATAATTTGCCCTTATATGAACGATTTCCATTCATATATTTTACTTTATAACGTTTGCTTACAGGCTGTTCAGTATTCAATCGCAGATATGGTTTTACAATCTGCAAAAGGAGTTTTTCTCTTTCTTGCGGAGTCTTAGCTTTATTAAAACTAGTCAATAACTCTCCTGTAATATGAGCATTTATAACTTGGAACATGTAATCCACACGATTATACTTCTCATTCCATTTAGAAATAAAATTAGCTTGCCTTGTGTTCTCAATAGAAACAGGCATCATAAGCAATATAGTACCAAGCATAAAAAACAGAGCTATCGAATATTCTAATTTCCAATATTTCTTTCTAGCCATAAATACTCCACAATTAAGCCATATCTATAAGTTTCTTTTCTTGAAGCAATTTATCATATATCCATTCTGGGACGAAATTCTTGCCCATTACAATCTGTCCGTTCATTATATTCGGAGCATGAAAATCAGACCCACCAGTAACTATCAATCCAAGTTCTTCTGCCATTGATGAAAAATATTCAACACAAGCAGGAGAATGTTTTCTATGATAAGCTTCTATTCCTCTTAATCCATATGACATTAAATCTTTGATTAAAGTTTCTGCAATATCCAAATCATGCGGATGAGCAATTACAGGAATACCGCCTGCATCATAAATAATTTCAACAGCATCTTGAGGAGATACAGTCTTTCTTGGCACATACACAGGAGAATCATCGTGAATATATTTTGCATAAGCATCTATAACACTTGATGTTCCACCAGCATTAGTTATAGCTTTGGCAATATGAGGTCTTCCTATACTACCACCTTCAGCAACCTGTTTTACAATGTCTTCATACTTTATCTTTATACCTTCTTTTTTAGATAAAAGGGCGATAATTTCTTTGGTTTGTTTTACCCTTGCGTTTTGTTGAGTTTTCAACAACTCTCTAAAATCACTATTTGTATCGTCCATAAAATATCCTAATATATGTACTTCATAGTTTTTATAAAGAGTATTTATCTCAACCCCTTCAATAACTTCTAATTTATCTTGTTTTCCTGTTTTCTTCAAATAATCTTTAGCGACATTATAAGATAAAATATTATCATGATCTGTCAAAGCTATTGCACCAAGTCCGACATCAATAGCCGTATCCACGATTTTTTCGGGCGAAAAAACTCCGTCCGAATAATATGTATGAATATGTAAATCACACTTCATGGTCGTTCATCCTTCTCTTTCCTATTTCTACTACAAAAAACTCTTTTTATAGCGACAGCGTAACCTGTAGAAGGATTAAGCTCAACTTCCACTGCACAAACCTGTGTAATGTCGCCTTCTGCTACATCGTATCGATCCGGAATTACCGTAGTAAATCGTGACAAAGAAGTACTATACTCCATTCCTATAACTCCGTCACTTGTTCCACTAAAACCGGCATCTGTAATATAGGCCATATTGTTAAAAATTTGCTCATCAGCTGTTTGGACATGAGTATGAGTTCCAAAAAACGCACTTACGCCTAACTCTGAACAAAAACGACCAAAACAAATTTTCTCAGCAGTCGCTTCTGCATGAAAATCAACAATTATAATAGGTGTAATTTCTTTTAGACGTTTAATTTCATCTCTCACACATTCCCAAACAGAATCTACAGGAGCCATGAATACTCTTCCTAAAGCATTTACAACAGCTATTTTTAAGCCATTTTGTATTTCAAATATTCTGCTCCCTACTCCTGGGGTTCCAGCGGGGTAATTAAAAGGTCTGACTAACTTGTCAGCATTATCGATGTAGTTAAAAATATCTTTTTTATCCCAGATATGATTTCCAGAAGTCATACAATCAACACCATACCCTGAGATTTCATTATAATTCTTTTCTGTAAGACCAAATCCATGAGATGCATTCTCAACATTCGCAATAATAAAGTCAGGCATTTCATCTTTTTTACGTAATTCATCAATATAGTCTCTTACTGCATACCTACCAGGTTTGCCGACCATATCACCAAAGAATAATATTTTTATTGTTTTTTCATCACCTGACATAAATTTCCTTTTTTTGAAAAGGGGCTGAGAAAAAACTCAGCCCAAAAATTATCTTGCAATTTCAGTAGTTCTGAACTCTCTTACAACTGTTACTCTTATTTGTCCAGGGTAATCAAGTTCATCTTCGATACGTTTTGCAACGTCACGAGCTAATTTTTGAGAAGCTAAATCATCAAATTTTTCAGCTTCTACAATAATTCGAACCTCACGACCTGCTTGTACAGCAAACGATTGTTTAATTCCTTCGTAGCTGTTAACAATTTCTTCGATTTTTTGAAGACGTTTAATATAAATTTCTAAAGTATCACGTCTTGCACCAGGTCTACCAGCCGAAATAGCATCTGCGACTTTTACAAGTACAGCTTCTATTGTATTTGCAACAACATCATCATGGTGAGCCTCAATTGCATGTACAACATCAGGTCTTTCGCCATATCTAGTAGCAAGTTCAACACCTAGTTGAATATGAGTACCTTCTTGAGTTTGATCAACTGCTTTACCGATATCATGTAAAAGACCTGCACGTTTTGCAACTGCTTCATTTGCACCTAATTCAGCAGCCAACATGCCAGCTATGTGACCAACTTCCAAAGAGTGTTTCAAAACATTTTGACCATAACTTGTTCTGTAATAAAGTCTTCCAAGAGTTTTGATTAGCTCCTTATTTAAGCCCATAACTCCCATATCTAATGCAGCATTTTCACCCTCACGCCAAATTTTCTTTTCAATTTCTTCTCTTGCTTTTTCTACCATTTCTTCGATTCGTACAGGGTGTATACGGCCATCTACTATAAGTTTTTCTAAAGCAAGTTTCGCAATTTCACGTCTTACAGGATCAAAGCTTGATAATACAACAGCTTCTGGAGTATCATCAATGATTAAGTCTACTCCTGTCAAAGTTTCTAATGCTCGAATATTACGACCTTCACGACCAATAATACGACCTTTCATTTCGTCATTTGGCAATGCTACTACTGAAACGGTTGTTTCTACAACTTGCTCAATCATACATCTTTGCATAGTTGTAGAAAGAATTTCTTTTGATTTTTCTAAAGAAATTTCTTTAATCTTTGCTTCATTTTCGCGAATCAATTGCATTTGTTCCTGAGCTAAATCATGCTTTAGCTGTTCTAGCAACATATTCTTTGCATCTTCTGCAGACATGCCAGAAATTCTTTCCAATTCAGTTGTTTGCTTTTGAACTATTTCAGCTAGATAATCTTCTTTATCAAGCAATTCATCAAGCTTTCTTTGGACCTGAATTTCTTTATCGGTATACTCTTGAATTTTATCCTCAAGCATATCTTCACGTTTTGCTAATTTTTGTTCTTGTCTTGCAAGTTCTTGCCTGCGTTCTCTTTCTTCTTCGTTAAGTTTTTCTCTGTCATCTTGCAATTCTTCAATTGCTTTGATTTTTGCCTCTTTTAAAAGAAGTTTTTCTTTCTCTTCTAATGCTTTTCTATCTTTTTCTGTAGATAAAAGCACGGATTTCATTTTGCTTTGCTGGACAAACAGCACGGCGATTAAAGCTATTACCGCAATAATCGCAATAATCAATAAAAAGTCCATAAAGTTTTTTACCTTATCCTTTTCTATTTTTTAATAATACACGCAATGCTCGATACATCTAACCTATCGAGCTATTATTTAATATAAATTTGAATAATATTTTATTGCATATATTTCCAAAAAATATTTACCTACTACATCTGTCAACATAATATCATGCAAAATAGTTTTTGTATAGTAGATTTTTTATTTTTGATACAAGAATTAAGATATTTTTTGCCAAATAGTAGGGACTTGTACATCATCAAATGGTTTATCAGCTGCTGTATAGTATACAGGCTTAAACCTGTTATCCTTTTCAAGAGCTTCGTGCAATGGCGATTTTTTATAAATATCGCAGCAATAATCTCTCAAATATGTTTTTTCAGAAGCAGGTACTTGGTCTCCTGCAATATAAACATGATCTTTTAAAATATTTCCCAGCACTAAGATCCCACCCGGTTCTAATTTATCATATATTTTGTCAACAATATTATTAATAACTTGTTTTTTATCAGTTTTATCAAATAGTTCTTCTAAATCAAAACCATCTAAATCACTATTTTTTGTCGGGATATAAAAAGCATTTCTAAAAAACACCGCTCCTGCCTTTTTAGGTTCGCACATTTGAATATAATTTATATCTCCAACCCTAAAAGAAAAATTGTCATCATACTCATCTTTTAATTTAAAATAATTGACTTTCGTTCCAAAAAGTTCTTTTAATCGACTGACAGAAGTTTCTTCTTCATCAAAATCCACAGGTTTTGAAATTGGTTCCATAAGTCTATCAAAATTACTTTTTAAATAATTTTGTATTCCATCATCTGAAGCAGAATCTTTAAGTAAAAAATTATCACTGCTACAACGACTATATATAGTATGAATACCAGTATTGGCAATTGATATCACTTTATGATACCTATCATAGCAATAAAATTTATATTTATCTGCATTTTCTGGGCTAAATAAAGAATACGTTGATATAGCTTCCTCTCCATTAGAACAAGCAAAATCCATTATATCAGTACCTTGAGGAAATTCTTTTTCTAATATATCAACAGCAGCAGTTAATGTTCCAGCATCTCGATAAAACGAAGTATCACAAAAATCATTACGAGATGTTTTTCCCCGCATCTTTAGGCTCGAAAAAGAAACAAATGACGAAGGATAAAAATACGGAGTACTTTTTTTATAAAAATCACTTACTTCATTAGATACAATTGGTGCTTTGGGGGTATTTGTTGACTTGTCAGATTTACTGAAATATTTAAAATTTACTATCGGTGATATTCTCATGGTTGATTGAAAATCTCTAAATATATTTTTTGTTAGTAGCTTGGAATAATTTACAAAACTTAAATAAGGTGCTATACTTTCAACTGTAAATAAGGAGAGACAAATATGAAAATTAATGTTACAGAAAACGTAACTTCAACCCCTTGTGAAGTTTTGGTCATTGGAAAATTCGAAGGAGAAAAAACTCCTATAGAATTTGTAAATGAGTACGTAATTGAAAAAGACAAATTTGAAGGTAAATTTGGAGAAACTTACCTAATTCATACATTAGGCAAACTTCCTCAAGATAAAATACTTGTGGTAGGTTGCGGTAAAAAAGAAGATTTTAACGCTGTAAAAATGAGTGAAGTAACCTCAAAAGCAGTAAAAAAACTTCAGCAAATAAAAGCCAAAAAAGCACTATTTGATTTTGATGTAAAAGAAGATTACGGTAAATATGCTGCAATCGGTGCTTTCATAGCAGATTACTACTTTGATAAATACAAATCAGAAAAAAAAGATAGAGTAGAAGAAATAACATTTGCTAAATTTTCTGCAAAACAAGTAGAAGAAGGTATAATTTTTGGTGAAGCGATGAAATTTACAAGAGATCTTGCAAATGAACCTGCCCAAAATGCGACACCTTCGAAATTAGCAGAAATTGCTCTTGGAATAGATGGCATAGATACCAAGATATATGACAAAGAACAATGTAAAGAAATGGGTATGGGAGCATTTTTAGCAGTAGGACAAGGTAGTGCACAGCCACCTAAATTTATCCATATGAAATACTCCGTTGAAAACCCTAAAAAACGTATTGCAATAATCGGAAAAGGAATTTGTTTTGACTCTGGCGGACTTGACATAAAACCTGCGGCATCAATGCTTACAATGAAAGATGATATGTCTGGAGCTGCTTGTATCCTTGGAGTAATGAAATCTTTAAAAGCACTTGCTCCTGACATTGAAGTACACGGTATTATCGCAGCTTGTGAAAATATGCCTTCAGGCAGCTCATACAAACCTGGAGATATTCTCACTGCTAAAAACGGAAAAACAATTGAAGTAGATAACACTGATGCTGAAGGAAGACTTACACTTGCAGATGCTCTATGTTATGCAAGTGAACTTGGTGTTGATGAAATTATTGATATCGCAACTCTTACAGGTGCTTGTATGGTAGCACTTGGAACTATTGCTTCAGGAGTTATGGGTAACAGTGAAGAACTTATTCAAGAAATAATCAAAACAGGAGAAGAAAGCGGTGAAAAATTCTGGCAACTTCCAATGTTTAAAGATTACTTTAACGGTTTAAAATCTGAAATTGCAGATATGAAAAATACTGGTTCCAGATTTGGCGGTGCATCTGCAGCAGGTGTATTCTTGCAAGAATTCGTTGACTGTCCAAAATGGGCACACATCGACGTTGCAGGAACTGCCTTCCTTGATAAACCTCAAAAGGAATTTATTTCCGGAGCGACAGGTGTTGGTGTTAGAACAATCTTGAACTATATCCTTAAATAAAAAATTAGGAAATATAAAAACAGAAAGTATCGTCTGCGTAACTAAATTACAAAGACGATACTTTTTTATAAACTATCTCTTATAGCTTTAGCAATAGCCTTTGCACACTTTTTTTGAAATTCTGAACTTTTTAATAAATCACTATCATCAGGATTTATTAAATATCCTACTTCTACTAGAATACTCAAAGCATTTGTGTTACGAACTAAAGCAAGACTTCCCTGACGAACTTTATCATTTTGAGTTCCTGCAATTTTATTCAGAGAACTCAAAACATTTTCAGCCAAAAACTTCGCTTGTGGATAGTAATAATACACACTTGTTCCTCTAAAACTATTAGGATCAGCTCCGTCAGGAAGTGCATTTCCATGAATACTTATTAAGATAGTTGCATCATTCTTATTTGCAATATTTACTCTTTCTTGAAGCCCGACATCTTGATCACTATCACGAGTCATTACGACATGAATTCCAAGACTTCTCAATTCTTGAGCCAAATACTTTGAAATTGCAAGATTTATGTCCTTTTCCTTTATATTATGACAGCTTATTGCACCATATTCAGACCCTCCATGGCCTGCGTCTATTGTGACTTTAACATTCTTTATATCACGGGGAGCTTTTCTAATTTTTAATACAAACTTATCTTTTTCAAAAGATCCACTATACCCATACAATTTATGATTTAGAGGAATTTCAAAAGTATGTGTCATATCCTCTGCATATTCAATATTGTACAGTGTAACTACAAAAGGATTTCCTTCTTTTATAACGTATGGGACCTTCTTATTGGTCGCAAATATATAATAATCAAAATCTTTGTCTTCTTTATGTTCTATATATGATAACGTTGCAGGTGTTGAAAAAGAATTATCATCCACTATTGTTACATCACGTTTCGCAAGCCAAGCCTTTGAATTGTCATTCAAAATTACTCTATAAAAATCTCCATTTTCGCCATCCACAACAAGAGGAATATCTTTTTGAAAATGAGAAAGTCTATTTATCCCTCCATCAATTGGAGTTTCGCGCATAGGAGAGTTATCTTTTGATACCACAGCATTTTTTACGACATTATATTTTACAAACTTAGGAGAACTTATAGTACATCCACAATTAGAAATTTTTCTTGTCACAACATAAGTCTGTTTACCATTTTTATCCTCTACATCAAAGATATTATCACCAGGCTTTAAATTAACTACATATGCAAAAGCTCCTGATTTATTCATTTTTACAGAATTGCCATTGATTTTTAATCCGGAATCTGGACCTGAATTACCTATAAAAAACGTAGAATCAGCATTTACTAAAGCTTTTGTAGACTTTGGATAAACGATTTCAAATGAAAAGCAAGAATTCCCTATAAAAAAGCACGTTAATAATACAAAAAATTTTTTCATGTAAGCGATTATACATTTTTTTTAAGGAAAAAACAATAGAGCTATTTTCTACTTAAATTTATTTAATATTTAATTCTTTTGCTATTCCTTGTGCTAAAATAAATAGATATAGGGGAGATAAGTTTTGAGAGAACGATTACGAACAAGAGAGCCGGAAAAAGAAAGAGAAAAAGAAAAACGCAGTAAAGATTTTGATCGACTACTTGCATTACTACAAATATTTTTTGTAGGTTTTGCAACTCTTTTGTTGATATATCTGTTCTTTATTATGATTATTGATGTTCGAAACTACCGTGCAAAAGCAAGAAGTCAGCGCGTAGGAAGAATATTTTCAATGCGTGGAGATATTTTTGACAGAAACGGAATAAAACTTGCAACAGATAAAGTATATTCAGATGTATACGCTCACCCTGCAGATTATGATTCCACACCTGAAGAATTAGCAAAACTTCTTGCACCTATTCTAAAAATGCCTAAAGATCAACTTTTAGAAAAGCTTAAAAAACCAGGACCTGTCATTACAATAAAAAAAGATGTCGATAGAAATACTGCTAAACAAATTGCTAAATTGCATCTACGAGAAATAAGTCTTGGAAAGAAAAATACAAGAGAATACCCTCAAGGGACTTTAGCTGCTCACGTACTTGGATACTACAATTTTGATGCAGATATTGCAAACGGAATTGAATACACTGCAAAAGACAGACTTGAACACGTTATTAACACAGTAAAATACCAAAGAACTCGTGACGGAAAAATAATTTATGACTTTACTACAGACCCTGTAGCAACAACGAAAAACCCTAAAGGAGAAAATATTACACTTACAATAGATGCAGCGATTCAACACATCTGTGAAAAAGAAATAGAAAAAATGGTCACAGAGAAAAAAGCAGAAAGAGGAACTGTAATTGTAATGAATCCTAAAAATGGAGAAATACTTGCGTATGCAGTATACCCAACATTTGATCCAAACAATTACAGAAAAGCAACTCCACAACAACTTAAAAACTGGACATTGACAGACGTATTTCCACCTGGTTCTACTTTCAAAATAGTAACAGTTGCATCTGCAATGGACTTAGGTAAAATAAACGAACATACAACCGTCCTCGATACTGGTAAAACAAGAATAGGGAACTGGGAAATTAAAAACTACGACTATGATGTACATCCTTATCCCGGACAGATTTCTCTTGAATATCTTTTTGAACATTCAAGTAATATAGGATCTATAAATGTTTCTAAAACTATGACTCCTCAAGAATTTTATGATGAGCTGAAAAAATTCGGATTTGGCTCAAAAACAGGTATAGATTTACCTGGAGAATCAACTGGTCTATTACCATACTGGAAATATTGGGATCAGGGCATTCATGCAACAATGTCATACGGATATGGAACATCAGTAACTGCAATACAAATGATTTCAGCAGTACAAGCTCTTGCTAATAACGGTGTAAGAGTCACCCCACACGTAATTAAATATTCCCAAGAGGAATTCGATAATAAAATTAAACACACCCAAGTTGTTTCACCAGAGACAGCTCACGCAATTACAAGATTACTAGCAGCAAGCGTTAATCACGGTAAATCTGTAATTAAAATGGATCAATATAATGTTGCTGCAAAAACCGGAACATCTAGAAAACCTAAAGAAGGTGGTAGTGGATACACGCCATATACATACACTTCAACTATTGGTTATTTCCCTGCCTCTGACCCGCAAGTTTTGGTATACGTAATGGTAGATAGTGCAAAAGTCGGTGCAATTTGGGGTAATACAGTTGCTGGACCGGTATTCCATGAGGTTACAACTCAAATAGCCAGAATTATGAACTTAAAACCAGATAAAGTGACTGTAAAAAAACATTAATATAAAATTATATACAGACAAAGGAGAAATAAATGAAACTTGATGAACTTATAGAATACTTAGACTATAAAGATTTGGTTAACTTTAAAAACATAGACATTACGGGAATTTCTTATAATTCTCAAACAACAAAAAAAGGAGATATCTTTGTATGTTTAGTAGGTGAACATACAGATGGCCATGAATTTGCAAAAGATGCTATCGAAAAAGGTGCAGCAGCTCTACTTGTCGAACATAAAATAGACGGAATTAACAAAAAATACCCTCAAGTTGTCGTTGCATCTACTCGTCACAAAATTGCAGATATTGCAGACAGGTTCTATTCAAGTCCATCAAAAGGAATTAATCTCATAGGTATTACAGGAACAAACGGAAAAACAACCGTTACTCACTTAATCCAAAAAATATTTGAAGAAAATCAACAAAAATGTGCGCTAATAGGAACTTTAGGATATAAATTGTCTTCTAACGGAGAATACCGTGATGCTAAACATACAACCCCTCAAGCTCCTGAATTACAAGCAACTTTAAGAATGATAAAAGACGTTGAAAAAATTGACAATGTTGTAATGGAAGTAAGTTCTCACGCACTAGATCAAAACCGTGTTGGAGGCTGTCGTTTTAATGGTGCAGTATTAACAAATCTTACTCAGGACCACTTGGATTACCACATTACAATGGATAAATACTTTGATGCTAAAGCTCTTTTATTCAAACGTCTAAAAGAAGATAATTTTGCAGTAATCAATGCAGATGATGAGTATGCTCAAAGATTTATAGATGTTGTTCCAGAAGGTGTTAGAAAATACACTTATGGAGTAAAAAATAACGCAGATATCGTTGCTAAAAATATTCAATTTTCACTAAACGGAGCAGAGTTTACTCTTGTAACAAATGAAAAGGAATACAAAGTTAACTTACATATGAATGGAATGTTTAGTGTATATAACGTACTTGCAGCTATCACAGCAGCTATCGCAATGGGTATTGATATCCAAATTGCACTTAAAGCCTTACAAAACGTAAAAGGCGTTGCTGGCAGATTTGAAGTAGTAGTAAAAAAACCACTTGTTATCGTTGATTATGCACACACACCTGACGGGTTGGAAAACGTATTAAAGTCTGCGAGAGAAATCACACCTCAAGATGGGAAACTTATATGTCTATTCGGATGCGGTGGAGACAGAGATGCAACAAAACGTCCTAAAATGGGTGCCATTGCAGAAAAATTATCTGACAAAATAGTTATCACAAGCGATAACCCTAGAACTGAAGATCCTCAAACGATAATTACAGATATCATTGCAGGTCTAAAAAACGTAAACACAGAAAGCGTTGTAGTAGAACCTGATAGAGGAAGAGCAATTGAATTACTAAAGACAATTTCTGATAATAATGACGTTGTAGTAATTGCAGGCAAAGGACATGAGGATTACCAAATACTAAAAGACAGAACTATCCACTTTGATGACAGAGAAGAAGCTCGCAAGGTCTTTGAAGGAAGTGTAATATAAAATAAAAAGGAGGTTTAATACCTCCTTTTTTATTTCCACGGGTAATCAGACTTTATCTCCCAACCATCTTGTTGTATCAAAGCTCCACAATACATACCAGCAACATTTCCAGCAGTAGTATTACACGCATTTCCGGTAATATTAAATAGTCCATCACGCGTCCAACCAACACCTGGCATTTGAACTTGAGAAGAATTATTTTGTATTAAAAAAAAGAATATATCACGACCAACTATATTAGGTCTTCCATCTCCGTTAAGATCAATACCTATACCTATTTTTTTTATATCCTGATCAGAATCTGAATAAGCCCATAATTGCATACCATTTGTTAAAAAAATCGAACGGCCAGTATGTCCTTCAGTTTCTAAGTAACCAGGATAAGTCTTATTTGATAGAGTATACTTAGTGGACTTAAGACAATATAAATTATAACATTTATTAGCGACTTTCAACTGAGGAATCAAATATCTTTCAACAAAATTTTGAGCCTCAGAATAATCAAAATGCTTGGAGCCAAAATCCCAAGTTTCTATATCTCCTTCTTTTAATTCTGCATTTTTTATAGCTTGATTTAGCAGAGTATAAGCTTCTTTTAATCTAATAACTGTTTGCTTCTTTTGATAATTCGCAACCAAAGTGGGTAGCGTAATTGCTGCAACGACACCGATTATTCCTAAAGTAATCAAGACTTCTGCTAAAGTAAATCCTTTTTTCATGCTCTCAAAGTGATTTTTCATATCACTAGTATAACATATTTTTTCTTTTTCACAATGGGGCAAAAAATTTCTTTCAGCGGCTAAATAATCGCCCCCCCCCCGAAATCCAGACTTTTATTAAACATACTCCCGCTCCTTTCTTTTTATTAATATGATTATAAAATATTTTTGCACCTTTTGCAACAGATTGAGGTATAATTAAATTATGAGCAAGATTACAAAATTATTAATAGAGCAACACTTTCATGGATGCTTTGGGGTAGATTTTAATAAAGCATCAGTAGATGATATTCTGTATTTATCAAAAGAAATATTAAATTATGGTATTGGCGGAATTTTCCCAACCCTGGTTACTGATTCTATAGAAAATACCCAAAAAGCCATCCAAACTATTAAAGAAGCCGCTAAAAAACAAACTCCTCAAATGGCAAAAATCTTAGGGATTCATCTTGAAGGTATTTTCTTGAACAAAGAAAAAAAAGGCATTCATAACCCTGAACATTTTCTAGATTTAACAATAGATAACTTCAGACAGATTGAAGATGATTTCATAAAAATTGTCACACTTGCTCCTGAATTAGACATGGGATTAATTGATTACTTAAGAAGCAAAAACATAAAAGTCCAAGCAGGACATTGTGTTGGTGGTAATTTGTCAAAATGTAGCGGATGCACCCATTTGTTTAACGCTATGTCAGGGATAACCCACAGAGCATCTTCCACTACTTTATCAGGACTTGTAAATGATAACATCTACACAGAAATTATTGCAGATGGAGTACATGTTGCAGATGAAGCTCTTCAACTTGTGTTCAAAACAAAACCTAAAGACAAAATTCTTTTGATAAGCGATAGCTTGCCTATTACCAAAAGTAATCTTACAGAAATGATTTTTGCTGATGAAAAAGTATTCTATGATGGAGAAAAAGCAACTTCTAAAGAAGGCACTCTAGCTGGCAGCACAGCTCTTTTACCGGATATCATTAAACGTCTTGCAAAAGTTAATCTATTTGATCCAGAATACATAAACAATCCATATAACTACCACAAAGTAAATCTTGATAGTCATATTGAGTGGGATGATGAGTGGAATATTGTTAAAATTTACCAAGGATAATCATCTTTGATTTCCCAACCATCCTGTTGGATTAAGCCTCCACAATACCTTCCTGCTAAATTACCTGCAGTGGTATTGCAACCTTCTGCTCCATCACTTAATAAGTTAGCTCTATTGCTCCCCATACCCTGCATTATAACCTGAGGAGAATTATTTCTTATTACAAAAAAGAATATATCCTTCCCAACTGTATTTGGCCTTCCATCTCCATTAAGATCAACAGCTATGCCTATTTTTTTTAACGCCTCATCAGAATCAGCATATGCCCATAATTGCATTCCATTTGTTAAAAAAATCGAACGTCCCTTATTACCTTCAGTTTCTAAATAACCTGCATAGGTTCTTTTTGAAAGAGTATACTTAGTTGACAAAACACAATCATAATCATAACATCTTTTTGCAATTTTAAACTGAGGAACTAAATACCGTTCCATAAAATTTTGTGCTTCTAAATAATCAAAATGCTTGGAGCCAAAATCCCAAGTTTCTATATCTCCTTCTTTTAATTCTGCATTTTTTATAGCTTGATTTAGTAGAGTGTAAGCCTCTTTTAATCTAATAACTGTTTGCTTCTTCTGATAATTCGCAACCAAAGTGGGTAGCGTAATAGCTGCAACGACACCAATTATTCCTAAAGTAATCAAGACTTCTGCTAAAGTAAATCCTTTTTTTATACTCTTAAAGTGATTTTTCATATCACTAGTATAACATATTTTGGCTTTTTCACAATGGGGTAAAAAACTTCTAACAGCGGCTAAATAATCGCCCCCCCCCCGAATTTCAAACTTTTATTAAACATACTCCCGCTCCCTTCTTTTTTTTTATTTAATTCTAAAATATTTTTTCAATTTTTTCAAAACATTGAGGTTTAATGGA
>CALVFT010000016.1 GCA_944326915.1 Candidatus Gastranaerophilales bacterium
TCGGTGAAAATACTTGGCGGGCCACCGCCTGGGAAGATAACTCGTTGCCGAGGTCTTGTTTAGAAAAAAGCGGTTAAAATATATTAACCGCTTTTTGTTTTATCTAGCAAAAATAATTTTTTAGTGTTTTAATTATACTTACAATTTATATTTATGGTTTAAAGGGGTTAATATGAAAGTAAGTTTAAGTACGAGTTTTTCTACCAAAGGTGTGGATCAAAATTTTAATGGAATTAAATTATCTAATTCTAGTTTTGAAAAAGTTAGAGATGTTGTTTTTCATTTGAATAGAACTGGGTTTTCAAATTTGGGGCATAAAACAATGTTTATAGAGAATACAATAGCTGCTAAAATTAATAAATTTAAAGAATTTAGAGCAAATGCTTTTTTTAATGATAGAGAGTTTGGTGCAATTTTTTTGCCTTGGAGTAAGGAAGCTTATTTGGTTGCAAATCCTGATTATGAGCAATTTATGTTACCTGTTGTAAAACAATTGGATAGTGGAGCTTCTATTAATTTGATGATATAGGTTGATTTTTTATTTTTTATTCTTAATAAGAAACTATGTTTGATTTCTTTAGAATTAAAAAGGCTTGTGAGCATGATAAAATTCCATTAGATGTTGAATTCGCTTATTGTCCCGATTGTGGTGAATTAGTTGAAAACCAATGGTATATTGTTCGTTGTGCATGTTGTGGGGTCAAACTTAGAGGTATGATAAAAAATGGGAAAATTATTCCAGAAAAGCATTACTGCCATAATTGTGGCTGTAGTGAATATGTTGTAGAAAAGATTGATAAGATTAATTTTATTGATATTAGATTTGCTGTATTAAGAAGGGAGGTTGTTGTTTCCAATATAAGTGATTGTACACAAAGTTGGGTCGATAATGTTGGAGTGTACTATGGGAAAAAATATATACAATGTAAGTCTTAGAATAAGAAGTTACATACCAAAATTGCAGAAATGATTCCTATAAAATCGGCAAGAAGCCCCACGATTAATGCATATCTAAGTTTTGATATGCCTACGGCACCAAAGTAGACCGCAAGAATATAAAATGTTGTTTCGCTAGAACCTACCATTATGGCTGCAAGTTTTGTTGCGTATGCATTTGGTCCTAGATTGTGTGCTATATCAGAAAAAACACCAAGGGCTGCGGAGCCAGAGAGAGATCTTACTATCATGATAGGTATTGTATCTGCTGGAACATTAAAATATGACAATGCCGGTTTTAGTAATTCTCCTATGGATTCAATGATTCCAGAGGCTCTAAACATTGATATGGCTACTATTATTGCAACAAGATATGGAATTATATTTACAGCAACTTTAAAGCCGTCTTTAGCACCTTCTGTAAATGTTTCATAGAGTGGAACTTTTTTTAGTAGCCCCATTGTTAAAATTAAAAGTATAATTGATGGTAGTGCCCAAAGAGAAATTATATTCATTAAAGTCTGTATCATATGTTTCTCTCCTCAGACTTAGTTTGCGGAATCCAGAACTTTTGAAATAGTTTTGCTAATAATATTGCACTTAGGAATGCTATTGAAGTGACAAGTAGGGTCGGTGCTATTATTTCTGTTGGATTTTTATAGCCGATGCTAATTAGTACTGCTATTACGGTAGCTGGAATAAGTTGAAACCCTGCTGTACTCATAGCTAGGAACATACACATTGCATTTGAGGCTGATTTTTTATCTTCATTATGTTTTTGGAGCTCTTCCATAGCTTTTATACCTATAGGAGTTGCAGCATTTGCAAGTCCGAATGCATTTGCAGTAAATGTCATTGCAATATCTCCTATAGCAGGAGAATCTTCAGGAATTTCATTAAATATTTTTTTTGTTATCGGTTTAATCAATTTGGAAATTATTTTTATAAGTCCGCAATTTTCTGCTATTTTCATCATTCCAAGCCAAAAAGCCATTATACCGATTAGAGAAAATGCAACTTTTACTGATAATTCAGCTCCTGATAAGATCGCATTTACAACATCAGATAATTTCCCGTTTATTGCTCCTGCGATTATTGAAATAACTATTAAAAAATAGAATATATAGTTCATAGATGTATTAAATCATTAAAATTATTGTAGGTCAATTTGTTATTAATCGTTTAGCTATTTTACATAGCTTGTTTGTGGTAAAATTTGTAAGGTTATAAGTTTTATATAGTGAGATAATTAATATGAATAGAACAGTAGAAGTTTTTGCAGGTGCTTATGCTAGTGGAAAATCTGAAACAGCAACAAATAGAGCAAGGCAGTTTGCAAAATTAAATAAAAAAATTACACTAGTTGATTTAGATACCGTAGAACCGGCTTATACATTACGTCCTATAGCTAAAAAATTAGAAGAGGAAGGCATAAATGTAATTACTCAACCTGAGTATTTTGGTTTGGGAGAAGCTGGTAGTTATATTACACCTGCTCAGCAAAATTGTTTGAGTGTAGCTGGTGATATGGTTATTGATGTTGGATATGGAGCAGCAGGACTTGATATGCTTGATATTCTTTCTAATATCGATAATGAGACAGACCTTAGAATTTATTTGGTTGTTAATACTTCAAAATTTGAGACTTGCAATGTTGAAAATTTAACTGAGTATGTTACTTTTTCAGAGGGATTAGAGAAGAGACCTTGGAAAAAATTTGATGGATTTATTTCTAATACTCACTTTGGAGATGATACAACTAAGGAAGATGTTATTAGAGGTTATAATATCGTTAAAGAAGTTGGTCAAAAATTAGGAATTCCTATAAGAGCTATCGGAGTTGATCGTAAAATCGCAGCTGATTTTGGTTTGACGTATGACGGTGTAGATGTGTGGGTATATGATAGAGTAATGCCAAAAGCTTTCTGGTAAGAATAATAAAAGAGGGTAGATATTTGAGTCTACCCTCTTTTATTATTGAATAAATTATTTACATCTTCTACTAATTTTACTTTTTTTAAGTTGTGTTTATAAGCTTTGTACCAATTTTGGATGATTTTAACTAAATTATTTTTACCGCTTTTCCCTGTATTTTTTACTAAAGAGTTATAAAATAGCGGAGAATCATCCATTATTTTCCCTTTTTCGTATCTTCTTACGTATAATCTATCTTTTGTAGCACCTATTGCTGCTGTAATTTTGGGGTATATCTTTAACATAATTAATTTATTCCTTTCACTTCCTATTGGGGGTAAAAAGACCAGCCTTAATAAAAAGGCTGGTCTTGGTTATCTTAGTATAGTTTATTTGCAGCAAGAGCAAGCACCACAAGCGCAACCTAAAGCTTCTTTTGCTTCTTCAAGTCTTACTTTGATACGTCCGTCTACTGCAATACCTTCACCAGTTGTTTCAGATATTAACAATGGGTTGATATCTAATTCGTCGATGAATTTGAAATCGTTAACTAATTGAGATAATCTCAATAATGTTTCTTGAATTTGATCGATTTGAGCTGGTTTTGTTCCTCTAGCACCTTCTAGAAGTTTATATGCTTTTACAGATTTAATCATATCCATTGCATCAACGTCTGTAAGAGGAGCAATTCTGAATGTTACGTCTTTCATAACTTCTACGAATACACCACCTAAACCGAACATCATCATTGGACCATATTGAGGATCTGTAGCAATACCACATACCATTTCTCTTGAACCTTTTACCATTTCTTGGATGATAACACCTTCAAGACCTTCTAGTAAGCCTTTTGCTTCAAGTCTTTCAAGTAGTCCTTTGTATTCTTTTCTTAATTGTTCTTCTGATTTGATGTTAACAACAACACCACCTACATCTGTTTTGTGTGAAGTTGTTTTAGATGTCATTTTCATAACAACAGGGTAACCGATTGAATTACCTAATTCTACAACTTCTTCTTCATTTGTAGCCAAGCCATATTTACAAGCTCTGATACCATATGCTTGTAGTACATCAATTGATTCAAGAGTTGTAAGTTGAGCTCTGCCTTCAGCAAGAGAGTTTTTAATAATTTTTTCAACTTTAGCTTTGTCTACGTCGTAGCAAGGAATTTTTCCTTCAGGTCTTTCCATCCATAATCTTTGTTGATTTAATCTGTTTAGACCGTCAGCAGCTTCTTCTGCGTACATGAAGAATGGCATGTTTACTTCCATATCAGAAAGTTTTGTGAAGAAATCGCTCTTAGTCATGAATACACCGATAACAGGTTTTTCAGGATGTTCTGCTTTAATTTCCATCAAAGCTTTTGCTACGTCGATATCTTTTAATCCTAAGAATGGAAGATAAATTGTGATAATCATATCAACATTTTCATCAGCAATTACTGTTTCCAATGTTTGTTTGTAGTGTTCGATAGGTGCTGAAGCAATCATATCGATTGGGTTTTTAACAGATGCAGCTGCTGGTAAGAAGCTTCTTAATTTATCTTTTGTTGCATCTGAAATTTTAGCCATTTGCATACCATATTCGCATACAGCATCTGTAGCCATGATACCAGGACCACCAGAGTTTGTAATAATAGCAACTCTATCGCCTTTTGGAATAGGGCAGTTTGCAAATACTTTTGCTGTTGCAAATAAGTTTTTCAATGAGAATTCTCTGATTACACCTGACTGATGTAATAGTGCAGCAGCAGCTTTATCAGCACCTGCTAATGAACCTGTGTGAGAAGATGCTGCAGATGCACCTGCTGCAGAACGTCCAGATTTCAATGCTAAAATAGGTTTTTTCTTTGTAATTCTTGAAGCTAATTTTCTGAAGTTTGCAGGGTTTTGGATTGATTCCATGTATAACAAAATTTGTTCTACATCTTCATCATTTTCCCAATATTCGATAGCTGTTTCAGCGTTAACATCTGCTTGGTTACCAATTGAAATAAATTGTGCAAAACCTAGGTTTAGGTCTTTTAAGATATTTAAAATACCGCCACCTAAAGCTCCTGATTGAGATACGAAACCAATGTTTCCACGTTCAGGTAAGCTTTCAGCAAAGCATCCGTCCATTCTAATTTCAGGGTTTGTATTTACAACACCTAAGCAGTTTGGACCTACACATCTCATTCCATATTCTTTAATTTTTGCAACTAATTGTTTTTCAACTTCTGCGCCTTCAGCACCTGTTTCTTTGAAACCAGCTGTAATTATGCATAAGCCTTTAATACCTTTTTCGTTACATTGATCAATTGTTGATAATACAAATTTTGCATTAACTACAATGATTGCTAAGTCTACTTCGCCAGGAATTTCTGTGACAGAAGTATATGCTTGTAAACCTTCAATTATTCCACCTTTTGGGTTTACCGGATAAATTTTTCCGTTGAATTTGTATTCTTGTAATCTTTTCATGATGTCAGAACCAATAGTATGTTCTTTTGTTGACGCACCAATAACCGCAATTGATTTTGGTTTCATGATTTTGTCTAAAGCGTTCATTTTCTTTCCTTTCTTTTTAGTTTTATTTATTCTACATTATTAGAAAATTTTATTAATTAAGTTTGCAAGTCTTTCTTTAAAAGATTTTGGTCTAGATGCCAAGTTCTTTTCATAACCTTCTATAGCAGATTCTGCAGCTACATCATAACAATCTAAATCTTTTTTCATTGTTACAACATGTTTGAGAGAATTTTTATTTAGTGCATCCATTTCTTTTTGCGCTATCACATTAACTGTACCTTGTTTGTGATTTTGTCTTATAAATAGGTCAAAAGGTTTGTCTGCAATTAAATTCTGTATTTTGTTGTAATGTTGTCTAACAAATTTACAAGGATAATAGCTTAAATCAGGTTCTATAAATAATTTTCCATTGAAATTGGTGTTACTTTGAGCATTGTTATTTGCGATTTTTTGTACCTGCATTATTATTTTCCTTTACTAATATCCGTTTTTAATCCATTCTCTAACTCTGAATTTCGCACCTAGTTCTGTTGCTATTTGCTCACAAGTCTTAAGGTCAAGGTGTCTGCCTTTGTAGCCTTCTACTACACTAGCTACAACAGAAATCCCTTCATCAGAGCAAGCTTTGATGAATTTTTTGACCTCATTGTATGCATTTTCAAATTTTGGTTGGGATAATTCATTGTATTCTTCTTCTGTTGAACCATTAAGGCTTACTGAAAATTCATCTATAAGACCTTTTAATTCTGGTACAACATTTTTTTTCATAACAAAATTTGCATGTCCATTTGTGTTAATGCGAATTTTTGATTCGGGGTATTTGTCTTTGATGTATGAAGCAACTTCTTTTAATACATCAAATTTCAACATAGGCTCTCCGTAGCCGCAAAAGATTATTTCCTTAGATGGGGTTTGGGAGTATATTTTTTCAAACTGTTCTATTACATCTTTTGCAGTTGAGTCTTCATTATCAAGCCATAATTGTTGTCCACAAACGTCATCTTTATCATTTCTTAGACAAAAAATACATTCGTTTGTGCATCTGTTTGTCAAATTAACGTAAATTTTCCCGTCTAGTAAATATACTAAAATATTTGCCATGATAAGCCTTTCAATATAAAAATTATGGCACGAGCAAAGTTTTTTTACAAGTGGATTTTACGTATTAAATTAATCTTTACTATATTATTTTTTCTCATTAGAATAATCTGCAGTTCCTGGGAATTTGTCTTGACCTGTTACTTTTTTAGTAATCCAGTATTGCATTTTTGGTATTAATGTAGATAAGAATAGTGCAGAGACTGCAAATCCTGTACCCCAATTGAATGCATTTTTGATAAAGTTTTCTCGACAAGCCTTTTTGATGAGAGATACATCTATTTCGCCTGAACCTTTTTTAGCTTTTTCTATGATTTTTGTTGCATATTCATAGACGTCATTTTTTAATTCTTCAAGAGTTTCGCGAGCAACAAATTTGTATGGATCAGCTGATGCTCCTTGTTTTATTCTTACAAATGGAATGTCATCTTGAGTTGCTACTTGGTAAAGATTTTGGATAAATTCAGGCATGTTTATTGCGCCTTCTCTAAATATATCTTTTACTTGATGTTTAGAAAGTACTGATACACCTTCACTTTGAGGTTGTAGCTTTGACATACGTTTTGCAAGATCTGAATATTTGCTTATTTCTTCTTGTGTAAATTTTCCACTGTTTGCAAGGTAATCAGTGAACTCTTGTAGTTTGATTACCTTATCCTTGAATTTTGCATTTAATTCCGGTGTAATTTTATATGTATTATTGTTATTGCCTAAGAACTCTTTTTCAAATTCTTCGACTTTCATTTTTCCACCTTTTTCTTTCAAAAATGCTTCCATATGGTCACTTATCTGTTTCGCAGCTACAGGATCAAGACGTCTTGATTTTCCGTCTTCAAGAGAATTTAGCCAGCTGTTTATATTTGGCATGCTAAACATATAGAAGTATATTGAGCTTAGGTCTCTAAATAGAATTTCAGTTCTTTCGTGTTTATTTCTTGCTGATATTGCTCTACCTCCTGCTATTCCAACGTCTGTTGAAAGTAGTTGGTATTTAGAGTTATTTTCAAAATTATTTGCTAAAGATAGTAAAACTTGTGTATCTCCAATACCGTTAAATGAAACATTTTTCTTATCTTCAGATTTTGAGTTTATAAATGTATCCATACTTTTTACAGGAGTTTGGATTGAACTTTGTTTAGTTTGTTTACTTTCTTTTGGTTGTGTATTTTCTGTATTCTTTTTATTTTTCAGCATAGTTGTTATATGCTGGTTAATTTTTGGAACGACAAGCCCTACCAAAACATTGGCAAGTACAATACTTGATGTAACTTTAAGAAGTTTGAATTTTGCTATTTGACGCTCAGTAAGACCAGTTTTGTCTGCTTTAAGGAAGTTTTTCAGAGGTTTTCTAAGTCCATCTTCTTCAACGTCAAAATTTGTTGTGTGTAGTTTGAGTAATTTTTGACCGATTTTATCGTTCATTTTGTTGAACATTTTTACACCGGCAAACCAAAATGCAGCTCCGATACTTTCTTCTGTAAGACGTTCGCGAGCTTCTTCAAAGCCACCTCTATTATATGCTTGAATTGTTCTGCCGCCTGTTACAAAACACTCTAGGAGTATTAATGGCGCTAGACTTTTGCTAGCCATGCCTCGAACAAATCTTCTGGGATAACTAAAATTTTGAATTGTTTGATTTGGAGTAACTTTTATTGACATAAGAATACTTTTTCACACTATCGATCGAACATTTTATTTAATTGTTCTGAAAAAAAATTTTTGCGTTCAAATCTATCTATATTAATTTTTTGTTACATAATGTTATTTGTAAATAATCTAATTAAGATTTGTTAAAATTTTTATCTGTAGTAACAATGTTTTTTTTTTACAGTTTTTGTTAGAATGTGGAAGAAGGTTAATGTAATATGTCTATAAGTAGTATAAATAGTTATAAATCTCAAAATTTTAACCGTAATAATGAAAATAAGAAGGGAAATAATTTAAGACCTAAGGTTGTTGCTTCTTCGATATTAGCTACTGGTGCAGCTTTTACTGCTATAGCTAAAAAACAAGGATTTTCTTTAAAACTTGCAGATATAAAAAAGACCCCTATTAAAGACTGGGCATTGTTTAGGTTATTTGATAAAAAACATCCTGATCGTAAAGTTATTGAACTTGAAGAAAAGGAAATTATTACGCTTGCAGGTTCTTCCGTTTTAGGAGGGCTCGCTGCAGGTATTGCTTTTGATGATAAAAGTCAAAGAAAGGCTAAAGTTAAGGAAGCTGTAAATCAGTTTTTGGGTAATGTTTTAGTCCCGGTAGGATGTGTTAGTTTAGTATCTAGACTTTATAAGAAAAATAAAGAAACTATTTTAAATTTAGTACCTCAAATTAAAGAAAACGGCAAGATTGCAGCTAAACTATCTAAAAAAGCTGTTAAGAATATTAATTCAGCATTACGTGCAGTACCGTTCTCTTTTGCGACAATAGGAGCTTTGAGTTTTGGTATTGTTACAGGTAATAAGGTTTCCAACTTCTTGAACGAAAAAGTTTTCCATAAAAAAGTAGAACGAAAAATTAAAGGTTCTGATTTCGCTCCTCACGTAGATGATATCGGGATGGCTGTATCTTTGATGGCAGATAGATCAATAGCTTCTTCTTTGATTCAAAGAACAGTTCCAGCATTTTTATGCGTTCCTGGTATTGAAGTAGGTATGCATAAAGAAGATGTTGAAAAAGTAAAATAGTGTATCAACTATTTTCTATTTTTATTCTTTAAGTATGTTTTCATAGTAAGCTAGTTTATCTATAACTGGTCTGAATGTTTGATTTAGATCATCTATAGCTGCTTGATCTCCTTTAGCTTTCAGCGTAAGCATATCTAATTTGGCTTGTAGCGCCATTTTCAAAACTTCCGGAATATTTATTGCTGTTGGATTGTCGCTTGAAAGATTTTCGTAATATTTATCGATAAAGTCAGCAGGTATTCTAAGTTTCCAATTGTCTTTACGGCTTGTTCCGCCGATATTGTATACAACGTCATCGTCAACTATACCTAGAATGTCTGCGAATGATATTTGGAATTTTTTTGTTGTTAGTAATTCTGCAAATTTTGCTTTTACTCTTTCTTTATCATCGTTGATAATTTGTTTTCTAAAATTATTACGTTCTTCTATTCTTGATGGGCTCATATTTAAGTAACCGGCAAGATAATCAGGATTCCAGCCGTTGCTGTTTTTTGTCCAGTAATCTTTGTATTCATTACCATTAGAATCTTTATTTATAGAAAACCTTTTTATCATTTGTAGTCCTGGGATTGAGTCATGGGAACCTAAAAGGTACCAATCTTTGTCATTTCCTCCTTGAACTCTTGCCCATTCTGTTTGAACAAGTCGTGGTAAATGAAGATTTTCGTAATAGACTTTTTTAAATGCTTCCGGTTGACTGCACAAATCTTCCCAAACCACATCTTCAGGGGCTAAGTTATGAGCTTTTAATGCAGGAAGTACTATTTCATTCATTATATTTGAATGGAAAGTTTTGTATCCGTTTTTATGAGTAAAGTCGCAGGAGTAGTTTTTGTAGTCATCGAGAGGTTTTCCGTCAGGAGTTTTCATATTTGACATATATTCAGCTCTGACTGGATTTTTATCAGGGGTATTTATTATTTTACCTCTTTCATCGTAGATAATGCTACTGTTATCTATGACATAAGGTTCAATTAGTCCCATAACATGGTCTACTCTTACATTTTCACAAAATTCCAGAGCGTTATCGATTTTTTCTTTTAAAAATAGTCCAGCGGTACCCAGTTCTTTATTAGAACCTTTAAATAGTTTTCTTGGATGAAGTATTGGACTGTCCCACATTTGAGGATTTTTCATATACTCATAGGCTCCAATTTGGTAGCCTTTGATAAATGCATCCTGATGTCTCCAATAGTCCATTTTAGAACATCCGACAAGCATGTCACTAAAATATTTAAATCCTATTTTATCTCGAAATTCTTTATTTTCTTTTATCTGTTTTGTTGCAATAAATTGTTCAAATTTGTATTTTTCAATATCTTTTTTATTATCGTTATAAAGAGTGTTATATCTTATATTAGCGTCAATATCGCCTTGTTTAGTTAGGAGTATAAGGTTTTTATCTGTATTATTTGTCCATTTTTCAAAGTTGTCTGTACCGTATTCTTCTGCAAGTACATTAAATATTCCTTCTTCTGTTAGACGTTTATCATTTTTATAGTCATTTGATTTCAAAAATATCTGAAATTCTTTATTCAGTTCCAGCGCATTTGGATCTTTGTTTTTTAGTTTTGTTCTAAAAGTAGAAAAAGCTTTATCTAGTGCTGAATCATAGATTTCGTTTGCTTTATCAAAATTAGTGTAAGTATAGTTTTTTTCGGTGTGTTCTGGTGTTAAAAGAAGATTTTCTGTATCTTCTTCACTTAAAATACCTGCGTAATCATTATTTTTGAGAGCTTGTAGGTCTATAAATAGTCTATTTTTTGCGAAAGCAGAAGAATTATAAGGAGAGTTGTTACCTCTTACTAATTCTCCATTAGGTCCAAGCTGATTTCCGTTAAATCCATAAAGTGCTAAAAATTTGATATATTCATTTGCAGCTTTGCTAAATGGAGAGCCGATATAGGAATCTTTGTTTCCTGCAGGAAAACATGAACCATGGGTTATAGCGATTCTTTCTTTTGTACCCATAATATCGTATGCATTATTAATCGTTTTTTGCATGTCAGAAGCTTCTGCTTCTGTTGGTTTTCGGCCAAAAGATGCCTTTAACATGTATTTTTTGTGTTCAATCCCTAATACTCGCATGACTCTTTAAAAACTCCTAAAAAATTTTTTTGCTATTAAATTTTGTTCTATACTTCTCCTATTATTTCTATATTGCAATTACAGCCAATTTCTTCTCTTGCTAGTACTGTTACGTTATTTATATAGTTAGAAAGCAGAGTATACAATAAGTGTCTGAATTCAAGTGGTGCAAAAAGTTTGATATCAGAAAGATTAAGTGCTTTGGCTTGCTTTTCAACTTTTTTTGCAAGTTTTTCCGCAAAATCTGCATCAATTCTTACAACAGCGTTATCATCTTCTTCAAAATTTGGTTCAAAACTTCTGATTGTTTTTTCTGAAATTTCAATAGCTTGAATGGTTCCTTCAGAATTCATGTTGTTGTGGCAGATTTGACGTGATAGCGCAAGTCTGATTTTTTTGATTAAATCAGATTTACTGCTGCTGTCTGCAAAATCATTGATTTTTTCAAAAATATATACAATATCTTTGATTGAGACTTTTTCTTTTATAAGACTTGTAAGAATATAACGTAAATCAGCAAGATTTACAAAATCAGGAATAATATTTTCGATTAAAAATAAATTTTTATCTGTAACAATATCGATGTATTTATCAAGCTCTTCATAGTCAAGTAGGTCTTCGACATGTTTGATTGCACAAAATTCGAGAGCTCTTGATATGAATTCAGGGCCTGTTAGACCTTTTTGCCAAAAATCTTTTGCTTTGTCTTTTTCTATCCAAATTATTTTTTCGCCTGTAATTTGGTCAATGTCGGATTGTGAATTTTTGATTTTTTTATCCAAATTTAAATCTTTTGCAAAAAACATTAAACATCCAGGATATACGCAGCTTTTGAATACATCAAGACCATGAATTCTAATACTAAATTCGTATGGATTTAGGGTTTCGTCATCTTGGAAGATAATTTTTGGGATTACGTATCCTAAATTTTCTGTTAATTTAAGTCTTAATTTTACTGTTTCTGCGACAAGTTCTTCTTCTGAGATATCTTGTTCAGGATCAATGTATCCAAGAAGTTCTTCACTAAGACGAATCGCAAGTTTATCTTCGTGTAATTTAGAATACATTTCATCCGGAGATGTTGCTTTACTTAGCTGTTGTTTTAGCTCTTCCAGCTCTTTTATAGCTGCGGATATCTTATCATTCAGTTTTTTTCGCCCTATTGATGCAGGAGCAGCACCTTCGAGTTCTTTTTTTATTTTAGCAATATTGGCTTTTTGAGCTTTTATTTTTGATTGTATTTCAAGACATTTTTCATAAGGAGTAAGTTTAGGTGATAGAATTTTTTCCATTTGACTTTTAAAAGTGGAAATATTAATTATGTCTGTATTATCTTCATTATCATCAGTATCTATCTCGCTCATGAATATGCAGTTACACATGACTCCTTCATCTGTTTCTACTTCATGCATGCTGTATAATTCCCATCCGTTCATAGACATTTCGTTCAAAAGATTTTGAAGCTCTTGAACATTTTCACTTGAACAGGTTTTTATTACATACTGCATTTTTTTATTCATCATAAGCGCTCCTAGAAATTATTTGTCTTGTTCTATTAATATTTTAATAGCTTCTATAGCTGTTTTTATAGCTTTATCTGTATCATGGACTATAGGGTTATCAAGATTTTGTTTCTCTCTTTCTTGATTACCTACTGTTAGGAATACTGAGCCGACTTTTACTTTTCTTAAGCTTGCTACAACAAATAAAGCAGCTGATTCCATTTCAGAAGCTAAGCATCCCAGTCTTTTCCAAGCTTCCCATTTGTTTTGTAATTCATAACTTACAGGCATTCTATCAGGACTATGTTGTCCATAAAAAGAATCTTTACATTGAACGATTCCAGTGTGGTAATTATAATCCAATGCCTTTGCAGATGATACAAGAGCATTTATAACATCAAGATTTGCAACGGCAGGAAATTCAATAGGAGCGTACTCTTTTGTAGTTCCTTCCATTCTAATTGCACCAGTTGCAATCACGATATCTCCACCTTTTACGTCAAGGTCTATTCCACCACAAGTTCCTACTCTTATGAATGTTTTTGCTCCAATATTAGCTAGTTCTTCCATCGCAATTGAAGCAGACGGACCGCCTATTCCTGTTGATGTAACACTAACCTTAACGCCGTTTAAATAGCCAGTGTAAGTTACATATTCTCGTCTGTCAGCCATTAGTTGAGCATTATCAAAATACTCTGCGATTTTTTTACATCTTTTAGGATCGCCAGGAAGTATAACGTACTCTCCGACATCTCCCTCATTAAGTCCAATATGGTATTGCTCTCCATGTGTAGAATATTTCATATAAATTACCTTTCTGGAATACTATCTTTATTCTTTTTGTGGCCAATAATTAGTATTGACCACTTTTAAGTTTTTGGATTACTAGGTCTGAAATATCTACTCCTCCTACAAAGATTACTCTATAGTCAAGGATAGCGTCCAATTTTTGTTCAACAAGTACTTGTTTTGTTGCAGCTTGAATTTTGTTATATACTTGTTCCTCTTTTGAAGATTTTAGACGCATATATGCTTCTTCTTTCATTTTAAATTCTTTTGCTGTTGCTTCTTCAAAATTTTGTTTTTGAAGAGGTGTACTTAATGATTTATATTGTTTTTCTTTATCTACCATGTATTGTTGCATTTCAAGAGCTTTTGCATCAATATCTTTTACTGCTTGTTGTGCAAATGGGAAATTTTCTTGAACTTTTTGGTAGTTAATATAACCGATACCACCTGCATATGCTTGGTTTCCTATAGCAATAAACATTCCTGCTGCAAGTGCAAGTAGACCAAATTTCAATTTTTTCATAAAACCTCCTGTTATTATAATTAATATTAGTATAATATATCGCCTACACCAAAAGTGAAGTATCCATTTCTGGATCCGTTGTCTCCAGGATTTGTAAGTGGAATACCATAGTCAACAGATAATGGTCCAAGTCCTGGAATATATAACTTCAAGCCAACACCGGCAGATACTGCATATAAAGGTCTATCATACAGTTCGTTAGTTATAGTTGGGTTGAATATTTTACCTGCATCTACCCAAGCTGTAAATCTTAGGTTATTAAGAAAACTAATTTTTGTTCTATCTAAGAATGGTATTGGAGTTGCAAATTCTGCACTACCCATAATGAATGCGTCACCTGTACCTACACCACTCATTTTGAAACCTCTTACAGTGTAAGGGCCACCTAGTCTATATGCCATAACTTCAGGCATGTTATCACCGTGGATTTTTCCTCCACCTTTAGCAGTGAATGATAATGAAGACTTTTTACCGACAGGGATATATTGTTTAACCATACCGGTTAGTTTTCCGTGAGTTTTATCAAAGTCAATAATTCCAAGTTCTTCATCAAATCTTAAACTAGCCATTGTACCTTTTCTTGTAACAGTAGCACTGTCACGAGTATCATATAGTAATGCAGGACTTAAAGATAAGAAGAAACCTCCGTCCAATTGTTTTGCACGTTCTGAAATTGGAACATTGTATTTGTTATATAAGCTTGAAATTTTAGCGAAATCACCTTCTGATACATCAATATTTTCAACACCAAGAGTGAATGTAGATGTAACGTGTTTGTTAAATTTCATTCTGTGAGCAACAGTTGCTTCTGCTCCGACTCTTCTTTCAATTGCTAGAGGTACTTGGTAACTACCAAAATCTCTATAGAAAATTTTACTCATCAAAGATGTATCAGCATTAAAGAAGTATGGTTCAAAGAAGCTCAATTCTGCTTGGATATTCATTCTTCTTTTTATTGATGCATCATTAAGGATTACACCGGTACCAGCAATACCATTAAGAGATAGCCTTTGGTTACGACCTCTAAAGTTATTATCTGCAATACCTAATGATCCGAATACACCGGTTACAGAGTCTATACCTCCACCCACAGAGATACTAGCTGTTCTTTGTTCTTCTACATTAATTGTAATGTTGTATGAATCAGGGTTTTCTCCAGATGGTTCAATTTCTCTTGTTACATCTTTGAATGCTTGAGTTGCATAAAGTCTTACAATATCTTCCTTTAGAAGGTTTTCGTTATATACCATTCCCGGTTCACTTAAGACATTTCTTTCAATGACAAAATCTTTTGTTTTTTCGTTTCCAGCAATAAGTATTTTATTAATTTTACCTTCTTTTATGCTGACATTTACTGTGCCGTCAGGGTCATCAGTGATAGAATCTACTCTTGCAAGAATATAGCCTTTAGAAGAATAGCATTCTTGGATTTTATTAATAGCTTCATTTAACTCACTGATATTCTGAGGTTTACCTTTCATTGGCATAAGGTATGCTAAAATTTCTTCTGTTGATACGACTGAGTTCCCTTCGATTGTAAAATCAGTTACAGGTGCATTTTCTTCTACTACAATTTTTAAAGTGACAGTCCCATCACTGTTACTTACAGGAATAGCTTTCATTTTTTCGGTAAAAAATCCGAGTTGATAAATAGCTTTAAGGTCTTTTTGTAGTTGAGATCTATTATAGTAATCCCCTTTTTTCAATTTCATTACATCTAAAATGGTTTGAGGATTAGTTACGTTTGCCCCAAGTATTTCAATGTCTTTAATTTGTTTTTGATTTTTTGTCTCACTTACAGATGCAGATGCTGTAGGGGTTGTTGTATCTGTCTGAAAACTTTCAGAATTTGTTGGAATAGCAGGAGTAGAATCTCCTTCGAAATTGTAATCAGGTATTTCTTCTGTTTTTTCATCCACAGGAGAGTTTTGAACCTCTTGAATTTCAGGTTTTTGCTTTTTCCCTTTGAACCATTTTAAACTAAATGCTTCTGCGCTCATTGGGTATGTAATCATTAATGACAAAGCAATTAATGTTATATATAATTTCTTTATAGAATTCAAGAATTATTGTCCTTAAAACTTCATTAATACTATTCCTAAAAACATTATAGCATAAATTAAAAAAAGTGGAATACGTAAAGAAAATGATTGAGTTTTGTTAATTTTCTATAACTTTTTTGTATGTATCATTTTTATTTAAATCGTATAGGGCTGCAAGGATTGAAGATATTTCTTTTGCTTTGAAATTTTTTTTCTTAAGGATATTAATTTTTTCATCCAAATCTATTTCATTTTTATCTGATTTTGTCCTGAATACCATTGCAACAATTTCACCTTTGAGAATATTTTCTTTAAAATATTCTATTACAGAATCAACATCATCTATTACAATTTCTTCAAATATTTTTGTCAGTTCTCGACCAATTGCAACTTTTGCGTTTGGATTGAATTCTTTTATTATTTCAAGAGTATTCATTATTCGGTTTGGTGAATCATAAAATATTAAATCCGTAGATTTGTATTTTAATAAAATATTTTCTATCTGAGTTTTAGTTTTTGGAAGAAAGCCTACAAATGCAAAATCTTCTTCTTCTCGTGATATTTGTGATAAAAATGTAACAACTGCATTGGCTCCTGGTAGTGAGGTTATTTTTATGTCATTTTTGCGGAGTTCTTTTACCAAGATTGCTCCTGGATCACAAAATAAAGGAGTACCTGCATCAGATACAAGTGCCATTTTTTGTCCTGATTTAAGGAGTGAGAGAAAGTAGTCAACGCGTTCTTTTTCATTAAATTTGTGATAGGAAATACATTTAGTATCTATTTTTAGATGATTTAATAATTTTTGAGTTACTCGTATATCTTCACAAGCAATAATATCGACATTTCTAAGAGTTTCTATTGCCCTTTCTGTGATGTCTGACAGATTGCCTATCGGTGTTGGTACTATGTAAAAATCGTATTCTTTCATAATTTGATTTTAGCATAAATTAAAAAGTATTAGTTAAACTTTTTTTCTAATTCTGTTGAAAGGTTATCAATAATTTCTTTGTAATTTACAGATACAGGTGTTGGTTTTGATGTTGATATAACATTTAAAAATACTTGAGCGTGTTCTGGAGAATTTTTATCCAAAAAGTATTTTGAATTTGCGACATCTTTTCTTGCAGGGACTATAAGTCCGCTTTGGGTTAGTTTTTCGATACTTTCTTTAGAAGATAAATATTCTACAAGTTTTTCAGCTTCTTTAGGATGTTTTGTTGATTTTGATACAGACCAACCGGAAGCGTCGAGTGGTACAATACTTCCTTTAGAGCCTTTAGGAAATTTTACTATATCCCATTTGAATTTAGCTTCTTCTCTGTATTTAGGAGTTAGCCAACGTCCTGAAAGGTGCATGGCTATTCTTTCTTGTAAAAACATTTGTGCCATTGTTGCACTTGCACTTTCAGATTTTTTTGGTGCTATGTGGTATTTCTTTCGTAAGTCTGTATAGAAGTTTAGCCCTTTTTGACTTTGTGGATTGTCAATAATTATTTCATCAAGATTATCTGATAGAATACCACCTCCTTCACTCATTAAATAAGGAAGGAAAAACATAGGGTCTTGTTCAAAGCTTATTGCAAAAGTATCTTTGTCTGTTAATTTTTGTCCTATTTTTATTAAATCTTCAAGTGTCCAATTTGAATTAGGGTATGGAATGTGCTTTTTATCAAATATATCTTTGTTGTAGTATATAACTAAATTTGATACATCCCTTGGTATTGCGTATAATTTCCCTTTGTAGCTAAGTGCTTTTAAAGAGTTTTCATAGTATGTATTTTTGAGTTCTTGATATGAAGATGTTGGAATTTCTTTTAGTACTCCAGCATTTGCATAAATAGGTAGATATAAGTTGTTTATAAAAATAACATCAGGTGCTGTATTTGATGCAAACAGTAGGTGTATTTTTTGAAAATAGTTCTGCGGGATGTGCATAAAATCCACTTTTATATCAGGATTTGTGCTTTCAAAATCTTTAAGCAGTGGCTCAAGAATTTCCATTTCAGATTTTGAACCCCAACTTGCAAATTGAATAGTCACTTTATTATCAATTTTATTAGAACATCCACATAGCGTACAACTACATACTAGTGTTGTAATTAGTAGAAGTTTTTTTATAACTGTTTTCACTTAGCTGCTCTCTAATTATTGTCTATAATTCTATTAAGACACCCATTTTATTATCGTTTACTTCAACTAAAGATTTGAAGTTATCTGCTTTTACCATATAGACATTAGCATTATCATGTCTTACTTGGATAGGTTTGTCTATATTTTTATCAAATTTTTTCAAAACAAATACTTCTTCATTTACTCGACCGATTAAGGCTGATTTCCCTTCATGGTTTACGATGTAAAATCCTTTGTTGTTATCGATATTGAATCCGGATTTTACGATTAAGCCGTTTATGTATGAGTCTTTTGTTTCATTTCGAAGTTTTTCAATAGGGTTTGATTGCAAAGTCTGTTTTTCTTCAGGTTTTGCTGTTTCTGTTTTTTCTAATTGGATTTGACTCTTTGAAGGCTGCATTATGCCTGCAATATCGTGTTGTCTGTCTAGTGTTGGTCTTATTTTTGCAATACTTTTTGATATAGGACTTGTTGCCTTTCTTTTTTCATATTCAGCTTTAGCTGTTTGTTCTTTATCAAGTATTGAAAAATATTCTTCCATAGAAGACATTACGTAATCATTTTCATCTATATTCATTTCTTTAGCTCTTTGTTTTAGTGCTTGAATTTCTGCAACATTCAAATTAGAATCTTTCATTCTTCTCTTGTTAGAATGTAGGGCAGAAGAACCAAGTTCTACATTTTTAGCTTCTTTTAATTTTGTTGGTTGTTCATATTTTTTGAATCTGCTCTTGATTCTACCTCTGTGTGACATAGAAAGAGATGCCATTGAATCAAAAGCTTTTAGTTTAACTGTTTTTTGAAGCTCATCATGAATTACATTTTCTTCATTATGAATTTCTATTATTTCAGGATTAATATCTCGGTCTTGGGGTGCCATATCTGCAACCATTTGCTCCAGTTGTTGACGTTTTTGCTCGATGATTTCTTCAGGAGCAGGCTGTTTGATGAATGTATAATTCCCTTTGTTTGTTCCTCTTGATACTGGTTTTGCGGATGCATCAAGATATCTTTGGTATTTTTGTTGCCAATTTAAATCTTTATTGTTTACAATGTTATTGTATTTTAGAGTATTTAGAGATGATGGATGCTCTGCAAGATGATTTAAAAATGATTCTTTAAGAATTTTAGAGTTTACAAGAGCTGCTTTTATGATACGAGCAACTACCAATAATCCGATTATTGGGAATAGGATAAACATTAAAATTGCAGTAACTCCCGCAGGCATGTTATTTAAAACCTCTTGGATTGTTTGCTTACATTGTTCTATTGTAGAATTTAGCACAAGCATATGTGACGGTAAAGTTTTTTCTTCCCCGATCTGTTGGTCTACAGAATTTGTATTTTGTATAGGTTGAATTGCTTGTGTTTGTTGTTCTGTTTGATTGATTGTTGGTACAATGTTTGCTAGGTCGTCCTGTTGAGTTGGGTATTTATTTTCAAGATTATCTCTTATGCTGTTTGTTTTAGTTTCTATTTTTTTTGTAATTTCCTTGACAGGATTTTTCTTTTCTTGTTGAACTTTAGTATTTGATTCTGTTTTAGTTTCTTGTTTTTTTACACTAACTTTCGGTTGAATTTTCTTATTTTCAATTGTTGTTGGTTGTGATTGAACTTTATTTACAGTAACATTAGTTTTTCTTTGAATGCTTTCTTGTTTAATGGTATTATTTTTACCAATATTATTTTTTATTGTATTTGCTTCTGCAATAAGGGTTTTGTATTCTTTTTCCTCAGCAGTTATAGGACCTGATTTTTGAGTTTTTGTTTTTATGTTTATTGGTTTTGTTGTAATTAATGTTACTTTTGTGTATTCGTTGCCACTTTCATTAACGCTTTTTACGTCAACGTGAGATACAAGATCTTTTACGCTGCCTAAGTCAGGAGCTGAATATCCTGAAGAAAGTACTCTTGGCATAAGCACAACATATTTGTTGTCTGATTTTTTTCTTACAACAATGTTATCTTGATATGAGTTTGTTGTAAAAAATGTCAAATCAACCGCGTTATTACTAGATTTGTGCAAATCAAGTTGAACGAGGTTATTATCACCTGCTGATGCTAAGTTTACATTTGTCAATGTCAAACCGAGCAATAATGCTATTCCAAATATATTGGACTTTTTCACCATCTTCTACCGTTAACTAATTTTTCCCTATAATATATATAATACTTTGAGTTGTAAAAAATTGCCAAATTCTTAATAAATTGATAAATTTGTGTTACAATTATTAAAAAAATAGAGGTAATTTAAATGAAAAGCGGTTTTGTAGCAATAATTGGAAGACCTAATGTTGGAAAGTCAACTATTTTAAATCAAATCTTAGGACAAAAGATAGTTATTACAACGGATAAAGCTCAAACAACTCGAAAAAGAATAAAAGGCATATATACCACAGAAAAAGGTCAAATTGTTTTTATAGATACACCCGGTGTTCATAAACCGCTGAATAAGTTGGGAGAATTTCTTCTGGATGAAGCAAAAATCGCAGTGCCTGATGCTGATTTGATTTTGTTTTTAGTTGATGGTTCTGAACCTGCTGGAAAAGGAGATAAATGGATTGCTCAAAATATTTTGCAAACTGATATTCCTGTACTGATAGTTATGAATAAAGTTGATAAAATAAAAAATATGCAAAAGATTGAACAAAATCTTTTAAGCTATAAAGTTTTGTTTGAAAAGAATTATCCGATGGTAAAAGTTTCTGCAAAAACCGGTCGCAATATTGATACTTTAATAAAAAATATTTATAAATATTTGCCTGAAGGAGAGCTTCTGTATCCTGAAGATGTTGTAACAGAAGAAACTATGCGTGATGTGGCTGAAGAAATTATCAGAGAGAAAATTCTTCTTAATACTTCTGATGAAATACCTCATTCGGTTGCAGTGAAAATTGAGAGTTATTCTGAATCTGACGATATTGATAGGATATATGCTACTATTTACTGTGAAACAAAAAGTCAAAAAGGAATTCTTATCGGTAAAAATGGTAGTATGTTGAAAACGATTGGCTCAGAAGCTCGTATTGAATTAGAAAATATTGTTGAAAAAAAGGTCTTTCTTGGTCTAGAAGTAAAAGTTGAAAAAGACTGGCGTAAAAAACAAAGTTCTTTAAAAGAATTTGGATACGAGCAAGAAAAATAACTTAACTAAAAATATTATCTTATATGTTTAGTTTGTATCCGCCACCGTATATTGTCTCGATATATTTCCTTCCGTCAGATATTTTATCTAGTTTGGTTCTAAGATGTCTGATATGAACTCTTATTGTTTCAATGTCATCATCAGGAGAATATCCCCATACCTCTTTTAAGAGTTGAGCTGAAGATACCATGGTTCCATGGTTTTGGAATAGAAGATTAAATATTTCAAATTCAATTGGAGTCAATTTTGCAATTTTATCATCAATTTTTACACTATATGCTTCAGGTAATATTGTTATGTTTTCGAGTGTTAAAATTTCTCTTGTTGAAGCACTTTCAGGTATTTGTCTAGTTCTTTTTAACAGAGCTCTTACTCTTACTTGTAATTCTTCCATTTCAAAAGGTTTTACCAAGTAATCATCAACCCCAATATCAAAACCTTTAACTTTATCATTGATTTGAGAAAGCGCTGTAAGCATAAGTATTGGAATGTTTTTTGTATAATCATTTTTTCTAATTCTCTGAGCTACTGTATATCCATCTACTTCTGGCATCATAACATCTAGTACCACAAGAGAAGGTAGCTCTTGTTTACACAAAGCAAAGCCCTTTGTTCCGTCAAAAGCTTGAATTACTTTATAACCGCACAGTTCTAAATTTACTTTAATTAATTCGTTTATAGCTAAATCGTCATCTATTACTAATATTTTATTCATATTTGAATTCTATATTTAACAGAATAAAAATTCAACTTATTATGTTAAAAAATATTAAAACTTATTAGTCATTTGATTAATCCATTTTATAAGCTTTTCAAGTATATTTGTTTTATAAGTTTTGTAAAATTTAAAATAAAAAGTGTAAAATTTACATATTTTTTAATTTTTATTGTAATATGTTAATTGTGTAATAACACATTTGTAGTAGATAGATATACATTTATAAGGAGGCACATGAATTGGCAATAACATCACCTTTCACAGCGTTTCAAGAGAACGGCAAAAAAGAGATCCACTTAGGACAACATGTTTTAGCAGAATTTTTTGAATGTGATCCAAACACATTAAACAGTATTGATAAAGTAGAAAAGTATATGGTGGATGC
>CALVFT010000017.1 GCA_944326915.1 Candidatus Gastranaerophilales bacterium
AAAGCAAGAGATGTAAAAGATAACTCATTAAGAGTTCCTCACGGAGAAGGCGGTAGAGTACTTGACGTAAAAGTATTTGATAGAGAAAAAGGAGATGAATTACCTCCTGGAGCAAATACAGTAATCAGAGTTTACATCGCTCAAAAACGTAAAGTATCAGTTGGTGATAAACTTTCTGGACGTCACGGAAACAAAGGTATCGTTTCTCGTATATTACCGAAAGAAGATATGCCATTCTTACCTGATGGAACACCTATTGATATCGTATTAAACCCACTTGGTGTACCTTCTCGTATGAACGTAGGTCAAACTTATGAATTATTACTTGGTTTGGCTGCATACTTAACTGGTAATTACTACGAGACTCCATCTTTCGATGAAAGATATGGTGATAACCAATCAGAAAAAGCAACTCGAGAAGAATTACTTAAAGGTATTAAAGAATCTGGTTGCGATTGGGTAGAACCAAGCGGAAAAGTTAGACTAATCGACGGACGTACAGGTGAACCGTTTGATGAACCTGTAGCAGTTGGTTTGTCATATATCTTGAAACTTGTTCACCTTGTAGACGATAAAATCCACGCTCGTTCTACTGGACCATACTCTCTAGTTACACAACAACCATTGGGTGGTAAAGCTCAATTCGGTGGTCAAAGATTCGGAGAAATGGAAGTTTGGGCATTAGAAGCTTATGGTGCTGCATATACACTTCAAGAAATGTTAACAATCAAATCTGATGATGTTAACGGACGTAACAGAGCATATGAAGCAATCGTAAAAGGTGACAACATTCCAAGACCGGGTATTCCTGAATCATTCAAAGTACTTGTAAGAGAATTACAAAGTATCGGTTTGGATATTACGGTAGCGAAGAAAGACGGTCAAGAAGTAGACTTGATGACTGATATGGATGATTTAAGAAAATCAGCACCAAGAAGAGTTCTATCTGATATGGATTCAGAACTTTTGAACATCAACTTCTTTGAAACACCGACTACATTCGGAGATCTATAGGAAAATTACTTAATGGGGGAATAAAATTCCCCCAATAAAAAGGAGATAAATAGAAAATGTCAACAAGCATAGATTATTTTGACTATATACGAATTAGTATCGCTTCACCGGAAAGAATACTTAAATGGTCATACGGCGAAGTTACTAAACCGGAAACAATCAACTACCGTACATTAAAACCGGAAAGAGATGGCTTGTTCTGTGAAAGAATTTTTGGACCATCAAAAGACTGGGAATGCTATTGCGGTAAATATAAAAGAGTAAGACACAAAGGTATCATCTGCGAACGTTGCGGTGTAGAAGTTACCGACTCAAAAGTAAGACGTCAAAGAATGGGACACATTAAACTTGCTGCTCCTGTTTCTCACATCTGGTTTTTGAAAGGTATCCCTTCATACCTAGGTCTTTTACTTGATATGACTTTGAAAGATTTGGAACAAGTAATTTACTTTAACAACTATGTAGTACTTGATCCGGGCGAAAGTCAATTCAAAAAACTTCAATTGTTATCAGAAGAAGAATATGAAGATTATATGGCTGAAAATGAAGATTCTACTTTAAAAGTAGGTATCGGTGCTGAGGCTATTAAAGAACTTCTTTCTGAAATTAATACAAAAGAATTGGCTGAAGAAATTAGAACAGAATTAGCTGGTTCTGTAAATTCAGTTCAAAAGAAAAGTAAACTTATTAAACGTTTAAGATTACTTGATTCTTTAATTTCTTCAGAAACTGATCCTACTTGGATGATTATGGATGTATTGCCTGTAACTCCACCTGATTTAAGACCAATGGTTCAATTGGACGGTGGCAGATTTGCAACATCTGACTTAAACGATTTATACAGACGTGTAATCAACAGAAACAACCGTCTACAAAGATTGTTGGAAATGGGCGCTCCAGAAATTATCGTTAGAAACGAAAAACGTATGCTTCAAGAAGCAGTTGATGCTCTAATTGATAACGGCAGACGTGGAAGAACTGTTGTAGGACCAAATAACAGAGCATTAAAATCATTATCTAACATTATTGAAGGTAAACAAGGACGTTTCCGTCAAAACTTGTTGGGTAAACGTGTTGACTACTCTGGTCGTTCAGTAATCGTAGTAGGGCCTCAATTGAAATTAAATCAATGTGGTCTTCCAAAAGAAATGGCTATTGAATTATTCAAACCATTTGTAGTAAACAAATTGATTGAAAGAGGATACGTTCAAAACATAAAATCAGCTAAAAAGAAAATTGAACGTTCAGAAGCAATTGTTTGGGATATCTTAGAAGAAGTTATTGATGGACACCCAGTATTATTGAACCGTGCTCCAACTCTTCACAGATTAGGTATTCAGGCGTTTGAACCAAAATTGGTAGAAGGTCGTGCTATTCAACTACACCCACTAGTATGTACAGCATTCAACGCTGACTTCGACGGTGACCAAATGGCGGTACACGTTCCTTTATCAATTGAAGCTCAAACAGAAGCAAGAATGTTGATGTTAGCTACAAATAATATTCTAGCTCCTGCAACAGGTAAACCTATTATTACACCTACTCAAGATATGGTATTGGGTATGTATTACCTAACAATCTTGAAAAATCCTGAAATGGATCCAAAAGGATATTTCTATAACTTCCAAGATGCTATTTCAGCTTTAGAAGTTGGTGTAATAGAGTTACACGATAAGATTGTTGTAAGAGATGAACATGGTAAGAGAATTGAAACAACAGCAGGAAGAATTATATTCAACGAAGCTGTAAGAAATGCTCTTGCATAATATATTTATCGGGAGCGTTATGCTCCCGAATAAAATCAACAAGTAGTAGTAAAAATAATTACTAAAAAGGAAAATATAGAATGGAAACAACATACACACATGGCAAAAAAACTCTTGATTTCATTAACAAGCAAATGGATAAAAAAGGTTTGAATAATTTGCTTTCACAAATGTATCTAGAGTTCGGCGGTGCAAAAACTGCTGAATTAGCTAATAGCCTTAAAAACTTGGGCTATAAGTATGCAACTAAATCAGGTACAACTATTTCTATTTCGGATTTACAAGTTCCTGAAATTAAAAAAGAAATGTTGCAAGAAGCAGAAAAAGAGATCGAAAAATCAACTAACAGATACCTAAAAGGTGAAATTACTGAAGTTGAAAGATATACAAAAGTTATCGATACTTGGTCTGAAACAACTGCAAAATTGACAGCTTCTGTAGTAGATAACTTTGATAAATTAAATCCGGTATATATGATGGCATTCTCTGGTGCGAGAGGTAACTTATCTCAAGTATCACAATTAGTTGGTATGAGAGGTTTGATGGCAGACGCACAAGGTCAAATCATCGACTTACCTATTAAATCAAACTTTAAAGAAGGCTTATCCGTTACTGAATACATCATTTCTTCATATGGTGCTCGTAAAGGTCTTGTAGATACAGCGTTGAAAACAGCTGACTCAGGATACTTGACTAGACGTTTAGTTGACGTTGCTCAAGATGTAATCATTAGAGCAGATGATTGTCATACAACTAAATCTATCAATATGAAACCTATTATGAACGGTGATGCAGTAATTGTTCCATTAATCGATAGATTACTTGGTAGAACTATTGCAGAAGATATCGTAGATACAGATGGTACAGTTCTAGTTCCTTGTGGAACAACAATGAACAGAGATGATGTAAGAAAAGTTGCACATCTAAATCTTCAAGAATTAAAAGTTCGTTCAGGTCTAACTTGTGGATTGGAATACGGTATTTGCCAAAAATGCTACGGTTGGGCTATGACAACTCAAAAAATGGTTGATATCGGTGAAGCTATTGGTATTATCGCAGCTCAATCAATCGGTGAACCTGGTACACAGCTTACAATGAGAACATTCCACACTGGTGGTGCTGTTGGCGTAAAAGAACAAATGAAAGAAGTTATTGCTAACATTGCCGGTGAAGTTGTTTCTAATGTTAAGACAAGAGAGTTAAGAACACGTCACGGTGATATCGTTAATATCTCTAACTACGAAGCTGATATCGAAGTTAAAGGCGAAAAAAGAACTGAAAAATATCACATTCCTGCTGGATCTAACGTATTCTTTACAAACGGTATGAAAGTAGAAAAAGGCTTTAAACTTGCTACTTATGAACCTGCTTCTCAAAGAGATGGTTCTCGTTTGACAGAAAAAGCAACAAAGGATATTACAGCTGATTTGTCAGGTGAAGTTCTTTATGAAGACTTTATTGCTGATGAAAAGAAAGACAGACAAGGAAACATTTCAAGAACAACAAATAAACAAGGTATTATTTGGGTTCTTGGAGGTGATGTATACAACTTACCTGGCGGCTCTAAAGTTTTAGTAAAAAATGAGCAAAAAATTAAAGAAGGCGAAAAATTAGCAGAAACTTTAACTGTGTCTGAACATGGCGGTGAAGTACGTTTTGGTGAAGATTTAGTTATTGAAGATGTAAAATTTGAAGGAAAAACAATTAAGAAAATAGTTCAAGGTAAAGAATTGACAATTGTTATTGCTTCATTGATGCCTGAAAATGCTACATTTGAACAAACTAAAAAAGAACAAATTTGGACTGTAAATAAAACAGGTGAAAAATATATTGTAAAAGCTCCTGTAGATACAACAGTTGAAAATGGAATGATTATAGCAGAACTTATCGATGATGAGTGTGCTGTAACATCTTCTGGTGAAATCAGATATATTGATGTTGAAGTTGATGAAAACCAAATCATCACAAAACCAGGTAAAGTAGTATTTATTCCTGAAGAAATTCACCAGATTAACAAAGATTCTTCCTTGAAAATGGTTGAAAATGGAACACACGTTACAGCAGGAACAGAAGTCGTTAAAGACGTATACTGCCACATCGACGGTATTGTTGAATTCAAAGAATACAACGATATTATCCATGAAATAACTATTCGTCCTGGAGAAGTTCACCACTTATCAAGTGTTTCTGAATTAAAAGTTGATGAAGGTGAAGTAGTTAAAAAAGGTACAGTAATTGCTGAAGGAATTAAAGCAACTGAAACATCTATTGTTACAATTATGGATTCTTCATTAGATGATATAGCTATTGATGATCTAGATGAAGAACTTGATGGAGGTTTGTCATTAGATGAGGATAATATCTCTAATCAGCCAATTCAAATTTTAGTAAGACCAGTTCAAGTATTGGAAGTTGAACAAAAGAATGTGTCAATTAAATTTAATACATCTGATAACTTGATTGATATTGTTCCTGTAACTCAATTACAATACAAAGATGGTGCTAGAGTTAGAAATTTAGATGGTTCAACAATTACAAGAACAAGTTTAGTTCTTCAAATGCAAGGTTATCTATCACACTTAAAAGGTATGGTAGAACTTGATGACAAAGATAATTTAAGAATTGTTGTTCTTGAAAACTTAATTGTTCGTCGTGAATTTGAAGGCAACGCTAAGACAATGTCTTCATTACAAACAGAATTGTTAGTAAAAGACGGCGAAACTATTGCACCTAAAACTCCTGTAGCAAAAACACAAGTACTTGCTATTAATGATGGTGTAGCTTCAATAAAAGAAGAAAAAGAAGATACTAGAAGACTTCTTTTGACAAGCAGCAACTATGAAACAACAGTTAATGTAAAATCAAAAGCAAGTGTTAAAAAAGGTGATTTTGTTAGATTGGATTCAATCCTTGCTGACAGTGGAGAAAAATCTCCTGTATCTGGTCAAGTTACAGCTGTTAACAAAGGTGAAATCACTATCCGTACAGGTAGACCATACCTAATTAGCCCAGGTACTATGTTACAAGTAGAAGGCGGAGCGTTAGTTCTTCGTGGTGATATTATTGCAACATTAGTATTTGAAAGACAAAAAACAGGTGATATCGTACAAGGTCTTCCTAGGGTTGAAGAACTTCTTGAAGGTAGAAAACCTAAAGATTGTGCAATCTTAGCAGAAGAAGACGGTGTTGCTGAAATTGAAACTGATGATGATTTACCTAGATTGTTTATAGTTAATGACAATGGTAGAGTTGAAATTAAATATGCAATTGATGCTAATATCATCGTTCATGACAAACAAAAAATTAAGAAAGGTCAACCTTTAACAAGCGGACCTTTAAACCCACATGACGTAATTAGACTTTGTGGTCCGGAAGCTGTTCAACAATACTTGGTAGACGAAGTACAAAGAGTATATCGTTCTCAAGGTGTTGAAATTGCTGATAAACACGTTGAAATTATCGTTCGACAAATGACTAAGAAAGTTAAGATTATTGACGGTGGAGATACAAATCTTCTACCTTCTGAACTTGTTGAAATGCAAACATTTGAAAAAGCAAATAAAGAAGTAGAAGAAAAAGGTGGTACACTAGCTACTTGTGAATACATGTTGTTAGGTATCACTAAAGCTTCATTAAATACAGAAAGCTTCATTTCTGCAGCTTCATTCCAAGAAACAACAAGAATCTTAACAGAAGCAGCAGTAGATGGTAAGAAAGATGTACTAAGAGGATTAAAAGAAAATATCATTATTGGTCGTTTGATCCCTGCAGGTACAGGTTTCCACCACTTATCTAATGCTAATGAAGAAAAAGAACGTGAAGAAAGAAAACGTGCAGTTGCTCAAAGAAATCAAGCTAGAAAACCTTCTGCTATCTTAGAAGAAATCGAAGGTATGTTCGGTGCTCCTGATTTTCAATTGGGTAACGAAGACGAAGAATAGTTTTATAATATTCTAAAAGATAAAAAGTCCTCTTATAAAATTGTAAGAGGACTTTTTTATTATATAAAAAAACAACCTCTTCGAATTTAATTTATTATTTGGAAATAAATTTCTATATCAAAAAGCTGATTTCATAAAAGTTTTAAGCAATTATGTCGATAAAGCCATATATAAAAGAAAGGAATAATAAAAATATGGCAAGAATTATTGAAGGCGAAAGAAGGATTATTAAAATGTCAGTTGATGATATCATAAGTATTGTGAGAGAATATCAAAACCTATGCAAGAAAACATGCTGTTATGAACATACAAGGGAAATTTTATCAAAGGCAAACATTTATATTCCAGAAGATATTTAGTCCTTAAAAATTACCCATATGAGGTTATAAATTTTTCCTTTTTAGTTTATGCTAATATTGAACTAGAAGGAGATATTTTATGAAAAAAAACATACTTATTATTGGACTAATTTTTATTATACCAATTATCGCATACATGGCACTTACGCAATCTGGTACTACTACAGCGAAAGAAGCTCTTGCAGGAAGACCACAAATACTTAAATTTACTTCAGCAATGTGCCTTGATTGTCAAACTATGAATAAAGTCTTCAAAGAAATATTTCCTCAATTCCAAAATAAAATTACTTTGACTGAAATTAATGTTCAAGACAAGAACAAATATACACAAGAACAAATTGCAAAATATAATGTAACCCTTGTTCCTACAATTATTCTACTTAATTCTCAAGGTGTACAAGTACAAAGAATAGAAGGCGCTATTCCAAAAGCAAGAATGGAAAAATACTTGAAGGATCTTAAGTAATGGAAAATTATGTAAGTCTTTTTACGCAAAATGGCAGTTTGCCAATACTATTTGCAATATCTTTTCTGGGTGGATTGATTGCCTCTATATCACCCTGCTCACTTGCAATGCTTCCAATAATTATAGGCTACGTCGGTGGCTATTCTAAAGAAAAACCTATAAAAACATTTTTACAAATGATTTTCTTCGTAATAGGTACTGCAATAGTATTTTCAATTATTGGAATAATTTGTGCAGTTACAGGAAAAGTATTTATATCCTTTGCAGGAGGTTATTTTGGTCTAATAATTGCATCAATTTTAATGGTTATGGGGCTAAAATTAGCAGGATTTATTGACTTTGAACTACCTATAATGATTAAAGAAATTCCGCAGGGTAACAGTCATAGCTTAATATTATATCCACTTATTTTAGGAGCAGTATTTGCACTTGCAGGGACACCTTGTTCTACTCCGATACTCGCAGGAATAATGGCATTTGCATCATTATCAGCAAGTATTAGCCATGCAATAATTATGCTTTTTCTATTTGCAATAGGTCAAGGAGTAATACTAATTCTTGCAGGATTCCTTACTTCTCACCTAAAAAATTGGAAAGGATTTTATAAATTTTCTGACTGGCTTTTAAAAATAAGTGGGATACTTTTAGTACTGGCTTCAATATATATTTTTTATAAGATTTTCTTACCTCTTGTTGTAAAATAGATGCAAATGCGTTAAAATTATTGTATCTATAGACAATGGAGAGAAGAAGATGAAAACATATGAAGGTCAGTTAGTAGCAAGTAATGAAAAATTTTGTATAATTGTATCCAGATTTAACGATTTTATAGGATCAAAACTTTTATCAGGAGCTATTGACGAGCTTAAAAGACATGGTGTTGACGAAGAAAATATCGATATAGTAAAAGTTCCTGGAGCTTTCGAAATTCCGATTGCTGCCCAAAAATTTGCAGGAACAAAAAAATATAACGCAATTATTACTTTAGGAGCTGTAATTAAAGGTTCTACGGCTCATTTTGACTATGTTTGTGCAGAAGTATCAAAAGGAGTTGCACAAGTCAGCCTACAAACTGGTGTACCTGTAATATTTGGAGTTTTAACTACTGATAATATTGAACAAGCTATAGAAAGAGCTGGAACTAAGGCTGGCAATAAAGGTTCAGATGCAGCTAAAGCTGCTATTGAAATGGCTAATCTATTGAAATTAGTGTAGTGTTTATTATAAAGGGGACGTATTATGAGTGATATTATTACAGAATGCAGGAATGAAAATACCAAAGATATTGATATTTTAACTACTTCAGAAATTGTTAGAAAGATGAACGAAGAAGATAAGCTTGTAGCACTTGCTGTAGAAGAAGAGTGTGATAATATTGCTTCAGGTGTTGACTTAATTGCAAAACAATTTTTAAAAGGAGGAAGACTAATTTATTTTGGAGCAGGAACTTCAGGAAGGTTAGGTATTCTTGATGCTTCAGAATGTCCTCCAACATTCAGTGTTCCTCATGATATGGTACAAGGTTTTATTTCTGGTGGCGATGAAGCTATCAGACACTCTATAGAAGGTGCTGAAGATAACTTTGATTTTGGTTATGAAGATGCTAAAGTTCTTAAAGAGGATGATGTTGCAGTCGTAATTTCAGCTAGTGGAAACCCAAAATATTTATTGGGTGTACTAAAAAGAGCTGAAGAAGTAGGATGCAAAACTATTGGAATTACTTGTAATCCTAAAGGAAGAATAGCAGAAGAAGCAGGACTTGTTATTTGCGTGGAAGTTGGTCCTGAAGTTATAGCCGGATCTTCCAGACTAAAAGCAGGTACTGCTCAAAAAATGGTTTTAAATATGCTATCTACTGGTGCAATGATAAAAATTGGTAAAACTTATGAAAACTTCATGATTGATTTGCAACCTGTGAACGAAAAATTGAAAGATCGTGCAATAAGAATTGTTGCACAAATAGCAGATGTACCTCACAGCACAGCGCTTCAAGCTTTATTAAAATGTGACTGGGAAATTAAAACTGCAATAGTTACAATAAAATTAAAATTGAGTGTAGAAGATGCTCGTCAAGAATTAAAAAAACACAGGGGAGTATTAAGAAAGCTTTTGCATGTGAGCCAAGCTGCGGTATAATAGAATAAAAAGAATTGGAAGAGGAGTGTGAATATATGAAATTAACAGTATTAGGTGCAGGATGTTGGGGATTAACACTTGCTTGGCTATTGACAGACAATTTTGATGAAATTGTTGTATGGGGACGTGCACAAGATTTATCAGAAGACTTAATAAATAATAAACATTGTTCCAAACCTCTTGAAGTCCAATTAAAAGACAAAGTTCAAATTACATCGGATATGAAAGCAGCAATTGCGGATGCTGATATTATTTTATCTGTTGTTGCAACATCAGGTACTCGTGATGTTTGTGAAAAACTTAAAGAAGCAGGAATTAAATCAGAACAAATCCTTGTCAACGCATCTAAAGGGATTGAACTTCCTTCATTAATGAGAATGAGTGAGGTTATTAAAGATGTTCTGCCTGAGCAAAAACTTGCGATACTATCAGGACCAACACTTGCAAAAGAAGTTCTTGCAGGACTACCTACAGCAGCATCTGTAGCATCTGAAGATATGGAAGTTGCAGAATTCGTACAAAAAGCATGTAATGTTCCAAGTAAGTTTAGATTATACTCAAACAATGATGTAATCGGGGTAGAACTTGGGGGAAGTTTAAAAAACGTTATAGCAATTGCTTCAGGCTTTGCCCATACTATGGGTTTGGGGGATAACTGTGCTGGAGCTTTACTTACAAGAGGAATGGCTGAAATTGTTAGAGTTAGCATTCAACTTGGAGCTAATCCTTCAACATTATATGGCTTATCAGGAATGGGGGATTTGATTGCAACCTGTTCAAGCCCTATGTCAAGAAATTACACTGTTGGTTCGATGCTGGCTAGGGGTAAAAAAATCAATGATATACTTGCAGAACTTGGTTCTGTAGCAGAAGGGGTTAAAACTTCTAAAGCAATATGTGAATTGGCAAAAAAATTAAATATAGAAGTTCCTGTATCAAATGCAATTTATGAAGCTGTATACACAGATATAACTCCTCAAGCATTACTTGAAAAACTTATGAACAGAAAACTTAAGGAAGAAGAAAGATACGTATAATGAAATTTGCTGTAAAATATATAAAAAACACATTTTACCCGTTAGATGTACCTGATACAATTAAATTACACGACGGTCAAATGGTTCTTGTAAGAACTGAAAAAGGCGAAGAAGCTCTTAAGGCTTTTGTAGTAAATTCTCAAATAGCAAAATTATGGGAAAATAGTCCTCAAAAACCTGAGCCTTTTCATGTTATAAGAACTCTTTCTCAAAGAGATTTGCAGACAATTGAAGAAATAAAAAAAGAAGAAGTTCAATCATTTTTCAAATGCAAAGCTCTTGTAGAACAGCATAAACTTAATATGAACTTAGTACAATGCAGAATTACATTTGACAGAAGGAAAATAACTTTTTATTATACAGCACCAGAAAGAGTAGACTTTAGAGCTTTATTAAAAGATTTAACACAAGTATTCACTAGGGTAAGAATTGACCTTCGTCATATTGGAGTAAGAGATGAAACATCAATCCTTGAGGGCACAGGTGTATGCGGAAGACCGTTTTGCTGCTCTAGTTTCCTTAGAAAATTTGCAACAATTAATGTTAAACTAGCAAAAGATCAAGGTATGCCAATTGCTCCAGGAAAGATTTCAGGAACTTGCGGAAGACTCTTATGCTGCCTCACATACGAATACTCTAACTATATTGATGCTGCAAAAGGAATGCCTCCAATCGGGTCTGCAGTAATGACGCCTGACGGTTTAGGCAAAGTTTGCTATCTGCAATTCCTAAACGGAACAGTTGCAGTCAAAATGGAAGACGGTAAGGTCAAAGAGTTTGTAAAAACTGATATTGAAATGGTTGATGCTGACGTCAATGTAGAAATTGATGTTCCTGTCATAAATACTTACGCAGACGAAAATGACAATATTGATATAAAACAATTAGAAGATGATCGTAACAGCTCTACTGGAAACGTCTAGTTAAAAAGACCAAATAAACCTTTTTTTACATAAACGTAGTAAATCTCACCATTTTCAAGTTTCAAATCATATTTCTTACATTTCGGACGTCTAGGATCTGGTTTACCATCCAAAACTTCGGTAACCAGTTCACAATCAGTAATTTGACGAAGCTCTTTTGTTGATATTACTTCTTTGTCTATTATTTTCATTAATTCATGATAATTCATATTATTATACCCATTTTTTTATAAAAATAATCATATGAATAAATGAGGTAATTATTATTTTATCTTTTTAAAGAATTCATCAGAAATTAGTTGAGAATATTTACTTTTTTCATTAGCAGAAATTAATAGTCTAGGTTCTCCTGATTTTGTTTCTGCAACAGATACCATTCCTGCAATATCACCTATTGGGAGCTTCTTAACCTTCGCTTCAAATTTAACATATGGAACTTCCTTACCATAAGAACTAATTGTTCCACGTTTCGTAACTCGCAAGTCATCTACTGACAATGCCTGATATTTAACCTTTTGAATAGATTTTTTAAGTTTTTGCTCAACATTATCAGATTTTATATCTTCTACAGTCAAAATATCTTTCTTGTTAGAATCTACAACAAGAAGTTTTTGTCCGGTAGCTTTGTGCTCCGCTACAACCGCATTATACCCAAGAACTCCTGCAGCTTTTTCTATTTCAAACTCATCACTGATTTTAGAAAAATCACCAACTTTTTTGGCCCTTTCAAGCATTTCATCTTGAGGCGGATTGAAAAAATTATTAACCCAAGAACCAACTAATTCCTTACCTCCAAGTGACATAAAACCAACTACGGCAAGTACTATAATTATTGCTCTCACTATATTTTTTAAACAACCCATATTGAAATCCTTATTATGTTATAATATTATTATAACTATGAAAAAACAAGAAATCAATCTAATAAACACGGCAGATGTTAAAGTAGAAGATCTTACTCCAGCTATGCAGGAGTATATAAAAATAAAACATCAACACCCAGATAAAATTCTTTTGTATAGATTGGGTGATTTTTATGAAACATTTTTTGAAGATGCAGTTACAATGTCTAAGGAATTGGAACTTACTCTCACAGGTAGAGAACAAGGTAAGTTTGGAAGAATTCCTCTTGCAGGAATCCCTGCAAAAGCTGTAAATAATTATCTTGAAAAACTTGTTGCTAAAAACTATAAAGTAATTATATGCGACCAGCTTGAAGACCCTAAACAAGCTAAAGGACTTGTCAAAAGAGGAGTTACAAGAATTGTCACTTCTGGCACACTAACAGAAAGTGACCTATTGGAACAAAATTCGAACAACTACATCTGTGCTGTATTTAAAGATAACAAGAGCGATTTATTTGGATTTTCTTATGCTGATATTTCTACAGGAGAGTTCAAGACGACACAGGCGCCTATAAATCTTATACTTAGTGAGCTTGCAAGAATCAAACCTTCTGAAGTTATTGCACCATCAATCAGAGGAGAAATCAAACCTTTCCAAATAGTTCCTGAAGAAAAAATTAATCTTCCTGAAGAAATAACTAAACTATATAATTGCTCAAAAATTCCTGAGTCAGTGTTTGATGAGAATTTTGCAGAAACAAATTTGAAAGCTGTATTTAATGCTCAAAGCCTTGAATCTTTTGGATACAACAGATATAAGTTAGGATTTAGAGCCGCAGGCGCTGTACTTGCATATGTTTGGGAAACCATGAAGGAAAATGTTCCTAAATTTGAAAGAATAGAACCTTACGAACTTTCTGAATATATGATAATTGATGGAAGTACAAGAAAAAATCTTGAACTGACTGAAACTTTAAGAGAAAAAAATAAATATGGCTCACTTTTATGGTCAATTGACAAAACTAAAACCAACATGGGTGCACGACTACTTAAGAGTTGGATTTGTCAGCCACTCAAACGTCTTGAAGATATCTTGAGCCGACAAAATTCTATTTCTGAGCTTGTAGAGAAAAGTGAAACTCGAAATGAAATTGCTTCGTTATTAGAAAAAATCTATGATATACAAAGACTTGCTACAAGATTATCAAATTCTTCAGCAAATCCAAAAGATTTTTTAAGTCTAAAGACATCTCTTTCTCTACTACCTGAATTATTAGATGCAACAGAAGCTTTAGAATTTAACCCACTTGAATCAATAAAAAAATACAGAGAAGAAATTGAGGAATATACAAAACTTATAGAAAGAACTATTGCTGATGATGCACCAATGACTATTAAAGATGGTGGTGTTATCAAGGAAGGCGTATCAGGAGAACTTGATTACTTTAGAGAACTTCTTACAGGCGGAGAACGCTGGATTAGGCAGTTTGAAGAAGACGAAAAAGAAAGAACCGGCATAAAAACTCTAAAAGTAGGATATAATAGAGTTTTTGGATATTTCATAGAAGTATCCAATTCATACACAAACCAAGTTCCTAATACTTATATAAGAAAACAAACTCTTACCAACGGAGAAAGATATATTACGGAAGAGCTAAAAAAACATGAAGATGATGTTCTATCTGCAAGATTTAAATCATCTGAACTTGAGTATAAACTATTCTGTGATTTTAGAGACTATTCGAAAGAATTTGTCTCAAAAATAAGAGAAATTGCAGATTGTATTGCAAACTGTGATGTATATACTGGTCTTGCTCAAACTGCAGTAGAGAATAATTATTGCAAACCAATTATTGATGAGAGTGATGATTTTATAATTAAAAATGGACGTCACCCCGTACTAGAACAAATACTACCTCTTGGTGAATACGTTTCAAATGATATAGAACTAAAATCAAATTCTATTAACGTAACTCAATTTATGATTCTAACAGGGCCGAATATGGCTGGGAAATCTACATATATGAGACAAAATGCTCTTATTGCATTACTCGCTCAAATAGGTTCATGGGTTCCTGCTGATTTCGCAAAAATCGGAATAATTGATAAGATTTTCACAAGAGTAGGAGCTAGTGATGATCTTACTCTAGGTCAGTCTACATTTATGGTTGAAATGATTGAAACTGCATATATTCTAAACTCTGCAACTGATAAAAGTCTTATTTTACTTGACGAAATTGGTCGGGGAACAAGCACATATGATGGTGTAGCAATTGCTTGGTCTGTAGCAGAATACATTGCGACAAAAATAAAAGCAAGATGTATATTTGCAACTCATTACCACGAACTAAATGTAATGACCAATACATATCCACAAATCAAAAATTTTAGAATTACAATTAGCGAACAAAATGGTGAAATTGAATTTTTAAGAAAAATAGTTCAAGGCGGAGCAAGCAAGAGCTATGGTATTCAAGTTGCAAAAATGGCAGGTCTGCCAAATACCGTAATCAAACGTTCTGAAGATTTGATGGTAAAAATGCAAAGAGATTTTTCTAACAATCTTGCAACAAGAAAAAAATCCTCAAACGTTCCAAATGTCGATGTCCCACAATTGAACTTATTTAACTAAGCTCTATATTGTAAAGAAATCAATAATATCATCGTATGTAAAAGAATTCTCAGAAAAATTTAGAAAATCCAACACTTCCTGAGATTCGATTGAATATGTTTCATAATCATAAGTATAATCTTCTGCTAAATTTGTCATAAAAAATCCTCATTTATTTTATCTTTAATGAGGATTTTTTAAAAGTCAAATTAATTTTGAATAATGTTCGTTGTAAAAATCTCCAAATCGATTTTCGAGAATCGCACGTCGTGCAGCTTTTGCAAAATCAATCAAAAACTTAGAGTTATGAATAGACAATAAAGTTGCTGCAGTACTTTCACCACATCTCCATAAATGTCTAATATAAGCTCTAGAATGATTTTTACAAGCATAACAGTTACATCCTTCAACAAGCGGACCTGCATCATCATAAAATGCTTTATTCTTGATATTTTTCTTTCCTTCCCAAGTAAAGAAAGAACCATGACGAGCATTACGAGTTGGTAAAACACAATCAAACATATCAATTCCACCATTTATACCGTCAAGTAAATCCTCTGGAGTACCAACTCCCATCAAGTATCTAGGTTTGTATTTAGGCAGTAAAGGAGCAGTAAAATCAACAAAATGATTCATGATATCCTTAGTTTCTCCAACACTTAAACCGCCTATTGCATAACCTACAGCATCATAAGATGAAATAACTGCAGCACTTTCTTTTCTTAAATCATCATAAAAAGCACCTTGAACTATAGGAAATAGCGCCTGACGCGGATTAGTTTTTGCTTTAAAACAGCGTTCAAGCCACCTATGAGTTCTCTCCATTGCTTTTTTAGCTGTATCATAATCGCAAGGATATGGAGCACATTGATCAAATGCCATGATAATGTCTGCTCCAATATCTTGCTGAATTTCCATTGAAACTTCCGGATTTATAAAATGCTTCTTACCATCCTTTGGATCTCTAAACTCAACACCATCTTCAGTAATTTTATTCAAATGAGATAAAGAGAATACCTGAAAACCACCAGAATCAGTTAATACAGGTTTATGCCAGTTCATCCAGCCATGAATACCACCAAATTGCTTAATCAATTTAGTTCCAGCTCTCAAATACAGATGGTAAGAATTTGCCAAAATAATCTGTGCACCGGTATCTTCTATCTGGTCACAAGTAAGTGTCTTTACCGCAGAATTTGTACCAACAGGCATAAAAATAGGTGTTTCAATAACTCCATGCGGAGTCGTTAAAAGTCCAGCCCTTGCACCTGTCTGTTCGCATTCATGGACCAATTTATAATCAAAATACTCACGTGCATTATCTCGCATAATTATTCTTCATATCCTTCTGTTAACAATTCCAACATATTTTTGTAATCAGTACATAATTCTTCAGGTTTAAAGTAGATATTAATTTCTCTTTCAGCACTTTCAACACTATCTGAACCATGAACTGTATTATATTCTTTTAATTGAGCATAATCAGCTCTGATTGATCCCACATCTGCTTCACAAGGATCAGTTACACCCAATACGTGGCGAATACCTTGAACTGCTTTATAACCTTGGAACACCATAGCTATGATAGGACCACTTGTTATGTATTTTACCAAACTTGGATAAAACGGCTTGTTAATATGTTCTTCATAATGTTTAGCTGCAATATCTTCAGTAACTTGCAACATTTTCAAACCAATTAATTTGTAACCTTTTTTCTCAAAACGAGCTATGATTTCCCCAACTAAACCTCTTTTTACTCCATCAGGTTTGATAGCTACAAATGTTCTCTCTTCAGTATGCATGTTATTTCCCTCCATTCAAGGCTAATCATAGCACAAACAGAGAATTTTAGCTAGATTTTATGACTTTGCAACTCTATTTTACGAATATTTTTTCTTAAAAGAACAATCATTATAGTACATAGCATAATTGCAGATATAACCAAACCGTACCAAAAACCCTTTAACATAAAGTTTCTATGTAACGCTAGATGATAACCCAAAGGCAAATAAATTAGCCAATACCCAACAAAATTTGCAAGTAATACAACGTTAGTTTCTTTTATACCTTTAAACACTCCACTAAGCGCAACCTGTAATCCATCAAAGACTTGAAACATGGATAAAATGTATATAATTGGAATACAAATCGCAACAAGAGCACTATCTTTAGTAAACAATCCAACAAGAAATTCAGGGAAAGTAGCAAAAAATATAGAACTGCAAGCCATAAAGCCAACCGCCATGACTATTCCTACAAAAGAATACTTCTTCAAATCTTTTATATTATCAGCACCATTTGCAAACCCAACCTTTACAGCTATCGCATTTGATATCGCCAAAGGCACCATAAAAGATACCGTCGTCAAAGTACAAACCAAATTTTGAGCAGCAGCATAAATTCCTGCAACACGCCCCATAATTATTGCAATACTATTAAATGCTACAAATTCTACCATAACTGCTAAAGATATTGGTAAACCAACTTTCATTATACTTTTATAATAGCTCTTGTCATGAAAATTGCGTGTATTCATATTAATCAAACAATAAAACAACAACGCAAGTCCCATAACCCATCTGACAATCAAACTAGCAATTGCAAGTCCAACAGCTCCTAAAGATGGTATTGGGCCAAAGCCAAATACTAAAATTGTATTTAAAAACAAATTCAAAAATACACAAAATACCGTTACCAAGTTTGGAAACAAAACAATTTCAAAAGCCTGTAAATACTCTTTCAAAGCTGCATTCAAATACATTCCCACAGTTGCAAATGCAGATATGAACATATACTGCTTAATTGCAGGAACTAACTTCGGTTCAAAATGCAAATAATCGATCAAAGGAATAGTTGCAAATACCGCAACAGAAGTAATTAAAGCCATTATTATTGATATTCTTATTGTTGGATAAAAATATCTCTTTGCAGGCTGCCTTGCACCTCTTTTATTAGATAATATGGGAGAAACGCTTCCTAAAAGTCCAATCCCAAAAATAAACAATACATTAATTATTGCTGTAGCTATGGAAATAGCAGCTAATGTATCTGTAGAATGTCGACCTGCAATTAGAACGTCTCCGGCTCCAATTAATATAAAACCTAAATTTCCCATTATTATGGGGAATGCTATATTCAATAATTCTTTTGCATAATATTTAAAACTAGTACTCATACAAAAAAAATTATACAACAAAAAAATCTATATATCAGCTAAACTGTTAAATCTAATTTCTTTCCTTGATTTTCATTTTTTACAGCTTGAGCTTGCATTTTTATAGAAGAAGCTTGAGCCGCAACTTTATAATCCTGATCCGACGGATCAGAAGGAGCCATAGCTGATCTTATTACTGTATTTGCATCTTGAATTGTTTTATCAGGATTATTTTTATCTAAAGCAGGCATTTTTATATCTACATGACCTGCAACAGGAATTCCATCAGAATTTTTCTCAATCACAATAGCTCCAGCTAAAGAGCCTCCTGTAGCTTTGTGTGCAGCTTCATGAGCATATATCTCACTGTAATTTTTATTAATCAGAGCTTGACGTTGTTGCTCTTTTTGTTTTTCGATAGGATTTGTAAAATTGTAAAATAAATTAATACCTGCCATATCAAACCCTCACACACATTCCTTATACTATCATTGTAGCATATTTTATAAACAATTTCAACTACCAAGGATAATCATCTTTGATTTCCCAGCCATCCTGTTGGATTAGCGCTCCACAATATCTTCCTGCAACATTTACTGCAGTAGTATTACAACCATCAACATTATCACTAAGTAAGTTCGATCTATTCCAACCAAAACCAGGCATTATAACTTGAGAGGAATTATTCCTTATTTCAAAAAAGAATATATCCCTACCAACTGTATTAGGTCTACCATCTCCATTAAGATCAACAACTATACCTATTTTCTTTAACGGCTCATCTGAATCAGAATAAGCCCATAATTGCATACCGTTTGTTAGAAATAATGAACGGCCTCTATATTTATCAGTCTCAAGGTAACTAGCATACACTCTTTTGGAAAGGGTATACTTAGTTGATAATACGCAATCATAATCATAACACTTTTTCACAACATTAAACTGAGGAGCTAAATATCTTTCAACAAAATTTTGTGCTTCCGAAAAATCAAAATGTTTGGAGCCAAAATCCCAAGTTTCTATATCTCCTTCTTTTAATTCTGCATTTTTTATAGCTTGATTTAGCAGAGTATAAGCTTCTTTTAATCTAATAACTGTTTGCTTCTTTTGATAATTCGCAACCAAAGTGGGTAGCGTAATTGCTGCAACGACACCAATTATTCCTAAAGTAATCAAGACTTCTGCTAAAGTAAATCCTTTTTTTGTACCCTTAAAGTGATTTTTCATATCACTAGTATAACATATTTTTTCTTTTTCACAATGTGGTAAAAAATTTCTTTCAGCGGCTAAATAATCGCCCCCCCCCCGGATTTCTTACTTTTATTAAACATACTCCCGCTCCTTTCTTTTTATTAGTATAATTATAAAATATTTTTACACCTTTTGCAACATTGAATAAACAATAAGTTAATACTATAAAAGGCTGAAAGTTTTATAAAACCTCCAGCCAATTAAATTATTTTTTATCTTTTCCAGTGCGTTTATAATATTCTTCAATAAATCCTGTATTGAAGTTTCCGCTTATAAACACTGGATCTTCAATGATATCCTGATGGAATGGAATTGTTGTTTCAATACCAGTAACAACATATTCTTTCAAAGCTCTATACATTCTACGTCTTGCTTCGTTCCTTGTTCTACCCCAACAAATCAATTTTCCAATCATTGAATCATAATATGGCGGGATAGAATAGTCCTGATAAACATGTGAATCTACCCTTACACCAAAACCTCCAGGAGTTACGTAACCAGTAATTTGTCCAGGATTTGGCATAAAATCTTTTTCAGGATTTTCAGCATTTATACGACATTCAATCGCATGACCTCTTAGCACAATATCATC
>CALVFT010000018.1 GCA_944326915.1 Candidatus Gastranaerophilales bacterium
CTACGCCTGGAGGGATTCGAACCCCCGACCTTTTGGTTCGTAGCCAAACACTCTATCCAGCTGAGCTACAGGCGCATATTTAATTTTCACAAGATTATAGTAGCAAAAAAAGATTTTTTTTCAAGTATTTTTTCTAAAAAATAAAAAAACTGAAATATTATTAATATTTACTCCCTCACATATGTTATCTTCAATATTGAGCACTATGTGATAAGGAGGAATTATGGAAAAATTAACAGAAAGAGAAATCACTATCCTTGAACTATTAACACAAGGACTTGATAACAAAGAAATTGCAGAAATAATTCATATAAGTAGACATACAGTAAAAGCTCATATGAGCGCAATCATAAAAAAACTTGATGCTAAAAATAGAACAAATGCCGTATATATAGCTGCAATTAAACATCTTATACAAAAAAATGAGTCTATTTCTTATAAAGCCATATAATATTTTTTTAATTTTTCATTCGTTACAATTTGAAAGTAAATTAAAACCATTATATAATATTAACGAGTGAGAGTTAAATTATGAAAAAATTATTTATATTTATCGCAATTTTTATATCTATGTTAGTATCATTTGCCCCAAAGGCTTTTGCAGAAGACTTATTCAAAATAACTTCCGCTAACTTTGATACATCAAATTCAATGATAGTATTAACAGCCCAAGATACACCGGGCAATGGAATAATGAAAAGCCTTAAACTCGTAAAGATGGATAACCCGACACGAGCATACTTTGACATTGATGATACGATTATCACAATGCCAAAACAAGACTGGACATTTACTTCTGGCCCTATTAAACAGGTAAAAATAAATCAATTTTCAACAACCCCGAATAAAGTTAGGGTTGTAATGTACTTTGATAATGATTTTAATATCGACAACGTAAAATTTTTCAAAGTAAAAAATAATATCGTTATCAAATTTACTCAAAACAACACTTGCAACGAGAATTATTTACAAAACACCTACAGAGATGAACATTCTTCATCAAGTGATTTTTATGAATATACAACCGTAATGGTTCCTGCAGAAACTACCCAACAAGGTGATATGGTTGGTCAAATTCAAGAAGCATTCAATGCAACAACAGAAGCGATACAAAATAACATAGTAAAAAAAGAACTTAAGCTTAACACAAAATACTATCTAAATAATGCAACACCTAAAGAAAATCAAATTCTTCTAAACGGATTTGGTGCTGTTGCGCTTGAAAGACCATACATATTATCAAACCCAACAAGAATAGTATATGACCTACCAAATACATTAACTGATAGTAAAATACGTAATAAAGAATTCAAACTAAATGAAACTGACACCGTAAAAATCGGACAATTTGCTGTTAACAAAGCAAGAATTGTAATCACATCAGAAAACGCAGGAGACTATATCCCTGTTTACTCAAATGATAATCAATCATTGATACTTGCCAATATGAATAAAGTAAATTATCAAACTCTTATTACAACAGGCAGTAATGTAATTGGTTACAGCAAAGAAAAAAATGATGAACAAACATCATCTATGGTACTGTTTTTTGATTCTCCGATTGTACATGCAGTAGATAGAGCTAATTCAAAATTTGATTTATTTATATACAACCTATCAAAATATAGCGAAGATCGATTCAAATCAACTTTTGCTGGAACTCCATTCGCAAAAGCACAATTAACACTACTACCAAAAGTTGGATTAAAAATATCAATTCCACTTGAACAAGATTCTGTAGTAAATACATACCTTGGAGCCGATGGAAGAACTTTAAAAGTAAAAATCAAAGAACCTAAGAAAAAAACAGTAGTAGCAGTAATTCCACCTGCAGCATCAGTAATAACTCCAAAGCCAACCGGGTCAGGAAAGAAAAAAGTAGTAATTGATGCAGGTCATGGAGGCAGTGATTCTGGCGCTATCGGTGGTGGAATATATGAAAAAGACATTACTCTGGACGTTTCTGAAAGAGTTAGAGATATTCTAGCTAAACAAGGTTTTATCGTTCAAATGACAAGAGCAAACGACAGTTATGTTTCATTGCAGGACAGAGTAGCAATCAGTGAAAAATTTAATCCGGATATCTTCGTAAGTATCCACGTAAACTCTAGTGTAAGGCCTGAAATTAAAGGAGTAGAAACTCATTACTACCACCAAGAAAGTATGGCACTTGCACAAACAGTACACTCTTCATTTGCAAGTGCTGTAAACTCCCCAAACAGAGGACTGTTTAAATCTAAATTCTACGTAATTAATCATACAACAGCACCTTCTATTCTTGTAGAAATAGGATTTATTTCCAATAATGCAGAAAGAGCTGAATTGGTTAGTGAAAAAAGGAAACAAGCTACAGCAAAAGCCATTGCAGATGGAGTACAAGAATATTTTAAACAATATAGATAGAATAGTAACAGGATAAATATGATAAAAAATAATGACAAAAACTTACCAATAGCATTTTTTGATTCTGGAGTCGGAGGACTTACAGTATTTGAAAAATTAAAAAAATTACTCCCAAATGAAAATTACATATACTATGGTGACACAAAAAATATGCCATATGGAGAAAAAACAGAAGCACAACTAATAGAATTTGCTGATAAAATTTTTAAATTTTTTGAACAACAAAATGTTAAAGCAGTAGTAATGGCTTGTAATACAACATCTGCAATAACTTATGAAAAATTAAAAAACAATTACAATTTTAGAATTTATCCTATTATTCAATCTGTAAGCAAAGTAATTGCACAACAAAATATAAAAAGAATAGGCGTATTTGCAACCCCTGCAACAATAAACTCTCACGCATATTCTAAAGAAATAAGAAAATACAATAATGATACAGCAATATTTGAAATTGCTTGTCCTGAATGGGTTAAAATCGTTGAAGGTAATAAATTAAAACAACCTGAAAGTCTTTTACAAATAAAAGAAAAAATAAGAGAAATGGAAATACATAATCCTGAAAAAATAATATTAGGTTGTACACACTATCCATATTTACTTGAGATACTAAAGCAATTCGTACCGGAACATAAATTTATTGACCCTGCGATAGAATTTTCCAAATTTATAAAAGATGATTTACAAAAAAATAACTTACTATCTGATAAAATAACAGAAGGAGAAGAAAAATTCTATGTAAGTTCCTCTCCAGAAAACTTCAAAGTATCAGGTAGTCTTTTTTACAAATTAAAAGATACACCAGAAAAAAGGGAAGTATAAAAAATACTTCCCTTTTTTAATTTTTACCATTTTTTATCTAATCCCATTCGATCAGAAAAATTGCCTTGCAAAAACGGATTAGGACTTTCATTGTTTAATTTTAATGGCCCTTTCGGTGCGTTGTTAGATGTATTAACTGTTTTTTTAGGGACTTTTTTTGATGTAGTTTTATTTGTTTTTGTTGTTTTTGCTTTAGGACTTTGTTTTTTTATTGCTTTTAATCCTGGTAATTCATATTTAGGTTTATCTAGGCCCATGCGTTCCTCAAAACTACCCTCTAAGAATTTTGGTTTTGGTGCAGTAGATTGAGCTTTTGGAGCCGTTTTTGTTTTTTTAGTTGTTGCTTTTGATTTAGCTTTTTCTTTAGTTTCAGAAGCTTTTGTTTTTTCTGGAGCTTTTTTTAGATTTTTTATACCTGGGAATTGATATCCTTCTTTATTTAAGCCCATACGTTCTTCAAAACTACCTTCTAGGTATTTTGATTTTTCCTCTGGCATTCTTAATGGGCCTTTAGGTGTGGTCGCATCTTTATCAACTTTCTTACCTTGTTCAGGAGTTTGTGCGTTTTGAACGGGCTGTTCTTTAGTTGGAGAAGGTTTTGATTCTTGTTTAGCTTTTGTTTCAGAAGCCTTCGATTCTTCAGAATCTTTTTTCAAACCTTTTATACCTGGGAACGGATATCCGCCTTTATCTAAGCCCATACGTTCTTCAAAACTACCTTCTAGGTATTTTGATTTTTCTTCTGGCATTCTTAATGGGCCTTTAGGTGCTGTTGCATCTTTATCATCTTTCTTGCCTTGTTCAGGAGTTTGTGCGCTTTGAACTGGTTGTTCTTTAGTTGGAGAAGGTTTTGCTCCTTGCTTATCCTTTGTTTCAGAAGCCTTAGATTCTTCAGAAGATTTTTTCAAACCTTTTAAACCTGGGAATGGATATCCGCCTTTATTCAAGCCCATACGTTCTTCAAAGCTACCTTCTAGATATTTTGATTTTTCTTCTGGCAATCTCAATGGTCCCTTAGGTCCTGTTGCATCTTTATTATCTTTCTTGCCTTGTTCAGGAGTTTGTACTGATTTTTTATCATCTGCACTTGGAGATGTAGGAACTGCAGTCGGAGGTTGATCTGATTTTTCAGAATCTTTTTTATCTTGTTTTACACCTTGTACAGGATTATCTTGTGGCTGAGGAGCTACTTTTTGATTATTATCTTGAGCGACTTTATCCTTAGCTTCTTTGGAAACAGTCTTAGTATCATTAACTTGTTCTGCTGGATATGAAGTTACCTGAATTCCAGTTTCATGATTTACAGATACCTTAGTACCATCCATATTTTCAGAAACAGTTTTTACTAACTTACTTCCTGTTTCATCATATTCAAGAACTTGTCTCGAAATTTGACCTTTTGCCAAATCTCGACCACCTTCAATTGTCTGAGATGCTAGTTTTCCATTTACGTACTCATTCTCAATTGATTTAATAAAATCACCATCTTCTTCAACAATTCTTTTTGGTCCTAATTTTTCAGAATTACCTGCATAAATATATGTAGTTTTCTTTCCATTAGCAGTTGTAATGATATGATCTAGCTGATTTCCATTTGTATAAATATATTTGGATTTTATATGTTGTCCATTCTCATACTTATCTTGAGAAACAAGTAGTCCATCATCATTATAATCATTAACTATCTTTGACTCATTTCCATTATCATTAGAATAAATTTCCAAAGGTTTTGATTTATCTCCATCTTTATACAAACGGGATTCAAATTTACCATCTGATGTATAGTTTTCAAGATAAACTTTATTTTCATCACCATCTAAAAATGCAGTTTCAATTCTGGTACCATTTTCACCTGTTTCTAATCTTTTAACTAACTTACCACCAGTATCAAAATAATTCGTAGTGTTATCGTCAACTTTAGTTTGTATTAACCATTTACTTGATTCTAAACTACTATTCTCGATTTTATTCAAATCTTTTAGAACTTGTCTTAATTCTTTTCTTGAAATATCAAGCCCAAATATTTCTCTTGCTTCTTTTTGTGATAATTTACCATTAGAATTTTCATCATAGGCTTGCTTTAACTTTTCGATATCAGATTCAAAAACAAATCCGTTTTCAGAAATACCAGCCTTTTTAAAAAACTCAAAAAGAACCTTATTCTCTCTAAGTTCAGATAACCTCACACCATTTTTGCTAAAAGATTGATTAGAAACCTTCCAAACTCCATCTGTCTTATCAATCATTTTTTCTCCTTTCGTTAAGATTCACACCATCACTTATTAACTGGAATTATTAACGAAAGAATTCTAAAATAACTTTAATTTCTTTAAGAAAAGGTCTTTACATTATTTAACATAAAACTTGTTTAAAACATTCTTCATAACTTTCAAATACACATATTTTGCCTTGCAAATCAAGGCTTTCAGCTGTTATATTCAAAGCCGTTTCATTTTCTTTTATTACTAAAATTTTAATATTATTCTTTACCGCTTCAAATACCGGAGTACAACCTAAACAATCATAAGGCATCAAAAGATAATCAAGATTTTTTACATTTATACCACTTAATTTAGATAACTTAGGAGCTTTAGACAATCCTAAAAGAACACATGGCAAAAAAGTCGGAGTAATATATTCAGAAGCAGCCTTTGCATCAACTAACTCAGAAGAAATCTGATAATCAGCAAATGCCGGAGAATGAGCACAAGGGACACAAAGTTCTTTTGAAATATAATGCGATAATATAGCCTCTACCCCACCTACAGGATCTGTCCCTATGCCATTTGCATAATCAATATTCAATTCTTCAGGATCTTCAAACATACAAACTAATGCAATTGCATCAGCCCCTTTTGATATTAATTTTTTGGAAGCCTCTAATAATGTATTAATATCTGCAACACTACCGTTAGACACTCCATTATCAGACAATTCAAAATCCACTCCCACAAAATTTTCTGTTATTTCATACCCTATAATATCAATACCATACACGCAACTTACAGCACGCATTGTATTTATATGAATGTTTAAAACATCATCTGGTATAGCTTTATCAAAAACAACACCGATTTTATTCGCTTGAGAAGGAACTAAATTCAAATTGCCTTTAAAAAATTCATCTAGAGAATATCCTTCTACATAAAACATATTGTCTGTAATACCAGAAAAACATCCGGCATTAACTACATTCGGATTAACTATTAACTTAGAAGCAGAAGCAAATTTCCTTGCCCAAGAACTTGCATCTCCGGCATAACCGCCAATTTTTGCCCCAATCCCAGTGGGAACAATAAAAGCTCCTAATTTTTCTCCGTTACTTAGCATACTTATATAGTACAACAAAAAAGACAGATTATTATTAATCTGCCTTTTCTCTTTTTCATAAACCAATCTTCTCTTATATTTTCTAAATCTATTGTTGTACTCCACCATATGAAAAATCATTTTTGACATTTGTTTGAAGTAACTTAGTCCAAGTATTTTCAAATGTTGTAATTTCATTTAGTTGAGTTTCTAGATTATTCTTGCTAACTTCTAACTCTTTTTCCCAAGAGTTAATAGTAGCTAGTTCTAATTCATGTTCTTGTTCAAGCTGCTCTGTTAATATCATATATTGCTCAGGATCATCAGAATAATAATTAAAATATAATTCTTGTTGTTTATCATTATATCTTGCTTGATTATCAGCCTGTTGTCTTGATGCACTTAAAATATTCATCATTACAGTAGACAGTTCATTGTTAATTTGTGATTTTCTTTTTGTATACATTAATAATGTTTCATGAATATTTGATATTGCCATCGCTCTATCCTCTTTTTTATCTCTCTTACATATATAAAAAACTAATAAAAGGATGAATTTCAAGTTATATATTTTTTGTTACATTTGTTAATATATTTTTAAATTTGTGCTATAATTACATTGTTATTAATAGGAGAGAGAAATGGATCAAGAAACTTATATGAAAATAATGGGCTATGTCCCAACAGTAATCGAAGCATCTTCAAGAGGAGAAAGATCTTTTGATATTTTCTCTAGATTACTTAGAGAAAGAATTATATTTCTAGGCTCTGAAATAAATGATGAAGTTGCAAACTCAATTGTTGCTCAGCTATTATTATTAGATAGCGAAAACTGTGAAAAAGATATCATGCTTTACATTAACAGTCCTGGTGGTGTAATTACAGCAGGTATGGCAATTTATGACACAATGAATCTTATTAAATCAGATGTTGCAACAATTTGTCTAGGCGATGCTGCATCAATGGGTGCATTTCTTTTATGCTCAGGTGCTAAAGGAAAAAGAATGGCTCTACCAAATTCAAGAGTAATGATTCACCAACCTCTTGGAGGAGCTCAAGGACAAGCTACCGACATTGAAATTGAAGCAAAAGAAATTATGCGAATGAAAGATATGTTAATCGGAATTATCGCAGAAAATTCTGGTCAACCTATCGAAAAAGTTAAAGAAGATTGTGAAAGAGATCACTTCTTAACAGCTCAAGAAGCTCTTGAATATGGGCTTATCGACAAGGTTATTACAAAAGCAAACAGATAATTGTTAACAAATATTAAGGATACTTAAAAAAACATGCAATTCCTTTGAGTTGCATGTTTTTATATAAATGTAAGGTTAAAAGGTTAGTTATAAAATTAGGTAGGAGTAAAAACAATGTCTCTATTAATTTTCTCATACAGAAAATTAGACATTATTCATCGAAAGAACGAACTGAACTATCGTTTGATGAGTTTAACCAGAAAGCTTGAAGACTTGCAGCAATATGCAGCCAACATAGCAGATGGATCAATCTCAATGAGCGATATGATGAACACACCAGGTTCAATGTTCAATCGACAAATGATGTTTATGATGTATTCCCACAATGCATCTATATGGGGAGCCCAACAACAATTTGCAATGATGCAACCGACATTACAAATGCAAATGCAACAAATGGATCCTAACTCTCAAATGATGTATCAACAATGGGTATACCAAAACTTGTACAATCAACAAAGAGAAATGATTGGAAAACAAGAAGCTAAGTTGCTTAATGAACAAGAAAAACAAATTCAAAAAGAAAAAGCTCAACTTGAAACACAATTAAAAATGTTAGATCAAGAATATGAATCTTGTAAACAAGGTGAAGATGCAGCTATTAAGCAATGGAAACCTGAATATGTAGCATAACTTAACCCATAGCTTAACGAATATTTAAAAGTTATGGGTTAAGGTAACAATTTTACCTATAATATCCTATCCTTAAACTAACCAATTAAGGGGTGTACGAATTCGTGCATCCCTTCTTACATTGTAATAATAAAATCAACTTTTCTATCAAAACTTTCTATAGGTAATCGTTCTACAACAAACTTGCTATGTATTAAACATACTGATTTAAGATTTTTATATTCTTCTAAAAAGCGATCATAAAATCCACCACCATAACCCAATCTATAATTAAATTTATCAACAGCCAATGCAGGGACAACAACGAGGTCAAGTTCTACTGGGTTAATTGGATCTGTACAAGGTTCTTTTATCTTTAAATTTGACAACGTTAAACGATCAGACTTATGATATGGGCAAACCAACATTTTATCATTACACACTTTTGGCAGGTAAAAATTTTTATTATCATCCAATAGTTTTAGTACATTTATTTCATATTTCAAAGGATAGAATATCAAAATATTTTTAGAATTTTTGTAGTAATCTTTCTTCCTAAGCTCATTGGCTAAAAAATCACTAACTAATTCTAAATCAATCGTCTTTCGCTCTTGTTTGAATCTAATCCTCAAGTCTGTTTTACTAACCATTTTTTTAATATATAATAAATAAAAATTATAGGCAAAATATGACAGAAAAAGAAAATAATAATTTAATTAATCCTCAATGGGCGAAACATGGTTATATCCAAGTTTATACAGGAAATGGCAAAGGCAAAACCACTGCATCTTTGGGTCTTGCAATGCGAGCTTTGGGACGTGATTGGAAAGTTCTTCTTGTCATGTTCCTAAAAGGAGGCGATGACTATGGGGAACTCATTTCGTTCCAAAACCTTTCGCCCAAAATAAAAAATAACCTTACCATAATACAAGCAGGTCTAGATAGAATTGCCTATAAAAATAATGTCAATAACAACGATAAAATAATAGTAAAAAAAGGTTGGGAATTAGCGAAACACGCAATAGAAAATAACGAATACAACCTTATAATTCTTGATGAAGCAAATATCGCAATATCACTTGATCTTATACAGCTTGATGATATGATTAATACCCTAAAAAACAAACCCGACGAAATGGAAATAGTCCTCACTGGGAGATGTGCAGACCCCCAAATCGTAGAAATAGCCCATCTTGTATCAGAAATAAAACCCGTAAAACATTATTGGAACACTGGTATCGCTGCAAGAAAAGGGATAGAATACTAAAATTTATGCCCTTCTCATCAAATCAGACAATTTAACTTCTTTTGGTGCAACTTTTTTGACTTTAGGTTTAACTACCTTGTCAGATTTCTTAAATTGTGACAAACCAACCTTAAGCTTACTATTTTCTTCTTTCATTAAAAAAATTTCTTGTAAAAATGATATAATTTCACCCATAATTTTCTCCTAAAACTATTATAACCTCATTGGCTTAATTTATATCATACATTAAATCTATTTTGCCTCAAAAAAACATTATAGTTTATGCTATATTATTAATGTAACTCAATTAAATGCAAAATTTGAATACACATATATCAAAAACTATGAATGAAGAAGATATTATAAATTTTAATACAGCTATTAACTTATATAAAAAAAATCTTACACAACAAGAACTTATAAATCTTATAGCGAAAGGAACCATAACAGAAAAACAAGTTTCTGTTCTAAAACTTGAAAAGCTGACTAGTGAAGAAGATGCAAAAATTCTGCTTTCAAATCTCACAGGACAAGATGGAAAAGTTCGGGAAGCAATATCTTTTAAACTGAAAGAATTTATGAATGATCCTCAATACATAAATTATTTCTATTCACTAGATGACTATAGCGTATTTTTAGATGCAATTGTAGATATTAACGGAAATATCTGCAGAAATATAATTTCAGCAATCGAAAACTTAAAGGATTATAAAAAATTTTACGAATATTTTTGTCCCCAAATAGCTAAAAAGACACTTGATTTGATAGAAAAAATAAAAGAATTTGACCTCCAAGACGGCAAATACAAAGTCAATAAAGAAGTATTCAAGCTATACTGGTGTCTTGAGACCATTTATAATTTTTATGATAAATTTGACATACCGACACTAAAAGTTATACTATCTAATACAAAAGAAGTTCAAGATTACACAATTAGAGAAAAAACCGCAAAAATTTTATCAAAAGAACTTCAAAATCCAGAATTACTAAAAATTAAACAAGAACTCAAAGAAGATAAAAACTATTATGTACGTAGGTTTTAAGGGGGATATGTAAACTTATATTAAGAAGTTTATACAAAATATATACACTTTAAGCAATTTTTAATTAATAATTTCCTTTATATAAGTACAGAGGAAAAATGATTAGGGAAACTTAAAGGAGAAAAAAATGGCAAGAGTTCTAATTTCAATGCCTGAAAGATTTTTAAATGAAATCGACCAAGTAGCAGGAAATGAAAACCGCACACGTTCAGAACTAATTAGAGAAGCACTTCGTACTTATATGTATAGAAATCAAATAAGAAACACACAAAAAGCTAGTAAAAATGCAGAAATTTTAGAAGCACTTCTTGGATAAGGTCAAACTCAAAAAAAGGGAAATTGGTAAAGTTTAGGTAAATTATAGGGGAAAATAAAATGAGTAAAACAGATTATTTAATGTCATCACTAGATGAATACTTTGAAATATTAGACAGGGAAAATCAAAAAAGATCACAAATTATCGCAAAGTCTCTAGTAAAATACTTACAAAAATCAAAAGAACAAAACAAATTTTCAGCATTACAACTTGCAAAATAAAATGAAGATATTTAGGTACAAAACATTTAGGGGAAAACAAACTTTAAACTTGTAAACGACTTACTAAAAAGGTAAGTCGTTTTTGTTTGTATATTTATATAATAAAAAGGTCCCAAGAAACCTCAAGACCTTTTTAACATTATGTATCAAAATTATTATTCAATAATTTTATCAACAACACCAGCACCAACTGTGTGGCCACCTTCTCTGATAGCGAATCTCATACCTTCTTCGATAGCTACAGGAGCGATAAGTTCAACTTCCATAACTACGTTATCACCAGGCATTACCATTTGACCATCAAATTTGATTGAACCAGTAACGTCAGTTGTTCTGATGTAGAATTGTGGTCTGTAACCAGGGAAGAATGGAGTGTGACGTCCACCTTCTTCTTTTGTTAAAACGTAAACGTTAGCTGTGAATTTAGTGTGTGGGTGAATTGTACCAGGTTTTGCAAGTACTTGACCACGTTGAATTTCAGTTTTATCGATACCACGAAGTAAAGCACCAATGTTGTCACCAGCCTGACCTTGGTCAAGAGATTTTCTGAACATTTCAACACCAGTAACTGTAGTTTTCTTAGTTTCGCCTAAACCAACTAATTCAACTTCATCACCAACTTTAACGATACCACGTTCTACTCTACCAGTAGCAACTGTACCACGACCAGTGATTGAGAATACGTCTTCAACTGGCATCAAGAATGGTTTGTCTAAGTCACGTTCTGGAGTTGGGAAGTAAGAATCGATAGCATCCATCAATTCCCAAATTTTGTCAACCCATTTGTCTTCACCACGTTGAATTTTTGGATTAGCTTGAGCAGCTTCTAGAGCTTTTAAAGCTGAACCGTGGATGAATGGAATGTTGTCTCCATCGAATTCGTAAGAAGAAAGAAGTTCTCTAACTTCCATTTCTACTAATTCTAATAATTCTGGATCATCAACCATATCACATTTGTTTAAGAATACAACTAGGTTAGGAACACCAACTTGACGAGCAAGTAGGATGTGTTCACGAGTTTGAGGCATTGCACCGTCAGTAGCTGCAACAACAAGGATAGCACCATCCATTTGAGCAGCACCTGTAATCATGTTTTTAACATAGTCAGCGTGCCCCGGGCAGTCAACGTGAGCATAGTGTCTAGCTGCTGTTTCGTATTCTACGTGAGCAGTAGAGATGGTTATACCTCTTGCTTTTTCTTCAGGAGCTGCGTCGATTTCATCGAATTTTTTCAATGCAGCTTGACCTGCAGCAGCCAATACAGCAGTAATAGCTGCGGTTAATGTTGTTTTACCGTGGTCAACGTGACCGATAGTACCGATGTTAACGTGCGGTTTGGTACGTTCGTACTTTTCTCTTGCCATGAGATTAATCTCCTTTTTTCTACTTATACTACAATACTAATTTGGTATTTTAAGCCAT
>CALVFT010000019.1 GCA_944326915.1 Candidatus Gastranaerophilales bacterium
CCTTAATTTGTATTTTGGTCCGGCGAACCTTATCACCGTCAACCCGCCGGTAAGGTTTTTAATTCCGACCCGGCAATGTCATTAAGAAACAGTGTACAACCAAAAATATTGAAAATCAAATATTGTATTAATATATATTACACAATTATTATTTATACTCATATGAACAGCTTATAGAAATACTTTTTTCGTCAATATCTACTATTGCCCACCTTATAGGAAATTTATTTAATTCCTTGAGACAAGCTTCAATATACAAATTATCGAAATTTTCTATTCTTTTTATTTTTACCAACTCTGATTTTATCATACCTATAATACCCTAATACAGCCGATAAAGGGATTTGAACCCTTGACCTACTCATTACGAATGAGTTGCTCTACCAACTGAGCTACATCGGCAGTATTCTTGTTAGAATATTTCACGTATTGCATTATTCTACGGTTACAGATTTTGCCAAATTACGAGGTTGATCAACATCTTTCCCTAAAAATTCAGCAATATAGTATGCTAGAAGTTGCAATGGCACCATAGCAATTACTGGTGAAAATAATTCTTGAACATCAGGAACCCTGATTATATGCTCAAACAAATCATTTAATTTTTCATCGTTTGAATTTGTCAAAGCTATCATGCGTGCATTTCTTGCCTTCGCTTCTTCACTATTTGATAATAGTTTTTCATATACTGAACCATTCATTAATATTGAAAGAACAGGCATTGTTTCATCTAACATTGCGATAGGGCCATGTTTTAATTCTCCAGCTGGATATCCTGTCGCATTGATATAACTTATTTCCTTCAACTTCAACGCACCTTCAAGAGCAGTAGGGAAATTTATTCCACGAGCTACATAAATAAAATCTTTTGTATTAGCATAAGCTCTCGCACACTTTTGAACTTCATCTGTATTTGATAAAATTTGGTCAATTTTTTGAGGCAATAGCATCATTTCTGCTTTTAAAGATGTCATAGTTGGAACATCAACAGATTCCTTAATTTCTGCCATATACAAAGCTAAAAGATAAAATGCCATTAATTGTGCTGTATATGATTTTGTAGCAGCAACAGAAACTTCAATACCGGCATTGACTGGAACCAAACTATCTGCCTCACGAGCCATAGCACTATCAGGTCTGTTCGTAATGATCAAGATATGAGAACCTTTTGCTTTTGCCTGCTTAATTGCAGTAAGTGTATCAGCAGTTTCTCCTGATTGAGATACTCCAATTACAAGAGTATGAGCATCTGTAACTGTTTTTCTATAAATATATTCACTAGATGCTTCCACATCAACTGCAATTCCACAGAAATTTTCTATCAAATATTTTCCAACCATCGCGGCATGCAGAGATGTTCCACACGCGATAATTTGAATTCTATTTAAATTCTTTAGCGTTTCTTTATTAAGTTTAACTTCATTTAGCACAATCGGTTCATCAGGGGCATGAAGTTTTCCAACCAAAATATTTCTTACAACATCAGGCTGTTCATGAATTTCTTTCAACATAAAATGCTTATAGCCCATTTTACTCAATGCAACTGGTTCCCATGGAAGAACTTCAATTTTTTGCGGCAACTCATTCCCATCTTTATCTATAAGCACCAACTTTTCAGGTGTAATAGTAGCTATTTGATTATCATTTAAGTACATTGCCTTTTTAGTATGTTTAATAATAGCTGGGACATCAGAAGCTACATAAAATTCCCCTTCACCTATACCTACAAGCAATGGAGCATTTCTTTTTGTTACGACAAGAGTATTTTTATAATCATTATGCATAACACATAATGCATATGCTCCTTCTATTTCCTGAGTTGCAAGACGAACTGCTTCTGTTAAATCCTTTGTCTTTGCATACTTAGAAGCAACTAAATGTGCTACCGCCTCAGTATCAGTCTGTGATCTGAATACACAGCCTTGAGCTGTTAGTTTTTCTCTTAACTCTTTATAATTTTCTATAATTCCGTTATGTACAAGAACTAAATTTCCACAATTACAAGTATGAGGGTGAGCATTCAACAAAGTAGGAGCTCCATGAGTTGCCCATCTAATATGCCCGATTCCCATTGTAGAAGAAGACACTTCACTAACATGAGATTTTAAAGTATTACGTAAATTAATCAATTTTCCTTCAGCTTTATAAACCTTTATATCATCTGCACATTTTAATGCGATACCTGAAGAATCATATCCCCTGTATTCTAACTGTTCCAATCCATCCAACAATATATCTACAACAGGTCTATCACCTACATATCCTACGATTCCACACATATTTCTCTCTCCAATAACTGTCTGTCTTTAATAGTATTATAGCATTGAAAATAAAACTTTTATATTTCCTTATAAAAGTTTTACATAATTTCAGCTTGAAAAATGAAAATACATATAGTATCATTATCACGGAGTTAGGAAAGAGGAATTATTATGAAAAAATTATTAGTTTTATTTTCTGCCATACTTATTGGCTCATCTGTACTTGCAAACACTGTATTCATTGAAACAGGATTAAACAAAGATAACTTCTGGGAAAAGACAGGAAAGCAAGAAAAAATTATCGCAAATATCGGTTATAAAATTATTAATGCAAATGGACTTAAACAAGCTCCTATTGAAGTAGAAAGGACTTCAAGAATTGTTAATGCATACTCAATGATTTTTAACAAAAAAGTATACATATCTTCAGGCTTGATTCCATACATAGATAATGATGATGAAATGGCATATATTCTATCACATGAATTAGCTCATTCAATGGAAGCATATGGAGGTTTTCTAAAAACTATATCTATTAGCGGTAATTCAAAAAAATATGAATACAAAGCAGATTTGAAAGCTATTGATTACATGGTAAAAGCAGGATACAATCCTATTGCAGCAATTATAGTTGCTAACAAGTTATTTGATGAACCTTTATGGGATTGGGGCGGATCTCACCCTAAGGCATCTAAAAGAATGATGAAAATGTATGAATATATTTACACTAAATATCCTAAATACCTAAGTTCTTCAATGACTTCAAGCATTAACTACAGAAATTTCTATAATGCTCAACAAGATGAAATAAAAAAATTTCATGCAGACCTAAGAAAAAGACAACTTAAACAACAAAAAGAGGATATTTAATGATTAAGAAACTGTTTTTACTAACTGCAATTTTTCTTTGTATTTGCAATAGTGTCAATGCTTCTGATAACTTGATAAAAATAACACCGATTAATGATTTCAGCACAAATAAAAAAGGAAATCTTGAAGGGAAATCTATTCAATTTAAAGTTATTGAAGGAGATAAATCTGTAGCAACAGATGAAATTTTAACAGGTAAAATCCTGAAATATCAACAAAATGGCTTTAGCGGCCTGGAAGCTAAAATCATCATTGGAGATTTCAAAAAAAATGACGGAACAAAAATACCAGGAGAACTATATCTTGCCGGGAATCAACACAATGTATATGATGAATATATGAACAGTAATAGTGATATTGGAGCTATTGCGATTCCATTCATTAGAGGTGGAGAAATAACCGTAAAATCTGGAGAAGTTCTTTCATTTTTCACTGGTACAAAATCAAATAAAGAAAAGTTGAGCATTGATATTGCACCGATAGAACTTATAAGCACTTGTCATGACGAAACTCAAATCAACGATATAATTAGATTTAAAGTTCTTAATGACGTGTATTATAAAGATGAACTTTATATCAAAAAAGGAACAAAATTAATAGGTTATGTAGATTATGTACAAGATAACGGCTGGGATTATGACAGTGCGCAAATCCAATTTAAAAAATTTAAAACTAAAGATATTAAAGGGAATATTATAGAATTTCATTCCGAACTTTGTATCGATGGTTTTGAAATTCTTAAGTACAAAGGGAAACGAATGGCACAATTTTTCAACTACATAGGGATAGTTGGACGAGGCAAGGAAATTGAAATAATCCCGAAACAAGATAAAAATGTAACATTTACAATTTGGTTAGATAAGTAAAAAAGGAACAGCTAAGCTGTTCCTTTTTTTTATACTTTTGAGAATTTTATTTCATCATTCTCTACATCAATTTTTACAGTATCACCTCGTAAGAATTTTTGAGAAAGAATTTGTTTTGAAAGAGGATTTTCAATTAACTGCCTAATTACTCTCTTAAGAGGTCTTGCGCCATATACAGGATTAAACCCTCTTGTAGCAAGAAATTCTTTAGCATCATCAGTAATAACAAAATCAATTTCTTGATCTTTTAACAGTCTTCTTAAATAATCCATTTGAATATCAACAATTTGTGACAATTCTTTTAATGTTAAAGCCTTAAAGAAAATTGTTTCATCTATTCTATTTAAGAATTCAGGTTTGAAACGACTTCTTAGAACCTCCATTACTTTATTTTTTGTTTCTTCAAAGTCTTGTTGAGAAACCATTGAATTTAAAGTATTTTCAAGAATGATATCACTTCCGATATTACTTGTCATTATTATTAAAGTATTTTTAAAGTCGACTGTCCTTCCTTTTGAATCTGTTAATCTACCATCATCAAAAATTTGAAGCATTATATTGAATACATCAGGATGAGCTTTTTCAATTTCATCAAAAAGCACTACAGAATAAGGCTTACGACGAACAGCTTCAGTCAATTGGCCTCCTTCATCATAGCCAACATATCCCGGAGGAGCTCCAACTAAACGAGATACATTATGTTTTTCCATATATTCTGACATATCAATACGTATCAATGCGTCTTCGTCATTAAACATAAATTCTGCCAATGATTTTGCAAGTTCAGTTTTTCCAACACCAGTTGGCCCTAAGAACAAGAAAGTACCAATAGGGCGTTTCGGATCTTTCAAACCTGAACGAGCACGTCTTATAGCATCTGAAACAATATCTACAGCTTCTTCTTGACCGATTAGTCTCTTATGAAGAATATCTTCCATATTCAACAGTTTTTGTTTTTCACTTTCGACTAACTTGTTTACTGGAATACCAGTCCATTTACTTACGACATTTGCAATATCTTCATCGCTAATTTCTTCTTTTAATAATTTATTTTCTGTTTTCTCTTTAGTTTGAGCTGCTTTAAGTTGTTTTTCTAGTTCTAACAACTTACCATATTTAAGTTCTGCAGCAGTTTGCAAATCAGTATTTCTTTCTGCCTCTTCTATTTTATTTTTGACTTTTTCAATTTCTTCTTTAATACCAGCCTCACCTGTTATTGAAGCTTTTTCTTGTTCCCATTGAGCTTTTAGAGTATTAATTTTTCCTTCAAGTTCTGATATTTGATTTGACAAATCAAGAACTTTAGCTCTAGCGTCGTCATCATCCTCTTTTTTTAGGGCTTCACGTTCAATTTCAAGTTGTATTTTTTGACGCATCATTTTATCTATTTCTTCCGGCATTGAATCAATTTCAATACGTAAAGAAGATGCTGCTTCATCTATCAAATCAATAGCCTTATCAGGTAAAAATCTATCTGTGATGTATCTGTCAGAAAGTTTTGCGGCTTGTATCAAAGCACTATCAAGGATTCGAATACCATGATGCACTTCATATTTTTCTTTTAAACCTCTTAGAATACTTATTGTATCTTCAACAGAAGGTTCTCCAACCAAAACAGGTTGAAAACGTCTTTCTAAAGCAGGATCTTTTTCTATATATTTTCTATACTCATTTATTGTAGTAGCACCAATAGTTCTCAAAACACCGCGAGCAAGCATTGGTTTCAATAAATTTCCCGCATCCATTGAGCCCTCTGTTGCTCCTGCACCGACTACTGTATGTAATTCATCAATAAACATAACGATTTCACCGTTTGAATCTTCAACTTCTTTCAAAACTGCTTTCAAACGTTCTTCAAATTCTCCACGGAATTTAGCACCAGCAACAAGTGCCCCTAAATCAAGAGAAATTAATTTTACATCTTTTAAACTTTCTGGAACATCACCTCGAACTATTCTTTGAGCTAGTCCTTCAACAATAGCAGTTTTACCAACTCCAGGTTCTCCTATTAATACAGGGTTGTTTTTTGTTCTTCTATTTAATACTTGAATTATTCTTCTTACTTCTTCATCTCTACCAATTACAGGATCTAATTTCCCTTTTCTTGCAAGAGCAGTAAGATCAGTTGAATATTTTTCAAGAGCTTTCATATTTTCTTCTGCATTTTTATTATCCACTTTTTTATTTCCTCTTATTTTTTTCATAACATTTAAAACAGTATTTGCTGTAACATTATAATTTTTTAATAATAACTGAATATCGCTATTATTTAATTGAGTCATACCAAGCAAAATACACTCAACACCAATAAAATCATCCTTAAATTCTTCAGCCTGTCTTCCAGCATAATCCAATAATTGATATGTTTGACTTGACAAAAAGACCTGACCATTTGGCGGACCTGAAATAGTAGGAAAAGAATTAACTATAGATACAACTTTGTCAATAAAACCTTGATTTAATAATTTTAATTCAGTTAAATAATCCTTTACTAAGCCATTATCTTTTATCATGGCTAACATAATATGTGCAGGTTGCAATTCTGAATTTTTATGAGATTGCATAATTGCACCAGCAGAATTTAAGATTTCTTGTGAATAATTTGTAAATTTCTCAAAATCTGGCATATCAAAAACTCCATTTCTTATAACTCATATTTTCATTTTAATAGAATTTTTGAAAAAGTCAGTGAAATTAATCTTTAATTAATTATTCTACATTATTACTTTCAAACGCAGTTATAAAACTTACAGGAATAAAACCTAAAGAAAATCCGAAAAAGTACAACAGAGGTACCGCTATTATTGTCAATAAAACAGCCTTATAAGAATTAAGAATACGTTTTTTATACATAATTGCTATTGCCATACCAACCCCGTATAACATAGCTAACAATGGTCCATACTTAATCCCAAAACTTCCTCCATCAAAATTTGAACCAGGTACACTACTCAAAATTATAAATACAAGAACACCACAAATAATACCTGCTACTATAGAACCTAAAATAGAGTGAAATAAATAAAACCAAAAGATTCCAATACCTGATCTTTTCACAGAAAAATCAAAAAATTTGCTCAATATATTCACTTATATAACCTCCTGTAAAATTTCAGTTGATTTAAATTTCTTAGACGAATGAATATCGATATAACCTTTTAAAAGATTAAAACAAACTAAACAAACTTTTTCATTTGCTTTTTCATCATATTCAGAACCTTCGTCTAAGTCTACAACTAAAAGACTATAAAGAAAATCTCTAATTTTGTAATGCATAACAGTTTTCAAATTATATTTTTCATTACAATGCTGACATACAACCCCACCTGTTTGGGATGAAAAATACATATTTTCAGAACCTATTTTATTTCCACAACACAAACAGGTCTCAAATTCTATTCCAAAACCTGAAATTTGCATCATTTTTAACTGAAATTTAATAACAGTTAGTAAAATTTCTACTTTATTCTGTGCATTTGAAATCTTTTCCAAAGCTTTGTATAAAAGTTCATACACTTCATTAGAACATGGATCATCTTCTACACCAAAATTACTCACAACCTCAGAAATATACATTGAATAAAAAATCTTATCCATATCCTGACGAGTCTTATGGAAAGTATTTAAAGCCTCCGCCTGACAAATTCGATCAAGAATCTTTCCTTTATAAAGCATTAACTTATTGGCAACAAGAATATCCATTCTAGCACCAAGCTTACTTTTAGGTTTTTTAACCCCCTTAGCAACTCCCCTTATTAATCCTTTATCTTTTGAATACATAACAATTATTTTGTCAGCTTCACTAAGATTATATGACTTCAAATTAATTGCATCTGTTACAAAATTATTCATTAGTATATTTAGAACTACCCTACTACTTAAATAGATCCACCAAATGTACCATGATATACTCCACGCAACATTTGTTGTAATTCGGTCTTATTGTCAGAATATGATATCGCAACTTCCTCTGATATAAGATCTTGTTCATACAACTTATAAAGAGATGTATTCATGGTTATCATATTATTAAATGAACCTTTTTTAACAAGACTATATATATCTTCCAACTTATCCTTTTGTATAAAATCCTTAACAGTTGGAGTAACAACTAATACCTCACAAGCAGGTCGTCTACCGGTACCATTTGCTACTGGTACTAATTTTTGAGAAATTGTTCCACGCAAAATTGATGCCAACTGTGCTCTAATAAAATCTCTATCTGCAGGTTCATACATATTAACAATTCTATTAACAGTCTGAATAGCACCATTAGTATGAATGGTTGCAAGAACAAGGTGACCGGTTTCAGCAGCTTTCAATGCAGCAGTTACAGTTTCCCTATCTCTAATTTCACCAATAAATATAACATCAGGATCTTGTCTTAAGGCATACTTAATTCCTTCTGGGAAACCTGGCGTATCAATTAAAACCTGACGTTGAGAAACTAATGATTTCTTATTTGTAAATATAAACTCAACAGGATCCTCAACAGTAATAATATGTTTTGGGTAATTTATATTAATATAATCAATCAAAGAAGCAATTGTTGTAGATTTTCCTGAGCCTGTTGGTCCAGTAATTAAAATAAGCCCGTTGTTTAAACTTGCAAACTGTTCAATAGATTCAGGTAACATTAATTCAGAAATTCGTTTTATTTCATAAGGGATAGTTCTTATTACTAATGCATTACGACCTAACTGACGACTTAAATTTACACGGAAACGAGAGACTCCTTTAATTTCATATGCAAAATCCAAATCAAATACAGTATTAACATTCCCCTTAAAATGACCAGGCAAAAGCAGATCATAAGCAACTGTAATATCATCCTCTGTTAAAATTGGCATATCAACTTTAACAATATTACCATCAATTCTCATTGCTGGATGTTCATCAACTTGTAAATGAACATCTGAAGCACCTACCTCTACAGCTTTTTTTAAAAAAGCTACAACATTAAACTTTGAATTTTCCAAAACTTCTTCCACTTAATACACCTCTTCTTTCTTGGATTATATCATTTTATTAAATTTCTGACAACCACATTACTAATATAGCTATATTTAAGACAGTTTTTGTAACAAATTCTTAACAATAAAAAATATTTTTGTAAATTCTTAAATAAAAAAATACTTTATATAAGAGTAAGGGAAATCAAAAATTTAAGATTGGAAATGGATATTATAAATTACTAATCAGCAATTCAAGATAATGAAAGCAGATTAAAAGCAAGTTTTTTATACTCTCTCTCTTAATATCCTCGTGTTTATTTAATGTTGCCTCAAATGGCAACTTTTTTTTGCTTATTATAAATATATTTTAATACAATAGATAAAAAAACAAGATCCTCTACTTTTATAAAATGACGCACTTATGACGCACTGCTTGTTAAATTGATAAAATTGTACACAAACAATTGTCCATAATATTTCAAAGTTGTTTATAAGTGTTTACCTATGGTGTTCAATTAAGTACACTTTTACGGTCATAGGATTTCAGCTTTAAATATTGTTCATTAATCTTGTTAAATTATTTTACGAATGTTCGCTTTGTATATAGAGATTCTCAAATACTTTTTGTATAATTGACACAGAAACAAAAAGGGATTTTTATGGAAACTAAAACTTTCGGATACTGCCGTGTGTCTTCTACGGATCAGAATGAAGACAGACAAGTTCAGGCTATGCTTGATATGGGGATTAATGAACGAGATATTTTTTTTGATAAATTGAGCGGAAGAAATTTTGATCGGCCCATGTATCAGGCTATGAAAGCTCAACTTAGAAAAGGGGATCTGCTTGTTATCAAATCTATTGATAGACTTGGAAGAAATTACAAGCAAATCTGCGATGAATGGAGAGAGATTACAGGTGAAATCGGAGCTAATATAAGGGTAATTGATCTACCATTACTTGATACTACAAGAACCGATGGCCTTATAGGGCAGGTAATATCCGATATAGTTCTACAGCTACTGGGGTATGTTGCAGAGCAAGAAAGAGCTTTCATTAAACAAAGACAAGCGGAAGGGATTGCATGTGCTAAAGCTAAAGGGAAAAAACTTGGAAGACCTGCTATTAAATATCCAAACAATTGGGAAGAAACATACAGCACATGGAAAGCTAAGCAAATTACAGCTAGGAAAGCTATGAAAAGACTTGGAATGAAACCAACTTCTTTTTATAAATTGGTAAAGCTATATGAAAAAGAAAAGGAGTGATCAGCACCACTCCTAGAAAATGAACCCCGACATATAATAAAGTTTAGATCCTGCCCTTATAGATTAATACTCTTGCCTTGTTATAGTCTTTTTTCCAGTTCTCTATTGTATAA
>CALVFT010000020.1 GCA_944326915.1 Candidatus Gastranaerophilales bacterium
AAATAATATTGATTCAAAATTGGATGAATATATTGAGGATTTGAAGGCGCATATTGGTATTGCTTTGAATGCACAAGATACAATGACTGCAATTGATGAATTGAAACATGATCTTTCTGAAAAGTTTGCATCATTGTTGATTGATTTTGCCTTAGGAAAAGAAAAAGTTGAGTCAGTTGAAGCAAATATTGAAGATTTAAAGAATTCTTTGAAATCTTGTATTAAAGATGATAGTGAAAAACTTTTACAAAGATTCGATTTAACAAATGAGCTTGTAAAAAAAGCTGATGATTCTTTGGAAGCTTTGCATAGTAAGATGGATCTTCTAGTTCTTAGTTCTGAGAATGATGGAGAATTATACAGCGATGCTTTTGAAGGGTTGAATGAAAAAATAGATAATATTACTGTTGCTGAAGGAAAACTCGAAGAAACTTTAATGGCATTGCATCAAAAAGTTGATACTCTTGCATTGTTTAATGATTCAGAAGATTTTGATGCTCAGGAAGAAATTGAAGATATAAAAAATCTGATAATTTCTCAACGTAAGTATTTTGAGTCATCTGGTTTGAATGAAAGAACTGAAGCAATTAGTTCTTGTCTTGAAGATTTGTTGACAAAAATACAGAATATTGAAAATGGCCTTAGTGATGTTGATTTGGAAAAGAATACTCAAGATATTAAAGAATCAATTATGGCTGCTATAGTATCTGTTTTTGAACAAGTTTCATTTGTTGAAGAAACAGAGGAAATTAAAGATTTTGTAGAGGAAAAAACAGATGAAATAACTAATCACCTAAAGGAAGTAAGAGAACAGTTAAAACAAATTACCTCTGCAAATAGTGATGGATTTGACTATTCATATACATTACAAGATGTTGAGTCAGATATTGCAAAATTACGTATAGCATTAAATGAGATTTCAAATTCGACATCTAAAGATGATATCAATGATTTATCTTTAAATATTAATAGAATTGCTCATTCTGTAGAAGGATTACAATCGTCTTTAACTCCTGATCAGATGTTGGAATTGAAAGAAGATATTGAAAAGTTAAATGAGGATATAATTAGCATTAGTTCTAGAACTAATAAACTACTCTTGACTTCTGATGAGGCTTATAGATCTCTAAGTAGCGGTTTGGACCGTTTTAGTAATGTAGTATCTGATCTTGAAGAAAAAATTAGTTACATTGATTATACGGAAGTAAATGAAAGATTTGAAAAGAAAATTGATTCTATTAAATCAATGCTTGTAACTTCTGCGAATACTGATAAAGTATTTCATCAGGTTTTAACTTATCTTGGAGAATGGATTGACTCTACAAGTGAAAATATTACTTCTATCACTGAAAATACTTCTGAAATAAATAAAGTAAAAGATATGATAGAAGATTTGAGAGTATCTATCCCTGATAAAGCATCTATTCTTGATGAGCTTGAAGAAAGATTTGAAATGCAAGAATCAAGAATTGACAGATTAGAAATGAAAATAGAAAAAATTATTTCAACACTTGAAGAAAAAGATGATATGATGTTAAATAATAAAGTGGATAAAATTGAAAGACAATTATCCAGATTAAGTGCAAATATAGAAAAGCTGGCATCATATGTTGATGAAGAATAGGTTAATATCAGACTTGAAAAAAAATATACCCGCATATAACATACTTACTTCTTTGGAAGAAAGATATGTATATGCTCAGGATGCGACAAATATCAGACAAATTAAAAATTTGCCTGATGCAGTTGTGTTTGTTGAAACAATAGAACAAGTACAAGCTGTTGTTAGATTGGCGAATAAATACAAAATTCCAGTTATTTGCAGAGGTGCAGGTACTAATGTAGTTGGAGCTTGTGTTGTTGAACATGGTGGTATAATTTTGAATTTTTCTAAAATGAATAAAATTTTAGAAATAAATGCTGAAAATATGACTGCAAAAGTTCAACCTGGGGTTATTGTTGGAGATTTGCAAAAAAGAGTTGATGAAATAGGACTTTTTTATCCTCCTGACCCTTCCAATCTTGCTGTGTCTACTATTGGAGGTAGTATTGCGCAGTCTTCCGGTGGCGCTAAGACCTTTAAATATGGTTCAACTAAAGATTATGTTATTGACATGCTTGTTGTAATGGCTAATGGGGAAATATTGAGGACAGGTGCAAATACAATTAAGAATGCTACGGGATATAATTTAGGTAGTCTGTTTGTTGGGTCTGAAGGCACTTTAGGTATTGTTGTAGAAGCTACATTGAAACTTATTCCAAAACCTGAGGCTAAAAAAGTTTTTATGGCGTACTTCGATACGGTAAAAGATGCTGTAAATGCAGTAAATGCAATTATAGAGCAAAGAATATTCCCTACAACCATAGATTTTATGGATAAAAATGCAATTCAAACAGTTGAAAAATTCTATCCTACGGGGCTTTTTACAGATAAAGATGCTGCTTTGATAATTGAAATTGATGGGTTTGCAGTTGCAATGGATTATCAGGAAAAGATAATTACAAATATGCTTGAAAAATCAGGGGCTGTAGCAATACAGGCTTCTCATAATGATGATGAGTATAATAAAATTTGGACAGCAAGACGTTCTTCTATGGGTGCGTGTGCAAAACTAAAGCCTAATGTTACAACAGATGATGTTATTGTGCCTAGGGAAAATTTGGCTGAATTGGTTGAAGGAATTCGTGATATCTGTTCAAAATATAACCTTACACCATGCTTAGTCGGACATGTGGGTGATGGTAGTGTACATCCTCAGATCCCAATTGATTATAGAGATGAAGAAGAATATAAGAATTATAAACTTGCCAAATCTGAAATTTATGATTTGACTGCAAGATTAGGTGGTATATTGTCTGGAGAGCATGGTATTGGATTGGCAAAAAGAGATTATATTCATAAAGTGATAAATTCTGTTGCTATTGAACATATGCGAAAAATAAAGAAAACTTTTGATCCGAATAATATTCTTAACCCTTATAAAATTTTCTAGTTTTGGTTTGTAATGATGGAAAAGAAAAGTCTTATAGAATATTTTAAAACACTTGGAATTGATGTTCATACAAAAACAAAAGCTAGAGGACATCAAGGATTCTTTTTGAAAAATAGGATTGATATTTCTAAAAATATTCCTGAAGAAAAGATAGTACCGACTCTGTTACATGAGTTTGCTCATTATGTAAATTATTGTATGGACAAAAATCTTCACAAAACAGGTGGTTCGTTAGAGGTTTTGTTTAAAACATCTGAGTCTGATATTTTTGAAGAGCTGGTAAAAGTAACAAATTTTGTGGACCAAAATTCCCTTTGTGTTAGATTATTTGAGCATAAAGATAGGGTTAAAAATAAGATTAAAGCTGAGGAAAGTATTATAAAAGCTGATTATCCAAATTTTATGCGTTCGAAAAAATTTAAAGAATTTGACCGGTTTATTAAACATTCAAATGCTAAATATTTACTAAAGTACGATAGAGTAAAAATTATAGATAGAGGATTTTTCAAAAGTAGTGTTAAATATCATTCAATAGACAATATAGAACAGGATTTCCCTGATATTAAAAAAGCCTTTGCTGCGTATATAAGATTGAAATCCCTTCAAAGAAAGCAGGCTAGAATTTCTTCAAGAATCAATAAATACAATAAATATTATCAACAGCCAACTGAATTATTTGCGCGGTTTGTTGAGGGAATATATCTTGATAAAGAATGGGTAGAAGCTATAGCACCTAATACGTTTGAGCGTTTTGTTGAATTATTAAATATCGGATATTACCCTGAAATCCGATTTGTATTTAATAATATTTTAAAGATTAATATTTAGTTTTGTCTACACTCTTTTAAAGACATTTTTGAATACTTTTACAAAACCGTTTTCACTTAAAATTGTTTCGATGTTAGTATTCATTGTGTCGAATGAACCTATTATAAATAGGCTGTTTTGGTGAAGTTTTTCTTTAACAATATTGATAAAATTTTTTACTTCATCATTTGTGAAATATCCTAAAATATTTCTGCACAGTATAACAGAATCAGAATTATCATTTGTTTCTTTGATTACTTTGTACATATCTCCTTGATGAAATTTTACTTTATCAGTTAGTTGTTTTGATACTTTAAAAGATTCTGGAGCTTCTTCCATTAGGTCTGCATAGTTCATATTCATTTGCATATCTTCGGTTGTTTTGCACCAAGTATCGGAGTGATTAAAGTAATCAGCGATATTTACATTGTATTCTTTGGCTCTTTGGTAATCAGATTGTACTATGTTAAATAATTTTGAATTAGCAGTATCTACAATATCTTTATCTATATCATATGCGTTTATTGGGAAGAATTTTTTAGAGTTTTCTTGTGGTGCAAAGTTTTCCATTGCCATTATTTGTGTATATGCTTCAGAACCATCTGAGGATGCAAATTGTATTATATTTACTTTATCTTTATCTTTAAAATGTGTTGTTTGATAATCAACTAATTTTTTCCAATCCAAATCTTCACGAAACAGGCAAGAATCATTGCCTATTTCTATACCATCTTTATTTATATATGTATGGCTTGTTGATCCGAATGACGGAGAGTTTTTTTGCAGATATGGCACACTAAAATAATTATTACTAACTTTCATATTTTGTGTAAAACATGAAAAGAAAAATTATTGCCTAATTTTAAACTCTTCCATACATATCTTCATATCTTATTATATCTTCTTCCAAAAGAATATCGCCTTTTTGGACTTCAATAATTTCAAGATCTTCATCATATGGATTTTGAAGAGAATGTATAGCTTTTACAGGGATATCAACGCTATGTCCAGGTTTAAGTATATGTTCTTCAGAATCAAGTTTGACTAATGCTGTACCTGATAATACTACCCAATGTTCACTTCTGTGATTGTGTGATTGTACTGACAATTTTTGTCCTTGATTAACGTGTATAATTTTTGTAATAAAACCTTTTCCTTGTGCAATTACTGTATAAAAGCCCCAAGGTCTATAGACTGTTTTGTGTACAAGATGTGTATTATCGTTTTGTTGTTTTAATTCGTTGTATATGTATTTAACATCTTGAGTTTTGTCTTTTTTGCATGCAAGTATGGCATCTTCAGTTTCAACTATTACAGTATCTTCAAGTCCGATTGTTGCAACAAGTTTTGATGAAGAGTATACAAACGAATTTTTTGAATCTTTATCTAATACGTGACCTACAAAGACATTACCATCTTTATCTTTTTTACTTACGTCATAAATAGCTTGCCAAGAGCCAAGGTCATTCCAATCACTTTCAAGTTCTACCAGGGCAATTCTGTTTGATTTTTCCATAATTGCATAGTCTATTGAAATATTAGGCATTTTGTCAAAACTGATAAATGGTATGTCTGAAGATTGTGTAAAGTCTATTTCTTGAGAAATTTTAGCAATTTCAGGAGCAAGTTTATCTACTTCATTTAACAAAGTTGAAGCTTTGAACATAAAAATTCCGCTGTTCCAGTAATATGTTCCAGCTTGTAAGTATTTTTTAGCAGTTTCTTCATTTGGTTTTTCTACAAATTCTTTAACTTTAAACCCTTCAGAAAGTTTGTCAGAAGTGTTTATGTATCCATAACCTGTTTCAGGATAGTTTGGTCTAATCCCAAAAGTAACGATATATCCTTCTTCTGCAAGTTTTTCACCTTTTTTTACTGTTGAAATGAATTTATCTTGATTTTCGATTAAATGATCAGATGGTACTACTATTATTACTGGGTCATTATCTGATGTCTGAGTTATAAATTTTGTAGCAAGTGCTATAGCAGGAGCTGTGTTTTTTGATACAGGTTCTGATAGCAACGAAATTTTATCTGCAAGTTCACTTAACTGCATTCTAACGTTTGAAGTGTGTTTTGTATTTGTGATACTTAAGATATTTTCTTTTGGCATAAAATTAGCTAGTCTCTCAAAGGTAGCTTGAAGAAGACTTCTATCAGAATTGAGATTTAATAATTGTTTAGGATAAAGCTCTCTTGATAATGGCCATAGTCTGCTTCCTGAACCGCCTGCTAAAATTATTCCGTACATTTTTACTCCTCTTATTTTAGATAAATTCAATGAATTAATTATATTACAAAAAAGCAAATTATATACTATAACTATTGTGAAATATAGGAATATTTACATTTATATTACTATTTTTCGAAATTTTTAAAAAGTCGATATTCTGAAAAGAAATATTTTCCCTGTTTTCTAAAGAGTTTATAGAGTATCCAATAATTATATTTTCTCCAAGAATGTGTTTTGCGTTATGTATATCAATACTGTTTTTATCTAATATGATTCCATTTGCATTTATTGCGAATGCAATATCTGCTCTATCTTTAATTATAAGTAGTGAATCAAATTCAGCACACAGTTGTTTTAGTTTTTTACCTAAAATTATTGCTTCATTTGTGGTTAAAGCATCTGTATTGAATTCAACAATGCAATTTCCACAGAAAAGTTTTTCAGCAAGAGTGTTTAGGACGGAATTCTCATTTTCGGTTTTTAAATTGTCGATTGTAATATATTCTTTTTTTGTTTTTAAAAGTATTTTGTTTAATTTTTCTGACATAGTTTAAATTATATTATAAAATTTCTTGAATAAAATAAGTATTTTTGCTAGACTATTTATTGTAATGTTTTATTGGGATTATAAGAAAAGGGTTATAGTAAGCACGGTTATAGTTGGAATTATATTTTCGGCTGCCTTTTATTTTGTTAAAATATATCAATCTCCGGCAAAAACCGATGATATATACAAACAGGCTTTAGCTGATTATGAACAGGGTGATTATCAAAACTCGTATTATCTTTTTTCTCGAATAACTTTGTTTTCTAATCTTAAACCAATAGCGATTTACCATCAGGCAGAGTGCGCTAGAATGCTTAATGATGATAAATCAGCTCTAAAACAGTATCAATTTATATTTAATAATTATCCGAAACATAAATTGGCTCCAAGATCTCGTTATATGGCAGCTCAGTTGCTAGTTGATAAAAAACCGAAACTAGCTAAAAAATATTTTGAAGAGATAATCAAATCTTTTCCGGATACTGATTATGCTATAGCTGCGGAGTATTATTGCGGTTTATTGCTTAAAAATAAATATTCTCAGGATAAAAATAAAATTTTTCCAATGTCTGTAAAGTCAGATATAGAGAATTATTTTAGACATTATCTAACAAAAGCTCCATCAGGGCGCTTAGCTATGAATGTTGTAAATAATTGGTTAGAGCTAGATAAAGAAATTAGTAGTGATGATTATTTACTCATGGCAAGGGCTACATATAATTTTGGGGATTATCAAAAAACTAGAGAATTACTGGCTCATTCTAACTTATCAGAGAATTGGGCTCTTGATGTAAAGAATTCTGATGCAATGGGAAACTATCCTAGGGCAAAGTTTTTGACTGAAACAGGTTTAAAAAAATATTCTCAATATGTTGATGAACAGGATATTTTTGATGCTATAGATATATATTTAAAATTATCAAAGAATAATTCAGAAGCAGTTAATCATTTGTTGACGATATCTTCTTTAAAAGGTCGAGATTATCTGCTTAATTTGAAATGTGATACATTGTCTATTGATGAAAAAGATAAGTGTTATAGTTATTTGTACTTAAAATATCCAACAGGCAGATTTTCAGCGGATGCCTTGTCTAACATCTTTTTTGCAAAGATTAAAAAGAAAGATTATCAAAGTGCTATAAAGGTAGGGCAGGACCACTTGAATAAATTTCCTGATTCAAATTCTGCTCCAATGGTTATGTTTTGGTTAGGCAAAATATATGAAAGATTAAATGAATATGCAGAATACACAGGATATTATCGAAAAGTAATATCTTCATATCCAGATGATTATTATGCATATAGGGCGTACCTTCGTTTGAATAGGATGAGTTCTCCTCTTATTACAAACTATATAAACCCACAGCCTGTTGTGTATCCATATAAATACACTAAAAATAACATAATCGTAAAACTTGTAGATTTAAAAGATTATGATGTATTGAATGAATTAAGTGATGATGATTTTGTAAAAAGTTGGGTTTTGTACAAAAAAGGTGATTATCCTCATTCAATGATGCTTGCAAGAGATGCTATGGATAAAGTTAGTCCAAAACCTGATAAGTATGATTTAAGATGGCGTCTAGTTTATCCTCTAAATTATTATGAAGACATTCATAAATATGCGTCAATCACTGGGAATAATATTCCGTTAATTCAATCATTAGTTCGTGAGGAAAGTTATTTTGACCCATTGGCTCAGAGTGCGGTAGGTGCTACCGGGCTAATGCAGCTTATGCCTTCCACTGCTTTTGAAATAAGTTCAAAATTCGGTCTGGGTATTACATCTCAAGATGTTTTATTTAATCCTCATGCTAATTTGAAAGCCGGAAACTATTATTATGCATACTTAAAAAGTCTTTTGTCCGGTTATGATGTTTCTACTGTTGCTGCATATAATGGTGGCATAGGATCTTTGCAACGTTGGAAAAATTCTCTATATTATAATGATACTGATGAGTTTGTAGAACAAATTCCATATTCCGAAACTCAAAATTATGTAAAAAAAGTGTTTAGAAGTTATTGGAATTACATAAGAATATATTCTGGAAATAACTAATAAATTGTATTTATTAAAAATAAAAAGCTCTCAATCATGAGAGCTTTTTTATTTGGTAAATATCTATACCTAAACCTAAATCATATTTTTTCTGATTCTTTCTTTTGCAGTATCAATTTGTTTGATTCTTTTTTCAATTTGTTTGATTTGTTTTGCAAGAGCTTGTCTTTCAGCTTTTACTGCTTTGTATTGAGCGTCTACATCAGAATATTTTGATTTGTAATTAAGTAATTCATTTCTAACGTCAACTTGTGCATTATCTAATTGAGTAATAGCACTTTGCATTTTAGTATTTCCGGCAGGAACTTCTTCACTAGTTTGTCCAATAGTTTTAGTAGCAGAAGTTTTAGCTGGCGTTCCATATGCAGTATCGTCGAAATTCAATGGTGTAAATGCATTGCCATCAGCAAGTGCAACGGATGAACATGCTGCCATAATAACCACAGATAAAACGCATGCTTTCAAAGATTTCATCATTTTAACTCTCCTATTTAAAAATATTAAAGTATCTACTTACTTGTATGTTACATATTAATCTATGTTTCAAAAAAAAACAAATGACTTCATATATTGTAATGAATTTTAGTAAAAAACATGCTTACTACTAAAAATAATAACCTCTGAAAAGCATGTATAATCTTCATTATAACAAGTGTTAACAAATGTAAAGCATTGAAAGTCTTGTGCGCCAAAGGGCATGCAAAAAAGTTATAAAAACATGTAAAAAAAGACTTTTCTTTAAACTTTTTTCTTAGTAACATTAAAGACGTGCTCATTGCGAAAGCAAACTGAAAGAAATAGCCGAAAAACAATAGTTTTAAAGAATTTCAAAAGAATGCTTGACAATAAATAATGATGAGTTACAATAAAAGACGCTGATGAAGTTCAGTTTTCATAAATAGCATTACCCTTAAACTTTATCGTTGACTGAATTTATAGCGCAATGAACATTGACAATAGAATAGCTGAAGACGAAAAAAATACTTTGTTGATTCGAAAAAATGATAACGGATAAAAAAGTTGAATTAATAGTTCAGCGTAAAACGAGTCAAACACCGAAAGGTGAGGACATAACTTTCTGACAATGGAGA
>CALVFT010000021.1 GCA_944326915.1 Candidatus Gastranaerophilales bacterium
AAACTACTTGGTAATTTTATTGAAACTACTTGGTAATTTTATTGAATGTGTATAATGTGTATAATGTAATCATGTCTATAATGTCAATTATATTTTAGAGGTGTAAATTATGCATTATGGTTATTTCTTCCATATATAAGTCATGTATCCTACTTCTTTAAAACACTTGATATCTAAGGCTTATAACTCAATTAGTTTTTGATTTGCTACGTCTCTTTCTTTCTTTGTCTCTTTCCTGCTGGCATTTGTAGCATCTACAAGTCTTAGTCGCTTTTGCTGACTTTTCAAACACTTTCCCACAATCAATACATATTGCTTGTATTGTTACTTTTGGGCTTGTACAGTCAGGGCAGTATTTTCTTTTTCGTCCTGTGTTGTTTGTGATTGCTATTTCTTTCCCGCATCTTTGACAGATGAAACTTCCCATCTTCTGCTTTTCCAACCAATATCCGCATTTAACCATGTCTTGTCCTGTCAGTGTTACCATGTCTCCATCTTGTGGGAGTTGCTCCAAAAACAACAACTCTAGTTTGCGCTCGCTACTGATCCTGACTATGCCTAGGTCGTGTAAGTTGTTGCTCTCCTGGACTACTTTATACTTTTCAGGCAGTCCGGCACACTCCCTGAAATACCCAACTTCTCTCTCAACAGCGACATATTGCCAAAAATCACTATATTGTTGTTGTATTTTTGACCAAATATAAAGAGTGAATAGCATCTTGACTCTATTCCAATTCCAGAATTTTTGTATTACTTTTGTTGGTTTTTTGGCTCTGATTGCATTTATTGTTTCCTTTGGGATTTTTTGACCCTCTAATGCCAAGAACCAATCAACCGTTGCTTTTGGTATTGTTATCTCTATTATTTGTCTTAATGGCTTGTCATCTTTCCAGGCTTTTTCTATAATTTTATTTACAATATCAAACATAGTAAATTTATTGTATTCCTCAACTTCTTTTTCCAATTTTTCTTTTATTTGTTCTTTGATTTTGCATTTTTTAATTCCTTGCATTTTGTAATACTTTGTAAGTATCCTAATTTCGTTCTTCCAATCAGTGCTAAATCCATTCTCTGTTATTTCCTTCAATTTTGTAATTTCGTCTAAATTTTTCAACATTTTAATCTCTCCTTTGTTTATCTTTGTTTTATTTTACAGTAGCATAGTGCAACCTGTTTGTCAAGTTTTGATGATATATTCATATTAAACTATTTTTCTATTTTTTTCAAAATTATTGATTATATTAAGTTTTAGATGAAAAAGAATTCTTCTGTCATAAGCATTTTTCTTTTCTTTTTCATATAGGGCTATTCTATCTCTTTTCCCAAAACCATCGAATTTATTTCTGTTTGCATTGATTTTGGGTGCCGTAGAACTATTCTAGTTTTCTTTCTTTTTCCACAAATGGTCTAATTATCAAAAATTTAAAATCAGTTAATTTTATTATGTTTTATAGCATTTATTTTCAGCGGATATGAAGTGGATTTTTTATCTTATCCATGAAGGGAGTTAATACCACATTTTCTAAAAGCATTGATTTTATTATGTTTTATCTTAATTAATTTTACCTAAGAATGTTGTCTTGTTTGAGCGTTAATTGTCTTTACAAAAAATCTCTATTTCTTTCTGTAGATTTTTTTGCAATGTCTTTCCCCATCTGTTTATATTGGGTGGGTGCTGTTTGTCAAAAAATACTGTCTTAATGTGAATAAAAAAACCGCCTACTTTGTGTAGACGGTTGTACTTGTTTATAGATTTAGTAATACGCTTTTTTGTTTTGCTATCTCAATAACTTCATCATCGCGCAAACTGCGTAGATATGTCTGAGTAATTTGTATGTTCTCATGCCCCAAAAGGCGGCTAATAGTGTATAGGTCAGTTCCCATTTTAATTTGCTGCTGTGCAAAAAAGTGTCTGCAAGTATGGGGCGATATTCTGACACCCTCTATTCCGCTGCCGTAACGTTTTACTATGTGTTCCACGGCGCTATTTGTGAGCTGCTTACCGCGAAAAGACAGAAAATAGAAATCATCTGTTGATTTTAAGTCAAAATATTTTGACATCATCATATCATACTTGATTAGAGCCTTTTTGAGTATGGCCGTAACTGGGACTACTCTTTGTTTATGATTTTTGCCATTGATAATGATATAATCATCGTGGATATCTTCTTTTTTGATGCAACATAACTCCCAGCACCTGACACCTGTTTCAAATAGCATTGTTAGCACAGCCGCATCTCTTACCGAAATGAAATCATACCCATTGCATTTCTGTAGCATTTTTTTCACGTCTGAAGGTTTAAATGCCATTATAACAGGCTTTTCTTCCTTGACCCATTTGAAGTTTTTTCTAGTATTAAAGCCGCCGTAACCTTCATCATAGGCATACTGTATTATTGCTTTAACGCTTTTCAGCAATCCATTAATGTAAGTACCTTTGCGGCCTTGCTCCATTAAATGCTTTGTAAATTGTTTTACCGTTGCCTGGGTTAAATCGTCCACTTCATCAATACCAATTTCTTCCTTGCAAAAGCGCAAAAAGAGATTGAGATTATTTCTAACCCCTCTTATTGTCTTCGGGGTGTATCGTCTAATCTCAATCTCAATTAGGTACTCTTTTGCCAATGCTTCCAGCTTCATAATTATGCCTCCTTTTATGTTTTGTACGTCATAATTCAAGGCATAATGTACGTCACAACTCAAATTATAATAAACACAACTCAAAAATTTTCTTGTTCAAAAAGTTGTATTTTATCAGTAATTTCTTTGTTGTTTCTGCGTATTTTAGCTGTAAAAGTTCAATCAATCCTGATCCCAGTTGTGCCAGATGTTCTGGACGTCGTCGTCGTCCTCCAGCATGTCGATGAGCTTCTCCATG